>DAMBYU010000008.1:0-179737 GCA_032051265.1 Buttiauxella sp.
ACTCGCGACCCCGACCTTGGCAAGGTCGTGCTCTACCAACTGAGCTATTCCCGCTCTGTGTAACGCTGCAAATTCTGCATCGGTACGGGAGGCGCATTATACGAGAAATCGTTTTTGTCGCAACCCCTGAAACGATTTTTTTCGCGGATTTTGTTTGAATGCTGCTTTAATCAACAAATCGTTTAAAATCTGGGCGAAAGAGGAGTTTACCTCCTCTTTGCGGCTGATTAAAGCTTAATAAAATTCTCGCGATAAAATGCCAGCTCCGCCACCGACTCGCGGATGTCGTCCATCGCCTGATGCGTACCCTGCTTTTTGAAATTGATAAGGATTTCAGGCTTCCAGCGCTTAGCCAGCTCTTTAAGCGTGCTGACATCGAGATAACGGTAATGGAAGTAAGCTTCCAGCTCCGGCATATATTTAAACAAAAAGCGGCGATCCTGGCCGATGCTGTTACCGCAGATTGGCGAAGTACCCGCCGGCACCCACTGCTGCAGAAACGCGATGGTTGCCAGCTCCGCCGCCCGGTCGTCCTGCTTGCTTGCCTTAACGCGCTCAACCAGGCCGCTGCCGGTATGGGTACGAACGTTCCAGTCATCCATCAACGCAAGCTGTTCGTCTGACTGATGTACCGCAATCGTCGGTCCTTCAGCGAGAATATTCAGATTGGCGTCGGTCACCAGAGTGGCAATTTCAATTATGCGATCCCGCTCGGGATCCAGACCGGTCATTTCTAAATCAATCCAAATCAGATTGTTTTCGTTTCCACTCATGCTATTTTCCACCCTTCTCGCTCGTCACCCAACAGACAGATGAGTTAATTCGTATAAAATAGTGTGTATCATAGAGGTTTTGCCCATCAGGGGCGACCAGGAGCCAGTAAGATTGAGCAAAAATAAACTCTCCAAAGGACAGCAACGCCGGGTTAAAGCAAACCACCAGCGTCGGCTTAAACAGACCGTGGAGAAAGCCGATCCCGATGACTCTCAGTTTGGCGAACCCCGCGATGGCCGCGTAATCAGCCGCTTTGGCCAGCATGCGGATGTCGAATCGCCTGAAGGCGAAGTGCACCGCTGCAACATCCGCCGCACCATACGCTCGCTGGTAACCGGCGACCGCGTAGTCTGGCGCCCGGCAAAAGAAGCGGCTGCGGGCGTGACGATTAAAGGCATTGTCGATGCGGTACATGAACGTACTTCCGTCCTGACGCGCCCGGATTTCTACGACGGCGTAAAACCTATCGCCGCCAATATTGACCAAATCATTATTGTTTCCGCAATTTTACCGGAACTCTCTTTAAACATTATCGACCGTTATTTAGTGGCCTGCGAAACGCTGGACGTTGAGCCGCTGCTGGTGCTCAATAAAACCGACCTGCTGGACGAAGAAGGTCTGGCGTTCGTTAATGAGCAAATGGATATCTATCGTAAAATCGGCTATCGCGTTTTGATGGTTTCCAGCCATAAAGCGGAAGGGCTAAAAGAGCTGGAAGAAGCACTTGTCGGCCGCATCAGCATCTTTGCCGGGCAATCCGGCGTGGGTAAATCCAGCCTGCTGAACAACCTGCTTGGTTTTAAAGACGAGCAGATACTGGTGAACGACGTCTCTGATAACTCAGGCCTGGGCCAGCACACGACCACCGCTTCGCGCCTGTATCACTTCCCTGGCGGCGGCGATGTGATCGACTCCCCGGGCGTGCGCGAATTTGGCCTGTGGCATCTGGAACCGGAACAAATCACCCACGGTTTTGTCGAATTTGGTGATTACTTAGGCCGTTGCAAATATCGTGACTGCCGCCACGACAACGATCCAGGTTGTGCGCTGCGCGAAGCGGTAGAGCGCGGGGAAATTGCCGAGACCCGCTTCGAAAACTACCACCGCATTCTGGAAAGCATGGCGCAGGTAAAAACGCGTAAAAACTTTTCTGAAACGGATAACTGACATTTAAGCTGGGCGTCGCTAGAATCGCCCCCCTTTGTGCATAGGCCCTCATTGGGAACATTTAGCCAGGAGGCTATTTTGTTAGATAACATCAAACTTTCGCTGCAATATATTCTGCCGAAACTCTGGCTGACCCGCCTCGCGGGCTGGGGCGCAAGTAAACGTGCGGGCTGGTTGACCAAACTGGTCATCGACCTGTTCGTGAAGTACTACAAGGTCAACATGAAGGAAGCGCAGAAACCCGATACCGCAAGCTATCGTACTTTCAACGATTTCTTCGTACGTCCGCTGCGTGACGAGGTTCGCCCGCTCAATACCGATCCGAATATTCTGGTGATGCCCGCCGACGGCGTAATCAGCCAGCTTGGCCGTATTGAGGAAGATAAAATTCTGCAGGCTAAAGGGCATAACTACAGCCTTGAAGCGCTGCTGGCGGGTAACTACCTGATGGCAGACCTGTTCCGTAACGGCAGCTTTGTCACCACTTATCTCTCGCCGCGTGACTACCACCGCGTACACATGCCGTGCAACGGTATTCTGCGCGAAATGATCTACGTCCCGGGCGATCTGTTCTCTGTAAACCACCTGACGGCGCAAAACGTTCCTAACCTGTTTGCGCGTAACGAACGCGTGATCTGCCTGTTCGATACCGAATTTGGCCCAATGGCGCAAATTCTGGTGGGCGCAACCATCGTCGGCAGCATTGAAACGGTTTGGGCGGGCACCATTACGCCTCCGCGTGAGGGCGTCATCAGGCGCTGGACATGGCCTGCCGGTGAAAGCGAAGGTTCGATTGCGCTGCTTAAAGGCCAGGAGATGGGTCGCTTTAAGCTGGGCTCAACCGTGATTAATCTCTTCGCACCAGGGAAAATTAACCTGGCCGAACAGCTACAAAGCCTGTCGGTAACCAGAATTGGCGAACCGCTGGCCGTTTCCACTGAACCTATGGTAGAACCAGAGGTGCCGGTAAGCGATATCCCGCAGGCAGAAATCGAAGCCGAGCTGGAAGCCAGCCCGCTGGTGGAAAACAAACCCGAAAGTTAATAAGCTATGCCCCGGCGCTATAGTCATACTACAGCGCCGGGTTCAAATAAAGGTACTGACGTGCGCCTGATAATCACTCTTCTGATGGCCTGGTGCCTCAGCACGGGCGCGTATGCCGCAACGCTCCCCGACGCAAAACAGATAACCCAGGAACTTGAGCAAGCCAAATCCGCGAAAGACCAGCCCAATCAGGCTGAAACCGTGGAAACGCTCACGGCCGCCCTCAATGCGCTTGAAGAGCACAAAGCCTCTCTTGAGCGTGCGAAACAATATCAACAGGTCATTGATAACTTCCCTAAGCTGTCACAAAGCCTGCGCCAGCAGCTTTCCAGTCTGCGTGATGAGCCGCAGAAAGTGCCGGAAGGCATGTCCACCGATGAGCTAAATCAGGAAATTCTCCAGGTCAGCAGCCAGCTGCTGGATAAGAGCCGCCTCGCACAGCAGGAGCAGGAACGCACACGGGAAATTACCGACTCGCTCAGCCAGCTCCCCCAGCAGCAAACCGATGCCCGTCGTCAGCTCAGCGAAATGGAGCGCCGCGCCGGTACGCAGCCGACATCCGGCACGCCTTTAATTCAGGCACAAAATTTGTCATTACAGGCAGAGTCAGCGCGTCTGAAGGCGCAGGTGGACGAACTGGAACTGGCGCAGCTTTCCGCCAGCAACCGCCAGGAGCTCTCCCGCCTGCGCGCCGAACTGGCGCAGAAACAGAGCGCCAGGCTGGATGCTTATCTACAGGGCCTGCGTAACCAGCTTAACAGCCAGCGTCAGCGAGAGGCTGAACGCGCCCTGGAAAGCACCGAGTTACTGGCTGAAAACAGCGCCGACCTGCCGCCAGCGTTAGTCGCGCAGTTTAAGAATAACCGCGAACTTTCCCAGGCTCTTAATCAGCAGGCGCAGCGTATGGATCTGGTCGCCTCACAGCAGCGCCAGGCTACCAGCCAGACGCTTCAGGTGCGCCAGGCCCTCAATACATTGCGCGAGCAATCCCAGTGGCTGGGTGTCTCCAACGTGCTGGGCGAAGCATTACGCGCTCAGGTTTCCCGACTGCCGGAGATGCCAAAACCGCAGCAGCTGGATACTGAACTTGCCCAGCTACGCGTCCAGCGTCTGCATTACGAAGATCTGCTTAATAAACAGCAGCAGTTACGCCAGCTTCGCCAGGCTAACGGCAACGAGCTGACCGCCGAGCAAAATCGCATTCTGGAAGCGCAGCTCCGCACCCAGCGTGAACTGCTTAACTCCTTGTTGCAGGGCGGCGATACGCTGATTCTGGAGCTCACCAAGCTGAAAGTGGCGAACAGCCAGCTTGAAGATGCGCTAAATGAGGTCAACGAGGCTACGCACCGTTACCTGTTCTGGACCTCGGATGTGAGCACTATGGGGATCTCCTGGCCGGTTGAAATCCTTCAGGATCTACGCCGCCTGGTTTCGCTCGACACCGTAAGCCAGCTTGGTAGCGCCACCCTCATGATGCTGACCAGCCGGGCCACGCTGCTGCCGCTGTTTGCCGCTCTGATTCTCGTCGGCTTTAGCATCAGTTCACGCCGTCACTTCACCGCCTTCCTTGCGCGCTCCAGCGCTAAAGTAGGCAAAGTCACCCAGGATCATTTCACCTTAACGCTGCGCACTCTGTTCTGGTCAATCCTTGTCGCCTCCCCGCTCCCCGTCCTTTGGGCTACGCTGGGTTATGGTTTGCAGGAGGCGTGGCCTTATCCTATCGCCGTCGCCTTCGGCGATGGCGTCACCGCCACCGTGCCGCTGCTTTGGGTAGTGATGATTTGCGCCACCTTTGCGCGCCCAACAGGCTTGTTTGTTGTGCACTTCGGCTGGCCGCGCGAACGAGTTGCCCGCGCGATGCGCTATTACCTGATGAGCATCGGTTTTATCGTGCCGCTGATTATGGCGCTGATCATGTTCGACAACCTTAACGATCGCGAGTTTTCCGGCTCGCTTGGGCGGCTATGTTTCATACTGATCTGCGGCGCGCTGGCGCTGGTCACGCTTAGCCTGAAGCGAGCGGGTATCCCGCTGTATGTGGATAAACAGGGCAACGGCGATAATGTCGTCAACCGGATCCTCTGGAATCTGATGCTCTGCGCGCCGCTGTCGGCCATTCTGGCTGCCGCCGTGGGGTATCTGGCAACGGCGCAGGCGCTACTGGCTCGCCTTGAAACCTCGGTGGCTATCTGGTTCCTGCTGCTGGTGATTTATCACGTGATACGCCGTTGGATGCTTATCCAGCGTCGCCGTCTGGCCTTTGACCGCGCCAAACAACGCCGTGCTGAGATCCTGGCCCAGCGAGCACGCGGCGAAGACGAGTCAGCGCATGTCCACAGCACGGAAGGGTCGGCTGAAGCGGTGGAAGAGGTGGAAATCGATCTTGATACGATCAGCGTTCAGTCCTTACGTCTGGTACGCTCGATTCTGATGCTGATTGCGCTGCTGTCGGTCATCGTGCTGTGGTCGGAAATCCATTCCGCGTTTGGCTTCCTTGAGAACATCACGCTGTGGGATGTCACCTCAACCGTGCAGGGCGTCGAAAGCCTTGAGCCTATTACGCTCGGTGCCGTGCTGATAGCTATTCTGGTGCTTATTATTACCATGCAACTGGTGCGCAACCTCCCCGCGCTGCTGGAGCTGGCGCTGTTACAGCATCTGGATTTAACGCCCGGCACCGGTTATGCCATTACCACCATTACCAAATATTTGCTGCTGCTGATTGGCGGACTGGTCGGCTTCTCAATGATCGGTATTGAATGGTCGAAATTGCAATGGCTGGTCGCAGCGCTTGGTGTCGGGCTTGGGTTTGGCTTACAGGAAATCTTCGCCAACTTTATCTCAGGCCTGATTATTCTGTTCGAGAAACCGATTCGTATCGGCGATACCGTGACGATTCGCGATCTTACCGGCAGCGTCACAAAGATAAATACGCGCGCGACCACCATCAGCGACTGGGACCGCAAAGAGATTATCGTGCCGAACAAGGCCTTCATCACCGAGCAGTTTATCAACTGGTCGCTGTCGGACTCAGTAACGCGTGTGGTGCTCACCGTTCCTGCGCCATCGGATGCAAACAGCGAAGAAGTGACGAAGGTGCTGCTGCAGGCCGCCGAACGCTGTTCGCTGGTTATCGATAATCCACAGCCGGAAGCCTTCCTGGTAGATTTACAGGCGGGGATTCAGATCTTTGAATTACGAATTTACGCAGCGGAGATGGGGCACCGTATGCCGCTGCGCCATGAGATCCATCAGCTGATTCTGCAGGGCTTCCGCGAGCACAATATCGATCTGCCGTTCCCACCGTTCCAGATGCGTCTGGAAAATATGGGCGGTTCACGCAGCAGAACGATTAAATCGGCGGGAACATCTGGTCGGACGCCGGGAAGTTTATAAAGAAAAGGCGGGTGACGCTAATGCTCACCCGCCCTACGGTTTAGATTTGCCAGGGTGGATAAGCGCAAGCCGCCATCCACCCTCTGTTAAGCCCGATCCACAGGGAAGGCCAGCACATCGGCAAGGCTGTCAGCGCCTAACGCCAGCATAATCAGGCGATCCACGCCGAGCGCCACGCCCGAGCAATCCGGCAGGCCAGCCTTTAAGGCTTCAAGTAGGTTCACATCGATAGGCTGCTGCGTTAAACCGCGCGCGGCGCGCTTGCGATTATCCTGCTCGAAACGTTGCTGCTGTTCGCGAGCATCGGTCAGCTCATGGAACCCATTCGCCAGTTCAATACCTTTGAAGTAAACCTCAAAGCGCTCCGCCACGCGGTGATCTTCGGTGCTGATTTGCGCGAGCGCCGCCTGGCTTGCGGGGAAATGATAGATAAACGCAGGCTTATCTTTTCCAATGTGCGGTTCAACACCGATAGTAAACAGCAGCTGCAGCAGCGTGTCGCGATCCTCTTCCTCATCGGCAACGTTACTCAGATCGAGCTTTGCCGCCGTTTCGCGCAGCAGGGTTTTATCCGCGGATAACGGATCGATTTCCAGGTGGCGCTGAAAAGCCTGCTGGTAAGAAAGTGACTCTGCGGCCTCGCATTCCAGGACCTGTTGCAGCAGATCGTCCACCTCATTCATCAGGCGGTACATGTCGTAGTGCGGACGATACCATTCCAGCATGGTGAACTCTGGATTATGGTGGCGTCCCATCTCTTCATTACGGAAACTGCGGCATAGCTGGAACACCGGGCCAACGCCCGCCGCCAGCAGGCGCTTCATGTGGTATTCCGGGCTGGTCATCAGGTACAGGTTAATGCCCTGAGAGTGGCCGGGACCAACAAAACGGGTTTCAAACGGGAACAGATGAATATCGGTTACCGTCGCCTGGCTCATGCAGGGTGTTTCCACCTCCAGTACGCCGCGGTCGGCAAAAAAACGCCGAACCTCCGCCATAATAGCGGCGCGTTTCAACAGGTTGGGGATGGATGCGCTCGGCTGCCAGGTGGCCGTTTCGCTCATGAGTTAATCTCCGTAGTCAAACAAGGCGAGGAAGTCTACTCGCATCCCCGAAAGGAGACAAATTTTGCGCAGCAAAAGGGAAGGTTATGTTAATGCCTTTCGTCTAAACGGGTGAATTTCGTGATGTGACCCCTTACTCCAGATAATTAATTGCTACGCAGCGCAGCAAAAAATCGAACGCATCAAATTTCCTTAAAATCCCTCCGGTTATAATCCGCTACCCACAAAGGAGCAGGGAAAAACCCTTTCGCAATAGCCCCTACCGTTTCGGTGGACTGCCTTTGGTGAAATAAGCATTGCGAAATAACCAAAAACTGGAGGAATGTCGTGCAAATCTTTCAAGCCGATCTTGCCATTATTGGCGCTGGCGGAGCGGGATTACGAGCGGCCATTGCGGCAGCTCAGGCCAATCCACAGGCTAAAATCGCTCTGATTTCCAAAGTCTATCCCATGCGCAGCCATACGGTGGCCGCAGAAGGTGGTTCTGCCGCCGTCGCACAGGATCACGACAGTTTTGCGTACCATTTCCACGACACGGTTGCCGGTGGCGACTGGCTATGCGAGCAGGATGTGGTGGATTACTTTGTTCACCAATGTCCGACGGAAATGACGCAGCTTGAACAGTGGGGCTGCCCGTGGAGTCGCCGTCCTGACGGTTCGGTTAACGTGCGTCGTTTCGGTGGGATGAAGATTGAGCGTACCTGGTTTGCCGCAGACAAAACCGGTTTCCATATGCTCCATACTCTTTTCCAGACTTCATTACAGTTCCCACAAATTCAACGTTTCGATGAGCATTTTGTCCTCGATATTTTGGTGGACGATGGCCAGGCTCGCGGCCTGGTCGCTATGAACATGATGGAAGGTACGCTGGTACAAATCCGCGCGAATGCGGTCGTGATGGCGACCGGCGGCGCGGGGCGCGTTTATCGCTACAACACCAACGGCGGCATCGTTACCGGCGACGGTATGGGTATGGCGTTAAGCCACGGCGTGCCGCTGCGCGATATGGAATTTGTTCAGTATCACCCAACCGGCCTGCCGGGTTCCGGCATCCTGATGACAGAAGGCTGCCGTGGTGAAGGCGGTATCCTGGTCAACAAAGATGGCTATCGCTACCTGCAGGATTACGGCATGGGGCCGGAAACCCCGCTGGGCGAACCGAAAAATAAGTACATGGAACTGGGGCCACGCGACAAAGTATCTCAGGCGTTCTGGCATGAATGGCATGCAGGCCGCACCGTTCCGGGGCCACGCGGCGATGTGGTTTACCTCGATTTGCGTCATCTCGGCGAGAAAAAACTCCTCGAACGTTTGCCGTTCATCTGCGAGCTGGCCAAAGCTTACGTCGGCGTTGATCCGGTCAAGGAGCCGATTCCGGTACGTCCAACGGCGCACTACACCATGGGCGGTATCGAAACCGATGCACAGTGCGAGACTCGTATCAAAGGGCTGTTCGCGGTGGGCGAATGCTCCTCCGTGGGGCTGCACGGTGCGAACCGTTTAGGCTCCAACTCGCTGGCGGAACTGGTGGTCTTTGGTCGCATGGCAGGTGAGCAAGCCATGCTTCGTGCCAACGGCGCTCAGCCCGCTAACGACGCGGCTCTGAACGCCCAGGCGGTGGATGTAGAACGCCGTCTGAAGCAGTTGGTTAATCAGGAAGGTAACGAAAGCTGGTCGAAAATCCGCGACGACATGGGCCTCTCCATGGAAGAAGGCTGCGGCATTTACCGCACGCCAGAGCTGATGCAAAAAACCATCGACAAGCTGGCTGAATTGCAGGAACGCTTCAGGCGCGTGCGCATTACCGATAGCTCCAGCGTCTTCAATACCGATCTGCTCTACACCATTGAGCTGGGCCATGGACTGAACGTTGCGGAGTGCATGGCGCATTCCGCAATGGCGCGTAAGGAGTCGCGTGGGGCACACCAGCGTCTGGACGAAGGCTGTACTGAACGCGATGACGTTAACTTCCTGAAGCATACCCTCGCCTTCAGGGATGCGGACGGCACCACGCGTCTGGAATACAGCGACGTGAAAATCACCACCCTGCCGCCGGCAAAACGCGTCTACGGTGCGGAAGCAGAAGCAGCCGACAAGAAGGAGGCGACGAATGGCTGATGTGATGAAAACCCTGAAGATCGAAGTGGTGCGCTATAACCCGGAAACGGACAACGAACCGCACAGCGCCGTTTATGAAGTACCTTACGATGAGCAAACTTCGCTGCTGGATGCGCTGGGCTACATCAAGGATAATCTGGCGCCGGATCTGAGCTACCGCTGGTCGTGTCGTATGGCGATTTGCGGCTCCTGCGGCATGATGGTTAACCGCGTACCAAAGCTTGCCTGCAAAACCTTCCTGCGCGAATACACCCGGGGCATGAAGGTTGAGGCGCTGGCGAACTTCCCCATCGAGCGCGACCTGGTGGTGGACATGACCCACTTTATCGAAAGCCTGGAAGCCATTAAGCCGTATATCATCGGCAATCCACGCACGCCGGACCAGGGACCCAATACCCAGACGCCTGCGCAGATGGCGAAATACCATCAGTTTTCCGGCTGTATCAACTGTGGCCTGTGCTACGCGGCCTGTCCGCAGTTCGGGCTTAATCCTGAGTTTATCGGCCCGGCGGCGATTACGCTTGCTCACCGCTACAACCTGGACAGCCGCGACCATGGCAAAAAGCAGCGTATGGCGCAGCTAAACGGCCAGAACGGCGTCTGGAGCTGTACTTTCGTGGGTTATTGTTCAGAAGTTTGTCCGAAACACGTCGACCCGGCCGCCGCAATCCAGCAGGGCAAAGTCGAAAGCTCGAAGGACTTTTTAATCGCCACCCTGAAACCACGCTAAGGAGTGCACAATGACCACGAAACGTAAGCCATACGTCCGGACAATGGCACCCACCTGGTGGCAAAAGCTGGGCTTCTACCGTTTTTATATGCTGCGCGAAGGCACCTCGGTGCCAACCGTCTGGTTCAGCATTCTACTGATCTGCGGTCTTTTTTCCCTGAAAGGCGGGCCAGAAAGCTGGGAGCATTTTGTCAGTTTTCTGCGTAACCCCATTGTCGTGATCCTGAACATAATCACCCTTGCCGCCGCGCTGCTGCATACCAAAACCTGGTTTGAGCTGGCGCCGAAGGCCGCCAACATCATCGTCAAGGATGAAAAAATGGGGCCGGAGCCGGTGATTAAAGGGTTATGGGCGGTAACCGCGGTTGCCACGGTTGTGATTCTGTTTGTTGCTCTGTTCTGGTAAGGAGGACGTTATGATTAATACCAATCCGAAGCGCTCCGACGAGCCGGTATTCTGGGGTCTGTTTGGGGCAGGCGGCATGTGGGGGGCCATTATCGCTCCCGCGATCGTGCTGCTGGTGGGCATTATGCTGCCGCTCGGCCTGTTCCCTGGCGACGCGCTGGGTTTTGAGCGGGTTTACGCCTTCGCACATAGCTTACCTGGCCGCCTGTTCATTTTCCTGATGATTGTACTGCCGCTGTGGTGCGGCCTGCACCGCATCCACCACGCCATGCACGATCTGAAGATCCATGTGCCCTCCGGCAAATGGGTATTCTACGGGCTTGCGACAATTTTGACCGTAGTGACATTTATCGGGGTGATTACTCTGTAAGCGTGTAAAACATCCCAAAATGCCTGCCGCCGGGCAGGCATTTTTTTTGACACAATCTACACTTAGCAAAAAACTGCTAAGGAATAAGCTATGCGCATCTGGCCGATAGTCTCTGCTGCAACGGTGGCGTTTTTGGTTGTTGCCTGTAGTTCCCCCACCCCACCACCGAACGTGAAGGTGATCAATAATTTCGATGCCAAACGCTACCTTGGACAGTGGTATGAAATTGCCCGTTTCGATCATAAATTTGAACGCGGCCTGGAAAAGGTTACGGCGACCTACAGCCTGATGGATGATGGCGGTTTACGGGTGGTGAATCGCGGATTTAATCCCGACCGTCAGATGTGGCAGCAAAGCATCGGTAAAGCTTATTTCACCGGCTCACCGAACCGTGCGGCGCTGAAAGTTTCGTTCTTCGGTCCGTTCTATGGCGGTTATAACATCATTGCGCTCGACAAAGATTATCGTCACGCGCTGGTATGCGGGCCGAACCGCGATTACCTGTGGATCCTCTCCCGCACGCCGACAATCAGCAATGAAGTGAAACAGCAAATGCTGGAAACCGCGACCCGCCAGGGCTTCCCGGTTGAGAAGCTCCTGTGGATCAAACAAGAAGGCTAGGTGCTGAGTTTCAGCCCGATAATACCGATAACAATCAACGCCAGGCTCGCCAGACGGGCCGGGCTTGCTGATTCACCCAGGAACAGGACACCGATTGTGGCTACGCCAACTGCGCCAATTCCCGTCCAGACGGCGTAAGCGGTGCCGCCAGGCAGCGTTTTCATCGCCCATGACAGCAGCGCCATGCTAGCCACCATCGCCACAATAGTTATCACGCCAGGCCACAGGCGGCTAAACCCCTGCGTGTATTTCAGCCCTACGGCCCAAACCACTTCCAGCAGACCCGCAATAACAAGAATAAACCAGGACATAATAGCTCCACTAAAGGGGCCGTCCCCGTTGGAAAAGAAGCGGTTACGGGTCGTCCCGCAACGCTTGTGCACAGAAGAGTAGTGTATCACTTAGAAAACGGCAAAACAGGTCAGCAGGATTCTCTTACCGCCGAAGGCGTCACGCCAGCTTCCCGGCACTTTCAACTGAAAAGCTAAGCCTGGAAATAGCTTGAATTTGTTACGTAGATCAGCAATTCACTTTGCTTAAAAGATTTATATCATTAAAACGTTTCTCTACGATCCTGGAAAGGCTGTAATAATGAAATTGGCGAACGCTAAAAATGTATAAAATATTACTGGTTGACCGATGTTACTATAGTCTTCTGGGTCTTAGACACTTAATCAACAAAAATAATACATTCTGTATTGCTGATACCAATAATCTGCTTATCGCCCGGGAGAAGATTATACAGTGGCAGCCTAATATGGTTATTGCTGATTTTTCGGGCTTTGCAAGCGTGCTGCATAATATCCAACAGCTCTCCGCAATTTATTCTGCCTGTCATAAATCGACTCGTCTGATGGTAATGCAAAGTGGAGATCGGCCACATATTGCTGAGTATTGTCGACAACAAGGCACGCAGGAGCTATTCAGCAAAACGCTTCCTTTGCCTGAGCTTCATTCCCTTATAGAGCAAACGTTAAATACGCGACCGCCTTTCAGATACCGTCGACAGCATACTGCCTCACTGCTTACTTTACGCGAGGAGCGGGTCTTAAAATTATGGACGGAAGCGGCGAGTAACGAAATGATTGCAAAGATAATGGGCATCAGTCCTAAAACGGTCTATACCTACAAGCGAAATATCCGTATGAAATTAGGGGCTGATAACCGCTTCTCTTTATTTTTATCCTCTCCGCAGGAAGTGGCATAATAACGGTACGGTAATAACTACCGTACCGTCCTGGGGTCACGATTAATTCTGTGCTTTTGTTGCTGCACCAGAAATCGCGCTGCCGCCATCTGAAATATCTTCACCAACACCACGCGTAGTATTACAAGCCGTCAGTAAAGAGGTGAGCACGACGAGTGAAAAGAACGCTGCAATAGTTTTCTTAATCATGAAATTTTCCTTTTTTGCCCATGTGGTTGTGTATAGCCACTTAAGCATAGCCAAAAAATGGAAAGCTGACGCAGACGGAGGTTTTTTTAGGAGTTATGGAAGTTATTTGTTGGTCGCACGCTCAATTGCGCCACCGAGATGCTGTAGATCTTCGCCAAAACCACGTGTCGTATTACATCCGCTCAGCAACATCGCCAGACAAGCGATAAAGAGGAGCTGCTTAGCCAGTCGATTCATCTTCCCTGCCTTCAAAAGCGGCGGCGTGGTAAGAAACAAAACCACGCCGCAAATCTTCACGTATTACTTAACGCGAGACACGTATTCGCCAGAGCGGGTATCAACTTTGATCACTTCGCCAATCTGTACGAACAACGGAACTTTAACCACCGCGCCGGTAGACAGCGTAGCTGGCTTGCCGCCGGTGCCAGCAGTATCGCCTTTCAGGCCCGGATCGGTTTCAACAATTTCCAGCTCCACGAAGTTCGGAGGCGTGACCTGGATTGGACGACCGTTCCACAGAGTCACGATACATTCAGCCTGGTCGAGCAGCCATTTAGCGTTATCGCCAATCGCTTTTTCGTCAGCAGCAAGCTGCTCGAAGGTTTCGTTATTCATGAAGTGGTAGAACTCACCGTCGTTATACAGGTAAGTCAGGTTCATATCGATAACGTCTGCGCCTTCGGCGGAGTCGGTAGATTTGAAGGTTTTTTCAACGCGGGAGCCGGTCAGCAGGCGGCGCATTTTAACGCGAGCAAAGGCCTGGCCTTTACCTGGTTTCACAAACTCGCTGGATTCGACTGCATAAGGCTCGCCTTCGAACATGATTTTAAGACCGGCACGGAAATCGTTGCTAGAATAAGTCGCCATAAGGCCCTCTGAAATTGTTAATTGGTAGCTTAGCCAAAAAATGGCACACATTGTAACCCTAAATCCCCCCCGCAGAGAAGATTGGTTAACGCAACTTGCCGATGTTATAACCGATCCCGACGAACTGCTGCATATTTTAAATCTGGACGCTGACGAAGAGCTGTTGGCAGGCCGTGATGCGCGTCGACTTTTTGCCCTTCGCGTGCCGCGAGCGTTCGTTGCACGAATGGAAAAAGGCAATCCGAACGACCCGCTTTTACGCCAGGTTCTTACTGCAAAGCAGGAGCTTATAACCGCCCCCGGTTTTAGCACCGATCCTCTGGAAGAACAGCACAGCGTCGTACCGGGGCTGCTGCATAAGTACAGCAACCGCGCCCTGCTGCTGGTAAAGGGTGGCTGCGCCGTGAACTGCCGCTATTGTTTCCGCCGCCATTTTCCGTATGCCGATAATCAGGGCAACAAGCGCAACTGGCAGGCCGCGCTCGCCTATATTAGTGAACATCCCGAACTTGACGAAATTATTTTCTCCGGCGGCGACCCGTTGATGGCCAAAGATCATGAACTGGACTGGTTGCTGAGCGAACTGGAAGCTATTGCGCATATTAGGCGCCTGCGCATCCATAGCCGTCTGCCAATTGTTATACCGGCTCGTATCACCGGGACACTCGTCGGGCGTATAGCACGCTCGCGCCTGCAAACGTTGCTGGTCAACCATATCAATCACGCGCAGGAAATCGGCGATGAGTTCAGGGCGGCGATGGCGAGCTTACGCCAGGCAGGCGTTACGCTTCTTAACCAGAGCGTGCTGCTGCGCGGCGTTAACGATAATGCCCAAACGCTGGCAGATCTAAGCAATGCGCTCTTTGATGCGGGAGTGATGCCGTATTATCTGCACGTGCTCGATAAAGTGCAGGGCGCGGCGCATTTCATGGTAAGCGACGATGAGGCGAGGAAGATTATGCGCGAGTTGCTGACGCTGGTTTCCGGCTACATGGTGCCGAAACTTGCCCGTGAGATTGGTGGTGAGCCGAGCAAAACGCCGCTGGATTTGCAGCTGCGTCAGTCGTAAAAACATCTGCCGGATGGGCGCTTACGCTTATTCACCCTACCTCTGAAATGAGTGTTAGGCGGGTAAGCGCAGCGCCACCCGCCGCAAATCAATACATCAGTTCGGGCACTTATAAACCTGGCCGGTCATTTTACTGGCGGTCGGCGCAAAGCTCGACAGCAGGTTCTGGCTCGGGCTGCTGACACCATAAATCACGTTACCGCCCATTGCCGCCGCATTATTACGCAGGGCATTTGCCGCACCGCGCATAGAGCCGCCTTCATCGCCGTGCTGCCCGGATAGCCAGTTGCTCTGCTCGCCGGTGGCGCTGCCTAACAGTTGGCAATTGCTGGCAGGCTTATCCTCAACAAAACGAACGCTCTGCCCGGCCGTACTCAGTTCATTGCTGGTACTGCACCCCGCCAGCAGCAACGCTGCCACAGCCATTCCTGCTGAAACTTTTATGCGCATGTTGTTCCCCGTAATCAATGCTGTATTGAATGTAGCGGGCCATCATTGCCCGGTAAGACCTTATACCAGACTGCGACCCAAAAGAAAAAACCCTCAGACATTTCTGCCTGAGGGTTTCTTTAACACAGGGTGCTAAGGCAATTACATCATGCCGCCCATGCCACCCATGCCGCCCATACCACCAGCAGCGCCTAAATCAGGAGCGTCGCCTTTTGGCAGGTCGGTAACCATGCACTCGGTGGTGATCATCAGGCCAGCCACGGATGCCGCGTACTGCAGAGCAGAACGGGTCACTTTGGTTGGATCCAGGATACCCATGTCGAGCATGTTGCCGTATTCTTCGGTTGCTGCGTTGTAACCGTAGTTACCGTCGCCCGCTTTCACGGTATTAGCCACAACGGATGGCTCTTCGCCGCAGTTCAGAACGATCTGACGCAGAGGTGCTTCCATCGCGCGCAGCGCAACTTTGATACCTACGTTCTGATCTTCATTCAAGCCACGCAGTTCACCCAGTTTAGAAGCCACGCGAATCAGCGCAACGCCGCCGCCGGCAACCACGCCTTCTTCTACCGCAGCACGGGTCGCGTGCAGGGCATCTTCAACGCGTGCTTTCTTCTCTTTCATTTCAACTTCGGTAGCCGCACCGACTTTGATTACCGCCACGCCGCCTGCCAGTTTCGCCACGCGCTCCTGCAGTTTCTCACGGTCGTAATCAGACGTTGCTTCTTCAATCTGCTGACGGATCTGGCTTACGCGGCCAGCAATCGCCGTTTCTTCACCGGTGCCGTCAATGATGGTGGTGGTGTCTTTGTTGATAACGATACGCTTAGCGGTACCCAGGTCTTCCAGGGTCGCTTTTTCCAGCTCCATACCGATCTCTTCGGAGATAACGGTACCGCCGGTCAGGATAGCGATATCCTGCAGCATTGCTTTACGACGGTCGCCAAAGCCTGGTGCTTTAACAGCTGCCACTTTCACGATACCGCGCATGGTGTTCACCACCAGGGTCGCCAGCGCTTCGCCTTCAACATCTTCGGCGATGATCAGCAGTGGTTTGCCAGCTTTCGCAACGGCTTCCAGCACCGGCAGCATTTCACGGATGTTGGAGATTTTTTTGTCAGCCAGCAGGATGAACGGGCTGTCCAGTTCGATTGAACCAGTTTCTGGCTTGTTGATGAAGTATGGAGACAGGTAGCCGCGGTCAAACTGCATACCTTCTACTACGTCCAGCTCGTCCTGCAGGCCGGTGCCTTCTTCAACGGTGATAACGCCTTCTTTGCCCACTTTCTCCATCGCTTCAGCGATCAGAGTACCCACGGTTTCGTCGGAGTTAGCGGAGATGGTACCAACCTGAGCGATGGCTTTAGAATCAGAGCAAGGTACAGACAGCGCTTTCAGCTCTTCTACAGCAGCGATAACGGCTTTGTCGATACCGCGCTTCAGATCCATTGGGTTCATACCCGCAGCGACGGCTTTCAGGCCTTCGGTGATGATGGACTGAGCCAGCACGGTTGCGGTGGTGGTGCCGTCGCCTGCAGCGTCGTTCGCTTTAGAGGCCACTTCTTTCACCATCTGCGCACCCATGTTTTCGAACTTGTCTTCCAGCTCGATTTCACGCGCTACGGAAACACCATCTTTGGTGATGGTCGGTGCACCGAAAGATTTATCCAGAACCACGTTACGGCCTTTAGGACCGAGGGTAACTTTCACTGCATCTGCCAGTACGTTCACGCCGCGCAGCATTTTCACACGGGCGTCGTTACCGAATTTTACGTCTTTAGCTGCCATTGTTCTTTTCCCTTAAATTCGTATGTTCAGTTTGAGTTTGCGCGCGGATTACGCTTCAACAATTGCCAGGATGTCGCTTTCGGACATGATCAACACTTCATCGTTGTCGATCTTCTCAGACTTCACACCGTAACCATCGTTGAAAATCACGATGTCGCCGACTTTTACGTCCAGCGGTTGCACGTTACCGTTTTCCAGAATGCGGCCTTTACCGACAGCGATGATTTCGCCACGAGTTGATTTACCTGCTGCACTCCCGGTCAGCACGATGCCGCCTGCAGATTTAGATTCAACTTCTTTACGCTTGACGATGACACGATCATGTAATGGACGAATACTCATTGATAGCTCTCCTTTGAGAAAGTCAGTATCAGTTGTTTAGGTAACGCCGACCCAAATGGGTTATCGGCTGGTGACGAGAGAGATGGGGATGAGCTCTCCCCCCTTCAAGGGGGGAAAACAAAAAATTTTCGAAATTTTAACGATCGGGGCGATTGTCGTTATTACGGCGGTCATCGCGATCTTCAAGTTGCTTAGGGCCATCGTCCTTACGCTGGTATTCGCCGTCGAAGGTCTGGCCGCCGTCAGCGCCCGCGCTAAAGCCGCCGCCGGGCGTGCGCGAAAAGCGCAGATGCGGCATCAGTTTTAAGGTCAGGTGTTTTTGTACCGGAGGCAACAGCAGCAGCAGGCCGAGCAAATCAGTAAAGAAGCCTGGCAGCAGCAGTAAGAAACCGGCCAGCACGATTGAAACGCTTTTGATCATCTCGGCGGCGGGACTTTCGCCTGCAGCCATCTTCTGCTGCATCAGCATGAAGTTTTTAAAGCCCTGGTTACGCACAAGCGATATACCAATGACCGAGGTGAAGATCACCAGCACCAGCGTCAGGAAGACGCCCAGCACATGGGCTACCTGAATAAACAACGAAATCTCAATGTAAACATAGAGAAAAATAGCAATTAACGGTATCCAGCGCACCGTACTCTCCTGTAATGGGAACACAAGCCCCTTCTGGCACTTGTGATAAATGGGTTAGCGATGAGTCATTGCTAACAGATGGCGACGCAATAGCCAAAGATCAATCTAAACACCAGGTTATTTTTCCAGAAATTGGCAACCATTGATCGATATCACAGATTAATAATAGTTATGTGATGAGGGTTTTAATAAGTGATCCAGATTGCTGCTTTTCGCTATGATCAGCATATCATCACGGCATGGAGACCGAATATGGAAATAATCTTCGGTCTATTCATCTCACGACCACACATCGTGTGCGTGAAAACGGTGCATTTATTGGCAGCTTGAAAAAGAAGGTTCACATGTTAAATAACATTCGTATCGAAGAAGACTTGTTGGGTACCAGGGAAGTGCCAGCGGATGCCTACTACGGTGTTCATACTCTGAGAGCGATTGAAAACTTCTACATCAGTAACAACAAAATCAGCGACATTCCTGAGTTTGTGCGTGGCATGGTGATGGTGAAAAAAGCAGCGGCGATGGCGAACAAAGAGCTGCAAACTATCCCGAAAAGCATCGCCAATACCATTATCCAGGCCTGTGACGAAGTGCTGAATAACGGCAAGTGCATGGATCAGTTCCCGGTAGACGTATACCAGGGTGGCGCGGGCACCTCCGTTAACATGAATACCAACGAAGTGCTTGCCAATATCGGGCTGGAGCTGATGGGCCACCAGAAAGGTGAATACCAGTACCTCAACCCGAACGATCACGTTAACAAATGCCAGTCTACCAACGACGCCTACCCAACCGGTTTCCGCATCGCGGTTTACGCCTCCATCATCAAACTGATCGATGCCATTAACCAACTGGGGGAAGGTTTCCAGCGTAAAGCTGTCGAATTTGAAAACATCCTGAAAATGGGGCGCACCCAGCTGCAGGATGCGGTGCCGATGACGCTGGGACAGGAATTCCATGCCTTTAACGTTCTGTTAAACGAAGAGACTAAAAACCTGCTGCGTACCGCAGAACTGCTGCTGGAGGTTAACCTTGGCGCCACGGCAATCGGCACGCGCCTGAACACCCCAGAAGGCTACCAGCATCTGGCCGTACAAAAACTGGCGGAAGTCAGCAACCTGCCGTGCGTACCTGCCGAAGACCTGATTGAAGCAACGTCTGACTGCGGCGCCTACGTTATGGTTCACAGCTCGCTCAAACGCCTGGCGGTGAAAATGTCGAAGATCTGTAACGACCTTCGCCTGCTCTCTTCCGGCCCGCGCTCGGGCCTCAATGAAATTAATCTGCCAGAACTGCAGGCCGGTTCTTCCATTATGCCAGCCAAAGTGAACCCGGTTGTGCCAGAGGTGGTGAATCAGGTGTGCTTCAAAGTCATCGGTAACGACACCACTGTGACCATGGCCTCCGAAGCGGGACAGCTGCAGTTGAACGTGATGGAGCCGGTTATCGGCCAGGCGATGTTCGAATCCATCCATATCCTCACTAACGCCTGCTATAACCTGCTGGAAAAATGCATTAACGGCATTACCGCCAATAAAGAAGTCTGTGAAAGCTACGTCTACAACTCGATTGGTATCGTGACCTATCTGAATCCGTTCATTGGCCACCATAACGGTGACATTGTCGGCAAAATTTGCGCGGAAACCGGTAAGAGCGTGCGAGAGGTCGTACTCGAGCGCGGCCTGCTGACAGAAGCCGAATTAGACGATATATTCTCGATCCATAATTTGATGCACCCGGTCTACAAAGCAAAACGCTACACGGATGAAAACGAACAATGATACTTCCGACCAGCTAGCAAAGCCAAAAGGCACGTCCATCGCGACGTGCCTTTTTCGTTTCAGGCTTACATTCATACAACAACTTATTTTCAATTCATTAAACTTCAAGGAAGCATATTATGTTTGGCGCTGAACTCGTTATCGTCCTGCTGGCGATTTATCTCGGGGCCCGGCTTGGCGGCATAGGCATTGGCTTTGCCGGCGGTCTGGGTGTATTAGTTCTTACTTTGCTGTTCCAGATTAAGCCCGGCGCCATTCCCTTTGACGTCATTGAAATCATCATGGCGGTTATCGCCGCGATTGCCGCTATGCAGGTGGCAGGCGGTATGGACTATCTGGTGAGCCTCGCGGAGCGTCTGCTGCGTCGCCATCCCAAATACATCACCTTTCTCGCCCCGCTCGTCACCTGGTTTATGACCGTTCTGGCAGGCACCGGGCACACGGCGTTCTCCACGCTGCCGGTTATTACCGAGGTGGCAAAAGAACAGGGTATTCGCCCTTCCCGTCCACTCTCCATCGCCGTGGTGGCTTCCCAGATTGCTATCACCGCCTCGCCAATTTCCGCAGCCGTCGTTTTCTTTGCGGGCATTATGGAGCCGTTGGGTGTCAGTTACCTGACCCTGCTGGCTATCTGTATTCCGGTTACGCTGGTTGCCGTCATGCTGACCGCCATCGTCTGCAACTTCCTCGGCTGCGAGCTGAAAGACGATCCGGTTTATCAGGAACGTCTTGCCAAAGGCGAAGTGCAACTGCGGGGCAGCCAGGTCTTTAAACTGAAACCGCACGCCAAACGCTCGGTGCTGCTGTTCCTGACGGGGATCGTGGCGGTGATGTTTTACGCCACCGCTATCAGCGACACCGTTGGCCTGATTCAGAACCCGGTGCTGCCGCGTAACGAAGCCATTGTCGTATTCATGCTGACCATCGCCACGCTTATCTGCATCACCTGTAAAATCGACACCGGCGAAATCCTCAACGCCAGCACCTTTAAATCCGGCATGAGCGCCTGTGTCTGCGTGCTGGGCGTGGCGTGGC
The DNA here is from genome assembly GCA_032051265.1 of Buttiauxella sp. Taxonomy (GTDB): domain Bacteria; phylum Pseudomonadota; class Gammaproteobacteria; order Enterobacterales; family Enterobacteriaceae; genus Dryocola. Next base: position 21,053 of record DAMBYU010000008.1, read on the forward strand.
TGGGCGATACCTTTGTAAAACATCATATCGCTGATATCCAGGCGTTTGCGGGCGACCTGCTGCAAAGCTATCCGTGGCTGCTGGCGGTAGTGCTGTTCTTTGCTGCAACGCTGCTTTACTCCCAGGCGGCTACCACTAAAGCGTTGATGCCTGCGGCGCTGATGCTGGGCGTCAGTCCGCTCACCGCCGTAGCCTCTTTTGCTGCCGTTTCCGCTCTGTTCGTGCTGCCAACCTACCCAACGCTTCTGGCAGCGGTAGAAATGGACGACACCGGCTCAACGCGCATCGGTAAATATGTGTTTAACCATGCGTTCCTGATCCCGGGCGTAATTGCCATAACGCTTTGCGTAATCTTAGGCTTTATCGTCGGCGGTCTGATTCTGTAAATGTTCTCTTCAACGGGTCGCTTAGCGGCCCGTTTAACGCTTTCCTCCCTCCCTCCATGCTATAGTCTTCCGCTGTTTCCCCCGCAGACGAGAAAAGCTATGTCGACTACTCAGGCCGTTGTCATTCTTTGCACCGCCCCGGACGAGGCCACCGCCCAGGAGCTTGCCGCTCTCGCGCTGGCAGAAAAACTCGCCGCCTGCGTTACCCTGTTGCCGGGTGCCACCTCGCTCTATTACTGGGAAGGAAAAATGGAACAGGAGTATGAGGTGCAGATGCTGCTTAAAAGCGATATCGGTCATCAGGAGGCGTTGCTGGCCTGCCTGAAAGCGCATCATCCCTATCAAACCCCTGAATTACTGGTGCTGCCGGTTACCCACGGAGATAATGAATACCTCTCATGGCTTTACGCATCCTTACGCTGATTTTCCTGCTCTTCAGCACACAAACTTTTGCAGGCCTGTTCGACAGCCCGGGAAAAACGCAATTTGTCCCTGTCGATCGGGCGTTTGCTTTTGACTTCCAGCAGTCTGGCAGCCAGCTCAACCTGAACTGGCAGATTAAGCCCGGCTACTATTTGTACCGTCAACAGATCAAAATCACTCCTGCTAAGGCTGAGGTAGCGCCGCTGGTGATGCCAGAAGCGGCCTGGCATGAAGACGAGTTTTACGGCAAAACTGAGATTTACACCGGGCAGCTAAACCTACCGGTAACGGTAAAATTCGCGGATAAAGGCGCAACGCTCAGCGTGACATATCAGGGCTGCGCCGAGGCGGGATTTTGCTATCCGCCTGAGACGCGAGTGGTACCGCTGAGCACGGTTACTTCTTCCTCTTCCCTCGCTGCAGGTGAGAGGGAGCCAGACAACGCGCAACCTACGCAACGCCCCTTCTCTGCGCTCTGGGCATTCCTGATTGGTATCGGCATCGCCTTCACTCCTTGCGTGCTGCCGATGTATCCGCTGATCTCCGGCATCGTGCTGGGCGGTAAACAGCGTTTATCCACCGCACGCGCCCTGCTGCTGACTTTTATCTACGTCCAGGGGATGGCGCTCACCTATACCGCTCTGGGACTGGTGGTTGCCGCTGCCGGATTACAATTTCAGGCCGCGCTGCAACATCCGTACGTGTTAATCGGCCTGTCAGCGCTGTTTGTGCTGCTTGCGGCGTCCATGTTCGGGTTGTTCACGCTGCAGCTGCCTTCTTCGCTACAAACACGCCTTACCCTGATGAGCAATCGCCAGCAGGGCGGTTCGGCGGGTGGCGTCTTTGCCATGGGCGCGCTGGCGGGGCTGATTTGCTCGCCGTGCACCACCGCACCGCTTAGCGCCATCCTGCTTTACATCGCGCAAAGCGGGAACATGTGGCTCGGCGGCGGCACGCTGTATCTCTACGCGCTGGGCATGGGCTTGCCACTGATCCTGATTACCGTCTTCGGCAACCGTCTGCTGCCCAAAAGCGGCCCGTGGATGCAGGCAGTTAAAACCGCGTTCGGCTTTGTGATCCTCGCCCTGCCTGTTTTCCTGCTTGAGCGTATATTGGGTGAGGTCTGGGGAATGCGTTTGTGGGGGCTGCTGGGCGTCGCATTCTTTAGTTGGGCGTTCATCACCAGCCTGCAGGCCAGCAAACCCTGGATGCGTATCGCGCAGATTATCCTGCTGGGTAGCGCGCTTGTGTGTGCAAAGCCGCTGCAGGACTGGGCTTTCGGCAGCGCCGTAACTGCCAGCCAGTCGCACCTGAATTTTACTCGTATTGCCAGCGTCGAACAGCTTGACGAGGCGCTCAGCGCGGCGAAAGGTAAACCGGTTATGCTCGATCTCTATGCTGACTGGTGCATCGCCTGTAAGGAGTTCGAAAAATACACTTTCAGCGATCCACAGGTACAAAAGCAGCTCTCAGGTACGGTATTGTTGCAGGCGGATGTCACCGCCAATAACGCGCAAGACGTGGCGCTGTTAAAAGAGCTGAACGTTTTAGGCCTGCCGACGATTCTGTTCTTTGATGCCGAAGGAGGCGAGCAGCCCGCCGCTCGCGTCACTGGCTTTATGAACGCCGAAGCTTTTGGCACGCATTTGCGCAATCACGCGCCCTAAACAACACTAATGTGGAATAACCCGTTGAATGACGGAGGAGAAAACCGTGCAACGCGAAGATGTACTTGAGCACGCCCTGCACGTCCTTGAACGTGAGGGTATGGCCAACGCTAACCTCGAGATGGTAGCGCATGAAGCAGACTACCCGCTCCAGGAAATAAAGCAGTTCTGGCCAGACAGTGAAGCCCTGCGCTATGACGCTCTGCGCTATCTGAGCCAGCAGGTCGAGGTCTGGCGCCGCCAGGTTATGCTTAACGAGGAGTTATCTCTTGAGCAAAAACTCCTGAAACGCTACCAGGCGCTGACAGAGTGTGTCAGCAATCAGCGCTATCCCGGCTGTTTATTTATCGCCGCCTGCACGTTTTATCCGGATGCCTCGCACCCTATTCATCAGCTGGCGGACCAGCAGAAAAAAGCGGCCTGGGAGTATACCCACGAACTGCTCACCCAGCTTGAAGTGGACGATCCAGCCATGGTTGCTCATCAAATGGAGCTGGTACTGGAAGGCTGCCTGAGCAAGCTGCTGGTGAAACGCAGCCAGGCTGATATCGATACTGCTCGCCGTCTGGCAGAGGATATTTTGCGCTTCGCCCAGTGTCGCCAGGGCGGCGCGTTAACCTAACCGAGCATACCTGCCCACGCGGAAATAAACAGGCACAGCGCCATCAACCGCTGAAAACGCACCATCGCCACGGTGGTGCGAAACAGCCTGTTCACCGCTTTGCCAAGCCACGCCCAGCACATCAGACAGGCTATTGAAATAAGCAAAAACCACAGCGCCATCCGCATGATTTCCCGCATCGCATGTTCACCTGCCGGAGCAAACAGGCTTACCACCGCCAGCGCCATCATCCATGTCTTCGGATTTATTACCTGCAAAGCTGCCGCCGCACGAGCGGTAAAACGCGTGTGTGCTTTGGTGGCTAAATTTGCCGCCGGCGCGCTAAATAATTGCCAGCTCATCCAGCTCAGCCACAGCACGCCGGCCAGGCTCATAGCCTGGCGCACCAGCGGATACCGGTGCAGCAATTCACCCGCACCTGCTCCGGAGATCAACACGATAGCGCTCGCTGCTATGCAAGCGCTGAACAGAGCGGGCAGCGTCGCTTTCACGCCATAATGCTGACTGTTAGTCAGGATCAGGATATTGGTCGGCCCCGGGGTGATTGAGGCGACAAAAGCAAAAAGTAAAAACGGTGCGGATGAATAAAGTTGGCTCACGGATCAGAAACTCCCGAATTGGTCTGAACCCTGACTTTCGCTTGCGGGCTATCACAAGTCTGGAAGGTTTGTGCACAATCTGCGGTAATGAGCAGGCGTTAGCCGATACGCGCGCTGGAACCAACGCCCTAAATGGCTCTGATCGGCAAATCCCAACGCGGCCGCGACGTTTGCAGGCTGCTCTCCTTTCGCCAGCAGTGCCCTCGCGCGCGCAAGGCGCAGCTGGATAAGCCAGGCGTGGGGTGCCATATGGAATGCTTTTTTAAAACAGCGGGAAAGCGTAAATCTGTCCGTTGCCGTTTCGCGCGCCAGGTCCGACAAACCGATATTTTCACCGATATGAGCATGGAGATAATCCCTGGCCCGGTTTGCAATCGCCGTACTCTGCACCTGTGAAGAGAGGCGCTTTCGCCACTGACAATGCTCTGTAAGCTGGCCTAAAAGATTATCCATCGTGTTTTGCTGCACAATCCGCATTTCTTCGCTGTGCAGGGCATGAAAAGTGCCGGAAATAGCACGGACAAGCTGCGGCTCACGCGCAATGGTGCGGGAAAAATGCAGCGAATAGCTGGAGGGGATATTTTCAAACAGCCCCTGGAGAGTACGGATCAACCATTGCTCTTCAAGATAAAAGGTCAGATAGGTAAAGCCCCCTGCCACCGGAGCATCGCCATCGTGTACCTCTCCTGGCTCAAGCAGAAAAACATCTCCTGGCGTGCTGTGATGCCTTTCGCGACGGCAGTGAAACTGCTGCGTACCCGCAAGCGTAATGCCAACCAGGTAACTATCATGCCAGTGGGGATCGTACGCATGCCCTTCAAAGTGGGCCCGAATCGTCTCAATGCCCGTATCGCCATGCTGATGTAGTTCCAGCCAGTCTTCTGCCATATCATCTCCTGCATCCAGCCTGCCAGCATGCATAACGCGCAAAAAAATTTCTGGAAGATTTGTGCAACAACAGCCAAAAAAGGTTAATAACGGGTCAGATTGACGTAAAGTTAAGCGGTTGAACAGTTTTTCCTGAAATATTATTGACGCCTGCAGGCCTTTACGGTTTAATGCGCCCCGTTGCCCGGATAGCTCAGTCGGTAGAGCAGGGGATTGAAAATCCCCGTGTCCTTGGTTCGATTCCGAGTCCGGGCACCACTATTCTAAAGAACCCGCACACAAGGCGGGTTTTTGCTTTTTAGCGTTCCGGTAGATTTCTGGTCGTTCTGGAACCAGACAGCGCTACTTTACCTGTTAAGCCCTGTCTGAACATTTCCTCCTGGCAAAGTGCTTTACCCTCCGGTCACTGTAGCGCTATATGCTGGCATTCAAACAGTAATAGACACTATCTCCATCATGTTTACATTCCTGATGGCTTTATAACAGCAAAGCTGCGTCCGGTCTCTGTCCGGTCAGACAAGGAGAACCCGTAACATCCTTAATGACACTACAAATAGAACGATAAACGCTTTATTGCTGATACCCTACAGTATTAAAAGAAATGACACCTCTTCTAAGCACAGTAAAACCAAGGCCAGTCGCTTGGTAAGATTGCGTATTAAAGCGGGTTATATTGAGCTGCTCAGGCCTGAAGACCTGACGTGCAAAAAGATCAAAGCCGGATTCCCTGAGTACCTCCTCAGGAACATCATATGACTGATCGACCAGTCCCCAGAAAGTCCAGCCCGATTCAACACAAATTCCCAGCACCTTGTTATTAGCGTAGCTGACACCAATCGCGCCAAGGGTTGAACCAACCAAGTTTCCTAGCAAAGCCCCTAATACCGGCACAGGAATAATCATCTGCCCGAGTAGCGCCCCTACACTGCCCGTCATAAGTGCCACAGCATCTCTTGATGAGTTGAAGGCCAGTTCTTTGCCGGTGATCTGCCCTTGAGCATATCGCCAAGAGTTTTCAATCGAGTTGAGTGCCATGGCTGTAGCTATACCAACTGCAGTAGGTGAGACTCCCTTAAGAGACTGCCCCACCAACCCCGCTTTGCATGAGCCAGTGATCACTGCCGCGAGACCACCTCGTAATCCAGCTCCAGAAGAACTAGAAAGAACCTTACCAGCCCCTTCACGAATTAGCCTTACATCCAATTGACCGGACTGCATGTACTGGGCAACGATGCGATATACGTGGGGTGCCGCAGTCATGGCCACAGAGAAAGCAGCCGCATTAAGAGCAGCACTTCCTGACTCTCTAAAGATATCTGACCACTCAATGAAGCTCTCTGTATTGAGCCCGTAAGTGTCGGGATCTATTTCACCATCGCGCTTGAAGTCTGATGCTATACTTTTGGCATCATTCTCGCTTAGAGGCCTAGACGTAATTCCATCCACTTCAATACGATCACTTACGGTATCTGCTGTGTCTTGATATGGAGCCGCAACCTCAGGACGAATGTCTTGGTTCCGAGTAGCTTGCTTTTGCGAACCAGCGATTACACCTTCAAGCTGATCTGTCGGTACTATTTTCTGACTATTTGCATAGTCCGGATTGCCCAGTTGTCTGGCACTATCCTCAGCCGTTTTATAGTATTTTAGTTCTGCAAAAGAGGCTGTTTCTGAATTACCATAATTAATATCTTGCCCTGTCTTATTGTTTCCAACTACGTTGGCCCATATATCATCATTGCCTTTCGCTACGGCTGACACCTTTAGTGTTTCCGCATGCCATACTTCAGCAATATGACCTTTAACGTAATCAACACCAACATTAGTACGACGGTCTGCTTCCTTCATCAGAGCCTCAAGCGCCACATCAATAGCGACTTGAACATCATTGACGAAGTCTGCCGACTCCAAAGAGCCCATAACCCCTGAAAAATCCTTACTGGCCCTGTAAAATGCATCGGCAAAGTCTGTCATTGTGATCACCCTTCTTTTCCGACCCAGGTATCCAGCTCCGTTAGAACAAAATTATAAATGGCGAGCTTTGTTTGCTCATAACGCAATTCTTTTACTTCGCTCTTGCTCTTAAAAAACTTGAATACCTTATATCCGATAAAACCTAAAGCGCCCCCTAAGGGAATAAAGGGAACAGCAACGAGAAAAGCCCCACTGACTGCCGCTCCAATTGCTCCCGAAGCGGCTAGCCCATATCCCACATCATTCTTATACGCTTCAAAATCTCTTTTTTGCTCCAGCTTACCCTCCCCGAATACTACAGCCTTACTTCCATCGCTCCCGAAACAGGCACCATTGATATTGACAATATTGGATATCTGCGATAGATACATCTTAGAGTACCGATTTTCATCGGGATCCCCAATAAATATCACATTGCTTCGTCCGGAGAGGGTCGGCATATTTTGCCTATAGAGTTCAAGAGTCCAAGCCGCACTATCAAACCCATCCACCTTCGATATTTCATGCTGCAATGCAATAGCTAATTCCTCATAAACTTCTGGATAAACAACAATCACTTGCTTACTCGAGAACATCATAAACTCCAATATTTAATTTTTAATTAAAATAGTTTCCAAACTCAAATCATCTAAAAAATCTCGAATTGCTCTTTTTCTCATTACCCATTGACATACCGCAAAGCACACGAGCAGCGAATTACATAACAGTTTAGCGACTCCTCCCCTGATCTTATCCAGCAATAGTAGACACGCTTTTACCTGACAACATTGATAAACATACATTTTTCATTATAAACAGTTGGTTATATGTATCACTGGTGCAGTGAAATGCGGTCAAAAACGTGCTGCATAGGCAGAATGTGGACACCCATAAACCTATCCCAGGAATCGGTGAACAGGTACGCTGTACGCGTTTTGTGAGCCGAATAATTTTTTCCCATTAATCAAAAAGAACTCAGATTGCAATAGTGCCTTACAAGTAACGTACTTCCAATGCTCAAAAGTATAGAGTGAGTTTGATTCTTTTTGTTTATTGAAATTATCATTAAGTATATCTATCTCGCTGGAAATAACTTTTCGTAAAGATAACTTGTAACGAATTGATGCACGGACGATGTCTTGTATTTTCCTCATTGCCAACTCTTCATAAGTTTTTATTATTTCATGCTTCTCAAGATGTAATCTGAGCCTTTCAAACTCACATGTCCCTTGATGAAATCTTAAAGCATTTGGCATAAAAACAATCCGCTTATTTCTCTCTTCAAACTCAGCATGCAACCACGTACCCTGATAAAAGTTATCGAAAAATGGATGGATGAGTTGCTGTTCTGGAGCTAATGGATCCCACTGACTTTTCTTGCCATTACAGATATAGCATGCCGGATAAAGATTATAGTGTGAAATTGAAAGCGATGGATATAATTCTTTTGGCAAGTAATGATCAAGCGTCTCAGCATCTCCATGGAAACAAATTTGACATTTATTTTCATAAGTTCTATTTAATAAAAGCTCATAGAAATATCGGCCTGCACGTTTCTTCCCAACAAGCTTATCCTCATAAAGATTTATTAAATCTTTTTTATCAATACCTTTGCTAACCGATTCATCTTTATATAAATAATAAATCCCATAAGCTGCATGAATTTGAAAGCTACGGTGACAAGCCCTTAAATATGAATTAATTGCAACCTCATCTTTTGTCAACTCTCTTTTTCGTTTTCCCGACACACATAACTTATACACATCATCAAAGGTATATTCCATTTATCTTATCCTTTAATTGTCGCGTAAATAACAGCCCTGCCTTCCAGTCCTACTTGGTTCTCATACATAGAGAGAACCCGTTCAACACTTTTTGACTCTAATGAATCCTTTTCAAGGAGTGCGTAAAACCCTGTTTTACGCAAATCAAGGCTGAAAACTTCAGCAGTAATTTCACCAACGCTTTCACCAAATGTTTCGATGTTCGGGCGACGTACATTAATTTTACCATCATTAATATGATGTAACTTCCAAGTACATAATCTTGGTATCTCCTGAAGAACAACAGGGGAGTGTGTCGCCATTATAGCCATCCCATTATTTTCCGTTAATAATGTTGATAGCGTCCGTATAAATGCAGATAGCAAAGGAGGATGCAAATGATTTTCAGGCTCATCAAATAGACATATTGTTTTATTTTCAACCAACTCCACCACATGAGTCAAATAGTATAATACCGCAGCATGCCCAGAACTTAACGTCTTAAATAAAGAAGTCGCCTGTTCTATTAGAGTATGTTCATTTTCAAGTTCCGCTAGTTCACTCAAACTTAATTCTCTAAAGTTCACATCTAATTGAAGATGTTCCATAACCTTGAGCCATGATTGTTTTCTGACCTCAGAACCTAGCAAACACCCATTTAATGAATCAGCAAATTCTCTTGCAAGATCTTCATCAATGTCCTTTGGTTTTAGTGTTTCAGTATTATAAAGCCCGATATATTTTTTCTTGGTTCTGTCTCTCCGTATTTTGGAGTCATTAAATTCTACATGTTCAAATGGCTTATCAAATACACTTAACGAAAAATACAGCAACTGTCCAAAGTCATATGCATGAATATCATCTCCATTGGGTTTTGTGACAATACCATCAGCTTTATCGATATGGTTCACAATCCTTCTCAATAAATGACTTTTACCAACACCGTTACGTCCGATTACAACATGTATATTACTGGGAGGCTTTGAATTTGGAACAACAGAGAAATCGATTTCACTACCTTCATCTAAATTAAGAGTAAAACCAAATTTTTTAAGTGCTACTCCAGTTGATATTATATCTTTAAACTGCCCTTTTATTGTTGACACACTTACATATCGAGTCAGCGAATCAATAAGGACCGTTTCAGAAATTGACTCTTCAAATATATTCTCATCATAAACAATGTCACGTAAAGAAGATAAGACATTAACTTTCACATTATCATTTAAAGCATCCAGACTCTGATAATATTCCGGAGATTGCCCTAAAGAGAAAAAATCATCTGGAAGATAGTCAAACTCCGCTGGTAAATATTTTACAGTACGTTGCCCTACCTCTTGTTTCTTAAACCCGATCTTGACTTCTCCGATTTCACTAATGCCTGTGGGAGTGCAGAAGTGAAGATAAAATGTTGTCACGAATGAAAAATCATTCCACCCTGTATTTGGAGTAAGGCAAAAATATCCTTCAGCACTTCGAGTAGGATTTCCAACTTTGAATTTCATACATTTCCCTTTATGTCAAGAAGTAGAATTTACATACTCTCTATTTATACACCATTGCTAATGGATTAAGCTCCACGGCTGCTTCAAGATGGTCAGGTGCAAAATGAGCATATCGCATTGTTTCACGTATATTTGCATGGCCCAAAATTCGCTGTAGCACCAGAATATTCCTCCCATTCATCATAAAGTGACTTGCAAAAGTATGACGCAATACATGTGTCTTCTGCCCTTCGACTAACTGTATACCGGCAGACGTGACCAGATTGTCAGCCTGCGTTTGCAGATCGCCATAAATCGACGCGAGCGATTCATCGACCCGTTTCAGTGACAGGCTAAACTCAATTTTTCTGGTCGCGCCGTCGCTGAATAACTCACTGTGCGTGTGGGTCACTTTATCGATGATATACATGCCGTGGCTCATGCATTCCGTCAATCAACGGCCACGCGCGCCCCTCATCAGCCATCAGCTCAATGGTCGTGAGTGACAGACGACCGCCGGTGATTTCAGGATAAAGCACTCCCGAAAGCGTGCGCGAGGTTTCCCCCTCCCCGAGAAACTGATAAGCCGGTGGTTTGCCGATGCGGTCGTTTGATGCCCAGCGGTAATCCTTTGAATACTGCATCGACTGATGCGGCAGCGTGCGGCGCTCAACTCCTCACAATTCCGGTAAGGATCACCGGCCTTGTTCACGGTTCTCAATAAAATCGGTCATGAGCACTCCTCCAGTCAACTTTCACATACTACCTGTCATTGAAGGCAGGAGTGAAAATAGGATCCCTGCCGTGCTTACTGTTTGCCCCAAATCACAATGCATTAATCAACGGGAGCGGGTCACCGGATTTACCTGGCTCCGCTGCCTGCGTAACTATGATCCTACCCGCGTAATGTGGACACGGTGCTAAGCGAGATTCTTGTTTTCAAATTGTTCCGGGCTGAGTCCGCCACAGGCAATGTGACGACGCCACCGATTGTAATCGCACTCGATATAATTGAACACCGTCGTTCGCATCGCCTCCCGGCTGGTAAAGCGCTCACCATGGATACATTCCACTTTCAGTGAGTGGAAGAAGCTTTCCGCACAGGCATTGTCGTAACAACAGCCCTTAGCGCTCATGCTCCCGTGCAGATTATGTCGCTTCAGTAGGACCTGATAATCCGCTGAACAGTACTGCCCACCACGGTCGGTGTGAACGATGACATTTTCGGGTCGTTTACGCCGCCACAGCGCCATTTGCAGCGCATTACAGGCAAGCTGTGCGGTCATTCGTGATGACATTGACCAGCCGATAACCGCCTTAATCACCACCGCCAGATACAGCCAGCCTTCATCAGTGCGAAGATACGTGATGTCGCCTGCCCACTTCTGGTTCGGACCGCTGGCATAAAAATCCTGTCTCAGCAGGTTCTCAGACACCGGCAGACCATGTCCACGGTAGCTGACCGGGCTGAATTTCCGGGCTGCTTTTGCCCGGAGCCCCTGACGGCGCAGGCTCGCTGCGATAGTTTTAACGTTATATTCCGGCAACTCATCTGCAAGACGGGGCGCACCATAACGCTGTTTTACTTCTCTGAAGGCTTTACTGACTGCCGCATCACAGACCTGACGGAACTGCTGCCGATGATTCAGTTGATGGCGGCGCTAGCACCAGGCATACTAGCCGCTGCAGGCCACGCACAGCACACGACACATCGCTTTTATGCTGAACTCTGCCCGATGATTTTCGATGAAGACATACTTCATTTCAGGCGCTTCGCGAAGTATGTCGCGGCCTTTTGGAGAATGGCCAGTTCCTCGTCTCGTTCAGCCAGCAGACGTTTAAGGCGGGCAATTTCAACCGATTGCTGCTGCTCCCGCTCAGAGCCGGACAGGGTCTGCTGTTGCTTCTTACGCCAGGCGTAAAGTTGTGATTCATACAGGCTGAGTTCACGGGCAGCGGCGGCTACGCCGATGCGTTCGGCGAGTTTCAGGCCTTCCTGACGGAACTCGGGTGTGTGCTGTTTGCGGGGCTTCTTATTCGCTGATGCTGGTTTTGTCATGAGTCACCTCTGGTTGAGAGTTTACTCACTTAGTCGTGTGTCCACTATTCGCGGGTAGGATCACTATAGATTGTTTATCCAGTGAGATATTACTACAGGCCCAGCCCACTCAGGCATCAAAGAATTATTGAACTCGCAAAAAAGATCATTATGTACTTGAGGATTCACGCGAGCAAATTTCCATGCTTTATCTGATCCTTTCTCATGAATACCCAAACCACCATCATCAAACATCATTATCTGAAAATCAGGCTTATCTATTGAGCAATGTTGTAATTCCTGCATGAATTGTTTTTTGTCATCCAGCAATGCTTCTCCTATTTCTCTGGCATAGAGATATATTATGTCTCTAAATATTGATACCCTCGTAGCAGTTACGGCCGTAGTCATTCCCATACCCAATGGAACATAGACTTTCCCATCAATTTCGAAGGGGACATTTATTCCATTGCTCCTCAATTTTGCAATATCTGCATCGGTGATGGGGCCATTTCTGGCGAGCCCCACTACGCCTTTCATCTGATGTCTTTCGGCTTCCTCCGGCCAGTTTCGTATAAATGTTCGCATGAGATCTTGTTGTGAAAAGAGATCGGGCTCAACGTTACTATCATGCTTTTTTATATCAATAAAAAGAACTGCATTTTTGTATACCCTCAAGAACAAAACCCAATCAGAACGGTCAGAATATTTTTTCATGGGATCTGCCGGGTTCAGTGGCAAATGCAAATGATGAATATCCCAGTCTGCCCATAGTCCATCGGTTCTCTTTTTCTCTTTTTTACTACTGGTATCATTAAAAAGTGTCAGCGTTTTACTTTGATACGGATTAACATCTCCACCCGCAGTAAGTAAATCTTCTATTCTTTTCAAACCAATTTTTGCGTCATCACTAACACTCACGGGAAAGCGATCTGACTTATAAATAAGTCTCTTTGCCGGTGGTATATATCGCAATACGAAATCGCACCATCTGAGAAGGGGATCATGAAGATTTGAATGCGCCGTTTTATCATAAGATAATCCAAATGCTTCGATTGCCTTTTCCGCAATTTCGACCACTTCTTTATTTAAATCGATACGGTGCTGTGTTCCTGACATACTAACTCCATTTATAAGTATGATTCATTTATGACGCTCATTCATTACATGCCTTTCACAGTTTTTTGCTTCAGTTATTGCCCTCTGGCATCGCTATCATCTCTGCTGTTAGTCTTATACACTACACATTATGATCGCGACTAAGCAACCGTCAGTTATCCAGCTCACAGCCACCATGGTTCGACAGAAGAAACTCAACCTACGGTTGCAAAAATGCCGTCTTCATCACACTCACCGAGTTTTGTCAGACTAACTCTGTTCACGGTGTGAGCAAGAGCCAACCAGTAAGAACTGATCAGCATCAACAGGGAAATTACCCCCCGCCACTGCCCCGCAATTCCCCCGTAGATTTCCCGCTACAGAGATCCACACATCCCTTGTGTAGCAACACTTTTACCCAGATTCCCCGTTTTCCCGTTCAATTTTCACAGGGTGAGCATGGATGCTTACCGCCCGCCATCAAACCAACATTTATATCACTCTGTATATTTATTCATAAAATAATGGTAATAAATTCAATCCAACAAACATGCGTTAAATGATAAAAACAAATTAAACAGACAATGAAGATTTTTCATTTTATTTTCTCAAATGATATGATGCATGACTAACCATGATTCTTATTCTTGCTGCCGGTAAATGTGGTAATTCAGCGTAACCAATACCCCTTTGGAAATTAAGTCAATTATTAATGCCATATCAATTAATAAAATCAATCCAAATTAACCATTGTAATTTATTAAGAAACAAACGGTTTCACATACCTATTCATTTATATATTATTCATATGAATTATTTTTATATGCAAACTTCACCAGGCAGATTATTTATCAGTTACACATAAATACCTCTCATCAAATGAATTCACCCTCCTCGATATCAACGGAAAAACGGGGGATACCATGCCAAGCCGTTATAACACAACGCTTTTTCACCTCCCGTTTTCAGTAAGTTCACCGGGCAAGCTGCGGGGAAGACCAGAGACAGACCGGAGAATTCTGACTCTAACCTTCCTCCCCTTAGTAACCGTCACTGCCACAACATAGCCATGCTGCCTTTTCTACCCCAACGCGCATTACACGCTGAGGCACGGGACTCTTCCCTCCCTGCCTCACTTTCTGACCGCATTCGCACATCAATCACCTCTGCATAAGGAGACTTCTGCATGTCCACACCACGCCGTTTTAAGTTCACTCACCGCCTCATTGATAGCCTGCCCCCTAACGAATCTGATGCTCCTTCCCGTGAAGCCGAGTATAGCGATACCGAAATCAGCGGGCTCAAGTGTCTGGTAGGCAAAGGGGAAGGCAAGAAGAAGTTTCTCCTACGCTATCTCTGGCAGGGCCGCAAACGTGCTATCAGTATCGGTCACTGGCCGGAGATTGATGTCATTGTTGCCCGAAAGATTGCCACTGAGATGAAACGACAGATAGCCACCGGCACTGACCCGCGTTATGAGCGGGACAAATGCCGGGCCATTCCTACCCTTCAGGAAGCCTTCAGCCAGTATTATTTCCCGTGGGCAAAGCTGCATAAAAAGAGCTGGAATAAAGATGAACAGCGCTTTCGTGACCACATTGCCCCTGTGATGGGAAATCTGCTGCTTAATGAAATCACGCCCCGCCACGTCACCCACCTTCAGTCTTCCCTGTGCGAAACCTGCCAGCCCGCCACCAATAACAGGGTGATTGCCCTGCTGAAAGCCCTTCTTAGATGGTCACTGCGTCATGAGATGGTCACGGTGAACCCGGCAGCAAACATTCCTCTGCTGCGTGAGAATAATGCCCGTCAGCGTTATTTTTCAGAAACCGAAATCAGACGCATATTCGAGGCGGCCGATCAGGACAACAGCCGGGTGGTCGGGATCTATATTCGTTTATTACTGCTGACCGGATTGCGTCGTGACGAGCTCAGGCTGGCAAAATGGGCGCATTACAGTATGCAGCAGAGAACGCTGTGGTTGCCGGACACCAAGAATGGTACCGGACGCCTGGTGCATCTCAATGACTGGTCGATAAAGCTTATTGACGAGCTGCCGCGCTTTGGCGGCAATATCTGGATGTTTGGTGGCAAAATTCCGGGCAAACCGGTCTGCAATGTCACTAAAGCCTTCAGGCGCATCATCCGCCGGGCAGGTATCTACGATGATGAAGTCTGCATTCATACCTGCCGCCATTCGGTTGCGGCATTAATCGTTTCACGGGGAGGCACCTTATATGACGTTCAGGCCCAGCTCGGGCACCGCAGCATTCAGTCTTCACAGCGTTATGCTCACCTGCATCCGCAGCGGCTGAAAGCCACCGGTCAGCTGATTGAGCAGCATATTGGGTATGCACTGGCATTTTCCGGGTCACCTGATTAACCAGCAGACATGAAAGAGGCCGCCTGTGTGGGCGGCCTGTGGTATCAGGGGTTCAGAATTCAGAAACTTGCTGTGGCAAAATCAGCAGAGAAACAATACCCCGTCACATTCACTTTATGAATGGTCCGGCGTGTCGTCAGACGATCGCCTTCCGGGCGAACCAAGTAACCTTCTTCGTCGATCAAACGGGCCAGTTTTTTTGCAGACAGGCCTTGGCTCATACCCAATTTATCAAGGGTGTCCGGCAGTATCAAATAGCTTCCGTCATTCAGAATATATCCGGCAGTATCAGTCTTACGGGACACGAAAGAAGGCATTTTCACGTCAATAAATTTTGACCGGCTCACTGAAATGAAGTTCTGAACGGTAATCAGGACGTTCTGCTTACGGCCCGCATCAGAGCGATAATGCTGCAACCAGCGTTTAAAGGCTTCGTAAACCACATCAGCAATTTCTGGACTTTGCCATGGCAGGATCGACCAGTGCGCGGCAAAGGCTCCCGTCATATAAAGGATAGAAAAACGATGCAATGCCCTATTTTCAACAGAGCTAAGAGTATTGAGTTCCGCATGCAAGTGCCGCTTCATTTCATCATGAAACTCGTTCAGTGATGACCTCAGAATATCTGACGTTGTTTTCCAGTCAAAATGCTTCCCGTCTTCATCTGTGAGATGTGTCAAACAACGAATAAATTCATAGCCAGCACTCCCATGGCAGGTCAACAAACTGGTCTTTATTTCGCTAATTCGCTGTCTGGCGGCATCGATGTCTTCATTCTCGCTTCGGGAGTCCTCCGCTGTGACAGGGATAGACAAGGCGCGATGCAACATACCATCCATCACCGGGGACTTCTCCACGCGAATTCTGTCTACAATCGTTAACTCACCGGTAGAAAGTACGTTTTGAACCCACGTGGATTGCCGCGCCATTCCAAGGGTCTCGCCGTCCATTCTGGACTTCGTAACACCAGAAACGATGTCATAAAGCGTCTCTGCAAAAAATTTACCGGTGAATGAGCCAAGCTCGTCCAGGCATAAAGTCGTTCCATTATTCATTACCATAAGCAATTCCAACCCATTAGATGTGCTGTTCCAGCGCTGGATCTGGGTCGGGCTACCACTTCCAGGCTCAGCTGCGAGACCATTCACGCTGGCACCTGCCTGGATCGCGGCAGTTTTACCCGTCGAGCTGTCACCACACAGGTGGAAAATGGCACCACTTTCACCAAGCAAAGGAAGAAGGAACGAACTCAGCCCCACCAGAATGGACAATTTGGGTGCCATGCCGCATACTTTTCGAGCAATCTGTTCCTGCCACTGTTCAAGCGAACCCGAGACTGCGATGGTATGATTCACCGTCATATCTTCATTCGGGATCACATCCTGGATCCCCTCACGTTCAGCAACAAAAATGGGATACGGGCCAAACTGGAACACCAGTTCATCAGGCTGGAAACCGGGTCGAATCGCAACGCGGTAAACCGGTAAATCCAGCTCACAGGACTTTTCCAGGAACATCAGAAATAATTTGCTGTCCTGGATAAAGACGCCCTTCCCCGCAAGCTGACTAATAACAGAGTCAGCATTTCTTTTTACCTTTTTCAGGCTGATAATCATTTCGGCTTCAGCGCCGCTGTGATTAGTGCATTTCAGAACAATGTGCCAGTTTCCGTTACGGGAACGATTGCAGGCCTTTGCCACGGGTTTCAGCAAATGGCTGGACACAACTTTCTTCTTATCATCATCTTCATGGCAAAAATACACGATGCCATTCTCTTCAGTAAAACCTTCCGGTAACATGCATTCTGCTGCTTTGCTGTTAATGTTTGACATAATATAATCCTTCTTAGATTTGATTTTAGGTTGTGAAACGCCCTTCCCTTTTAATGGGAATAAAGCATTCAGTGTTATTAATTACTAAGGTGTTACTGCGATAACTATCCTTTCAGCATCAGCGCCATCGCCTTTTCAATATCTTCATGCTGCTGACCACGAAAGAATGCAACATATTTTTCCGTTGTTTTTATATTCCGATGCCCCAGGAATACCTTGACGGCATATATATTATTGGTTGCAGCAAGCATAGCTGATCCGGCTGTATATCTGAGCTCATGGAGGAGGCATTTACGAATGCCTGCCTTCTCACAGAGTTTTGCCATTAACCTGCGTGGCTCACTGACCGTTCCTCCATTAACCGAGCGAAATATTAAACCTGCCGCCCCATATTTATTCTGCTGCATACGTAAAACTTCCTTAGCTTCGCTACAAAGTGGCACCAACCTGGAGTCACCGGATTTACTGTCTCGTAAAAAGAGTGTACTCCGTTTAAAGTTTATATCCTCAATCAGTCCAGCCCGTGCTTCACCCAGACGCATACCGGTGAAAGCCAGAAGCATAATAAGACTCAGAGTGTCGCGTGGCTCTAAAACCATTTCTTCCTTAACCACTCGAATTAAAGAAGAAAACTCCTCTGGTTCAAGCGTTTTTCGAAAGGATGCTGGCTCTTTATAAGTCCGCATTCCGGCCACAGGAGACTTATCTATGTAACCATATTCACAGCCAAACGAGAATATAGCCTTTAGTAAATTAATATGACGATTAAGGGTCGAGCTTTTAAGGTGCGTCAAACCATTAATATAGCTTTGAATCTGTAGCCTCGTAATATCTTCAATCTCTGTGTCACCTAACTGCGGCACAATATAATTCGAGATTTTAGAACTATCCGTATGGCTGGATTTTTTATACCCCCTGGTATACTGAAGGTATATATGGCAGAGTTCAGCCAGGGTCACTTCTGCCAGCCACGTCAGTGTAATTTGATTGCTTCACATTTTATCTCCTTCTTAGGGTGCATTCTTCGCCGGACTGTTCTACCCGGCAACCATTCAACGAGGCCAACTGTAGACAAATCTGTCGGGCCTTAACAGGGGGTCGTTACAATGCGAAAAATTATCTAACTGATAAAAAAGGAAAAATTCCAGTCCGTAGAATTAATGCAAGGATATGCCTCTGCATTTCTGCTCAACATACCTTGGCAAAGGCCCCTGCCAGGGCTTTGAAATGGACGTTACATCTCAGCAATGTTCAGATTGGCACGGGCAGTTACTTCATATACTTGAAGTCGAAAAAGCGTTTTACCTCTCTCTTATTCTTCATGTTGATGACATTTTTTTCATAAAGATCTGAATGCTTATACAGCATATCCATCAGGCCAACCTTCCCCCATTTTTTGACTTTGTATGCTTCAACCATATCAATGATTTTACTTTCAAATCTTGACGGGTGAGTATCAATCCATTCGGCGTAGGCACTCATTCTCTCAATGATCTCCGTCATGCCTGAAGAACCTTTTTTCCCTGCCGACATATTAAGCAGAGTGCAATACATGATAACTTTAACCATTAACTCTTTTTGCAAACGAATGATTCGCGAAAATGGAATATCAAAGTCGTCTTCAATCAGATACTGAAGGGGACTGGAAAGCTCATACTTACGGGTATCAACGTTATTCATTGCCTCGTTACCTGAAATCTGTTTGAGCATTAGTTTAAAAAAAACATATGCAAAGACCATGTCGAATGCAATTTTTCGCTCACTAAACCTGACAGGTTCATCATACTCAGACGCAGTGTAGTTCATGGCAATATAGGAAGAATCATCAATACTCTCGCGAAGTAGATATTTCAGGAAGTAAAATCCCTTCAAACTCTTTTCTTCAGAAGAGAATTCATCCATCAACTTTTTAATGCCACTTTCAAAGTGATTTGATAACTGCGTCAATAAATCACCATTCAGGAGACTCACTGAGTTAAAAGACTCTGAACGAAGCAATGCAAAGTACTGTTTATTATCCATGCATGCGTCATTAAAAAAAGACAATGAATCCATATGTAAATAACTGCCAAAATCAGTGACATCGGGTGCTAAATGCTCGCCAAACTGGCTGATAACATCATCGATCATTTCTATCATATCAGTAATATATCGCCCATATGATGCATCAACCGGAGCACTGCTTGAATCATAAAGTCTTGAGTAACTTCCCAGAAGGCTTCTGTTATAATTTCTCCCATAATGTTTTTCTGAAATTTTTGAGTCAAAATCAAATGAGTTCATGAATCCCATAACAGTACGTAAACATTTTTCATCAGTAAATACCCTAAGAACTGAATCCCGTTTCTTGACTTTCTTTAATGAGGATATGCTTTCCTGAGCATGTAATACTCTCCATAGATTTTTCAGTGTCACCCCTTCAAAAAGCTGTATATCTCTATCACAACTCATCCATTCAAGAACGTTTTTAACCGTTATATTCTTACTCATTCATACCCTACCGAAATAAAAATATTGTCAGATATATATTATTCTGGTGCCCATTATTAATAAGGACACCGCAATGCACATTATACAGTCTCCGGCAGACGCTTTCTGCCTGCCTGTGTCAACCGTTCAGCAACTACAGCTGGTTAACGAACTCACTGAATGCGCTGACAGCAGCCTCACTGCGGCAACGACGCTGTGGGAGGAAACTCAAACCCAACTGCTGTATCTGCTCCCCGATGAGGAGAAGCACCTTTCTGAACAACTGACCACTTACCTGCACCATCTGGCCTGCAATGCCGAATACGTCATCCGTCTGGATGCTTCGCTGTTTCTTGCCCTGACCATTCTCAGCGACTCAGGGCAGGGCTTTTATCTGCTGTTTCCACCGTCAGCGACCTTTACCGGGGCAGCTGAACTTATCGCTATGGCTGCACCTTCAGGATATTAACCGATGAAAAAGACCAAACCCGCACCAGCCTCCACTGCTGAAACTCAAAATGACCTCTGCATTCTTACCGGCGAGGCTGAGAAAATTAATCCGCATTCCACTGGTCTGCTGCACTGGGAAATGACTGAAAATCCGGACGGGGAACGGGGGTTGCGCATTACCGCTAACGACAGTGGCGGTCTGTTCTCCCGGGAATGGATTGCCCTGAGTGCTATATCTGGTGTTCTGAAAGCCCATGAAGCCGGTGATTTCACCTCCACGGCTCTGCGCCCGTTGTTTACCAGCGCCAGCCGCAATAATGCAGGCTTCCTCGCCGCCATTCTTCGCTGTGCTGATATCTGTCTCACCGAAGAGGGTTCCGGCGGGGCGTTCAGCCATCGCTGTTACCCGGACTGGGAAAAGCGGCTGGAAAAACTGCTGACAATCACCCCTTCTGCCTGACCCCCTTTATCCCCCTTGCTCTGCCCCCTTCCCTCAGGACCCTTGCACTGCCGAAGGCAACCCAATTTATATCGCTATAAAGGAGATTATCTGTGACCCCTTGTTCACCCACACTGCATCAGCCCACGCTTGACCTTCCTCTGAGTAACGAGTTTATCGCGCTGATAACCACACACCTCGCGCCACTGCCTGACACCTGTCAGGGTGTCGTGCTGAACTTTCGTGACCCGGAGTACAGCGCTGAAAACGGTGGCTGGCATCCGGTAGAAATTCGCCTCATCCGCAGCGAGCAGCCTGAAATATGGCAACTGGATTACCTCACCGACTTCAGCTGGCAGGGCCGGGTATGGCCCGAACTGGCAAAGGAATTCGATATCAGCTGGTCACAGCGCTATGCCTGGCACTGTTTCGTGGGAGACTTGCCGCTAAACCATGAGCTGAGCGAGTTCTGGACGCTCTGGCAGGATAATTTTGTGGCGTACTGCGCGATGGATGTCTTCACTGTCACCGTTTCCCCGGACGAATAAGGAGGCTTTATGCTGTTCACGCTCATTTCCCGGCTGGCAATGTACCGCCCTCTTTTCAGTCTGGCGGAAAGCTTCACCGACAATGTTATCCGTGACACGGTGGATGAACCGGCAAGAGGCGGTATTGTCTGGTGCGAACTGGCAGGCGGCTATGCCACCCACAGCGGTATCTACACCGGCAATAACCGGATTGTGCATCTGTCCGGTGATGGTGAGGTGCTGTGCAGCGACCGCAAAG
Source organism: Buttiauxella sp. (assembly GCA_032051265.1). Classification (GTDB taxonomy): domain Bacteria; phylum Pseudomonadota; class Gammaproteobacteria; order Enterobacterales; family Enterobacteriaceae; genus Dryocola. The sequence goes on from DAMBYU010000008.1 coordinate 42,333, forward strand.
GCTTTATGGCCAGACTGAATGGCCTGAACCCTGCCATGTCGGTCTATACCGACTGCCAGGGAAGGTTGCCGGTTGGAAATATCGCCGCAGCCGGTCGGGCATTACGGGCGCTGGGCTCCAGACGGCAGTATCACCTGCTGAAGGAAAACTGCCACCGTTTCACTGCGGAGTGCCTGACCGGAAGACCGGATAATGCCGTGGTCCTGCATCGCCAGCTTAAACGACTGCAACGCGGGAATACCTGGCGCGTATGGGAGGACTGATGGCCCGCGCTGAAAAACTTGCCGAACGTCTCTGCCACTGCGTTATTTTGCTCTGTCAGGGGAAAACGCTTTCCGTCCGTGTTCTCACGCAGCACTTCAGCATTTCACCCCGCACGGCCCGCCGTGACCTTGCGCGTATGGGCTGCATTATGGAGCCCACGTCACCCGGTTGCTGGCGACTCTCTGCACCACTTCGACGAGCCTTTATCCATCGCTGAAAATTCTTTCCCCTGTGGCCATAACCTGTCCCACCCACCCGATATGCTCATTCTGCGGTATCCCGCATGGTCTGTAATTTAAGGAAAAAACATCATGAACACGATTTTTACTGCATTGCTTATCTCGCTCATCCCGCTTGTCAGCGCTCATGCCGGACTGGTTCAGGTTGAAAACCGGGTGAGTTGTTATCTGGCGCTAAAGGGTAATGAAACCCTGATGGAGTCCAGCGGGCGTGACATCGCCTTTACCAAAAGCTGGCTGCACAACGAACTGGCCCGCCACGGCGTTGACCAGGAGTCCATTAATGAAAACTCCTATGCGCTGGAGAATGAACTGCCCCGGGCTTATCAGAAGGCAGCTTTCGCCGATAAATGCGTCAGCTATTACAGCAAACCCGCCAACCGCAAAGGCAATGAATAGCCTCCTCAGCGTTGGCGCTATGGATAACTGAATTTGAAAAACCTTCACTTTTCACAGGTTAATGTAATGAAAAACATCATTCTCACCGCATTCATTTTGACAGCATCTGCTTCAGCCACTGCCGCTCAAATCTCACTGGAAACCGCAGGTCGTTGCTATGAAGCCACCCGTCAGTCAACACAAATGGCAATGCTGCTGGACCCGGATGCAAAGGAATACAAAAATATTGGCGACAACAACAAGGAGCTGTTTGGCACGCTCTCCGGCGGCGTGGGCGAAAAGGACTCAAAGAAAATACGCAATGCGTGGAAAGCCATTCTGGATAATGCGGGCATGGAAGGAAAAATGGCGAAATCAGACGGGTATCGTGCAATGAATATGTATCCGCACGATGTCATTATGCAGGAAGCTAATAAATGTGTCCGGCTGGCGCTAAAAAGCGGCATAGTCAAGTTGTGACAGTCAATCAATAACATAAGGGAGAGCGTGGTGCTCTCCCTTATCAATGATTCGCTGGTGCGGTTTATTTTTTGCCCGGTGGCGTAATTTCGCCATACTTCACCTTCAGCCGGACGATTTCGCACTCATACCAGGTGATAATGACCTTCAGCAACGCATTCACTTTCTCCAGGTCACGAGGAGCAGAATATCCAACCATCCCTTTATTCATTGGGCTGAAGCGTTCCTTACGGGAAAGTGTCATCGCCGCCAGTTGTTCATCAATGCCGTGCATCAGCAGGTGGCTGTCGTCCCCCGCCTGAAATCGCTCACAGATAAATTCGGCATGTTTGAGTAAAACCTCTGGCTGAACGGGGAAAGGACTGTCCAGCCAGTCTTTCAGCTCGGCATTTTGCGCATTATCATGCGCCCCCAGCAACCCGCTCAGTAAGTCCACTGCGAGCGCCTCAAAAGCGTTTTCCGCGTCATTATCGTCGTATAAAGTCGTTTCGTTATTCATCTGATGTTTCTCCATTCATTTCATCATATCGGGTGAGCGCACTGCGCATGTCGTCAATAATCTGATTGCGGATGGACGCTGGCTTAATAACTTCCACCTCAGGCAACCAGTATTTGATAAGAGGAATAATCTGCCGGGGATGCGCCACACGGGAAATAATGAGCAAATCACCGGCTGGTGTTGTATGGATAATTTCCTGACCGGGATAAAGGTTGCGCCGGGTGAAGTAAGACGCCGCACGGGCTGAGACAGAAATCAGCACTTCGGTCAGTTCATCGCCATACCAGATGCTTTCCGCAAGTTCCACCTGCTGGCTCACAACCGGATCGGGGTTGAATCGCATATTGCTGACCTGCACATGGGTCATCGTGGAAACTGCAAAACTCTTCAACTTTCCTTCGTACCGGGCGGCTAGATACCAGAGCCCTCTGTCATTCACGACACGATAAGGTTCAGTGGCCGAAAACGTCTTGTCTTTATAGGTAAACGCAATCTTCTGGGATGCCTGAATCGCCCCGGAAATGGCATTCAGGGTGGACATGAAAGCACCGCAATTCTCATAAGGGCGTTGCTTGATCAGGAAGGGATTGTTTTCGGTATCACCCAGCAGTACGTTCAGCAGGCGGTCTTCCCAGCGCGGAAATAGTCCTTCAATGCCGAGAATGCGGGTAAAACGGCGCAAATCCGTGTTGCTGCGTTGCCCCAGAATCCCTTTAGGCAGGCGGTACTGTTTTCCTTGTCGGAGCAGGTTCAGATAAGCAAGGCGCTCGGTCAGATCACGCCGTATTGTTTTTTCACAAACGTTAAATTCGTCAGCAAGGCCCCTGACGGTCAGTGACTCACCATTGTTGAGGCGCGTCAGTATTAGTCCAAGTCGGAATCCAAGTTTATCGTATCGGTCCATTCCGGCATCCGGGTTGCTGAAGCAGGAATGGGATTATGTGCAGTCGTGTGGACGGGTTAAGTCCACGCATCGCAATACTTAAACAGAATAAAAAACTTTAAAATCAATAAGTTGAAAGATAATTATAAAAGAGACACAACCTGTCCATCAATGTATATCAATAGATACTCATACCTCTACTACTGAAAACTCATGCAGTTGAAAATCCCCCCTTCCCTTATAAAAGAAGGTATCGGATAATGTGCATTAATCACTCACCCTAACATTAAGCATTAAAAAAATGACAAAAGAGTTACTATATGAATTACTCCATGATATTTGGAAAATATCTAACCATAGTAATTTCTCTGGGATCGGAGTAATTATTTGCAACGATACCAAAAACCTTTCCATAACAAATTTGAGGGATACAAACCCTATACAGAATGGTTCCACCATAGATTTACTTTCTGAGATATCAAATAAAAACAACACATATCATGATGGTTTTCATATTTTAGATGACTCAGGAAAAATCATATATACAGCACAATACTTCTCCCCTCCAATAATACCTAACGTGTGGTTTGATAGATCAAGGCTTGTCGGTGGGCGTTTCGTTGCAGCTCTATATGGTTCTTTCATCGAGGAAATACAACTTACAGGCATTGTAAGCGAAGGAGGGCGTCTTTCTATATTTCAGAACGGAAAGGAAATTCATTATGAGGAGCTACAATGATAAATTTAATCCCGATCGGAAAAGTTATATCCTTGATTGCAGTAGCCTATGCAGTTATATGCTGCCTCATTTTATGGGCTGTATACGATGAAAATATGACTTTTTCATCTGCTGTATCAATTGCAACAGGAGGTTCACTACTTCTCAATGCCCTTTTGTTGTCACTTTTTTACTTTGGTTGGCGCTGGCTATGGAAAGCTTTACCTATATTAAACGATCTGCTCTTCCCTGATTTAAATGGAACCTGGGATATGGTTATCCATTGGGAATGGGGAGATAAAAAAGGTACATCACGAGCAAATGCAACCATTAAGCAAACCTTTCTTAAAATTGGAATGGATGTTGAAGCCGAAGGCTCAGACTCACAGACTTTGGTGGCTAAACCTAAGAAGGATGAAGAAACTGGGCGTGCAGTACTCTATTATGTCTTTTTAACAACTCCTAAACATAAAGCAAATTTTGACGAAGAAGCCCCATATAGAGGAACGGCAATTCTTAAACTAAGCCTAAAAGGTAAACGTAAACTTAATGGGAACTACTTCACAAGCCGTAAAACTGTTGGTCATTACGAGTTGACACGTATTGAGTAATCAGCAGTTGACGGTTCCTTGATTGTGACCACAAATCGATATGTTAGGAATAACTAAGGCATCGGTGCTGTTTTTACCAAACTGATGCTTTAATCATCAAATTTTTTGGCTTCCATCATTGAATAGAACTCCGATAACCCCATATCCTACGTACGATTACGATGGCAATTTTGTAGACGATCATACAAACAAACTTAAGCGGCTTATGCCATGGAAATGTGTTCACTGTTTGTGAGCACTTATTCTCAAAAAGAATGATCAGTGGATAAAGATAGTGAGCCAGAGCTAAGTTGGAGTTTGAGCGTAAAGATATAAATAGCTTCATATTTTATGATAGAACAATGACATAATCAGGGAGGGTAGGGGCATGCCAACAAAAAACGCCGAAGATTTTCTCACCGCACTAGCCGAGGAACTTGCAATCAGTGACTCACGATACGAGCAGGCATGTCGGAGCTATACATCACTTGGAGAATGGCTTCACCGTCCGGAGTCCGCCGTTGCCAAATACGATCCACAAGTTTACGTACAGGGTTCATTCCGACTGGGTACAGCGATTCGTCCTTTGAATGATGCGGAGGAGTACGATGTAGATTCTGTTTGCTTACTCCAAAGCCTCGGTACCAAGGATCTTACTCAGTATAATTTAAAGACTCTGGTCGGCGATGAGATCAAAGCTTATCGTAAAGCTCAAAATATGGTTAAGCCCGTTCGTGAAGGCCGGCGCTGCTGGGTTCTGGACTATGCAGACGGCGCCCAATTTCACATGGATGTCGTCCCCTCTCTCCCTAACGCTACCCAGCAACGTATATTACTTGAGACTTATGGCTACGATCTCAAATGGTCCGAGACAGCAATGGTCATTACTGATATCGAATCTCCTGTTTACCAGGTGCTTTCTGATAATTGGCAGCGATCAAATCCCAAGGGATATGCTGAGTGGTTCAAAATGCGGATGAGAGATGTTTTTGAACAGCGGAGAAAAATGCTTGCGGAATCAATCAAAGCTAGTGTCGAGGAGATTCCTGACTACAAAGTTCGGACCCCGCTCCAGTCAGCGATAATGATCTTGAAACGCCACCGTGACGGTATGTTTGAAAAGCGTTACGACGAGCGCCCTATATCGATCATTATTACTACCCTTGCCGCGCATGCTTATAATGGTGAAGTAAAGATAGCCGATGCTCTCTATTCAATCCTTTCTCGAATGGACTCGTTTATCGAACGCGATGGGGGTCGTTATATCATTCGTAACCCTTCCGACCCCCTCGAAAATTTCGCGGATAAATGGCCGAATCATCCTGAGAGAAAAGATGCTTTCTACGAGTGGCTCGACCAGGCTCGGCAAGATTTTGGAAATTTAGCACATCAGATTGAAAAACGCCGCTTAGTTGAAAGCGTCCGACCTCATATGGGAGCGGTAGCAGACAGAGCTGCAACACGCCTTAGCCCTACGCCAGGATCAATGTTGCAACCAGCAACAGGAGTTGCAGCTCTGGGTGTTGTTGCAGCGAGCACACCGGCATTTCCAAATACTCGTCGGGAGCCAACTTCACCAAAGGGGTTTGCATGATTTGGTGGGTTGATCAGTCTATCCGTGTGCAGTCCGAACGTACCACCATTTCGGATCTGGAAGAGCGGAATACATGGCTCACTAATATAAAGTGGCATGTAGTCAGTAATTTGCGACTTGCTGCTGACTTTGATTTGCAAGTTGCAGAACGTCTAATTCCGTTAACAATTACATACCCCGAATATTTCCCTGATGTTCCTCCTTCAGTCGTTCCACGGGATGGGAAACGTTTGTCTGATCATCAATATGGAGAGGCTGGAGAACTTTGTTTACAGTTTCGCTCAGATAATTGGACTCCCGAAATCACCGGCGCAATGATGATTGAAAGTGCCTATCGTTTACTTTTATCCGAGCAGGAGACTGGGGAACCCGCTCCATCAGAACATCGAGTCCTTCCCGCTCAGCGGGCAAGAAATGCCGTATTTCGTTTCCTTTACTCTCCAAGAGTCTTTGAAGGTTTGTTGATGGTAGAAGAGGGTCAGGTGGTCGATGCGGAAATTCAAGAGCACCTTTATGCTGGTGCTTTTGCAGCTCAGCTTACACGAATTGGACCTGTAGATGATTCTATGTGGATCGCACCGAACAGGCGTGGTTACGGGGCGAGTACTGTAGCGACTAAGATTATTCGTGTGCCCGAAGGCGCATCAGTCGCGTACGACAATCTTGATGAACTGGTTTCATTGCTTGAAAGCCACAACTTCGAATCTGTGCTCCCCGAATTATTACAGGTATCAGGTCCTTTAGGGCTTATTCTTTTCAATGGCACTAATCATCAGGTCTCAATGGCTTACGGTGCTTCAGACAATCGCAAGCTGGTCAACTACGACAAAATTATTGTTGATATTGACCGTGTGCGTCTTGCTCCCGAGTTTGCTCGTCTTAAAACTGCGAAAGTTGCAATAGTCGGTTGCGGATCCGTTGGGTCAAAAGTAGCCGTACATCTCGCTCGATCTGGTGTTGGGCAATTTGTACTCGTTGATGGAGATTTACTTGCTTCAGGGAATCTGGTTCGCAACGAGTTAGATTGGCGGGCCGTTGGTATGCATAAATCACAAGCACTGGCAGCCAGGCTTAAGGAAGTCAATGCCGAATGCGAAGTTATTAGCCGTACTACAGTTTTAGGTGGGCAAGAGAGTGGAGGAGCAACTTCTGCAACGATGAGATATATCGCAGAGAGCGATTTAATCATAGACGCAACCGCTGACCCAGTGGTTTTCAATCTTTGCGCATCAATTTCACGAAGGGCAAAGAAACCGATTTGCTGGGCACAAGTATTCGGCGGTGGGGCGGGGGGTATAGTCGTTCGACTACGCCCGGGTATAGATCCCACGCCACTTACCGCCAGACAGCGGATAGAAAACTGGTATTCCGAGCAGGGCATAGCCTGGCCTGAAAGTGAGATTTCGCAGCCATACTCACAACTTGATGCCTCTGGGGAACCGCTAATTGCAGATGACGCCGATGTTTCCGTTATTGCAGCGCACTTATCTCGTTATGCAACTGATCTTCTCGTCCGCCCCAATTCGACAATTTTCCCTTATTCCGTCTACCTTATCGGAATGACTGACAGCTGGATATTCACCGCCCCATTTGACGTTAGACCAATTGATCTTGGAGAAAGTGATGGATGGGATATAGAAGTACAACCAGGAGATCCCGAGGCTTACCAGCAATTGCTAGCCGACTTGTTCCCCGGAGAAAATGATGCAGGTTGAGATCGCTGAAAATGTCAAAGGCAAACTGCGTAAAGCCCTCAAAGCCGCTGGCAGCAGAGAAATTGGTGGTGTGATGATGGGAGAACAAATTGCTCCGGGCCATTTTCGAGTTGTTGACCTGTCGATTGATAGTCAGACTGGCGGGAAAGCTCATTTTGTTCGCGATTCAGAGACACATAACGAAGCCCTAAATGCTTTTTTTCACAGAACAGGGCATCAATATGATCGATTCAACTACCTTGGAGAATGGCACTCTCATCCCCGTTTCTCAGTCACACCGAGCTCTCAGGACGTTTCCTCAATGACCGATTTGGTTGAAGGGGAAAGAGGAATCGAGTTTGCTGTATTGCTAATCGTCCGGTTGCGATGGTGGCGAAGGCTTACTCTATCTTGTACTTTATTCTGTCGAAACACTAACCCTTCAGTTGTTGAAGTTTTGGAGTCATCATCTTGATAAGCTATTTTCTGCGCTCACTAATTGACTGGGTCTTCAGGAAACGGTCTGTAGGCCTAGCTCTAGTGAGAATTGGAGTACCGCTCTTTGCAGTGGTTCTTACAGGATTGACTCTTGGTGTGACAATACCCTCATCCCAGGGCAACTATATTTTTAGCTGGGACTCTTCCGGTAGTGCTGGCGCGCTAAGTTGGGGCGTGTTTATCATCGCTATCATAATCGTCTTCTTAGGAATTTCACTGATTGTTCGAGATATCCGTAGTGAAAGCAGAAAGAAAGTGATCGTTATTGAAGCAAGAGGGCTGAGAGATTACCAGGGACAACCTTTAGCTTCCGCAGTTCCTTTATCAATACCGGGACACCGTGAACAGGTGACAATTGACCTTAGAAAGGGGGGAATGGCCGATGGTGCGATCCTCAGTCCCGATGCAGCAATACGTCGGCTGACGAACCTCCCAGACGACTTAGCTCGAAGATGTGATGGGCTAGACAGGTCAGATATATCATTCGTACTCGGTGGACTTGCACCAGTTCCATTTCTCTTTTTGCTCGGTGTCATTGTCGATGATGAGTCTCGAACATTAATCATGGACTGGGATCGGAGACAGCATACCTGGCGAGCGCTTACTGATGAAGATGATGGTAACCGTTTCGTTGTAACAGGGCTTGATGCCATAAACACTACTGTAAAACGGGTAGCTCTCTGCGTGTCTGCATCTTACGATGTTCTTGAAGCTGATGTGCAAATGGTTGAAAGTGATGTTCCAATCATCAAAGCAGATTTAGTAGGACGTAATACTCATTCTCACTGGTCGGAATCTAAGCAGCAGCATCTCGCGCAGCAGTTTCTGGATATTGTCATGTCTTTAGCACAGCAAGGTATTGTCGAAATATCGCTATTTCTGGCGGCCCCCGCGAGTCTCACGCTGCGATTGGGTACTATCTACGACAAACGTAATCTCCCTCGTATCGAAGTTAACCAATATGAAGCAAGTGACCCTAAGCGATTTCCCTGGGCGGTTCGAATGCCCGTAGCCGGTTTGCCCCATGCAGAGTTGATGCAACGATAAATTCCATGGATCTGCGAAGGATGTTATGAGTTATATGTATTATTAGTTCCCCAACAGGCACGAGTTTTGAAAATCCCCGTGTCCTTGGTTCGATTCCGAGTCCGGGCACCACTCTTTAAAGAACCCAGCCTATGGCTGGGTTTTTGCTTTTGGGAAAAGTATGCCTGAGAGCACCGGCTTGCCTTGTGACATGCATAGGGTACAAAACACCATACTCTTCCATTGCTCCCCTGTACTTCCTCTTCTGCTATGCAGTAAAAATCAGCGCTAAATTTATCCCGGCTATTTATCCCGGCTATAAAAATGGCTTTCTTTTTAAAAAAGAAAATATAGTTTTAATATATTCATACTTTATTTTATTTTGTGCTTAAACTATTTACCAACCTGCTATTAATACCTTATCACGTAAGTATTCTCGCTCAGCATAGCTAAATTTTTAGCCTTTTATGGCTTGCAGTCATAATATCGAAAATGGCACTATTTAAGCCCAACAGCACATCAAGCACGAGAACGACAACAACTTAACTTAAAATTTAGTGGGGTAATAGTGAATAAACTATGTTTTGGATTTGTGTTCCTCTGGTCTTTTTTATGCATTCAGCCTGCAGTTGCTAAAAGCTGGCAGGAGATCAAACAAAGCGGCGAACTACGTATAGGTGTTCCAGGCGATTATGCACCGCTGGCATTCCACAACAAACAAGGAAACCTGGTTGGTTTCGACATAGATATGGCACAAGCGTTAAGCAAAGATCTGCAGCTTAACGTCAGCTTTGTACTGAGCAGCTGGCCAACGTTATCAGACGATCTGGCAGCCGACAAATTTGATATCGCAATGGGAGGCGTCACGGAAACACTTGGCAGAAAAGCCCGGTTCGCACTTTCTGCCCCGGTAGTTAAAAACGGTAAAATAGCCCTGACACAGTGCGATAAAGTAAAGACCTTTAACTCGCTTGCAGCTATCGATCGTAAAGGGGTACGGGTCATCGTTAATCCGGGTGGCACAAATCAGGCTTACGTTGATAAAACTATTAAGCATGCTCAGATCATCCGCACTAAAGATAATTTTGCTAACCTGCAGGGGATCCGGGATCGCCAGGCAGACATTATGTTTACCGACCTGATTGAAGGTGATTATTACCAAAATAAAGAGCCCGGTACTCTCTGTGTTGCGACACCTGAGACTCTACCCGGGACCGCCAGCTATAAAGTTTATATGATGAATAAAGATAAGCCGGATCTGCTTAACGCCGTCAATAACTGGCTGGCTGGTGATTCAAAAACAAGGCTTATCAACCGGTGGCAGTTATCAGAATAACAATCGAAACATTTTTCTGTGGTTTCTGAATGAGGCCACAGTCCAGCGAACTGACGCTATCCATAATATCCTTGCGATATTACCCCGTGCTTTACCTTAAAAATAAATTCTGTAGTTTACTGCACGGTTTCTCTAAAAAATCATTATCTCCTTGTCATACCGGAACAGAATATTTTTCCGGTGCTTATTTCATTCAGCACGGATTATCATTTACGGGAAGTTAGCCCGGCAATGCTGGCAACTATCTCATGAGCTCAACGTTAACAGCCAATATCCCAATCATTGGAGATATATCATTAAAAAAGTTTCCCTGATCATGGAAATATTATCGGTAGCGCCATAGTTCAGCTATTGACGGAGCCATAGGATCAGGATTGACTGGCAATCCTGTTTTTGACGATATGCCATCCTCCTCTTCCCTCCTGCTACACTTCAGGGTCATTATCTCTCTTCCCTTTGCTCATCAGAAGGCAGGTCAACAACATGTCCGAAAACAACTACCAACCGCCCAAAGTCTGGGCCTGGCACAAGTCAGACGCAGGACAGTTTTCTAACATCAACCGCCCGATTGCCGGGCCGACGCACGAGAAAGCGCTACCCGTGGGAAAGCACCCGCTACAGCTTTATTCGCTGGGCACGCCTAACGGCCAGAAGGTAACGATTCTTCTTGAAGAGCTGCTCGCGCTGGGCATAAGCGGGGCGGAATACGATGCGCATCTGATTCGTATCGGCGAGGGCGATCAGTTCTCCAGCGGTTTTGTCGATGTAAATCCAAACTCTAAAATCCCGGCGCTGCTGGATAACTCAGCCACGTCGCCGATTCGCGTGTTCGAATCCGGTTCTATTGTGCTTTATCTGGCAGAGAAATTCGGTCATTTCCTGCCAAAAGACAGCGCTGCGCGTACCGAAACGCTGAACTGGCTGTTCTGGCTGCAGGGTTCCGCGCCCTATCTTGGCGGGGGTTTCGGCCACTTCTATCACTACGCGCCGCTGAAAATCGAATACGCCATCAACCGTTTTGCGATGGAAACGAAACGCCAGCTTGACGTGCTGGAACGCCAGCTTGCGAACCATCGCTTTATCGCAGGCGATGAATACAGTATTGCCGATATCGCCATCTGGCCGTGGTACGGCGCGCTGGCGAAAGGTGGCCTGTATGATTCTGCCGAATTCCTTGATATCGCCTCGTACAAAAACTTTAACCGCTGGGCTGATGAAGTAGCGAATCGTCCCGCCGTTAAGCGCGGACGTATTGTGAATCGCACATGGGGCGACGAGCAGCTACCAGAACGTCATGACGCAACCGATTTTGACGCCTTTAACCTGTAACCTTCCTGCGCAAACTAACCCGGCGGTCGGCCGGGTTACCTCCTTCTGAACATTATACGCAGCCTCATTAAATGATAATTATTTGCATTTAAACATAGCTGCGGCTATGTTTTATAGCAGTTGCTATATTTGTTTACTTATCAGGCAAACCAGAGGGGAGAATATGTTCGGAAAAGCGGCGGTGAACAGACCAATCCTGATAGCGGGCATGGCGGCGGCGTTGCTACTCGCTTCAGCCCAGTCCTGGGCAAAAGAAAAATTTAAAGTGGTTACTACCTTTACCGTCATCGCAGATATGGCCAAAAACGTGGCGGGCGAGGCGGCAAACGTTGAGTCTATTACCAAACCCGGCGCCGAAATCCATGAATACCAGCCAACGCCTGGAGATATCCGCCGTGCGCAGGGCGCGCAGCTTATTTTAGCCAACGGCATGAATCTCGAACTGTGGTTCCAGAAGTTTTATCAACACCTCTCCGGCGTGCCGGAAGCGGTCGTTTCAAAAGGCATTACGCCGACCGGCATTACCGAAGGGCCCTATAACGGCAAACCGAATCCGCACGCCTGGATGTCGCCAAAAAATGCGCTGATTTATGTCGATAACATTCGCGATGCGTTAAGCCTTTACGATCCGGAAAATGCCGCTATCTACGCTAAAAATGCGCAAACCTATAAGCAAAAAATCCAACAAACGCTTGAACCGCTGCGTAAAGAACTGAACAAAATTCCTGAAGACAAACGCTGGCTGGTCACAAGCGAAGGCGCGTTCTCTTACCTCGCCTGGGATTACGGGCTGAAAGAGCTGTATCTGTGGCCAATCAATGCCGACCAGCAGGGTACGCCGCAGCAGGTGCGTAAAGTCATCGATGCCATTCGCCAGCACAACATCCCGGTAATATTCAGTGAAAGCACCATTTCCGACAAGCCGGCCCGCCAGGTAGCGCGTGAATCAGGCTCCCACTACGGTGGCGTGCTGTATGTAGATTCTCTGAGCGCGGCAGATGGCCCGGTACCCACTTATTTAGACTTATTGCGCGTCACCACCAGCACCATTGTCAGCGGTATAACCGAAGGAGCAGAAAAATGATCTCCGGTATTTCCGTACAGGACGCAAGCGTAACCTACCGCAACGGCCATACCGCCCTGCGCGAAGCCACGTTTCAGATCCCAACCGGCAGCATTGCGGCGCTGGTCGGGGTTAACGGTTCCGGCAAATCCACGCTCTTTAAAGCCATTATGGGTTTTGTTCATCTGGCGAGAGGCAGCATCTCTATTTTAGGTATGCCGACCAAAAAAGCGCTGCGTCAGAATCTGGTCTCCTATGTGCCCCAGTCTGAAGATGTGGACTGGTCTTTCCCGGTGCTGGTGGAGGACGTTGTAATGATGGGCCGCTACGGGCATATGGGCATGCTGCGCATTCCCGGCAAGGCTGACAAAGAAGCTGTCGACCATGCGCTTACCCGCGTTGGCATGAGCGATTTCCGTCATCGTCAGATCGGCGAGCTTTCCGGCGGGCAGAAAAAACGTGTCTTTTTAGCCCGCGCCATCGCTCAGGACGGCCAGGTGATTTTGCTGGACGAGCCGTTTACCGGCGTGGATGTCAAAACCGAAGAGCAAATCATTAACCTGCTGCGTGAGCTGCGCGACGAAGGCCGCACTATGCTTGTCGCCACCCATAATCTTGGCGCGGTTACCGATTACTGCGACCACACCGTACTGGTGAAAGGCACTGTGCTCGCCTGTGGTCCCACACGTGAAACCTTCACCCAGGAAAATCTCGAAATTGCCTTCAGCGGCGTGCTGCGGCACGTCACGCTAACCGGTCTGGAAACCAGCGTGGTAACGGACGACGAACGCCCGTTTATTCGCGCAGCCGGGCAGATGAAAGGGGAATAGCCGATGGGGATGTTGCTGGAGCCTTTTGCCTATAACTACATGTTCAATGCCATCTGGGTGTCGGCGCTGGTCGGCGGCGTGTGCGCATTTCTCTCTTGTTATCTGATGCTTAAAGGCTGGTCGCTGATCGGCGATGCGCTCTCACACTCTATTGTGCCGGGCGTGGCGGGGGCTTACATGCTTGGCCTGCCCTTTTCCATCGGCGCCTTCTTCTCCGGCGGGCTGGCGGCGGCCACCATGCTGTTTTTAAATCAGCGCACGCGTCTGCGGGAAGACACCATCATCGGGCTTATCTTCTCCTCATTCTTCGGCCTCGGGCTGTTTATGGTTTCGCTTAACCCAACGTCGGTGAATATTCAGACCATAGTGCTGGGCAATATTCTGGCTATCGCGCCTTCTGATATCATCCAGCTGGCGGTGATTGGCTTTGTTTCGCTTGCTATCCTGCTGGTGAAATGGAAAGACCTGATGGTGACCTTCTTCGATGAAAACCATGCCCGCTCGATTGGCCTCAATCCTGTGCTGTTAAAGGGGCTGTTTTTCACTTTGCTTTCGGTCACTACCGTTGCCGCACTGCAAACCGTCGGCGCGTTTCTGGTGATCTGCATGGTGGTCACGCCGGGCGCAACCGCTTATCTGCTGACCGACCGCTTTCCGAAACTGCTGATGATTTCCGTGGCGCTGGGCAGCGTGACCTGCGCGGTCGGCACGTATATCAGCTATTTTCTCGACGGCGCCACGGGCGGGATTATCGTCGTGCTGCAAACCATTTTGTTCCTGTTTGCCTTCGTCTTTGCTCCGAAACACGGCCTGCTGGCAAACCGTAAACGCGCACGCCTGGCGCAAGGAGTAGCCCTTTGAATTTCATCGATACGCTGCTTTCCCCTTTCCAGTTCGGCTTTATGATCAATGCGCTGGTGATGACCGCGCTGGTCGCCGTCCCCTGTGCCCTGCTCTCCTGCTTTCTGGTGCTTAAAGGCTGGGCGCTAATGGGCGACGCCATGAGCCATGCGGTCTTCCCCGGCGTGGTGGTGGCCTGGATGATTGGGCTACCGCTGGGCATCGGTGCCTTTGTGGCGGGTTTATTCTGCGCGCTGGCAACGGGCTTTTTGCAGGACAACAGCCGCATCAAGCGCGATACCGTAATGGGCATCGTTTTCTCCGGCATGTTTGGCGTGGGTCTGGTGCTGTATGTTTACCTGAAACCGGATATCCACCTCGATCATATTCTCTTTGGCGACATGCTCGGCGTCGGTCAGGCGGACATTATTCAGACGGGCATTATCGCGCTGTTCACCGCCGGAATTATTGCCGTAAAGTGGAAGGATTTCCTGCTGCACGCCTTCGACCCTACTCAGGCACAGGCGTCCGGGCTTAACGTCACCCTCCTGCATTATGGCCTGCTGTGCATGGTGTCACTGACCATCGTGGCCGCCCTGAAAGCGGTGGGGATTATCCTGGCGATTTCCCTGCTGATTGCCCCCGGCGCCATCGCCGCCCTGCTGACCCGCACATTTTTATCGATGATGCTGGTCGCGCTGGCTGTGGCGATTAGCGTCTCGTTTACTGGCGTTTATCTTTCGTTCTTCATTGATAGCGCACCCGCGCCAACTATCGTCGTGCTTTCGGCCATCGTGTTTATCGTGGCGTTTATTCTTTCATCCCGTAAGCAGGCAAAAATGGAAGCCGGGCAGCTATCTTCATAAGTTTTTCGCGGGCTTATATTTACAACTCATTAATAACTGTTAAAAATGGGGATTATTTGAACATAACTACGGTCAATGTCCGAAGACGCTCTCAGGCAGCAGATCCAGAACCTCAAAAAGCACAATGCCCGGCTCAGGAGAATTGCACACGACGCGCGCAACAAGCTCAGTGCGGCTCTGGACGGCACCGGTCTTTGCCTGTGGCAGCTCGATGTGCCCAGCGGCAAGCTGGTCATTTTTAATCGCCGATGGGGTTCAATGCTGGGCTATCAGCCCAAAGAACTTAGCGCTCATTTCGAGGTGTGGCGTGAGCACCTGCACCCGGAAGATAAAGAGATGGTGCTGGCGGCGTTTTACAACCATCTCGACGGCAAAGCGCCATTTTATGAAGCCCTGCATCGCATGCAGGCCAAAAACGGCGCCGTCACCTGGGTTTTGGATCGAGGCAGGGTGACCGAACGGGACGATGACGGAAAGCCGCTCAAAGTCACCGGCACCCATATCGATATGACCAAAGAAAAGCAGTACGAACAGCAGCTTGCCGACCTCGCCAACCACGATCCGCTGACCGGCTTAGCCAACCGCCACGCGCTGCATGCGCAGTTCGATCTGATGAAAAAGCTTGGGCCGCTCTGTGTGGCGTTTATCGATCTGGACGACTTTAAAAACGTTAACGATACCTTCGGCCACCGCAGCGGAGACGAAGTGCTGCTACAGCTTAGCCAGCGCCTGCAAGAGGCCTGTCCGCCAGACGTTACCATCGGGCGCATCGGCGGCGATGAGTTCATTCTGCTGATGCCCTGGACGCTGGATAAACCGGAAATTGGCGACATCGCCAGGCGCTGTCTGGACGCCGCCATCACCCCGTTTGAGTTGGGCAACGGCGCCGCCACCATTGGGGCATCCATCGGCATTAATGAGTCCTGGACAAGCGACAATTTCGCCGACGCGGTGATCCGCGCCGATGAGTCGATGTATCTTGTTAAACGCACCGGCAAAAACGGTATCGCTTCAGGTGCGGTCATCCTGGTACAGACATAATGTTTGATAGTCGACGCTACGCTTACCCGGCACTTCTGAGCTCAGACTAAATACTTATTAAACCAGTCAATCGTCCGCCGCCACGCTAACTCTGCCGCCGCTTTGTCGTAACGCGGGGTCGAATCGTTATGGAAACCGTGATTCACACCGGGATAAACGTAACCCTCGTAGATTTTGTTATTAGCTTTCAGGGCAGCCTCATAGGCAGGCCAACCTTCGTTGATGCGCGAATCCAGCTCGCCATAATGCAGCAGGAGCGGCGCTTTGATGCGCGGCACATCTTCCACTTTCGGCTGCCTGCCGTAGAAAGGCACCGCCGCAGCCAACTCCGGGTAAGCCACTGCCGCAGCGTTCGCCACACCGCCGCCGTAGCAGAACCCGGTGATCCCGACCTTGCCGGTGGTCGCTTCGTGGTGCATCAGAAACTCTATCGCGGCAAAAAAATCGTTCATTAACCTGGTGGGATCGACCTGCTGCTGCAGCTCACGACCTTTTTCATCGTTGCCCGGATAACCGCCGACCGAGCTTAATCCGTCCGGTGCCAGCGCGATAAACCCCGCCATGGCAACGCGCCGGGCCACATCTTCGATATAAGGATTCAGGCCGCGGTTTTCATGAACCACCACGACGGCAGGCACTTTTCCCGTCGCCTTTGCGGGCTTCACAAAGTAGCCCTTCACGCTGCCGTGCCCCTGCGGCGAAGGATAGTGAATATATTCCGGCAGGATATTGGGATCGGTAAATTCTACCTGCTGCGCAAAGGCGTAGTTGGGCGTCAGCAGCGTTCCAAGCGCCACGGCGGACAGCCCGCCGACGACAAATTTTGACGCCAGGTCAAGAAACTCGCGCTTGCTGATTTTGCCGTGCACATAAAAATCGAAATATTCGAGAAGTTCAGGCGGGAAATCTTTCGCTGTCATTCTGCTCATCTGCAGGCCCTGTTATCCGTGGAAGATGGATAAATAATGGCCTGCAAACGGCGATTTTGTAAACTATCCGCGCGTCACGTTGACTCGCCAGATCCCAAAACATACCAGCACTAACGCGAGAGCATAGCGCCATTCCAGAATGCTTTCCTGCAGGAAAATAGCCGAAAGCACGGCGCCGGAAACGGGGATCAGGAAGTTAAAGGGCGCGATCATTCCCACGCGGTTATATTTCAGCAGCAGGCTCCAGAGCGCGAACGCCACGGAAGAGAGCAGCGCCAGATAGCCCAGAATCGCCACCGATTCCCAGCCGTGAAACGCAAGCGTTCCACCCGACAGATAGCCGCCCAGGGTAAGCACCACGCCGCCTGTCGCAAGCTGCCAGCCGGTCATAATCGTAGGATCGACAGTCTGCGAGATGCGTTTGCCATACAGCGACGCGGCGGAGAGGATAAATGCCGCGAGCACCACGAAGCCGTCACCCATCCAGCTAAAACTAAAATCCATCAGTTGGCTGTTAAAGTTCACCACCATCACTCCGGCAAAACCCAGCACGCAGCCGACGATTTTATTCATGCTAAGCCGGTCATTATGGTAAATGAAGTGCGCCAGCAGCACGCTGAAAAAAGTCCCGGTAGCGTTCATGATCGAGCCTTTCACGCCGGTGGTATAAGCAAGGCCGATATAAAAGAAGATGTACTGCAAAGCGGTTTGCGTCACGCCTAAAACTGCAAGCTGAGAGAACTGCGTGCGGGACAAGCGCCCAACGGGCTTACCCTGCATAGCGGCAAACGCCAGCAGCAAAAGCCCGGCGATGATAAAGCGATAACCGGCGAAGACGATTTTACCGGGCAAATCGTCGGTGGCTATCGCAAAAATTTCATAGCCATTTTTAATTGCCGGGTACGCGCTTCCCCACAGCAGGCAGCAGAAAGCGGCGCACATCCATGCAAACTTCTTACGGGTAAACAGCGATACGTTGCTTTCCACGCTCTGTCCTTAATAAAAATAAACTGTCGTTTCAGAATCAGGCATTATCCGCCATTAAAGAAATAAAGCATCCTGATTTTGCCCGACATGCCCAGCACGTCGCGATTATTTATGGTACAAAGTACCGGCTATTTATCTTTATTTTCAGGACGCGCCATGGCCTTTTCCATTGACATTATTTCCTGCATCACCGACCGCTTTGTAGAACTTACCGCGACGGAAAAGCGCATCGCGCAATTTATTCTTGATGACGTGCAATCGGCAGCCACTTTACCGATTGCAGAAATGGCGCGGCTTACCGGGACAAGCCAGGCGTCCATCACCCGTTTTGCGCGTGCGATTGGCTGCAAAGATGTCCGGGAACTGAAGGTAAAACTCGCGCAGTCGCTGGCCGTCGGGCAGCGCTTTATCCTCGACGTACCGGATCTCGAAGGCGTGCAGGGAATTTACGAAACTATCATTAATGTACTGGATATCAACCGGCGAGCGCTCGACCCGGAATCCCTTAAAAAAGCCGTCGGGTGGCTGAGCGACGCGCGACAAATCCTGGCGATTGGCATGGGCGGCGGCTCAACGATTTGCGCGCAGGAGGTGCAGTTTCGCCTGTTCCGTCTTGGCCTGCCGGTAGTCAGCCAGAGCGACGGCCTGCTGGTCAGAATGATGTGCTCTGCCGTGACGCCAAACGACGTGGTGCTTGCGCTCTCGCTGGGTGGCTATACGCCGGAGATCATTGAAAGCGCGGCGATGGCAAGGCAGTACGGCGCAAAGGTTATCGCTATTACGCCGCAGGATTCACCGCTGGCGGCCAACGCCGATCTCGTTCTGCCGCTTATCGTGCGGGAAAATGACTACATCTTTAAGCCGAGCACCTCACGCTACGCGATGCTGGCGATGGTGGACGTGCTGGCGACGGAGCTGGCGATGGCAAATAAGAACCAGGCTAAAGACAGGTTACGGCGTATCAAGCTGGCGCTGGATAGCCACCGTGGTGGCGTGGACCGGCAGCCTTTAGGGGATTAATTTACCCTATCCCCTGAGGGTTAGAGTGAGGGGATAAAAGCGTTCATAAACCTTCGTGCTTTTTCACGCGTCGTCGCCACGCTCTGTCCGGCGCGATATAAGTCGCTGCCAAGCCCTGCGCCAGCACAGCCTGCCTGCAAATATTCCCCCAGATTTTCCGGCGTTACCCCGCCAACCGCCAGCACCGGCACGGAAGGCGGCAGCACCGCTTTTAACGCCGAAATATAAGCCGGGCCGAAAGCTGACGACGGGAAAATCTTCAGCCACTGCGCCCCGGCGTCCAGCGCGGTAAAGGCTTCGCTTGCTGTGGCGCAGCCGGCACAAACCAGCATGCCTGCGTCTACCGCCCGGCTGATCACCGCCGGACTGGTGTTCGGCGTTACCACAAGTTTTGCCCCGGCCTGCGCCAGAAAATCTACCTGCTCGCTTTTCAGCACCGTTCCGGCGCCAATGCACGCCTGGCTGCCATAGCGGTCAACCATCTGTGGAATACTTTGCTGCCACTCCGGCGAGTTCAGCGGGATCTCAATATAACGAAACCCTTCTTCAATAAGCGAACCCACGTGATCGCTGGCCTCGTGGGGATGAATACCGCGCAAAATTGCGACTAAAGGTTTAGCGTCTTGCATCAAAAATGCTCCTTATCCCATGCTGGAAAGCGGCGTCGCCCGCTATTTCATCGGCGGCAATGCCCGCCTTTGCAAATGCCTGCCGATAGCGGCGGCAAAGTGCTTCTCCCCCTACCAGCGTCACGTTTTCCACCCTCTCCATCGCGGCCACCTCTGCACCAATCAGCAAACCTGAAAGCCAGTCGCCGATCGATTCAGGAGGTAATTCGCCCAATACTCGTGTCGCACGCGCTTCAAAGAGCTTGTTAACGAGCAGCGGGGAATCCAGGCCGCGTTGCAGGCCTGCCTGAAACGCCACGCTATCGTCGCGCTGCTCCGGCAGCCCTTTGCCAATTAACGAATGGTTCATCAGGAGGTGATGGAGTTCGCCCGTCATCGCTGTGGAAAAGTGACTTACCGCACCGTTCACCACCTGCACGCATTTACTGTGCGTGCCGGGCAAAACGTAGCAAGAGGCGGGAGCAAGCCGCATCGCGCCCAACAACTGTGTTTCTTCACCGCGCATTACGTTCCGGACTGTTTTCAAACCCGGTACGATCCACACCTGCGGCGCAACTTCATAAAGTTGCGCGCTCAGTTCATGTAACGACACCGGACACGCCAGATACGGTACGGGCTGCCAGCCCGCATCGCTGCCGATCATGCCGGCCATCATCACCGGCACATCGCCTGATTTACGCCACGGTTCAATGTATTTATCGAACACTTCACGCGCGGTTTGCTCCACCAGACGGCTCACGCCATAGGGCAGTTGCAGGCTGTCCACGCACTGCCCGCTGCGGTACAGCCAGGCGCGCAGGTGCGTTGAACCCCAGTCGACGGCGATATAGCTCTCGCTCATTGTGTATTCTCTGTAGCGCGTTTACCCAGCGGCACCGGGACGGCTTCCGGCTGGTTTTCGCGTTCGCGGGTAATCATTTCCAGCGCTTGCTCACGGCTCATTTTGCTTGCCGGAGTGACCAGCGTAACGACCACCGCGCAAAGCAGGCTTGCCAGTATGGATGGGATACAAGGGTTACCCCAGTAAGTCATCCAGCTGTCATTAAGCAGTACCGCAACAGATACCGCAGCACCGCTAATCAGCGCAGTTAACGCGCCCTGCCAGTTAAACCGCAGCCAGAAGCGTCCGAGGATCGAACAGATGAACAAACCAGACATCAGGGTGGCAATCATCTTTGTGATATAGCTGATGATGTCGTTGGAGGTCAGCGCGAACAGCAGCGCCAGGCCAATAACAAACACCAACATCCAGCGCGATAATGTGATGGCTCTATTTTCTGGCGGCATTTTGCCGGTCACCATGGTGTAGAGATCGCGCATCATGATGGCGACAGCTGCAATGGCGTCAGAGCTTGCCGAAGACATGGTGGCGGACAAACCGGCAATCAGTACCACCAGCCCCAGCAAGCTCGGCAGGAAGCTGGTCGCAAACAGGAACGCATAGTTGCTGTTTTCAAGGGACGGATTCATGGTGAATGCGGCCATACCGATAATGGCAGGCAGGATGGAGAAAAACAGATACAGCACGCCAGTATAGACAAATGAACGGCGCACGGAAGAGACATCTTTGCCGGAATAAATACGCTGACGATAAGACGGTGTCGCCAGCACGCCGACGCCGATTACCATCGCGAGCGACAGCGCAGGGATGGCCCCCAGTTTATCAATGGCGAGGAAACTCAGCGCTTTAGGGTCCATCGCATGTTCAATAACGTTCCAGCCACCGACATGAACAACCGCCAGGATCGCCATCAGAATAAAACCAAAGAACAAAATAAGCGCCTGAATCGTATCTGTCCAGACCACGGCAGAATAACCCCCGATGACCACATAAATAGCAAATGCCAGGGCAATAATCACCTTCGCCACTGTCATATCTATTCCTGTAGCCCAGGACAAATACATGCTTCCGCCAAGAATATGTGCTCCCAGCCAACCAATAGAGGCGATAAAAATAAGTAAGCCGACGATATTTTTTATTAAATGACTGGCGCCGGTATAATAAGAAAGCTCTTCGCTCATGGTCATAAAGCGTAATTTACGTACCGGAGCAAACCACCACGCTACCAGCAAAATCCCTACCGCACCGCCCAGGCCATACAGCATCCCGGCCCAGCCGTTACTGTACCCGAAACCAACCGCGCCCATACTTGAACCGGTTCCCACCATGGTGGCTACCGTGGAGCCAAGGGTTAAGAACATCGGCAGGGAACGGCCGCCAAGCAGAAAGTCATCACCATTTTTTTGGTTACGGGAAACAAACCAACCAAGCCAGATCATGGCGAGAGCATAAATAATGAATCCGATCAAAAAGACATGACTATTCATAACTCACTTCCAGATTAATAATAAAAATGAAATTAGCCACCTGAAAAAAACGTACAGGAAACCCGCTGGCGCGTTCTGTAGACGTGCCTGATATATTTATTAATATGACGATTATGTTGGCGGGCAGCGCAGGCTTACCCGCCAGTAGCAAATTTATTTTACGCGTTCAGCGTTATAACAGGTCAAATCCACTTCCACTTTGCAATCCACAACTAAATCGGCCACGCAGCACACACGGGCTGGCGGATGGTCGGCAAAGAATTCACGGAATACTTTGTTAAACGACTGGAAGTAGCGTGCATCGGTCAGGAAGACCTTCACATGCACCACGTCCGCCAGGCTGTAACCCGCGCTTTCCATGATATCCACGCAGTTCTGAATCGCGAGGCGGGACTGCTCGATAATACCGCCCTCCACCACTTCACCATCTTTCATCGGCGTTTGCCCGGAAACGTACAGCCAGCCGCCCGCTTCCACCGCTTTAGCAAACGGCAGGCGCTGCCCGCCAGTGCCGGTGCTGTCACCTACTCCGTAACGTTTAATGCTCATTATCGCTCCTTTACTCATGGTGGATGGCGCAGCACTTCTCCACCCTACGAAAACCATTCATCGCTATCTGAAAATCCTACCGGCGCAAGAACCGCCCGGCACGCCCGATAACCTGTTTATCACGGCCATAGCTCATCACACCATTGACCATCACCGCTTCAATGCCCGCAGCAGGCTGCTGGGGATCGCTGAAACTTGCCACATCGCGCACCGTTTCCGGGTCGAACATCACCAGATCGGCATAGTAGCCGCATTTTACCAGGCCACGGCTGTTGAGCTGGAAACGCGCCGCTGACATGCCCGTCATCTTGTGGACTGCGGCCGTGAGCGGGAACAGCTTTTCGTCCCGGCTATAGTGTCCCAGCACGCGCGGGAAGGCGCCCCACAGGCGCGGATGCGGCATCGGGTCGTTTGGCAGACCGTCTGAGCCGACCATCGTCACCGGGTAGCTCAACACGCGCCGCACATCCTGCTCGTCCATGTTGTAGTAAATCGCCCCGGCGGGCATCAGTAATTTTCCAGCTTCGTGAAGTGACATCGACCAGCTTTGCGCAATCTGCTTTAACGACTGCCCGGCAACTTCCGGGTGCGGCTCAGACCAGGTAATGATGATGTCGAACTCATCGGTAATTTGTTTCATATCCAGCGTTGAAGAGCTGGCGGAGTACGGGTAGCAGTCGCAGGAGACGTCCTGCTGTTCGCGT
Source organism: Buttiauxella sp. (assembly GCA_032051265.1). Lineage (GTDB taxonomy): Bacteria > Pseudomonadota > Gammaproteobacteria > Enterobacterales > Enterobacteriaceae > Dryocola. The sequence goes on from DAMBYU010000008.1 coordinate 65,647, forward strand.
ACCTTATCAAACAGCTTCAGCGTCTCAACGGTGCGGCCCCAGTTCTTTGCCCCGGCGCATTTGTGGTGCGAAACAACAACCGGCACCTTGCCGTGACGACCGATACGAAACGCCTCGTCGAGCGCTTCCAGGATCGGTTCAAACTCTGAACGCAGATGGGTGGTGTAAATCCCTTTTTCTGCCGCCAGTTCTTCAGCCAGCGCCATCACTTCTTGCGTGGAGGAGTGAAACGCCGTGGCGTAGGCCAGACCGGTGCTCAATCCCAGCGCCCCCTGCTGCAACGCCTGGCGAAGCTGGCTGCGCATGCCGCCGATCTCTTCAGCCGTCGCGGTACGGAACAAATCATCCATATGGTTGTTACGCAGCGCGGTATGTCCGATAAGCGTGCCGACGTTAACTGCCGGACCTGCCGCTTCAACCGCTTCGGCATAGGCCGCAACCGTTGGGTAGATAAAGTGCTCAACGTCACCGAGTAAATTCATCGGGTCCGGCACCGTGTCTTTCATGGTCGCGGTCGCCGCGCTGATGCCGCAGTTGCCAACGATGACCGTTGTGATGCCCTGGCTGATTTTTGGCAGATATTCCGGCATACGGATCACGTTAATGTCATCGTGGGTATGGACATCGATAAAACCCGGGGCCAACACGCGGCCCGCGCCGTCAATTTCATACTCTGCGTCACCGTTAATCGAGGGTGCGATCTCAGCGATGCGATCGCCCTGAATCGCGACATCGGCGCGGTATTCCGGGCCGCCGCTGCCGTCAATGACCGTAACATTCCTGAACAGATAGTCGAACTTCATGTGTTCCTCACCCCGTTGTGTTCTGGGCTAAAGTTAACCATTTACAAGTGAGAAAAACAGTGGAAGACTACGCAAAATGCATAGGATTTTCTGATACTTTTATTCACAACCTACAAAACACACAACATATATATATTATTTTCAATAAGTTAAAAACGATACCCAGTCTGAAAGAAAAGATAACCGCAAAGGAACTATGTTATGAAATACCAAGAGAGTAACCTCGTTGCGCATAAATCTGCCCTGATGAACCACGCGGCAAACATCCTGAACGAGGATGTTTGCCTGCCCGCCGCCGTCATTAAAAAAGCCGCGCTGGAAAACAATATTCAATGGATGCAACGCTATGCCGATACGCGCGGCGTTTCCCTTGCGCCGCACGGCAAAACAACCATGACGCCGTGGATATTCCAGCAGCAACAGCAGGCTGGCGCCTGGGCCGTGGGCGTCGGCAGCGCCTGGCAGGCGAGCATCGCCATGGTCAGCGGAGTCAAGCGGGTTTTAATGGTTAACCAGCTCGTAGGCAAAGCAAACATGCAGCTGGTATCACAGCTAAAAAGTGAATATCCGGACGTAGAATACTTCTGCTGCGTAGACAGCATCGCCAACGCGCAAACGCTCTCCGCCTTCTTTAGCGCACAGAACCAACGGCTTGATATTTTGCTTGAGCTGGGCGTGCCGGGCGGGCGCTGCGGCTGCCGTACCGCGGAGCAGGCGCTCGTGCTTGCAGAAAAGGTTTCAGGCTTGCCGGGTTTGCGTTTACGTGGTCTGGAGCTGTACGAAGGCGTGCTGCACGGCGAAAACCCGCAGCCAAAAGTGGAGGCGCTTCTGCACGATGCCGCAGCCCTGGCCTGCCAGCTTGAGCGTTATGTGGAAGGGGAATTTATTCTTACGGGCGCGGGATCGGTCTGGTATGACGTGGTATGTAACGTCTGGCTGGAGGCGCAGAAGCCGGCAAACTGCCGCGTGGTGATCCGCCCGGGTTGCTACATCACGCACGATGCGGGGATTTATCAGGAAGCGCAGGATGAACTGATGGCCCGCGATAAAGTCGCCTGCGATTTAGGCGGGGATTTAGTCTCCGCGCTGGAGCTGGTCGCCATGGTGCAATCGGTACCGGAAAACGACCGTGCGATTGTGAACTTCGGCAAACGCGACAGCGCCTTTGACGCAGGCTTGCCGCAGCCCGTCGCGCACTACCGCCAGGGAAAAGCGCTGGCGCAACCGGCTAAAACCATCGAAACCATCGAAACCACAGGCATTATGGATCAGCACGCAATGCTGAAACTCAAGCCCGGTGCCGACGTGCAGGTTGGCGATATTCTGGTGTTCAGCACCTCACACCCGTGTCTGACATTCGACAAATGGAAAGCGCTGCTGCTGGTGGACGAGGAATATAACGTGCTGGACACGTTAGAGACGGCTTTCTGATTTTATAAAGGGACCTTCTCCCTTGCCGGGAGAAGGTCATAGCGCTGACTTAAGCGTCCGCCAGCTGCTTCGCCTTCTCTTCTTCGCGCTGTTGCAGCTCGGTTTCCAGCATCTTCTTCTCATAAACTTTGAAGAACGGATAGTAAATAGCCAGCGAAATAAAGAAGCAGATAAACACCAGCCCGCAGGCTATCAGGTTCCAGTTGGTGGTGATCAGCGCCCCTAGCGGAGCCGGAATGGTAAAAGGCGGTTTCACCATCATGCGCGGGATAAGCCCGCTAATGGTAAACAGGTACACCACCACGGTATTCACCATCGGCGCAAGAATAAACGGAACGGCCAGAATCGGGTTCATCACTATCGGCGCGCCGAAAATCATCGGCTCATTGATATTAAACAGGCCCGGAATAAACGACAGTTTACCCAACGACTTAAGATAGGTGGCTTTCGAACGGATAAACAGCACCACCAGGGCAAGCGTCGAACCGGTGCCGCCCATCTGCGCATACCACTGGAAGAACTGCTCGGTGAAAATATTCGGCAGCTCGTAAGCGCTGGTACCGGCCTGGAACAGCTCCATATTCTGCACAATCGCCTGATCCCAGAGTGGACGGATCAGCGGCCCCATGACGGCATGCCCGTGGATCCCAAACACCCAGAACAGATCGATAAAGAACTGCGTGACGATCCCGCCAAACAGATTAGTGCCGGTCATAAAGCCCTTCAGCGGCATAATAATAAAGCTGATGATGGCATTAATATCGATATTCAAAAAGTGGCGCGGGATCCAGAAGATCAGCACCACTGCAAGGGTCGGGAAGAGCGCCGAGAAGGAGCTTGCCACCACCGGTGGCACACCCTCTGGCATTTTAATTTCGATATTGCGGACTTTGATAAATCGGTAGATCTCAATGGCAATCAGCGACGAAATAATCGCGCCAAATAACCCCTGTGAGCTTAGCGAGGTAATGGGAATATAGCGCCCGGAAACCGCCTCGCCGGCAACGGTAATACCCTCTTTAATATTAACCGGCACAATCATCAGCAGGGTCGCTAACATGGCCAGTAGCCCACTGGTAATATCATTGAGCTTGTAGCTTTTTCCCAGGAACGAACCAATGGTGAAAGCGGCATACAGCGACATCAACCCGACGGTAAACCGGAAAGGTACATCCAGCATATCGCGCCAGGGCGCAATAAACTCCATATAACCTTTGATCGGGATATTGAGCAAAATAACAAAAAACGATCCGACAATAGTTAAGGGTAAAATAGAGATCAGCCCGTTACGAATCGCCTGCATATGACGCTGATTGCCGATGGCGTTAGCCACCGGCAGCATTTTTTCGGCCAGCTTTTCAAAGTAAGACATGCTATGCCCCCTCGAAGCCGTTATTTTTAATTACCGACCGGAACCATTGTCCCGATTTTTTCAGCGAACGCTGCTGGGTAGCTAAATCCAGGCGGTAAAAACCGTAGCGGTTTTTATAAGCGTTTTGCCACGACCAGCAGTCGATAAACGTCCACATGTGATAACCCAGACAATTGCTGCCGTCGGCCATTGCCTGATGCAAATAGCTCAGGTGTTCTTGCAGAAATTCAATCCGATAATCGTCCTGCACCTGGCCGTTAACCATGTACCGCTCTTCGTTCTGAATGCCGATACCATTTTCCGAAACAAACCAGGGCAAATTGCCGTAGCGCTCTTTTACCACCATCGCGATGTCATAAAGCGCTGGCGGGTAAATCTCAATGCCGCGGGAAGTATTCATCCTGCGCCCCGGCATAATGTATTCCTCAAAGAACCGCTCAGGCACAAAACCATCTGGTTCTTCCAGCAGCGTTTCGCGTGCTTTTACACGACGCGGGCGGTAATAATTTATCCCCAGTAAGTCGATTCGCGTGCGGGCAATTAGCTCGCAATCGCCGGGTAAGGTTTTTGGTAACTGGTCGTGCTCTTTAAGAATGGCGATAAGCTCATCAGGATAGCGCCCCAGTAAAACAGGTTCGTTAATACTGCGGGTGTAAAAGAGATCGGCCATTTCGGCGGCCAGAAGATCTTCCGGCGTGTCGCTTCGCGGATAGACCGGAATCACATCCATAATGATGCCAATCTGCCCTGCAATATCCATCTCGCGCCACGCGGCAACCGCTTTACAATGCGCCAACACGATGTGATGCAGCACCTGCGCCGCACGACGGAAATCCGTTACGTAAGGATAATGGCGGGGATGTAAATAACCCGCTTCCGCAGGAATTAATGGTTCGTTAAAGGTGAACCAGTAGCGCACGCGGTCGCCAAAAAGCTCGTAGCAAATACGCGCATAGCGGGCAAAAGCCTCCACCACTTCGCGATTTTCAAAGCCGCCCTTTTCCTGCAGCGCCAGCGGCATATCGAAGTGATAAAGATTGATAAAAGGCTCGATACCCTGAGCGTGTAATTCATCAATTACCGCGTTATAAAAATCTACCGCCTGTGGATTGATTTCTCCCTGCCCGTCAGGGATTAATCGTGACCAGGAAATAGAAGTGCGAAAAGAATTCAGACCAAGATCTTTGGCACGCTGAATGTCTTCCTGATAATTCCGGTAAAACGTTGAGGTCTCATCCGAGGTTACGCCGTCAAAAAAACGCTGATTAAACCGATGTGAAGCATAATCCCAGATATTCTCGCCCTTGCCATCGCCTGGCGTGTGCCCTTCAGACTGCGTTGCGCTGGTTGCTGTACCCCACCAGAAATTATCAGGAAAACGGTAATTCATGGCCTGTCCTTATTGTTTGTTTGGTAATAAAGACAAAGCGTGATCCAGTACCTTATCGCCCTGCATTGAGCCATACTGCATCATATCAATCGCCGCTACCGGCACGCCGTGTGGTGTGGCGGCGTTGGATAAACTCTGTAGCTGAAACTTCACCTGCGGGCCAAGCAAAATAACATCGGCCTCGGTCACTATTTGTTCAAAATCAGACACCGGTACCGCTGTGATTTCCACGGCAATATCGCGACTGACGGCGGACTGTTTCATTTTTTCTACTAACATGCTGGTCGACATACCCGCAGCGCAGCATAAAAAAATCTTTTTCATCATATCCCCTGACGTTATAAGCGTGATTATCCGCAACACGCGGAAAATATATATTGCGGAGTGTCGGGAAAAGCGGCAAGTGAGGGGCAACACAGAATTGATTTTAAACGTTGGTACTTTTGGCAGGGTTACTGATATATAAAGTTTTTATCGATAATTAACAGCAGGATAGTGCTGTTACAATAATCAAAATAACGGCAATCCCGGCTGGCTTCTGCCTGTTATCGCCATCATCTGTCCAGCGCGGGATGCTTTAGCTAAGTGGATAAAAATAAATGCCAGGCACCCTATAATTTTAGATCCCCTTATCATAATTCCTGACTTGCCTGGCGCTACGCGTATCAGCAATTACCTATGTAATTGCTGATACGCTTTAAAAAAGAAACGTTGAGGAAATAAACATACTGGTAAGACACCTGTAAGCATCTTACTTTCTGTTTCAGGATGCTTTTTTATTACCTACTTTTATCCGTATCCAGGCTAAACACCTCGTCCACCATTGCGCTACCCAGACGCATTGCCGAGCAAATCCTTGGCATCCCGAGCGCGATGCTTTGCCAGCTTTGCGTAACGGAGTAACTCACCGGATGCCTGTCGCTGTCGCTATTGTTGCCCAGCCAAACCAGCGCATCTTTATGCTCCATTAAACCCGGCACGGTCGGCGTAACCAGCCATTCGTGGTAGTAATGACGCGTGCGCGGAGAAGCGTTAACGTCCTCAGCAAGGCGGCCTGTCGTCAGCTCGCGCGCAAACTCCAGCAGTTGCGCTGCCTGCTCTTCGCTGCAAAGGCGCAGCGCATCACCAAACGCCCCCCAACGCAGTTCCGTGAGCGCAACATAACAGCGTCCGGCGGGGGAAAAGGCAAAATAATGTCCGGCACGCCAGCGAGCAAAAATTTGCTCGCAGTGCACCCTTCCCTGACGTTGCAGATCGATACTTTTTAACTGCTGTTCGAGCTTGTTTACCCGTTGTTCGAGTAATTTTTTTATCTGACTTAACTGGTCGCGCCCTTCGGAAGAATAATAGGCCACGCGTGCCGCAGCCGTTTCCATCTGGCTGAGACGCTCATCTATCAGCGATGCGGCCAGATAGCTTTTTGCCACCGTACCGATGAGTTGCCCAAGCCAGGCAAGAGAAGCTTCCATACTTTCGGGCGTTGCGCTATCGACTCCCCAATAGCGCAGGCGGTTTTGACCGGCGAATTCTTCTTTCAGGCGCTGATAAAATGCTTTGCCCTGCTGGCTGCGCCACGGATCGCGCGCCGTATCAATGCCGCTTGCGAAATCAACGACAAACTTCTCAGCCATGCATTCCAGGGTCCTGACCGGACCCGCAAGTAATAAATTGCTCATTGGTGCTCCGCCGCGAAAAGCGTCTGAATATCATCCCTTAATAAACGGGTATCTTCATGGATATACCGCGTCGTTCTTACGCACTGCTGGAGCTGGATCTGTAGCATTTGCAACGCCTCTTCGTTTTGCAAACGCGCCACCAGGCTCTGTTGAAGATTGCTTTTTATCGCTTCCAGCGCCTGAGTAAAATCGGCAAAGAAGGATGCCATTCCCGCCATTACAGAGACATCAACCTGCGCGACAATCGCTTTAGTTAGCTGCGCCAGGAAAGAGGCGACGTGCCTGTGTAATCTGTGCTTTAAATCCGGCAGAGCGATAACATAGCGGCTTTGGGTCTCCGTATGTCCTTCCCAGCCCCAGTCATCGCTGTTCAGCCAGCGCGCCATCGCACTACGCATCCCGTTCTGACGACGAGGCTGCGACACAGGGATCTCCTGATGGTCGATAGCATCGTTAAATGCATGCTGCGCATTGAAGTTAAGCTGGCTGGCCTGGAAAGCAGGCAGGCTGATATGCGCCCTGAACCCCGAGAGCGCTAGCCCGTCCGCGACTCGCTTTTCAATCGGCTTAAGCATCTCGCGTAACGTGTCCATCAGGGAGATTTCGAGGTTATTAAACAGCAGCGCCAGCTCTTCGGTCATCGCTTGCTGGGCGACCAGTAAAATGGTTTCGCTTGAGGCGCGTATCTTATTGAGCAACAGCCGCGCGGCCTGTTCATCGTCAACGGTTATGGAGTCACAACCCGCCTCGAAATCACGGCTGCGCACGGCGGTCATTTTGAATGAATGTCGTGCCACGTCCTCATGCACCTTCCCCTGCTGGAAATAGTCGTCGATATCCGCCTTGATGCGCTTTTCGTAGCGATTGATAAATTCCGCAATGCCGTTCACCGCTTTTTCAACGTCGGTGCGAATAATACGGCTAATTTCCTGCTGGCTGGACTGCAGCAAAGCCAGGTCCTCCTCCAGCAGGCGAATATTACTCTGCAACTTCTCGTTCGCCACCTGCAGTCCCTGACAGCGAAAGCTAAGGTACTCTTCCGCTCCCTGAGCATAATTAAGCAGCTTCTGTGCCGCCGCGCGGAGCGTATACATGGAAGCATTGGCATGCGCGGCATGCAGAATAGTTTTCACGGGAGAGTCGAACATCGAATCTTGCCACAGCAGATCGGCGGCATGACGAATATGATCGATATTGGCAAGATCCGAGTTGCTCCAGCGGCGACCCAGCGCGGCCTCAGCAAAATCCTGTACCCAGCGCTGATCCTGCGGATCGGGCAGTTTACCGTGCTCCGCAAGTTCGAAACGCGCCCGGTTTGCAAGATAGCCCCACATGGAAGAAACCGGGAAAACATGATCCGTCTCGATAGTGCCTTTCATTAACGTGCCGGAGATCAGCGCCTTGACCTGATCCTCATCGTCACTGTTGCGATCCTTTTGATCGAACTTGTTCACCAGCACATAAAGCGGCACTGATTTCCCGGCGCCCAGAATCGCCCGGCGCACGTCCTCATCGGAGATCGATTTCAACTGCGTGTAGTCCAATACCGCCAGCACGGCCGAAGCCTGGGAAAGCTGCTCCTGCAACATTTTTTGCAGGTGAGGCTGCCCCGCCTCGTTTGGCCCCGGCGTATCCAGCAGCGTAAGCTGCCCGGAACCTTTCTGCATGCCGACCAGATGAATAAACTCCACCTCGATGACCGGCACATGCTCAATGGCGGCATAGGCCTTAAATGGGAAAGGGACCTCAAGCACGCCAGACAGGCGTACCAGATCGTTGAGGCTTTTCAGGCAGTGGAAAATGGGTTGTGCGCCCAGGTAATGCTTCTCGAAGGTAGCGCCGCCGGCAATGCGCGTCAGCAACTCGTCCATATCCCGGTCAATTTCCAGCTGCTGCATAAGCGCTTCACGATTCATCTCTTTTAATTTCTGCTGCAGCTCCCCCATCAGCGCTTCGATGGGTACAACGTGGGGGAAATGCAGCACCGGCTCATGCTGGCCTGGCGTATGGCGAATAAGCGTCGGCAGCGCTGTCATCGGCCGGTTACGGTTTGGCAATACCTCAGTACCAATAATGGCGTTTATTGTCGTTGATTTGCCTGCCTTCATGGTGCCGACAATAGCCAGCACCATTTCGTGCTGGGTAATTTTACGCAGCTCGTTTTGCAACATGGCCTGCTGAGCGTTAATGCCGCGGGCGCTAAATTGCAGAGGAACAACGGGTGCCACAGAGCGCAGGTTATTTAAAGTTTGCTCGTTTTGTGTCGCGAACGGTACAGTTTTTAACGCATTCAGGTTCTGTAAGGCGAGCTGTAATAGCCGCTCAGCCTCCTGACTTAATTCGAAAATTGTTTGTGTGTGCATAAAAAATGTTTCCTTAACTCAAATCATCCGGCTTTTATATGGGTATTATTTTTCGTACTAAAGAAATACCGGCTTTTATAATTACGTGAGGAAAATATTTTATTGTTCAATGTCGCACCAGCCCCCAATTCTGGCGTTTAAATCATGCTGCCAGAGCTGCGGTAAAATAAGCATTCCATAGGTGGCCTGCGGGCATAAAAGTGCTGGCCAATGATTCTAATAAGTTGATTTAGCTTAACATCCGTGTATGGGCGTGATTACCCTTTGCAGCTAATAATTTCCAAATACCCAGGCGAGCGACCGCAGGGTAGGATGCCACACAGCGTAGCGCATTTTTGTAGTGAAACCGACAATAGCGTCGGGAATCTAACAGATTATTTAATTCTTAAAAATGGCTATTTAATGCTGGGCTATTTTCATATTCATACTCCAAAAACAATCAATCAGGAATAGATCTCAGATAAATAAGCTGTCTACAGATCTTTATAACGTTCCAGAGATAAACCGCAGCAACTCCTGCGCGTTTTGCCAGGCGCTGCAGGTCATTTACATTCTGAGTTCTGGAGCAATACAGCCAACGGATTAACCATACCCCCGGCAAGTGACAGGAGGTGTCAGCGCAACGGGCTTTTTCTTTTTCAGTCGGCTCCCGCACGCCAGGCGATCAGGCCTTCCTGAAAACCCCACAAAAGTAAGGATTTTGTGTATAATATTGAAACTTTTTGGTGGTTCGCTGCCATTTTGACTGAAATCCCTGTTTTACAGTCATTTCTAATTTTTATTCTTTTTTGAGGTTAACTTTATGCAACTCCCTCATTGCCCAAAATGCAATTCCGGCTACACCTACGAAGACAACGGGATGTTCATCTGCCCGGAATGCGCATATGAATGGAATGACGCTGAGCCTGCTTCTGACGAGGATCGGCTGATTGTCAAAGATGCCAACGGTAACCTGCTGGCAGACGGCGACAACGTGACGATAGTGAAAGATCTGAAGGTAAAAGGCAGCTCTTCTATGCTGAAAATCGGCACCAAAGTAAAAGGTATCCGCCTGGTTGAAGGTGACCATAACATCGATTGTAAGATTGATGGTTTTGGCCCAATGAAGCTGAAATCCGAGTTTGTGAAGAAAAACTAAGGCTTACCCCCTCCGACCCTCTCCCGGGAGAGGGTAATCTCCCGCCTCTTCGTCTGGCTTGACCGTGCGCAGGCAACTACACTTCTTTTGTAATCTGCATACAGAAGAGGAACGACCGATGTCTGTTAGCCCCTACATTTTTTTTGATGGTACCTGTGAAGAGGCGATCGCTTTTTATCAACAGGCGATTGGCGCGCAACTGCTTTTTAAAATGACCTTTGGTGAAATGCCAAAAGATGAGGAAGCCCCGGAAGACTGTGCCAGCGATTTTAACTGGGCGGACGATAAAATCATGCACGCCAACGTTCGCATCGGTGACAATGAAGTGATGATGAGCGACGGAAATATGTGCGCGGACAGAGTTAAACATACCGGTTACGCCTTAAGCCTTGCGACCAAAGATTTAGCGGAAGGGCAGCGCTGGTTTGATAATCTCGCGGAAGGCGGGGATGTAACGATGCCGTGGGGCGAAACGTTTTGGGCCGAAGGCTTCGGCATGTTAACGGATAAATATGGCATTCCCTGGCTTGTGAACGTCGCCAAACCCGAGTAATACGCTTATCCCACCGTTCTTTAAGGCTTGCCATAGCGGGCCTTAAAGCCGCTTAACTTGAAAAAGTGTTTTAATTCAATAAATAAAGCCACTGCTTTTTCTTCGCCTTTGCCATTGTGACGCACGGGTAATTATCACCGTGGCGATAATTATTATTTTACGAAAATCGAGCAGCATAACTATTTCCGACTAAAGCTACTCAGCACGTACCAAAAATATTATGTCATCCTGCCTGGTTCTCTTTAAATAGGAAAGCGCTATGTATCAGCGATGAATTAATTGGCCAGCCTCATAATGTGGTACGCCATCCTGATATGCCAAACTGGTATTCGCTGAAAGGCGGGCGACTTAAAAAAGATGCTTATTGGGTGCCGCTAACGCGACACCGCCCACTCCCTCGGGGCTTCCCAGGGCGTATGAAAATAGCGCTGTAAAGCTTGCGGAGTATAGCTGCCCGTCAGCCATTCCCCGCTATCCGCAGTTTGATACGGCAGCAGCGATCCCCCTTTCAGGCGGTCGACCGCCGAGTGATGAATCATCATGGAAGAGGTAAGCGGTGCGGAGAGCTGTCTGGGCGCAATGCGCTGCCATGTCGTGGGCGAAAACCATTCGCAGTGCAAACGCCCGAGAGGATCGGCGATCATTTCGCTACGTAACAGGTGCATGCCCAGATCGTCCAGCGCGCCATGCATCCACAAATAAGCGCCGTTTGATAATGCGCACTCCCCTTCAAAGCAGTTGTAGCCGCCGCCCACATCGTGATGGATGCCGGGGAACATAACCTGAACGATACGATCCCGGTTATCCCACACCGCAGGAGCCAAATCGACACGCTGCTCATCGATGGCGATGGCCTGCAAACCGTACTTTACCAGCGGATGAAGCCCGTTATTGCTGAAACGGAAAACCCCCGTCCGTATGTCGTTAAAGTATTCCGGGATCCCCAGATGTCCTACCGTTTCCCATACCGCCACGGCCTCAACGGGCACGCCGGTTGTCATGCAGGCGGGGTCTACGCTTTCGCCAAAAAACGCCGGTAAATCTCTTAGCACCGCATCAAGCAGGCTACCGCTTACGCCGGTTGTATTCGCCCGATGCTGCGCCCAGACGGATGACGCCAGTCGCCAGCACTCTTCTTTGTTCCGCTCATCGAGCCATACTCTATCCCGGCTTAGCAAACCCTTATCTATTATCAGGTTAGCCAGCATGCGTGCCGTATATGCCCCCTGACTGAACCCCACCAGATAGATGCGGTCGCCCGGCTGCCAGTGACGGCTGATAAAGGTATAACCGCGCACAACGGGCGTAATAATGCTGGCGCCGAACGTGCCTCCCATCAGCTTGACGAAGCTGTTATGCGGATCGCCCATGCCATAAATGTACTTTGCGACCTGTGCCATCTCCCCACGGCTGTCAATCCAGCTTTTTTCCTGTTCATTCGCCAGCAGCAGGCTTTGTTTATCCACCACGCCCTTCATATCGATAAAGAGCTGATAGACATTACTGACAACCGCTGTCTCTTCCAGTTGCTCTTCAAAACCCGGAGCCGCCCACGAGCCGTCCGCACAAAAAATTATATTTTTACTCATTGTTTATACCTTCCCAGAGGTCCCCCACTAGCAAAGGCAAAAACAAGGCGCACCACAATACGACAAATAGCTGATTACTCTGAAGTCATCGCGTTAACCGCCCTACCGCCGCGCACTCTTCATCTTTTCGAAACCTTGAATTAACAAAAATGACACATTTCGCCGGCACCATAAGGCAACTTTTCAAGGAGGCCGCGTATGCAAACGATTATCCGCGTCAACAAACTGAGCAAAACTTTTAACCATCATCAGGCGCTGTGTGCGGTGGATCTTGAGGTGAATGAAGGTGAGATGGTCGCTCTGCTGGGGCCGTCCGGCTCAGGCAAATCCACCCTCTTACGTCACCTGAGCGGTTTAATTACCTCTGATAAGGCAGCGGAAAGCCATGTCGAGCTGCTCGGCCGCACGGTACAAAAATCGGGCCGTCTGGCGAGGGATATTCGCAAAAGCCGCGCCCATACCGGCTACATCTTTCAGCAGTTCAACCTGGTAAACCGCCTGACGGTGCTGGAAAACGTGCTGACTGGCGCGCTGGGCTCCACGCCGTTCTGGCGCACCTGCTTTAACTGGTTCACCCGTGAACAAAAACAACGAGCGTTGCAGGCGCTGACCCGCGTCGGCATGGCGCAGTTTGCATACCAGCGCGTCTCCACCCTCTCCGGTGGGCAGCAGCAGCGCGTGGCGATTGCCCGGGCGCTGATGCAGCAGGCGAAAGTCATTCTTGCCGATGAACCGATTGCCTCACTCGACCCGGAATCCGCACGCGTTGTGATGGAAACCCTGCACGACATTAACCGTCTGGACGGCATCACCGTGGTGGTGACGCTGCATCAGGTGGATTACGCCCTGCGCTACTGCGAACGTATTGTCGCGCTGCGTCAGGGGCATGTGTTTTACGACGGAAGCCGCTCAGCGTTCGACAGCGAACGACTGGGAAATCTCTATCGCAGCATGGCCCGCGTCGATGCGGTCGCTGCGTAATACTTTTATCGACTCAAGGAACTGTCATGAGCTACAAAGCCGTTAAGGCCCTCGCCTTTACCAGCCTGTTAAGCGTCAGTGCCCTGTTCAACGCAGCCCATGCGGATGAACAAGAGAAATCTCTGAACTTCGGCATTATCTCTACCGAATCCCAGCAAAACCTGAAACCCCAGTGGGACCCGTTCCTGAAAGATATGGAGAAAAAGCTGGGCATGAAAGTGAATGCTTTCTTCGCACCAGACTACGCGGGAATCATCCAGGGCATGCGTTTTAACAAAGTGGATATCGCCTGGTACGGCAACCTGTCCGCGATGGAAGCGGTGGATCGCGCGAATGGGCAGGTCTTTGCGCAAACCGTAGCGGCAGACGGATCTCCGGGCTACTGGAGCGTGCTGATCGTCAACAAAGACAGCCCGATCAACAGCCTGAGCGACATGCTGGCGAAGCGTAAAGATCTGACCTTCGGCAACGGCGATCCTAACTCCACCTCAGGCTACCTCGTCCCCGGTTACTACGTGTTTGCCAAAAACAACGTGGCCGTGAGCGACTTCAAACGCTCGGTGAATGCCAACCACGAAACTAACGCGCTGGCTGTCGCTAACAAGCAGGTGGACGTGGCGACCAACAACACCGAAAACATGGATCGTTTAAAGATCACCGCGCCGGAAAAGTTTAAGGATCTGAAGGTCATCTGGAAATCACCGCTGATCCCGGGCGATCCGATCGTGTGGCGTAAAAATCTCTCCGAAGCCACCAAAGATAAAATTTATGACTTCTTTATGACCTACGGCAAAAGCCCGGCAGAAGCTCAGGTGCTCAAAGGCCTGACGTGGGCGCCGTTCCGCCCGTCCAGCGACCTGCAACTGGTGCCGATTCGCCAGCTCGCGCTGTTTAAGCAAATGCAGGGCGTGAAGGACAACAAGGGGCTGGATGAAAAGGACAAAACCAGCAAGGTGACCGCGCTGCAAAACCAGCTAAGCGATTTGGATCGTCTGACCGCAGCGCTGAGCGCGATGAGCAGCGTGAATAAAGCGGTGCAGTGATTCAGCGTGAATGACGCTGCGCTTATCCGCCCTACGACTCATTTTGTAGGGCGGATAAGCGCAAGCGCCATCCGCCACTAACCACACAAACGGAGCACCTTATGCAACAAAGGATACAGGTCGCCGTACCGAAACGTAGCTGGTTTTCACAGCTCTGCTGGGCGATTTTACTGGCCGTTTTGATACTCTCCTGGCAGGGCGCGGAAATGGCACCGCTCACCTTATTCCGCGACGCGGGCAACATGGCAACCTTCGCCGCCGACTTCTTCCCGCCTGATTTCAGCCAGTGGCAGGTTTATCTCAGCGAAATGGGCATTACGCTGCAAATTGCCGTCTGGGGCACCGCGCTGTCCATCATTCTCTCTATTCCCTGCGGCCTGATGTGCGCCGACAACCTCGTGCCCTGGTGGGTTTACCAGCCGATGCGAAGAGCGATGGACGCCTGTCGCGCCATCAACGAAATGGTGTTTGCAATGCTGTTCGTGGTGGCCGTTGGACTTGGCCCTTTTGCCGGCGTGCTGGCGCTGTTTATTCACACCACCGGCGTGCTCTCCAAGCTGCTCTCGGAAGCTGTGGAAGCTATCGAACCCGGCCCGGTAGAAGGTATTCGCGCCACCGGCGCCAGCAAGCTTGAAGAAATCCTCTACGGCGTACTTCCACAGGTAATGCCGCTGCTTATCTCCTACTCGCTCTATCGTTTTGAATCGAACGTCCGTTCGGCGACGGTAGTGGGCATGGTGGGCGCGGGCGGGATCGGCGTCACGCTCTGGGAGGCTATCCGTGGATTCCAGTTCCAGCAAACCTGCGCGCTGATGATCGTCATTATCATCACCGTCAGCCTGCTGGATTTCCTGTCGCAACGTCTGCGCAAACACTTTATCTAGAGAGGCTTTGTTGACGATGCACTTATCCAGACATCCGACCAGTTACCCAACACGCTACCAGGAAATCGCCGCCCTGCTTGAGCAGGAGCTGCGTAAAAATTACCGCTGCGGCGACTACCTGCCTGCGGAAAGCCAGCTTGCCGCGCGTTACGAAGTAAACCGCCACACGCTGCGACGCGCCATCGATCAGCTCGTCGAGAAAGGCTGGGTGCAGCGTCGCCAGGGCGTAGGTGTGTTAGTCCTGATGCGCCCGTTCGATTACCCGCTTAACGCCCAGGCACGCTTTAGCCAGAACCTGCTCGACCAGGGCAGCCACCCTACCAGCGAACGCCTGCTGGCGGTATTGCGCCCGGCCTCCAGCCACATTGCCAATGCGCTGGGCATAAACGAGGGCAAGAACATTATTCATCTGCGCACCCTGCGCCGCGTGAACGGCATCGCGGTATGCCTTATCGACCACTACTTCGCCGACCTGTGCTGGTGGCCTGCGCTGCAACAGTTTCACAGCGGCTCGCTGCATGACGTGATCCAGGCGCAGCTCGGTATTCACCTCAAACGTACGCAAACCCGTATCAGCGCCCGCCGCTCGCAGGCCAAAGAAAGTCGCCTGCTGGAAATCCCGAACATGGCACCGCTGCTGTGCGTGCGCACCCTTAACCATCGTGAAGGCGAGGCAAACCCGGCGGAGTATTCCGTCAGCCTGACCCGCGCCGACATGATCGAATTCACCATGGAGCACTAAATGGACGCCAGACAAACCGACATCGCCCAGCGCCAGCAGTGGATGGCCGTGCTCGCCCACAGCCTGCCGCAGGAGCTGATGGCGCGCTGGGAACGCCTGAAACTCAATCCGCACTATCAGGCCATCCGCCAGCCGGAGACAGGTCTGGTACAAATTCAGGCGCGCATGGGCGCAACCGGGCAACGCTTTTTCGCCGGCGACGCCACGCTAACCCGCGCCGTGGTACAGCTTGATAACGGCATTTACGGCTACAGCTACTTACTGGGCCGCGACAAAACCCACGCCGAGCGCTGCGCGGTTATCGACGCGCTGATGCAGGACCAGGCGCATTTTCAGACCTTACAAGAAACCTTAATTGCCCCGCTGGCTGCAAGCCGGGTACAGCGTCTGGCCAAACGGCGCGCCGAGGTGAACAGCAGCCGCGTCGACTTCTTCACTCTGGTTCGCGGAGATAACGCATGACCCTGATGACCGCTTTTACCCTGCCCGTGCAGGATGCCCAACAGAGCTTTCGCCGCCTGCTTAAAGCGATGAGCGAGCCGGGCGTTATCGTCGCGCTGCATTCGCTCACCCAGGGCTGGGAGCCGCTAAACGTCGCCTCCACCAGCGTGCTGCTGACGCTTGCCGACAACGACACGCCGGTGTGGATAAGCGAGGCGCTGAAAAACGACGCCACGGCGCAGAATGTCCGCTTCCATACCAGTGCGCCCGTTGCCCAGATGCCAGAACAGGCTCAGTTCGCCGTCGCCAGCGACGCAATTTCTGCCGCCGAGCTTAACGCCCTGGCCCAGGGAAGCGATAGCGCACCGGATACCAGCGCCACGCTAATTTTGCAGGTCAGCAGCCTGAGCGGCGGTCGCATGTTGCGTCTGACGGGCGCGGGCATTCGCGAGGAGCGCATGATTGCTCCGCAACTGCCGGAATGCGTGATCCACGAACTGACCGAGCGCCCGCATCCGTTCCCGCTGGGCATCGATTTAATTCTCACCTGCGGCGAGCGCCTGCTGGCCATCCCCCGCACCACTCACGTGGAGGTGTGCTGATGTACGTCGCCGTGAAAGGGGGCGAAAAGGCTATTGCCGCCGCCCACGTCTTGCAGGAACAAAACCGTCGTGGCAGCCAGAACCACGCCGAACTTAGCGTCGCGCAAATCGAACAGCAGTTAGGCCTGGCCGTAGATCGTGTGATGACCGAAGGCGGCATCGCCGATCGTGAGCTGGCAGCGCTTGCCATCAAGCAGGCCAGCGGTGACATGGTGGAAGCCATCTTCCTGCTGCGCGCCTACCGTACCACCCTGCCGCGTTTCGCCGTCAGCGAGCCGCTGGATAGTGCGAAGATGCGCCTGGAACGCCGTATTTCAGCAACTTATAAAGACGTGCCCGGCGGGCAGCTACTCGGGCCGACTTATGATTACACCCATCGCCTGCTGGATTTCGCGCTGCTGGCAAATGGCGAGGTACCGGTGCTGAAAACCGGCAGCGATATTGCCGAACCCGCACCGCACGTCTTCGGCCTGCTGGCAAAGCAAGATCTGGCGAGAGTCGAAGAGGATAACGGCGAGCAGCCGGACGATATCACCCGCCAGCCAGCGGTTTATCCATGCTCTCGCTCCTCCCGTTTGCAGCAGCTGGTGCGCGGCGACGAAGGTTATTTACTGGCGCTGGCCTACTCCACCCAGCGCGGCTACGGGCGCAACCATCCTTTCGCCGGGGAAATTCGCAGCGGCTATGTTGATATCGACATCGTGCCGGAGGAGCTGGGTTTTGCGGTGAATGTCGGCGAACTGCTGATGACGGAGTGTGAAATGGTCAACGGGTTTGTCGCCCCCGACGATGAACCTCCGCACTTCACGCGTGGCTATGGGCTGGTATTCGGCATGAGTGAACGCAAAGCGATGGCGATGGCGCTGGTGGATCGCGCCCTGCAGGCTCCTGACTACGACGAAACGGTGGCAGGCCCGGCGCAGGACGAAGAGTTTGTGCTGTCGCACGCGGATAACGTCGAGGCCGCAGGCTTTGTTTCACACCTCAAGCTGCCGCACTACGTAGATTTCCAGGCCGAGCTGGAACTGCTTAACCGCCTGATAAAGGAGCGCGAAAATGGCTAATCTGAGCGGCTATACCTTCGCTTATCTTGATGAGCAAACCAAACGCATGATCCGCCGCGCTATTCTCAAAGCCGTGGCGATTCCGGGCTACCAGGTGCCGTTTGGCGGGCGCGAAATGCCGATGCCCTATGGCTGGGGAACGGGCGGCATCCAGATTACCGCAAGCGTAATCGGCGAAGCCGATGTGCTAAAAGTGATCGATCAGGGCGCTGACGACACCACCAACGCCGTGTCGATCCGTAATTTCTTTAAGCGCGTGACCGACGTGAATACCACCGAGCGTACGGAAGACGCGACGCTTATCCAGACGCGCCACCGCATTCCGGAAACGCCGCTGGCTGAAGATCAGATCCTGATTTACCAGGTCCCGATCCCTGAGCCGCTGCGCTTTATCGAACCGCGTGAAACGGAAACCCGCACCATGCACGCCCTCGAAGAGTATGGCGTGATGCAGGTGAAGCTCTATGAAGATATCGCCCGCTTCGGTCACATCGCCACGACTTACGCCTACCCGGTGAAGGTGAACCAGCGCTACGTGATGGACCCGTCGCCCATTCCGAAATTCGATAACCCGAAAATGGACATGATGCCCGCGCTGCAACTGTTCGGAGCTGGACGCGAAAAACGCATTTACGCGGTACCGCCGTTCACCCGCGTGGAAAGCCTCGATTTTGACGACCATCCGTTTACCGTTCAGGAATGGGATGAGCCCTGCGCCCTTTGCGGCTCGCGCCATAGCTACCTGGATGAGGTAGTGCTCGACGACGCGGGCAACCGCATGTTCGTCTGCTCCGACACCGATTTCTGCCGCCAGAACAGCGAGGCCGTTTCCCAATGACGCAACCACTCCTTTCGGTCAATAACCTGACGCACCTCTACGCGCCCGGCAAAGGCTTCAGCGATGTTTCTTTTGAGCTCTATCCGGGCGAAGTGCTCGGCATCGTCGGCGAATCCGGTTCAGGAAAAACCACGCTGCTGAAATCCATTTCCGCTCGTCTCGCCCCGCAAAATGGTGAAGTGGTGTATCTCAACGCCTCGCTCTATGAGATGAGCGAAGGCGAACGTCGCCGCCTGCTGCGCACCGAATGGGGGGTTGTGCATCAACATGCGATGGACGGCTTGCGTCGCCACGTTTCTGCTGGCGGCAATATCGGTGAAAGGCTGATGGCGACCGGCGCGCGCCACTATGGCGATATTCGCGCCACCGCTCAGCGCTGGCTGGAAGAGGTGGAGATCCCCGCCTCCCGCATTGACGACCTGCCGACGACGTTTTCCGGCGGCATGCAGCAGCGCCTGCAAATCGCCCGCAATCTGGTGACGCACCCGAAACTGGTCTTTATGGACGAGCCAACCGGCGGACTGGATGTGTCTGTTCAGGCCCGTCTGCTCGACCTGCTGCGCGGCCTGGTGCGGGAGCTGAACCTGGCGGTGGTGATTGTCACCCACGATTTGGGCGTGGCGCGCCTGCTGGCCGACCGCCTGCTGGTGATGAAGCAGGGTCAGGTGGTGGAAAGTGGGTTAACGGACCGCGTGCTGGACGATCCGCACCATCCCTACACCCAACTGCTCGTCTCCTCCGTCCTTCAGAATTAGGTGCGTAACATGACCAGATTACGAGTTGAAAACCTGAGCAAAACCTTTGTCTTACATCATCAGCACGGCATTCGTTTGCCGGTGCTGGCCAATGCAACGCTTGAAGTAAAATCGGGGGAGTGCGTGGTGCTGCACGGCCATTCCGGCAGCGGAAAATCCACCTTGCTGCGTTCGCTGTATGCCAACTACCTGCCGGATGAAGGCCATATCTGGGTGAAGCATTGCGACGAATGGCTGGACATCGTCCAGGCCCCGACGCGTGACGTGCTGGCGGTGCGTCGCCAGACCATCGGCTGGGTGAGCCAGTTTTTACGCGTCATCCCGCGTATTTCTGCGCTGGAAGTGGTGATGCAGCCGCTGCTGGATTTGGGCGTGTCGCGTGATGAGTGCGCCGCCAAAGCGGCGGCGCTGCTTACTCGCCTGAACGTGCCGGAGCGCCTGTGGAACCTTGCGCCCTCTACGTTTTCCGGCGGCGAGCAGCAGCGCGTCAATATTGCCCGCGGCTTTATCGTCGATTACCCGATTTTACTGCTTGATGAGCCAACCGCGTCGCTGGATGCGCAAAACAGCGCCGCTGTAGTGTCGCTGATCCTTGAGGCAAAAACGCGGGGCGCGGCAGTGGTGGGCATCTTCCATGACGAAGCGGTGCGCAACCAGGTTGCAGATCGTCTGCATTCTATGGCTTCGGTGGAGGCGCAACATGATTATCAATAATGTCAAACTGGTGCTGGAAAACGAAGTGGTCAACGGCTCGCTGGAAGTGGCCGACGGCGCGATCCGCAACTTTGCCGACAGCCCGAGCCAGCTTCCGCAGGCGCAGGACGGCGAAGGCGGCTGGCTGCTGCCGGGGCTTATCGAACTGCACACCGATAATCTGGACAAATTCTTCACCCCGCGGCCAAAGGTTGACTGGCCTGCCCATTCCGCCATGAGCAGCCATGACGCGCTGATGGTGGCAAGCGGCATCACCACCGTGCTGGACGCGGTGGCGCTGGGCGATGTGCGCGACGGCGGCGACCGGCTGGAAAACTTAGAGAAGATGATCAACGCCGTGATGCACAGCCAGCAGCGCGGCGTTAACCGCGCCGAGCACCGGCTTCATCTGCGCTGCGAGCTGCCGCACCACACCACGCTGCCGCTGTTCCAGCAGCTAATCGATCGGGGCGGCGTGTCGCTGGTTTCGCTGATGGATCACTCCCCGGGCCAGCGTCAGTTCTCCAACCTTATTAAGTATCGCGAATATTACCAGGGTAAATACCAGCTCAGCGATGCGGAAATGGACAGCTATGAGGCCGATCAGCTGGCGCTTGCACAACGCTGGTCGCAGCCAAACCGTCTGGCGATTGCCGCCGAGTGCCGGGCACGCGATATCGCTCTTGCCAGCCACGATGACGCAACCGCCGCGCATGTGGTGGAATCGCATGAGCTGGGCAGCGTCATTGCGGAATTTCCGACCACGCTTGAGGCGGCGCAGGCTTCGCGCCAGCATGGCTTAAGCGTGCTGATGGGCGCGCCAAATATTGTGCGCGGCGGCTCGCATTCCGGGAATGTAGCGGCGCATCAGCTGGCACAGGTTGGCCTGCTGGATATTCTCTCTTCTGACTATTACCCGGCGAGCCTGCTGGATGCGGCATTCCGCGTGGCACACGACGAAGCCAACAGCTTTACGCTGCCGCAGGCCATAGGACTGGTTACACGTAATCCCGCCAAAGCATTGCATCTGGATGACCGGGGCGTGCTGGCGGAAGGTAAACGCGCGGACCTGGTGCTGGCGCACCAGCATGGCGATCACGTACGCGTCGGGCACGTCTGGCGCCAGGGAATTCGGGTGTTCTGATGAGCAAAATGGTCTGGTTGATGGGGCCATCCGGCTCCGGAAAAGACAGCCTGCTGGCGGCGCTGCGCCAGCAGGAGCACAATCAACTGCTGGTAGCGCACCGCTATATCACGCGCGCTGCGGACGCAGGCTGCGAAAATCATGTTTCACTGAGCGAAAAGGAGTTTACTCAGCGCCAGCAGCAGGGGCTCTTTGCCCTGAGCTGGCAGGCGCATCATCAAAGTTACGCTATAGGTGTAGAGCTGGATATCTGGCTGAAGGCCGGGTTCGACGTGGTAGTGAACGGCTCGCGTCAACATCTTAAACAGGCGCGCGAACGCTACGGGGACGCGCTGGTTCCCGTTTGCCTGCACGTTTCGACAGAGGTGCTGCGTCAGCGTCTGGAGCAGCGCGGGCGGGAAACGCCGCATCAAATTGAGCAGCGCCTGCAGCGGGCAGCCTTCTACGCTCCGGATCTGGATGCTTGTCTGCTACTCAATAACGACGGCAGTCTGCTACAGTCTGTCGAGTCGTTTATGCGTTTAGTGAACGGCCAGCGCAATGCCAACATCGTCCACTTCCGACCCAAGGAGCCCCGTCATGTCTGATACCGTTGAGTTTCGCCGCGCCACCCTTGCCGATAGCGACATCGTCTATGCCCTGATTTGCGAACTAAAACAGGCAGAGTTTGAGCGGCAGGCGTTTAACATCGGCTTTGCGGCTAACCTTGAAGAAAGCAACTTACGCTACCAGCTTGCGCTTGTTAACGATGAGGTTGTCGGCATGATTGGCTTACATATGCAGTTCCATCTCCATCATGCAAACTGGATTGGTGAGATTCAGGAGCTGGTGGTAATGCCGCAGGCGCGCGGACATGGCGTAGGAAGCAAGCTGCTGGCCTGGGCGGAAGAGCAGGCTCGTATTGCCGGCGCCGAACTGACGGAGCTTTCTACCAGCAAAGGACGGCTGGACGCTCACCGTTTCTACGAGCGCGAAGGCTATCAGCAGACCCATTTTCGGTTTACCAAACCAGTGGAGACACTGTATGAGCCTGAAGTTAACCCTTAGTGGTACCGGCGGCGCGCAGTTAGTCCCCGCCTTTGGCTGCCACTGTGCTGCCTGCGAGCGCGCACGCCATCAACCACAGCATCGCCGCAAACCCTGCAGCGCAGTGGTGAAGTTTAACGATGCGGTGACGCTGCTGGACGCGGGCATTGCGGATCTTATGGATCACTGGCAGCCGGAAGATTTTCAGCAGTTTTTACTCACCCATTATCATATGGATCATGTCCTGGGCCTGTTTCCTCTGCGCTGGGGAACAGGTAAGAAGATTCGCGTCTACGGCCCGCCGGATGAACAGGGCTACGATGACCTTTTTAAACACCCCGGTATTCTGGATTTCAGCCATACGCTTGAGCCCTTTGTCTGGTTTACCTTACAAGCCCTGCGCGTCACTCCGCTGCCGCTTAATCACTCGAAACTCACTTTTGGCTATCTGTTCGAAACGCCGCACAGCCGCGTGGCATGGCTAAGCGATACCGCAGGGTTGCCGGAAAAAACGCTGAAGTTTCTGGCGAATAATAAGCCACAGATTATTGTTATCGATTGCAGCCACGAACCTCGTCCTGAAACGCCAAAAAACCATTGCGACTTGAATACCGTGGTGGCGTTAAACCAGCAGATTGGCTGTCCGCGCGTGATCCTCACGCATATCAGCCACCAGTTCGACTGCTGGCTGATGGAGAACGAACTGCCCGCAGGCTTTGAGGCCGGTTTTGACGGGCTGGAGATTAGCGTGGATTAAGGTAGTTTTTGTCGGATGACGCTGACGCTTATCCGACCTACGGTGCCAATGCGATTGTAGGGTGGATAAGCGCAAGCGGCGAAATCTGCGACAGCGGAGGATCCCCAGGCGCAACACAAGTCAGCCCCTCTTTGCAGAGGGGCTAAGTCCTTGCTACAGGATAGTTAATGAGGTGCATAGTAATTAATGAGGCGGCTTAAGGTGTATTCCAGATCCCGCCCGCTTCCTCCTGGTTAGCTGGAAGGGGCTTTCTATTAATGTCTGCTTCCTGATGCCGAGTCAATTGTTTGCGGATGACCTTTTTACGGATTTGGAATCCAGATTACGTATTGCGCTGTCCCGCCCGATGCGACTGCCACGCACGGCGCAATGCGTGGGCCAGCTGCACCTGATTAAAGGGTTTGCGGAGCAGTTCCACGTCGGGCAACCGTTGCCCGCTGCGACGCAAATCCTGGCCGCTTATCAGCAGCAAGGTGAGATGAGGGGAATGCTCGCGGGCATACTGTAAAACCTCCGCGCCGCTCATACTTCCCGGCAACATTAAATCGCTTATTACGATACTGATATCCGGCACATCGGTCAGCATTTGCAGCGCCTGTTGACTGTCGCTGGTTTCAAGCGTCAGGTAGCCTAGCTGGTGCAGCTGTTCACATAGCGTCTGACGCACGTCGTATTCATCTTCCAGCACCAGAACTAACTGGTCCTGATATTCGCTGGCGGCAGGCACCTGCGGCTGGATCTCACTTAACGCCTGCGCCGGCGCGCGAGGAAGCTGCAAACGCACCAGCGTGCCCTGTCCCGGCGCGCTTTCAATCTGCACGCGCCCGCCGGACTGGCGCACAAAACCATAGACCATCGACAGGCCCAACCCGCTTCCGCTCCCGGTCTGTTTAGTGGTGAAGAACGGCTCAAACACCTGTGCTTTTACCGAGGGTGACATGCCGTGTCCGGTGTCGACTAC
Source organism: Buttiauxella sp. (assembly GCA_032051265.1). Classification (GTDB taxonomy): domain Bacteria; phylum Pseudomonadota; class Gammaproteobacteria; order Enterobacterales; family Enterobacteriaceae; genus Dryocola. The sequence goes on from DAMBYU010000008.1 coordinate 89,893, forward strand.
TTCCAGCGCGACCATATCCTGTTTGCCGCCGTCGGCGCGTACCACGCGCTGGTTCCAGGTCCGAATTTTTATACTGCCAGTCTGGCCTTCCATCGCGTCGCGAGCGTTCATTACCAGGTTGATAATCGCGTTTTCAAGCTGGTTGACGTCGATCCACGCAGGCCAGGCGGGCTGCTGCGCTTCAATCTCAAGCGTCAGCGAAGCGGGCAAAGAGTGGCGGATTAGCGGGTCGAGGTTCTCCAGCAGGCTTTTCATCGCCACGGCGTGTGGATGGAGTGACTGTTTGCGCGAAAAAGCCAGCAGGCGTTGGGTTAGCTGCGCGCCTCGCTCGGCGGCCTTTAAGGAACGGTTGATACGCGCGGCATCCGGCGAATCCGCTGGAACCAGCTCAAGGCTGCCAATGATGACCGCCAGCAAATTATTAAAATCGTGAGCAAGGCCGCCGGTTAACTGCCCTACCGCTTTCATTTTCTGGCTATGCACCAGCGCCTCCTCAAGCGCTTTACGTTCGCTGCGCTCCAGCACCACGTTAACCATCCCCCGCCCCGGTACGGGACTGAAACGCAGTTCAATCGTGCGGTTATCCTCCAGCCGCAGCTCCTGTGGCAATGGCTGCGGGCGGGAAAGGTTTTCCAGAATATGTTCCTGCAGCGGCGTGACCTGCTTGAGCAGGCCCAGATAATGCTGCCCGCGTTGCAGTCGCTCCGGCGCTAAACCCAGCAGCAGCGGATACTGTGGATTCCACACCACCAGGAAACCCTCGTTATCGAACAGCGCAAAGCCGTCGCGCATGGCATGGAAGGTGGTTTCCAGCTGCGTGCTTTTTTCTTTCAGCAATTTCGAGGTGTGTTCCAAAGAAGTGGTATTGCGCGCAAAAACGTTGAACGCGCGCGCCAGCTCGCCAAGCTCATCCTGGCGTTGCAATGCGGGTACGCTGACATCCCGTTCGCCTCTCGCCAGCCGGGCCATAGCGTGAGAAATAGCCGTCAGATTCGAACCAAGATTTTTGTAGATATACCAGCCCGCAAAGCCGGTTATCACTATCGCCAGCAAAGCAAACAGACCGATAAAGAAGATGATGGACTGCAGATCCTTGTGGCTCTGCTCGGTGCGGTTAAGCGACTCCTGCGCCACTTTCTGCACGTACAGGTTGATGTCCTGATTAAGAAACGCCACCAGCGCTTTGATGTGATACATAAACCAGGCGATACCCAAATCGCTGTTCGCAAGCCGCTGGGATAGCGGCAGCAGCTGGCGCAAATGCGTGTTGAATTCCTGCAATATTTCATCGATCAACGGCGAGTCTGCATGCGCTGGCAGTTTTGCCATAACCTCAGTGAGCTGCGCCACGGTGGCCTTTGGCGAAGGCGTCTGGATGGCAATCAGGATCAGTCTGTCCATCTCCGCAAGGAGCGTCCCGTCCGGAACGTTCAGCCCGTCACGGGCGTTGATGTCCTGAATATGGTGCAGATAGCTCTGGTTCTGATACAGCGCGCTTAGCAGGTCGTTACGCTGCAGATGGCGGCGATGTCCCAGCTCCAGCATCTGCGTCACGCTGCTTTCCAGTTCGTTGCTGCGTTCGGTAATGCGTTTCACCAGCTGCGGCTCATGGCCGGCAAGCGGAGCCTTTGCCAGATGATTCAGCGAATTTTGCAGCTCCAGCTGCGTTTGCTTCAGGCGCGCCGCTTCGCTTTGGTACTCAAGCGCGCCGACAACCTGCGTTAACCGTACGGCGGCGGTGGCGACGTTCGCCGTGTCCCTTGCCAGCTCCATGCTGCCGGACATGTCGCTAAGCGTTTGCCCCTGAACCTGCTCCTGCAGGCGGCTGGCGTGTTCAAAACCCAGCACCGCCACACCACAGACCATCAGCGTCACCGCCACTACCAGCAGATTGAAAAACAGCAGGCGTCCACGTGCGCTTGCTAAGAAGGGGATGCGGGATTGCGCCATAGCGGCTCCGGTAATATCGCTTTCTATCAGTAAAACACTCCCCCAGCGTGCCGCTCTATATATCCATCACGGTAATGTGACAACGGTTAACTATTCAGGAATATGACAAATATGAACGGCTTCTGACATTTTGCATTTACCGACGGATGGTTAACTGGCATCACTCGGTTTTTCACCCGCAGGAGTCGCGCTATGAGTAGAGTGCCCATTCTGGAGATGCGCAATATTGCCAAATCTTTCGGCAAATTTTATGCGCTTAAAGGCGTCGACCTGACGGTGTTTCCCGGCGAAATTCACGCGCTGATGGGGGAAAACGGCGCCGGAAAAAGTACCCTGATGAAGATCCTCGCAGGCGCCTATACCGCCACCAGCGGAGAGATTTTGATTGACGGCCAGCCCTGGAGCATTAAGGGGCCAAAGGATGCTCTGAGCGCTGGCATCACGCTGATTTACCAGGAGATGCAGCTCGCCCCGAACCTTACCGTAGCAGAGAATATTTTCCTCGGCAGCGAGCTTTCGCGCGCGGGCCTGGTGCAGCGTAAAGAGATGGTGATGCAGGCGCAGACGGTGATTAACCGCCTGGGGGCACAGTTCAAAGCCAGCGATCTGGTCATGAAGCTAACCATCGCCGAGCAGCAGCAGGTTGAGATTGCCCGTGCGCTACATCGTAATAGCCGCATTTTAGTTATGGATGAACCCACAGCCGCGCTCTCTTCCCGCGAAACACACCGCCTGTTCGAGCTGATTATGCGCCTGCGCGATGAAGGCATGGCGATTATCTACATCAGCCATCGCATGGCAGAAGTGTATGAATTATCAGACCGGGTTAGCGTGCTGCGCGACGGACAGTACGTCGGCAGCCTGACGCGCGAAAAACTTAACGCTAACGAACTGGTGCGCATGATGGTGGGCCGCCCGCTAAGCGATCTGTTTAATAAAGAACGAGATATTCCGCTGGGTAATACGCGCCTGAATGTCCATCACCTGACGGACGGCGGCAAGGTGCATCCGGTGAGTTTACAGGTGCGTTCTGGCGAAATCGTCGGCCTGGCCGGATTAGTCGGCGCCGGGCGTTCCGAACTCGCGCAGCTTATTTTTGGCGTGCGCAAAGCGACAGGCGGGACGATAGAAATCGACGGTAAGCCGGTCAATATCCATTCACCACGTGAAGCTATTCGCCTCGGTATTGGCTTTCTTACCGAAAACCGTAAAGAACAAGGTCTGTTTCTGGAGCTCGCAGCGCAGGACAACATCACTATGGCGACGCTGGAACGCGACGCGAATTACGGCTGGCTGGATCGCAAAAAAGCACAAACCATCTCCGACGATGCTATCAGCCTGCTGAATATTCGCGTGCCTCATGCGCAGGTACGTGCCGGGGGATTATCCGGCGGGAATCAGCAAAAACTGCTGATCTCACGCTGGGTGGCGATTGGTCCACGTATTTTGATCCTTGATGAACCCACCCGCGGCGTGGACGTAGGCGCAAAAAGTGAGATCTACCGGATCATGAGCCAGATGGCGAAACAGGGCGTGGCGATCCTGATGATCTCCAGCGAACTGCCTGAAGTCGTCGGTATGAGCGACCGGGTATATGTGATGCGCGAAGGCAGCATCGCAGGCGAGCTGCACGGCACGGACATTACACAAGAAAGCATCATGACGCTGGCGACCGGCGTGGAAGATGCCCACATCAAGGTGGTTAACCATGGCTAATACGATTGATCCACGCAAAAGCGCGCCGGCTACGGACGCGCCGCAGCAGGTAGCAAAATCCGCCACGCTGAAAAAAGCGCTATTTGGCGATTTAATGCAAACCATAGGAATTTTGCCGATTCTGGTGCTCATCATCGCCGTTTTCGGCTTCATCGCGCCAAACTTTTTCACCGAGTCGAACCTTCTGAATATCGCCCGCCAGTCCTCCATCAATATCGTTCTCGCAGCGGGTATGACGTTTATCATTTTGACCGGCGGGATCGACCTTTCCGTTGGTTCGATTCTGGGCACCACGGCGGTGACGGCGATGGTCGTTTCGCTGATGCCGGGCTGGGAAGCGTTGTCGATTCCTGCCGCGCTGATGATGGGCACCGGGCTTGGGCTGTTTAACGGCATGCTGGTGGCCTGGGCGGGACTACCGCCGTTTATCGTCACGCTTGGCACCTATACCGCCCTGCGCGGCGCGGCTTATTTGCTGGCCGACGGCACCACGGTGATCAACTCCAATATTAATTTTGAGTGGATCGGCAACTCCTATCTCGGTCCGATTCCGTGGCTAGTGGTGATTGCGCTGGCGGTGATTGTGGTCTGCTGGTTCATCCTCAGACGTACCACGCTTGGGGTTCATATTTACGCGGTTGGCGGCAATATGCAGGCGGCACGCCTTACGGGCATCAAAGTATGGATGGTTCTGCTGTTCGTTTACGGCATGAGCGGCCTGCTTTCCGGGCTTGGCGGCGTGATGAGCGCCTCCCGGCTGTACAGCGCCAACGGCAACCTCGGTATGGGCTATGAGCTGGACGCTATCGCGGCGGTGATTCTCGGCGGTACCAGCTTTGTGGGCGGCATCGGCACCATCACCGGCACGCTGGTCGGCGCGCTGATTATCGCCACGCTTAACAATGGTATGACGCTGATGGGCGTCTCCTATTTCTGGCAACTGGTGATCAAAGGGGCGGTGATCATCATTGCGGTGCTGATAGATAAATACCGTACCCGTCACCATCAAAGTGCATAACAAAAAACACCCTACACAGGAGATATGCCATGCGTTTGAAGCCAATAGTAACCGCGTTGCTCGCGGGAGCCATGATTGCCGGGGCGCCATTTGCTCAGGCTAAAGATCTGAAATCTATCGGGGTGACGGTGGGCGATCTCGCCAACCCATTCTTCGTGCAGATAACCAAAGGTGCCGAACTTGAAGCTCGTAAGCTTGCGGGCGACAACGTGAAAGTGACGCTGGTTTCCAGCGGTTACGATCTGGGCCAGCAGGTTTCGCAGATTGATAACTTTATCGCCGCCAAAGTGGACATGATCATTCTCAACGCCGCGGATTCCAAAGGGATCGGTCCGGCGGTAAAACGCGCTAAAGATGCCGGGATCGTGGTTGTTGCAGTGGACGTGGCGGCGGAAGGCGCGGATGCAACGATCACCTCGAACAACACCCAGGCGGGTGAAATGGCCTGTAAGTACATTTCGGATCGCTTAAAAGAGAAAGGCAACGTGGTGATCATCAACGGGCCGCCGGTATCCGCCGTGCAGAACCGTGTTGAAGGCTGTCTGACCGAGTTCAAAAAGCACCCGGATATCAAGATCCTCTCTTCTAACCAGAACGCCAAAGGTAGCCGCGAAGGGGGTCTTGAAGTCATGACTTCGCTGCTGGCGGCCAATCCGAAGATCGACGGGGTATTCGCCATCAACGATCCAACGGCGATCGGCGCCGATCTTGCGGCGAAGCAGGCGCAGCGTAACGAATTCTTTATCGTCGGCGTGGACGGCAGCCCAGATGCGGAAGAAGCCCTGAAACGCGGCGGAAATACGCTGTTCGTGGCAACCCCTGCGCAAGACCCGCAGGTGATGGCGGCAAAAGCGGTGGAGATTGGTTACGACATCCTGCAGGGCAAGCCCGCGCCTAAAGAGCCGGTCCTGATCCCGGTGACGATGATCGATAAAAACAATATCGGTACTTATAAGGGCTGGACAGTGAAATAACCTTTTCCCCTCGCCCCTCTCCTCTTCCCGGGGCGAGGGGAAAAATAAGGAGGCAACATGAAACGCTCCGAAGTGAATCAGATCCTGTCCCGGACTCGCCATTTCTTTATGCAGCATGACGTGCACCTGCCTCCTTTCGCCTCTTACGATCTGACGAAATGGCAGCAGGTGGATAAAGCCATCTGGCAGGAAGTATTCGATTTAAAGCTGGGCTGGGACGTGACGGCATTTGGCGGCAATGATTTTCTTGCCCAGGGGCTGACGCTGTTCACTTTACGTAACGGCTCGCCGGACGGCGCGCCTTATGCCAAATGCTATGCCGAGAAAATAATGCATGTCCGTGAAGGGCAGCTCACGCCGATGCATTTTCACTGGCGAAAACAAGAAGACATCATCAATCGTGGCGGCGGTAATTTAATTGTCGAACTGTGGAATTCAGATCAGTTTGAACAACCCGAAGAGAGCGACGTGACGGTAACCATTGACGGTTGTCGCCAGACTCACGCGGCAGGCAGCCAGCTACGCCTGTCACCAGGAGAAAGCATCTGCCTGGTGCCCGGCGTCTATCACAGTTTCTGGGGCGAGCCCGGCTATGGCGATGTGCTGGTCGGCGAAGTGTCGATGGTTAACGACGACGATCGCGACAACCGATTCCTCAAACCGCTGGAGCGCTTTAACAGCATTATCGAAGACGAACCGGCGCAGCAACTGCTGTGCAATGAGTATCGCCTGCGCTTTTAAGTAGTCCATTACTTCTCTTGTCCAACACCGGGGGACCGATTATGGCTTTGATATCACTTGCAGACGGACTGGCCCACGCACGTGCGAACGGCTACGCCATGGGCGCGTTTAACGTGCTCGACAGCCATTTTCTGCGCGCGCTTTTCGCCGCAGCAAAGCAGGAAAAATCACCGTTTATTATCAATATGGCCGAAGTACATTTTAAATATGTGTCGCTGGATTCATTAGTTGAGGCCGTAAAATTCGAAGCGGCCCGGCACGATATTCCGGTCGTGCTTAATCTCGATCACGGTCTGCATTTTGACGCGGTGGTCCGCGCCTTACGTCTCGGTTTTAGCTCGGTAATGTTTGATGGCTCTACACTTGAATATGAAGAGAATATTCGCCAGACCCGCGAGGTGGTGAAGATGTGCCACGCGGTGGGTGTTTCCGTAGAAGCGGAGCTGGGCGCCGTCGGCGGCGATGAAGGCGGCGCGCTGTACGGCGAAGCTGATAGCGATAAATTCACCGATCCCGCCGTCGCGCGTGATTTCGTCGACAGAACGGGCATCGATACGCTGGCTGTCGCTATCGGCAACGCGCACGGTAAATACAAAGGTGAACCAAAGCTTGATTTTGACCGTCTGGCCGCTATCCGTCAGCAAACTGGTTTACCGCTGGTGCTGCATGGCGGCTCCGGCATCAGCGACGAAGATTTCCGTAAAGCGATAACCCTCGGTATTCACAAAATAAACTTCTATACCGGCATGTCGCAGGCGGCACTTAATGCTGTCGAGCAGCGAATGAATCAGCGTCACGCGATCTATGACGAATTTGCCGAACTTTTGCTCGGCATTGAAGAAGCTATTACGGACGTTGTCGCCGGGCAGATGCGGATTTTTGGTAGTTCGGGTAAAGCTTAAGGAGAGTTTATGAGGCAGCGCAGCGGGATTATTGCCGCCGGGAATATGCTGGTCGACCATGTGCACCAAATCGTGCAGTGGCCGCAGCGTGGGTGGCTGGCAGAAATCGTGCACAGCGAACGTTCAACCGGCGGCGCACCGCTGAATGTGCTGCTGACGCTGGCTAAAATGCATGTCGGCCTGCCGTTACAGGCGGTAGGCCTGGTCGGTGACGATCATGACGGCGATTACATTATGGCGATGCTCGATCAGTACCATGTGAATCGCCAGCACGTTCACCGCACCACCTTTGCGCCCACGTCAATGTCGCAGGTGATGACCGATCCCAGCGGCCAGCGCACTTTCTTCCACTCGCCTGGCGCTAATCGCCTGCTGGATTTACCCGCCTTCGACCGCCTTGAAACGTCATTTAAAATTTTCCATCTCGGCTATTTGCTGCTGCTCGATAGCCTGGATATGGAAGATGCGGAATATGGCACGCGCAGCGCAAGGCTGCTGGCGCAGATGTCCCAACAGGGGTATGAGACCTCGCTCGATTTAGTTTCAAGGCAGGGCGACCCGCGCTACCGCCCGATGGTGCTTCCTGCCCTGCGCTGGCTGGATCATCTGGTGATTAACGAGCTGGAAGCCGGTGAGTTTAGCGGGCTGGAGATTCGTCTGTCGGATGGGACGCCACACATAGAGAATATCGCTCAAACCGCAAAGCTGCTGCTTGAGGCTGGCGTGCGGCAACGCGTGGTCATCCATTGCCCGGAAGGCGCCTGGGGTGTTGAAACGGATGGCAAAGGCGTATGGGTTCCCTCATTTCGCTTATCGCCTGAAGAAATCATCGGTAGCGTGGGGGCAGGCGACGCGTTTTGCGCCGGGATTTTATATGGCTGCCATGAAAAATGGTCGCTGGTAGATAGCCTGAAATTAGCGCACGCCTGCGCACGCGCAAATCTTTTATGTGCAAATGCGATCGATGGCGCAAAACCGCTGACGGAATTACAGATGTTTATTAATGCGAGTGGTTAAACGAACGCGTAATAATAAATCTTTATTTGCGACACAACGCCAGATATGAATGCAATTCCACAAATTAAATTACAGCTATAATTTCATTTCAATAAAACAGAATCACAGTAAACTATTCGGCGGGTGCTTAGGGCTTTCGGTCCTGAGCATAAGTGAGGGATATTCTCTAAGTAATGAGAATAAGAAAGCCCCGGGCAACTATAACGTTAACCCGAGGCTAGCCCTCAACTCCCAACAAGTTGAAGTTAGCCTCTTACTCGCCGAAAGGCAAGGAGTAAAAGGCATGAGGCCAACAAGATCTGTTGTCATATGCTTATTAATTGTTTGCGTAACATTAGTAGCATTAACCCTATTAACTCGCCGAAATCTCTGCGAGGTAAAAATAAGGGACAGTCAGGAGGTGGCAGCTAAGTTAGCCTGTGAAGCCGCAGACTAACGCTCAACGGGCGGGGTTCGCCCCGCCTAACTTGCAGGAAGAAGGGAGAAGTCTTAAGCACCCATTTATATTATCAATCATTCAGGCAGCGTTATTTTCGCTCTGAATAATATCGGCGGCAAAAACATAACCCATGCCACGAATAGTGCGAATTAAGGCTGGCTGATGTGGGTTGATTTCTATTTTTCGCCGCAGGCGCATTATTAATACGTCGATGGTTCTGTCGAAAACCTCGAGGCTTTCATTGTGGGTTAGCGCCAAAAGCCTTTCACGGGACAATACCCGGCGGGCGTTTTGCACCAGCGCCAGCAGCAGGCCATATTCCCCCTGGGTAAGATCGACCTGCTCCTGCTGGGCATTAAAGAGCTGGCAACGATCGCTATCCAACCGCCAGCCGTTAAAATGCAACCCGCTGGTTTTTGTTATGGCCGTTTCTGTCGCCAGCGCCCCCGTCCGGCGCAGCACGGCTTTAACACGTGCTACTACCACGCGTGAATTGAAAGGCTTGCCAATATAGTCATCAGCCCCCATCTCCAGTCCCACCACGACATCAGATTCGCTGCCAAGGCCGGTCAACATTACGACGGGAAGTTCAGGACGCTGCCGCTGGATCTGCTGCAATACCTGCAGCCCGTTGATATCCGGCAGCATCATATCGAGCAGCACCAGCGCAATCGCCGGTTGTTGAGCGATCGTCGCTAACGCCTCGTTGCCGGTATGACAGACCAGCACGTCAAAGACGTGCTCGTTCAGAGCATCGTGCAGCACATCGCAGATAGCCAAATCGTCATCCACCACCAAAATCGCAGGCTTCATTGTTATTCTCCGGGGAGGATGTCCAGGTCAATAGTTAAGTGTGAACGATTGTTGATGCAGTACCGCATAAAAGGCAATTACCCATGCTGAAATTTCAATCGGCGTCACAAAGGGCAGCAAACTCGACACGTCACTTTTGACGATTCCGTCCTTTTCGTCAGGATTTAGCCTGTTTTTTACCTTAAACAGGCCGTAAAAACCCTTCTCATTATGTGGCATAGATAATGCATTAACGGGCCGATGTGACAAAGGTTTGACAGTCACACACCGATAAGCACTGACTGGAGCAACACGATGAAAAAAGTCGTCACGGTTTGCCCCTATTGCGCCTCGGGTTGCAAAATCAACCTCGTGGTCAATAACGGCAAAATCGTCAAGGCGGAGGGCGCTCAGGGTAAAACCAACCAGGGCGATCTGTGCCTGAAAGGGTATTATGGATGGGATTTCATTAACGATACAAAAATCCTGACCCCGCGCCTTAAATCACCGATGATCCGTCGCCAGAAAGGCGGCAAACTCGAATCGGTTAGCTGGGATGAAGCGTTGACCTATGTCAGCACTCGCCTGAGTGAAATCAAAGCGAAGCACGGCCCCGATGCCATTATGACCACCGGTTCATCCCGTGGTACAGGCAATGAGACTAACTATGTAATGCAAAAATTTGCGCGCGCCGTTATTGGTACCAATAACGTTGACTGCTGCGCTCGCGTCTGACACGGCCCTTCGGTTGCAGGTCTGCACCAGTCGGTCGGTAATGGCGCCATGAGCAACTCAATCGTTGAGATTGAGGATACCGATTTAGTCTTTGTATTCGGGTATAACCCGGCTGATTCACACCCTATCGTCGCTAATCGCGTGATTAAGGCGAAGCAGAAAGGGGCGCAGATCATCGTCATCGATCCGCGCAAAATTGAAACCGCGCGTATCGCCGATCTGCATTTGCAGTTAAAAAATGGCGCTAATATCGCCCTGCTTAACGCCATCGGTCATGTGATTGTTGAAGAAAATCTCTATGACCAGACCTTCGTGGCCGAGCGTACAGAAGGCTTCGATGAGTATCGCAAAATTGTTGCGGGCTACACGCCGGAATCCGTTGAGGAAATTACCGGCCTGAAGGCGGAGGATATTCGTACCGCAGCGCGCATGTACGCGAAGGCAAAAACCGCGACCATCCTGTGGGGCATGGGTGTTACCCAGTTCTATCAGGGCGTGGAAACGGTGCGTTCGCTGACAAGCCTTGCGCTGATGACGGGGAATCTGGGTAAACCTAACGTCGGCGTTGGTCCGGTGCGTGGGCAAAACAACGTTCAGGGCGCCTGCGATATGGGTGCGCTGCCGGATATGTTCCCAGGCAACCAGTATGTGAGAAACCCGGAAACGCGGGCGAAATTCGCCAAAGCCTGGGGAGTCGACTCGATTCCTGAGCATATGGGTTATCGCATCAGCGAGTTGCCGCACCGCGTGGCGCACGGCGAGGTGCATGCGGCCTACATCATGGGGGAAGATCCCCTGCAAACTGACGCCGAGCTCTCCGCTGTTCGTCAGGCATTTGCCGATCTGGATCTGGTGATTGTGCAGGACATCTTCATGACCAAAACCGCAGCGGCTGCCGATGTGATTTTGCCGTCTACCTCCTGGGGGGAACATGAAGGCGTGTACACCTCCGCAGACCGTGGCTTCCAGCGTTTCTTTAAGGCCGTGGAACCGAAATGGGATCTGAAAACGGACTGGCAGATTATCAGTGAGATCGCCACCCGTATGGGCTACCCGATGCACTACAACAACACCCAGCAAATCTGGGACGAGTTGCGTCATCTTTGCCCGGATTTCTTTGGCGCGACCTACGAAAAAATGGGCGAGCTGGGCTATATCCAGTGGCCATGCCGGGATGAAGATCCTGCCGATAAAGGCACCCAGTACCTTTACAACGGCCAGTTCGATCGCCCAAACAATTTGGGCCAGTTCTTTACCTGTGACTGGGCGCCGCCAATCGATCGCGTCACCGTGGAGTACCCGATGGTGCTCTCCACGGTACGTGAGGTAGGTCACTACTCCTGCCGCTCAATGACCGGCAACTGTGCGGCGCTGGCAGCGCTCGCGGATGAACCTGGTTACGCGCAGATCCACGTTGACGATGCCGCCCGCCTGGGTATCGAAGACGAGGCGCTGATCTGGGTGCATTCGCGCAAAGGGAAAGTGATCACGCGGGCAAACGTGAGCGAACGACCTAATAAAGGCGCGGTGTACATGACGTACCAGTGGTGGATTGGTGCCTGTAACGAGCTGGTGGCGGAAAACCTCAGCCCGATTACCAAAACGCCGGAGTACAAATACTGTGCCGTGCGCGTCGAGCCGATTGCCGATCAGCGGGCCGCCGAGCAGTATGTGATTGATGAGTACAGCAAACTGAAAGCCAGCCTGCGCGAAAGCGCTGCCGGTTAAGTCAGTAACACGCCCTCTGCGAACGCTCGCAGAGGGTATTTCTCCCTCACAAAGTAATTTCCCCGCCCGACTATCGATCCCTGTTTAAGTCAAAAAATAAAAAACCGTCAGCATATACTCACGCACCACCATACTTATCTCATCAGCCAAAACGCTGTTCACCCACCGGAGACTGCCGCTCCCGGGAGAAATAAAATGAAGTTGCCATTCAAGCCACAAGTTTTAACCTTGCTTTGTAGCGCTGGCATTCTCGCAGCTTCTGGCCTGCTTTATGTAAAAAGCCGCGCTCCCGAAACGGTGACGCCCGCTCCTGTAAACACCACGCAAACTGTCGCCACCCCTGCGCCAGTTGAAGCGCCAGCCCAAACGGCATCTGCTTACACCCCGGCGCAACTGGATCCGTGGACCGCACCGATTGCGCTCTATCCCGACGCGTTGTTATCCCAGGTATTAATGGCCGCAACCTATCCCGTCAATGTGGTTCAGGCGGTGCAATGGTCGCAGGATAATCCATCGCTACAGGGTGATGCCGCCATCCAGGCCGTGGCGAATCAGCCTTGGGATGCAAGCGTGAAGTCGCTGGTGGCGTTTCCGCAGCTAATGGCGCTGATGGGTGAGAATCCACAGTGGGTGCAAAATCTGGGCGATGCGTTTCTGGCCCAGCCCAAGGATGTCATGGATTCGGTGCAGAAACTGCGGGCGCTTGCGCAGCAGACCGGAACGTTAAAATCGACCCCGGAACAGAAGGTTTCTACCGCCCCCGTGGTGGTGAATCAAACCACAAATGTGAATACCGCCACGCCAAAAAATAACAGCGCTCCGGCAAATACCACACCCGCGGCTCCCGCTCCACAGGTGATAACCATCGAGCCGACCAATCCGCAGGTGGTCTATGTGCCGAATTACAATCCTTCGACGGTGTACGGCACCTGGCCGAATACGAGCTATCCGCCCGTCTACTTACCGCCGCCTCCGGGGCAGCAGTTTACCGACAGCCTGGTGCGCGGCTTTGGCTACAGCCTGGGCGTGGCCACAACCTATGCGCTGTTCAGCAGCATCGACTGGCATGACGACGATGATTATCACCACCACAATAACAACTACAACAGCGGCAATAACATCAACGTTAATATCAATAATTTCAATAAAATAACCGGAGGCCATTTAAGCGAGCACGGCGGGCCGGTCGTCTGGGAGCATAATCCAGCCTTCCGTGAAGGCGTGCCTTATCAGAACAAGGCGGTAGCCCAGCGTTTTCATCAGACCAACGTTGCAAACGGCTTAAGCACGACACAGCACGCGCCGGCCAACCGGGACAGCCAACGCCTGGCTGCAATGCAGCAACTGCAGCACAGCACCGGGTTAACTCCTCAGGATAAAAGCCTCTCCGGCGTTTCGCGCGACGTTCAACGTCAGTCAGCATCCAGGCAGCTTAATCAGATAGCACAGCGTAATAACTACCGCGGTTACGATTCCCCGAATCATACGGCGCATCGGGAAGCCGCACGTAAACAGGTGAAGCACCCAACGCAGCAGCACCGCGATACGGTAAAAAATCGCGTGAATCACGCCACACCTCAGCAACGCCAACAGCATGCCGATGCATTTCGCAGTAATGCATTAAGCGGCAACGACAGCCGCTCTCCTTCCTGGCAGGCGCAAAATCAGCGTGGTCAGCAAAGCCGCCAGCGTGCTTCTGCACATGACCAATCCCGGCCAGCCTCGCACGAGCGCGCTGCAGAACGCCGCGACATACGCCGCCGCTAATTAGGGAGATGACGATGAAAAAATACATGGCGCTAAGTATTCTTCCCCTGTTGATGATGCCTTTGTATACAAAGGCCCAGCAGACATTTACCTCTCCCGAGCAGGCTTCAACGGCCCTGTTTGAAGCTATCAAACAGCAGAATGAAACTGCACTCGCCTCGCTGTTAGGCGATAACTGGAGAGATCTTCTGCCGCCTGAAGGCGCAGACCCCGCAGCCGTTGCCAGATTTTTACGCGACTGGGATATAAGCCATCACGTTGAACAACAGGGCAACGTGGCGCATCTCAACGTCGGCAAAGAAGCCTGGCAATTGCCGTTGCCGATGATAAAAACCGTCAAGGGCTGGCATTTCAATATGCAGGGAGCGGCCGATGAAATACTCACGCGTGCCATTGGCCGCAACGAACTGGCGGCCATTGAAGCTGCTCACGCCTATGTCCAGGCCCAGCAGGATTATTTCCAGCTAAACCAGACTTACGCACAGAAATTTATTAGTAGCGAGGGCAAAAAAGATGGCCTTTACTGGCCTGCAGGACCAGACGAAGCGCCGAGTCCACTCGGCCCGGCGTTTAGCCCAGCACGGCCGGGAACGGGGTATCACGGCTACCATTTCCGTATTCTGAAAGCCCAGGGCGCTCATGCTGAAGGTGGTGAAAAGCACTATCTGCAGAACGGCAAAATGACCGACGGTTTTGCCCTGCTCGCCTGGCCTGTAGCCTACGGCGAAACAGGTATAGACACGTTTATCGTGGATAAGCAGAATCGGGTTTATCAGGCTGACCTGGGAGAAACGACGGCTAAAAAGGTAGAAACCCTGACTCAGTTTGAACCTGGCGACGGTTGGCAAGCCGTCGCGCCTTAGCTTTTTAACTGATAAAGAAAACGGCCCTGAAGGGCCGTTTTTACGTTTCAAAGCTGATTAGCTATTCGCTTTATCCGTAAAGCTGCCCAGTATTTCCCGCTCGTAAGCCGCCGCTTTTTTGCTGTCGAACTTATGTTCCCACTTGGCTATAACCAGCACCGCCAGCGCATTTCCCACTACGTTCAGCGCGGTACGCGCCATATCAAGGATACGGTCAACGCCGGCGATAAACGCCAGGCCTTCCAGCGGAATACCCACGCTGCCAAGCGTTGCCAGCAGCACAACGAAGGATACGCCCGGCACGCCTGCGATACCTTTGGAGGTCACCATCAGCGTCAGCACCAGGATAATTTCCTGACTGATTGAGAGGTCAATACCGTAAAGCTGCGCGATAAAGATGGCCGCAATACTCTGGTAGAGCGTGGAGCCATCAAGGTTAAAGGAATAACCCGTTGGCACCACAAAACTGGTGATGGACGCCGGCGCACCGTACGCTTCCATCTTCTCAATGATGCGCGGCAGCACGCTTTCAGAACTTGCCGTGGAGAAAGCAAGGATCAGTTCATCCTTGAGGATACGGATCAAAATCCAGACACGCAGCCCGCACAGACGGGCCACCGCGCCCAGCACGACCAGCGCAAAGAACAGAATGGCGAAGTAAACCAGCAGCACCAGTTTGAGCAGCGGCCAAAGCGAGGCAAAACCGAAGTTTGCTACCGTTACCGAGATAAGCGCAAAGACCCCAATCGGGGCATAACGCATCACCATGTGGGTCACTTTGAACATGGTTTCAGAGATAGAGCGGAATACCGTGACCAAAGGCTCGCGATGCGTTGCCGGCAGCGAAGAGAGGCCGAGGCCAAACAGCACCGAGAAGAAAATAATCGGCAGCATGTCGCCCTTCGCCATCGAGGCCACAATGTTGGTCGGCACGAGAGAAAGAATCGTGCCCATTAACCCGTGGGCGTGGCTCTGAACGTCTTCGGCGGTGTGTTGGTATTTCGAAATATCCACGCTGGCAAGCTGCGACATATCTATGCCGTGTCCCGGCTGGAACACATTCGCAAGGGTAATACCCAGGATAATGGCAACTGTCGTGATCACTTCGAAATAGAGAATGGTTTTCGCACCGATTCGGCCGAGCTGTTTGGCATCGCCCACGCCGGCAATACCTACCACCAGCGTAGAAATTACAATTGGCACGACAATCATTTTGATCAGATGAATAAAGATATCACCTGCCGGAGAGAGCAGATTGGCGATAAGCCATTCGCGCTCGTCACTTTGATAATGCAGAACGCTTCCCAGCGCGATACCCAGCACCAGCGCCAGCAGTATCTGCCAGGCAAGGCTGACCTTTGGTTGTTTCATAACGATTTTATTCCTCAATAAAACGCCATTCCCATAGTGGAGCCGATGAGAACGTCACAAACGTAAAAGGGGTATGACAAATGTCGGGGTTTACGAGGGGCTTATTCAGCGGCAGTATGAGTATCATTTGTACGCTATGCTGCGCAAGCCTGTATTTTCAGAGTTATTCAGTCAAAATGCACAGGCAAACAGAACTTTAACCATATCACCCTCTATAACTTATTGTTATAAAATATATTTACTCATGCCTTTTTCAAATAACCCTCCGCGTGAATTATTTCTCTTTGCTGATTCGTTTGATTAATTTTCAGGCAATTTAATTAATGCGTGATCTGTCGCCCAAAAAGTAAACAAAGCTGCTAATACCCCTACAATTAACGTTTGCGTGACATATTATTAACATCCTCAAGGAGAAAAAAAGCCATGACACAACTACACAAACACGCTATTCCCGCAAATATTGCGGAACACTGCCTGATTAATCCGGAGCAATACTTATCCATGTACCAGCAGTCGGTGCATGATCCAGACGCATTTTGGGGCGAACAAGGGAAAATCCTCGACTGGATCAAACCCTACCAGAAGGTGAAAAACACCTCCTTCGCGCCAGGAAACATCTCTATCCGCTGGTATGAAGACGGCACGCTGAACCTGGCGGCCAACTGCCTGGATCGTCACCTGAAGGAACGCGGCGACCAGACAGCGATTATCTGGGAAGGCGATGATGCGACCCAGAGCAAAACCATTACTTACCGCGAGCTGCATCGCGACGTCTGCCGTTTTGCCAATACCCTGGTCGAACTGGGGATAAAGAAAGGCGATGTGGTCGCTATCTATATGCCGATGGTGCCGGAAGCTGCCGTAGCGATGCTGGCCTGCGCGCGTATTGGCGCGGTGCATTCCGTTATTTTTGGTGGATTCTCACCGGAAGCTGTTGCCGGACGTATCATTGATTCCAGCTCTCGTCTCGTCATTACCGCCGACGAAGGTATTCGTGCCGGGCGCGCTATTCCGCTGAAGAAAAACGTTGATGACGCGCTGAACAATCCCAACGTGAAGAGCGTCGAGCATGTCATTGTTCTTAAACGTACTGGCGCAAATATTGAGTGGCATCAGGGCCGTGACCTGTGGTGGAACGAGCTGGTGGAGAAAGCCTGCGCTCACCATCAACCTGTAGAAGTAAATGCCGAAGACCCGCTCTTTATCCTTTATACCTCAGGCTCGACCGGCAAGCCGAAAGGCGTGGTACACACCACGGGCGGATACCTGGTCTATGCTGCCACCACCTTTAAGTATGTTTTCGATTACCATCCAGGCGATGTCTACTGGTGTACGGCAGACGTCGGCTGGGTGACCGGCCACAGCTATTTGCTGTATGGCCCGCTGGCCTGCGGCGCCGTCACCCTGATGTTCGAAGGCGTGCCGAACTGGCCTGCACCAAACCGTATGGCGCAGGTCGTGGATAAACACAAAGTAAACATCCTTTACACCGCACCCACGGCCATCCGCGCGTTGATGGCCGAAGGCGATAAAGCAACTGAAGGCACCGATCGTTCTTCATTGCGTATTCTTGGCTCCGTTGGCGAGCCGATTAACCCCGAAGCCTGGGAGTGGTACTGGAAGCACATCGGTAACGAGAAGTGCCCGGTGATAGACACCTGGTGGCAGACTGAAACGGGTGGCTTTATGATCACCCCGCTGCCGGGGGCAACCGAGCTGAAAGCAGGCTCCGCCTCGCGTCCGTTCTTTGGCGTACAGCCCGCGCTGGTAGATAACGAAGGTAACCCGCAGCAGGGCGCAACCGACGGAAATCTGGTCATTACCGATTCCTGGCCTGGCCAGGCGCGCACCCTGTTCGGCGATCACGAACGCTTCGAGCAGACCTACTTCTCGACCTTTAAAAATATGTATTTCAGCGGTGATGGCGCACGCCGTGATGAAGATGGTTATTTCTGGATAACGGGTCGTGTGGATGATGTGCTGAACGTCTCCGGGCACCGTTTAGGTACCGCAGAGATTGAATCGGCGCTGGTATCACATCCGAAAGTTGCCGAAGCCGCGGTGGTAGGCATTCCTCACAATATTAAAGGCCAGGCGATTTATGCTTACGTCACGCTGAATCACGGCGAAGAGCCGACGCCAGAGTTGTATACCGAAGTGCGTAACTGGGTGCGAAAAGAGATTGGCCCGCTTGCCACGCCGGATATTCTGCACTGGACCGACTCGCTGCCGAAAACCCGCTCCGGCAAGATTATGCGTCGCATTCTGCGCAAAATCGCCGCCGGGGATACCAGTAACTTTGGCGATACCTCGACGCTTGCCGATCCTGGCGTAGTCGAAAAGCTGCTGGAAGAAAAACAAGCTCTTACCATGCCGTCATAACCATTCTCGACTCTGTTTACCCCTCTCCTTCCGGAGAGGGAACTATAAAAACCACAACCTCACCTCTGGAGATTCTGTGATGAATGAGCTCATTTATCAACGGATAGAAGACAGCGCGCATTTCAGGGAGCTGGTGGAAAAACGGCAACGTTTTGCCATTATCTTATCGATAATCATGCTGGTGATTTACGTTGGCTTTATTATGCTGATTGCCTTTGCGCCAGGCTGGCTGGGTACGCCTTTGCACGCGGGCACCAGCGTCACGCGTGGCATACCGATAGGCGTTGGCGTAATCGTTATTTCCTTTGTGCTTACCGCCGTTTACGTCTGGCGGGCCAACGGCGAATTTGACCGGCTGACCCACGCCATGCTGCGCGAGGTAAACGCATCATGAAACGTCTTCCGATCGCACTTACTGCTCTCCTGCTTGCCTTGCCCGCCACGGTGCTGGCTGCCGAGGCCATTACCGGCGATGTGCAACGCCAGCCAACCAACTGGCAAGCGATAATCATGTTCGTCATCTTCGTTGCCCTGACGCTGTACATCACCTACTGGGCTTCGAAACGCACCCGTTCGCGTAGCGATTACTACACCGCCGGCGGCAACATTACCGGCTTCCAGAACGGACTGGCGATTGCGGGCGACTTTATGTCGGCGGCCTCATTCCTGGGGATTTCCGCCCTGGTCTACACCTCAGGGTATGACGGTCTGATTTATTCGCTCGGCTTCCTGGTAGGCTGGCCAATCATCCTGTTCCTGATTGCCGAACGCCTGCGCAACCTTGGGCGCTATACCTTTGCGGACGTCGCCTCTTACCGTCTGAAGCAAGGGCCGATTCGTATTCTGTCCGCCTGCGGTTCGTTAGTGGTGGTGGCGCTGTACCTCATCGCTCAGATGGTGGGCGCAGGTAAACTTATTGAGCTGCTGTTTGGCCTGAATTACCACGTCGCGGTGGTGCTTGTCGGCGTACTGATGGTGATGTACGTGCTGTTTGGCGGCATGCTCGCCACCACCTGGGTGCAGATAATTAAAGCCGTGCTGCTGCTGTTCGGCGCAAGTTTCATGGCCTTTATGGTAATGAAGCACGTCGGCTTTAGCTTCAGCAGCCTGTTCAGTGAAGCCATGGCGGTTCACCCGAAAGGCGCGGCCATTATGAGCCCAGGCGGACTGGTGAAAGACCCGATATCAGCCCTGTCGCTCGGTCTGGGCCTGATGTTTGGTACCGCAGGTTTACCGCATATTCTGATGCGCTTCTTTACGGTCAGCGACGCCCGCGAAGCCCGTAAGAGCGTGCTCTACGCCACCGGCTTTATGGGTTATTTCTATATCCTGACCTTTATCATCGGTTTTGGCGCCATCATGCTGGTCGGCGCTAACCCGGCGTTTAAAGATGCGGCCGGTGCGCTGATTGGCGGCAACAACATGGCGGCGGTTCACCTCGCTAACGCCGTGGGTGGCAACCTGTTCCTTGGCTTTATCTCCGCCGTCGCCTTCGCCACGATTCTGGCGGTGGTCGCAGGCTTGACGCTGGCCGGAGCCTCTGCGGTTTCGCACGACTTGTACGCCAACGTGTTCCGTAAAGGGGCTTCCGAACGCGATGAGATCCGCGTATCGAAAATCACCGTGTTGATTCTGGGCGTGGTGGCAATCGGGCTGGGTATCCTGTTTGAGAAACAGAATATCGCCTTTATGGTTGGCCTCGCGTTCTCCATCGCGGCAAGCTGTAATTTCCCGATTATTCTGCTGTCGATGTACTGGTCCAAACTGACCACTCGCGGCGCGATGATTGGCGGCTGGCTTGGTCTGCTAACGGCGGTGATACTGATGATCCTCGGCCCGACGGTCTGGGTGCAGGTGCTGGGTCACGCAACGGCTGTCTTCCCTTACGAGTACCCGGCGCTGTTCTCTATTCTGGTGGCGTTTGTGGGTATCTGGGTATTCTCAATCACCGATAACAGCCCGGCAGGTAATCTCGAACGCGAGAAATTCCGCGCTCAGTTCATCCGTTCCCAGACCGGGATCGGCATCGAACAGAGCAGTCGCGCTCACTAAGCTTTTCTCCCCGGCTGTTCGGCCGGGGATCACATTTTCTCCCGTCCGATCCCAGGCCCCTGACATCATCAAAGATAAAGATTGCGGGAATATTTATGGATATCAGAACGCTGCGTTATTTTGTTGAAGTTGTTCGCCAGCAAAGTTTTACCCGCGCAGCGGAGAAGATGTTTGTCACCCAGCCGACCATCAGCAAGATGTTGCGCAACCTCGAAGATGAACTGGGTTGTACGCTACTGATCCGCAATGGCCGCAAACTGTTGCTTACCGATACGGGCGAGGTGGTTTATCAGCGGGGCCTGGCAATTCTGGCTGAATTTCGCCAGCTGGAGACGGAGTTAGGCGATATCAATCACCTTAGCAAAGGCGTCCTGCGCCTGGGCATACCTCCGATGGTGGGCATGCTGATGACCGGGCCAATCAGCCTGTATCGTCAGCGCTATCCCGGCGTGGAGCTGAAAATCTCTGAGGCTGGCAGCCTGACGGTGCAGCAGGCCGTAATAAATGGCGAGCTGGATTTGGCCGTGACGGCGCTTCCCGTAGAAGACGAAAGCATCTTTTCAACGCGGCCTTTGTTTCGCCATCCGCTGTGCGTTCTGGTGCCTCGCTCAGGCCCGTGGATGTCGCGTACAAGCATCACGCCTGGCGAACTTGCGGCCCATCCGCTGCTTATCTATAACGAAGATTTTGCGCTTAGCCGCCAGTTAATGCAGCTATTCCATAAGCATGGATTTACCCCGCGTATCGCCGTACGAAGCGGGCAATGGGACTTTCTGGCGGCCATGGTTCAGGCGGGAACGGGCATTGCAATTTTACCGGAGCCAATCTGTCAGAAGCTGGATAAAACCACCTTGCTGTGGCTGCCGCTGGAGAGCGATTTGAGCTGGCGATTAGGGATGATCTGGCGCAAAGGCGTCTATATTTCACAAAGTGCGCAGGCGTGGATTGCCTGCTGCAAGGAGTTCTGGCCGGTAGTGGATGAGTAACGCTGGAATAACGCCGGCTCACCCACCCTACAATTGCGATTCGCAGGATGGATAAGCGCAGCGCCACTCGCCGGTTAATGCCTGTCGATAAGCAATGCTTCGAGCAGGTCGAGATCGTGCAGCAGCTTTTGCAGCGTCTCGTTGCTGATTTTTTGTGTGGCGCGCAGATGGTACAGTTCAGCGCGCTCGGAGCGTAACGCGGCAAGTCGGAAGCGACGCTCCAGATTTTCTTCCAGCTCGCTGCTTTCCACATCGTTTCGTCCATCGGCCCGGCGGCGCAGGTTGCCGATGACTCGCGAGCTCACCTCGGTGAGTAGCTGATCGTCAATATTTTCTTTGGTGTCTGCCGCCAGACGCTCCTCCATTTTCTGAATCGCGACAATGGCGACTTCTGCCGTGGCAGAACGGGCCAGGCGCTCTTCCTGGCGAGCGACGGATTTATCCGCCAGTTCGACATTTTTCAGCAGAACAGGCAGCATAATCACCCCGGCGAACAGCGAGAACAGGATCACACCGGCGGAAAGGAATATCAGCTCATAACGCGCCGGGAACGGCGTACCATCCCCCAGAAGCAGCGGAATCGATAGCACACCAGCAAGGGTAATGGCCCCACGCACGCCGGCAAAAGAGGCGACGGCCAGCTCGCGCGTGGTGAAGGAGCCAAACTCCAGCGGATGCTTTTTCATAAAGCGCAGGCTGATGCGTTTCATGGACCACAGCCACAGGAAACGTACGCCAATCAAGGCGACATAAATCATCACGATATCGACGAACAGCATCCAGAGTTCTACGTTCGGATCGGCGTTAGCGGCGGTAATAGAGGTTTCCAGAATACCCGGCAGCTGCAGACCCAACAGCAGAAAGACCATGCCGTTGAAAACAAACTCCAGCATGGCCCAGACGCTGTTAGCACGCAGGCGCATGGCCAGCGGCGCGCTACGCAGCACGCCAGAACGGGTGATAGTCATCCCCGCAGCAACGGCCGCCAGGATACCAGAAACGCCAATATGTTCGGCAATTAAATAAGAGGCGAAAGGTAACAGCAGCAGCAGCAGGGTTTGTGTCGCAGGCTCATCGCCGCTCCAGCGGCTCATCAGGCGCAGGGATTTACCGTACAGCCAGCTTACCGCGATACCCGCAAGCAAGCCGCCAATGGCGACTTTCAGGAACTCGACTGTCGCCCCGCCGACGGTAAAGACCATCGCGCCGACCGCCACCGCGACCGCCATTTTCAGCGATACCAGACCGGACGCGTCGTTCATCAGCGCTTCGCCCTGCAAAATGCCCATAATTTTCTTCGGAATGCGTCCTTCACCAACGATACCGGATAGCGCCACGGCATCGGTTGGCGACAGCACGGCTGCCAGGGCGAAGGCAGGAACCAGCGGGATCCCCGGCACCAGATAGTAAATCAGAAAGCCAATGCCGACGATGGTGAACAGCACCAGCACCAGCGCAAGGCCGATAATTTCTCTGCCGTGATTCAAAAACTCATGCGTTGGCGTCTTCCAGCCATCGGCAAACAGCAGCGGCGGAATAAACAGCACGAGGAATAACTCGGGGTCGAACTCAACGTGTAAGCCAAAGTGCGGCCAGGCAAGCAGCGCACCTATTGCGATTTGCATTAACGGCAGCGGGATCTGGAAAGGCAGCATGCGTGTTGCTACCCCAGATAAAGAGACCACGAGGGTCATAATGAGAATAGTAAAGAAGATTTCCATGCTTTCCTTAGTCGCGGTGTGTTGTGAAACCCTTTTTGCAGGACGTTGCTCTAATAATAAAACAACTTTCTACACCGAAATGAAACAGGAAATGCCCAGGAAGAAACTAAGATGCGGGCCATGCAAGAGATGGCCCGCAGAAGGGGAACTTTAAATTGCCCAGCCGCCCGCGTAGAACGCGACCAGAGCGATAGCGATAATAACGGTACCGAAGTTCAGCTTGCGCCACTCACCGGAAAAGATGCGGCCTATCACCAGCGAGGCAAAACCAATCATGATGCCGGTAACGATGTTGCAGGTCAGCACGATAAACACGGCGGTGATAAGGCCCGCCATGGCATCAACAAAATCAGCAAAGTCGATTTTCGCCACGTTGCTTAGCATCAGCAGACCAACGTACATCAGCGCCGGAGCGGTTGCGTACGCAGGAACCAGATAAGAAAGCGGCGACAAGAACAGGATCAGCAGGAACAGCACGCCAACGGTAATAGCCGTCAGGCCTGTTTTACCGCCTGCGGCGGTGCCGGCTGCGGATTCGATATAAACCGCCGCAGGAGTAGCCCCCACAAAGCCTGAAAAGACGCTGCTCAGGGAGTCAGTGGTCAGCGCTTTGCCGCCATCGATGATTTGTCCGTCTTTATCCAGCAGGTTTGCCTGACCGGCAACCGCGCGGATAGTACCTGTGGCGTCGAACACCGCCGTCATTACCAGCGCCAGCACGCTTGGCAGAACGATCGGGTTGAGCGCGCCCATGATATCCAGGCTGCCAATCAGCGAGTTACCCGCATCGTCTTTCAAAGAAGGCATCGCGAAAATGCCGGAGAAATGCACGGAGGGGTCGAAGATCAAACCGACAATGGAAATACCGATAATAGTCAGCAGAATACCGCCCGGCACTTTCAGCTTTTCCAGACCGATGATCACCGCAAGGCCAATCAGCGACATGATAACCGGGAAGCTGGCGAAATGACCGAGCGCAACCGGCAAACCATCAAGCGGATTTTTAATGACCAGCCCGACGCCGTTTGCGGCAATCAGCAGCAGGAACAGGCCGATGCCAATCCCGGTGCCGTGCGCAACGCCCATCGGCAGGTTGCGTAAAATCCAGCTACGGATACCGGTCGCGGAAATAATGGTAAACAGTACGCCCATCAGGAACACCGCGCCTAAAGCGACAGGAACGCTAATGTGTTGGCCAAGCACCAGGCTAAACGCGGTGAACGCGGTCAGCGAGATGGCACAGCCGATAGCCAGCGGCAGGTTCGCCCACAGGCCCATAACAAGAGAACCCACGCCCGCCACCAGACAGGTCGCCACGAAAACCGCCGCAGGCGGGAAGCCCGCTTTGCCCAACATGCCAGGCACAACGATGACGGAATAAACCATCGCAAGGAAGGTGGTTAAACCGGCCACGACTTCCTGACGGACGGTACTGCCACGTGCAGATATTTTGAACCAGGCGTCAAGCCCGCCGGTCGCACGCGGTGAAGGAGTAGACATAGTGAAAAATCCCCTGAAATTCTTATGATTACGTTATTACACCCGGTGGACATCCCGCTGCCGATTAAACGTCTTATCCCTGTGCTGCGATTGCGACAAAAAGGGGCGT
Source organism: Buttiauxella sp. (assembly GCA_032051265.1). Lineage (GTDB taxonomy): Bacteria > Pseudomonadota > Gammaproteobacteria > Enterobacterales > Enterobacteriaceae > Dryocola. The sequence continues at coordinate 114,656 of DAMBYU010000008.1, forward strand.
CGCAAAAAAGCAAACGTTTAACTCCGCGTGTAAAAATTGCACGTCAAAATGAAGGCAAACGATTATCCAGCCTTCTTAAGGGGATTTTCAACCAAACTTTGTCGCTTTTTGCTGAAAATAACGCTGGCCGATGAAATAACCACCGCACCATGCGCAAACGTTATCGTTAATGCGCAATTTCGCAACAATGAAGCAGGTAACGGCAAAGCGTTTTGCGAACCAGGCGATTTTTGCCAGCTCAGCCGCCGGGGATGTCGAATGGCCCGCCCTTTTGAATAGCTCTTTGCCAGGCCGGACGCATTTGCGCGTTTTTCATCCACGCCTGCAGATTTGGTAGATCGTTAATACCGCCGCGTGCGAGCAATGCAATCAGCGGGAAGCTCATCTGAATGTCCGCCGCGCTAAACGCCTGCCCGGCAAACCAGGGCGTTTTGCCAAGATGATCTTCAATAAATCGCGCATGGGTGGCGAGTTGTTTATTGAGATAAGCTTTTTGTACGCCCTGCCCTAAAGCTTTACCTACGGGACGCAACAGCCAGGGCACCGGCGCTTTTCCCAGACGGCCAAATACCAGCTTCATCATCAACAGCGGCATCAGCGAACCTTCGGCATAGTGCAACCAGAAGCGGTACTGAAGTTTGTCCTGCGCAGCTATCGGCTTTAAGCGACTTTCGGTATCGTAAGTTTCCTGCAGGTACTCAAGGATTGCGCCGGATTCAGCGATGATATTGCCGTTGACTTCCAGCACGGGCGATTTGCCTAACGGATGCACTTTTTTCAGCGCTTCAGGCGCAAGCATGGTGGCTTCGCGCTGGTAGCGCACGATTTGATAGGGTAGCTCAAGTTCTTCGAGCATCCACAGCACGCGCTGGGAACGGGAGTTATTCAGGTGATGAACGATAATCATGGGCTAACCTTTTGTTTTTGCAGATGGGTTAACTATAGATAACAGAGCCTAAATTGAGGATAAAAAATCGCTCAAAAAACAGCCAATTTTTTCTTGAAAGCTGAAAAAGTGGATCTACACTTAAGGTGTCAGCGCAATCCGGAACCTCCTGAGAATTGATGATTGAGGGACGCTGATGTCGGGGGAAACCCTCCTTGCGAAAAGCGGGATAGAGCGAAAGACAAAGACCGGGAACAAACTAAAGCGCCGAAGTCGGGCGCTTTAGTTTTTTAATCTTCCAGCAGACGGGCGCCGGTCCCCTCTTCACCCAGCCTGTCGCCTGGGTTACGCAACGGGCAATCCGCACCGGATAAACAACCGCAGCCAATGCAGCCATCCAGCTCATCCCTTAATGCCGTCAGCGTATGAATGCGCCGATCCAGCTCTTCGCGCCAGAGAGATGAGAGCCTCTTCCAGTCGTTTTTATTGATGGATTGCCCGTTCGGCAGCACGCCAAACGCATCGCCAATGGTCGCCAGAGGAATACCGATACGCTGAGCAATCTTGATGATGGCGACCGTGCGTAATACATCACGCGTATAGCGCCGCTGGTTGCCGCTGTTACGGATACTTTTTATTAAGCCCTTACTTTCGTAAAAATGCAGCGCCGAAACCGCCACGCCGCTGCGCTTCGCCACCTCGCCCGGGGAGAGTAAGGATTTAAATCGGGGTGATTTCTTTTCCAAAATGCTCTTTACCTCAAGTTAACTTGAGGAATTATACTCTCCGGCAACAAAACCTGCTAATCGAATACTTTGATTAAGGACGGCCCATGGCGCACCAGGACATCATTTACACGTTGACTGAATGGATTGATGAGCACATCGACCAGCCGCTGAACATTGACGTGGTAGCAAAAAAGTCTGGTTATTCAAAGTGGTATCTGCAAAGAATGTTCCGCACCGTGATGCGCCAGACGCTGGGTGAATATATTCGTCAGCGCCGTCTTTTGCTCGCGGCAAAAGAGCTGCGTACTACCCGCCGCCCTATCTTTGATATCGCGATGGATTACGGTTACGTGTCGCAACAAACGTTTTCCCGGGTGTTCCGCCGTGAGTTTGACCGCACGCCAACCGATTACCGCCATCACGCCTGAGCTAATCAGCAAACGCGAGGTTATTGCTGCTGCCTGGTCGATACAGCCAGGCGATAAATTCCTGCGGGGGTAATGCTTTTGCGAAGTACCAACCCTGACAATATTGCACGCCGCGAGCCTGAAGCCAGTCGACCTGCTCCTGCGTCTCGACCCCTTCGGCGACGGTCTTAAGGTTCAGGCTGCGCGCCATGTTAATAATATGTTCAGCGATGAGATAACAGGCGCGGTCGGTAGTGAGATGGTCGATAAAAGATTTATCTATTTTAAGGGTATCCACATTCAGAAACCGCAGGTTGTGCAAATTAGCATAACCTGTGCCGAAGTCATCAATAGCGATTTCAAACCCAGCCTGCCGGAACGCCTGAATAACCGGGCGGGTTTTCGGCACATCAATAAAGCCTCTTTCTGTGACTTCCACTTTTATTTGATCGGCATTGACCGTATATTTTTTAATTTTTTCTGCAAGCATTGCTACCAGCCGGGGGCAATGGAAATCTGTCGGGGATAAGTTAATAGAAATATATAGTTCAGGATGTTGCGCAAGAAATGCGCCAAAATCATTGAATACGGCATTAATCACATAGTCAGAGATCTTCTGAATCAGGCCTTCGGCTTCAGCGAGCGGAATGAAGCTGCCGGGACTAATCCACTGCCCACCATAGCTCACCCAACGAAGAAGCGCTTCGGCGCCCACACACTTTCCGCTCTGGATATCAATAATCGGCTGGTAATGTAGCTTTAAATGATTTTTTTCAATGGCGCGCAGCAGCATACGCCGTGGTGAATTGTACTGCTGGCGGGTACGCGACCACATCAATAATATAATGATGCTACAGATAATCCCTAAGGGTACGGTAAGCGTCAGCTGATGATACCACTCTTTATTAAAGTGCTCTTCAGAGGTTGAAACGATGACGGCAATGGGCCGGTGCTGGGATTTCTCGATGGTATAAACCCGGCCTTCATCAGTAAAAGATTTATCGTCTTTGGCAATTAATTCGTGCAGTCGGTTGGTATTAAACGGCTCGCTTAACGAGAAAAACTCTTTGGTGACAGTATCATATGCGCCATAAGTTAAACTATGGTCATCGGACATTACATCGGCATAGGTGCGCGGGTTTACTACCACAATAATATTACCCTGCTGCATATACGTCATTTTATGACCGGTATAAAATGGCGTATCCAGATAATAGAATATTGAAATATCAGGCTCGCGAGTGTAATTAGCGACGGGAGCTGAAAAGGGTATCGAAGGTTTATAAACAGTAGAGCAAATAAATTGATTTCCACGGGCATAAATCAGATCTTCGACATACAGTTTGCTGCGGGCAATATCCTGTAATTTTAGCATATGTTCAGGGCTACAGACCGGACCTGTATACGGCTGTGCTTCATGCTGAGCCGCGTCAACGTGCTGAATGACGATCTCTGTTTTTTCGATGACTAATTGTGCGAAAGAGCGAAGATGATGCTGCGTCTCACTGGAGGCGCGAACATGCGCAAAGTATACCGCCAACAGGATGGGCAAACATACCGTCAGCATAAAACCAGAAGTACGTAAAATACGCAGATAAATCCGTTCTGTCATGGTAGTCACATGTCCCTGCTATTACCGCCTGTTGTCGTTTAACTGGAACAAACCTGTAAGCCGCCGATTACGTTGCATGAATAATCATCCATTAGCAATAGACTTTTTATTCTTAACGGCAAAGGGGAGATGAAAATAAAAAAAGTTGCGCAAAAAAACAGGTGTTCATGACGCGATATTTAATCTGGCAGCAGAGATATGTTTATTATCTTTATTTAAATAGCAGAGAATAATTTATTAAGTAAAATCACAGCGCGCATGAATGTTAACAATAGCCGCGCTGAAAAATGCCTGTCTCCTGACACAACGTGTGTTTTTTCCCTCTTTGGAGCCGCCGCCTGGCAGGGAAACCGCGCAAAAAACAGCCCATACATCTGGCGATTAAAAAGACAAATGTGATAAACTTCACAAACTTCATGCAACAACGATTTATTTTACATTTTTTTGCAAAACTTATCCTCCTGACGGCTCCCGCATCGTCTTTTTTGGCGCCTGCCTTTGTAGCGGCCGTTATGCCTGATAAGTTGCCTTAAGAGGATTGGTTTCATGACTACCATCACCACCGGCGTGTTACTGATGCGCTGGCCATTGTTTAGTGCAGTTCTGATGTTTCTTGCCAGCACCTTAAATATTCAGTTTCGTAAATCTGACTATGCGTTTCTGGCGGTGGTGAGCAGCGGGCTGGGGATCGCCGCAGCATTGTGGTTTGCTACCGGACTGTTAGGCCTGACGGCTGCAGACTTCGCGGTGATGTGGGCATCTTTTAAAGAGGTGATGGTCGAAATCTCAAGCCACGCGCCGCCAGAATGGCCGATGGTCATTACCTGAGTGGTAAGGCTCAAAGCGGTCGCTAAACAAAAACCCCCGCCGGAAAACTGCGGGGGTTTTTGATGTCTTAAGCGACGCGCTTTCTGAACGGGATCAGAATGGAATATCGTCGTCAAAATCCATCGGTGGTTCATTGTTCGACGGCGCTGGAGCATTCTGCTGCTGCGGACGAGACTGCGCGCCACCGCTGAACTGATTGCCGCCCTGTGGCTGCTGAGGCTGGCCCCAGCCGCCCTGCTGTTGCCCACCGTTGCCGCCGCCAGCCGGTGCGCCTGCACCCCCGCCCGCACGGCCACCCAGCATCTGCATGGTGCCGCCCACGTTTACCACGACTTCGGTGGTGTATTTTTCAACGCCAGCCTGGTCGGTCCATTTGCGCGTCTGCAGCGCGCCTTCGATATAAACCTGGGAACCTTTACGCAGGTATTCGCCTGCCACTTCCGCCAGTTTGCCGAACAGCACAACGCGGTGCCATTCAGTTTTCTCTTTGGTTTCGCCGGTTTGCTTGTCGCGCCAGGACTCTGACGTGGCCAGGGTAATGTTGGCAACTGCGCCACCATTTGGCATGTAGCGTACTTCCGGGTCCTGACCCAGATTCCCGACGAGAATCACCTTGTTTACGCCTCTGCTGGCCATGATCGTGTCTCCTGAAACGTTTTATGAATAGTGTAAACCCTCGATTCTACCATGCCACCCCCAATGTTTATAGCTGCGGGATCTATTCCAGAATCTCGGGGCATTATACATCATTGCATTAAAGCACTGGATATCCATTCAGGTTTTCTTGTGTCATAATTAGCCGTTTATGATCGCCGGTGGCATCATGCGGCCGGGCAAAAGCGTTTAATCCGGGAAAGGTGAATGGATAAGATCGAAGTTCGGGGCGCCCGCACCCATAATCTCAAGAATATCAATCTCGTGATCCCTCGCGACAAGCTGATTGTCGTGACCGGGCTTTCGGGTTCTGGCAAATCCTCACTGGCTTTCGACACCTTATACGCTGAGGGACAACGACGTTACGTTGAGTCTCTCTCCGCCTATGCGCGTCAGTTCCTGTCATTGATGGAAAAGCCAGATGTTGACCACATCGAAGGGTTGTCGCCTGCGATTTCTATCGAACAGAAATCCACATCGCATAACCCGCGATCTACCGTTGGCACCATTACTGAAATCCACGACTACCTGCGTCTGCTGTATGCACGCGTGGGTGAACCGCGCTGCCCGGACCATAATGTTCCGCTCGCGGCGCAAACCGTCAGCCAGATGGTGGATAATGTACTGGCCCAGCCGGAAGGCCGCCGCCTGATGCTGCTTGCGCCCATCATTAAGGACCGTAAGGGCGAGCACGCCAAGACGCTGGAAAACCTCGCAAGCCAGGGTTATATCCGCGCCCGTATCGATGGCGAGGTGTGCGATCTTTCCGATCCACCGAAGCTTGAGCTACAGAAAAAACATACCATTGAAGTGGTCGTGGATCGTTTCAAAGTGCGCGAAGATATCGGCCAGCGTCTGGCAGAATCTTTTGAAACTGCGCTTGAGCTCTCCGGCGGTTCCGCTGTGGTAGCCGATATGGACGACGAAAAGGCCGAAGAACTGCTGTTCTCCGCCAACTTCGCCTGCCCTATTTGCGGCTACAGCATGCGCGAATTAGAACCGCGCCTGTTCTCGTTCAACAACCCGGCTGGCGCATGTCCAACCTGCGACGGTCTGGGCGTTCAGCAGTATTTCGATCCGGATCGCGTGGTGCAAAATGGCGAACTTTCGCTGGCCGGCGGCGCCATCCGCGGCTGGGATCGCCGCAACTTCTACTACTTCACCATGCTGCGTTCGCTCGCCGAGCACTACAAATTCGACGTGGAAACCCCCTGGGACGATCTGAGCGCGTCGGTAAAAAGCGTCGTGCTGAACGGTTCCGGTAAGGAAACCGTCGAATTCAAATATATGAACGACCGTGGCGATACCTCCGTGCGCCGCCATCCGTTCGAAGGCGTGCTGCACAACATGGAGCGCCGCTACAAAGAGACGGAATCTTCCGCAGTACGCGAAGAGCTGGCGAAGTTCATCAGCAACCGCCCTTGCGCCAGCTGTGAAGGCACTCGTCTGCGTCGCGAAGCTCGCCATGTGTTTGTTGAAAACACCCCGTTGCCGACTATTTCCGATATGAGCATCGGCCATGCGATGGACTTCTTCCAGAACATGAAGCTCAGCGGCCAGCGCGCGCAGATTGCGGAAAAAGTGCTTAAAGAGATTGGCGACCGCCTGAAATTCCTCGTCAACGTAGGCCTGAATTATCTTTCACTTTCCCGCTCAGCAGAAACGTTGTCCGGTGGCGAAGCCCAGCGTATTCGTCTGGCAAGCCAGATCGGCGCCGGGCTGGTTGGCGTAATGTACGTGCTGGATGAGCCGTCCATCGGCCTGCACCAGCGCGATAACGAACGCCTGCTCGAAACGCTGATTCACCTGCGTAATCTCGGCAACACCGTAATCGTGGTCGAGCACGACGAAGACGCCATTCGCGCAGCTGACCACATCATTGATATCGGTCCGGGCGCTGGCGTGCACGGCGGCCAGGTCGTTGCTGAAGGCACCATGCAGGATATTATGGATGTGCCGGAATCCCTGACCGGTCAGTACCTGAGCGGCAAACGTGAAATTGCCGTGCCCAAAAACCGCGTACCCGCCGATCCGGAAAAAGTGCTGAAGCTGGTTGGCGCGCGAGGCAACAACCTCAAAGACGTTACCCTGACGCTGCCGGTAGGCCTGTTTACCTGTATCACCGGGGTCTCCGGCTCGGGTAAATCGACGCTGATTAACGATACACTGTTCCCGATTGCACAGCGCCAGCTCAACGGCGCCACCATTGCAGAACCGGCAGCCTATCGCGATGTCCACGGGCTCGAGCACTTCGATAAAGTCATCGACATTGACCAGAGCCCGATTGGCCGCACCCCACGTTCCAACCCGGCGACATATACCGGCGTGTTCACGCCAGTACGCGAGCTGTTTGCCGGTGTGCCGGAATCTCGTGCGCGCGGTTATACGCCGGGTCGCTTCAGCTTTAACGTGCGTGGCGGGCGCTGTGAAGCCTGTCAGGGTGATGGCGTGATCAAAGTCGAAATGCACTTCCTGCCGGATATCTACGTGCCTTGCGACCAGTGCAAAGGCAAGCGCTATAACCGTGAAACGCTGGAGATTAAGTACAAAGGCAAAAGCATCCATGAAGTGCTGGATATGACCATTGAAGACGCGCGCGCTTTCTTTGATGCCGTACCAGCGCTGGCGCGTAAGCTGCAAACGCTTATTGACGTGGGCTTGTCTTACATCCGCCTGGGCCAGTCAGCCACCACGCTGTCCGGCGGTGAAGCGCAGCGTGTGAAGCTGGCGCGTGAGCTTTCCAAGCGCGGCACCGGGCAAACGCTCTATATTCTCGATGAGCCGACAACCGGTTTGCACTTCGCGGATATTCAGCAGCTGCTTGAGGTGTTGCATCAGCTCAGAGACCAGGGAAATACCATTGTGGTTATCGAACATAATCTGGACGTGGTGAAAACTGCGGACTGGATTGTCGATCTTGGCCCGGAAGGCGGCAGCGGCGGCGGTGAAATTCTCGTCTCCGGCACGCCGGAAACGGTCGCCACTTGCGAAGCCTCGCATACCGCACGCTTCCTCAAGCCATTGCTGAAATAATCAGCCAGAAAGCTGCTGCCTGGTCTGTTCGGGCAGCAGCGATAGCGCCTGCTGATACGAAGCATCCACCAGATAATAGATCTGCGAATCCCGTAGCGTCCCATCCAGATAAACCGTGCTCCAGTGCGCCTTATTTAAATGCGCGCTGGGAAAAACGTCTTTGTGGCTTTCCCGCAGCAAATCTGCAAGTTCCGGGCTCGTTTTTAACGATACCGCCGGGCGCTCTTCCACGTCATGTACCATGGCATAAAGCACATCCGCTACTTTAATCTGCGTGGCTTTCCAGTCGCTATGAACGCTCTGCTCGGCCCCCGGCTTGTTCATGCAGTACTGCAATAGCTCCGAATTGGTCATTTTTATTCCCCTTGTAGTGTGGCAATTATTTTGCGGGGACCACCGTGAATACGATGCTCTCCCAGCCAGATCCCCTGCCATGTGCCCAGTTGTACCTGCCCTCGATGAACGGGCAGCAGTAACGACACGCCCAATAAGGATGATTTGATATGCGACGGCATGTCATCCGGGCCCTCATAATCATGTTCGTAGGCGGCATTGTCCGGCACGGTTTTTAAAAAATGCCTTTCCATATCCTGGCGCACGGTCGGGTCACAATTTTCATTCAGGGTCAGGGAGGCGGAAGTATGCTGGAGCAGAAGATGCAGCAGCCCGGTTTGCACCTCAGAAAGCCGGAACAACTGCCCGAGGAGTTCATCAGTAACGAGGTGAAAACCGCGGGATTTGGCGTTTAAGGTGAGGGTCTGTTGAAACCACATACTTTGCTCCAGATAAATTTGCGCTCAACTAAGTGTGCGAGCAACTTGCCAAAAGGTAAAACCCGACGGGTGAATTTTGCTGAAAAAAAGCGACGGGCTGGCGTGCATCGCCTTGTAGCGGGTGAATAAGCGAAGCGCTATCCACAGGCAGGAGACAGTTAAAAAGGCGGCTAAAATTGCCTCGCCGCCGTGGAAAGGAAAATATCGTTAGTAAGTGCTTACATAACAGCGGCAAACGCCTGCGCCACGCGCTGCACGTTATTGCTGTTCAGACCGGCCACGCACATACGGCCGCTGGCAATCAGGTAAACGCCAAATTCATCACGCAGACGGTCAACCTGCTCCGCGCTCAGGCCGGTATAGCTGAACATGCCGCGCTGTTGCAGCAGATAGTCAAAGTTGCGTCCTGGCACCTCGGTCTTCAGCACGGAAACCAGAGCCTGGCGCATATCGAGGATGCGACGACGCATCGTTTCGACTTCCGCCAGCCAGCTGGCTTTTAGCTGCTCGTCATTCAGGACGGTGGCCACCACCTGCGCACCAAAATTCGGCGGGCTGGAGTAGTTACGACGTACGGTAGCTTTCAACTGTCCGAGCACCCGGCCCGCCTCATCTGCATCTTCACAAACCACCGACAGCCCGCCGACACGTTCACCGTACAGTGAGAAAATCTTTGAGAATGAGTTGCTGACCAGCGCCGGCAGGCCCGCGTGCGTAATAGCGCGGATCGCATAGGCGTCTTCTTCCATTCCCGCGCCAAAGCCCTGGTAGGCGATGTCGAGGAACGGAATCAGGTCGCGCGCCTGGAGAATTTCGATAACGGCGTCCCACTGGGCATCCGTCAGGTCTGAGCCGGTTGGGTTGTGGCAGCACGGATGCAGCAGCACCACGCTTTGCGCAGGTAAGGTGTTGAGCTTCTCAAGCAGAGCTTCAAAGCGCACGCCGTTGGTTTCATCGTCAAACCACGGATAAGTATTCACGGCGAAGCCTGCGCCAGCAAAGATGGCAACGTGGTTTTCCCAGGTGGGATCGCTGACCCACACCTGCGAATCCGGGAAATACGTTTTCAGGAAGTCAGCGCCCACTTTCAACGCCCCCGAGCCGCCCAGCGTCTGGATAGAAGCAATACGCCCCTCCAGTAACGCCGGATGCCCGGCCCCGAACAGCAAAGGCGCGATTGCGCTGCGGTAGGTGTTCAACCCTTCCATCGGTAAATAAAGGGAAGCGCCGTGCGGCTGCGCGTTCAGACGGGCTTCAGCTTCTGCCACGGCCTGTAGCTGCGGGATCGCCCCATCTTCGTTGTAATAGAGGCCAATGCTGAGATTAACCTTGTCAACACGCGGGTCAACTTTGAAGCGTTCCATTAAGGAAAGGATCGGGTCGCCAGCATAGGCGTCAACTTTTTGAAACACGGTGGGTTCTCCTGGTTTACAGTGTGGCGAACAACCAATGTAAACCAGGGAATGACAACTAGTCCAGATACTCCATCGCCACCCTGGAAGTCAGGCGCGTGATAAGTTCGTAAGCGCTTACTTGTGTGATTTCAGCGAGGCGCTCAACGGGCAGGCCCGCCCCCCACATCACTACGCTATCGCCGACTTTCTCTTTTGCGTCCGGGCCGAGATCGACACAAATCATGTCCATCGCCACACGGCCAACAATCGGCACTTCGCGGCCATTGACCATTACTGGCGTCCCGGAAGGCGCGCTGCGTGGGTAACCGTCGCCATAACCCATCGCAACGACGCCCAACCGGGTATCGCGCCCGGCAACCCATGCGCCGCCATAGCCTACTGGCTCGCCGGCTTTATGGCTGCGGACCGCAATCAGGCTGGAAGTGAGCGACATCACCGGCTGAAAGCCAAGGTCTGCGCCCCACGGCTTGTGTTCAAGAGGAGATACGCCGTAGAGAATGATGCCCGGACGCACCCAGTCAAAGTGCGATTGCGGCCACAGCAAAATCCCCCCGGAGGCGGCGATAGATTTCTGACCGGTTTTACCTTCGGTAAAGGTATTAAAAATATCCAGCTGTCGCGGCGTGGCGTCAGATTCTGGTTCATCGGCGCGGGCAAAATGGCTGACGATATTTACCGGCTGGCTGACATTTTTACAGCGCGTCAGGCGCTGATAAAAAGCCTCAGCTTCGTGCGGCAGTACGCCCAGACGGTGCATGCCCGTATCCAGCTTCATCCATACGGTAATCGGCTGGCTCAGGCTGGCCTGCTCAAGCGCTTCAAGCTGTTCAACGCTGTGCACGGCGGTCTGGAGGTTAAGCCTGGCAATCTCAGGCAGGTCGCAGGCGTTAAAGAAGCCTTCAAGCAGCAGAATGGGTTGTGAAATACCCCCGGCGCGCAGACTTACCGCTTCTTCAAGTCTGGCAACGCCGAAAGCATCAGCGTCAGGGAGGGCGCGGGCGGTCTCAAGCAGACCGTGCCCGTAGGCGTTTGCTTTCACAATCGCCACCATGCGGCTGGCGGGAGCCAGTTCACGCAGGCGTTGCAGGTTGTGGCGCAGAGCGCGGCGGTTAATGACTACGGTTGCCGCTTGCATGTTTCTTCCTTGCTCAATGTTGGGATTGAATTGTGCAAATCCTCTAAATCATTCGAGTCACAGCAAGGCGGCAAGGGAACTCATCCCGATGCGCTTACTAAAGTAAGTGATTCGGGTGAGTGAGCGCAGCCAACGCAGGTGTGGCTTGAAGGATGACGAGGATTTTAGTCTTCGTCGTACTGCGGGCCTGCGTAGTTGTCGAATCGCGACCACTGGCCGTTAAAGGTTAAGCGCACCGTGCCGATGGGGCCGTTACGCTGCTTACCGATAATAATTTGCGCGATGCCTTTCTCGTCGCTGTTGTCGTTATAAACTTCATCACGGTAGATAAACATGATTAAGTCGGCATCCTGCTCGATAGAGCCTGATTCACGCAAATCGGAGTTAACCGGACGCTTATCGGCGCGCTGTTCCAGAGAGCGGTTAAGCTGGGAGAGTGCGACAACTGGCACCTGTAGCTCTTTTGCCAGCGCTTTGAGCGAGCGTGAAATCTCGGCGATTTCAAGCGTACGGTTGTCGGAAAGCGACGGCACACGCATAAGCTGGAGGTAATCAATCATGATCATGCTCAGCCCGCCCGCCTCGCGATAGATACGGCGCGCGCGGGAGCGAACCTCCGTCGGCGTCAGGCCGGAGGAGTCATCAATATACATATTGCGCTTCTCAAGCAGGATGCCCATGGTGCTCGAAATACGCGCCCAGTCCTCGTCATCCAGCTGCCCGGTACGGATTTTGGTTTGATCAACGCGAGAAAGCGACGCCAGCATACGCATCATGATCTGCTCGCCGGGCATCTCCAGACTGAAGATAAGCACCGGTTTTTCCTGCAGCATGGCGGCGTTTTCGCACAGGTTCATCGCGAAGGTGGTTTTCCCCATCGATGGACGCGCCGCCACGATAATCAGATCCGATTTCTGCAGCCCGGCGGTTTTCTTGTTCAGATCCTGATAACCGGTGTCCACACCCGTCACGCCATCGTGCGGGGTCTGGTAAAGGGATTCGATACGCGACACCGTGGCTTCAAGGATTTGGTCGATGCTTTTCGGGCCTTCGTCTTTATTGGCGCGGTTTTCGGCAATCTGGAAAACTCGCGACTCGGCGAGATCGAGCAAATCTTCGCTGGTGCGGCCCTGCGGATCGTAACCTGCGTCAGCAATTTCATTTGCTACGGCAATCATTTCACGCACTACCGCGCGTTCACGGACGATATCCGCATAAGCGCTGATGTTCGCCGCGCTTGGCGTATTTTTAGATAATTCAGCCAGATAAGCAAAGCCGCCTACGCTGTCGAGATTCCCCTGTAGTTCAAGGGATTCAGAGAGCGTGATCAGATCGATGGGCTTGCTCATCTCCAGCAAACGCTGCATTTCGGTGAAGATCATGCGGTGCGGGCGGCTGAAAAAATCGTTGGCGACGACGCGTTCGGAGACGTTATCCCAGCGTTCGTTGTCCAGCATTAAACCGCCCAAAACCGACTGCTCCGCTTCCAGAGAATGTGGCGGCATTTTGAGCCCTTCCATCTGACGGTCACGGGTTTCGTTCGGTTTGTTGAAGGGTTTATTTCCTGCCATAGTGAGGGAGTTACCAGATTCATGTTCTTCTACAGACCGGGGAGTATAACCTGGTCTTGCTACTCTTCGACACAAGGAGTTTCCATGGCAACGCGTATAGAGTTTAGCCAGCACGGCGGCCCGGACGTGCTCAAAGCGGTTGAATTTACGCCGCAAGATCCGGCAGCCGATGAAGTCCAGGTTGAGAATAAAGCTATTGGTATCAACTACATTGATACTTATATCCGTAGCGGATTATATCCGCCGCCAATGCTGCCAAGCGGGCTTGGCACCGAAGCGGCAGGCGTTGTAAGTAAAGTTGGTAGCAATGTCACGCATTTAAAATCCGGCGACCGGGTGGTGTATGCCCAGTCAGGCCTTGGGGCGTACAGCAGCGTGCACAACGTGCCGGCTGATAAAACGGCTAAACTTCCCGATGCCATCTCCTTTGAGCAGGCCGCCGCTTCTTTCCTGAAAGGGCTTACGGTTTACTACCTGCTGCGCAAAACCTACGAAGTGAAACCAAACGATGTCTTTTTATTCCATGCCGCGGCGGGCGGCGTGGGGCTGATTGCCTGCCAGTGGGCGAAAGCGTTAGGCGCAAAGCTTATCGGTACCGTGGGCTCTGCTGAAAAAGCAGAACGTGCAAAACAGGCCGGGGCCTGGCAAGTCGTTAACTATCGTGAAGAAAATCTTGTCGATCGCGTCAAAGAGATTACCGGCGGCAAGAAAGTCGCGGTGGTTTATGACTCGGTGGGGAAAGATACCTGGGAAGCATCGCTTGACTGTCTGCAACGCCAGGGTCTGATGGTGAGTTTTGGCAACTCATCCGGACCGGTAACCGGCGTCAACCTGGGCATACTTAACCAGAAAGGTTCGTTATATGTTACGCGTCCGTCACTGAATGGTTACATCACTAGCCGTGAAGAGCTGGAAGAAGCCTGCAATGAATTGTTCTCGCTGATTGCCAGCGGCGTAATAAAAGTGGATGTGGCGCAGGAGCAGAAATTTGCCCTGAAAGAGGCGGCTCGCGCGCATGAAATTCTGGAAAGCCGTTCGACGCAAGGCTCCAGCTTACTGATTCCATAAAAGAATTTGGGCTTCCCGAGGGAAGCCCATTCTTTTTTTGTTCGCGCTGTTTTGTAGGGTACAGCGACGATGAATTCTTCGGTTACAACGCGGCAATAGTGTCAGATTTACAAAAAAATAGATATGGCAGCCCCGGTAAAGTTAGCCACAAAGATGCGAGGTTGTGATCAACTCCGCAATACCTTAGCAATCCGTACGGTTATTGCGTTACAAAGTTAGCGTCTGTCCGCGACCAGCGATAAAGCATGTTCCACAACCGCAATCCCCGCTCCGGCTTTATGCGCATTCTCACTCAGATAACGACGCCACTGACGCGCCCCGGGAATGCCCTGGAATAAGCCGAGCATATGTCGCGTAACGTGGCCCAGATAAGTGCCATTTGCCAACTCGCGCTCGATGTAGGGATACATGGCGCGCACCGCTGCTACCGTATCTACTTCTGGCAACTCACTGCCAAAAATCTCGCGGTCGACCGCCGTTAACAGACCCGGGTTCTGGTATGCCTCACGCCCGACCATGACGCCGTCCAGGTGTTCCAGGTGGGTTTTGGCCTCTGCAAGCGTCTTCACGCCGCCGTTAATTGCCATGGTAAGGTGCGGAAAATCACGCTTAAGCTGGTAAACGCGCGGGTAGTCCAGCGGTGGGATTTCGCGGTTCTCTTTCGGGCTGAGGCCGGAAAGCCAGGCTTTACGTGCGTGGATGATAAACATCTCGCATTCGCCCTTTCCTGCCACCGTGCCAATAAAGTCACACAGAAATTCATAGCTGTCCTGGTCGTCGATACCGATACGGGTTTTAACCGTTACCGGAATAGAGACTACGTCGCGCATCGCCTTGATGCAATCTGCCACACGCTGCGCGTCGGCCATCAGGCATGCGCCAAACATGCCATTCTGTACGCGGTCGGAGGGGCAGCCCACGTTCAGGTTTATTTCATCATAACCACGGGCTTCAGCCAGTTGCGCGCATTGCGCCAGCGCCTGCGGATCGCTTCCGCCCAGCTGTAACGCAACAGGATGCTCTTCCTCGCTGTACGCCAGATAGTCTCCTTTGCCGTGGATAATCGCCCCGGTGGTCACCATCTCGGTGTACAGCAGAGTATTACGCGAAAGCTGACGCAGGAAATAGCGGCAGTGCCTGTCGGTCCAGTCGAGCATTGGCGCGATGGAGAAACGGTGCGGCTGGAAAGGAGTCGGGTTGCTTTGAGGAGACATAGTCACTGAATGTTTACGCAGGTTACGGTTAAAAAAGGGTCGCCACTATAGCATAAAGCGGCGCCGGGACACCTGCTCGTCCCGGCGCGCGTTTATCAGAAGGTGACGCTAAGCTGCGCGCCCGCCCCCCAAGTCTCGTCTTCGCCGTACAGGCCCATTAAATCAACGTGAACACGGTTAAACGGTGCAAAACCAACGCCGCCCGTGAAGACGTTGCTGTCGTTACCTTTTACATCGGCACGGTAACCGGCACGAACGGCAAGCCAGGAGAGTGGACGAACCTCGGCCCCTACGCCAACGTACTGTGAGTTTTCTTCGCTTTTAAAGCCTTTGGTTTCCGTCAGGTCGCCATCTGCGCTCAACGTCATAAGATCGTTATGCCAGGCCGCGCCCGCAGTAACCAGCGGGCTTATCTGGAAAGTATCTTTATAGCTGCGCGTCTCGCCGGTGCGCCCGTTGGTGATACGGATATCTTTAGTATCAATATCACGCGACACCAGGTTCTGGCCGCTTAACCCTACCGTCCAGTGCTCGCCAAAATCTGCCGCTACGCCTGCATCGATGTTAAAGCCGGTGTCATCGTTGCGATAACGACTGCTGTTCCAGTCATTGCTGTCGTAGGCATAAATCGAGGTGGTGTAGTTATACAGCCAGGTTTTTTGCAGTTTTGGCGTAACGCCTATCGAAACCGGCACGCCCCCCAAATCAAACTGTTTTGCCATCGCAATACCATAATCGGAGACGATAGCCGCACGGCCTGATGCGGTGGAATTAAGGTTGCGCGTAATAACATCGGAGCCATTAACAGCCGCATCAATAGCTACGGCCCCCGCAACGGCGTCGGAACCTTCGATGCCGCGCAGGTAATCAATATCCTGCTGATCGACGGATGAACTGACGCGCGCGCGCACATAGGCTTTAGTGACAAACGCCACGGAAAGTACGTCGTTTGGAATGCTTACCGCAATACCTGCCGCCGCTTTGGCATGCGCCGTTTTCCCACGCAGGCTTTCAAGCTCGCCCGCCAGATCGCCCGCAGCGCTCTGGAACTGATCCAGGGTGCCTACGGGATTGGCGATAATATCCAGCAAGGTAAGGTTATCAATTACATCTTCGTAATTATCAACCTTATCGCTGATGTCATCGATCTGGTCCTGAAGATTATCCTTATCGGTAATTTGCGCGCTGACGGAAGGTAATATTACCGTCACCCTGTCTTCCTGTTGCGCCTTTGCCAGCAAAGCAGGGTTAATCAGCGCGCCGCTGCCGTAACTACCGGAAGCGACCCCTGTTCCACCCATCGCATCACTACGTGCTTCCGACCATGTACCGGCCGCATGGGCCGAATTTGCCACTAACAAAGAGGCGGCACTGAGCACCACCAGAGATTTAATTTTTTTCATTTACCGCTCGTCCGTCTGTTTTATCATCGGTAATAATTACCCCCTGCCAGTTAAGACTTAACAGAGGCTTACTATTGCTGCGAATAACGAGCTTAAAAAGGGGCTGTTTCACCCATCAAACTCCCGTTTCTATCCATACGGGTTGTCGTTTCACCATTTCCATGCAGATTTATTTATAGTTTACCCCGCGCTTTTCGGGAAGGTTGGCCGTCGTGGGGGCCAAAAAACTGCGGCGGATGATCTATCCAGCGATCTTTGCGCGTGGCGGCATAGCTGGAATTCATAGGGTAATAAACGCGGTTTTCTTCTTTGTTGGCCTCACCCACCACCAGCAAACGGACTTCATGCTCGGTATTGTTTATAAAGGTATGGCAAATTCCCGTCCCCGCCGGGAAACCCACGCTGTCTCCCGGCTCCAGTTGATAGAGATTACCGTTGATCCATACTTGTGGATGCCCCTCCAGCACATAAGCAAACTCTTCTTCGCTGCTTTCGGCGTGAGGATAGGATGTTCGTCTGCCGGGCAGCAGGCGCTCATGGTGAATGCCAAGCCGGGACAGGCCAAGGCGGCGGCCAAGCGGCGCGCCAATAGCAAACAGTTCATTACTGTCAGGATAATGGGGATCGTCTGCGCCTTCCAGCTCGCGCCAGTGGCGAATACAGTCAGGTTTTTGCATGCTAGCTCCGGTGGAGAATTTTTGCGGGAAATCACTGCCAGTATGGACCAGCATTCGGCGTTTTTGCTGCTTTTATGATAAAGTGAGAGGCTACATAATCGAGGAATGCTGATGGATACGACGACTTCACAACACGTGTTAGCGCAGGCCGAAAAGCTTTGCGCGCAGCGCAATGTGCGCCTGACGCCGCAACGTCTGGAAGTGCTGCGTCTGATGACATTACAGACCGGCGCCATCAGCGCTTACGATCTGCTGGATCTGCTGCGCGTCAGCGAACCACAGGCCAAACCGCCAACGGTCTACCGCGCGCTTGATTTCCTGCTGGAGCAGGGCTTTGTTCACCGCGTAGAGTCCGCCAACAGCTATGTACTGTGCAATTTAATAGATCAGCCGACCCACTCTTCAGCCATGTTTATCTGCGAGCGTTGTGGCGTGGTAAAAGAGGAAGCCGCACAGGGCGTGGAAGATATTATGCACAAGCTAGCCGCAAAAATGGGTTTTGCACTGCGACACAACGTTATTGAAGCGCATGGCTTATGTTCTGCATGCTCAGAAGTGGAGGCGTGCGGTCATAAAGAAGGCTGCAGCAGCCATGACCATTCAGTACAGATTAAAAAGAAGGTGCGTTAAGGGAGGACGGTACATCCTTGTACCCGGGCAGAATAGCCTTTAAGGGCTAGCACAACTGAGGGTTATGCAGGCTACCAGCGGTAGTTGTTACGGGTTTCCCAGTCAACAACTTCCTTTTCCGCATCATCTTTGCTTGAGCCATAACGCTCCTGGATCTTACCTACCAGCTGATCGCGTTTACCTTCAATGACCGTCATGTCATCGTCCGTCAGCTTGCCCCATTTTTCTTTCACGTTACCTTTGAACTGCTTCCAGTTACCGCCGACTTCGTCTTTATTCATAATAATATCCTCATCGTTCGGTGAAGAATCGCTAACAATTAATGTCGTCCCGGTGAAGCCGTCTGGCTATACTTGCTATCTGCTGGACGTGATAATAATTATAGTCAAGAATCTGGTATCAGAGCGGCAATTAAGAATATTGAACCATTCCGGCGGCGATAAGGCCGCCGGTTTGCGCCAGAATCTAACGGCAAATCAGCGCGCTGAGGAGAGGGTAAAAGCGCATCAGCAGTTGTAACTAACCATGACTTTCAGCCTGGAACCAGGTGTTGTGCCGCCAGTGACGCCGCCAGATCCAGCCCAAAGATAGCCCACGCAGGGCAAGGAACACAGCTACCGCAAGCCACAGGCCGTGATTGCCAAGCTGCGGCACGCTCAGCAACGTCAGGCCAAAGCCCACCGCGGCAACGGCCATACTGTTACGCATCTGGGCACCGCGAGTGGCGCCTATAAACATACCATCCAGTAAATAACACCAGACCCCCACCACCGGCAGAATAATTTGCCAGTACAAATAGCGGTCCGCCTGCTGCTGCAGTGTCGGCAGCGAGGTCAGCATGGCGACGATATTTTCGCCAAAAAGGGCGTACACCACCGCAAAGCTTAGAGCCACCAGGCCTGCCTGGCGGCAGGCTGCCTGCCAGACCCCCAATAGCTGGCTGCCGTTGCGTGCACCATAAGCCTGACCAGAATGCGCCTCTACGGCATAGGCAAACCCGTCCAGCGCATAGGCGGTGAAGGTCAGCAGCGTCATCAAAATGGCGTTGACCGCCACCACTTCACTGCCCAGGCGAGCGCCGAAAACCGTTACCGAGGCAAAACAAAGCTGCAACAGTAGCGAACGCAGCATGATGTCTCTGTTTAACGCCAGCAGGCGGCGAATATTTCCCCGCCATGCGGTTTTCAGCATCGCGAAGTCGATTCCCCGCATGCCCAGCACTTTCATCACCATCAGTAAGCCGATAATAAGCGTGGCGTATTCTGCAATAGCCGTTGCCAGCGCAGCGCCCTGCACGTTCATGTGCAGGCCCATCACCAGCCAGAAATCGAGCACGATATTCAGCACGTTGCCGACAATCAACAAGATAACGGGGGCTCGCGCATACTGCACGCCAAGCAGCCAGCCGAGCAGCACAAGATTGGCTAAAGAGGCAGGGGCGCTCAGCCAACGAATTTCCAGGAAACGCCGGGCCTGCAGCAGCACCTGCTCGTTTCCGCCAACGATATTAAGCGCAAGCGTAATCAGAGGATAACGCAGCACGATAATGGCAATACCGGCTATCAGCGCCATCAACAATGGCTGTACGAGCGCGCGAGCCAGCGCCGCAGGGTTATTTGCCCCAAATGCCTGAGCCGTTAAGCCCGTGGTGCTCATTCGTAAAAACAGAAGCAGCATAAAGAGAAAGCTGGTGGCCGTTGCGCCAACCGCCACCCCGCCAAGATAGACAGGGCTATCCAGATGCCCAATTACTGCGGTATCCACCAGACCAAGCAGAGGAACCGTGATATTGGAGAAAATCATGGGTAGTGCGAGGCGCCAGAGCGCTTTATCCGTCGACGAGAAGAAACGCATACGGGGATCCAGAGCGTGTAAGGAGAAGGGATTAGTATGGTGATGCGCGGCGAACGCGCATCACAAAATGCGGGGAAGCTTTAAAGCCAGTCGCCGTTGCGGATCACCCCGACGGCCAGCCCTTCAATGCTGAAGTTCTGTTCGCGAAGGTCGACAACGATAGGTTCGAACTCGCTGTTTTCCGGCAGCAGCTGTACGGTGTTACCCTGTTTTTTCAGCCGTTTCACGGTGACTTCATCATCAATGCGCGCCACCACGACCTGGCCGTTACGCACGTCCTGGGTTTTATGCACCGCCAACAGATCGCCATCGAGAATACCGATATCTTTCATGGACATGCCGCTGACGCGCAGCAGGAAATCTGCGTTCGGTTTGAACAGCGATGGGTCAACCTGATAGTGGCCTTCGATATGTTGCTGCGCCAGCAGCGGCTCGCCGGCAGCTACGCGCCCTATCAGCGGAACACCGGTTTCTTCTTCAACCAGCAGTCGAATACCGCGCGAAGCGCCGGAAACAATTTCGATAACGCCTTTACGGGCCAACGCTTTGAGGTGCTCTTCTGCCGCGTTTGGAGAACGGAACCCCAGACGTTGAGCAATCTCGGCACGCGTCGGTGGCATGCCGGTCTGGCTGATATGATCCCGAATAAGATCAAACACCTCTTGCTGCCTGGTAGTTAAAGCTTTCATTCCGCCCCCTGGGTGTTTATACAGTTATGCTGTGAGTATATACAGTCAAAGGTGAATTTGAAACCACATATTGAGCAAAAAACCAGGGACTTATCATAATCTGGAAAGGCTCTCGCAAATTATCGCCAGTGCTGCCATAGCAACGTGACCCAGGTCAGCACGGCAAGGAGAATGGCGATCAGCACAGCGGCTGAACCCATATCTTTTGCCCGCCCTGAAAGCTCGTGGTAATCCGTGCCGACACGGTCAACCAAAGCTTCAATGGCGCTGTTAAGAATTTCGACAATCATGACCAGCACAACGGAACCGATAAGAAGGATGCGGATGACGGGGTCGACATCGAGCCCGCAGGCAACGGCAATGGCGATAACCGCGGCAACCCCTTCCTGACGGAAGGCGGCTTCGTTAATCCAGGCGGCGCGCAGGCCTTTCCAGGAATAACCGGCGGCCTTGATAATACGTGTAAATCCAGCGGTGTTATTCGCCATGTTGGGAAACCTTTTTAAAATAAAAGCGTCAATGCTTATCAGCACCCTTCATTCTTCAAGTTTTAATCCGCAATCCGGTAACTTGAGCCTTGACGGGTAAAATCGCAACGCCACAGAAATCTTATGCAGTTTCTGATATTCTTGCGGCGAATTTGCACTATTAACCTGAGGCTTTACATCGTTTATGTCAGGCTGGCCAAGAATTTACTACAAATTACTTAATTTACCATTAAGCGTTCTGGTAAAGAGCAAGTCCATACCGGCAGATCCTCAAGCCGAGCTGGGCCTGGATACCACACGCCCTATTATGTACGTTCTGCCTTATAACTCTAAGGCGGACTTGTTGACGCTACGCGCGCAATGTCTCGCACATGATTTACCCGACCCGCTTGAACCGTTGGAAATAGACGGAGCGGTCCTGCCGCGCTATGTCTTTATCCATAGCGGCCCGCGCGTCTTCACCTACTACACGCCGAAAGAAGAGTCCATTAAGCTCTTCCATGACTATCTCGATCTGCACCGCAGCAATCCGAATCTGGATGTGCAGATGGTGCCGGTATCGGTCATGTTTGGTCGCTCTCCGGGTCGCGAAAAAGGTGAACTCAATCCACCGCTGCGTATGCTGAACGGCATCCAGAAATTCTTCGCGGTATCCTGGCTTGGGCGCGACAGCTTCGTGCGTTTTTCCGCACCCGTTTCACTGCGCAGAATGGCAACCGAACACGGTACCGACAAGCGCATCGCTCAGAAGCTGGCACGTGTGGCTCGCATGCACTTTGCCCGTCAGCGTCTGGCTACCATCGGGCCGCGTCTGCCCGTGCGCCAGGATTTGTTTAACAAGCTTCTGGCATCCAAAGCTATTGCCCGCGCCGTAGAAGACGAAGCGCGCAGCAAAAAAATCTCCCATGAAAAAGCTCAGCAGAACGCTGTTGCGCTGATGGAAGAGATCGCGGCGAACTTTTCCTACGAAACCATCCGGCTGACAGACCGTGTGCTGGGGCTGACATGGAACCGCTTGTATCAGGGCATCAACGTTCACAACGCCGAGCGCGTGCGCCAGCTGGCTCACGACGGACATGAAATCGTTTATGTGCCCTGCCACCGCAGCCACATGGATTACATGCTGCTCTCTTACGTGCTGTATCACCAGGGGCTGGTGCCTCCGCATATCGCAGCGGGCATCAACCTGAACTTCTGGCCAGCAGGCCCGATTTTCCGCCGCCTGGGCGCGTTCTTTATCCGCCGTACCTTTAAGGGCAGCAAGCTCTACTCCACCGTATTCCGTGAATACCTCGGCGAGTTATTTAGCCGCGGCTATTCCGTTGAATATTTTGTGGAAGGTGGTCGTTCACGTACCGGCCGTTTGCTGGATCCAAAAACCGGCACGCTGTCGATGACCATTCAGGCTATGTTACGCGGCGGCACACGCCCGATTACGTTAGTGCCTATTTATATCGGCTACGAGCACGTGATGGAAGTGGGCACTTACGCCAAAGAGCTGCGCGGCGCTACCAAAGAAAAAGAAGGCTTCATGTCGATGTTACGCGGCCTGAGCAAGCTGCGTAATCTCGGCCAGGGTTACGTTAACTTTGGCGAGCCTATGCCGCTGATGACCTTCCTTAACCAGCGTGTGCCGGAGTGGCGCGATGCTATCGATCCAATCGAAGCGGTACGCCCGGCGTGGTTAACCCCAACGGTAAATGAAATCGCCGCCGAGCTGATGGTACGTATCAACAACGCGGGGGCGGCAAACGCCATGAACCTGTGCTGTACCGCGCTGCTGGCTTCGCGTCAGCGTTCGCTGACTCGCGAACAGCTGACTGAACAACTCGATTGCTACCTCAACCTGCTGCGCAATGTGCCCTATTCGCCAGATGCCACGGCACCGGAACAAAACGCAGATGCGCTTATCGAACATGCGCTGCAGATGAACAAGTTTGAGGTCGAAAAAGACACCATCGGCGACATCATTATTCTGCCGCGCGAGCAGGCCGTGCTGATGACGTACTACCGCAACAACATCATGCACATGCTGGTGTTGCCGTCGCTGCTGGCGGCAATAGTTACGCAGCACCGTCATATCGGTCGTGGCGAACTGCTGCGTCAGGTAGAAGTGCTTTACCCGATGCTGAAAGCCGAGCTGTTCCTGCGCTGGGAAAAAGAAGAGCTGGCCACGGAAATCGACGCGCTGATGAACGAGATGGTGCGCCAGGGTCTGGTGACGATGAACGGCGAAGAGGTGCAGATTAATCCGGCACGCTCCCGTACCCTGCAGCTTCTGGCGGCGGGCGTGCGCGAAACGCTGCAGCGTTATGCCATTACTTTCTGGCTGCTGAGCGCCAACCCGTCGATCAACCGCGGCACGCTTGAGCGTGAGAGCCGTACCGTGGCACAGCGTCTTTCGATGCTGCACGGTATTAATGCGCCGGAATTCTTCGATAAGGCTGTCTTCACCTCGCTGGTGCTGACGCTGCGCGACGAAGGTTATATCAGCGATACCGGTGATGCAGAGCCGAAAGAGACAATGCGGGTGTACCAGATGCTGGCCGAGCTGGTGACGTCGGATGTGCGTCTAACCATTGAAAGCGCAACGTCGCAGCTAGTGGCGGCGGAGTAAAAACAAACAGGCGGGTTTTCCCGCCTGTTTTTTTATGCCTGTCAGAAATGCATTAAACTCAACGCCAGTCCGATAAACAGCGCCAGCCCAACGTAGTTATTATTGAGGAAGGCTTTAAAGCAGGCATCGCGATCGCGGCCCGCAATCAGCCGCTGTTGATGGAGAAACAGCGCACCCGCAAGACCAATTGACCAGTAAAACGCCCCGCCCAGCCCGTTCAGCCAGCCAATCAGCGCCATCAGCGCCAGCACCACAACCTGCAAAATACCGATAATCAGCTTGTCATAGCGACCAAAAAGAATGGCGGTGGATTTAATGCCAATCTTGAGGTCATCATCCCGATCGACCATCGCATATTGGGTGTCATAGGCTACCGCCCAGCAGATATTCGCCAGGAACATCAGCCAGCAGCTTAGCGGCACGCTTTCGCTCACGGCGGCGAAGGCCATCGGGATTGACCAGCCAAAAGCGGCACCCAGCACCACCTGCGGCAAATGCGTGTAGCGCTTCATAAACGGGTACACCCAGGCAAGCGCAAGCGCCGCCACCGACAGCAAAATCGTCATGGTGTTAAGCGTCAGCACCAGCAAAAATGAGAGCAGCACCAGGCATACAAAAAGGAGACGGGCTTCTTTCTCGCTTACCGCCCCGCTCGGTAAAGGGCGATGGGCCGTACGCTTTACGTGACCGTCGAATTTGCGGTCGGCATAATCGTTCACCACACAACCGGCGGCGCGCATCATCCAGACGCCTGCGATAAACACCGCTAAAATCGTCAGCGGCGGTACGCCGGGCGCTGCCAGCCACAGAGCCCATAGCGTCGGCCAGAGCAGTAACAGCGATCCGATAGGCTTATCCAGCCGCATCAGGCGCATATACGCCTGGAACTTTCCTTGTGACAAACTCCCCTCCATTATTTTTCCTCTTCGTAAAGCGGAGATGCGGGCAGAAACAGCTCGGTGAGCAACAAAGGCTTATCGGACAGTCTCAGACGGGAACGACGTCCCCACAGCTCCGCGCTGCGGCCAATCTGAATAAAATCGCGTGTCAGCGTAGATGAACTAAAAAGATAGCGCCCAAGCGGCGTGGTTCCCAGTTTCTGTAATGCCAGCTCGGGACCGTCAAGCGTGGATTCAGGCACTACCGTGCGCCCGACAAGCCACGGCACGCCGTCGCCACATAACAGTATTTCACGTAACCAGAAACGGTGGGCAGGAGGAAGCATTTCGGCTTCAGGTAGCTGCTCATCTGCGGCCACAAAGCCTTCGCGTATGATGTCGACCGTAACGCGTGAACAATGTTGTTCAAAGCGCTTTGTCATTGAGTCTTCAAGCAAAAGCCAGTCAAGAAAAGCGGCGCTTAATCCGTCGGGGACTTCAGCGAAGAAGCTCAGGGCGCGCAATTGCGATAGCGCCTCAGACATGGGGAATTCTCCGATACATAACCTGAGGTCATTGTAACGCAGAATGGGTACAACGTGGCAGGCAAAGCGTAACAATAGCGCAACATGCGGGTTATGCATAAAAAAAGGGTGCGCCACGAGGGCGCACCAATCTTACAAGCATCAGCACTGTGGGGAAACGGTTACCCCTTGCCTTTTACACTGCTGATAAAAGTTTTACGGGCAGAGGTGGAACCCAGACGCTCGGCTTCATTCAGCAGTCTCAGGGCCTTATCAACATCCCCTTTATCCACGGCTTGCTTGATGGCCTGGTTATAGTAGCTTTCCGTGTCGTTCAGAATAGGCTCGCTCTTCGCGGCTGGCGCCGGTGCGGCCGTTGGCGCGCCAGCGACAGGCGTGGCATAAGCGGTGGCTGGGGCAGCATAAGCGGTAGCAGGCGCGGCGGTATTACCCACGGTGACCGGGCCTGGACCTGAAGAACCAAAGAGTGGGCCGACCAGCACGCTTGAACTGGTAGAGGTTTTCACTTTCAGCTTTAACGTACCGTCAGTAGTGTGGCGTGCTAGCGGGTCAGGAATATCCGGAACGGCATTGCCGGTTCCTTTGGCATAGGCCTTCGCAGGATCTAACAGTTTAGTGGTTTGCTGCAGATCTTTATCCGTCGTAAAGACCAGCACATAAATTTTTTGCTGCCCAAGTGCAGGCGTCAGACGCATCATGCCCTCAAGACGATCGGCACTCATCACACCGGGTTCCTGGTAGGTAAAATATTCACTCGGGAAGTAGGCAGCCGGCGTCATATTCTGATCGAGGATTAACACATTTGGCGCAAATACGCTGGTTTGTTTCTCTACTTCGCTGGTCAGCGTTATATACAGTTCACCTATATTGGCAGGAACGCTGTAGGCCGCGACCGGACCGGAAATGCCGGGCACATCCAGACGCTGTCCAGTTGTAGCAAGCTGGGTAGTCTGGGTATGAGATTGATCAACGGGCGTCCAGGCGAGCTGTTGTAAGGCTGAAGCAGGGATAGCCGGTGCGGTTGTTGTATTCTGCGGAACAAAATTGACGTTCGCTAACGTCACGGCCGGTACGCTGACCAGCAGACCTGCCGATAAGCAGATCGCGACAAGACTTTTTTTCATTTTCATTGTTATAACCTCGGACTTGAGACGATGGACGTTAGCCAGGCAATAGCGCGTCCATCTGAAACGGTTTTTGGCATACAAGGGTAATTCGAGGAAGGAGGTAGTGACACCTCCCCCTCGTTTCATAACATCAGGCTAATGATTGATTACCACCAGATTTCCATCTGGGCACCGAAGGAGAACTCATCGTTATCGCCGCGGCCGAAGGACATGTTGTTGAAGCCATCTGAAGTGGCGTTGCCATAGTTGGCGTTAGTCGTAGTGTTGCCATTGTAGTCATAACCCCACTTCTCATCCCACTTGGCGTAGGTTGCGAAGACACGCAGCGCCGGACGGGACCAGATGCTGTCGCCAGCCTGCCATTGTTGCGCCAGGGTAATTTTGTACTGGTTGTTGGTATCGCCAGTTTCCTGGGATTTGACGTTGTCGTAGCCGACTTCCAGCAGGGTGCTCATGATTGGTGTCCATTTGAACATCGGACGCACGCCCACGGTCCACCATTTAGTGCCGTTATTGCTGTCCAGGTTGATATCCTGGTACATACCGACGTACATCAGATCCCAGCGGTCGCCCAGAGAAATCGCACCGTGGTCAATAACGCGCCACATGTGACCATCGTTATCCACTGAACGAGGGAAGCCACCGTTTTGATTAGGATCGAAGGAAACGCCAGAACCCTGAGGAACACCTTTCCCTTGAGAAGTCAAAGCATTAGTAGCATATTGCAGAACGAACTTGTTGTAACCCTTGAGCATGCTCTGGGTGTGTTCAAGGGTACCCATCCAGCCATCTTTCGAGGCGCCAGGATACAGGTAGTAGTCGTCGTCCACGTTGGTGTGACCGTAGTCAACGCCCAGCTCCAGCGTACCACCCGGGTTAACTTCCATCTGGCCTAAACGTACGTCAAACACGTCGTTCGCGGTACTAGTGTTGTAATCACGGATGTTGTCGCTTGCAAAAGCAGAAGAGCCGCCCGCTTCAGAAGAACGTGTTGCCGCCAGAGACAGTTTACCGAAACCGAGATCGACGTTTTCCAGACCTGCGCCCGGGCCGGAGATATCCCAGTAGTAGAAGTCAATCATGTGCACGTCATGACGGCCATAGAAGCGCTTACCGGCCCAGATGGTGGCGCCTGGCAGCGCATCAATCAGGTTTTTACCCTGCACGTTTGCTTCACGGAATGCCGGGCTGGTTGCTTCCCAGTCATTCTGCTGTGCTACGGAGTAGGCCACGTTGGTATCGAAATAGAAGCTCTTATCCCCCTCTTTCCACACTTCCTGACCTAATTTAATTTCGGCGTAGGTTTCACATTCGTTACCCAGACGATATTTAGACTGAGCACCAGTTGCCTGGAAACATTCTTGTGCACCGCCGCTACCGGTCCAGCCGATACCAGAACGGGCATAACCGTGGAAGTCCACCGCCAGCGCCTGAACAGACATAACGCCTGCTGCTACGGCAACTGCCAGAGGGAGTTTGCGCAGAGTAATCATCGTTCTATCTCCTGAGATCATTGCTTTTCTTTTTTATGGGAGTGCTTAAACGCCTGGCTCTTGATGCAGCCGACGACATGCAGTGCCATCCTCACGGAACAGATGACAACGCTCTGGCGGCAGGCCAATAGCGAATGTGGCACCCTCTTTTACCAACACCACGTCATTCTGGCGGTACACCAGGTTCTGACGAATGGCGGGGATTTGGATGTGAATCTGGGTCTCATGGCCGAGCTGCTCTACCACCTGCACTTCACCTTCGAGCGTGACGTCGGCGATATCGCTCGGCAATAAGTGTTCCGGACGGATGCCAAGCGACATGTTGGCACCCACCTGAACCTGGCTACTTTCCACCGGCAGCCATACCTGCTGGCGGTTCGGTAATTCAACCTGCACCTGATCGATTGCTGTGGCAGTCACTTTTACCGGCAGGAAGTTCATCTTTGGCGAGCCGATAAAGCCCGCGACGAAACGGTCCGCCGGATAGTGATAAAGTTCGAGCGGTTTCCCCACCTGTGCCACACGACCCGCGTCCAGCACCACAATCTTGTCGGCGAGCGTCATGGCTTCTACCTGATCGTGGGTGACGTAAATCATGGTGCGTCCAAGACGCTTGTGCAGACGGGAAATCTCGATACGCATCTGTACACGCAACGCCG
Source organism: Buttiauxella sp. (assembly GCA_032051265.1). Lineage (GTDB taxonomy): Bacteria > Pseudomonadota > Gammaproteobacteria > Enterobacterales > Enterobacteriaceae > Dryocola. The sequence continues at coordinate 143,040 of DAMBYU010000008.1, forward strand.
CATCAAGGTTGGAAAGAGGTTCATCAAGCAAAAACACGCGTGGCTCAGCCACCAGCGTACGGCCAATCGCTACGCGCTGACGTTGTCCACCAGAAAGCGCTTTCGGGCGACGGTCGAGCAGGTGCGCAAGCTGCAGGGTTTCAGAAACCTGATTGACGCGCTGATTAATTTCGTCTTTTTTGGCACCGGCCAGCTTCAGTCCGAAGGACATGTTTTCTGCCACGGACAGATGCGGGTAGAGCGCATACGACTGGAACACCATTCCGATGCCGCGTTCAGCGGGCGGCACTTCATTCATTCGCTTTTCGCCAATAAACAAATCACCACTGGTAACGGTTTCCAGGCCAGCAATCATCCGCAGTAAGGTGGATTTACCGCAGCCTGACGGCCCGACAAAAACCACGAACTCACCTTCCTGGATATCCAGGTTGATATCTTTCGATACCACCACATCACCCCAGGCTTTTGTGACGTTCCGCAGCTGTACGCTTGCCATGCACTACTCCCTTTATTACTACCGGTAAATCAAGATGTGTCGGACTATGAAGGATTCGTACATTGTGTGAATCCTCCACCCCCACGGTTTTTTATGGGGGAGGAGGCGGGAGGATGAGGGAGGGGTTTCTGCAACCGGTTGCAGGCGCCTCGGGAGATTTTCGTGATCCTGGTTTCAAATTTCCGCGACCTTTTGTGTGCGCCAGAACACATAACTGACAGTTATGCAAAGTAGATCACAGTTAACAGGGGTGGGGCGTAGACCGAGGGAGGATGAGAAGCGCTTGCCATCTCCGCAGACTGGCAACCGTAACGCCACTACCTTGTTTTGTATCCACGCGCAAACCACCACTCAAAAGGATGGGACACATGAAAATTAAAACCGGCGCCCGCATTCTCGCCTTGTCAGCTTTGACGACGATGATGTTTTCCGCCTCTGCCCTGGCAAAAATTGAAGAAGGTAAACTGGTCATCTGGATTAACGGCGACAAGGGCTACAACGGCCTTGCTGAAGTCGGTAAGAAATTTGAAAAGGATACCGGTATCGCTGTGACCATCGAGCATCCGGACAAGCTGGAAGAGAAATTCCCGCAGGTCGCGGCAACGGGCGATGGTCCGGACATTATTTTCTGGGCTCATGACCGTTTTGGTGGTTACGCGCAATCAGGTCTGCTGGCTGAAATCACTCCGGACAAAGCTTTCCAGGACAAACTGTATCCGTTTACCTGGGACGCGGTTCGCTATAACGGCAAGCTGATTGCTTATCCGGTAGCGGTTGAAGCGCTCTCCCTGATCTACAACAAAGATCTGGTGCCAAACCCACCGAAGACCTGGGAAGAGATCCCGGCGCTGGATAAAGAGCTGAAGGCGAAAGGTAAGAGCGCGTTGATGTTCAACCTGCAAGAGCCGTACTTCACCTGGCCGCTTATCGCCGCTGATGGCGGCTATGCGTTCAAACTCGAAAACGGCAAATATGACGTAAAAGATGTGGGCGTGGACAGCGCGGGGGCGAAAGCGGGTCTGAACTTCCTGGTTGACCTCATCAAAAATAAACACATGAATGCCGACACCGATTATTCCATCGCCGAAGCCGCCTTTAACAAAGGTGAAACCGCGATGACCATTAACGGTCCATGGGCGTGGTCCAACGTTGATAAGAGCAAGATCAACTACGGCGTAGCGCTGCTGCCTACCTTTAAAGGCAAGCCGTCTAAACCATTCGTTGGCGTGCTGAGTGCCGGTATCAATGCCGCCAGCCCGAACAAAGAGCTGGCTAAAGAGTTCCTGGAAAACTACCTGATGACCGATCAGGGCCTGGCTGAAGTGAATAAAGACAAGCCGCTGGGTGCCGTTGCGCTGAAATCCTACCAGGAGCAGCTGGCGAAAGACCCACGTATTGCCGCCACCATGAACAATGCCCAGAAAGGCGAAATCATGCCTAACGTTCCGCAGATGGCCGCCTTCTGGTATGCCGTTCGTACCGCGGTTATCAACGCCGTAAGCGGTCGTCAGACCGTCGATGCCGCGATGAAAGATGCTCAGGGACGTATCACCAAGTAATTTGTTGATAAATTCCCTCTCCTGCCTGGAGAGGGAAAAATAATGAGTTGTAGAGGAAGACCCCATGGATGTAGTTAAAAAGCGCCACTGGTGGCAAAACGATGCGCTGAAATGGTCAGCGATCGGATTGTTAAGCCTGCTGGTCGGCTATCTTGTTGTTTTAATGTACGCCCAGGGGGAGTACCTGTTTGCCATTATGACGCTGATTTTAAGCGCTGTTGGCTTATACATTTATGCAAACCGCAAGGCTTATGCCTGGCGTTATGTTTATCCGGGGCTTGCCGGGATGGGGCTGTTTGTTCTGTTCCCGCTGGTCTGCACCATTGCTATCGCTTTTACCAACTACAGCAGCACCAACCAGCTTACGCAGGAGCGAGCGCAACAGGTGCTGATGGACCGTCAGTATCAGGCGGGTAAGATCTTTAACTTCGGCCTTTATCCGACGGGCGACGAGTGGCAACTGGCTCTCACCGACGGCGAAAGCGGCAAAAATTTCATTTCCGATAATTTCAAATTTGGCGGCGAGCAGCATCTGAAGCTTAAAGCCGCTGATGCGCTGCCTGCAGGTGAGAAAGCCAATCTGCGCGTAATCACGCAAAATCGCCAGGCGCTGACGCAAATCACCGCCGAAATGCCGGATGCCAGCACGCTGGTCATGAGTTCCTTACGCCAGTTCTCCGGCACTCGCCCGCTATATACGCCGGGTGAAAACGGCGAGCTGACCAATAACCAAAGCGGCGTGAAGTACCGCCCGAATAACGATATCGGTTTTTATCAGGCCGTTAATGCCGACGGCAACTGGGGCAACGAGCAGCTAAGCCCGGGCTATACCGTTACCATCGGCTGGAAAAACTTCCTGCGCGTCTTCCATGACGAAGGCATTCAGAAACCGTTCCTCGCGATTTTCGTCTGGACAATTATCTTCTCGCTGTTAACCGTTGTGCTGACCGTGGCCGTGGGCATGGTGCTGGCCTGTCTGGTGCAGTGGGAATCGCTGAAGGGCAAAGCGATTTATCGCGTGCTGTTGATTCTGCCTTACGCGGTGCCATCGTTCATCTCTATCCTGATTTTCAAGGGCCTGTTCAACCAGAGCTTTGGTGAGATCAACATGATGCTCAGCGCGCTGTTCGGCGTCAAACCAGCCTGGTTCAGCGACCCGACCACCGCACGTTCGATGGTCATTATCGTCAACACATGGCTGGGCTACCCGTACATGATGATCCTGTGCATGGGCCTGTTAAAAGCGATTCCGGACGACCTTTACGAAGCCTCGGCGATGGATGGCGCAGGACCGTTCCAGAACTTCTTTAAGATCACGCTGCCGCTGCTGATAAAGCCGCTGACGCCGCTGATGATCGCAAGCTTTGCCTTTAACTTTAACAACTTCGTGCTGATTCAGCTGTTAACCAACGGTGGTCCGGACAGGCTCGGCACCACGACGCCTGCAGGCTACACGGACCTGCTGGTGAGCTACACCTACCGCATCGCCTTTGAAGGCGGCGGCGGCCAGGACTTCGGCTTAGCTGCGGCTATCGCCACGCTTATCTTCCTGCTGGTCGGCGTGCTTGCGATTGTTAACCTGAAAGCCACCCGCATGAAGTTTGATTAAGGAGCGACACTCATGGCCATGGTTCAACCCAAATCACAAAAGCTGCGTTTGTTCACCACGCATCTGCTGTTACTGCTGTTTATCGCGGCGATAATGTTCCCGCTGCTGATGGTTATCGCCATTTCACTGCGCCCGGGTAACTTTGCGACCGGCAGCATTATTCCCGATCAGGTGTCCTGGGAGCACTGGAAGCTGGCGTTAGGTTTTAGCGTCGAACATGCCGACGGACGCGTTACGCCGCCGCCATTCCCGGTCATGCTGTGGCTGTGGAACTCCATCAAAATTGCGGTGATCACCGCGATCGGCATCGTTGCGCTTTCCACCACCTGCGCCTACGCCTTTGCCCGTATGCGCTTCCCGGGCAAAGCAACCCTGCTCAAAGGCATGCTGATTTTCCAGATGTTCCCGGCGGTATTGTCCCTGGTTGCGCTGTACGCCTTATTTGACCGACTCGGCCAGTACATTCCGTTTATTGGTTTAAACACGCATGGCGGGGTAATCTTCGCCTATCTTGGCGGCATCGCCCTGCACGTCTGGACGATTAAAGGCTATTTCGAAACTATCGACGGTTCGCTTGAAGAAGCGGCGTCGCTGGATGGCGCAACGCCATGGCAGGCCTTCCGTCTGGTGCTGCTGCCGCTCTCGGTGCCGATTCTGGCGGTGGTCTTCATTCTGTCGTTTATCGCCGCGATTACCGAAGTGCCGGTAGCCTCGCTGTTATTGCGTGATGTGAACAGCTATACCCTGGCAGTAGGTATGCAGCAGTATCTCAACCCGCAAAACTACCTGTGGGGCGATTTTGCGGCGGCGGCGGTACTGTCCGCTATCCCGATTACCTTAGTGTTCCTGCTGGCGCAGCGCTGGCTGGTAGGCGGCCTGACCGCTGGCGGAGTCAAAGGTTAATTTTCCTGTAAGTCATTGCTTCATCTTTTCGTTGCCACTGTAACCCTCAATTTGTCCTCGTATCATTTCTGGCGGCCCACGGGCCGCCCTTTTTTATTCCCGCTTCAACCGGCTGCTGTTGCACAACCACAGCGTAATAACCAGCAGCAAAATCGCCCCGGAATAGATAAGCACGTCCAGCGGCTGTTTATGGTCGATGATAATCAACCGGACAATGGCGGTAATACCGATATAGATAAAGTAGCGCAGCGGGAAGTGGTACCCGGACTGGAAATATTTGACGATCAGGGCGATAAATTCGAAGTAGAGGAAGTAGACCACCAGCCCCTCGATAAAGAGGTATTTGCTGGCCTGTTCGCTGGGGGTGAACAGCACGTTGGCAAGATGCAGGGTTTCTTTACCGAGAAAGATGATGAGGATCAGGCCAAGCGTCAGCAGGCCCAGATTCAGTACCGTCTGCAGCACGGTGGAGATCAACTCAACGCGGGTGATAGTGGTCATAACAGCACCTTCAGGTTGGGGTCCCGAAAAACCGTTATACGTTGAAAATGTGATCTGAATCCAGATTATTTACTTATATAAGCTCACGCACGCAGAAGGGCTGAGGGTGGATGACGCTTCGCTTATCCCGCCTGCAGATAATTTGCAGGCCGGGTAAGCATAGCGCCACCCGACAGGTTTACCTGAAATTCAGACTCCGATCGCTCGTCATGCTATACAAATCAAACTTGCGACCCAGCATCTGCCCGCCATCGCGGGTGAGCGGCGTCCAGCCAATCTGCGCACGGCTGCGGGTTGGCGACGAAGTAAAGATATCCAGCGGCACGTTCACATAGAAGCCTTTGGTGAAGTCCCCTTCGCCATACTCCTGTTTCGATACGTTGGTAATGGTGGCGTAAGTTCCCACCACGATGCCGCTATCGAAGCGTTTGGAAATTTCCAGCGTGCCGCCCTTATCCTTCGCCAGATACTGGCCGACGCTCAGTTTCACCAGCACATCGTCGGCAAACGGCGGCGTCCAGTAGCCTGTCAGGTGACCCGTTGGCGCGCTGTAGTCGGTGAATTTCATCATGTCCTGCGCGCTGCGCCAGTCACGCTGTTTAACGTAGTTCGCGTTAGCCCCGATGGCCCAGTTGCTGTCCACAGGGCGGTAAAGCACCTCAGCACCCGCCCCGCCGTACATGGTTTCAAGGTAGCCACCGTAAACCTGCCCATACCAGCTATTCCCCAGATACTGGAAATAGTTGGCCTGCAGGTTATTCACATACACATCGTTTTCTACATAGTCGCGAACGTGGGTACGCACGCGCGGCAGAGCCGAATCTTTTGGCGGATCGGTGTAGTTGAACTTATCGTAGTTATTCGCCAGGTTCGCAAACACGCTACCGGTGGTTAGCAGGTGATCCGTCACCCACCAGTCGGCGGTTCCCATCACGCCAACCTGGTACATGTAGAAGCTTTCCGGCCCGCCCACGGACTGGTTAAGCACCGGGTTTAGCGAGAAGTTCACGCTTGACTTGTCGATGTAGTAACCCTGCTCGGTTTTTTCGGGCACCACCGGTTCCACACGTTTTTGCACCAGCTGCGTTTCGTGCCCCAGCGGTTCACCCTCCAGATGACGGCGCAGGCTGGCAACATCCGTTTCGGTAGTCACCTGCGGCATGTTCAGACGCGTTTCGGTGATGCGGATAGTGCGGATATTTTCCGGCAGGTCGTTCATCACGATGCGGTTGGCGCGTTCAATGCCTTCACGGGAATCGCGATATTTCATCTGCTCGCCGGTCACGTACATCGTGTCGCCTTTTACCTGCAGATTCGGATTCGCAAGGCCCGCGTTGTATTTGAGCAGCGTAAGCTGGTTGGCGACAACGTTGTGCTGCAGGATTTCATCCTGCGGATTCGGCTGGTATTGCGGACGGCGGTTATCGTTATAACCCGGACGCAGGTCGTTGAAGTTAGTACGCAGAGTGAAGCCAAACATAAAGGTGTTGCCGCGCTCATAGCTGACGTTAACGTCGGCCCAATCGGTGAGACGATAGATAGCGCCGACGTTAAAATTGCTACGCTGTTCGAGCTTCCCGGCAAAATCTTGCGCGTAGTTGTTGCCTTCGTACTCCAGCTTCAGGCGCAGCGGCTGCCACGGCGTCTGGTATTCGATACCACCGAACAACGAGGCTGGGCCATGGAACATGCCGCCAAAATCGAACGAGCCCGCCTGGTTGTAGCTATTGTCGCGATAGCAAAAGCTGTTGCTGGCTTCGCATAAGGGGTTTTTCACGTTGCCGCTGGTGCCCATATAGCCCCAGCCCATGCCGAGGGAGAAATCGAACGGCCCCCAGGCTTTGCTCGCCACCACAAATTCGCCATCGAACAGGCCCGTGCCCCCTAAATCGCGCACACCAGCAGAGACTTCCGGCAAATAATATCCCTCTTCCCACAGACGGACTTTCATATCAAAAGCCTTGTCTTTATAGGTCTGATCGCCGGAAAACGCGTCTACCGGGCTGTACTGTTTAGTACGCACGTCGGTATAGCGCAGCGTTGTTTCCAGCCACGGGAAGAGCTGGATGGAGGCGGAATAGAAGCGGTATTGATCATTATCACGGTAGTTCGCGCTGAACTCGCCGGTACGCGCCATGCGTGCGGTTGGCGTTTGCAATAAGCCCACGCCGCCAAAGTCAGATTGCGAAGGACCAACGGGTGCCGGAAATGTTTCGGCGTGACAGGCCGTTGAAACGGCCAGCGCCAGCAGGCTGTAAATATATTTTTTTTTCATCAATCCGGTATCCGATGGGTCAGGGAGGTAAGGATTTGCTGGTTCAGTGCATTGAAATCAGAATCGAAGAGCCGTTCGGAGAAGCCGACGAAGAGAATGCTGCCCGGCAGTAATTCCACGTGGCGCTTATTCCAGTACGCAACCGGCGCTTTTTCAGTTTTGCCATCGGGATAAATTACCCAGGCGTAGCTGCGATCGGCCCCGCTCAGCGTATTTACCTCTTCCAGATACTCATCCACGCTGCGCCCGGCTACAAACGGCTTCACGCCCGGCGAACTCACCAGCCCCATCAGGGTGATGGTCGAGGGCTGCGGCCCGGCCCACAGGCTGTAATCCCCAAGCAGAGCGACATTAGAAAGTGGACGCACGCGCACCCAGTCCGGATCGAGATCGACAAACTGCCGCCCCGTTACTTTGATGGCCTGCAGCTGCTGGCGCAGACTGTTGATGGCTGCGGCATCATCTCCATCTTCCTGTGCGGCGAACCTGCTTAAGGTTGTTAACAGTTTCTGGTGCTGCTGTTCGGCCGCGGCAGTTGCCTGCCGCTCGCTAATGACCGCTCCCGGCCACCAGGCACGGCTGAGCGCAGGCTGGGTAACTAAATCGGCGAGACGCTCAACGTTGGTTAAATTCTGCGGCGGCTGACGATTGCCGGGATAAATAGTCACATTCCCGGCTGCGTATGAGAGAGTGCTGCTAAGCGTTAATAACAGCGCAAGGGCTTTTATTTTCATTCTTTTGCCGCCTTCAACAGAACCGTAGTAATCGGCCAGTAGTCCGGGCCAAGGTATTGTTTTGACTGGCGGATCTGGCCTGCATCATCCACCCAGTAACGGTTGCTCCAGCTTGTGCCTGCGGCGGTAACCTCTTCATCAAGAATACGAACCGGCGTCACATTGCTGCCGACTTTTAGCGTGTCAGTGCCGCGCCAGGTAAACTTGGAGCGCGCCGTGGCCATCCGCGCCTGCTGGCGTTCGCTCCAGGCCATCTGCCGCGTCCAGCCTGCGCCGTCAATAATCTGGTTGACCTTCGCCAGCGGATCGTCGGCAAGGTTGGAGACCTGCTGGAGGTTGTCACCCAGGCCGACCGTCTTCACCACGCGTCCGTTCTGGGTGACGATCGTCGCCCGGTCCTGCGTCACCCACTTTTGTTGGCCGTTTTCGTCATACGCCAGTACCACAAATAGCTGCGGGCCGTTGTTAATGCTCATGTACTGGCTGGCGTAGCGCATATTCTGGATGTCGTCATCGGTAAGCTGCACGCCGTCGCTACCCACAATGCTGTGCCACAGCGAAGAGCCAAGGCCTTTGGTGGTGGCGGAACAAGCCTGAAGTAACAGGCAAACAAGAAGGATTGAAAGTCGCTGCACGACGTGTCCCCGAAGGCTAAATAACCACACCGAAGTGTGGTTAGGGTTAAAGCACCGTGAAATTACTGGGTGCTGGTCGTCGTGGTCGTGGTAGTCCCGGTATTAGAACCGTCGCCACCACCGGTTGCAGCAAGCGCCACCCCCACCGCTGACCCGACAGTGCTGGTACTGGTCGCAGTAGAACTCCCTGCGGACACAGAAGTGGCTTGCGCGCCAGCCGCTTCACCCACAGCAACCGGGTCAGCACTCGCCGCGCTGGCCGCTGCCAGCGTGAATATGGCTAAAGCGCCATAAATAACTTTTTTCATAACATTTTCCCTTCATTGAATGAATGGAGAGTTGCCCAAAAGAGTTTCAGGCGGGATCGAGTATACACAACAAGAGATGACAATCAGGACGACAGGGAAATAGACAAGGAGTTTTAAGATAAGTGGAAAAAATAAGAAGTTTCACGTTATTCTTGAGAATTAAAAATCAATAAAAACAAGCAATTAATAGCGGTATAAATAAAAAATATGCTCTGACAAATCCGAAAATGACCCGGGTAAATTATCCGGTTAAAGATATTTTTAGGATTAACCTCAGCGGCAAGATTTGTGAATATAAGGGAGCAAGGAGAATAATCTCATAAATAAGCCGGTATATTTACCGGCTTATTTCATTATGCGCTTAGCTTATTACGCGCGCCAGGATTTATAACGGTTAATTAATCCGTTGGTGGAGCTGTCGTGGCTGCCGATCTGCTTATCGTCACCCAGTTCCGGCAGAATGCGGTTTGCCAGCTGTTTGCCCAGCTCAACGCCCCACTGGTCAAAGGTGAAGATATTCAGGATTGCGCCCTGGGTAAAGATCTTGTGCTCGTACAGCGCAATCAACGCGCCCAGGCTGAACGGCGTGATCTCACGCAGCAGGATAGAGTTGGTTGGACGGTTGCCTTCAAACACTTTGAATGGCACCACGTGTTCCAGCGTTTTCGGATCTTTACCCTGGTCTGCGTATTCCTGCTCAACCACCTCGCGGGATTTGCCGAACGCCAGCGCTTCAGTCTGTGCAAAGAAGTTAGACAGCAGCTTAGGATGATGATCGGAAAGCGGGTTGTGGGTAATGGCAGGCGCGATGAAATCGCAAGGAACCATTTTGGTGCCCTGGTGAATCAACTGATAAAACGCGTGCTGGCCGTTGGTTCCCGGCTCGCCCCAGATAATTGGGCCGGTCTGGTAATCAACAGCAACGCCGTTACGGTCAACGTATTTACCGTTGGATTCCATGTTGCCCTGCTGGAAGTAAGCGGCAAAGCGGTGCATGTACTGATCGTAAGGCAGGATCGCTTCGGTTTCTGCGCCGAAGAAGTTGTTGTACCAGATACCAATCAGCGCCAGCAGTACCGGCAGGTTCTGCTCAGCCGGGGTATTTGCGAAGTGATTATCCATCGCGTGCGCGCCGCTTAGCAGCTCAACAAAGTTGTCGTAGCCGACGGACAGAATGATAGAGAGACCAATCGCGGACCACAGGGAGTAACGGCCGCCAACCCAGTCCCAGAATTCGAACATGTTCGCAGTATCGATACCGAACTCGCCAACCGCTTTCGCGTTGGTGGAGAGCGCTGCGAAATGTTTTGCTACGTGTTTGTTGTCACCGGCGGTTTTCAGGAACCAGTCACGCGCGCTGTGGGCGTTGGTCATGGTTTCTTGCGTGGTGAAGGTTTTGGAGGCGACCAGGAACAGCGTGGTTTCTGGATCAACATTCTTCAGCACTTCGGCAATGTGAGTACCGTCAACGTTGGAAACAAAGTGCATATTCAGATGGTTTTTGTACGGGCGTAGCGCTTCAGTCACCATGAACGGACCAAGGTCGGAGCCGCCGATACCAATGTTCACAACGTCAGTAATCGCTTTACCTGTATACCCCTTCCAGCTGCCGCTGATAATGCTTTCAGAGAAAGTTTTCATCTTCTCAAGCACGGCGTTTACTTCCGGCATCACATCTTTGCCGTCAACCATGATTGGGGTATTGCTACGGTTACGCAGGGCTACGTGCAGCACGGCGCGGTCTTCGGTACGGTTGATTTTCTCACCGGAGAACATCGATTTGATGGCCCCCTGCAGATCGGTCTCTTTTGCCAGCGCCTGCAGCTTAGCGAGGGTTTCCGCTGTGATGCGGTTTTTGGAATAATCCACCAGCATTAAATCATCAAACGTGGCAGAAAACTTACCGAAACGATCGGCATCCTGCGCGAAAAGCTCGGCAATAGTGACATCTTTCATTTCGTCAAAATGCACCTGTAAAGCCTGCCATGCTGCAGTCTGCGTTGGGTTGATATTTTTCATAGCGTTACCCTTTTGATTTGAGAATTGTTACTGCGGTCAATTGTATATCTCCCGACGGGTTTTGTGATGGTTTTTATGCGCGTGAATAATCCGCACCTTCTAATCATTGACAATAGAGGCGTAACATTTTATTTGTATGGGGCTACTTGCTCCTCACGGAGCAAGCCAGAAGAGGCGCGTCGCCCAGGTAGTGTGTTTGAGGAGCCATTCCACAGACGGCACACGAGGGGGAGCGACGCCGAGGTAAGGCACACCGGCAACGTGCTTTATCGGCTACAGGGGCTGAATCCCCTGGGTTGTCACCAGAAACGTTCGGCAGTCGGACGTTTCGCAAGGTGGGGCGCTTCTGGGTGTATCCGTAGTTCAGAACCTCTTTTCTACGTCTGCCCCGTTTCCCGCTCTTCCCTTGTGCCAAGGCTGAAAATTTATCGCCATAAGAATGGCCCCCTGACACGAGGTAGTTATGACTCACGCCTTCCCACAGCTCGTCGTTGCCAAATTTGGCGGCACCAGCGTCGCTGATTTCGACGCCATGAACCGCAGCGCCGACGTTGTACTCTCTGATGAAAATGTTCGCCTGGTGGTCCTTTCCGCTTCTGCGGGCGTCACCAATTTGCTGGTCGCGCTGGCCGCAGGGCTGGAAGCAACAGAACGTTTCGTGAAGCTCGATGCCCTTCGCAAAATTCAATACGACATCGTTGAGCGCCTGGCTAATCCACAGGTCATCCGCGAAGAAATTGAACGCCTGCTCGAAAACATCACCACGCTTGCAGAAGCAGCCTCGCTTGCTACTTCTGCCGCCCTGACCGACGAACTGGTTAGCCACGGCGAACTGATGTCCACCCTGCTGTTTGTCGAGATTATGCGTGAGCGTAGCGTAGATACACAGTGGTTCGATATTCGCAAAATTATGCGCACCAATGACCGCTTTGGCCGTGCCGAGCCGGATGTTGCAGCGCTGGCAGAGCTGGCGGAGCTGCAGTTGCAGCCGCGACTGGCGCAGTCAATCGTAGTCACCCAGGGCTTTATCGGCAGCGAAGAAAAAGGCCGCACGACGACGCTTGGCCGCGGCGGCAGCGACTACACCGCCGCTCTGCTGGGCGAAGCGCTGCATGCAAGCCGCGTGGATATCTGGACGGACGTGCCGGGCATTTACACCACCGATCCACGCGTGGTGCCGACCGCAAAACGCATCGACAAAATTGGCTTTGAAGAAGCCGCCGAGATGGCGACGTTCGGCGCGAAAGTGCTGCATCCTGCCACTTTGCTGCCAGCGGTACGCTGTGAGATCCCGGTGTTTGTTGGCTCCAGCAAAGATCCAAAAGCGGGCGGCACGCTGGTCTGCGGCGAAACGGATAACCCGCCGCTGTTCCGTGCTATTGCCCTGCGCCGTAAACAAACCCTGCTGACGCTGCACAGCCTCAGCATGCTGCACTCGCGCGGCTTCCTGGCCGAAGTATTCAGCATCCTGGCGCGGCATAATATTTCCGTCGATCTGATCACTACTTCTGAAGTGAACGTGGCGCTGACGCTGGATACCACCGGATCAACCTCCACCGACGACAACCTGCTGACCACCTCGTTACTCACGGAGCTCTCTTCCCTGTGCCGTGTGGAAGTGGAAGAGGATCTCGCGCTGGTTGCGATTATCGGCAACCAGCTCTCTCAGGCCTGCGGCGTGGGCAAAGAGGTGTTTGGCGTGCTGGACCCGTTTAATATCCGCATGATTTGCTATGGCGCGTCCAGCTATAACCTGTGCTTCCTGGTGCCGGGCAGTGACGCCGAGCAGGTTGTGCAGAAACTGCATCACAATCTGTTTGAATAAAATTTCCACCCGTGCGATGAATACCAGATGCCGGGCTCGATCCCGGCATTTTTATAACCAGAAACAACACAACAAACACTTGCAAGGATCCAGTTATGCTCGCGACATTAACCCGGCTCTTCCCGCTCTGGGCAGTGCTGCTGTCTGTACTCGCTTATTACACTCCCGGCACGTTCACCCCCATCGGCCCGTGGGTCAGCACGCTTTTGATGCTGATTATGTTCGGCATGGGTGTGCACCTGCGTATAGATGATTTCAAACGCGTGCTTTCACGCCCGGCTCCCGTTGCGGCAGGCACATTTCTTCATTATCTGATTATGCCGCTGGCCGCCTGGGCGCTGGCGAAGCTGTTCCATATGCCGCCCGATCTGTCTGCCGGCATGGTGCTGGTGGGCAGCGTGGCAAGCGGTACAGCTTCAAACGTGATGATCTACCTGGCCAAAGGCGATGTCGCGCTCTCGGTGACAATCTCTTCCGTCTCAACGCTGGTCGGTGTGTTCGCCACGCCGCTGCTGACAAGGCTTTATGTCGATGCGGATATCAAAGTGGACGTGATGGGTATGCTGGTGAGCATTCTGCAAATCGTGGTAATCCCCATCGGGCTTGGTTTGATCATTCATCACCTTTTCCCGCGCCTTGTGAAACGGGTAGAGCCTTATCTGCCAGCGTTTTCAATGGTCTGTATCCTGGCGATTATCAGCGCCGTGGTCGCCGGTAGCGCTGGCAATATTGCCTCCGTAGGCCTGATGGTTATCGTCGCCGTGATTCTGCATAACGGTATTGGACTACTGAGCGGTTACTGGGGCGGGCGCCTGTTTGGGTTCGATGAATCAACCTGCCGTACGCTGGCCATCGAGGTGGGAATGCAAAACTCCGGTCTTGCCGCTACGCTCGGCAAGATTTACTTCTCGCCTCTGGCTGCTCTGCCGGGCGCGCTGTTCTCCGTCTGGCACAATCTTTCCGGTTCATTGCTGGCGGGCTACTGGTCCGGTAAGCCGATTGATGAGAAAAAAGAGGAACGTTTGAAAAAACGTCGTGCCTGAAACTCCACTGCCACCTGTTGACATCACATCCAGTCTCACTTTGACAAGATCCTCTATCAAAGTGAGATTCTCCCTTCTGCAATCCCTCTCTTCCTGAACGCTCCTTTTCATTTGCAGGCAGGCTTCTGCGTGCATGCTCACATATGTGAGCATAATTCGTACTAATAACGCTCATAAAAACAGCAGCGGTACAACTTGTGCTTGATTGGGCAGGACACTACAAAAGGAGAAGACAATGAATGTCGATAACCCGTTACCTTCCTCTACCCCTCAGGCTTATGCTAAATCCGGTTTCTTCAGCAAATCGCGTATCATTGCCAAACCCGGTTTTAACCGCTGGCTGGTTCCTCCGGCGGCCCTGGCGATTCATCTCTGTATCGGTATGGCTTATGGTTTTTCGGTGTTCTGGCTGCCGCTGTCCAGGGCACTCGGTGTGACCACCCCACTTACTTGTCCGGCAGAGATGTCGCTCTGGGGACAACTCACCACGACAACCTGCGACTGGAAAATTTCCCTTCTCGGTTGGACTTACACGTTATTTTTCATTTTCCTGGGCTGCTCAGCGGCATTGTGGGGAAACTGGCTGGAAAAGGCCGGCCCGCGCAAAGTTGGCGTCGTTTCCGCATGCTGCTGGTGCGGTGGACTGCTTATCTCAACGCTCGGCGTCTATTTCCACCAGCTCTGGATGCTATGGCTGGGTTCAGGCGTTATTGGCGGTATTGGCCTTGGGCTTGGATATATCTCCCCCGTTTCTACGCTGATCCGCTGGTTTCCCGATAAGCGAGGGATGGCGACAGGCATGGCAATTATGGGATTTGGCGGTGGAGCTATGGTGGGTGCGCCGCTGGCCGCCCGCCTGATGGTCTGGTTCGGCGATGAGCATAGCGTGGGAGTCTGGCAGAGCTTTCTGACGCTTGCCATCATCTACTTTATTTTCATGATGGCAGGCGCGCTGGCTTACCGTATTCCACCTATAGGCTGGTATCCGCAGGCCATGAAAGCCGCTCAGCCAGCAGGGAAAGCGACGCCTTTACAGCATGAGATTCATGTCAGCAAGGCCTGCCGGACACCGCAGTTCTGGCTGGTATGGGCGGTACTTTGCCTGAATGTTTCGGCGGGGATCGGCATAATCGGCATGGCTTCTCCGCTGCTACAGGAAGTATTTGCCGGCAAACTGCTCGGCACCAGCCAAACGTTCACTGAACTCACACCCCCACAGCTGGCGCAAATAGCCACGATTGCTGCAGGATTCACCGGTTTGCTAAGTTTATTCAATATAGGTGGGCGCTTTTTCTGGTCGTCGCTTTCTGACCGTATCGGACGCAAGGCGACCTTTACCCTGTTCTTCCTGCTTGGGCTGGCGTTGTACAGCAGCGTACCGTCGCTTGGGCAGGGCCATCACCTGACGTTTTTTGTCATCGCTTTTTGCATCATCATTTCCATGTACGGCGGCGGTTTTGCGGCGGTTCCGGCTTACCTTGCGGATTTGTTTGGTACGCAAATGGTGGGGGCCATTCACGGCCGCTTGCTGACGGCCTGGTCAGCCGCAGGCATTCTGGGGCCGGTACTCGTGAATTATTTGCGTGAATATCAACTTGGTCAGGGTGTTCCACAGGCCCAGGTCTATAACATCACGCTCTATATTCTGGCGGGTCTGCTGGTTATGGGGCTGATTTGTAATCTGCTGATTCGGCCGGTGGACAGCAAATATCATATGAGTGAAGCGGAGCTACGCCAGGCTCGCGCCCTGTATAAAGCCAATCCCAACGCTCAGCTGACATGGCAGGCAAACAGCGCCAGCAAACCCTTGACGCTGCTTGCATGGCTCTGCGTCGGGTTGCCGCTGACATGGGGCGCCAGGATAACGCTGCAGCAGGCCTGGCAAATTTTTGGCTAGCGTCGCGCCGTCAATTATACCAGGTGAATAGTTACTGAGATGGCGGGAGCTTTGCTTTACACTGAGGATCCTTTCCTTACGAGGTCGCAACGATGTCCACAGCAAGACTGACACAGCAAGACATGACGGAAAGTGAGCAACGCGAACTGAAAACGCTGCTCGACCGCGCACGTATCGCAGAAGGTCGCCCTCTGACCAACTCAGAAACCAATCACGTCAAAAAAGAATATATCGATAAACTGATGGCGGAGCGTGAACTGGCAGCGAAAAAAGCCCGCCAGCTTAAAAAACAAAAAGCGTTAAAACCGGATACCTCAGCGACCTATTCCTGGTCGGCCAATACCCATATTCGCGGGAAGCGCTAACTAGCGCCCCTTCTTCTTGCGCCCGGGCTGGGCAAAGCGTTTGCGTGAAGCAAGCTCGGCCGGGGTTTTTGCCGTGCTCTTAGGACCGTTACTGACCGGTTTTTTCACGCCAGCAGGTTTGGCCTTCGGTTTTTTCGCAGGTTTCGCTTCGGACGACGAATTCTCAATTAGCTTAAACAGCTCGACCAGCTCATCGTCGGTTAAATCCCGCCATTCTCCCAGCGGCAGCCCTTTCATGCTGACGTTCATAATGCGGGTACGCTCAAGCTTTGTGACGTCATAACCGAAATGCTCGCACATACGGCGGATTTGGCGGTTAAGCCCCTGCACCAGCGTAATGCGAAACACGAACGGCGCTTCTTTCTTCACTTTGCATTTTTTAGTCACGGTGCCAAGCATCGGCACGCCTGCGCCCATGCCGCGGATAAACTCGTCCGTGACAGGTTTGTTAACCGTCACGATGTATTCTTTTTCGTGGTCGTTCCCGGCGCGCAGGATTTTGTTCACCAGATCGCCATGGTTAGTCAGAAAAATAAGCCCCTGCGAATCTTTATCCAGGCGACCAATCGGAAAGACGCGTTTGCTGTGATTCACAAAATCGACGATGTTATCTTTCTCGCCATCTTCAGTGGTGCTGACAATGCCCACCGGCTTGTTCAGCGCGATAAGCACCAAATCGTCTTCATCACGCGGCTCGATTAGCTGACCGTTGACCTTCACCACATCGCCGGAGTTAACCTGATCGCCAATGGTCGCTCGCTTGCCATTGATGAAAACATTGCCTTGTTCAATATAGCGATCCGCCTCACGGCGCGAGCAGATTCCGCTTTCACTGATGTATTTATTTAATCGGGTTGATGAGTCTGGCAGCATAAATTCTCCTGTAAAAGCGAAATATACCTCAGCCTGCGGGCAATCAAAAATAATCGCGTACCCCCGCCCTGACGCTAAATGTGATCTGCTACGCCTTTCTACACAAAAGTGTCCCGGGCGATGTGTTGCAACTTTGCTTGTTGAAAATAAGCAAAATCAACCGATTAGCTTAGCCGGCACAAACGTGCCATCTCCCGACCGCCACATAAGCAAATGTGCAAAATAAACCACCAGTCTGCACGGATGAAATGGGCGAAAATTGCTTTGTCGTCCGCGACTGATGGGGTTATATCAGATCAAGAGAGCAAGAATGTCATTTGCACAAATGTGCAGGAGCCCGAAGATGGCGATCGAAAACAGCGATGATATTCGCTTAATAGTCAAAGTTGCCCAGCTCT
The DNA here is from genome assembly GCA_032051265.1 of Buttiauxella sp. Taxonomy (GTDB): domain Bacteria; phylum Pseudomonadota; class Gammaproteobacteria; order Enterobacterales; family Enterobacteriaceae; genus Dryocola. Next base: position 160,480 of record DAMBYU010000008.1, read on the forward strand.
ATTATGAGCAGGACATGACCCAGGCACAGATTGCTCGCGAGCTGGGTATTTACCGCACCACCATCAGCCGCCTGCTGAAACGCAGCCGCGAGCAGGGTATTGTCACCATCGCCATCAACTATGACTACAACGAAAATCTGTGGCTGGAGCAGCAGCTGAAGCAAAAGTTCGGTCTCAAAGAAGCGGTTGTCGCCTCCTGCAACTCCCTGCAAGAAGAGGACCAGCTGAGCACTATCGGGCAACATGGCGCCCAATTGGTCGACCGCCTGCTTGAGCCGGGCGATATCATTGGCTTTTCCTGGGGGCGAGCGGTCCGGGCACTAGTCGAAACCTTGCCGCAGGCCAGCCAGTCGCGGCAGGTCATTTGCGTGCCGATTATCGGTGGCCCCTCCGGCAAACTGGAGAGCCGTTATCATGTGAACACGTTGACCTACGGGGCGGCTGCCAGACTCAAAGCCGAATCGCATCTGGCTGACTTTCCGGCGCTGCTGGAAAACACCCTGATCCGCAACGGCATCATGCAGTCTCAGCACTATCAGACCATTTCCTCCTACTGGGAAAATCTCGACGTCGCCCTGGTGGGGATCGGCTCACCGGCGATTCGTAATGGCGCCAATTGGCATGCGTTTTATGGTAGTGAAGAGAGCGATGATCTCAATGCTCGCCATGTCGCTGGTGACATTTGCTCACGCTTTTATGATATCAACGGCAGCGCTGTGGAAACCAATATGAATGAAAAAACGCTCTCCATTGATATCGCCAGATTAAAACAGGCGCGTTATTCCGTAGGTATTGCCATTGGTGAAGAAAAATATACCGGTATTATTGGCGCATTACGCGGTGGTTATATTAATTGCCTGGTAACGAATCGAGAAACCGCAGAGCGATTACTGAAGTAACAGCATTTTATATTTACGCAGCACGCGCTGCGCGGGATCCTTTTATCTAAAAATGAGATAACTATTATGCAAACGTGGCTAAATCTGCAAAACAAAATCATTATTGTGACCGGTGGTGCGTCGGGAATTGGTCTGGCAATTGTTGACGAATTATTAAATCTCGGGGCCAATGTCCAGATGACCGATATTCACGGCGGCGACAAATATCAGAATAGCGAGCGGTACCGATTCTGGCCTACGGATATCTCCAGTGCCAGCGAGGTTAAGCAGACCGTAGAGCAAATTATTCAGCGCTACGGGCGAATTGATGGGCTGATAAATAATGCCGGGGTAAATTTTCCGCGTCTGCTGGTCGATGAGAAAGCCCCGGCGGGTCGCTACGAGTTAAATGAAGCCGCTTTCGAGAAAATGGTCAACATCAACCAGAAAGGGGTTTTCTTAATGTCGCAGGCGGTGGCGCGGCAGATGGTGAAGCAGCGCGAAGGCGTCATTGTTAACGTCTCATCGGAAAGCGGCCTGGAAGGTTCGGAAGGCCAGAGCTGCTATGCCGCGACCAAAGCGGCGCTGAATAGCTTTACCCGTTCCTGGTCAAAAGAGCTGGGGAAACATGGCATTCGCGTAGTGGGCGTTGCGCCAGGCATCCTCGAAAAAACCGGGCTGCGTACGCCAGAATATGAAGAGGCGCTGGCCTGGACCCGCAATATCACCGTCGAGCAGCTCCGCGCGGGATATAGCAAAAATGCCATTCCAATCGGTCGCTCCGGCCGTCTGAGCGAGGTAGCCGACTACGTCTGCTATCTACTGTCAGAGCGTGCCAGCTATATAACCGGAGTAACCACCAACATTGCCGGCGGTAAAACCCGCGGTTAAGGAGTCAAAATGGTGAATGCTATTTTCTGTGCCCACGGTCAATTGGCCGGCGCCATGCTCGATTCGGTAAATATGGTGTATGGCGATGTCAGGGTCAGTGCCGTGGCGTTTGTGCCGGGAGAAAATGCCGGGGACATCGCCGCTAAGCTGGAAAAGTTAGTGAGTGCTCATAGCAATGAGGAATGGCTTATTGCCGTGGATTTACAGTGCGGCAGCCCGTGGAATGCCGCCGCCGGACTGGCGATGAAAAACCCACTGCTTAAGGTCATCAGCGGCCTCTCTTTACCGCTGGCGCTGGAACTGGTGGACAACCAGGAGACCATGAGCGCAGAGGCCTTGTGCAACCATCTGACCACCATCGCCAGCCAGTGCTGCGTCGTCTGGCGGCAACCGGAAACCATTGAGGAGGATTTCTGATGAACATCACGCTCGCCCGTATTGATGACCGTCTGATCCACGGTCAGGTCACCACCGTCTGGTCAAAAGTGGCTAACGCCCAGCGCATTATTATCTGCAACGATGAGGTCTATAACGATGAAGTGCGGCGGACTTTACTTCGCCAGGCCGCCCCGCCGGGGATGAAAGTCAATGTTGTTAATCTCGAAAAAGCAGTTGCCGTTTATCACAACCCGCAATACCAAAATGAGACCGTTTTTTATTTATTTACTAACCCTCATGATGCCTTAACGATGGTCCGTCAGGGCGTGAACATTGCCGTGTTAAATATTGGCGGGATGGCCTGGCGACCGGGTAAGAAACAATTAACCAAGGCGGTATCATTAGATGACGCGGATATTCATGCGTTTCGCGAACTGGATAAATCAGGAGTGAAGCTGGATTTACGCGTCGTCGCATCAGATCCATCGATAAATATTCTTGATAAAATAGCAGAACAATCCATTACAGAATAAAAAGCAGCGCCTGTATTAATCTGAGCGCCTGAACGACGCCGTATTAATGCCGTAACAGGCAGGGATTCCTATACCCTCAAGGTGACATATTATGGAAATAAGTACCCTACAAATTATCGCCATATTTATATTTTCCTGTATTGCCGGGATGGGCAGCGTGCTGGATGAATTTCAGACCCACCGTCCATTAATTGCTTGTACCGTTATTGGGTTAATCCTCGGTGATTTAAAAACCGGGATTATGCTCGGCGGCACCCTGGAGCTGATTGCGCTCGGCTGGATGAACGTCGGTGCCGCGCAATCGCCAGATTCGGCGCTGGCGAGCATTATTTCAGCCATTCTGGTGATTGTCGGCCAGCAAAGCATTGCCACCGGTATTGCCATCGCGCTGCCGGTCGCGGCGGCAGGCCAGGTGTTAACCGTCTTCGCCCGCACCATCACCGTGGTCTTTCAACACGCGGCAGATAAGGCCGCGGAAGAGGCACATTTCCGCACGATCGACATGCTGCACATCTCGGCGCTGGGCGTCCAGGCGCTACGCGTCGCCATTCCGGCACTGGTGGTCTCGCTGTTTGTCAGCGCCGAAATGGTTAGCAACATGCTGAACACCATCCCGGAATTTGTCACCCGCGGCCTGCAAATCGCCGGAGGGTTCATTGTGGTGGTGGGTTACGCCATGGTCCTGCGCATGATGGGCGTGAAATATCTGATGCCCTTCTTTTTCCTCGGTTTTCTGGCGGGAGGCTACCTCGATTTAAGCCTGCTGGCCTTCGGCGGCGTGGGCGTCATCATCGCGCTGATCTACATCCAGCTGAACCCGCAATGGCGCAAGGCTGAGCCCCAACCGGCCACCACCACTTCCACCGCCCTTGACCAACTTGACGACTGATGGAGCCCATTATGGAACCGAAAAAACTCACTCAAGGCGACCTGGTTAGCATCTTTCTGCGATCCAACCTGCAGCAGGCCTCTTTCAACTTCGAACGCATCCACGGCCTCGGGTTTTGCTACGACATGATCCCGGCGATCAAACGACTCTATCCGCTGAAAGAGGATCAGGTGGCGGCGCTCAAACGCCACCTGGTGTTCTTCAATACCACGCCCGCTGTCTGCGGCCCGGTGCTGGGCGTGACGGCGGCAATGGAAGAAGCGCGCGCCAACGGCGCAGCCATCGACGATGGGACAATTAACGGCATTAAAGTTGGGCTGATGGGGCCGCTGGCGGGGGTCGGAGATCCACTAGTCTGGGGCACCTTACGCCCGATCACCGCGGCCCTCGGCGCTTCGCTGGCGCTCTCCGGCAATGTCATGGGACCACTGCTGTTCTTCTTTATTTTCAATGCAGTACGTCTGGCAATGAAATGGTATGGCCTGCAGCTCGGCTTTCGCAAAGGGGTCAATATTGTCAGCGATATGGGCAGCAACCTGCTGCAAAAACTAACCGAAGGCGCCTCAATTCTGGGCCTGTTCGTGATGGGCGTGCTGGTCACGAAGTGGACCACCATCAACGTGCCGTTGGTGGTGTCGCAAACGCCGGGCGCCGATGGCACCACCGTCACCATGACCGTACAGAACATCCTCGATCAGCTCTGCCCTGGCCTGCTGGCCTTGGGTTTGACGCTGCTAATGGTGCGCCTGCTGAACAAAAAAGTTAACCCGGTCTGGCTGATCTTCGCCCTGTTCGGGTTAGGGATTATCGGTAACGCGCTGGGCTTCTTGTCCTGATTATTCAGCCCCGGCGCAGCCGGGGCGACTTCAACAAGCTAACCCCGACAGATAAAGGGGATGAGGTGGTAAACATGAAAACAACAGCTTTACGTCTTTACGGTAAACGCGACCTGCGCCTGGAAACCTTCGAGCTACCGGCAATGCAGGATGATGAGATCCTCGCCCGCGTGGTGACCGATAGCCTGTGCCTCTCTTCGTGGAAAGAGGCCAACCAGGGTGAAAACCATAAGAAAGTGCCGGACGATGTGGCGGTCAATCCGATCATCATCGGCCATGAATTCTGCGGCGAAATCCTCGCGGTCGGTAAAAAATGGCAGCATAAATTTCATGCCGGACAGCGCTACGTCATCCAGGCTAACCTGCAACTGCCGGATCGCCCCGATTGCCCTGGCTACTCTTTCCCGTGGATCGGCGGCGAAGCCACCCAAGTGGTGATCCCCAATGAGGTCATGGAGCAAGACTGTCTGCTCTGCTGGGAAGGCGAAACCTGGTTTGAGGGGTCGCTGGTTGAACCGCTCTCCTGCGTCATTGGCGCATTCAATGCCAACTATCACTTGCAGGAAGGTACCTACAACCACACCATGGGCATCCGGCCGCAGGGCCGCACGCTGATCCTCGGCGGAACCGGCCCCATGGGGCTGCTGGCTATTGACTACGCGCTGCATGGGCCGATCAACCCCTCCCTACTGGTGGTGACCGATACCAACAAACCGAAGCTGAGCTATGCCCGCCAGCATTATCCGTCAGAACCGCAGACGCTCATTCACTACCTGGACGGGCACGATGCCGGATGCGAGAGGCTGATGGCGCTGAGCGGCGGCCACGGGTTTGACGATATTTTCGTCTTCGTACCGAAAGAGGAGTTGATTACCATGGCCTCTTCGCTGCTGGCCCCCGACGGTTGTCTGAACTTCTTTGCCGGCCCGCAGGATAAGCAGTTCAGCGCCCCGATAAACTTTTACGATGTCCACTACGCCTTTACCCATTACGTGGGCACCTCCGGCGGCAATACCGATGATATGCGCGCCGCCGTGGCGCTGATGCAGGCGAAAAAAGTCCAGGCAGCGAAAGTCGTCACCCATATCCTTGGGCTCAATGCGGCAGGTGAAACGACCCTCGATTTACCGGCGGTCGGCGGCGGTAAAAAACTAGTGTATACCGGAAAATCTCTGCCTCTGACGCCCCTTGGCAAGATTGCCGACCCGGAACTGGCGGCGATCGTGGAGCGCTATCATGGGATCTGGTCCGCGGAGGCGGAGCGCTATCTGCTGGCCCATGCCCCAGACATTGCCCATGATTAATCGCGAAACGCAGCTTTGTATGTCGCTGGCCAGCCGCCCGGGTAACTTCGGCACCCGCTTTCACAACTATCTGTATGAGAAACTGGGGCTGAATTGTATCTACAAAGCCTTTATCACACAGGACATTGCCGCCGTGGTAAGAGGCTTTCGGGCGTTAGGCATTCGCTGTTGTGCGGTATCTATGCCGTTTAAAGAGAGCTGCATGCCCTTTCTTGACGCCATTGATCCTTCAGCCCGGATGATTGACTCGGTCAATCCTATCGTCAACGACGACGGCAGGCTGACCGGCCTCAACACCGACTATATCGCGGTGAAGAGCCTGATCGACAGCCACCGGCTGGATAGCGCCGCCAAAGTGATGATCCAGGGCAGCGGCGGTATGGGTAAAGCGGTTATCGCCGCCTTTCGTGGCGCCGGCTTCCGCGATGTGGTTATCACCGCCCACAATCGTGACAACGGCCTGGCGCTGGTCACTGAAGCCGCGGCGTTTGCTCGTGCGGAATAAACCGATGCGCCAGGGAAGGCGCCTTGCCATTTTACCCAGCCTGAAGGCCTGACATTATGTTAGCCGCAGCCCCTCACTCTTCACCTTCCCTACGCGATGAGATACGTTCGCTACCGCCGCAGCCTTGCAACAGCATGAGCCATATCAGCAAGCGCGCAAGCAAGCGATGATAGATCCGCAACCGACTCTGTAACCTGGCTAATGGAGAAAAGATGGAACTGCTGTTATTGAGTAACTCATTGCTGCCTGGCAAAACATGGCTGGAACATGCGCTACCGGAAGGGCACCAGGGCGAAACCCGGGAGCAGCGTATTTCGGGCCGGTGAGGAAGCAGTGCCCTCAAGGCCGGTCACCGTTTTTAAAAAGGGGGCGGGTTCCCGACTGGCGGCGTCAGCGCCGCAATCGGGGCACCAGGCGCCTTAATATTCATCCCTTCCGTCATCATCGTCCGGCTGCTCCAGCACGCCATACGCCACGGCGCAGAACAGAGAGTTCAAACGTTTCATGTCCCCCAACAGGCCCAGATGCAGCGAACTGGTTTCGATACTCTGCACGTTTTGCTGATGCAGACGGTCAACGTGCGCATGAGAGAAACGGCGATTCATAATGCGAAAACGATGCTTGTTACGGCGCAGGCGACGCGCGCTGTTCACGTCCGCGGAGAAAAATACCGACAGGCTGAGCTTAAGGTTGCTTGTTAACTGCTGCAGAAGGCTATCCAGCTCCTTCAGGCCATCCGCCGAAAACGCCTGACGGGTGGCGAATGATTTATCCGCCACCTCGCTGCCCATTCGTTCAAGGATATCCGCCGCCTGTTCAAGGTTAAGCGACATCTCGATAATCTCCGCCCAGCGGCGGGATTCAATATCCGCCAGATCTTCTTTCTGCATTTGCGCCATATAGAGTTTGATGGCGGTGTAGAGCACATCCACGTCATCGGCAAGCTTACGTAGCTCCTTCTCCTGCCGCGGCTCGCCATGTATGACTTTGCTCCAGGTCTCCAGCATCTGCTCCAGCAGATCGCCCATGCGCAGCGTTTCCCGGGCGGCGTTCGACAAACCTAATGCGGGCGTATCGATGGCCGTCGGGTCGAGGTGTTTCGGCTTCATGCGCGCATCCAGCTCGGGCGCTTCGCTGATGACCCGCCGGCAGAACCGCGCCATTGGTTCGGCAAAGGGCACCATCGCCAGGCAGCGGATGAGGTTATAGAAGACGTGGAAATAGATAACCAGCTCGGATTCAGGCAGCGGTAAGTTATGCATAAGGCTGGCAAGAATACGCACAAATGGCAGCACGATAATGCTGCCCACCAGCTTAAACAGCAGGCTACCGAGGGCTACCCGCCGCGCGGCCGCGTTGGCGGCGCTGTTATTAATCATCGCCAGCAAACCGGAGCCAAGGTTTGCGCCAATCACCAGACACAAAGCCACATCAAACGAAATAACGCCGGTTGAGGTAAGCGTGGCGGTAAGCAGTACGGCGGCAAGGCTTGAATAGCTGATAATGGCGAACATGGCGCCGATTAGCGCATCAAGCATGATATCGCCGGTCAGCGAGGCGAAGATAACCTGCACGCCCGAGGCCTGGGTCATCGGCGTGACGGCGGCAACGATCAGCTCCAGCGCCTGCAAAATCAGCCCTAAACCGATGCCGACACGGCCAAGCTGCCCGGCGCGCGTTTGCTTGCGGCTGAGGAAAAAAATCACCCCAATAAAAATCAGCAGCGGCGAAAGCCAGGAAAGATCGAACGTCAGGACACGTGCCATCAACGCTGTACCGACGTCGGCTCCCAGCACTATCACCAGCGCAGGCGTAAGCGCCACCAGGTCCTGGGCCACAAACGAGGTGACCAGCATGGTGGTCGCGTTGCTGCTCTGCACAAGCGCGGTTACGCCGATGCCTGCACAGAAGGCGAGCGGTTTCTTTTCAACGCTGCGGCTGAGTACACTACGGAGATTAGCGCCGTAAACGCGCATGATGCCGGTACGCACAATGTGCGTGCCCCAGACCAGTAGCGCCACCGCAGAAAGCAAATGCAGTAGAGTGAGCACACTTTCTCCTTATAAATTATTGGTTCCCTGCAAGGTCAAGTATAAGTGCTTAATCGCCATAAATAGCCAGGGCGCCATATTTAGCGCCCTGTCAGGTATAACGAAAACTTAACTATAAATAACTAGTCCGCGTCGTAGCCCAGATTCGACGATAGCCAGCGCTCCACCTCGCTAACGGACATGCCTTTACGACGGGCATAATCCTCAACCTGATCGCGCTGAATTTGCGCCACGGTGTAGTATTTGCTGTCCGGATGGCTGAAGTACCAGCCGGAAACCGACGCGCCCGGCCACATGGCGTAGGATTCGGTCAGCTTCATGCCGATAACGTTCTCGACATCCAGCAGCTCCCAGATAGTCGCTTTCTCGGTATGTTCCGGGCAGGCAGGATAACCCGGCGCCGGGCGAATCCCCTGATAGTTCTCGCGGATCAGCTCTTCGTTGCTCAGGTTTTCCGTCGGCGCATAGCCCCAGTAAACCTTGCGCACGCGCTCATGCAGATATTCCGCAAAGGCTTCCGCCAGACGGTCGGCGATCGCTTTCACCATGATTTTATTGTAATCATCGTGCTGCGCTTCGAAAGCCTCGGCCAGCGCGTCTTCTTCCAGGCCACCGGTAACCGCAAACGCCCCGATATAGTCTTCTTTACCGCTGTGTTTTGGCGCGACAAAATCCGCCAGACAGTAGTTCGCAAAGCCGACCTTTTCTGTTTGCTGGCGTAGATGGTGAGCCACGGTCAGAACCTGCGTACGGGATTCATCGCGATAGATTTCAATATCGTCATCCACGCGGTTTGCCGGGAACAAACCAACCACGCCGCGTGGAGTGAGGGACTTTTCCGCGTGCAGTTTATCAAGCATATCGTTGGCGTCTTTAAACAGGCGCAGCGCTTCTTCACCCACCACCTCATCTTCAAGGATGCGCGGATACTTCCCGGCCAGCGACCAGGTCATGAAGAATGGCGTCCAGTCGATATAGTTACGCAGCGTTTCGATGCTGGCGGTAACTTCCTGCACGCCCGGACGATGCGCGACCGGAGGCGTATAATTCGCCCAGTCGAAAGCCAGATCGTTTTCACGAGCCGCCTGAAGAGTAACGGGTGGAGTGCGCGGTTTTTTGCGGGCATGCTGGGTTCGCACGGTTACATATTCTTTACGCGTGCGGGCCACAAAATCATCATGCTGCGTTGCAGAAAGCAGCGCGGAAACCACGCCTACGGTGCGCGAAGCGTTCTGCACGTAAACCGTTGGGCCGCTGTAGTTCTGCTCGATTTTTACCGCCGTGTGCGCTTTGGATGTCGTCGCGCCGCCAATCAGCAGCGGCAGCGTAAAGCCCTGTCGCTCCATCTCTTTGGCGACGTTAACCATTTCGTCCAGCGACGGAGTGATAAGCCCGGACAGGCCAATTATATCGGCGCCGACTTCACGGGCGGTCTTCAAAATTTTCTCGCCCGGCACCATCACGCCGAGATCGACAATTTCATAGTTGTTACATTGCAGCACCACGCCAACGATGTTTTTACCGATGTCATGCACATCGCCTTTCACCGTGGCGAGTACGATCTTGCCGTTGGTAGAGCCTTTCTCTTTGCTGGCCTCGATATAGGGTTCCAGGTAAGCCACCGCCTGCTTCATCACGCGGGCAGATTTTACCACCTGCGGCAGGAACATTTTGCCTTCCCCAAACAGGTCACCGACCACGTTCATGCCGTCCATCAGCGGCCCTTCGATAACCTGAATCGGGCGTTCAGCCTGCTGACGGGCTTCTTCTGTATCGAGTTCAATAAACTCGGTGATGCCTTTTACCAGCGAGTATTCAAGGCGCTTTTTCACATCCCAGCTACGCCATTCCGCCTGCTGGGCTGCAGCGGCATCATCCCCTTTGCTGCTGCGATACTTCTCTGCCAGCTCAAGTAACCGCTCGGTGCTATCGTCGCGGCGGTTAAGAATGACGTCTTCTACCGCATCGCGTAATTCATCGGAAAGATCGTCGTAAATCGCCAGTTGTCCGGCGTTGACGATACCCATGTCCATACCGTTGCGGATCGCGTAGTAGAGGAACACGGCATGTATGGCTTCGCGCACCGGGTCGTTACCGCGGAACGAGAACGACACGTTCGAGACGCCACCGGAGATCATCGCATGCGGCAGCTCGCGTTTGATGTCTTCACATGCGCCGATAAAATCCTGCGCATAGTTGTTATGTTCATCAATACCCGTCGCAACCGCAAAGATGTTCGGATCGAAAATAATATCTTCCGGCGGGAAACCGACTTCTTCGGTGAGGATTTTGTAGGCGCGGCGGCAAATCTCAATTTTGCGCTCCCGCGTATCCGCCTGGCCCTGCTCGTCAAAGGCCATGACCACCATCGCGGCGCCGTAGCGGCGCACCAGTCTGGCGTGGTGAATAAATGCCTCAACGCCCTCTTTCATGGAGATGGAGTTAACGATGCCTTTGCCCTGGATGCACTTCAGCCCTTTTTCGATAACTTCCCATTTTGAGGAGTCGATCATAATAGGCACCCGGGCGATATCCGGCTCACCGGCAATCAGGTTAAGGAAACGCACCATCGCCGCCTCGGCGTCGAGCATCCCTTCATCCATGTTGATGTCGATGATTTGCGCGCCGCTCTCTACCTGCTGCAGGGCCACTTCCAGCGCTTCATTGTATTTTTCTTCTTTAATCAGCCGCTTAAATTTGGCAGAACCGGTGACGTTGGTACGTTCGCCGACGTTCACAAACAGGCTTTCCGCGCCGATATTCAGCGGTTCAAGTCCTGCAAGACGGCAGGCAACCGGCAGCTCCGGCAGCTTACGCGGCGCAACCCCTTCCACCGCTTTACTCATCGCGGCGATATGTTCCGGCGTGGTGCCGCAACAGCCGCCAACGATATTCAGGAAGCCCGCTTGCGCCCACTCGCCAATCTGCTGCGCCATGGTATCCGCGTCCAGATCGTACTCACCAAAGGCGTTCGGCAGGCCGGCGTTCGGGTGCGCAGTAACGTAGCATTCGGCAATGCGTGAAAGCTCGGCAACGTACTGGCGCAGCTCGTCCGGCCCCAGCGCGCAGTTCAGGCCGAAGGTCAGCGCATCTGCATGGCGTAAAGAGTTATAGAAAGCTTCCGTCGTCTGCCCGGATAGCGTACGGCCTGATGCATCGGTGATAGTGCCGGAAATCATGATCGGCAAGTCTACGCCCAGCGCTTCAAACTCGGCTTTTACGGCGAAAATAGCCGCTTTGGCGTTTAACGTATCGAACACCGTTTCAATCATGATCAGATCGACACCACCTTCCACCAGCGCGTGGGTTGATTCGCGGTAGGCCTCAACGAGCCTATCAAAGGTGACATTACGGAAAGCGGGATCGTTAACGTCTGGTGAAATTGAAGCCGTGCGGTTAGTTGGGCCCAGCACCCCGGCGACGTAACGCGGTTTTTCTGGCGTACGAGCAGTCCATTCATCGGCACAGGCACGCGCCAGTTTCGCCGCTTCAAGGTTGATTTCCGCCGACAGGGATTCCATCTGGTAATCCGCCATCGCGATAGTCGTGGAGTTGAAGGTGTTGGTTTCGACGATGTCGGCACCCGCTTCAAAGTAGGCGTAGTGAATTGCGGCAATAATTTCCGGTTTACTCAGCACCAGCAGGTCGTTATTTCCTTTCAGGTCACACGGCCAGTCTGCAAAGCGAACCCCTCGAAAATCGCTCTCTTCAAGACGATAGCTCTGGATCATGGTGCCCATACCGCCATCCAGTACCAGAATGCGTTGGTTTAACTGCTGCTGCAATTGCTCTACTTTGTTGCTCAACTCAGGCTCCCGGGGACAAAACGTGTTAAAGCTGCATAAAAGCCATACTGGCATAAGTTACGACAGGGGAAAAGCTATGGAACATGAGACATGTTCACCTGACTGATCCGATGAGTCCAATGCGGGTTGCATTATCGTCAAATAAAACGAAAATGATTTCCACGATATGAAAAAAGGAGTCAGGTATGGTCGCTGTCGTTCCTGCCAAACGTGGCAAAAAACCTCGCGCTGCCGCAGCTGTGGCCCCCCAGCCTACCGGGCAGGTCCAGTCGTTGACGCGTGGCCTGAAGCTGCTTGAGTGGATTGCCGAATCTCACGGTAGCGTGGCGCTTACCGAGCTTGCTCAGCAGGCCGGCTTGCCCAACTCCACCACTCATCGCCTGCTGACCACCATGCAACAGCTCGGTTTTGTACGCCAGATTGGCGATCTCGGCCACTGGACGATCGGCGCGCACGCGTTCGTCGTTGGCAGCAGCTTCCTGCAAAGCCGCAATCTGCTGGCTATCGTCCACCCGATGCTGCGTAAGCTAATGGAAGATTCCGGCGAGACGGTAAACCTGGCGGTGCTGGACCATAGCGATCATCAGGCGATTATTATCGACCAGGTACAATGCACCCAGCTAATGCGCATGTCCGCCCCGATTGGCGGCAAGCTCCCCATGCATGCTTCCGGGGCTGGTAAAGCCTTTCTGGCGAACCTGAGCGACGATGAGGTGGCAGCATTGCTGCATCGTAAGGGGCTGCATAACTACACGCCCGCAACGCTCACCTCCCCGCTGCACCTGAAAGAAGATTTAGCCCAGACGCGTAAGCGTGGTTACTCCTTCGATGATGAAGAACATGCCCTGGGGTTACGCTGCGTGGCGGCCTGTATCTACGATGAGCACCATGAGGCATTTGCCGCTATCTCGATTTCCGGGCCAGTTTCACGCATCACTGACGATCGCGTAACAGAGCTTGGCGCGCTGGTGATTAAAGCGGCGAAGGAGATTACTCAGGCTTATGGCGGCGGGCGCTAACCCGCCTGCTTTAAATCCGCATAACGCAGGCTAAAGCGCTGGCGTCTGCGGTAAGCATAAACATCCTCTACGTGGCCATGGCGAATGCGTTCCTGCAGTGCACGCCAGAAAGCAGCCTGAAACAGGTCGCCGTGCATTTCGTCGAACAGCGGACGAATACGCGGATCGGCGCAAAGATAGTGGCGAAACTCTTCCGGGAAAACGTCGCCTGGCGATACGCTGTACCAGGGTTCGGCGGACATTTCGTCTTCGGGAAAACGTGGCGGAGGGATGTCGCGAAAATTCACTTCGGTCATGTAGCAGATTTCATCGTAATCATAGAAAACCACCCTCCCGTGGCGCGTCACGCCAAAGTTTTTAAACAGCATGTCGCCCGGGAAAATATTCGCCGCCGCAAGCTGGCGAATGGCGTTGCCATATTCTTCCACGGCATCGCGCAGTTGCTGTCCTTCCACGCTTTCCAGCCACAGGTTCAGCGGCACCATTCTGCGCTCGATATAGAGATGGCTGATAGCAATGCGGTCGCCGAGATCGGTGAGTTTTTCCGGCACTTCTTCATATAACAACGCCAGAAGCGGCGCGCTTATCTGGCTTTTATCCAGCACGAAGTTTTCAAACTCCTGCGTATCCGCCATACGTCCGACGCGGTCGTGCTCTTTGACCAGTTGATAGCAGGCGCGGACCCGCTCAGCGCTCACTTCTTTTTGCGGCGCAAATTTGTCTTTGATGATTTTAAAAACTCTGTCGAAACCGGGCTGCGTAAACACCAGCATCACCATGCCCCGTATGCCGGGCGCTTCGATAAACTGTTCATCCGTAGAGGTAATGTAGGTCAGATATTCGCGATAACTTTCTGTTTTCCCATGCTTCTGGCAGCCTATCGCCATATAAAGCTCGGCGGTAGTTTTGCCCGGCAGCAGTTCGCGTAGCCATGCCACAAGGGCGGCAGGAAGCGGCGCATAAACCATAAAATATGAGCGGGCGAAGCCAAAAACGATGCTCGCCTCCGCGCTGCTGGTAAGGCAGGTATCGACAACAAGCTGCCCGTCATCAGTACGATGAATCGGCAATAAGAACGGGACTTTCCCGCCCGGCAAGGCAAGTTTGCCCACAAGCCATGCCGCTTTGTTGCGATAGAACAGTTCGTTCGCCACTTCCAGATTCGCGTTACATAACGCATCACTACCGAAGGTCTCGTTGAGGTGAGCGACAATGTAGCCCGCATCGCGCGTTAAATTTTGCCACGGCAAGCGTAGCGGCAGATCGCCCAGCATGGCGACCAGCAACGACTGCCAGCCCTGAGCGGGGAAAAATAATTTGGATAAAGGACGAGGGATGGTGCGAAATCGCCCTTCCGCCTGCGAGCTGAAGATAAAAAGCCGCTCGGGAGTTAGCGAGCGGTGGTCAAATAACCGACAGTAGACAGAGTTAAAAAAACTCTCTGCAATTTCAAAGCGAGGGTAATCCGGCAATAGACGGGTGTACTGCTCCTTCACGCGCAGTAAAAATGCTGCGTCAGTATTCTCTGTGCCAGTAATGCAGCGAAGCTGCTCTGCCACCAGGCCTACGTGATGATCGTAAAGATGGATGCGGCTTTTCATCGCCTGCTGCACGGCATGCCAGTCGGCCTGCTCAAAGCGCTGCTGCGCCCCGGAGGTGATCTCCAGAAAACGGCCATACTGCGCGTCAAAACCCTGCAGTATGGTGTGTGCGATTAACAGTTCCTGCCTGTTTGACATTTATTTCTCCCCTCACCCTCTCCCCACAGGAGAGAGGGAAGCGATGGAGCTAGAATTGCTCTTCTTCCGTCGACCCTGTCAACGCGGTCACCGAAGAAGCGCCGCCCTGGATAATTGTCGTCACGCGGTCAAAATAGCCGGTGCCCACCTCCTGCTGATGGGAGACAAAGGTGTAGCCTTCCGGCGCCGCAGCGAATTCCGGCTGCTGCACTTTTTCGACGTAATGCCTCATGCCTTCGCCCTGCGCGTAGGAACGGGCAAGATCGAACATGTTGAACCACATGCTGTGAATGCCCGCAAGCGTGATGAACTGATATTTGTAACCCATCGCGGAGAGCTCTTGCTGGAACGAGGCGATAGTTTTGTCGTCGAGATTTTTCTTCCAGTTGAAAGATGGGGAGCAGTTATAGGCCAGCAGCTTGCCAGGGAAGCGGGCATGAATCGCCTCAGCGAAGCGACGCGCCTGATCGAGATCCGGTTTTGACGTTTCACACCATACCAAATCAGCATAAGGCGCATAGGCAAGCCCCCGGCTGATAGCCTGCTCGACGCCTGCGCGAGTGCGATAGAAGCCTTCCTGCGTGCGTTCGCCGGTAATAAACTCGCGGTCATATTCGTCGCAGTCGGAAGTAATCAAATCTGCAGCATCGGCGTCGGTACGTGCAATCAACAGAGTCGGCACGCCCATGACATCCGCTGCCAGGCGCGCAGCAACCAGCTTCTGAATCGCTTCCTGAGTAGGCACCAGCACTTTACCGCCCATATGGCCGCATTTCTTCACCGACGCGAGCTGGTCTTCAAAATGAACGGCCGCCGCTCCCGCCTGAATCATGGATTTCATAAGCTCGAACGCGTTCAGCACGCCGCCAAAACCGGCTTCTGCATCGGCGACAATTGGCAGGAAATAGTCAACATAACGCGGATCGCCCGGCTCAATATTCGCAGCCCACTGGATCTGATCCGCACGACGGAAGGTGTTGTTGATCCGATCGACCACAGCAGGCACAGAGTTCGCCGGGTAGAGGGATTGATCCGGATACATGCTGGAGGCCAGATTCGCATCCGCCGCGACCTGCCAGCCCGAAAGGTAAATGGCCTCAATACCCGCTTTAGCCTGCTGCAACGCCTGCCCGCCGGTCAGCGCCCCGAGGCTATTGATATAGCCCTTTTTAGATTCGCCATGCAGCAACCGCCACATTCTCGCCGCGCCGTTTTGCGCCAGCGTACATTCCGGGTTTACCGAACCACGCAGCTTCACGACATCTTCTGCGGTATAGGGACGTTTGATGCCTTCCCAGCGCGGTTGCGCCCACTCCTGCTGTAATTGTTCAATCTGTTGGGTACGGGAGGTATTTTTCATGGCAGATGCTCCTTTTTTATACGTTGGGTTCAGGCAAGCAGGCGGTAGCCTGGCAGCGTCAGGAAGTCGATAAGCGTTTCAGAAGTGGTGATTTGCTCCATCAGGCGTGCGGCTTCGTCAAAGCGCCCCTGGCTGAAACGGCGATCGCCCAGCTCTTCCTGAATGACCAGCATTTCCTCGGCAAGCATCTGGCGGAACAGCGCTTTGGTAACCGTCTGGCCGTTGCTGAGCGATTTTTCATGGTGGATCCACTGCCAGATAGAGGTACGGGAGATTTCTGCCGTCGCAGCGTCTTCCATCAGTCCGTAAATCGGCACGCAACCGTTGCCAGAAATCCACGCCTCAATGTATTGCACCGCCACACGGATATTGGCGCGCATGCCGTCTTCGGTGCGCTCGCCCGGGCATGGCTCAAGCAATTGCGCAGCGGTAACTGGCGCATCCTCTTCACGCAGAACGGTAAGCTGGTTGCTTCTGTCACCTAAGGCTTTATCAAAGATATCCATTACCGCGTCGGCCAGTCCCGGATGGGCAATCCAGGTGCCGTCATGCCCGTTATTCGCCTCCATCTGTTTGTCTGCTTTAACCTTATTGAGCACCCACTCGTTACGTTCGCTCTCTTTACTCGGAATAAACGCCGCCATGCCGCCCATCGCAAAGGCGCCGCGGCGATGGCAGGTTTTGATCAGCAAACGCGAATAAGCGTTGAGGAACGGTTTATCCATGGTGACGGACTGGCGATCCGGCAGGATGCGATCCGGATGCTGCTTCAGGGTTTTGATATAGCTGAAAATGTAGTCCCAGCGACCACAGTTCAGGCCAACAATATGGTCGCGCAGCGCGTGCAGGATCTCATCCATCTGGAACACGGCTGGCAGAGTTTCAATCAGCAGTGTGGCTTTGATGGTGCCGCGCGGCAGGGAGAAACGGTCTTCGGTAAAGCTGAACACTTCACTCCACCAGGCGGCTTCCTGCCAGGACTGCGTTTTTGGCAGATAGAAATAAGGGCCGCTCCTTTTTGCCAGCAGGGCATCCACGTTATGAAAGAAGTAGAGAGCGAAATCAAACAGGCTGCCGGGAATAGGTTCATCACGCCAGGTCACGTGCTTTTCCGGTAAATGCAGGCCGCGGACGCGGCAGATTAAGACCGCAGGATCCGGTTTTAACTGGTAGATTTTCCCGGCTTCGTTTGTCCAGCTTATGGTGCCGTTGATGGCATCGCGCAGGTTGATTTGACCATCGATGACTTTGCTCCAGCCCGGTGCCAGGGAGTCCTCGAAATCAGCCATGAAAACTTTCACGTTGGCATTCAGGGCGTTGATAACCATCTTTCGTTCAACGGGACCGGTTATCTCAACGCGGCGATCGAGCAAATCGTCAGGAATACCGCGAATCGTCCAGTCACCCTCACGAATGGAAGCGGTTTCCGAAATGAAATCCGGTAATTCTCCAGCATCGATCGCCGCCTGCTGAGCGGTGCGTGCCGCCAGCAGTCTGTTGCGCTGCGGTGTAAAACGGGTAACGAGATCGCTGAGAAACTCTACCGCATCCGGCGTAAGGATCTGCTTTTCTTGCTCTCCAAAAGGCTGGCTGAAGGCCAGCTCTGCGCTAACTGTTTGTTGTGTCATTAGATCACTCCCCTCTCGTTTTAACCCGTCGATACCGCAAAAGTGGATCCCATACGGCTGTGCAGATTTCATGCAACAGAATTAAGACTACTTCATCATTTTTTAAAATCAAAAACTATTTCCATTTTTAAATTCAAAATGAAACATATCCTTGATAAATAAAAGAATAAAAATAATTCAGAAGGGGAAGCGGTTTTTAGATAATAAAAAAGGCACCCGAAGGTGCCTGATTTTCAGTGAGAATGGGATGCTGAAACGCTTAATCGAGCGTCGGGTTCATATGGCGCAGATCGAACGGCGTGATCTGGTAAACGTAATAGTTCAGCCAGTTGGTGAAGAGTAAATTGCCATGGCTGCGCCATGTGGCGCGCGGTTTCTTTTGCGGATCGTTATCGGGGAAATAGTTATACGGCACCTCAGGATTCAGACCGGCTTCAACGTCACGGAAATACTCGCCGGAAAGTGTATGCGCATCGTATTCCGGATGGCCGGTGACAAAAGCTATGCGCTTGTCTTTGCTGCCAAAGAGATAGGCGTCCCCGCCTTCTGACTCGGCCAGGATCTCCAGATCGGTGTAATCACGAATCAGCGAGGCCGGGAAATCAGCATAGCGGGAGTGCGGTGCCAGGAAAGAATCGTCAAAGCCGCGGGTCAGTAAAGCGTGTGGGTAGGTCAGATGATGTTCGTAAACGCCAGAAAGCTTTTCCTGCCGCGTCTGTTTAGGGATGCCATAAAGAATATTCAGCGCCGCCTGCACGGCCCAGCAGACAAACAGCGTAGAGGTGACATGATCTTTTGCCCAGTGCAGCACCTGTTCAATCTGCGGCCAGTAAGCGACATCGTTAAATTCAACCAGACCCAACGGGGCGCCGGTAACGATCAGTCCATCAAAGTTTTCGTGCTGAATATCTGCAAAATTGCAGTAGAAGTTATTGAGATGTTCGGCCGGCGTATTGCGGGATTCCCGGCAGTCGATACGCAGCAGCTGGACATCCACCTGCAGAGGAGAGTTAGAAAGCAGACGCAAAAACTGGTTTTCCGTCTCAATCTTTTTCGGCATCAGATTAAGTATGAGCACCTTTAGCGGACGGATCTCCTGGTTGCTTGCGCGTGATGATGTCATAACAAAGACATTCTCTTCACGCAGGAAATTGACGGCTGGTAACTCATCCTGCACCCGAATCGGCATAACCTTAAATCCTCACAGCATACGTTTAAACGTTTAGACATCCAGATAGCTGAAGATAACGCGACGCTTGTCAAATGTCGAGTGTTCATAAGATAGTTGAAAATGTTTCACTTAAGGGAGTCGTTAGGCAGCAGGAAATAGTGCTGAGATCGAGGGTAATCGGCAGGATCTTATAAAGTAGAAATGGAGGGATAATGTGTAAATAGCAGACGACAAAAAGGCCATCCGTGAGGATGGCCTTCGTGTTTGTTT
>DAMBYU010000013.1:0-27264 GCA_032051265.1 Buttiauxella sp.
GTTACTCTGTGATGTTGTTCACATGTTCCGTGTCGATGGAGGCGCATTATAGGGAGTTCTCTTCAGGCTGCAACACTAAATTCGCACTATTTTGACTGACTGCTGCAATCCCCAGCAAAAGCCCGCCTTATACCAGGTTGTGCACAAACTTATCCACAAAGGTGATTCGAGCTGAAATTTCGCGAGCGCGACGCAAACGTTTTCGCTACAATACGCCGCGATAAAAGGACGCCCCGTTTTGGGGCGTTAGCTGAGTTTTATGATTAAAAAACGAGAACTCAGCTAACGCTCTTCTATATGCGAACCAAAGCTAAGGGATAAAACCATGCAACAACGTCGTCCTGTACGCCGCGCTCTGCTCAGTGTTTCTGACAAAGCCGGCATCGTCGAATTCGCCCAGGCCCTCTCCCAACGTGGTGTGCAACTGCTCTCCACAGGCGGAACCGCCCGTCTGCTGGCTGACGCTGGCCTGCCGGTGACCGAAGTCTCTGACTACACCGGTTTCCCGGAGATGATGGATGGACGCGTCAAAACCCTGCATCCGAAAGTTCACGGCGGCATTCTGGGCCGTCGTGGTCAGGATGATGCCATCATGGCAGAACATGCCATCTCTCCAATCGATATGGTTGTCGTCAACCTTTATCCATTCGCGCAGACCGTCGCTCGCGAAGGCTGCTCTCTGGAAGATGCGGTTGAGAATATCGATATTGGCGGCCCGACTATGGTGCGCTCCGCCGCGAAGAACCATAAAGATGTGGCGATTGTTGTTAAGAGCAGCGACTACCAGGCAATTATTAGCGAGCTGGATGCCAACGAAGCTTCCCTCACTTTAGAAACCCGCTTCGACCTGGCGATTAAAGCTTTCGAACACACCGCCGCTTACGACAGCATGATTGCTAACTACTTTGGTAGCCTGGTACCTGCTTATCATGGCGAGAGCAAAGAGCCTGCCGGCCGCTTCCCGCGTACGCTGAACCTGAACTTCATTAAGAAGCAGGATATGCGCTACGGCGAAAACAGCCACCAGCAGGCTGCCTTCTATATAGAAGAAGAAATTCAGGAAGCTTCCGTAGCCACCGCAACGCAGGTTCAGGGCAAAGCGCTTTCCTATAACAACATCGCTGATACCGACGCTGCGCTGGAATGTGTAAAAGAGTTCAGCGAACCGGCCTGTGTAATCGTGAAGCACGCCAATCCATGCGGCGTGGCCGTTAGCGATTCCCTGCTGGATGCTTACGACCGCGCATACAAAACCGACCCCACCTCCGCATTCGGCGGCATCATCGCCTTTAACCGCGAACTGGATGCGCAAACCGCTCAGGCCATTATTTCTCGCCAGTTTGTGGAAGTGATCATTGCCCCTTCGGCCAGTGAAGAAGCCTTGAAGATCACCGCTGCGAAACAAAACGTCCGCGTCCTGACATGTGGCCTGTGGCAGCAGCGCGTTCCGGGCCTGGACTTCAAACGCGTTAACGGCGGCCTGTTAGTGCAGGATCGCGACCTGGGCATGGTTACCGCAGCAGACCTGCGCGTAGTCAGCAAGCGCCAGCCAACCGAGCAGGAGCTGCGTGATGCGCTGTTCTGCTGGAAAGTAGCGAAGTTCGTCAAATCCAACGCTATCGTTTATGCCCGCGAGAATATGACTATTGGTATAGGCGCCGGTCAGATGAGCCGTGTTTATTCCGCAAAAATTGCCGGTATCAAAGCAGGCGATGAAGGTCTTGAAGTAAAAGGCTCCGCCATGGCATCCGATGCCTTCTTCCCGTTCCGCGACGGTATTGATGCCGCAGCGGCCGTTGGCGTGAGCTGTGTGATCCAACCAGGCGGGTCGATCCGGGATGAAGAAGTGATTGCCGCCGCCGACGAGCACGGGATCGCAATGATCTTCACCGACATGCGCCATTTCCGCCATTAATCCGGAGCCTTACGAATGAAAGTTTTAGTGATTGGTAACGGCGGGCGCGAACACGCGCTGGCCTGGAAGGCATCGCAGTCGCCGCTGGTACGTACCGTGTTTGTCGCACCGGGCAATGCGGGTACGGCTCTGGAACCTGCGCTGCAAAATGTAGCGATTAATCCAACCGATATTCCAGCCCTGCTCAGCTTTGCACAGAATGAAAAGATCGATCTGACGATTGTCGGCCCTGAAGCGCCGCTCGTTATCGGCGTGGTGGATGCCTTCCGCGCCGCCGGTCTGAAAATCTTTGGTCCGACTCAGGGGGCTGCGCAGTTAGAAGGCTCTAAAGCCTTTACTAAAGATTTCCTGGCCCGCCACAATATCCCTACTGCCGAATATCAGAATTTCACCGAAGTGGAGCCAGCGCTGGCCTACATCCGTGAAAAAGGCGCGCCAATTGTTATTAAGGCTGACGGTCTGGCCGCGGGCAAAGGCGTGATCGTGGCGACGACGCTGGCAGAAGCTGAAGCTGCCGTTAACGATATGCTGGCTGGCAACGCGTTTGGCGACGCCGGGCACCGCATCGTGGTGGAAGAGTTCCTTGACGGCGAAGAAGCCAGCTTCATCGTAATGGTCGACGGTGAGAATGTACTGCCGATGGCCACCAGCCAGGATCACAAACGCGTGGGCGATGGCGATACCGGCCCGAACACTGGCGGCATGGGTGCTTACTCCCCTGCTCCGGTGGTCACCGATGAAGTGCATCAGCGCGCGATGGATCAGGTTATCTGGCCAACCGTTCGCGGTATGGCGGCGGAAGGCAATACCTATACCGGCTTCCTGTATGCGGGCCTGATGATCGATAAGCTGGGTAATCCTAAAGTCATCGAGTTTAACTGCCGCTTCGGCGACCCGGAAACGCAGCCTATCATGCTGCGTCTGCAGTCCGACCTGGTTGAACTGTGCCTTGCAGCCTGTGACGGTAAACTCAACGAGACAACGTCAAAGTGGGATGAGCGTCCTTCTCTGGGCGTCGTCATGGCAGCCGGCGGTTATCCGGCAGATTACCGCAACGGGGATGTGATCCACGGCCTGCCGCTTGAAGAAGTGGCCGATGGCAAAGTTTTCCATGCTGGAACCAGGCTGCGTGAAGACGATATGGTCACCACCAGCGGCGGTCGCGTGCTATGTGTGACCGCGCTTGGCGACACCGTAGCGCAGGCTCAGAAGCGGGCTTACGAATTAATGAAGGATATCCACTGGGAGGGCAGCTTTAGCCGCTCAGACATCGGGTATCGCGCCATAGCGCGTGAAAACGCGAAGTAAACCTGAAAACCGCCCGCGTGGCGGTTTTTTTATGCCTAAAACTCGCCGGGCTTCGGCTGCCAGGAGCAGAAGTCCTCATTCGCCACCAGCAAAAGCTGTGAACCTTCCGGCGCTTCCAGCCAGGCAATGCTGACCTCCAGCGAAGAATGGCTCTGGCGGCGTGCGATATGGCTCAGGGAGGCATCGTCCAGCTTCGGGCTAAAGGTTTCGCCTTCACAGGTCGTTACCGTTCCATCGCGATGCCAGCGCCCTTGCCGCAGTATCACTTTCCCGATACGCAACGCTTCACTGGTCGCTTTCGTGCGGGTGGCCTGATACTCGTACAGCGCTATTTGTTCCCTGGAGAGCTGCTGTTTTTGGCCGCCCACTTCGCGCTGCATAAAACTCAGCTCGCCGCGATCGTCAAAACGTACTTTATTATGTTCGGGCTGCTTGCCCTGAATATTCTGTTCGATAAAGACCAGGCTATCGCCCTGCCAGCGATATTCGTTCGTTGTGGTAGCCCCGTTTCCGTACGGGCTAAACGCTGTCAGCATATGTACCGAACCATCGCTGTTATCTTTACGCCAGATGCGCACTACGCCCTGATCGGCTACATAGCCGCTGGCGGTAAACGGAGGGAGAGCGTTACTGCTACACGCCGTGAGCAGCAGCGCGCCCGTTAACGCCACCAGCGGGCGCCAGACAGACAAAAGGGGCGAAATCGCCCCTCTGCTAAAACTGTTCACCGACACGCGTTAATTACTTAACTGCGTCTTTCAGTGCTTTACCAGAAACAAACGCCGGCACGTTAGCCGCGGCGATTTTAATTTCTTTACCGGTCTGCGGATTGCGGCCAGTGCGCTCAGCACGGTGGTTCACTTTGAAGGTACCGAAACCAACCAGTTGTACAGCATCACCTTCTTTCAGAGACTCAGTAATTGCAGCCAGAGTGGATTCCAGAGCAGCTTTAGCCTGTACTTTAGACAGGTCAGCCTTGTCAGCAATTACATCAATCAGTTGAGTCTTGTTCATAAGTTATCCTTACAATGTGTTTATCGCTTGCTAAGCATCGAGTGCGACGGAAATGCCTGAAAAGCACTCTCCTGCATACACGCACCGATAGCCACTTTTTTTCGCCCCACAAATGTAGACCAGACGGGGGGCTAATTGGAAGCCTCCAGGCCCTACAATTCAGACTGTACGTCACGTTTTGTTGTCTTATTGCTGCAAATTTATACCGATATTGCTGCTCCCGGCCTCGCGGAGGTCCGCGCGTAATCCTTTGATCAGCTCAATATCTCGTTCTTCGCAGTCGGCCAGCAGGCGGAAAATCTCCCACTGAATGTCCCATTCCTCTTCCACAGCCGGGTTTGCCCGCAGCTCTTCTTCGGTCATTTCACGACCGGCCTGCGTCATTTCGAGCATCGCTACGGTGGTGATAGAAGATTTACTGACTTCGATGGCATGCTCCAGCGTTTCGCCTGACAGACGAGAGTGAAGCAATTCGCTCAGTGCCACACAGGCATCGATAGCCGGCCAGACGCCGTAAATATCATAGTCGTCCGCGGAGGGAATCGCCTCTTCCAGTTTTTCAAGCTGGCTATCGAAATTCACTTTCGCGTCTTTTACGGTCAGCGTTTCCCAGATGAGATCGACAATACGACGATAAAGCTGGGCATCGCCAAAGCCGGTTTGCTGGCAAAACATGGCGTAGTTGGGGTACATACGCTCGCATAAAGAGGCCATAAAAGTGACATGCTGCCAGCTTTCCAGCTTCTCCAGGCGCAAATGAATTGGGTTTTGTAACATTACGATGTCTCAAAGACGGGAAATTAGCGGCAGTTTACCCTAATCACCCCTGAATTGCTTGCCACCGCGCGAAAGCCGGACGACCCGATGCAACGGCGTCCGCCCAGCGCGTAGGCTCGGGTAAACGATAACCTGCCATGCATTTTTGCACCCAAAGCAAGGCGGTATCGGTACTCACGCGATGCCCGGTAGCCACAAAAAGAGGATTGCAGCGTTTTTTGCTGCGCCACACCCAGGCAAGCTGCTCTCCTTTGTCGATCAGCGGCTGTTTCTCACCGACTTCATCGCCCAAAGGTTCAAAACGTCCACATAGCCGCTTCTTGGCAACGCCGATGGTTGGCACATCTACCAGCATTCCAAAATGGCTGGCAACACCGAGGCGGCGCGGGTGCGAGATGCCATGCCCATCGACAAACAGTAAATCAGGCTTGCGGGAAAGCATCTCCCAGGCCGCCAGCAGCGCAGGATATTCGCGAAACGACAGGAAGCCGGGGATATAGGGCATGGTGGTGGCGATACGCGCCACCTTGTATTCCACCAGCTCAAGAGAAGGATATTTCAGCAGCACAATGGCGGCGCGCGTGACCTCACCGCCCTGCTCAAACCCCACATCGGCTCCGGCAATAAGCGCCGGAGGATCAACCTCAAAGCGATCCTCGCGGATCACATTTGATGCCAGTTCGATCTGTTGTTGACGAAGTGCTGCAAGATCCATTTCCTCTCCTTATTTACTGATGATACCGCGCGGACAAGCGGTGAACTGCCTCCACAAACGCACCCGCATGTTCTGGCGGCACGTCCTGGTGAATACCGTGGCCGAGGTTAAAAACATGCCCCTCGCCTTTGCCGAACCCTGCCAGAATCGTCGATACTTCCTCTTCGATGCGGGCAGGTGGAGCGTAAAGCATAGACGGGTCCATATTTCCTTGCAGCGCAACTTTGTGCCCCACGCGGCGGCGGGCATCGGCAATATCCGTTGTCCAGTCCAGGCCTAAAGCGTCGCAGCCGGTCTCCGCCATGGCTTCCAGCCACTGTCCTCCGCCTTTGGTAAACAGCGTTACCGGCACGCGGCGACCTTCGTTTTCACGCAGCAGGCCATCGACAATTTTGTGCATGTAATAGAGCGAGAACTGCTGATAATCGCGCCCGGTCAACACGCCGCCCCAGGTATCGAAAATCATCACCGACTGCGCGCCTGCTTTGATCTGAGCGTTAAGATACAGCGTGACGCTTTGCGCCAGCTTATCAAGCAGCAGATGCAGCGCCTGCGGATCGGCATACATCATCTTTTTAATGACGGTAAAAGCTTTGCTGCTGCCGCCTTCGACCATATAGGTCGCCAGCGTCCATGGACTGCCGGAGAAACCAATCAGCGGCACCTGGCCTGCCAGGTTTTTGCGGATGGTGCGTACCGCGTTCATCACATAGCCCAGCTCATCTTCCGGATCGGGAATCGGCAGCTTTTCTACGTCGGCACGGCTGGTAACTGGCGAGGTAAAGCGTGGACCTTCACCCGCTTCGAAATAGAGACCAAGCCCCATCGCATCCGGCACGGTGAGGATATCAGAGAAGAGGATCGCTGCATCAAGCCGCATGCGACGCAGCGGCTGCAGGGTGACTTCGCAGGCCAGTTCGGCGTTTTTGCACAGCGACATAAAATCGCCGGCCTGAGCGCGGGTAGCTTTGTACTCCGGCAAATAACGCCCCGCCTGCCTCATCATCCATACCGGAGTGATATCCACGGGCTGCCGCTGCAGGGCGCGCAGGTAACGATCGTTCTTCAGTTCAGTCATATTTGCATTTCCTTTGGCTGTATGCCGCCAGTTTACCACGTCCCGTACTCTGCCCGACAAGCAGCAACGGTATCCTCAATCAGACGGCGCGCCACCGTACCCGCCGCAGGGATAAGCGGTAGCTGGTCGTAGCGATACCATTGCGCATCAATTAACTCTTTCTCGTCGATTTTAATCTCACCGCTGTGATATTCCGCCATAAACGCCGTCATCAACGATTGCGGGAAAGGCCAGGGCTGCGAGGTCACGTAACGCAGATTTTTCACCCGAATGCTGCTCTCTTCCATCACCTCGCGGGCAACGGCCTGTTCGAGGGTTTCGCCAACCTCGACAAATCCGGCAAGCACGGTATAAACCCCGTTGCGATGGCGGGTATGCTGGGCCAGCAGAATATGGTCGTCGCGGCGAATTGCCACGATGATGCAGGGGGCGATCTGCGGGTAATAGCGTTCATGGCAATGGCTGCACAGCATGGCCCATTCGCTTCTGCTTGCGTGCATCTCATGCCCGCAATAGCCACAAAACTTATGGGAACGATAGAATTCAGCAAGCTGCACGCCGCGCCCTGCCAGCTGGAACAAACCTGCGTCCCTATCGATAAGCTGCCGCACCGAACCCATATCCTGGCGGCGATGCTGCAGAACCAGCCAGACCGGTTCACCATCCCATTCGCCAATTTGTCTGCCGTCCACGCCATCGAGCTGAAAATCTGTTGCCGCCCCATAAGGCAGTTCGCCTTTTGGCAGCCACAATTTTTGCTCGTGGCTGACGATAAACCAGCCATGGTCTAACTTTTGAATTACACGTTCCATAACCTGGTGCACATCCCCCTCGACACTGGTATAAATGATAGTCGTTACACTTTTTTGGGTGCGTTTGCGTTAAACCTTATAACTCACGGAGTCAATCATGCTTAACCAGTTAGAGAGTCTGACTGAGCGCGTTGGTGGTAGTAATGAGTTAGTCGACCAATGGCTTTATGCCCGCAAACAGTTGCTGGTGGCGTATTACAACATGGTCGGGATCAAGCCTAACAAGGAATCTCATTCTGCGCTTGATGAAAAGGCACTGGATACGTTTTGCCACAATCTTGTCGATTACCTTTCCGCCGGGCATTTCAATATTTATGAGCGCATTATCGATGAAATGGAAGGCACCAGCCCGCTTTTAGCCGCCACGCAAATCTACCCGCAGCTGGAAGCCAATACCCAGCAGATCATGGAGTTCTACGATTCCAATCTGGAAAATGCCATTGATGATGATAACTGCATTGAGTTCCAGCAGGCGTTGTCGGGCATCGGTGAGGCGCTGGGAGCACGTTTCTCGCTGGAAGATAAACTTATTGAGCTGGCCTACGCCAACAATCTGCATAGCAGCGCAAACGATGCCAGCAGCCTTGCACGCCCGGCTTGAGTTCTGCGCTGTTAACGAGTAATTTACAAAACGATCCGTAGCAATACGGATTTCTTCTTGTCGGAGTGCCGAGTGCGAAAGCACCGGCTGAGACCGTTAATTCGGGATCCGCGGAACCTGATCAGGTTAAGACCTGCGAAGGGAACAAGAGTAATTCTGCTTTTGGGCGCCTGCGTTTTTCGGCTACCCCATATCCATTACTCCATCCGTCGTTCTGACAAGCCACTCCTGAAAACACTGGAATGAGCTATGTCTGCATCTGAAAAAAAACCAACCCGTCGCGAACAACGCGCTGCCGCCCAGCATTTTATCAATACGCTCGAAGGCACCGCTTTCCCTAACTCACAGCGCATCTATCTGACCGGCTCGCGGGAAGATATCCGCGTGCCGATGCGTGAAATCCAGCTCAGCCCAACGATGACGGGCGGCAGTAAAGATAATCCACAGTACACACCTAATGACGCGGTGCCGGTTTACGACACCTCCGGCCCTTACGGCGATCCGGATATCACCATCGATGTGCTGCGCGGGCTTTCGCCATTACGCAGCGGCTGGATTGAAGAACGCGACGACAGCGAACCCCTGACCGACCGCAGCTCCGCTTACACTAAAGAACGTCTGGCTGACGACGGCCTGGACGAGCTGCGCTTTGAAACCCGTCTCACGCCGCGTCGCGCTAAATCTGGTCAATGTGTGACTCAGCTGCATTACGCTCGTCAGGGCATCGTCACGCCAGAGATGGAGTTTATCGCCGTGCGCGAAAATATGGGGCGCGAGCGTATTCGCGATGCCGTCTTACGCCACCAGCACCCGGGGGAAGGTTTTGGCGCCCGTCTGCCGGAAAACATCACGCCGGAATTTGTACGCGACGAAGTGGCAGCAGGCCGGGCGATTATCCCCGCCAACATCAACCATCCTGAATCCGAGCCGATGATTATCGGGCGCAACTTCCTTGTGAAGGTCAACGCCAACATCGGTAACTCGGCGGTGACATCTTCCATTGAAGAGGAAGTGGAAAAACTGGTCTGGTCCACCCGCTGGGGTGCGGATACGGTAATGGATCTCTCCACCGGACGTTATATCCATGAAACCCGCGAATGGATTTTGCGTAACAGCCCGGTGCCGATCGGCACCGTGCCAATTTATCAGGCGCTGGAAAAGGTAAACGGCATCGCCGAAGACTTAACCTGGGAGATGTTCCGCGACACGCTGCTGGAACAGGCTGAGCAAGGCGTTGACTACTTCACCATCCATGCGGGCGTGCTGCTGCGCTACGTGCCGATGACCGCTAAACGCCTCACCGGCATTGTCTCACGCGGCGGCTCAATTATGGCGAAGTGGTGCCTGTCTCACCATCAGGAAAACTTTCTCTACGAGCACTTCCGCGAAATCTGTGAAATCTGCGCCGCCTATGACGTCTCGCTTTCGCTGGGCGACGGCCTGCGCCCGGGCTCCATTCAGGATGCCAACGACGAAGCGCAATTCGCCGAGTTGCATACGCTGGGCGAGCTGACAAAAATCGCCTGGGAGTACGATGTACAGGTGATGATTGAAGGACCGGGACACGTGCCGATGCAGATGATCCGCCGCAACATGACGGAAGAGCTGGAGCACTGCCACGAAGCGCCGTTTTACACCCTCGGACCGTTAACGACCGATATCGCGCCCGGTTATGATCACTTCACGTCAGGTATCGGCGCGGCGATGATCGGCTGGTTTGGCTGCGCGATGCTTTGCTACGTCACGCCAAAAGAGCACCTGGGCTTGCCCAATAAAGAGGACGTTAAGCAGGGGCTTATCACCTACAAAATTGCGGCGCACGCCGCAGATCTGGCAAAAGGCCATCCCGGCGCACAGATTCGCGATAACGCCATGTCAAAAGCGCGTTTCGAATTCCGCTGGGAAGACCAGTTTAACCTGGCGCTCGACCCCTTCACCGCACGCGCTTATCACGACGAAACGCTGCCGCAGGAATCCGGCAAAGTCGCCCACTTCTGCTCCATGTGCGGCCCGAAATTCTGTTCGATGAAAATTTCACAGGAAGTCCGCGACTTCGCCGCGAAGCAAACCATTGAAGTCGGCATGGAAGATATGTCGCACTCCTTCCGGGCCAAAGGCGGTGAAATTTATCTGCGCCAGGAGGAAGTATGACGGCTAAATCCGCCTTTCCTGCCGTACCGCAACGGCTAGGGCTTTACCCGGTTGTGGATAGCGTGGAGTGGATTGCCCGCCTGCTTGAGGCAGGCGTTCGCACCCTTCAGCTGCGCATCAAAGATAAGCCTGACGAGGAGGTAGAAGCCGACGTTGTTGCCGCCATCAGGCTCGGCCAGCGCTTTGAGGCGCGGTTGTTTATCAACGATTACTGGCAGCTGGCAATCAAACACCGCGCTTATGGCGTCCATCTGGGTCAGGAGGACCTGGATGTGGCAAACCTGGACGCTATCCGCGACGCCGGGCTGCGCCTCGGGCTTTCCACGCACGATAATATGGAAATGGAGCGCGCCCTGGCAGCGCGCCCGTCTTACATTGCGCTGGGGCATGTCTTCCCGACCAATACCAAGAAAATGCCCTCTTCTCCGCAGGGGCTGGAGCAGCTCGCCGCGCATATCAAAGCCCTCGGGGATTATCCAACCGTGGCAATTGGCGGCATCAGCATTGACCGCGTTCCCGCCGTGCTCGCTACGGGCGTGGGGAGCGTGGCAGTTGTCAGCGCGATTACTCAGGCTGCCGACTGGCGGGCAGCAACGGCACAGCTTCTACAACTCGCAGGAGCAGGCGATGAATGATGCAGATTTCATGCGCTACAGCAGGCAGCTTCTGCTTGAGGACGTCGCGCTTGAGGGGCAGCAAAAACTGCTCGCCAGCCGCGTACTCATTGTTGGTCTGGGCGGGTTAGGTTCTCCGGCTGCGCTTTATCTTGCCGCCGCAGGCGTCGGTACGCTGATTCTGGCTGACGATGACAACGTGCATATCAGTAATCTTCAGCGCCAGATACTGTTTACCTCGCAGGATCTCGACCAGCCGAAAACACAGGCTGCCCAACGCCATCTTAAGCAACTTAATCCTGGTATCGAACTACAGGTAATAAGTGAGCGTTTGCACGGAGAAACGCTTAGTCAGGCGGTCAGCAATGCCAGCCTGGTGCTTGATTGCAGCGACAATATGGCTACACGCCAGGCGATTAACGCCGCCTGCGTTACACATAATAAGCCGCTAATTTCCGCCAGCGCCGTGGGTTTTGGCGGGCAATTAATGGTCTTAACGCCGCCCTGGGAGCACGGCTGCTATCGCTGCGTGTGGCCGGATGAAAACGAGCCGGAGCGGAACTGTCGCACCGCGGGCGTGCTCGGTCCGGTCGTCGGCGTAATGGGTACGCTGCAGGCGCTTGAAGCCATTAAAGTGCTAACCGGCACCATTCCGGCGAGCGGTTTATTGCGGCTGTTCGACGCCCGTCAGCATAGCTGGCGCGCCCTGAGCATGCAAAAGTCCGCTCAGTGTCCGGTTTGTGGGGGAACAGATGCGCATCCACTTTAACGATGAGCCAATGCAGTGTGCCGAGAGCCTTACGCTGGCAAACCTGCTGGAACACTTACGTTTACTCAAGCCGGGCGTCGCGCTGGCGGTAAACCAGACAATCGTCCCGCGCGAGCTTTGGCAAGCCCATGTGCTGCACGATGGCGACCAGATCCTGCTTTTTCAGGCTATAGCCGGAGGTTGATATGCTGCAGATTGCTGATAAAACATTTTCTTCTCACCTGTTTACCGGTACCGGGAAATTCGCCTCTCCTGAGGTGATGGTCGACGCCATTCGCGCCTCCGGTTCACAACTGGTCACCATGGCGATGAAACGCGTCGATTTGAGAAATCATAATGACGCTATTCTCACCCCGCTACTGGAAGCAGGGGTGCAGCTGCTACCCAATACATCCGGTGCGAAAACAGCGGATGAGGCCATATTTGCCGCGCAGCTGGCCCGCGAGGCGCTTGGGACGCACTGGATAAAGCTGGAAATTCATCCTGATGCCCGCTACCTGATGCCCGACCCCATCGAAACGCTGAAAGCCGCCGAAACGCTTGTCAAACAGGGGTTTGTCGTTCTGCCGTATTGCGGCGCGGATCCGGTTTTGTGCAAGCGGCTGGAGGAGGTGGGCTGCGCCGCCGTGATGCCGCTCGGCGCGCCCATTGGCTCGAATCAGGGCTTACAGACGCGTGCATTGCTCGAAATTATTATTGACCAGGCAAAGGTGCCGGTGGTGGTGGATGCGGGGATCGGCGCGCCGAGCCACGCCGCCAGAGCGCTGGAGATGGGCGCTTCTGCCGTTCTGGTGAATACCGCGATTGCCGTAGCGCAGGACCCGGTGCAGATGGCGCGAGCTTTCCGGCTGGCGGTAGAGGCCGGAGTTATTGCTTCACAGGCGGGTCTGGGCGCGCGCCACCAGCGGGCTCAGGCTTCCAGCCCGTTAACGCAGTTTCTTCAGTTCAGCCAGGAGGGCGCGTGATGGCGGCAACGTTCACCGACCGCTGGCGCGAGCTGGACTGGGACGACATCACGCTACGCATCAACAGCAAAACGTCAGCAGACGTTGAGCAGGCGCTAAGTAGCCAAAAAATTACCCGGGACAATCTTATGGCCCTGCTCTCCCCGGCGGCCAGCCAGTATCTCGAACCGCTCGCCCAACGGGCACAGCGTTTAACCCGCCAGCGTTTCGGCAACACCGTAAGTTTTTATGTGCCGCTTTATCTTTCTAATCTCTGCGCCAACGACTGTACCTACTGCGGATTCTCCATGAGCAACAAACTTAAGCGCAAAACGCTCGACGAGCTTGAGATTGCAAGGGAATGCGAGGCGATACGCAAGCTGGGGTTTGAGCATCTGCTGTTGGTTACCGGTGAACACCAGACCAAAGTGGGCATGGATTATTTCCGCCAGCACCTGCCCGCAATTCGCAGCAGATTCAGCTCGCTGCAAATGGAAGTGCAGCCGCTGGACGAGCATGAATATGCGGAGCTGAAAACGTTGGGGCTGGACGGCGTGATGGTTTATCAGGAAACCTACCATCAGACGGTGTACGCGCAGCACCATCTGAAGGGCAACAAGCAGGACTTCTTCTGGCGCCTGGAAACGCCGGACAGGCTGGGGCGCGCGGGGATAGATAAGATCGGGCTCGGTGCGCTAACCGGACTTTCTGCGAGCTGGCGTACCGACTCTTTTATGGTGGCGGAACATCTGCTGTGGCTACAGCAACATTACTGGCAAAGCCGTTATTCAATTTCGTTTCCTCGCCTGCGGCCCTGCACCGGTGGTGTAGAACCCGCTTCAGTGATGAGCGAAAGCCAGCTGGTGCAAACGATCTGCGCTTTTCGCCTGCTGGCACCCGACGTCGAGCTTTCTCTGTCAACCCGCGAGTCGCCGTGGTTCCGCGATAGCGTTATCCCGATTGCCATTAATAACGTGAGTGCGTTTTCTAAAACACAGCCGGGAGGCTATGCCGATAACCATCCTGAGCTTGAGCAGTTTACTCCACACGATGGTCGCACGCCGTCAGAAGTCGCCGCGGCGTTGACTCGTTCAGGCTTACAGCCTGTCTGGAAAGACTGGGACGCTTTCCTGGGAAGAACCTCGCAGTAACGATGTAATATTGCACAAGCGGGAAATAAGTATCAGAGCACTGCCGAAAGCGCTGTAAACAAGCATTGTCGTAACGACCCGCACGAAATATTGTCACTCCGTCGGTTTTTGTTCCCGACCGGGGTGGCAACCTTCCCCTCTCATTGCCGCCCCGCCTTTCGCAAATTCAGCACACAGTTTTTTACGGAAAAACAAGCGCTGTAACCGGTTTCAGGATTTCGCAGATTCTTTTGTGATACCTGACACACAATCAAGCTAAAGCGGTTGTTGGACAGGCGCCTCGCGGATAATTATCTCTCTATCCAACGGACATTGAGAGCATATGATGAAAAATATCGTGTTGTGTTGCGCTGCCGGTATGTCTACCAGCATTCTGGTTCAACGAATGAAAGACGCCGCGCAGAAGAAAGGTATCGAAGTCGCTATCAAGGCTGTACCAGTTGCAGAATTCAAAGACAATATCGATACCGCTGATATTGTGCTCCTCGGTCCCCAGGTTAAGTATGAGCACGCCAGGCTGCAGGCTATCGCCGAGCCGATGGGCAAAACCGTCGCCGTTATCGATATGATGGATTACGGCATGATGAAAGGCGACGTGGTGCTCGATAAAGCTCTAAAACTGATGGAGTGATGAAGACGTGGAAGATTTAGAATCAATTATCATGGAATTGCTGGTCAACGCCGGTAGCGCACGTAGCCAGGCACTGACGGCATTGCAGCTCGCGCGCAAAGGGGATTTTGACGCGGCAGAGCAAGCGATGGAAGAGTCCCGGGAATTCGTGAAGCATGCTCACAAAATTCAAACCCAGCTTATCGGTCTGGACGAAGGCTCCGGCAAACTGCCTGTTAATTTGATCACCGTTCACTCTCAGGATCACCTGATGAATGCTATGGTCATTCAGGATTTAGCGGCAGATATGATCGAACTGTATCGCCGTATCCCGCTTGTGAAATAACATTTTCTTCTATTTCACGCATAAAAAAACCGCTCTTTCGAGCGGTTTTTGTTTTGGCGTACTCTAACGATTACTCGTTGTCGTTGCCGCCCAGACCTGCGTTCAACAGTTCTGCAAGGCTTGCAGAAGCGTCTTCAGCGGTAACCTGAGGTGCCGCAGGCATTTCACCCGCAGCGCGACGGCGCATACGATCCTGGTGGTACGCATAACCGGTACCGGCCGGAATCAGACGACCCACGATAACGTTCTCTTTCAGGCCGCGCAGTTCGTCACGTTTACCCGCAACGGCTGCTTCGGTAAGCACACGAGTGGTCTCCTGGAACGATGCCGCGGAGATGAAGGACTCGGTTGCCAGAGAAGCTTTGGTGATACCCAGCAGATCGCGTGCAAAGGAGACGTTGATCTTGCCATTCGCTTCCAGTTCGCGGTTAGCGATCTTGATGCGAGAGTATTCAGCTTGCTCACCTTCCAGGAAGTCGGAGCTGCCGGCGTTAACGATGGTTGCTTTACGCAGCATCTGACGCACGATGACTTCGATGTGTTTATCGTTAATCTTAACGCCCTGCAGACGGTAAACGTCCTGCACTTCGTTAGTGATGTAACGGGTCACAGCATAGACGCCACGCAGACGCAGAATGTCGTGCGGAGACTCTGGACCATCGGAAACCACGTCACCACGTTCAACGCGCTCGCCTTCGAACACGTTCAGCTGACGCCACTTCGGAATCATCTCTTCGTAAGCATCGCTGCCGTCGATTGGGGAGATAACCAGACGGCGCTTGCCTTTGGTTTCTTTACCAAACGAGATGATACCGCTGATTTCAGCAAGGATCGCAGGCTCTTTCGGACGACGCGCTTCGAACAGGTCAGCAACGCGTGGCAGACCACCGGTAATATCCTTGGTACCGCCGGATTCCTGAGGAATACGCGCCAGGGTATCACCCGCACTGATCTGAATGCTATCTTCCAGCTGCACAATCGCTTTACCCGGCAGGAAGTACTGAGCAGGCATATCAGAGCCTGGGATCATTACATCATTGCCCTGAGCATCAACGATTTTCAGCGCCGGACGCAGGTCTTTACCGCCCGCGGTACGTTCTGCAGAATCCAGAACCACCAGAGATGACAGGCCGGTCAGCTCATCGGTCTGACGAGTAATGGTCTGGCCGTCGATCATGTCGGTGAAGCGGATGAAACCACTTACCTCGGTGATGACCGGCATGGTGTGCGGATCCCAGTTTGCTACGGTTTCGCCCGCGGCAACCTGCTCGCCATCACCTTTCGCCATTACCGCACCGTAAGGAACCTTGTAGCTCTCTTTGGTACGACCGAATTCGTCAATCAGCTTCAGCTCGGTGTTACGGGAGGTGACTACCAGCTTACCGCTAGAGTTCACAACCGACTTCGCATTGCTGAGCTTGATGCTGCCTTTGTTCTTCACCTGAATGCTGGATTCAGCCGCAGAACGTGATGCCGCACCACCGATGTGGAACGTACGCATCGTCAGCTGTGTACCAGGCTCACCGATGGACTGTGCCGCGATAACCCCGATAGCTTCACCTTTGTTGATGATGTGACCACGTGCCAGGTCGCGACCATAGCAGTGTGCACACACGCCGAAGTCAGTTTCGCAACCTACTACGGAACGTACTTTAACGCTGTCAACAGAGTTAGCTTCTAACAGGTCACACCATTGCTCGTTCAGCAGGGTGTTACGCGTTACCAGGATGTCCGCAGTACCAGGCTTGAGCACGTCTTCAGCCGTAACACGGCCCAGTACGCGATCGCGCAGTGGTTCTTTAACGTCGCCACCTTCGATAACCGGAGTCATCAGGATGCCTTCGTGAGTACCACAGTCATCTTCGGTCACCACCAGATCCTGCGCGACGTCAACCAGACGACGAGTCAGATAACCGGAGTTCGCCGTTTTCAGTGCGGTATCCGCCAGACCTTTACGAGCACCGTGGGTCGAGATGAAGTACTGAAGTACGTTCAGACCTTCACGGAAGTTCGCGGTGATTGGCGTTTCGATGATGGAACCATCTGGTTTCGCCATCAGACCACGCATACCTGCCAGCTGACGAATCTGTGCTGCGGAACCACGCGCACCGGAGTCGGCCATCATGTAGATGCTGTTGAAGGAAACCTGCTGCTCTTCCTGGCCGTCACGGTTAATAACGGTTTCGGTTTGCAGGTTGTCCATCATCGCTTTGGATACACGATCGTTCGCCGCAGCCCAGATATCGATAACTTTGTTGTAACGCTCGCCTGCGGTAACCAGACCGGACTGGAACTGTTCCTGAATCTCAGCAACTTCTGCTTCGGCTTCAGAGATAATTTCAGTTTTCTTCTCCGGGATGACCATGTCATCGATACCAACAGATGCACCTGAACGCGCTGCATAAGCAAAGCCGGTATACATTGTCTGGTCAGCGAAGATTACGGTCGGCTTCAGACCCAGAATGCGGTAACAGGTGTTCAGCATTTTGGAGATTGCTTTCTTGCCCAGCGCCTGGTTGACGATGGAGAAAGGCAGACCTTTCGGTACGATCATCCACAGAATCGCACGACCTACGGTAGTGTCGATCAGGCTGGTTTTGGCAACGAACTCGTCGTTTGCATCTTTTTCATACTCGGTGATACGCACTTTTACACGCGCATGCAAAGAGGCCAGACCTGCGCGATAGATACGCTCAGCTTCTTTAGGGCCAGTCAGCACCATGCCTTCGCCTTTGGCGTTAACACAGTCACGAGTCATGTAGTACAGACCCAATACAACGTCCTGAGAAGGAACGATGATTGGCTCGCCGTTCGCAGGTGACAGGATGTTGTTGGTAGACATCATCAGCGCACGCGCTTCCAGCTGAGCTTCAAGCGTCAGCGGAACGTGTACTGCCATCTGGTCACCATCGAAGTCGGCGTTATAAGCCGCACAAACCAGCGGGTGAAGCTGGATAGCTTTACCTTCGATCAGTACCGGTTCAAATGCCTGGATACCCAAACGGTGCAGGGTTGGTGCACGGTTCAGCAGTACCGGGTGTTCGCGGATAACTTCATCCAGGATATCCCAGACGATAGCTTCTTCGCGCTCAACCATTTTCTTCGCAGCTTTAATGGTGGTAGCAAGACCACGCAGTTCCAGCTTGCCGTAGATAAACGGTTTGAACAGCTCCAGCGCCATTTTCTTCGGCAGACCGCACTGATGCAGACGCAGGTATGGACCTACGGTGATAACAGAACGACCGGAGTAGTCAACACGTTTACCCAGCAGGTTCTGACGGAAACGACCCTGTTTACCTTTGATCATGTCAGCCAAAGATTTCAGAGGACGCTTGTTAGAACCGGTGATCGCACGACCGCGACGGCCGTTATCCAGCAGGGCATCTACCGCTTCCTGCAGCATACGTTTTTCGTTACGTACGATGATGTCAGGCGCAGCCAGGTCCAGCAGACGTTTCAGACGGTTGTTACGGTTAATAACGCGACGATACAGATCGTTCAGATCGCTTGTTGCGAAACGACCGCCGTCCAGCGGTACCAGCGGACGCAGATCTGGCGGCAGAACCGGCAGAACGGTCAGGATCATCCACTCTGGTTTGTTACCAGACTGCACGAACGCTTCCAGCAGCTTGATACGCTTGGTCAGCTTTTTACGTTTGGTTTCGGAGTTGGTTTCGTTCAGCTCTTCGCGCAGAGTTTCACACTCTTGCTCCAGATCCATGCTTTTCAGCAGGGCCTGAATAGCTTCCGCACCCATCTTCGCATCGAATTCGTCACCGAACTCTTCCAGCGCATCCAGATACTGCTCTTCAGTCAGGATCTGACGACGCTCGAGGTTGGTCATCCCGCCTTCGATAACGACATAAGATTCGAAGTACAGTACGCGCTCGATATCACGCAGCGGCATGTCTAACAGCAGGCCGATACGGGATGGCAGCGATTTCAGGAACCAAATGTGCGCAGTTGGGGAAGCCAGTTCGATGTGGCCCATGCGCTCACGGCGCACTTTGGTCTGGGTCACTTCAACGCCGCACTTCTCACAAATAACGCCACGGTGTTTTAAGCGCTTGTACTTACCGCACAGGCACTCATAGTCTTTTACTGGCCCGAAAATACGAGCACAGAACAGACCGTCACGCTCAGGTTTGAACGTACGGTAGTTAATGGTTTCCGGCTTTTTAACTTCACCGAACGACCATGAACGGATCATGTCTGGCGATGCCAGAGCAATTTTGATCGCATCAAACTCTTCGGTCTTAGTTTGCGCTTTCAGAAACTTAAGTAAGTCTTTCACGGATTAGCTCCCGTCGGAGTGAGACTTCTCAGAGACGTCCGGTGTGACCCGGACATCCTGTAACCAGTACAGCAGATGCGAGTAATTACTCGTCTTCCAGCTCGATGTTGATACCCAGCGAACGGATCTCTTTCAACAGTACGTTGAAGGATTCCGGCATGCCTGGTTCCATCTGGTGATTACCGTCCACGATGTTTTTATACATCTTCGTACGGCCGTTCACGTCATCAGACTTAACAGTCAGCATTTCCTGCAGGGTATAAGCAGCGCCGTATGCTTCCAGCGCCCATACTTCCATCTCACCGAAGCGCTGACCACCGAACTGAGCCTTACCACCCAGCGGCTGCTGAGTAACCAGGCTGTAAGAACCGGTAGAACGCGCGTGCATTTTGTCATCAACCAGGTGGTTCAGTTTCAGCATGTACATGTAACCTACGGTTACCTGACGCTCAAACTGCTCACCGGTACGGCCGTCGAACAGGGTAATCTGACCAGAAGAAGGCAGACCGCCCAATTGCAGCAGCTCTTTGATTTCTGACTCTTTGGCACCGTCGAATACCGGCGTGGCAATCGGCATACCTTTTTTCAGGTTTTCAGCCAGGCGCAGAACTTCTTCATCGCTGAAGGTATTCAGATCAACCTTCTGGCGAACGTCTGTGCCCAGGTCATACGCTTTCTGGATGAATTCGCGCAGCTTGGCAACTTCCTGCTGCTGCTTGAGCATCGCGTTGATTTTCTCACCGATGCCTTTCGCAGCCATACCCAGGTGGGTTTCCAGAATCTGACCGATGTTCATACGAGATGGTACGCCCAGCGGGTTCAGTACGATGTCTACCGGCGTGCCGTTTTCATCGTAAGGCATATCTTCGATCGGGTTGATCTTGGAGATAACACCTTTGTTCCCGTGACGACCCGCCATTTTATCACCAGGCTGGATCTGACGTTTAACGGCCAGATACACTTTAACGATTTTCAGCACGCCCGGTGCCAGGTCATCGCCCTGAGTGATTTTGCGGCGCTTAGCTTCGAGTTTCTTCTCAAACTCGTGCTTCAGCTCGTCGTATTGCTCCGCCAGCTGCTCGAGCTGGTTTTGCTTCTCTTCGTCAGTCAGGCCCAGTTCCAGCCAACGGTCACGAGGCAGTTTGTCGAGCTTCTCAGCTTCAACGCCGCCGGCAACCAGTACCGCATGGATACGAGCAAACAGACCAGCTTCAAAGATCTGCAGTTCTTCAGTCAGGTCTTTTTTCGCCTGCTTCAGCTGCATCTCTTCGATTTCCAGCGCGCGCTTGTCTTTTTCCACGCCATCGCGGGTGAAGACCTGCACATCGATAACGGTACCGGAAACGCCGTTTGGTACGCGCAGAGAAGAGTCTTTAACGTCAGACGCTTTCTCACCGAAGATAGCACGCAGCAGCTTCTCTTCTGGGGTCAGCTGAGTTTCACCTTTCGGCGTTACTTTACCAACCAGAATGTCGCCACCGGTTACTTCAGCACCGATATAAACGATACCGGATTCATCCAGCTTGGAGAGCGCAGCCTCACCCACGTTAGGGATGTCCGCAGTGATCTCTTCTGGCCCCAGCTTGGTGTCGCGAGACACACACGCCAGTTCCTGGATGTGAATAGTAGTGAAACGATCTTCCTGAACCACACGCTCGGAGACGAGGATGGAGTCTTCGAAGTTGTAACCGTTCCACGGCATGAACGCTACGCGCATGTTCTGGCCAAGCGCCAGTTCACCGAGATCGGTAGACGGACCGTCTGCCAGCACGTCGCCGCGTTCAATTGGTTCGCCAAGGGACACGCACGGCATCTGGTTGATGCAGGTGTTCTGGTTCGAACGGGTGTATTTGGTCAGGTTGTAGATGTCGATACCTGCTTCGCCGGCATGCATCTCGTCTTCGTTAACTTTGATAACGATACGGGAAGCATCCACGTACTGAACGGTACCGCCACGTTTGGCAACGGCAGTAACACCGGAGTCAACGGCTACAGCACGTTCCATACCGGTACCAACCAGCGGCTTATCGGCGCGCAGAGTTGGAACCGCCTGACGTTGCATGTTCGCACCCATCAATGCACGGTTGGCGTCATCGTGTTCCAGGAACGGGATCAGGGATGCACCGACGGAAACCACCTGCTGGGTGGAAACGTCCATGTAGTCAACCTGGTCGTTGCTGAACAAGCTTGATTCGCCTTTGCTACGGCAGGTAACCAGGTCGTCTACGAAACGGCCTTCTTCGTCCAGGTTGGTGTTCGCCTGGGCGATAACGTAGTTACCTTCTTCGATAGCAGACAGGTAATGAATCTCGTCTGTTACCACGCCATCAACTACGCGACGATACGGCGTTTCTAAGAAGCCATATTCGTTGGTCTGCGCATAAACAGACAGGGAGTTGATCAGACCGATGTTCGGGCCTTCAGGCGTTTCGATTGGACATACACGACCGTAGTGGGTTGGGTGTACGTCACGCACTTCAAAGCCTGCGCGCTCACGGGTTAAACCACCCGGGCCGAGTGCGGAGATACGACGCTTGTGCGTAATCTCAGACAGCGGGTTGTTCTGGTCCATAAACTGAGACAGCTGGCTGGAACCGAAGAACTCTTTCACTGCGGCAGAGATAGGTTTGGCGTTGATCATGTCCTGAGGCATCAGGGTATCCAGATCGCCTAAAGAGAGACGCTCTTTCACCGCACGCTCAACACGTACCAGACCAACACGGAACTGGTTTTCCGCCATTTCGCCTACGGAACGGATACGACGGTTGCCGAGGTGGTCGATATCATCCACTTCGCCCTGGCCGTTACGAATACCGATAAGCTTACGCATAACCTGGATGATATCGTCTTTGCTCAGGATGCCTGAACCTTCGATTTCATCACGCAGCAGAGAACGGTTGAACTTCATACGACCAACCGCTGACAGGTCATAACGGTCTTCGGAGAAGAACAGGTTCTCGAACAGGCTTTCAGCCGCTTCACGCGTTGGTGGCTCGCCAGGACGCATCATACGGTAGATCTCAACCAGCGCGCTCAGGCGATCGTTGGTTGGGTCGACGCGGATGGTCTCGGACATGTACGGGCCATGATCCAGATCGTTGGTGAACAGCGTTTCGATACGTTTGTGACCAGACTGGCTTAGTTTAGCCAGCAGATCCAAAGACAGCTCCATGTTCGCCGGACAAATCAGTTCGCCGGTAGAAGCATCAACGTAGTCTTTAGCCGCGACCTTACCAGCAATGTATTCAACCGGAACTTCGATAAGCTTGATATCGTCTTTTTCCAGCTGGCGAATGTGGCGCGCGGTAATACGGCGACCTTTTTCGACATACACTTTGCCGTCCGCTTCGATGTCAAAGGATGCGGTCTCGCCACGCAGGCGTTCCGGCACCAGTTCCATCTGCAGCTTGTTGTCACGGATTTCGAAATTAACTTTCTCAAAGAACAGGTCAAGGATCTGCTCAGTGGTGTAGTTCAACGCACGCAGAATAATGGTCGCTGGCAGTTTGCGGCGACGGTCGATACGTACGAACAGGTTGTCTTTCGGGTCGAATTCGAAATCCAGCCAGGAACCACGGTAAGGGATGATACGTGCGTTATACAGCACCTTCCCTGAAGAGTGGGTTTTACCCTTATCACTGTCAAAGAACACGCCTGGGCTACGGTGCAACTGAGATACGATAACGCGCTCAGTCCCGTTGATTACAAACGTACCGTTGTCAGTCATGAGTGGAATTTCACCCATGTAGACTTCTTGTTCTTTAATGTCTTTTACGGTGCCTTCCGGCGCTTCACGCTCGTAGATCACCAGACGCAGTTTTACGCGCAGCGGAGCAGAATACGTCACGCCACGGATCTGACACTCTTTGACATCGAAAACTGGTTCGCCAAGACGATAGCTGACGTACTGCAGTTCCGAATTGCCGCTGTAGCTCTGGATTGGGAACACGGAACGGAAAGCTGCTTCCAGACCGTACTGCCCTTCAGGATCTTGCTCGATAAACTTCTGGAACGAGTCAAGCTGGATAGAAAGGAGATAAGGAATGTCCAGCACTTGCGGACGTTTTCCAAAATCCTTACGAATACGTTTTTTCTCGGTATAGGAGTAAACCATAGGGTTCCTCAGCTCGCTGACAAGTCGACCCATCTGTCCGACGAAGGGACAGTTTGTGCAACACTATTTTGTGGACCGGAGAGTGGAACACTTTCCGCAATACCTGTTTCTATCACTCTTAAACCATTTCGCTACGCTTTACCCCGGAACTCCCGGTGTAGAAAGTCGCAGTATATTAAGTCGTCGATAGAGACAAGCATTGAAAGGAAACCAGCAGCCAAACAGTGTGAAACGCTACTGGTGCCTTACAGCGCAAAAAGGCTGGTGACTAAAAAGTCACCAGCCATCAGCCTAATTTCTCAGGCTGCAACCGGAAGGGTTGGCTTATTTAACTTCAACTTCAGCGCCAGCTTCTTCCAGAGATTTTTTCAGAGCTTCTGCGTCATCTTTGCTCACGCCTTCTTTCAGCGCAGCTGGAGCGGATTCAACCAGGTCTTTTGCTTCTTTCAGACCCAGGCCAGTCGCGCCACGTACTGCTTTGATAACGGCAACTTTGTTAGCGCCGATACCTTTCAGAATAACGTCGAACTCAGTTTTTTCTTCAGCAGCTTCAGCCGGGCCTGCAGCAACAGCTACAGCAGCAGCAGCGGAAACACCGAATTTTTCTTCCATTGCAGAGATCAGTTCTACAACGTCCATTACGGACATAGC
Organism: Buttiauxella sp.; assembly: GCA_032051265.1. Lineage (GTDB taxonomy): Bacteria > Pseudomonadota > Gammaproteobacteria > Enterobacterales > Enterobacteriaceae > Dryocola. Next base: position 23,865 of record DAMBYU010000013.1, read on the forward strand.
GGATACTGCTTCAATGATTTGATCTTTAGTGATAGACATAACAATTGTTCCTGAAAATCAGAATTAGTTTATACGTAAGCAAATGCGTTAGAAAAGTAAGCGCTATTAAGCAGCTTCTTTCTGATCGCGTAGTGCAGCCAGAGTGCGAACCAGTTTGCCTGCAGAGGCTTCTTTCATGGTTGCCATCAGGCGTGCGATTGCTTCTTCGTAAGTTGGCAGAGTTGCCAGGCGATCGATCTGGGCCGCCGGGATCAGCTCACCTTCAAAGGCTGCAGCTTTAACCTCGAATTTTGCATTCGCTTTCGCGAACTCTTTGAACAGACGAGCAGCAGCGCCCGGGTGTTCCATAGAGTATGCAATCAAGGTTGGACCAACAAACGTGTCTTTCAGGCACTCAAACTGAGTACCTTCAACGACGCGGCGCAGCAGGGTGTTACGAACAACACGCATGTAAACGCCAGCTTCACGACCTGCTTTACGCAGTTCAGTCATTTTATCTACGGTAACGCCACGGGAATCCGCAACAACCGCAGACAGCGCGCCTTTGGCTACTTCGCTGACTTCAGCAACAATCGCTTGTTTGTCTTGAAGATTTAAAGCCATTAGCTTTGCTCCTGGATATTAGCCGGGGTTTCCCCCGGAACTCACTTCACTCATTACCAAAACGATAATGAACGTCGACATACGGTGAGCAGAAACAAGCCAAAGACTATCAAAAATATTCTTCAGGTTCTGTCACCGTCTACGCAGGAAATTAAGCCTCTTGCGAAACACCTGCGGTCTTGGACGGAGGCCTGGATAAGGCCAGGCTCCAACCGAAAATTCTGTGTGCCCTGCAAGCAAGGCAACGGGCGTAAGATTCTAGACTAATCTAACGCCCGCGTAAAGCAGTGAATCTTAGCTCACTACTGCGCTCAGACCAGACTGGTCGATCGCAACACCTGCACCCATAGTGGTAGACAGGCTAACTTTCTTAATGAAAACGCCTTTCGCCTGAGAAGGTTTTGCTTTTTTCAGCGCAACCAGCAGGGATTCCAGGTTTTCTTTCAGTTTGTCAGCGTCAAAATCCACTTTACCGATGGTGGTGTGAATGATGCCGTTTTTGTCGTTACGGTAACGAACCTGACCAGCTTTAGCATTCTTAACTGCTTCAGCAACGTTAGGCGTTACAGTACCAACTTTCGGGTTAGGCATCAGGCCGCGTGGACCCAGAACCTGGCCCAGCTGGCCTACAACGCGCATTGCATCCGGAGAAGCAATAACAACGTCAAAGTTCATTTCGCCTTTTTTGATCTGGTCTGCCAGATCTTCCATACCTACCAGCTCAGCGCCTGCAGCTTTAGCTGCTTCAGCGTTAGGGCCCTGGGCAAATACGGCTACGCGAACTGAACGGCCAGTACCGTGCGGCAGTACAGTTGCACCACGTACGTTCTGGTCAGATTTACGAGCGTCGATGCCGAGGTTTACAGCAACGTCAACGCTTTCTACGAATTTAGCAGTGGCCAGCTCTTTGAGCAGAGCAACGGCTTCGTTGATGTCATACTGTTTGGTCGCATCAACTTTGTCACGGATCACGCGCATGCGCTTGGTCAGTTTAGCCATTTCTTAATCCTCCACTACCAGGCCCATGGAACGAGCAGTACCTTCGATGGAGCGAGTCATCGCTTCAACGTCAGAACCAGTCATGTCCGCAGCTTTGGTTTCTGCGATTTCACGCACCTGAGCACGGGTCACTTTACCCACTTTGTCTTTGTTCGGCTTGCCGGAACCAGACTTGATGCCAGCAGCTTTCTTCAGCAGAACGGCAGCCGGTGGGGTTTTAGTAACGAAAGTGAAAGAACGGTCAGCGTAAACGGTGATAACAACCGGAATTGGCAGACCTTTCTCGATGGAATCAGTTTTGGCGTTAAACGCTTTACAGAATTCCATGATGTTAACACCCTGCTGACCCAGAGCTGGACCAACTGGTGGACTTGGGTTCGCCATACCAGCCGCAACCTGCAGCTTGACGTAGGCTTGTACTTTCTTAGCCATCTAAATTTCCTCTGGTGGGTTATAGCGCCTCAACGAGGCTCCCCGTGAATAAATCGTTTTAGGTGTACAGGACACATAAAAACAAAAGGCGCGAAATTGTATGCCAATCTCGCGCCCTGTGCAACGATTAATCGCTGCTTTTACAACCTGGCTATTAAGCCTTTTCGACCTGGGCAAAATCCAGTTCGACCGGTGTAGCACGACCGAAGATAGATACAGAAACCTTCAGGCGGCTCTTTTCGTAATCTACTTCTTCAACTACACCGTTAAAGTCAGCAAATGGACCATCGCTAACACGGACCATCTCACCCGGTTCGAACAGCGTTTTAGGACGCGGCTTATCCCCAACCTGCTGCAGGCGGTTCATGATCGCATCAACTTCTTTGTCGCTGATTGGAGCCGGACGGTCAGATGTCCCGCCGATGAAACCCATAACGCGCGGAACGCTACGCACCAGGTGCCAGCTCGCGTCGTTCATGACCATCTGGACCAGCACGTAGCCCGGGAAGAATTTGCGTTCGCTTTTGCGACGCTGACCGCCACGGATTTCGACCACTTCTTCGGTCGGCACCATGACTTCGCCAAACAACTCTTCCATGTTGTGCAATTTGATATGCTCACGCAGCGAAGTCGCTACGCGGCCTTCAAAACCGGAAAACGCCTGAACGACGTACCAGCGCTTTTTAGGGGCTTCAGACATCTCAGAACCTCAGGCCAGTAATAAAAGAAACCAGACGGACTAAAATACCATCCAGCCCCCACAAAATCAGTGACATTACAGCCGTAACGGCGGCCACGATTAAGGTGGTATGCAGTGTTTCCTGGCGAGTCGGCCAAATCACTTTACGTACTTCGGTTCTCGCTTCACGGGCGAAAGCAACGGTCGCTTTGCCTTTCGTCGTCAACAGCGCGACACCACCCGCTGCAGCAATCATAATAACCACTGCCAGGGCACGCAAAGGCAAGGTCACATCACGATAAAGGTAGTTGCCTACGATCGCTAAAATCAGCAGAACCGCAACAGCCAGCCATTTCATCGTTTCCAGGCCGCGCCCGCTTCCGTGAGCTTCGGTATTCGCACTCATAAACCAACCTGTCACAATAAATCAGACAAACATTTTTGCCCCGCAGGCGCGAGGCAAAACCAAACCGAATTGCTCTTTTCAGGCGCTATTCGGTATAAACGCCATCTTCAGAGCCTGTCTCAGCAATGATTATGAGTAAAAAATCACTGATGAGCCAGGTTCTGGTTCGAGAGCGTACAAAAAGGGCATCAAATGATGCCCTTTTCTTGCGCATTGCGTCAAATGTTATCAGCGATTAAGCGATAACTTTAGCAACAACGCCCGCACCAACGGTACGGCCG
>DAMBYU010000014.1:0-25844 GCA_032051265.1 Buttiauxella sp.
CGGCCGTACCGTTGGTGCGGGCGTTGTTGCTAAAGTTATCGCTTAATCGCTGATACCTTGATATGAAAAAGAGCGCCTCGGCGCTCTTTTTTTTTGCATTTTTTACCGCTCTCAGTCTGCAGCAAACAGGCGTGTGCTATTGTAATCATAACTATTCTCATTTACACTTTGTGCAGAAATTGAACGGGAGTGCTTATGTACGTTTGCTTGTGTAATGGTGTAAGTGATAAGAAAATTCGTCAGGCAGTGCGCCAGTTCCAGCCACAGTCTTTCCAGCAGCTTCGCAAATTTATTCCGGTCGGCAACCAGTGCGGGAAGTGTATTCACGCAGCGCGCGACATCATGCAGGAAGAGCTGTTACAGATCCCGGAATTTAAAGAGATTGCTTAAGCCAGTCACTTTTTTTTGACTTACTCCGTGCTACATCTACGCTTCATGTAGTGGAAGCGGAGGGAGTAAAAATGAAAAGTGATATTAAGATAATAAATTATCTCAATAAATTGTTGGGAAATGAGCTGGTCGCAATCAATCAGTATTTTCTCCATGCGAGAATGTTCAAAAACTGGGGCCTGATGCGCCTCAACGACGTCGAATACCATGAATCCATCGATGAAATGAAACACGCCGATAAGTATATCGAACGTATTTTATTCCTCGAGGGCATACCCAACCTGCAGGATTTAGGCAAACTTCATATCGGCGAAGATGTAGAGGAGATGCTGCGCTCAGATCTCAACCTCGAAATGGAGGGTGCCAGAGATTTGCGCGAAGCCATAGCCTATGCAGATACCATCCATGACTATGTCAGTCGCGATATGATGATTCAAATCCTCACCGAGGAAGAGCATCATATTGACTGGCTTGAAACGGAACTGGATCTGATTTCCAAAATTGGCTTGCAGAACTATCTTCAGTCACAGATTAAAGAAGCCAGTTGAAGTCGTTAAGCTTGAAAGGGTAATGATTAAACCATCCTGTGACACCACCCGCTATCGCAAGGCAAGGCCCAAAAGGTAGCGGCGTGGTGAATAAGCCACCAGAACCTGCTCGCCAGAATTTGATTATCCCCGCCATAGCTAAACCGCATATCGCCGCGATCAACACAATCCACGGCAGGCTTTGCCAGCCATGCCATGCGCCTAATGCCGCCAGCAGCTTCATATCTCCGTATCCGATACCTTCACATTTGCGGAAAAAAAAGTAACACCAGAATAATGTCCAAAGGCTTAAGTAGCCGACGACAGCGCCTGTCACAGCCGAAGCCAGGCGATCCGGAGAAATAAAAACATGGAACAACAACCCGGACCATAACAGCGAATAGTTCAGATAGTCGGGCAGTAAGCGTTGCCTTAAATCAATCCAGCTAAGCCGGAGCAGTAGTGCCGTATAGATAAATATGCAGGCCAGCGCCGGCAGGGGAGGGTGAACAGCCATCATTGAAGCTCCTGAAAAAGTGATATAACCCTAATCCAGAACGGCAGAAAGGAAAAAGGAGGGCTGCTTCATTTTCGGGATATCTTCCAGTGTATCGCTGACGCTTGCGGTTTTTATCGGCTGGCTGGAACTCATTACGACTTTATCGCAGAAAAACTGTTTAATTCGTAAGCATGGCTTGCTTAGCGGCCATATTTACGTATAATGCGCGGGCCTGTCTTAATTGACGGCTGGTTCGATATGAACCCCGGTAGTGATGTTGCTACCAACAATGTCCCCAATTGGGGGACTATGTATGAACGATTACACTCTCCCATCAATCGTAATGGGTACGAGTAGTAATTTTTTTCGTCTATAAAATAATTGGAGCTCTGGTCTCATGCAGAACCAAAGAATCCGTATCCGCCTTAAAGCGTTTGATCATCGTCTGATCGATCAATCAACTGCGGAAATCGTCGAGACTGCTAAGCGCACTGGTGCGCAAGTCCGTGGTCCGATCCCGCTGCCGACCCGCAAAGAGCGCTTTACCGTTCTGATCTCCCCGCACGTCAACAAAGACGCGCGCGATCAGTACGAGATCCGCACTCACAAGCGTCTGGTTGACATCGTTGAGCCAACTGAGAAAACCGTTGATGCTCTGATGCGTCTGGATCTGGCTGCCGGTGTAGACGTGCAGATCAGCCTGGGTTAATCAGGTCATTGACGATTGAGAGGTTGAAACAATGATTGGTTTAGTCGGTAAAAAAGTGGGTATGACCCGTATCTTCACTGAAGACGGCGTTTCTATCCCAGTAACCGTAATCGAAGTAGAAGCAAACCGTGTTACTCAGGTTAAAGACCTGGCTAACGACGGCTACCGTGCTGTTCAGGTGACCACTGGTGCTAAAAAAGCTAACCGTGTAACCAAGCCGGAAGCTGGTCACTTTGCTAAAGCTGGCGTAGAAGCTGGCCGTGGTCTGTGGGAATTCCGTCTTGCTGAAGGCGAAGAGTTCACCGTAGGTCAGGATATTAGCGTTGAGCTGTTTGCTGAAGTTAAAAAAGTAGACGTAACTGGCACCTCTAAAGGTAAAGGTTTCGCAGGTACCGTTAAGCGCTGGAACTTCCGTACCCAGGACGCTACTCACGGTAACTCCTTGTCTCACCGCGTTCCGGGTTCTATCGGTCAGAACCAGACTCCGGGCAAAGTGTTCAAAGGCAAGAAAATGGCAGGCCAACTGGGTAACGAACGCGTAACCGTTCAGAGCCTGGACGTAGTACGCGTTGACGCTGAGCGCAACCTGCTGCTGGTGAAAGGTGCAGTTCCGGGTGCAACCGGTAGCGACCTTATCGTTAAACCAGCTGTGAAGGCGTAAGGGGATAGCAATGGAATTAGTATTGAAAGACGCGCAAAGCGCGCTGACTGTTTCCGAAACTACCTTCGGTCGTGATTTCAACGAAGCGCTGGTACATCAGGTTGTAGTTGCTTATGCAGCTGGTGCCCGTCAAGGTACTCGTGCTCAGAAGACCCGTGCTGAAGTAACTGGTTCCGGTAAAAAGCCGTGGCGCCAGAAAGGTACCGGCCGTGCGCGTTCAGGTTCTATCAAGAGCCCGATCTGGCGTTCCGGTGGCGTGACCTTCGCTGCTCGTCCGCAGGACCACAGTCAAAAAGTTAACAAAAAGATGTACCGCGGCGCGCTGAAAAGCATTCTGTCCGAACTGGTACGTCAGGATCGTCTGATCGTTGTCGAACAGTTCTCTGTTGAAGCGCCTAAAACTAAGCTGCTTGCTCAGAAACTGAAAGACATGGCTCTGGAAGATGTGCTGATCATCACCGGCGAACTGGATGAGAATCTGTTCCTGGCCGCACGCAACCTGCATAAGGTTGACGTACGCGATGTAGCAGGTATCGACCCAGTTAGCCTGATCGCCTTCGACAAAGTCGTTATGACTGCTGATGCAGTTAAGCAAGTTGAGGAGATGCTGGCATGATCCGTGAAGAACGTCTGCTGAAAGTACTGCGCGCGCCGCACGTATCTGAAAAAGCATCTATGGCGATGGAAAAAACCAATACCATCGTACTCAAAGTTGCTAAAGACGCGACCAAAGCAGAGATCGTTGCTGCTGTTGAGAAACTGTTCGAAGTTGAAGTTAAAGACGTGAATACCCTGGTTGTTAAAGGGAAAACTAAGCGTCATGGACAGCGTATCGGTCGTCGTAGCGACTGGAAAAAAGCTTACGTCACCCTGAAGGAAGGCCAGAATCTGGACTTCGTCGGCGGCGCTGAGTAAGTCGGAGGAGAAAAACAATGGCAGTTGTTAAATGTAAACCGACATCTCCGGGTCGTCGCCACGTTGTTAAAGTGGTTAACCCTGAGCTGCATAAGGGCAAACCTTTTGCTCCGCTGGTTGAAAAAAACAGCAAATCCGGTGGCCGTAACAACAATGGCCGCATCACCACTCGTCACATCGGTGGTGGTCACAAGCAGGCTTATCGTATTGTTGACTTCAAACGCAACAAAGACGGTATCCCAGCTGTTGTTGAACGTCTTGAGTACGATCCGAACCGTTCTGCGAATATCGCACTGGTTCTGTACAAAGATGGCGAGCGCCGTTACATTCTGGCCCCTAAAGGCCTGAAAGCTGGCGACCAGATTCAATCTGGTGTTGATGCTGCAATCAAAGCTGGTAACACCCTGCCGATGCGCAATATCCCGGTTGGTTCTACTGTTCATAACGTAGAAATGAAACCAGGTAAAGGCGGTCAGCTGGCACGTTCTGCTGGTACCTATGTGCAGATCGTTGCACGTGATGGTGCTTACGTTACCCTGCGTCTGCGTTCTGGTGAAATGCGTAAAGTTGAAGCTGACTGCCGCGCAACACTGGGCGAAGTTGGCAATGCTGAGCATATGCTGCGCGTTCTGGGTAAAGCAGGTGCCTCTCGCTGGCGTGGTGTTCGTCCTACCGTTCGCGGTACTGCGATGAACCCAGTCGATCACCCACATGGTGGTGGTGAAGGTCGTAACTTTGGTAAGCACCCGGTAACTCCGTGGGGCGTTCAGACCAAAGGTAAGAAGACCCGCAGCAACAAGCGTACTGATAAATTTATCGTACGTCGCCGTAGCAAATAATTTTAGAGGATAAGCCATGCCACGTTCTCTCAAGAAAGGTCCTTTTATTGACCTGCACTTGCTGAAGAAGGTAGAGAAAGCGGTGGAAAGCGGTGACAAGAAGCCCCTGCGCACTTGGTCCCGTCGTTCAACGATCTTTCCTAACATGATCGGTTTGACCATCGCTGTCCATAATGGTCGTCAGCACGTTCCAGTCTTTGTTTCCGATGAAATGGTCGGTCACAAGCTGGGTGAATTCGCACCGACTCGTACTTATCGCGGCCACGCTGCTGATAAAAAAGCGAAGAAGAAATAAGGTAGGAGGAAGAGATGGAAACTTTAGCTCAACATCGCCATGCTCGTTCTTCTGCTCAGAAGGTTCGCCTTGTTGCTGACCTGATTCGCGGTAAGAAAGTGTCGCAGGCTCTGGATATTCTGACCTACACCAATAAGAAAGCGGCTGTAATGGTTAAGAAAGTACTGGAATCTGCCATTGCTAACGCTGAACACAACGATGGCGCTGACATTGACGATCTGAAAGTCGCGAAAATCTTCGTAGACGAAGGCCCTAGCATGAAGCGCATTATGCCTCGTGCAAAAGGTCGTGCAGATCGCATCCTGAAGCGCACCAGCCACATTACTGTGGTTGTGTCCGATCGCTGAGACTCTGGAGACTAGCAATGGGTCAGAAAGTACATCCTAATGGTATTCGCCTGGGTATTGTAAAACCATGGAACTCTACCTGGTTTGCGAACACCAAAGAATTCGCTGACAACCTGGACAGCGATTTTAAAGTTCGTCAGTACCTGACAAAGGAACTGGCGAAGGCGTCTGTATCTCGTATCGTTATCGAGCGTCCAGCTAAGAGCATTCGTGTGACTATTCACACTGCTCGTCCTGGCATCGTTATCGGTAAGAAAGGCGAAGACGTAGAAAAACTGCGCAAGGTCGTAGCGGATATCGCTGGCGTTCCTGCACAGATCAATATCGCCGAAGTTCGTAAGCCTGAACTGGACGCAAAACTGGTTGCTGACAGCATCACTTCTCAGCTGGAACGTCGCGTTATGTTCCGTCGTGCTATGAAGCGTGCTGTACAGAATGCCATGCGTCTGGGCGCGAAAGGTATCAAAGTTGAAGTTAGCGGCCGTCTGGGCGGCGCCGAGATCGCACGTACCGAATGGTACCGTGAAGGTCGCGTGCCATTGCACACACTGCGTGCTGACATCGACTATAACACCTCTGAAGCGCACACCACTTATGGTGTAATTGGCGTTAAAGTGTGGATCTTCAAAGGTGAGATCCTGGGTGGGATGGCTGCTGTTGAACAACCGGAAAAACCGGCTGCTCAACCTAAAAAGCAGCAGCGTAAAGGCCGTAAGTAAGGAGAGTCGCTGTGTTACAACCAAAGCGTACAAAATTCCGTAAAGTGCACAAAGGCCGCAACCGTGGTCTGGCTGCAGGTACGGATGTTAGCTTCGGCACTTTCGGTCTGAAAGCTGTTGGCCGTGGTCGTCTGACTGCACGTCAGATCGAAGCAGCACGTCGTGCCATGACACGTGCAGTTAAGCGTCAGGGTAAGATCTGGATCCGTGTATTCCCGGATAAACCAATCACCGAGAAGCCGCTTGAAGTGCGTATGGGTAAAGGTAAAGGTAACGTGGAGTATTGGGTTGCCTTGATCCAGCCAGGTAAAGTCCTGTATGAAATGGACGGCGTACCTGAAGAGCTGGCCCGTGAAGCCTTCAAGCTGGCAGCAGCGAAACTGCCGATTAAAACCACCTTTGTAACTAAGACGGTGATGTAATGAAAGCAAAAGAGCTGCGTGAAAAGAGTGTTGAAGAGCTGAACACCGAGCTGCTGAACTTGCTGCGCGAGCAGTTCAACCTGCGTATGCAAGCGGCGAGTGGCCAGCTGCAACAGACTCACCTGCTGAAGCAAGTGCGTCGTGACGTTGCACGTGTTAAGACTTTACTGACTCAGAAGGCGGGTGCGTAATGACCGATAAAATCCGTACTCTGCAAGGTCGTGTCGTTAGTGATAAGATGCAGAAATCCATCGTTGTTGCTATCGAACGTTTTGTGAAACACCCGATTTACGGTAAATTCATCAAACGTACGACCAAACTGCACGTACATGACGAGAACAACGAATGTGGTATCGGTGACGTGGTTGAAATCCGCGAATGCCGTCCACTGTCCAAGACTAAGTCCTGGACGCTGGTTCGCGTTGTAGAGAAAGCGGTTCTGTAATACAGTAAGCCTTCTCAATACAAATAAACGGCTCAGCAGTGAGCCGTTTATTTTTTCTACCCATATTCAGGAACCGGTGTTATAATGCCGCGCCCTCGTTTATGGGGCTTTTTACGACCTAAAATTTAGGTCCCGAAGTAGTAGTTGACATTAGCGGAGCACTGAAATGATCCAAGAACAGACTATGCTGACCGTGGCCGACAACTCCGGCGCGCGTCGCGTAATGTGTATCAAGGTTCTGGGTGGCTCGCACCGTCGCTACGCAGGCGTCGGCGACATCATCAAAATTACCATCAAGGAAGCAATTCCTCGCGGTAAGGTGAAGAAAGGCGATGTGCTGAAAGCGGTAGTGGTGCGCACCAAGAAGGGTGTTCGTCGCCCGGACGGTTCTGTCATTCGCTTCGATGGTAATGCATGCGTTATTTTAAATAATAACAGCGAGCAGCCAATCGGCACGCGTATTTTTGGGCCGGTAACTCGTGAACTGCGTAATGAGAAGTTCATGAAAATTATCTCTCTGGCACCAGAAGTACTCTAAGGAGCGAATCATGGCAGCTAAAATCCGTCGTGATGACGAAGTTATCGTGTTAACCGGTAAAGATAAAGGTAAGCGCGGTAAAGTTAAGAATGTCTTGTCTTCCGGCAAGCTCATCGTTGAAGGTATCAACCTGGTTAAGAAACATCAGAAGCCGGTTCCGGCCCTGAACCAACCAGGTGGCATCGTTGAAAAAGAAGCTGCAATTCAGGTTTCTAACGTTGCTCTCTTCAATGCGGCAACCGGCAAGGCTGACCGTGTAGGCTTTAGATTCGAAGACGGCAAAAAAGTCCGTTTCTTCAAGTCTAATAGCGAAACTATCAAGTAATTTGGAGTAGTACGATGGCGAAACTGCATGATTACTACAAAGACGAAGTAGTTAAAAAACTCATGTCTGAGTTTAGCTACAATTCTGTCATGCAAGTCCCTCGGGTCGAGAAGATCACCCTGAATATGGGTGTTGGTGAAGCGATCGCTGACAAGAAACTGCTGGATAACGCAGCAGCCGATCTGACAGCAATCTCCGGTCAAAAGCCGTTGATCACCAAAGCACGCAAATCTGTTGCAGGCTTCAAAATCCGTCAGGGCTATCCGATCGGCTGTAAAGTAACTCTGCGTGGCGAACGCATGTGGGAGTTCCTTGAGCGCCTGATCACCATTGCTGTACCACGTATTCGTGACTTCCGTGGCTTGTCCGCTAAGTCATTCGATGGCCGTGGTAACTACAGCATGGGTGTCCGTGAGCAGATCATCTTCCCAGAAATCGACTATGACAAAGTCGATCGCGTTCGTGGTTTGGATATTACCATTACCACTACTGCGAAATCTGATGATGAAGGCCGTGCTCTGCTGGCTGCCTTTAACTTCCCATTCCGCAAGTAAGGTAGGGTTACTAATGGCTAAGCAATCCATGAAAGCACGCGAAGTCGTTCGCGTAAAACTGGCTGACAAATACCGCGCTAAACGCGAGGAATTGAAAGCTATTATCTCTGGTGTGAACTCATCCGACGAAGAACGTTGGGATGCAGTTCTTAAGCTGCAGTCCCTGCCGCGTGATTCCAGCCCGTCTCGTCAGCGTAACCGTTGCCGTCAAACTGGTCGTCCGCACGCTTTCCTGCGGAAGTTCGGGTTGAGCCGTATTAAGGTCCGTGAAGCCGCTATGCGCGGTGAAATTCCGGGTCTTAAGAAGGCTAGCTGGTAATTGTCACCAATTGAATCACGGGAGTAAAGACAGATGAGCATGCAAGATCCGATCGCGGATATGCTGACCCGTATCCGTAACGGTCAAGCCGCGAATAAAGTTGCGGTCACCATGCCTTCCTCCAAGCTGAAATTGGCAATTGCCAACCTGCTGAAAGAAGAAGGCTATATCGAAGATTTTAAAATTGAAGGCGACACTAAGCCTGAACTGGAACTGACTCTTAAGTATTTCCAGGGCAAGGCTGTGGTAGAGAGCATTCAGCGAGTCAGCCGCCCAGGTCTGCGCATCTATAAGAAAAAAGATGAGCTGCCTAAAGTTATGGCCGGTATGGGTATTGCTGTCGTTTCTACCTCTAAAGGTGTTATGACTGATCGTGCAGCGCGCCAGGCTGGTCTTGGTGGCGAAATTATCTGCTACGTAGCCTAATTGGAGGAATAAAATGTCTCGTGTTGCTAAAGCACCGGTCGTTATTCCTGCTGGCGTAGAGGTAAAACTCAACGGTCAGGTTATTTCGATCAAAGGTAAGAACGGCGAGCTGACTCGTACTATCAACGATGCTGTTGAAGTTAATCACGCTGATAATGCTCTGACTTTCGCTCCACGCGAAGGCTTTGCAAACGCGTGGGCCCAGGCGGGTACCACTCGTGCGTTATTAAATGCAATGGTTGTCGGTGTTACCGAAGGCTTCACTAAGAAGCTGCAGCTGGTTGGTGTAGGTTATCGTGCGGCTGTTAAAGGCGACGTGGTGAATTTAGCCCTGGGCTTCTCTCACCCTGTTGAGCATAAGCTGCCAGCGGGTATCACTGCTGAATGTCCGACTCAAACTGAAATCGTGCTGAAAGGCGCTGATAAACAGGCGATCGGCCAAGTAGCTGCTGACCTGCGTGCCTACCGTCGTCCTGAGCCATATAAAGGCAAGGGTGTTCGTTACGCCGACGAAGTCGTGCGTACCAAAGAGGCTAAGAAGAAGTAAGGTAACACTATGGATAAGAAATCTGCTCGTATCCGTCGTGCGACCCGCGCACGTCACAAGCTTAAAGAACTGGGTGCGACTCGTCTGGTGGTACATCGTACCCCGCGTCATATTTACGCACAGGTTATCGCACCAAACGGTTCAGAAGTACTGGTAGCTGCCTCTACTGTAGAGAAAGCTATCGCTGAGCCACTGAAGTACACTGGAAACAAAGACGCCGCTGCAGCTGTGGGTAAAGCTGTTGCAGAGCGCGCACTGGAAAAAGGCATCACTGTTGTTGCTTTTGACCGTGCTGGTTTCCAATATCATGGTCGTGTCCAGGCACTGGCAGATGCTGCCCGTGATGCTGGCCTTCAGTTCTAAGGTAGAGGTGTAAGATGGCTCACATCGAAAAACAAGCTGGCGAACTGCAGGAAAAGCTGATCGCGGTAAATCGCGTATCTAAAACCGTTAAAGGTGGTCGTATTTTCTCCTTCACTGCTCTGACAGTGGTTGGTGATGGTAACGGTCGCATTGGTTTTGGTTACGGTAAAGCGCGTGAAGTTCCAGCAGCGATCCAGAAAGCGATGGAAAAAGCCCGTCGCAACATGATTAACGTCGCGCTGAACCACGGCACCCTGCAGCACCCTGTTAAAGGTGTGCACACAGGTTCTCGTGTGTTCATGCAGCCGGCTTCCGAAGGTACCGGTATCATCGCCGGTGGTGCAATGCGCGCCGTTCTGGAAGTCGCTGGAGTTCATAACGTTCTGGCTAAAGCATATGGTTCCACCAACCCGATTAACGTGGTTCGTGCAACTATTGATGGCCTGGCGAATATGAAGTCTCCGGAAATGGTCGCTGCCAAGCGTGGTAAATCCGTTGAAGAAATTCTGGGGTAATTGACCATGGCAAAGACTATTAAAATTACACAAACCCGCAGTGCAATCGGTCGTCTGCCGAAACACAAGGCAACGCTGCTTGGCCTGGGTCTGCGTCGTATTGGCCACACTGTAGAGCGCGAAGATACTGCTGCTGTACGTGGTATGGTCAACGCGGTTTCCTACATGGTTAAAGTTGAGGAGTAAGAGATGCGTTTAAATACTCTGTCTCCAGCCGAAGGGTCTAAGCACGCTTCCAAGCGTCTGGGTCGTGGTATCGGTTCTGGTCTCGGCAAAACCGGCGGTCGTGGTCACAAAGGTCAGAACTCTCGTTCTGGCGGTGGCGTACGTCGTGGGTTCGAAGGTGGCCAGATGCCGTTGTACCGTCGTCTGCCGAAATTCGGTTTCACCTCTCGCAAAGCAATGATCACCGCAGAGATTCGTCTGTCCGATCTGGCGAAAGTTGAAGGCGACGTAGTTGACCTGAACACGCTGAAAGCAGCAAACATTATCGGTATTCAGATTGAGTTCGCGAAAGTGATCCTGTCTGGCGAGGTATCTCGTCCGGTAACTGTTAGCGGCCTGCGTGTCACCAAAGGCGCTCGTGCTGCTATCGAAGCTGCTGGCGGTAAAATCGAGGAATAAGTAGCAGATGGCAAAGCAACCGGGATTAGATTTTCAAAGTGCTAAAGGTGGGCTTGGCGAGCTGAAACGCAGACTGATGTTTGTTATCGGTGCGCTGATTGTGTTCCGCATTGGCTCTTTTATTCCGATCCCTGGTATTGATGCCGCTGTACTTGCCAAACTGCTTGAACAACAGCGAGGCACTATCATTGAAATGTTTAACATGTTCTCTGGTGGTGCTCTCAGCCGTGCTTCTATTTTTGCATTGGGTATCATGCCGTACATTTCGGCATCGATCATTATCCAGCTGCTAACGGTGGTTCATCCAGCGTTAGCAGAGTTGAAGAAAGAAGGGGAGTCTGGTCGTCGTAAGATTAGCCAGTACACCCGCTACGGCACTCTGGTGTTGGCAATATTCCAGTCAATCGGTATTGCTACCGGTTTACCGAATATGCCTGGTATGCAAGGCCTGGTGTTAAACCCAAGCTTTGCATTCTATTTCACCGCTGTTGTGAGTCTGGTCACCGGAACTATGTTCCTTATGTGGCTTGGCGAACAGATTACTGAACGTGGTATCGGCAACGGTATCTCAATCATAATCTTCGCTGGTATCGTTGCGGGTTTGCCGCCGGCCATTGGCCATACCATCGAACAGGCGCGGCAAGGCGACCTGCACTTCCTCCTGTTGCTGTTGGTTGCAGTATTAGTATTCGCAGTGACCTTCTTCGTTGTTTTTGTTGAGCGTGGCCAACGCCGCATTGTGGTAAACTACGCGAAACGTCAACAGGGTCGTCGTGTCTATGCTGCGCAGAGCACGCATTTACCGCTGAAAGTGAACATGGCAGGGGTTATCCCGGCGATCTTTGCTTCCAGTATTATTCTGTTCCCGGCGACCATCGCGTCATGGTTCGGGGGCGGTACCGGTTGGAACTGGCTGACAACAATTTCGCTGTATTTGCAGCCTGGGCAACCGCTTTATGTGTTACTCTATGCGTCTGCAATCATCTTCTTCTGTTTCTTCTATACGGCGTTGGTTTTCAACCCGCGTGAAACAGCAGATAACCTGAAGAAGTCCGGTGCATTTGTACCAGGAATTCGTCCGGGAGAACAAACGGCGAAGTATATTGATAAAGTAATGACACGCCTGACTCTGGTTGGTGCGCTCTACATTACCTTTATCTGCCTAATCCCGGAGTTCATGCGTGATGCGATGAAAGTGCCGTTCTACTTCGGTGGGACCTCACTGCTTATTGTCGTCGTGGTCATCATGGACTTTATGGCTCAAGTGCAAACTCTGATGATGTCCAGTCAGTATGAGTCTGCATTGAAGAAAGCGAACCTGAAAGGCTACGGCCGTTAATCGTCGCTTGAGAAGTTACGGAGAGTAAAAATGAAAGTTCGTGCTTCCGTCAAGAAATTATGTCGTAACTGCAAAATCGTTAAGCGTGACGGTGTTATTCGCGTGATTTGCAGCGCCGAGCCGAAGCATAAACAGCGTCAAGGCTGATTATCTCGCATATTTTTCTTGCAAAGTTGGGTTGAGCTGGCTAGATTAGCCAGCCAATCTTTTGTATGTCTATGCGTTTCCATTTGAGTATCCTGAAAACGGGCTTTTCGGTATGGGGCGCATAATCAAAATAGTAGGAGTGCATAGTGGCCCGTATAGCAGGCATTAACATTCCTGATCAGAAACATGCCGTAATCGCATTGACTTCGATTTACGGTGTCGGCAAGACTCGCTCTAAGGCCATTTGTGCCTCTGCGGGTATCGCTGAAGATGTTAAGATCAGTGAGCTGTCTGAAGAACAAATCGACACGCTGCGTGACGAAGTTGCCAAATTTGTCGTTGAAGGTGATCTGCGCCGTGAAGTTAGCATGAGCATCAAGCGTCTGATGGACCTTGGTTGCTATCGCGGTTTGCGTCATCGTCGTGGTCTTCCAGTACGCGGTCAGCGTACCAAGACCAACGCCCGTACCCGTAAGGGTCCGCGCAAACCGATCAAGAAATAATCGGGGTGATTGAATAATGGCAAAGGCACCAGTTCGTGCACGTAAGCGTGTAAGAAAACAAGTCTCTGACGGCGTGGCTCATGTCCATGCTTCTTTCAACAACACAATCGTTACTATTACCGATCGTCAGGGTAACGCTTTGGGTTGGGCAACTGCCGGTGGTTCCGGTTTCCGTGGTTCTCGCAAATCTACTCCGTTCGCAGCTCAGGTTGCAGCAGAGCGTTGCGCAGAAGCCGTGAAAGAATACGGTATCAAGAACCTGGAAGTTATGGTTAAGGGACCGGGTCCAGGTCGCGAATCAACTATTCGTGCTCTGAACGCCGCTGGTTTCCGCATCACTAATATTACTGATGTGACTCCGATCCCTCACAACGGTTGTCGTCCGCCGAAAAAACGTCGCGTATAACGCCCGTTTTTTTAGGAATGTTGGAGAAAGAAAATGGCAAGATATTTGGGTCCTAAGCTCAAGCTGAGCCGTCGTGAGGGCACAGACTTATTCCTTAAGTCTGGCGTTCGCGCGATCGATACCAAGTGTAAAATTGAACAAGCTCCTGGCCAGCACGGTGCGCGTAAACCGCGTCTGTCTGACTATGGTGTGCAGTTGCGTGAAAAGCAAAAAGTTCGCCGTACCTACGGTGTGCTGGAGCGTCAGTTCCGTAACTACTATAAAGAAGCAGCTCGTCTGAAAGGCAACACCGGTGAAAACCTGTTGACTCTGCTGGAAGGTCGTCTGGACAACGTTGTTTACCGTATGGGCTTTGGTGCTACTCGTGCAGAAGCACGTCAGTTAGTTAGCCACAAGTCAGTAATGGTAAATGGTCGTGTTGTTAACATCGCTTCTTATCAGGTAACTCCGAATGACGTAGTCAGCATCCGTGAGAAAGCCAAAAAGCAATCTCGCGTGAAGGCCGCTCTGGAGCTGGCTGAGCAGCGTGAAAAGCCAACCTGGCTGGAAGTTGATGCTGCCAAGATGGAAGGTCTGTTCAAGCGTAAGCCTGAGCGTACCGATCTGTCTGCGGACATTAACGAACACCTGATCGTCGAGCTTTACTCCAAGTAAAGCTTAGTACCAAAGAGAGGACACAATGCAGGGTTCTGTGACAGAGTTTCTAAAACCGCGCCTGGTAGATATCGAGCAAGTGAGTTCGACGCACGCCAAGGTGACCCTTGAGCCTTTAGAGCGTGGCTTTGGCCATACTCTTGGTAACGCACTGCGCCGTATTCTGCTTTCGTCTATGCCGGGTTGCGCGGTGACCGAAGTTGAGATTGATGGTGTACTACATGAGTACAGCACCAAAGAAGGCGTTCAGGAAGATATCCTGGAGATCCTGCTCAACCTGAAAGGGCTGGCGGTGAGAGTTCAAGGTAAAGATGAAGTTATTCTTACCCTGAATAAATCTGGCATTGGCCCTGTGACTGCAGCCGACATCACTCATGATGGTGATGTCGAAATCGTCAAGCCGCAGCACGTGATCTGCCACCTGACCGATGAGAACGCATCTATTAGTATGCGTATCAAAGTTCAGCGCGGTCGCGGTTATGTGCCGGCCTCTGCCCGAATTCATTCGGAAGAAGATGAGCGCCCAATCGGCCGTCTGCTGGTCGACGCCTGCTACAGCCCTGTAGAGCGTATTGCCTACAATGTTGAAGCAGCACGTGTTGAACAGCGTACCGACCTGGACAAGCTGGTCATCGAAATGGAAACCAACGGCACAATCGATCCTGAAGAGGCGATTCGTCGTGCGGCAACCATTCTGGCTGAACAACTTGAAGCTTTCGTTGATTTACGTGATGTACGTCAGCCGGAAGTTAAAGAAGAGAAACCAGAATTCGATCCGATCTTGCTGCGCCCTGTTGACGATCTGGAATTGACTGTCCGCTCTGCTAACTGCCTTAAGGCAGAAGCTATCCACTATATCGGTGATCTGGTACAGCGTACCGAGGTTGAGCTGCTCAAAACGCCTAACCTTGGTAAAAAATCTCTTACTGAGATTAAAGACGTGCTGGCTTCCCGTGGACTGTCTCTGGGCATGCGCCTGGAAAACTGGCCACCGGCAAGCATCGCTGACGAGTAACCGGATCACAGGTTAAGGTTTTACTGAGAAGGATAAGGTCATGCGCCATCGTAAGAGTGGTCGTCAACTGAACCGCAACAGCAGCCATCGCCAGGCTATGTTCCGCAATATGGCAGGTTCACTGGTTCGTCATGAGATCATCAAGACGACCCTGCCTAAAGCGAAAGAGCTGCGTCGCGTAGTTGAGCCGCTGATTACTCTTGCCAAGACTGATAGCGTTGCTAATCGTCGTCTGGCATTCGCCCGCACTCGTGATAACGAGATCGTGGCAAAACTGTTTAATGAACTGGGTCCGCGTTTTGCAGCGCGTACTGGTGGTTACACTCGTATTCTTAAGTGTGGCTTCCGTGCTGGTGATAATGCTCCGATGGCTTACATCGAGCTGGTTGACCGCGCCGAGTCTCAAACAGAAGCTGCTGCAGAGTAATCTGTAGTAACGTGAAAAAACCGGGCTTGCCCGGTTTTTTTATATCTGCAATTTCCCATCCCCCGCTATTCCGTCGTATCCTTAACGTTAATATTGCCTGCGCTGAAGCTGCGTCAGGCCAGCTTAAACGCAGGCTTCCTGCATGAGAGCTTCATAAAGCAGAGGAGCGGCGTATGTACCGTATTGGAGAACTGGCCAGGCTGGCAGATGTTATCCCCGATACCATTCGTTATTATGAAAAGCAGCAGATGATGGAACATGAGGTAAGAACCGAAGGCGGATTCCGCCTCTATGGTGAAACCGATCTTCAGCGTCTTAAGTTTATTCGCTATGCCAAGCAGTTAGGCTTCACGCTTGAAACCATACGCGAGCTGTTATCGATCCGCATCGATCCTGAGCATCATACCTGCCAGGAATCAAAGGGCATTGTTCAAAGCCGTCTGAAAGACGTTGAGTCAAAAATTAGCGAGCTGGAACATATGCGTAAGTCGCTACAGCGACTTAATGATGCGTGCTGCGGCAGCGCGCATAGCAGCGTTTATTGTTCTATTCTTGAAGCGCTGGAGCAGGGGGCAAGCAGGCCAAAATAGCTATTGCAGTGTGTTATGCGCAGGCATAGAATCTTGCCGTTATTTTAAACAAACCGGAGTTTTTATGAGTCACTATCAGCACAAGAAAGGGGTTATCAAAGATAACGCCATTGAGGCTTTATTACATGACCCACTGTTTCGACAGAGAGTTGAACAAAATAAGAAAGGGAAAGGGAGCTATCAGCGTAATGCAAAACATGGCAAGCGTGGGAACTGGGAGGCCAGTGGCAAACAAGCAACATGCTTTTTTACCACTGGCCTTCTTCTTTTAGCAGCCTGAATCAGATCCGGTCATTCTGCTGTTTAAGCAGATCGCGAATTTCAGACAGCAATACTTCCTCTTTAGAAGGCGCTGCCGGAGCCGCCGGTTCTTCCTTCTTCTTACGGTTAAGTCTGTTGATCAGTTTTATCGCCATAAAAATAGCGAAAGCGACAATCAGAAAATCAAACACGTTCTGGATAAACATGCCGTAATGCATCACTACCGCCGGTATGTCACCTACCGCCGGACGTAGCGTCACCGCAAACTGTTTAAAATCAATCCCGCCAATCAGGAGCCCGAGCGGCGGCATAATAATATCCGCAACCAGAGACGACACTATTTTCCCGAATGCGGCACCAATGATGACACCCACCGCCAAATCAACAACGTTACCGCGCATTGCGAACTCGCGGAACTCTTTTAACATACTCATTTTTATCTCCTTGAACCGACTGACGTTAACAAGTCTAACAAATGATCCCCTCTTTTCCATTAATTGGCGGATAAGATGTAATTACTAATCTCTTAATTTAAAAGTGGTTTTAGAGAAGGGTATAAAAAACGAGCGGCAAAAGTGCCGCCCGTTTTGATCACAGGAAGAAGGGGCTTGGCTGGAACAGTCGTTCAACATCGCTGACAAACTTCTTATCTGTCAGGAACATAATTACGTGATCGCCTTGCTCGATACGCAGATTGTCATTGGCGATCATCACGTCGTTACCCCGCACCACGGCGCCGATGATAGTGCCGGGAGGCAGCTTGATGTCATCAATAACGCGGCCAACAACGCGGGATGTGCTTTCATCCCCATGCGCCACCGCCTCTATCGCTTCGGCAACACCACGGCGCAAAGAAGAGACGCTAACGATATCGGCTTTACGCACGTGACCCAGCAGGGCCGAGATCGTAGCCTGCTGGGGCGAAATAGCGATATCAATGACGCTGCCCTGCACCAGGTCCACATACGCTTTACGCTGAATAAGCACCATTACTTTTTTAGCGCCCATCCGTTTGGCGAGCATGGCGGACATAATATTCGCTTCGTCATCGTTGGTGACGGCAATGAACAGATCCACCTGCTCGATATGCTCTTCGGCCAGCAGCTCCTGATCGGAGGCGTCGCCGTAAAAGACGATAGTATTTTGCAGCATCTCAGCCAATTCTGCCGCACGCTGCGGATCGCGTTCGATAAGCTTTACGCTGTAATCTTTTTCAAGCCGCTGAGCCAGGCCCGCCCCGATGTTGCCGCCGCCAACCAGCATGATTCGCTTGTAGGGCTTTTCGAGCCTTTGCAGCTCGCTCATTACCGCACGAATATTTTGCGACGCCGCAATAAAGAAGATTTCGTCGCCTGCTTCCACGATGGTTGAACCTTGTGGCCGGATAGGGTGATCATGACGGAAGATCGCCGCGACTCGTGTCTCAATGTGCGGCATATGTTCGCGCATGGCCGACAGAGCATTTCCCACCAGAGGCCCGCCGTAATAGGCTTTAACTACGGCCAGGCTGACTTTCCCTTCCGCGAAGTTAACCACCTGCAGCGCCCCGGGATATTCAATCAGACGATAGATATTATCGATAACCAACTGTTCAGGCGCGATAAGATGATCGATGGGTACCGCTTCGGCGTTGAACAGGCGTTCCGCATCGCGAACATAATCCGGTGCGCGGATACGCGCTATACGGTTCGGCGTATTAAACAGTGAATACGCAACCTGGCAGGCAATCATGTTAGTTTCATCGGAGCTAGTGACGGCGACAAGCATATCGGCATCATCCGCCCCGGCTTCACGCAAAACGCGAGGATGCGAGCCGTGGCCCTGAACAACACGCAGGTCAAATTTATCCTGCAGGCTGCGCAGGCGATCCTGATTTGTATCCACAACGGTGATGTCGTTGTTTTCACCAACCAGGTTTTCAGCCAGGGTACCGCCGACCTGGCCGGCGCCCAGAATAATTATTTTCATTGTTTATAGCTTCATTGATGATGAAACTGACGACTCAGTGAGGTATGAGTCAGTTTTTAATAAGCTTAGCGTAAAAGAAGCCGTCACCTTCCTGGTCCGCAGGCAAATTCTGGATACCAGGCTGTTCCGGCGTGCCTGTTGCCACAAGCTTTGCCTCCGGATGGCGCGCAAGGAAGGCGGCGATCTGCTGGCTATTCTCTTCAGGCAGAATGGAGCAGGTGGCATAAAGCAGCGTGCCGCCTGGCTTCAGATGCGGCCAGATGGCTTCCAGGATCTCTTTTTGCAGCTCAGCCAGTTCGGCTATATCCCTGTCACGACGCAGCCATTTAATATCCGGATGACGGCGGATTACGCCAGTCGCTGAGCATGGGGCATCCAGCAAAATCCGGTCGAACTGCTGCTTGCCGCACCATTGAGAAGGGAAACGACCATCGCCTTGTTTCACCTCCGCGCTCATACCGAGGCGCTGAAGATTTTCGTATACGCGTTTGAGACGCTGTGGATCGACATCTACCGCCATCACCTTCGCACCGGGTGCGGCTTCCAGGATATGTGTCGTTTTCCCACCGGGAGCTGCACACAAATCGAGGATCGCTTCGCCATCCTGCGGATCCAGCAGATCGACGCAACCCTGAGCAGAGGCATCTTGTACGGTAACCCAGCCCTGATCAAAGCCCGGTAAAGCATGAACCGGCGCTGGCGTATCCAGGCAAACGGCATCGCGATAGTGCAAATGCGGATGCCCTTCCAGCCCGCTTTCTTCTAATAGCCTCAGCCATTCGTCACGCGAATGATGCTGGCGGTTGACGCGTAGCCACATCGGTGGACGTAGATTATTAGCCTCAATAATGCCTTGCCACTGGCCAGGATAAGCTTTTTTGATGCGTTGTATCAGCCAGGCTGGATGAAGAAAACGGCTTTCATGTTTTGCCGCGGCGGCCATCAGCTCTTCCTGCTGGCGCTGGAACTGACGCAGGACGCCGTTAATCAGCCCTTTCAGAGCCTGGCGCTTGATAGCAACGGCGCCTTCAACCGTTTCTGCTAATGCTGCATGAGGAGGAATACGGGTATAAAGCAGCTGATAAAAACCTACCATGATCAAATAGTGGATGGTGCGCTGCTTGCCGGTCATCGGACGGGACATCAGCTTGCTTACCAGCCATTCAAGCTGTGGCAACGTGCGTAGCACGCCAAAGCACAGCTCCTGAAGTAGTGCTTTATCTTTATCAGAGACTTTTTGTTGCATTAAAGGCAGCACATTACTCAGTGATTGCCCCTTTTCTACAACCTGTTCAACGGCCTGGGCCGCCAGACTGCGAAGATTAAGAGATTTTTTCATAGCCACGCTCTGTTTTCCGGCGCTTAAAAACAAAAATGCCCGGGCTAACCCGGGCGTAAGATAGTTATTGTCTCAGGCGAGTAATGCGCCTGGCTCGAACCATTCACGGCGGGAGTTCAGCAGATCCTGCGCTTTCATCGCTTTTTTGCCCGCAGGCTGCAGCTCTTCGAGATTTAAAATGCCGTCTGCGGTCGCGACCTGAATGCCCTGCTTGCTGGCTTCAAGGATAGTTCCCGGCTTAGCGCTGTGCTGCTTATTGATAGCCGTGGCTTGCCAGACTTTGACCGGCTGCTCGTCAATCTCAAACCAGCTCATCGGCCACGGATTAAATGCGCGAATGCAGCGTTCAAGCTGGATGGCCGACAGCGACCAGTCAAGACGCGCTTCTTCCTTGCTCAGTTTTTCGGCGTAGGTCACCAGGGCTTCGTCCTGAACTTCCGGCAAAGCCGAGCCTGACGCAAGCTGATTTAACGTTTCGAGCAACCCTTGCGGACCAAGATCGGCAAGCTTGTTATAAAGGGTTGCGCTGGTATCTTGCGGAGCGATATCACAGGCCAGTTTATAAAGCATATCGCCTGTATCAAGGCCAACGTCCATTTGCATGATCGTGACGCCCGTTTGTTTATCCCCGGCCCACAAAGAACGTTGAATCGGTGCCGCGCCACGCCAGCGTGGAAGCAACGAACCATGCACGTTAATACAGCCGAGGCGCGGCATAGCCAGCACCGTTTTTGGCAGGATCAGTCCATAGGCGACAACGACCATCACGTCTGCATTTAAATCGGCAACCAGCTGCTGATTTTCTACCGGGCGTAATGAGGCCGGCTGAAATACGGGAATTTCTTTTTCGCAGGCCAGGATTTTTACCGGGCTAGGCATCAGCTTCTTGCCGCGGCCTGCCGGTCGATCGGGTTGTGTAAATACGCCGACTACCTGATGCCTGGAAGACAACAGCGCCTCAAGATGACGCGCTGCAAAATCGGGAGTGCCGGCGAAAATAATACGCAGTGAATCTGACACGTTGATTTCTGTCCTTAAGCTTTCGCTTTCAACCGGTCGAGTTTTTCAACTTTCTGACGAATACGCTGTTGTTTCAGTGGCGACAGATAATCGATAAACAGTTTACCGACCAGGTGATCCATTTCATGCTGAATACAGATTGCCAGCAGGCCATCCGCTTCAAGTTCATAAGGCTTACCTTCACGATCCAGCGCGCGAATCTTCACTTTCTCGGCGCGTGGCACCAGGGCGCGCTGTTCCGGAATAGACAGGCAGCCTTCTTCGATACCGGTCTCGCCGCTTTTTTCCAGCAGTTCAGGGTTGATTAACACCAGCTGCTCGTCGCGATTTTCGGAAACGTCAATAACGATAATGCGCTGATGAATATCGACCTGGGTCGCCGCAAGGCCAATACCCTCTTCGTCATACATCGTGTCGAACATATCATCAACGATACGTTGGATTTCCGCATTCACTTCTTTGACCGGCGTAGCGACTTTGCGAAGACGCTCGTCCGGAATATGTAACACTTGCAAAACTGCCATAAATATCCAGAGCTGTGTTCAGTAGTAGAAAGGTTTCTTCTCTCTATTCTAGACATTTCCCCGGCTGATTGACAGCATCAGTGACCAATCGCAAGGATTGCTTTTACTGCCTGTGGCAGGGGGAAACGGTGTTGCCAACGGAGATCTGGTTGCGTCTGATGGCGGTTAATAGCCTGAGCGGCGACAGGCTGCTGGAAACAGCCCATTTACTGGAGTCAGGGTCTGATTGCAGCCCCGCATCGCTTGCCAAAGCTGGCTTATCTTCCCGGCAGATCGCACAGTTCATTGCTTTTAGCGAGCGAGAACTGGATGCGGCTTACCTCTGGCTTGAGCAACCGGGTCATCATCTCCTGACGGTGAATAGCCCAAAGTATCCTGCACAACTTCGTCCTGTAGATTGTTTCCCCGCCGCGTTATTCGTTGCCGGAGATATTGACCTGCTCGCCAGCTGCCAGTTAGCCGTGGTCGGCAGCCGTAACCTCTCTTTTTATGGTGAAAGGTGGTGCCGTATATTCTGTGAACCATTGGCGGCTGCAGGGCTGACAATAACCAGCGGACTGGCGTTAGGCATTGATGCTGTCGCGCACCGGGCAGCTTTACAGGTTCACGGCAAAACTGTCGCTGTATTAGGAAATGGTCTTGCGGATATTTATCCCAAACGCCACAAACAGCTTGCTTATAATATCCTGGAGAATGGCGGGGCTGTGGTTTCAGAATTCCCTCTGAACACACCCCCGTGGCCCGGCAATTTTCCACGGCGCAATCGCATCATAAGCGGCCTTAGCCGGGGCGTGTTTGTTGTCGAAGCCTCCGAAAGAAGCGGCTCATTGGTTACCGCCAGATATGCTGTTGAACAGGGCAGAGAAGTCTTCGCGCTGCCGGGGCCTGTAGGGAATCCGGGCAGCGAAGGTCCGCACTGGCTGATAAAACAAGGCGCTACGCTGGTAAGCCGTCCGTCAGACATTCTTGAGTATCTGGAAAGCGAACTGCAATGGCTTCCCTTGCCACGCAAAACCTCAATATATTCACGCGATGAAGGGGAACATACATTGCCATTTCCTGAGCTGTTGGCTAACGTAGGAGATGAGGTTACACCTGTTGACGTCGTCGCTGAACGTGCCGGCCAACCTGTGCCAGAGACGGTAGCCCAACTGCTCGAACTGGAGTTAGCAGGATGGATCGCAGCTGTACCCGGCGGCTATGTCCGATTGAGGAGGGCATGCCATGTTCGACGTACTAATGTACTTATTTGAAACCTACATCCATAACGAAGCGGAAGTGCATGTTGATCAGGATAAATTGACGCGCGATCTCACCGATGCCGGTTTTGATCGCGAAGACATTTATAACGCCCTGGTATGGCTGGAGAGGCTGGCTGACTATCAGGATGGGCTTACCGAGCCGATGCAATTAGCTGCCGATCCACTTTCCATGCGTATCTACACGGAAGAAGAAAGCCTGCGCCTGGATGCCTGCTGCCGGGGATTTTTACTCTTCCTTGAGCAGATTCAGGTGCTAAACCTCGAAACCCGTGAAATGGTGATTGAACGCGTGCTGGCGCTTGATACCGCCGAGTTTGAGCTGGAAGACTTAAAATGGGTGGTGCTGATGGTGCTGTTCAATATCCCGGGCTGTGAAAACGCTTATCAACAAATGGAAGAATTACTCTTCGAAGTAAATGAAGGTATGCTGCATTAAAATTTTGTGCGGCATGAGATGTTATGACCAAATCAGCACTCTTCACGGTGCCTAAAAATGAACCCTGCCCCCAATGCGGGGCAGAGTTAGTCATTCGTTCCGGTAAAAACGGGCCTTTTCTTGGCTGTTCGCATTACCCGGAATGCGATTATGTGCGCCCTTTAAAGGGCCAGTCAGACGGGCATATCGTTAAGGTGCTCGACGGGCAGCAGTGCCCTGACTGCCAGGCGACGCTGGTGCTGCGTCAGGGTCGATTCGGGATGTTTATCGGCTGCAGTCACTATCCCGAGTGCGAACATACGGAAGTTATCGATAAGCCAGATGTAACGGCTATAACCTGCCCACAGTGTCGGCAAGGGCAGCTGGTTCAGCGCCGATCGCGGTATGGCAAAACATTCTGGTCATGCGACCGTTACCCTGATTGCCAGTTCGTCATTAATTTCAAACCCATCGCAGGGATTTGTCCTGAATGCCGCTATCCGTTATTAATCGAAAAGAAAACGGCGCAAGGGATTAAACGTCTGTGTGCCAGTAAACAATGTGGAAAGCCGGTCGCGGCGGAATAAGATTGTGAACAATAGCCTGCAACAAGGGCAGCTTGCGGAGATCGTGGCTGCCCTGAAAAATAACAAAGTCATCGCTTACCCAACCGAAGCTGTTTTTGGCGTCGGTTGCGATCCTGATAGTGAGCTTGCGGTTTCCCGTTTGCTCACGCTGAAACAGCGCCCGGTAGAGAAAGGCCTTATCCTGATCGCGGCAAGTTTTGCGCAGCTTAAGCCTTACATTAATGAACATGCGTTAACCGCGGCACAACGTGAGGCTATATTTTCCCGCTGGCCAGGTCCGGTGACGTTTGTCTTTCCGGCCCTGCCTTCCACGCCTCGTTGGTTAACCGGGCGCTTTGATTCTCTGGCCGTCAGGGTCACGGATCACCCGCTGGTAAAAGCGCTCTGCCAGGAATATGGCAAACCGCTTGTCTCAACGAGCGCAAACCTGTCTGGTTTACCTCCCTGCCGTACCGCAGAAGAAGTGCTTGAGCAGTTTGGCGATGATTTCCCGGTGCTGCGTGGAGAAACCGGCGGTCGCCAGAATCCTTCAGAAATTCGCGATGCCTTAACCGGCGAGCTATTCCGCCAGGGGTAAATAATGGACACTTTCGCCGTTTTCGGTAATCCGATTCAGCACAGTAAATCACCGCAAATTCATCAGCTGTTTGCTGAGCAACTAAACATCGATCATCCTTACGGGCGCATCCTTGCTCCCGTTGACGCATTTCTGGAAACCCTGGAAGCGTTCTTTAACGCTGGTGGAAAAGGGGCGAACGTCACCATGCCGTTTAAAGAGCAGGCCTTTGCCCGCGCGGATAAGCTAACCGAACGTGCTGCCTTGTCAGGCGCGGTGAATACTTTGAAGCGTCTGGAAGATGGCCGCCTGCTGGGTGACAATACTGACGGCATCGGTTTACTTAGCGATCTGCAACGTTTGTCGCTGGTAAAACCCGGCGATCGTATTCTGCTGTCAGGAGCCGGTGGAGCAGCCAGAGGCGTATTGCTTCCTCTTTTGTCTCTGGACTGCGCGGTAACCATTACCAACCGTACTTTTACGCGGGCAGAAGAGCTGGCAAAACTCTTTAGCCATACCGGTAGCGTTCAGGCGGTTGAGCAGCAGAAGCTGCAGGGGCATGAATTTGATTTAATCATCAACGCTACTTCCAGCGGCGTTAATGGCGATATCCCCGCTATCCCGCCGTCCCTGCTGTCGCATAACATACGCTGCTATGACATGTTCTATCAGACAGGGCTTACTCCTTTCCTGAACTGGAGCAAGCAGCACGGCGTTCAACAGTATGCGGATGGTTTGGGAATGCTGGTGGGCCAGGCAGCGCATGCTTTCCTGCTATGGCATGGCGTGCTCCCCGACATCGCGCCGGTAATTGAAAAGCTCCAACAGGAAATGGCGGCGTGAATCAGGCGATTCAGTTCCCCGATCGCGAAGAGTGGGATGAGCGGCATAAGGCGATTTGCTTCCCGGCGCTAGTTAATGGCTTCCAGATAACATGTGCCATCTCAGGAGAAACTGTCGCCAGCCGTTACGGTGGCAACAGTCATCAGGAATGGCTTGTGCTGTTCCAGGCGCATCGATGGGATCTGGAAGAAGAAGTAGAGCTGCTGATCCTCAATGAACAAGAAAACGATCAGGGCTGGTACTGGTTATCCTGAGCCAGGTATTCGTCTTTCCAGCGCACATAGTTATTCGCGGAGTATTTGAGCCCTTCAAGCTCCGCCTCTTTTAACGGACGGATTTGTTTAGCCGGGCTTCCCAGATATAAATAGCCGCTTTCCAGTCGCTTGTTCTGTGGGACCAGGCTACCCGCTCCGATCATGACGTCATCTTCTACTATTACTCCATCCAGCAGAATTGAGCCCATCCCAACCAGAACACGATTTCCTATAGTGCAGCCGTGAAGCATAACCTTATGTCCGACGGTTACGTCCTCGCCAACGATGAGTGGGTTGCCGTCCGGATTATAGGAAGATTTGTGCGTGACATGCAGAACGCAGCCATCCTGAATATTCGTTCGCGCGCCAATAGCCACATAGTTAACGTCGCCGCGAATCGCAACTAGTGGCCAGATGCTCACATCGTCGGCCAGACGGACATCACCAATCACCACGCTGGAAGGATCCAACATCACGCGTTGGCCTGTTTCAGGAAAGTTTTTCTGGAATGGGCGTAATACGGCAGTCATAACAACCTCTGAGAATTCATTGCGTAGATAAACTCTGGCTGCTTTTTTAACCATTAGCAAGGGGGGAAACAGCTATAAAGAGGGCAGATCGGGTAAGATCTAATCGAAGAGGGCGAAAACTAAACACTTAAAAGAAAAGATCGAAAAAAGACTTGTGCAATAAATCGGGATCCCTATAATGCGCCTCCATCGACACGGAACATGTGAACAACATCACAGAGTAAC
>DAMBYU010000015.1:0-25668 GCA_032051265.1 Buttiauxella sp.
GTCGATGACGGCAGATTTACAGTCTGCTCCCTTTGGCCGCTCGGGAACCCCACCACGGGGTAATGCTATTTTGGTGGTGAAAGGATTAACGTTGCTATCGCTACGTTCTCTCGCTGGTGCTCGAGTCAAACTTCAAAGTCGATGACGGCAGATTTGCAGTCAGCTCCCTTATGATCGCTCGGGAACCCCACCACGGGGTAATGCTTTACTGGCCTGCTTCCGTAGACTGGAAGCGGGGCGCATCATATCAAATGAAGCGTCGCTGTAAAGCTTTCGCTGTAAGAAAATGAATCGTTTGCCGTTTTTTTACGCGTAACGTTGTAAAGCTAAACGATTCATCTGCGGGTATTACAAAATGATGGTGCGGTTGCCGTAAACGAATACGCGCTGGGCCAGCACCTGATACAGGGCGCGGCTCAGAACGTTTTTCTCCACGTCGCGGCCTGCTCGCATCATATCTTCTGCGGTGTAGGTGTGATCCACGTGAATCACGTCCTGCATAATGATTGGGCCTTCGTCGAGGTTGTCGTTCACGTAGTGTGCCGTGGCGCCGATAATCTTCACGCCGCGCTCATACGCCTGGTGATAAGGACGTGCGCCGATAAATGCCGGCAGGAACGAGTGGTGAATATTGATTATCTGATTCGGGAAGCGTGACACGAACGAAGGGGTAAGCACACGCATGTATTTCGCCAGCACAACGTAGTCTGGTTCGTAAGCGGCGATAGCATCAGCCATCTGCGTATCGTGTTCCTCGCGGGTCATGCCTTCGTGGCTGACAAGCTGGAAGGGGATATCGAAGCGTTCAACCAGCGTGCGTAGCGTGTCGTGATTGCCGATAACGGCTGCTATTTCAACGTCCAGGCCGCCATAGGTGGCTTTCATCAACAGATCGCCCAGGCAGTGGGCTTCTTTGGTGACCAGAATAACGATGCGGCGATGGCCTGCTGGCGTCAGTTCGCGCACGGAACCTTCAGGTAACGCTCCGTCCAGATCCGCAAGCAGAGTGGTATCGTTAAAGATCCCTTCAAGCTCGGTACGCATGAAAAAGCGGCCGGTGCGGTGATCGACGAATTCGTTATTTTGCACGATGTTTAATTCGTGCTTGTAACAGATATTGGTAATTTTGGCGATCAGGCCCTTTGCGTCAGGGCAGATAGTACGAAGTACTTTTCGTTGCAGTGCTTGCATCGCTTGGTAAATCCTGTGAACGGTGTTTGCTAAATAAGAGTGTGGTTACGGCCCGGAAGCTTACCGCCCACAACATTTTTTAAATTTTTTCCCCGAGCCGCATGGGCAGGGGTCGTTACGACCCAACTGGGGGCGCGTGCCGTCGATATAGTACCACCGACCAGATTCTTTTAAAAAACGGGAACGCTCAATAATAGCGCTTTCATGGCCCTTATCATCGAAACGCGCTACAAAACTGACATATCCTTCATTGCTGTTTTGGCCATCAGCCTCGTCAAAAACGGTTAAACCGAGCCACTGCGTGCCGGTAAAACTGGCAGAAATATCTGCTCTTAGCGTTTCGTGACGCACCTGCGGATGCCAGGTGGCAAGCAGATATTCCGCGTCATGCATCACATATGCACAATAGCGTGAACGCATAAGCTGTGCTGGCGTCCCCGGCAGGCTTTCACCGCGTAGGTAAGGCTGGCAACATAGGCTATACTCCAAACCGCTGCCACAAGGACAAAGTTGCGCCACAGTAACTCCTTAAAAAATAGTAATCGGCGTGATAACGCCCGGCAGCGCTATGTTAACTGAGCATTGGCGAAGGCGCCACGGGATGAAAATCCTGTAGAGATTAACCGAGGCGGAATGAGACAGGTAAAAATCGGCCTGGCGTTAGGGTCGGGAGCAGCAAAAGGTTGGGCGCATATTGGCGTGATCAACGCGTTAAAGCGGGCAGGTATTCAGATTGATATCGTTGCGGGATGTTCGGTAGGAGCGCTGGTTGGCGCCGCTTACGCCTGCAATCGGTTATCCGTAATGGAACATTGGGTAAGATCGTTTGGCTATTGGGACGTTTTACGCCTGATGGACCTTTCCTGGCGGCGTGGAGGTTTACTGCGCGGCGAAAGAGTTTTTAATAACGTTCGCAAAATTATCCCCGAGGAAGCAATCGAAAACTGCCATCTGCGTTTTGGAACCGTGGCATGCAATTTGAGCACGGGGCGTGAACTTTGGTTCACTGATGGCGATCTGCATCAGGCTGTGCGTGCCTCATGCAGCATGCCGGGTCTGCTCTCACCGGTGGGCTATAACGGCTACTGGCTAGTGGATGGCGCGGTGGTGAATCCTGTGCCTGTCTCACTAACGCGTGCTTTGGGAGCGGATATTGTTATCGCGGTAGATTTACAGCACGATGCCCATCTGATGCAACAGGATTTGCTGTCTATGAATGTGACCGGTTCGATAAAGGAAGAGGCTGGGCAAACTTCCACCTGGCACGGTCGCCTGCGTGAGCAACTGGGGAAAATGAAAAGCCGGCAAGCGTTTACGTCGCCGACGGCGATGGAGATCATGACCACCTCGATTCAGGTGCTGGAAAATCGCCTCAAACGTAACCGTATGGCAGGCGATCCGCCGGATATTTTACTGCAGCCATTCTGCCCGCAAATTTCTACGCTGGATTTTCATCGTGCCGCAGAAGCCATTACTGCCGGCTCGCAGGCCGTAGAAAAAAAGATGGATGAACTGCTACCGCTGGTCCGTACTCATGACTGAGTATTGGGATTTTACACATCTTCAGGTAATTCTGACGGGCGCTCAGAGCCATACCATGCCACTATTTATTGATGACCAGGCACAGGAGAGAGCATGACACAGCCACTTGCGGGAAAACAGATTCTCATCGTTGAGGATGAGCCCGTTTTCCGCTCCCTTTTGGATAGCTATCTCTCCTCGCTTGGTGCCGTCACCTCTCTGGCGCAGGACGGTATTGATGCGCTGGAAAAAATGTTGGGCGTGTCGCCTGATTTGTTGATCTGCGATCTTGCCATGCCGCGCATGAACGGGCTGAAACTGGTTGAGCATATTCGTAACGAAGGCAACCAGCTACCGATCCTTGTGATTTCCGCGACGGAAAATATGTCGGATATTGCTAAGGCGCTGCGCCTGGGCGTGCAGGACGTGCTGCTAAAACCGATAAAAGATCTCAATCGCCTGCGTGAAACCGTTTTCGCCTGCCTCTATCCGACAATGTTCAACTCTCGTGTCGAAGAGGAAGAGCGTCTCTTCCAGGACTGGGACGCGCTGGTCAGCGACCCACAGGCCGCCGCGAAACTGCTTCAGGAACTGCAGCCGCCGGTTCAGCAGGTGATGTCCCATTGCCGGGTTAACTACCGTCAGCTTGTTGCAGCCGATGAGCCAGGCCTTGTGCTTGATATCGCGCCGTTGTCTGAAAACGATCTCGCATTTTATTGCCTTGACGTCACGCGTGCTGGAGATAATGGCGTGCTGGCAGCTTTATTGCTGCGTGCGCTGTTTAACGGTCTGCTTCAGGAGCAGCTTTCCCATCAGCGTCAGCGTTTGCCGGAATTAGGTAATTTACTTAAACAGGTGAATCAGTTATTACGCCAGGCAAACCTGACCGGACAATTTCCGCTCATCGTTGGCTATTATCACAGCACATTAAAAAACCTCATTTTGGTTTCCGCCGGCCTTAATGCCACTTTAAATACCGGGGAGCATCAAATTCAGGTTAGTAATGGTGTGCCATTAGGGACCCTGGGCAATACTTATCTGAATCAAATCAGCCAAAATTGTGATGCCTGGCAGTGTCAGGTATGGGGCGCGGGCGGTCGTTTACGCTTAATGTTGTCTGCGGAGTGAGCACCTGAATCACTGATTACATTTAGCTTTTCTCCCCCGCCTGGGCTGGTGGTAATATCGCGGCATACCGATTCGTATTAGTCTTAAATTACCCGCGCTGCGGGTAATCAGCGGCAGATTTAGTTTTTAAGCTGATATACTCGAACGCGTTTTTAAATTGACGAACAAGTTTAACACTTGACCAGTCCAGGAGGTTTTTCAATGGCTGCCATTAATTCTAAAGTTAGAAAAGCAGTAATCCCTGTTGCGGGATTGGGTACGCGTATGTTGCCGGCTACTAAGGCAATTCCGAAAGAGATGCTGCCGCTGGTAGATAAACCATTAATTCAGTATGTCGTGAACGAATGTATTGCGGCGGGAATTACTGAAATTGTTCTGGTAACGCACTCTTCGAAAAACTCCATCGAAAACCACTTCGATACCAGTTTCGAACTGGAAGCCATGCTGGAAAAACGCGTGAAGCGCCAGCTACTGGATGAAGTGCAGGCAATTTGCCCGCCGCATGTCACTATTATGCAGGTCCGTCAGGGGCTGGCCAAAGGTCTGGGTCACGCGGTGCTGTGCGCTCATCCCGTAGTCGGCGACGAGCCCGTCGCGGTTATCCTGCCGGACGTTATCCTCGACGAATTCGAATCCGATCTTTCCCAGGATAACCTGGCAGAGATGATTAAACGTTTTGATGCTACCGGTTATAGCCAGATTATGGTTGAGCCTGTAGAAGATGTTACCGCCTATGGTGTGGTTGACTGTAAAGGCGTTGAGTTAAAAGAGGGCGACAGCGTACCGATGGTGGGTATCGTTGAGAAGCCTAAAGCCAACGTTGCCCCATCGAATCTTGCCGTTGTCGGACGCTATGTCCTGAACGCCGATATCTGGCCGCTGCTGTCCAAAACGCCTCCGGGTGCGGGCGATGAAATACAGTTGACCGACTCAATCGCGATGCTGATGGAAAAACAGACCGTTGAAGCCTACCACATGAAAGGCGTAAGCCATGACTGCGGTAACAAACTGGGCTACATGCAGGCGTTTGTGGAGTACGGCATCCGTCACAAGTCGCTTGGCGAAGATTTCAAAGCCTGGCTTGAAGAGACCGTTGGCGCGAAGAAGTAATTCAATTCAACGCAGGATAGAAAGATGAAAGTTACCGTATTTGGTATCGGCTACGTTGGGCTTGTACAGGCAGCAGTGCTTGCAGAAGTCGGCCATGAAGTTATGTGTATCGATGTCGATGCAAAGAAAGTAGAAAACCTGAAAAACGGCGTGATCCCGATTTTTGAACCGGGCCTGACGCCGCTGGTGAAGAAAAACTACGAAGAAGGCCGTCTGACATTCAGCACCGACGCTGAAATGGGCGTGCATCATGGCGAGATGCAGTTCATCGCCGTGGGGACACCGCCAGACGAGGACGGTTCTGCGGATCTGAAATACGTGACCGCAGTTGCCCGCACTATCGCGCAGCACATGACCTCGCACAAAGTGGTTCTGGATAAATCTACCGTGCCTGTAGGCACGGCAGATAGAGTTCGCAGCGTCATGGAGCAAACGCTTAAAGAACGCGGCGCAGCGATCCCGTTTGATGTGGTCTCAAACCCTGAATTTCTGAAAGAGGGCGCCGCGGTCTCTGACTGTATGCGTCCTGAACGTATCGTCATTGGTACGGATAACGAAGATGTGGTGGATTTGCTGCGTGAACTCTACGAGCCGTTTAACCGCAACCACGACCGTATGATCCTGATGGATATCCGCAGCGCTGAGCTGACCAAGTATGCCGCTAACTGCATGCTGGCGACCAAAATCAGCTTTATGAATGAGATCTCAAACCTTGCGGAACTGCTGGGCGCCGACGTTGAAAAAGTGCGTCAGGGCATTGGTTCCGACCCGCGTATTGGCTACCACTTTATCTATCCTGGCTGCGGTTACGGCGGTTCCTGCTTCCCGAAAGACGTGCAGGCGCTGATTCGTACCGCTGAGCAAATTGGTTACCAGCCACGCCTGCTGCAGGCGGTTGAGCAGGTGAACCATGCGCAAAAGATGAAGCTGCCTGAGTTTATTCGGCGTCATTTTGGTGAAGATCTGAAGGGTAAAACCTTCGCGCTGTGGGGACTCTCTTTCAAACCCAATACCGATGATATGCGTGAGGCCTCCAGCCGCGTCCTGATGGAAGCGCTGTGGGAACGCGGGGCGCAGGTGCAGGCGTTTGATCCAGAAGCTATGGATGAAACCCAGCGCATCTATGGACACCGTAGCGATCTGAAGCTGATGGGCACCAAAGAAGCTGCGCTTCAGGGCGCTGATGCGCTGGTTATTTGTACCGAATGGCAGAGCTTCCGTGTGCCAGATTTTGATGTCATCAAGAAAACCCTGAAGCAACCAGTTATCTTTGACGGCCGTAACCTGTATGATCCTGAGAGACTCAGCAAGCGCGGCTTTGTTTATTATGCAATTGGCCGCGGAGCGTCCATCAATATTGCATAATAAATGAGGGTTGTATGAAATTTTTGGTTACCGGCGCAGCAGGCTTTATTGGATTTCATGTTAGCGAGCGTCTGCTTGCTGCCGGTCACCAGGTTATCGGTATTGATAACCTGAATGACTACTATGATGTCAACCTCAAGCTCGCCCGCCTTGATTTACTTAAATCACTGCCCCGTTTCCAGTTCGAAAAAATTGATCTCGCCGATCGCAGCGCGATGGAGCAGTTATTCGCCACGCAGCAGTTCGAGCGCGTCATTCATCTGGCCGCGCAGGCGGGAGTACGTTATTCAATCGATAATCCGCACGCTTATGCCGATTCAAACCTTATCGGGCACCTGAATGTGCTGGAAGGCTGTCGCCATAATAAAGTGGGGCATTTGCTGTATGCCTCATCAAGCTCCGTGTATGGATTAAATCGTAAGCTGCCATTCTCAACCGATGACTCCGTCGATCATCCGGTCTCTTTATATGCCGCGACCAAAAAAGCCAACGAATTGATGTCGCATACCTATTCCCACTTATATGGGTTACCGACCACGGGACTACGCTTTTTCACCGTTTATGGCCCCTGGGGACGCCCGGATATGGCGTTATTTAAATTCACCCGTGCAATAGTTGAGGGTAATAGTATCGATGTATACAACCACGGACAAATGCGCCGTGATTTTACTTACATTGATGATATTGCCGAAGCTATTGTGCGTTTGCAGGATATCGTTCCGCAAGCCGATGCCTCATGGACGGTAGAACAAGGCTCGCCTGCAACCAGTTCCGCCCCTTATCGCGTATATAACATCGGTAATAGCGATCCGGTAACGTTGATGGATTATATTACCGCGCTTGAAACAGCGCTGGGTAAGGTGGCGCAGAAGAATATGATGCCGATGCAGCCGGGCGACGTGCTGGAGACCAGCGCCGATACGAGCGCGTTATATGATGTGATAGGTTTTAAGCCGCAAACCTCTGTCGCAGATGGCGTGGCACGTTTTGTTGAATGGTATAAGTCCTTCTACAAAGTAAGCTAATCAGGAAAAGGAAGCAGTGGCTTCCTTTTTTATTCCGGGCATAAAAAATCCCGCCGAGGCGGGATTTAATAAGCAGCGCACTTAAAGCATAAGCCTTAGGCAATCAGGAAATCTTCCAGTTTTTTACCCTGATCTTCCATTGCTTTTTTGATTACAGCTGGTGTGCGGCCCTGGCCGGTCCAGGTCTTGGTTTCGCCGTTTTCGTCAATGTACTGATATTTAGCCGGACGCGCAGCACGCTTAGCTTTGCCTGCGGATTTAACAGCAGCCATGCTGTTCAGCAATTCGTTAGGATCAATACCGTCTGCGATCAGCATTTCACGGTATTGTTGCAGTTTACGGGTACGCTCTTCAATTTCTGCAGCCTGTGCATTTTCTTCTTCACGACGCTCATTAACTACAACTTCTAATTTCTCCAGCATTTCTTCCAGAGTTTCGAGAGTGCATTCTCTTGCTTGTGCACGAAGAGTACGGATGTTGTTCAGAATTTTAAGTGCTTCGCTCATTTTAGTAATCTCAAACTTATATTAGGGTGGCTTGTTGGGGTAATAATAGTGCCTTAAATTAAGTTCTGCAATAGGGTGGAATGTAAGGAAGCCAAAATTTCAGGTTATTTACCGCTTTTATTAAAGTGCGCTAACTTAAATTTGGCTTGATGTGACTCGCAAAAAAAGAGGCAGCACTCACTTTTTCAACAACCGCCCCGCAGGCAACAGGAGGCGCTTGAACTTAGAAAAACTGCGGTTATGTAGCATCAATGGCTAAATATCCGCCTTCGGTATTATTGCGTTAATGGCTGAATATTCTTAATGGGATATATTAATTATTGTTGTATTAAATTGCGCGCTGGCATTAAAAAGACTGCAATCTCTGGGTGTTACAGGTGCTTTACGCCAGCCGCAGCAGGCTTATATGATACGACATTTTTTAGAAATCGCTTATATATCGCCGATCGCAAAGCCAACGTTCAAAGCGCGTGCTGCGGTACAGGTTGCAGCCGCAGCTTATGGTATAATCCTTCTCGTTAACAATATTTACACTTTGACTTAGGTTATCTGCGAATGGCGCAACTCTATTTCTACTACTCGGCGATGAATGCCGGAAAATCCACGGCGTTACTTCAGTCTTCCTGGAATTACCAGGAAAGAGGTATGCGCACACTGGTGTATACCGCAGAAATTGATAATCGGTATGGTTCAGGGAAGGTCACTTCTCGTATCGGCTTGTCATCGCCTGCGAAACTGTATAACCCTTCTACGTCGCTGTTTGATGATATACGTAATGAGCACGAACGTGCGCCCGTACATTGCGTGCTGGTTGATGAGAGCCAGTTCCTCACGCGTGAGCAAGTCTATGCTTTATCAGACGTGGTGGATGAATTAGATATTCCCGTATTGTGCTACGGCCTGCGAACGGATTTCCGTGGAGAGCTGTTTGGCGGAAGCCAATATTTACTGGCCTGGTCAGATAAACTCGTTGAACTAAAAACTATCTGCTTCTGTGGCCGCAAAGCCAGTATGGTTTTACGGCTGGACAGCGAAGGACGACCTTATAATCAGGGCGAGCAGGTAGTAATCGGTGGCAATGAGCGTTACGTCTCGGTTTGTCGCAAGCATTATAAAGATGCGTTACAGAAAGGCTCCCTGCAGGTTATTCAGGGCGATTAGCTTTGCGATAGGAAAGTCTAAATCGTCAGGATAATACAAGCCATTTTGAGCAACTGTTTTTCTGAGGACATAAAAAAACCCGCCGAAGCGGGTTTTTTAGCAGAGCCTGTCAATTAAGCGGTTTTCTTCGCTTTTTTGTCAGCTTTAATAGCGGGGGCCACTTCTTTAGCCACTTCGCCTTCTGTGTACTCACGACCGTAGAAAGTGTCCATCAGAATCTGTTTCAGTTCGGAGATCAGCGGGTAACGAGGGTTAGCACCGGTACACTGGTCATCGAACGCGTCTTCGGACAGCTTATCCACGTGGGCCAGGAAGTCAGCTTCCTGAACGCCAGCTTCGCGGATGGATTTAGGAATACCCAGTTCAGCCTTAATGCTATCCAGCCATGCCAGCAGTTTCTCGATCTTAGCTGCGGTACGGTCGCCCGGCGCGCTCAGACCCAGATGGTCTGCAATTTCAGCATAACGACGACGTGCCTGTGGGCGGTCGTACTGGCTGAAAGCAGTCTGCTTGGTTGGGTTATCATTCGCGTTGTAGCGGATAACGTTGGAGATCAGCAGGGCGTTCGCCAGACCGTGAGGAATATGGAACTGAGAGCCCAGTTTATGCGCCATTGAGTGACACACGCCCAGGAAGGCGTTCGCAAAAGCGATGCCCGCAATAGTTGCAGCGTTGTGAACACGCTCACGAGCAACCGGGTTTTTAGAGCCTTCGTTATAGGACGCAGGCAGGTTTTCTTTCAGCAGTTTCAGGGCTTGCAGCGCCTGGCCGTCAGAGAACTCGCTCGCCAGTACGGAAACGTAAGCTTCCAGCGCGTGGGTTACCGCATCCAGACCACCGAATGCGCACAGGGACTTAGGCATATCCATCACCAGGTTGGCATCAACGATTGCCATATCCGGAGTCAGTGCGTAGTCAGCCAGTGGATATTTCTGACCCGTTGCGTCATCGGTTACCACCGCAAACGGCGTTACTTCAGAACCGGTACCTGAAGTGGTGGTGACGGCGATCATTTTCGCTTTCACGCCCATTTTCGGGAACTTATAGATACGCTTACGGATATCCATAAAGCGCAGCGCCAGTTCTTCAAAGTGGGTTTCTGGATGTTCATACATTACCCACATGATTTTCGCCGCATCCATTGGGGAACCGCCGCCCAGCGCGATAATCACGTCTGGTTTGAAGGAGTTCGCCAGTTCTGCGCCTTTACGTACTACGGACAGCGTTGGGTCCGCCTCGACTTCAAAGAACACTTCAGTTTCAACGCCAGCCGCTTTCAGCACGGAGGTGATCTGGTCTGCATAACCGTTGTTGAACAGGAAACGGTCGGTAACGATCATCGCACGTTTGTGACCATCGGTAATCACTTCGTCCAGCGCGATTGGCAGGGAGCCACGGCGGAAGTAGATAGATTTCGGAAGTTTATGCCAC
The DNA here is from genome assembly GCA_032051265.1 of Buttiauxella sp. GTDB lineage: Bacteria > Pseudomonadota > Gammaproteobacteria > Enterobacterales > Enterobacteriaceae > Dryocola. The sequence continues at coordinate 10,439 of DAMBYU010000015.1, forward strand.
AACATGTTCTCAGCTCGCTTAGCAACGGTTTTCTTGTTGATCAGGTGCTTAGGACCAACGTTCTCAGAGATGGAGTTACCACCCCATGAACCACAACCCAGCGTCAGGGAAGGTGCGAGTTTGAAGTTGTACAGGTCGCCGATACCGCCCTGAGAAGCAGGGGTGTTAATCAGAATACGCGCGGTCTTCATTTTGTCGCCGAAGTGCTTAACGCGTTCTGGCTGGTTGTCCTGGTCGGTGTACAGGCAAGAGGTATGACCGATACCGCCCATCTCAACCAGTTTTTCAGCTTTAACAACGGCATCTTCGAAGCTCTTAGCGCGATACATAGCAAGCGTTGGAGAGAGTTTTTCGTGAGCGAAAGGCTCAGATTCGTCAACGATGCTTACTTCGCCAATCAGAATCTTGGTATCTGCCGGCACGGTGAAGCCTGCCAGTTCAGCAATTTTAGTTGCCGGCTGACCAACGATTGCGGCATTCAGCCCGCCGTTTTTCAGGATGATGTTCTGAACCGCTTTCAGCTCTGAACCCTGCAGCATATAACCGCCGTGGCTTGCGAAACGCTCGCGCACCGCATCATAGGCAGAATCAACAACGATAACAGACTGTTCGGAAGCGCAGATTACGCCGTTATCGAAAGTCTTGGACATCAGAATAGAAGCAACAACACGTTTGATGTCGGCGGTTTCGTCAACCACCACAGGCGTGTTACCAGCGCCAACGCCAATAGCCGGTTTACCGGAGCTGTATGCCGCTTTAACCATGCCCGGGCCACCGGTTGCCAGAATCATATTGATATCCGGGTGGTGCATCAGGGCGTTAGACAGTTCAACAGAAGGCTGGTCAATCCATCCAATCAGATCTTTTGGCGCACCAGCAGCAATGGCTGCCTGCAGTACGATATCTGCAGCTTTATTGGTGGCGTCTTTTGCACGAGGGTGCGGGGAGAAAATAATCGCGTTACGCGTTTTCAGGCTGATCAAAGATTTAAAGATCGCCGTAGACGTCGGGTTCGTCGTTGGTACGATACCGCAGATAATACCGATAGGCTCAGCGATAGTGATGGTCCCGAATGTGTGGTCTTCATCCAGCACACCGCAGGTTTTCTCATCTTTATAGGCGTTATAGATATATTCGGAAGCAAAGTGGTTTTTAATCACTTTATCTTCAATGATACCCATACCGGATTCGGCAACGGCCAGTTTCGCGAGAGGGATTCGAGCATCAGCGGCGGCCAGGGCGGCGGCGCGGAAGATTTTATCAACTTGCTCTTGAGTAAAGTTGGCATATTCACGCTGGGCTTTCTTGACACGCTCTACGAGTGCGTTAAGTTCAGCGACATTAGTTACAGCCATAATGCTCTCCTGATAATGTTAAACTCTTTTAGTAAACCAGCTGCACGATTCGACAGTATAGTCAGCGGGCAACGGCTTGCGTAAAACCGGGATATGACTCTGCAAAAACTTCCAGTAGCATCTCGCTGATTTACTAAAAGAGCCTTACCTGGAAAAGCGCTTCATCTACTAAGAAACTTGCTCTTCTGGTGTAGCCAAGACTACTCACTTCTGAGTAGTGTTTTTGTGATCCAGATCACATAATTTTAAAGCTGACTCCTTTCAGCATGGCTTATTCAGGTAACTGAAAAGCCTTTAAAAATTTAGTCACAGCGAAGATAAACCAAACTATCATATTTCCAACATACGAGTAACAATATTGCTTAATTAGGTAATACCTGATAGCAAGAGCGATCTTAGTGTGAAATGCCGTGGCGCTGGCAGGGCTTTTCCATTACATTACGCCTGCGTTTGCTATGTTCACTTGCGGAGTTTCGCGTGGCTCAATCTTTTTTTGATTTGCCTACTTATTTTAAGTTTTTTATTGGTCTGTTTGCTTTGGTTAACCCGGTGGGCATTATTCCCGTCTTTATCAGCATGACAAGCTACCAGACCGCAGCGGCGAGAAATAAAACCAACCTCACCGCAAACCTCTCCGTTGCCATTATTTTATGGACCTCTTTATTCCTCGGTGACGGCATCCTGCAAGTATTCGGCATTTCTATTGATTCTTTCCGCATTGCTGGCGGCATCCTTGTGGTGACGATTGCGATGTCGATGATCAGCGGCAAGCTGGGCGAAGATAAGCAGAACAAGCAGGAGAAATCAGAAAGTGCCATACGCGAAAGCGTAGGCGTTGTGCCTCTTGCGCTACCGCTTATGGCCGGGCCGGGCGCAATTAGCTCCACGATTGTCTGGGGAACGAAATATCACAGTTGGGGACATCTGTTTGGCTTCTCTGTGGCGATTGCGCTGTTTGCCCTCAGCTGCTGGATGGTGTTTCGCATTGCTCCGTGGCTGGTGCGTTTGCTGGGCCAGACCGGCATTAACGTGATTACCCGCATAATGGGATTATTGCTGATGGCGCTGGGCATCGAGTTTATCGTCACCGGCATCAAGGCTATTTTCCCGGGCCTGCTAAGTTAATTCTCCTGAAACTTTCATATGAAAAAGCAGAATCTCAATTCTGCTTTTTTTTGTTATAAAAACACCAAATCCGTTTTTAAATGAAATTTATAGCGAGCGCTATAAGAAAATCATCCATAAGAAATTGCTTTGGAAACTGCTTGTTACCCTTTTAGCGATAAGCGCATTGTACAGAAAAGGGCCAACTGCGCTGTTATTTAAGTCACACTACACAATGATGCTTGCTGCCGCTTTATTGAGATGTTATTAGTAATTCAGACATTTCCGTAGAGGAATGTGCTAAAAAATAATCAATTGTTAATTTTTTGTTGGTGGCGGCGCAGGACAGAACGTTTCAGGCTTTCGAACGATTCCCTCATTTTATATGCTTGATTTTAATTGATAAAATCAAGGCATGTAGCCCGCTGTAATCCTTCAGTAAATCCACGCTTCAGTTGATAAAAGAGAAACAGTTAACAAATTTGCAAATTGTATTGGCGGGGCATGGGTGCTTTTGATACTTTCCGGTCAACACAATTCGCTGAAAAACGCTTCATTTCCAGATGAGTTTGATTTCTGTATGAAATCACATTCTTGTAAAACATAAATCATCTCAGAACCAGCCTTGTTACAGGGTTGGCTGGTAAGAATCGACGGAACAGGGAGCCGTAAGAGCATCCCGGAAATAAAGTCGGTGATAGCAGGCAGTAGCAGTACTCCTTACAGACGCTTAACGCTCCGCGCTGTACAGGAATCCCACGGGGAAGAGGCTGGCTTTCGGGCCGGTAATTATAATGAGTGGAGTATCAACACAATGTCCATCATCACAAAAAAAAGTCTGGTAGCAGCAAGTATTTTAACCGCGCTTCTCGCGGGCAACGTCGCCCATGCGGCTGACGTCCCGGCAGGTGTTCAACTGGCAGAAAAGCAAACGCTGATTCGTAACAATGGCGCTGAACCGCAATCCCTTGATCCAAACAAGATTGAAGGTGTGCCTGAGTCAAACGTCAGCCGTGACCTGTTTGAAGGTCTGCTGATCTCTTCGCCAACAGACGGTCACCCAATTCCGGGCGTGGCAGAGTCCTGGGATAATAAAGATTTTAAAGTCTGGACCTTCCATCTGCGTAAAGATGCGAAATGGTCTAACGGTGAGCCGGTTACCGCACAAGATTTCGTTTATAGCTGGCAGCGTCTGGTGGATCCAAACACCGCTTCCCCTTATGCGAGCTATCCGCAATATGGCCATATCGTTAACGTTGATGACATCATCGACGGCAAGAAAAAACCATCTGAGCTGGGCGTGAAAGCCATTGACGACCACACGCTGGAAGTCACCCTGAGCGAGCCTGTGCCTTACTTCTACAAGCTGCTGGTCAACCCGGCGATGTCGCCGGTGAATAAAACCGCCATCGAGAAGTTTGGCGAGAAATGGACCCAGCCTGCGAATATCGTTTCCAACGGCGCCTATAAACTGAAAGACTGGGTTGTTAACGAACGCATCGTGATGGAGCGTAACCCTAATTACTGGAATGACGCTAAAACCATCATTTCACAGATTACCTATCTGCCGATTTCCTCAGAAGTGACCGACGTTAACCGCTACCGCAGCGGCGAAATCGACATGACCTATAACAACCTGCCAATCGAACTGTTCCAGAAACTGAAAAAAGAGATCCCGGCAGAAGTGCATGTTGATCCGTACCTGTGTACTTACTATTACGAAATCAACAACCAGAAAGCGCCGTTTACCGATGCGCGTGTGCGTACCGCGCTGAAGCTGGGCCTGGACCGCGACATCATCACCAATAAAGTTAAAGCGCAGGGCGATTTGCCTGCCTATGGCTACACGCCGCCTTATACCGATGGCGCGAAACTGACCAAGCCTGAGTGGTTCTCCTGGACTCAGGAAAAACGTAACGAAGAAGCGAAGAAATTGCTGGCTGAAGCAGGCTATAGCAAAGATAAGCCGCTGACCTTTAACCTGCTGTACAACACTTCCGATCTGCATAAGAAACTGGCTATTGCAGCGGCTTCTATCTGGCAGAAAAACCTGGGTGTGAACGTCAAGCTGGTGAATCAGGAATGGAAAACCTTCCTTGATACCCGCCACCAGGGTAACTTCGATGTGGCGCGTGCCGGCTGGTGTGCAGACTACAACGAACCCACCTCGTTCCTGAACACTATGCTTTCCGGAAGCTCCATGAACACCGCGCATTATAAGAGCCCGGCGTTTGATGCCATTATGGCCGAGTCCCTGAAAGCGACCGATGAAGCGCAACGCAGCGCGACATACGATAAAGCCGAGCAGCAGCTGGGCAAAGACTCTGCGATCGTTCCGGTTTATTACTATGTGAACGCCCGTCTGGTGAAACCTTGGGTTGGCGGCTATACCGGCAAAGACCCAATGGATAATATCTACACCAAAGATATGTATATCATCAAACATTAATGGCAATTCGTGGGGCAGGGCTTAGTAAGCTCCCGCCCCATCGTGTCTTATTTCATCGCACTCTAAAGGCACAGGCCAGAAGGTATGGGCAATGTTGAAATTTATTCTACGTCGTTGTCTGGAAGCAATTCCGACACTCTTTATTCTTATAACAATATCCTTCTTTATGATGCGTCTTGCGCCGGGTAGTCCATTTACCAGCGAGCGCGCGCTTCCGCCAGAAGTGTTGGCGAACATCGAAGCCAAATATCATTTAAACGATCCGATCACCACCCAATATTTCAGCTATCTGAAACAGCTGGCGCACGGTGATTTTGGGCCGTCATTCAAATATAAAGATTATTCAGTCAACGATCTGGTGGCCTCAAGCTTCCCGGTATCGGCCAAATTAGGCGCAGCCGCGTTTATTTTCGCCGTTGTGCTGGGCGTGCTGGCCGGGGTGATTGCGGCGCTGAATCAAAATACCAAATGGGATTATGCCGTAATGGGGATAGCCATGACCGGGGTCGTTATCCCCAGTTTCGTGGTCGCCCCGTTACTGGTGCTGATATTTTCCATCACCCTCAGGTGGTTACCCGGAGGAGGCTGGAACGGCGGGGCATTGCAATACATGATCCTGCCGATGGTCGCTTTATCACTTGCCTATATCGCGAGTATCGCGCGTATTACCCGTGGCTCAATGATTGAGGTATTGCACTCCAACTTTATCCGCACCGCCCGTGCAAAAGGCCTGCCGATGCGCCGCATTATTTTGCGTCACGCGTTGAAGCCTGCGCTGCTGCCCGTTCTGTCTTATCTTGGGCCAGCTTTCGTCGGGATCATTACAGGCTCAATGGTTATTGAAACCATTTATGGCCTGCCGGGTATCGGCCAACTGTTCGTAAACGGAGCGCTGAACCGTGACTATTCACTGGTTCTTAGCCTCACCATTCTGGTGGGCGCGCTGACTATTCTCTTTAACGCGATTGTTGACGTGCTGTATGCCGTTATCGATCCGAAAATCCGTTACTAGCGCTGGAGTTCGCCATGATGTTGAGTAAGAAAAACAGCGAGGCGCTGGAAAACTTCAGTGAGAAGCTTGAGGTTGAAGGCCGTAGCCTGTGGCAGGATGCGCGTCGCCGGTTTATGCATAACCGCGCGGCGGTTGCCAGCCTGATTGTGCTGGTACTGATTGCGCTCTTTGTGACCTTTGCGCCGATGCTGTCGCAGTTCACCTATTTTGATACCGACTGGGGCATGATGTCGAGCGCGCCAGAGATGGAGTCCGGCCACTACTTCGGGACGGACTCGTCAGGCCGCGATCTGCTGGTGCGCGTGGCTATTGGTGGACGCATTTCGCTGATGGTGGGTGTTGCAGCCGCGCTGGTTGCGGTAGTGGTAGGGACATTATACGGTTCGATGGCGGGTTATCTGGGCGGCAAAACCGACTCCGTGATGATGCGTCTGCTGGAAATCCTTAACTCCTTCCCGTTCATGTTCTTCGTTATCCTGCTGGTGACCTTCTTCGGGCAAAACATTCTGCTGATTTTTGTGGCCATCGGGATGGTCTCCTGGCTGGACATGGCGCGTATCGTGCGCGGCCAGACGCTGAGCCTGAAACGCAAAGAGTTTATCGAAGCCGCACAGGTGGGCGGGGTCTCTACCGCCAGTATCGTGGTTCGTCACATCGTGCCGAACGTGCTGGGTGTGGTCGTGGTTTACGCCTCGCTGCTGGTGCCGAGCATGATCCTGTTCGAATCTTTCCTGAGCTTCCTCGGCCTGGGTACCCAGGAGCCGCTGAGCAGCTGGGGTGCTTTGTTAAGCGACGGCGCTAACTCCATGGAAGTTTCTCCGTGGCTGCTGTTGTTCCCTGCTGGCTTTCTGGTTATCACCCTGTTCTGTTTTAACTTTATCGGCGATGGCCTGCGTGATGCCCTCGACCCGAAAGATCGTTAAGGAGTGCCGCGATGAGCACAATTGAAAATCCTGCGGTGGTCACTCCACTGAGCCAGACCTCTGCGTTACTTGACGTAAAAGATCTGCGCGTCACCTTTGGCACACCCGACGGTGATGTTACGGCAGTCAACGATCTGAACTTCAGCCTGCGTGCCGGTGAAACGCTGGGTATCGTCGGCGAATCAGGTTCGGGGAAATCCCAGACGGCGTTCGCGCTAATGGGTCTGCTGGCAAGCAACGGCCGTATTGGCGGCTCGGCAAAATTCAACGGCAAAGAGATCCTGAACCTGCCGGAAAACCAGTTGAACCGCCTGCGCGCGGAACAGATCTCAATGATTTTCCAGGACCCGATGACCTCCCTTAACCCGTATATGCGCGTGGGGGAGCAGCTGATGGAAGTCCTGATGCTGCACAAGAAACTGGGCAAGGCTGAAGCGTTCGAAGAATCGGTTCGTATGCTCGATGCGGTGAAAATGCCGGAAGCCCGTAAGCGCATGCGTATGTTCCCGCATGAGTTTTCAGGCGGTATGCGCCAGCGCGTAATGATCGCCATGGCGCTGCTGTGTCGGCCAAAACTACTGATTGCCGATGAGCCAACCACCGCGCTGGATGTGACGGTTCAGGCTCAGATCATGACGCTGTTAAACGAGCTTAAGCGCGAGTTCAACACTGCTATCATCATGATCACCCACGATCTTGGCGTTGTTGCCGGGATCTGTGACAAAGTGCTGGTGATGTATGCCGGGCGTACCATGGAGTACGGCAAAGCACGCGATGTCTTTTACAGTCCCGTTCACCCTTATTCCATCGGTCTGCTGAACGCAGTGCCGCGTCTGGATGCGGAAGGTGAGGCGCTGTTGACTATTCCAGGCAACCCGCCGAACCTGCTGCGCCTGCCGAAAGGCTGTCCGTTCCAGCCGCGCTGTCCGTACGCCATGGAAATTTGTAATAGCATGCCGCCGCTGGAACCCTTCGGTGAAGGTCGCCTGCGCGCCTGCTTTAAGCCGGTGGAGGAGCTGGTATGAATGCCGTGACGGAAGAGAGAAAAGTACTGCTCGAAATTGCCGATCTTAAGGTCCATTTTGATATTAAAGACGGCAGACAATGGTTCTGGCAGCCATCGAAAACCCTGAAAGCGGTTGATGGCGTTACCCTGCGACTGTACGAAGGGGAAACCCTGGGCGTGGTGGGCGAGTCCGGCTGCGGTAAATCGACCTTTGCCCGCGCTATTATCGGCCTGGTTAAAGCAACTGACGGACGTGTGGCCTGGCTGGGCAAAGATCTGCTGGGGATGAATCAGGACGAGTGGCGCGACGTGCGCAGCGATATCCAGATGATTTTCCAGGACCCGCTGGCCTCGTTAAATCCGCGTATGAATATCGGCGATATTATCGCCGAGCCGCTACGTACTTATCATCCGAAAATGCCGCGCCAGGAAGTGCGTGACCGCGTGAAAGCGATGATGATGAAGGTTGGTCTGTTACCTAACCTTATCAACCGTTATCCGCACGAGTTCTCCGGTGGCCAGTGTCAGCGTATCGGGATTGCGCGCGCGTTAATCCTTGAGCCGAAGCTTATCATCTGTGACGAGCCTGTTTCGGCGCTGGACGTTTCTATTCAGGCACAGGTGGTCAACCTGCTGCAGAAGTTGCAGCGTGAGATGGGGCTGTCGCTGATCTTTATCGCCCACGACCTGGCGGTAGTGAAGCATATCTCCGATCGCGTGCTGGTGATGTATCTCGGCCACGCGGTGGAGTTAGGGACTTACGATGAGGTCTACCACAACCCGCTGCATCCTTACACCAAAGCGCTGATGTCGGCGGTGCCGATCCCCGATCCCGATCTGGAGAAAAATAAAGTCATCCAGCTTCTGGAAGGGGAGCTGCCATCGCCGATTAACCCGCCTTCGGGCTGTGTGTTTCGCACACGTTGTCCGATTGCCGGGCCTGAATGCGCGAAAACCCGCCCCGTCCTGGAAGGCAGTTTCCGCCACGCGGTCTCGTGCCTGAAGGTAGACCCGCTTTAATCTTGCGGGACTATAAAAAAAGGGCAGCGTAAGCTGCCCTTTTGACTACTCGCGCCAGAGAATATGGCAGAGCTTATGGTCTTTTTCGCGACACAACAAAACACGGGCGAAAATATCGTTAAGTTCTCCGCCGTCGGTATCGGCGAGGCCAATAACTACTTCGGCGAAGAAGTCCGGGTTCAGGTCGAAATCGACGTGCTCCTGCCAGTCTTCTGCCGGATCGAACAGTTCAGCGCCGCCGCGCTCTTCGAACTGCAGGTTAAACAGAATCACATCTGCCGGATCGAGATTATCTACCGCCAGTTCAAGAAAAATGTCGTAGGCCTGTTCCAGCGTTTCGTCTTCTGTCAGGCGGTTATTCAGATCCATTTCCATTTTTACATCCACATATGAAGTGCTGATGCGCCACGTTTTACAGCAACGGGCTAAAGAAGTAAAACAGTCGCTCAACCACGCGCTGCCACATCGGACGTTTCGCCCAAAGGCGGGCGTCCAGCAGCCTTGAGCGGGAGATATAATCATCCTGCACCGCCGCCAGATCGCTTGCAAATCCGGAGTCGTCAATCACCATGGTAATCTCAAAATTAAGCCACAGGCTGCGCATATCGAGATTAACCGTTCCCACAAGGCTCAGCTGGCCGTCCACCAGTACGCTCTTGGTATGCAGTAAACCACCCTCGAACTGATAAATTTTAACGCCGGCGGCCAGCAGTTCGGTAAAGAAAGCACGGCTTGCCCAGCCGACCAGTAGCGAATCATTATTACGCGGAATGATAATACTGACGTCAACGCCACGCTGCGCTGCGGTGCAGATCGCATGCAGCAGATCGTCGCTGGGGACGAAGTAGGGGGTGGTCATGATCAGATATTCACGCGCTGCATAAACGGAAGTAAGCAGCGCCTGGTGAATTAAATCTTCCGGGAAGCCCGGGCCGGAGGCGATAGTATGAATGGTGTGGCCGCTGGCTTCTTCGAAAGGCATGATATTGGCATCGGGCGGCGGCGGTAAAATGCGTTTGCCGGTTTCGATTTCCCAGTCGCAGGAATAGACAATACCCATAGCCGTGGCCACCGGGCCTTCCATACGCGCCATTAAATCGACCCATTGACCTACGCCCGCATCCTGTTTAAAGAAACGTGGGTCAACCAGGTTCATACTGCCGGTATAAGCGATGTAATTATCGATCATCACCATCTTGCGATGCTGACGTAAATCCATGCGGCGCAGGAAAACACGCATCAGGTTTACCTTCAACGCCTCGACAACCTCAACGCCTGCGTTACGCATCATATTGGCCCACGGGCTGCGGAAAAACGTCACGCTGCCTGCGGAGTCGAGCATCAGGCGGCAATGAATGCCGCGACGCGCCGCAGCCATCAGCGATTCCGCTACCTGATCGGCCATGCCGCCCGGCTGCCAGATATAGAACACCATCTCAATATTGTGTCGCGCGAGCTGAATATCGCGAATCAGAGCCTGCATGGTTTCATCGGTCGAGGTGAGCAACTGCAACTGGTTACCCTTTACGCCTCCGATGCCCTGGCGACGCTCGCAAAGCTGAAACAAGGAGGTCGCCACCTCGCTGTTCTCTTCGGCAAAAATATGTTTGCAGCTTTTAAGGTCGGTCAGCCATTTGGCTGTGGAAGGCCACATCGCCCGGGCGCGCTCGGCGCGGCGCTTGCCCAGATGCAGCTCGCCGAAGGAGAGATAGGCGATAATCCCAACGAGGGGAAGGATATAAATGATCAGCAGCCAGGCCATCGCAGACGGCACCGTGCGGCGTTTCATCAGAATACGAAGCGTAACCCCGGCTATCAGCAACCAGTAGCCTAAAACGATCAGCCAACTAACCACCGTGTAGAAGGTTGTCATTTCTTAAAAATCCTTTTGAAATCGTATGGTTTCGAGTTTACGCATAACCGTAACCTGTTAACACTAAAACTAGTCGTAAAACGGCTAGCCTGCTGGCAATAAGGATCTATAATGAGCCGTCTTTTTAAAGTTGAGTCGTAAAAATGAGGCGTAGTAGAACTGAGGTTGGACGCTGGCGAATGCTGCGTCAGGCGCAACGGCGCAAAGCACGTTGGCTGGAAGGTCAGTCGCGCCGCAATATGCGCATTCATGCCATCAGAAAGTGCCAGGTTAATAAGCAGCGTAACTCTTTGCTGTTTGCCATCCACGATCGTTGGGCATAAAGAAAGGGCACCGCCAGTCGGTGCCCAAAATATTGTCGAATCCGTTATTCCCGCTTCAGAAAATCTTCTTGTACGGTTTAACCGCCACCTGTTTGTAAACTCCCGCAGCAATATACGGATCGGCTTCTGCCCAGGCCTGCGCGTCTTCCAGAGAATTAAATTCTGCAATCACCGTTGAGCCGGTAAAACCAGCGGCGCCCGGATCGTTGCTGTCTACTGCCGGCATTGGACCTGCGGTTAACAGGCGGCCTTCATCACGTAATAATTGCAAACGTGCCAGGTGGGCCGGGCGTACAGCCAGACGCTTTTCAAGCGAATCGGCGTTATCTTCTGCGTAAATGACATACAGCACGGGCAGGACTCCTTTTGAAATGGGGATGTAAAATACCGTAAGTGAATGGCGCTCAGACTGCAATTGAAACATAAACAAGATGTTAAATCCCTGATGCAGATGCCGATAAAAGAGGCCGCGAGGGAGAAAAAGTGCAGCCACAGACAATGCGTTATTGAATATGATTGCTATTTGCATTTAAAATTAACGCCTGTTTAAGCTATCGAAGCCATTATGACGTCAATGACCCTTGATTTACCTCGCCGCTTCCCGTGGCCAACCGCACTCTCTGTCGTACTGCATGGTGCTGTCGTTGCGGGGTTACTCTATACCTCGGTACATCAGGTTGTTGAGATGCCTGCGCCCGCACAGCCTATCAGCGTCACCATGGTTGCGCCTGCTGACCTTGAACCGCCGCAGCCAGAAGTTGTGCAGCCGCCGCCTGCGCCCGTTGTTGAGCCTGAACCGATACCTGAGCCAGAACCGATCCCCGAGCCGCCAAAAGAGGCGCCGGTTGTTATCCATAAGCCTGAGCCAAAACCGAAACCGAAGCCAAAACCGAAACCGGTGAAAAAGGTTGAGCAACCGAAGCGCGAGGCAAAACCGGTTGAACCGCGCCCGGCAGCACCTGTACAGAATACGGCACCTGTGCGCCCGGCACCAACGGCGAAACCCGCACCGGCAGCAAACGTCGCACCGGTTGCTACAGGCCCGCGTGCGATAAGCCGTAATCAGCCGCAGTATCCGTCGCGTGCCTTTGCATTGCGTATGGAAGGTAACGTCCGCGTGAAGTTTGATGTCGCAGCCGACGGCAGCGTCAGCAACGTAACCATTCTCTCTGCGAAGCCTGCCAATATGTTTGAACGTGAAGTGAAGCAGGCCATGAAGAAGTGGCGCTACGAAAGCGGCAAGCCGGGACAAGGCTTGATTGTAAATATCGTGTTCCGCATTAATGGTGGGGCGACGATGGAATAAGAAAAAACCCTCCGAGGAGGGTTTTTTTTCATGCTTGCAACGGTAACTGTCGGGGTTTCCCATCGCTGTCAACAGCCACGTAAATGAAGATAGCTTCCGTTGCCTTATAGCGTTGCCCAATCGGCTCGGAAGAGACTTTCTTCACCCAGACTTCCACATTGATAGTAATCGATGTATTGCCGCGTTTGACGCAGCTGGCGTAACAACAGACCACATCACCTACCGCAACGGGCTTAAGGAACGTCATACCGTCGACGCGCACTGTTACTACCCGTCCATGAGCTATCTCTTTTGCCTGAATGGCGCCGCCCATATCCATTTGCGACATCAACCAGCCGCCAAAAATATCACCGTTTGCGTTGGTATCCGCAGGCATTGCCAGCGTACGCAATACCAGTTCACCAACAGGCGTGCTCTGACTCATTTCTCTTCCTGTGGCATATGGCGATAGATATAAACCCCGCTTAACAGGGTAAACACCAGCGTGGCGGCGGTCAGGCCGAACACTTTAAAGTTAACCCAGACGTTTTGCGGCAGCCAGAAGGCAATGTAGATATTCGCGATGCCGCAAATGATAAAGAACAATGCCCAGGCGACGTTAAGTTTTGCCCAGACATGTTCCGGCAAGGTGATTTCTTTTCCCAGCATGCGCTGGATAAGCGGCTTTTTCATCACCAGCTGGCTGACCAGCAGGGCGATAGCAAAGAGCGCGTAAATCACCGTGACCTTCCATTTGATAAATTCATCGTTATGGAAGAACAGGGTGAGGCCACCAAATACCGCCACCATCACAAAAGTGATAAGGGTCATTTTTTCCAGCTTGCGATATTTGTACCAGCTGTAAACCAGCGCCAGCGCGGTTGCGACGATCAGCGCGCCGCTGGCAGCATAGATGTCGTACATCTTATAAAAAGCAAAGAAGACAATCAGGGGCAGGAAGTCGAGAAACTGCTTCATAGTCTGTTCCGTAAAAAAGGTGAGAGCTCCTGACTGACTATAACGCGCCGTCAGGAGCGAATGAAGATTACTGGCGAATAAGCATATATAAACGGAATAAATAGATGAGCAACACGCCGGAAATAAGGTTGCTTATCGTGTTGGCTATCACCGCGCCAATTTGTGGCGACAAGGCTGCAAAAGAGGAGGCGAGCAGCAACAGTGCGGTTTTAGCCACAAGCCAGGCGATAACAGCCGGAGCGACCAGACGCATGTTGCTCCACACCAGACGAATGCTGTTACGCATCGCCTGGAAAATGCCAGCTTTATCCTGCACCAGCATGACTGGCGCAAAGGCCAGCACGATGGCCAACAGAACCCCGGGCACCACAATCAGCATGATGCCGATCTGCACCATAAAGGTGGTAAGGAACATCAGAATAAACATTTTTGGCAATACAGGGGCGGCAGTACCCATTGCGCGCAGCGCACTTACGCGATGCCCGGCTGAAACCATCTGCATCAGCACCAGCATGCTGCCGGCCAGAATCGCATTGCCGATAAGCCCGGAGAATGTCGATGCTGCTGAAGCTTTGAGTAACATTTGCTGTTGCTCAGGCGTCATGTTTTGCACAAGGTCAAACAGGCCAACGCTTCCAGCCAGGTTGTCGCCTTCGCTCAGAATGGCCATCTGTTCATCGCTGGGTGAAAATGCGTGACCGACGATCATCGAAATAAAGGCGCAAAGTAATGCGATCAGCAAAATGGTAATAAACTGATTGCGTAGAAAATTCCCCGTGTCACGGTACACAGAACCCGCCGTGATAGACATGCACTCTCCTTTGAAATTGCCCGGTTATACCTCAGCGCGCAATTGTACCCTGGATGCAGGAACTGTGGCACCACTAAGGCTCTGCGGAAAAACAAGGCTGAACGCGGGGCTGAGGTTAAATCGCGCTTTACCCGGCTTTATGAATAAAAATAGCTCACCCATCGTCGTTATTTCATACAAATCCGGAACGTAAAGATTTTAAAAGCTCTCTTCAGGCTGAAATTTGACTCCAGGCTAATAACCGGGATTTAAGGTTATCGTCAAAAATTAATCCAGATCATTAAATGTTAAATTAGCCAGCAAAGTGTGATCGATGTTAGATCATTTTGTACTCATAAGTAGGTATATTCAGCCCGCTGTTAAAACCATAACAAGGGAAGGGCTATGAAAAAATTAACTTTGGCATTACTGGCGCTGGGCTGCTTATCTGGCGAAGCATTAGCGCACGAAGCGGGCGAGTTTTTCATGCGCGCCGGTACGGCAACGGTTCGTCCGACGGAAGGCTCAGACAACGTGCTGAGAATGGGCGGGTTTAATGTCAGTAACAATACGCAGCTGGGGCTGACCTTTGATTATATGGTGACCGACAACATCGGAATCGAACTGTTGGCCGCCACGCCGTTTCGCCATAAGGTCGGTCTGGGCGCGACGGGTGATTTAGCCACCGTTAAGCAGCTTCCGCCCACGCTGATGGCACAGTGGTACTTTGGCGATGCGAAAAGCAAAGCGCGCCCCTATATTGGGGCCGGCATCAACTACACCACCTTCTTTGACACGGATTTCAACCAGGCGGGCAAAGACGCAGGTCTGAGCGATCTGAGCGTGAAAGATTCATGGGGGGCGGCGGGACAGGTTGGTCTGGATTATATGGTCAGCGACGACTGGCTGCTTAATATGTCGGTGTGGTATATGGATATCGATACCGAAGTGAAATTTAAAGCGGGCGGCGAGCAGCAGAATATTAAAACTCGTATCGATCCGTGGGTATTTATGTTCTCTGCGGGTTACCGCTTCTGATAATAAAGGCCGGAATAGTCCTAATGCTGGTCACTTAAGGTGATCAGCAGTTCTTCGCGCCGGATATTTCTGGG
>DAMBYU010000009.1:0-118385 GCA_032051265.1 Buttiauxella sp.
AGCGCACCCCTGATAAGGGTGAGGTCGGTGGTTCAAGTCCACTCAGGCCTACCAAATTCGTCGCTATCCTGCGTTACAGCGCCACTCACATACCTAAGTATGCTTCATGGCGCTGCGCCTTGGCTGGCAACGAATTGATGGTGAATCAATAAGGTTTTACGAAATCGATGGGGCTATAGCTCAGCTGGGAGAGCGCCTGCCTTGCACGCAGGAGGTCAGCGGTTCGATCCCGCTTAGCTCCACCATCATTTACTGCTCAAACAATACTTCCGAGTGTACCGGTGACGGTGTACTGCGAAGTATTTGCTCTTTAAAAATCCGGAACAAGCTGAAAATTGAAACGACATGTCGTCTCATTCCTCCGTAATAAGGAATGGGGATACGATATGGTCGAGTCTCTCAAATTTTCGCAACACGAAGTGAAACACCTTCGGGTTGTGAGGTTAAGCGACTAAGCGTACACGGTGGATGCCCTGGCAGTCAGAGGCGATGAAGGACGTGCTAATCTGCGATAAGCGCCGGTAAGGTGATATGAACCGTTATAACCGGCGATTTCCGAATGGGGAAACCCAGTGCAATTCGTTGCACTATCGTTAAGTGAATACATAGCTTAACGAAGCGAACCGGGGGAACTGAAACATCTAAGTACCCCGAGGAAAAGAAATCAACCGAGATTCCCCCAGTAGCGGCGAGCGAACGGGGAACAGCCCAGAACCAGCATCAGTTTGTGTGTCAGTGGAAGCGTCTGGAAAGTCGCAGGGTACAGGGTGATACTCCCGTACACAAAGGCACACCTTCTGTGAGTTCGACGAGTAGGGCGGGACACGTGGTATCCTGTCTGAATATGGGGGGACCATCCTCCAAGGCTAAATACTCCTGACTGACCGATAGTGAACCAGTACCGTGAGGGAAAGGCGAAAAGAACCCCGGCGAGGGGAGTGAAACAGAACCTGAAACCGTGTACGTACAAGCAGTGGGAGCCTCTTTTAGGGGGTGACTGCGTACCTTTTGTATAATGGGTCAGCGACTTATATTCTGTAGCAAGGTTAACCGTATAGGGGAGCCGCAGGGAAACCGAGTCTTAACTGGGCGTTAAGTTGCAGGGTATAGACCCGAAACCCGGTGATCTAGCCATGGGCAGGTTGAAGGTTGGGTAACACTAACTGGAGGACCGAACCGACTAATGTTGAAAAATTAGCGGATGACCTGTGGCTGGGGGTGAAAGGCCAATCAAACCGGGAGATAGCTGGTTCTCCCCGAAAGCTATTTAGGTAGCGCCTCGTGAATTCATCTCCGGGGGTAGAGCACTGTTTCGGCTAGGGGGCCATCCCGGCTTACCAACCCGATGCAAACTGCGAATACCGGAGAATGTTATCACGGGAGACACACGGCGGGTGCTAACGTCCGTCGTGAAGAGGGAAACAACCCAGACCGCCAGCTAAGGTCCCAAAGTCATGGTTAAGTGGGAAACGATGTGGGAAGGCACAGACAGCCAGGATGTTGGCTTAGAAGCAGCCATCATTTAAAGAAAGCGTAATAGCTCACTGGTCGAGTCGGCCTGCGCGGAAGATGTAACGGGGCTAAACCATGCACCGAAGCTGCGGCAGCGACACTATGTGTTGTTGGGTAGGGGAGCGTTCTGTAAGCCGTCGAAGGTGGACTGTGAGGTCTGCTGGAGGTATCAGAAGTGCGAATGCTGACATAAGTAACGATAAAGCGGGTGAAAAGCCCGCTCGCCGGAAGACCAAGGGTTCCTGTCCAACGTTAATCGGGGCAGGGTGAGTCGACCCCTAAGGCGAGGCCGAAAGGCGTAGTCGATGGGAAACAGGTTAATATTCCTGTACTCGGTGTTACTGCGAAGGGGGGACGGAGAAGGCTATGTTGGCCGGGCGACGGTTGTCCCGGTTTAAGCGTGAAGGTGGGTGCTCCAGGCAAATCCGGAACACCGTTAACACTGAGGCGTGATGACGAGGCACTACGGTGCTGAAGTGACAAATGCCACACTTCCAGGAAAAGCCTCTAAGCATCAGGTAACAACGAATCGTACCCCAAACCGACACAGGTGGTCAGGTAGAGAATACCAAGGCGCTTGAGAGAACTCGGGTGAAGGAACTAGGCAAAATGGCACCGTAACTTCGGGAGAAGGTGCGCCGGTGAGGGTGAAGCATTTACTGCGTAAGCCTTTGTCGGTCGAAGATACCAGGCCGCTGCGACTGTTTATTAAAAACACAGCACTCTGCAAACACGAAAGTGGACGTATAGGGTGTGACGCCTGCCCGGTGCCGGAAGGTTAATTGATGGGGTTAGCGCAAGCGAAGCTCTTGATCGAAGCCCCGGTAAACGGCGGCCGTAACTATAACGGTCCTAAGGTAGCGAAATTCCTTGTCGGGTAAGTTCCGACCTGCACGAATGGCGTAATGATGGCCAGGCTGTCTCCACCCGAGACTCAGTGAAATTGAAATCGCTGTGAAGATGCAGTGTACCCGCGGCAAGACGGAAAGACCCCGTGAACCTTTACTACAGCTTGACACTGAACACTGGTCCTTGATGTGCAGGATAGGTGGGAGGCTTTGAAGCGTGGACGCCAGTCTGCGTGGAGCCATCCTTGAAATACCACCCTTTAATGGCTGGTGTTCTAACGTGGGCCCCTTACCGGGGTTGCGGACAGTGTCTGGTGGGTAGTTTGACTGGGGCGGTCTCCTCCTAAAGCGTAACGGAGGAGCACGAAGATTGGCTAATCACGGTCGGACATCGTGAGGTTAGTGCAAAGGCATAAGCCAGTTTGACTGCGAGAGTGACGGCTCGAGCAGGTGCGAAAGCAGGTCTTAGTGATCCGGTGGTTCTGAATGGAAGGGCCATCGCTCAACGGATAAAAGGTACTCCGGGGATAACAGGCTGATACCGCCCAAGAGTTCATATCGACGGCGGTGTTTGGCACCTCGATGTCGGCTCATCACATCCTGGGGCTGAAGTAGGTCCCAAGGGTATGGCTGTTCGCCATTTAAAGTGGTACGCGAGCTGGGTTTAGAACGTCGTGAGACAGTTCGGTCCCTATCTGCCGTGGGCGCTGGAGAATTGAGGGGGGCTGCTCCTAGTACGAGAGGACCGGAGTGGACGCATCACTGGTGTTCGGGTTGTCATGCCAATGGCACTGCCCGGTAGCTAAATGCGGAAAAGATAAGCGCTGAAAGCATCTAAGCGCGAAACTTGCCCCGAGATGAATTCTCCCTGAGCCTTTAAGGCTCCTGAAGGAACGTTGAAGACGACGACGTTGATAGGCTGGGTGTGTAAGTGCAGCGATGCATTGAGCTAACCAGTACTAATGATCCGTGAGGCTTAACCTTACAACACCGAAGGTGTTTTGGTGCGAGAGACAGACAATTTTCAGCTTATCCGAGATTTTAAATCAGTGGTCATGAAGATGACGGCTGATAAACAGAATATGCCTGGCGGCAACAGCGCGGTGGTCCCACCTGATCCCATGCCGAACTCAGCAGTGAAACGCCGTAGCGCCGATGGTAGTGTGGGGTCTCCCCATGCGAGAGTAGGGAACTGCCAGGCTCCAAACAAACACGAAGGCCATCCTCACGGATGGCCTTTTTGTCGTCTGTCATTTAAGAAAAAGCCCGCTTAAAAGCAGGCCATAACTATTTTTGTAGCCATTTACTGATAAAATCAGCGATCTCGTTCGGCGAATTAATATCCAGAATGGGGATTTTCAAAGCATTTACGCTTATATCACAAGCAACGGCGATAACGTGGCTGTCGATCTTTAACGCTTCAAAGCTGTGCGAAACCCCCTCTCTGTAAAGCAGGATTTTAGGGACTTCTTCATGTTTAAAACCTTCTACCAGTATTAAGTCCAGCGAAGAAGTATCCATTCGACTTGCGAGTCTGTAGAGATCTAATTCGGGTTCTTCCGGGGTTTCGGTCATCAGCGCCCATCGTTTTTGGCTGACCACCATAGTCTGGGCCGCGCCCGCTTTACGCAGTTCGTAGCTGTCTTTCCCTGGCTTATCGACATCCATATCGTGATGGGTATGTTTTATCAAACCCGGACGAATCCCTCGTTCTGTTAGCAAAGGGATAAGCTGTTTTAAAAGCGTTGTTTTTCCCGTACCGCTCCACGCGGCGAAGGCCAGCAGAGGGATCATTGTTGCCTCTCCCAACGGTTGAGATCTTCGGGGGAGTTTACATTGATGAAGTTTTGCTGCTGCTCAGGGAAAATAACAGCATGGCCGCCCGCCTCACGCAGAAAAAGCATTACGCGCCGTTCGCCTGCCGCCAGGTAGCCCTCAAGCGCAGACGTCAGCTTGCGGTGGATAAGCACAATAGCTGGGTGATCGCGCTCTCCGTCATTTACCCAAACGACGGGATATTGCCCTCGTGCGTTCCAGAGCCGGGCCGCAAGATCTTCCGGAATTCCTGGCGTATCGCAGGGACAGAACAGAAACCATTCGCAATCGAGCTCCTGCATCACCGACAACATGCCAGCCAGGGGACCGGGATAATCCGGCAGGGTATCTTTCAGGACCTTTAGCCCGCTACGCTGATATTTTTCAAGATTCCTGTTTGCGCTGATCGCCATGTCTCCGACCTGCGGTGCGAGCCTTGTGATGACATGTTCGAAAAGCGGCAAGCCATTTAGCATTACCAGCCCTTTATCCTGCCCGCCCATTCTCGTAGCGCGCCCGCCGGCCAGAATAACCCCTGTTATTTCTGTTAAACGTCTCACTAATATCGCCTCTTTTATTGTGGGTTTGAGCCTGCTAACGTGTGATATCTCGCAATTGAAAGGAGCACTATCATGAAATGTAAGCGTCTTAACGAACTGCTCGAGCTGCTTCAGCCCGCGTGGCAAAAAGAGCCGGATCTCAACCTGGTTCAATTTTTACAGAAACTCGCTAAAGAGTCAGGTTATACCGGTGAATTGGCCGATCTCACTGACGATGTGCTGATCTATCACCTGAAAATGCGGGATTCAGAAAAAGATGCCGTTATTCCCGGTATTCAAAAAGATTATGAAGAAGATTTTAAGACCGCTCTGCTGCGTGCGCGTGGGGTAATTAAAGAGTAAAAGCTTGTAAGCCAGGCCACTTAAGCGGCTACGAAATGTTATCCTGAACCATTCGTATTTACTGCCGGTTGCCTGGATGACAGACAGCGCTTTTAATTTTCAAACTCTACATCCGGATACCATCATGGATGCCCTTTTTGAACAGGGTATACGGGTGGATTCCGGGCTGACTCCTCTAAATAGCTTTGAGAACCGCGTCTACCAGTTTCAGGACGAGGATCGCAGACGCTATGTGGTGAAGTTTTATCGCCCTCACCGTTGGTCCGCTGAGCAGATTGAAGAGGAACATCAGTACG
This sequence comes from Buttiauxella sp., assembly GCA_032051265.1. Taxonomy (GTDB): domain Bacteria; phylum Pseudomonadota; class Gammaproteobacteria; order Enterobacterales; family Enterobacteriaceae; genus Dryocola. The sequence goes on from DAMBYU010000009.1 coordinate 5,374, forward strand.
CTATCGAGCTTCTGGCTGATGAAGTTCCGGTCGCCGCTCCTCTTTCTTATTCCGGTAAGACCTTATTGCGTCATCAAGGGTTTATGTTTACGGTTTTCCCAAGCCTTGGTGGACGACAGTACGAAACGGATAATATCGATCAGATGGAGTGGGTTGGCCGCTATCTTGGCCGTATCCATCAGACCGGTCGGCGTAAGCTCTTTGAGAAGCGGCCAGCAATCGGACTTGCTGAATATCTGTATGAACCACGCGCCCTGTTTGAGCAAACGTCTCTGGTCCCGGCCGCATTAAAGCCCGCTTTTCTTAAAGCGGCGGATACTTTAATCGCTGAGGTAGAACTTCACTGGCACGACAGGTTCGATTCCCTGCGCTTACACGGAGACTGCCATCCCGGAAATATACTCTGGCGCGATGGCCCTTTGTTTGTCGATCTTGATGATGCCCGTAATGGCCCGGCTATTCAGGATATCTGGATGCTGCTGAATGGGGATAAAGCTGAACAGCGCATGCAGCTTGAAACGATAATCGAAGCTTATGAAGAGTTCACTCCTTTTGCATCAGACGAAATCGCCCTCATAGAACCTTTACGGGCAATGCGTATGGTTTATTATCTCGCGTGGATTATGAGACGCTGGGATGACCCCGCTTTTCCCAGAAATTTTCCCTGGATTAACGAGGAAGATTACTGGCGGAGACAGACTGCAACTTTCACAGAGCAGGTCCGGGTTCTGCGTGAGCCCCCATTAAAATTAACGCCAATGTATTAGTCAGTATTATTCAGGAGAAAGTGGATTATGAAAAAGATTTGGCTGGCACTAGCGGGTATGATTCTGGCATTCAGTGCCTTGGCTGCCCAGTTCACCGACGGTAAAGAGTTCGTTACCCTCGATAAACCCGTCGCGGGCGAACCGCAGGTATTAGAGTTTTTCTCGTTCTACTGCCCGCACTGCTACCAGTTCGAAGAAGTGCTTCATGTCTCTGATGCGGTGAAGAAAAAACTGCCGGAAGGCACAAAAATGACTAAATACCACGTTGAGTTCCTGGGCCCGTTGGGCAAAGATCTGACTCAGGCATGGGCCGTTGCAATGGCGCTTGGCGTGGAAGATAAAATTACCGCCCCTATGTTTGAAGCCGTGCAAAAAACGCAAACCGTACAGAACGTTGCGGATATCCGTAAAGTCTTCATCGACGCGGGTGTAAAAGCGGAAGAGTACGACGCAGCCTGGAACAGCTTTGTAGTGAAATCTATGGTTGCCCAACAAGAGAAAGCCGCCGCCGATCTGCAGCTGCAGGGTGTGCCAGCCATCTTTGTTAACGGTAAATACCAGTTGAATCCTCAGGGTATGGATACCAGCAGTATGGATGCAATGGTTAAGCAATATGCTGACGTGACCAAATTCCTAGTAGAGAAAAAATAACGAAAAAGCCGGTCACTGACCGGCTTTCTTTTTTTGCATAATGCTGCTGAGCAGAGCATCTTTCTCATACCAACGCATTGAGCCATGTCTGAAAGCGACGTTTAAAGCCTTTATCATTGATATAGTCGTCGCGTAAACCTTTCTCAATCGCTACCAGCGATACGCGTACCACAATCCTCGTCATCTTCCCGGTTAACATGTCATAAAACGGTGAGCCTGTGTTTTCCGGATAGCAGAGCATCACATTCAAAAGCTTATCGAATTTTTCCTCAAGCAAGTCAGTACCATTGCAATCCCGGCGGGGTGTAAAGCCGCAGCTTCTCTGCACCGACAGCTTTTTCCGGAAGATATCCGCGACTTATAGCATAAATCGTTTTTATATCCACATTACATAATAATGAAATTCTTCATGTCCGGCCGGATGAATATAGCATAACCTATTGATGTAAAAAAGAATGTAGCGGATAGAATAAAGTAATTACTTCAGGATATTAGTCAGTTATAAAACTATACACAAAGTTATCCACAATTTCCGTGTTGCGTAAGATCTCGCGGATCCATAAAACTTTTTGCCTAATCTGTCCCAAAGGCTCATGTTTTTGGCCAGGCTATGGCATCCTTTAGCTATAAATTTAAATCCCCCAGGTATGGAACGGAACACTATGGTTCAGATCGCGCAAAATCCGCTTATTCTCGTTGATGGCTCATCCTATCTTTATCGGGCCTATCATGCCTTTCCTCCTCTGACTAACAGCCGGGGCGAACCGACAGGCGCGATGTACGGCGTACTCAATATGTTGCGTAGTCTGTTGATGCAGTATCAGCCGACTCATGCCGCCGTGGTCTTTGATGCGAAAGGCAAAACTTTTCGCGATGAGTTATTTGAACATTATAAATCCCATCGTCCACCTATGCCGGACGATCTGCGCGCTCAAATCGAGCCGCTTCATGCCATGGTTAAAGCGATGGGACTGCCATTACTGGCGGTATCAGGCGTAGAAGCAGACGACGTGATAGGCACGCTCGCTCTGGAGGCCGGGAAAGCAGGGCGGCCGGTACTGATCAGCACCGGCGATAAAGACATGGCTCAGCTAGTGACGCCGGGCGTTACCCTCATTAACACCATGACCAACACCATTCTGGGTCCTGAGGAAGTTTGTACCAAATATGGCGTGCCGCCAGAGCTCATTATCGATTTCCTCGCTCTGATGGGTGACTCTTCAGATAACATTCCCGGCGTTCCTGGCGTCGGTGAAAAAACGGCTCAGGCTCTTTTGCAGGGGCTGGGCGGGCTGGATGCGCTGTATGCTAACCCGGAAAAGATCGCCGATCTTAGCTTCCGCGGTGCAAAAACCATGGCAGCGAAGCTTGAGCAAAACAAAGAGGTGGCATACCTCTCGTATCAGCTTGCGACGATTAAAACAGATGTCGAGCTCGAGCTCACCTGTGAACAGCTCGAAGTACAGCAGCCTGTGGCAGAGGAATTACTCGACCTGTTTAAGCACTACGAGTTCAAACGCTGGACAACAGACGTCGAAGCCGGCACCTGGCTGCAGGCTAAAGGTGCTAAAGCCGCCGCGAAGCCGCAAAAAACGATTGAGATCGCAGTCGAACCCGAAGAGCAAGCCAGCACACTTTCTTATGAAAACTACGTCACTATCCTTGATGAGAAACGCCTTCAGGAGTGGATTGCCCGCCTGAAGAAAGCGCCATACTTTGCTTTTGATACTGAAACAGACAGTCTGGACAATGTCAGCGCAAATCTGGTTGGCCTCTCTTTCGCCACAGAGCCGGGCGTTGCTTGCTACATCCCGGTTGCGCATGACTATATCGACGCGCCGGACCAGCTTCCTCTTGAGCGCGTGCTTGAGCTACTCAAGCCGCTGCTTGAAGATGAAAAGGCGCTGAAAGTTGGTCAGAACCTGAAATATGATCGCGGGATCGTCGACAACTATGGCATTGAACTGCGCGGTATCGCGTTTGATACCATGCTGGAATCTTACATTCTGGACAGCGTGGCGGGTCGTCACGATATGGACAGCCTGTCCAGCCGCTGGCTTAAGCACAAAACCATCACCTTTGAGGAAATCGCCGGCAAAGGTAAAAAGCAGCTAACCTTCAACCAGATCGATCTGGAGCAGGCCGGGCGCTATGCAGCGGAGGATGCGGACGTCACGCTGCAGTTGCACCTGAAAATGTGGCCAGAACTCGAAAAAAACGAAGGTCCGCTTAATATCTTCAATAATGTTGAAATGCCGCTGGTGCCGGTGCTGTCGCGTATTGAACGTAACGGCGTGAAGATCGATCCGGCTGTTTTGCATACGCATTCCGGACAGCTTACCAAACGCCTTGCCGAGCTGGAGATTAAAGCGCACGAAATTGCTGGCGAAGCGTTTAACCTTTCCTCCCCGAAACAGCTACAGACTATTCTTTTCGAAAAACAAGGCATTAAGCCGCTGAAGAAAACGCCGGGCGGTGCGCCATCCACCTCTGAGGAGGTGCTTGCGGAGCTGGCTTTGGATTATCCGTTGCCGAAAGTCATCCTCGAACACCGGGGGCTTGCGAAGCTGAAATCGACCTACACCGATAAACTGCCGCTGATGATTAACCCGAAAACCGGGCGCGTACATACTTCCTATCATCAGGCCGTTGCGGCGACGGGACGTTTGTCATCAACCGATCCGAACCTGCAAAATATTCCGGTGCGTAACGAAGAAGGGCGTCGTATTCGCCAGGCTTTTATTGCGCCAGAAGATTATGTGATTGTTTCCGCTGACTACTCGCAAATTGAGCTGCGCATTATGGCGCACCTTTCCCGCGATAAAGGCCTGTTGAGCGCTTTTGCAGAAGGCAAAGATATTCACCGCGCAACGGCGGCTGAGGTCTTCGGCCTTCCGCTGGAAAGCGTTTCAGGTGAACAGCGCCGCAGCGCGAAAGCGATTAACTTCGGTCTGATTTATGGCATGAGCGCTTTCGGCCTGTCGCGTCAGCTCAATATTCCGCGTAAAGAGTCCCAGAAGTATATGGACCTCTACTTTGAGCGTTACCCGGGTGTTCTGGAATATATGGAGCGCACTCGTGCTCAAGCCAAAGAGAAAGGCTACGTTGAAACCCTTGATGGCCGTCGTTTGTATCTGCCGGACATCAATTCCAGCAACGCTGCACGCCGTGCAGGCGCTGAACGTGCGGCGATCAACGCCCCGATGCAGGGAACAGCGGCAGATATCATCAAACGGGCAATGATCGCCGTGGATGAATGGCTGGAAAAAGAGAAGCCGCGCGTGAAAATGATTATGCAGGTTCACGATGAACTGGTGTTTGAAGTGCACAAAGATGACGTTGCAGCCGTGTCCGGGAAGGTTCGCGAACTGATGGAAGGCAGCATGAAGCTGGACGTCCCGTTGCTGGTTGAAGTGGGCTGCGGTGCAAACTGGGATGAAGCGCATTAATGCGTCAGTATCGGCATCATTTTTTTGTAACTAAGCAACATAAGGCATAGCTTTTTGTGATGATGGTTCAAGAACGGTATGCAAATAGTGAAAAAAAACTACAAAAAATGCTTTTTCAACCGGATAAAAAGGAGTAGAGTTATTTGCGTAGGGTACAGAGGTAAGATGTTCTATCTTTCAGACCTTTTACTTCACGTAATCGGATTTGGCTGAATATTTTAGCCGCCCCAGTCAGTAATGACTGGGGCGTTTTTTATTGGGCGCAACCCAATAAAAAAGACGGGCTAACCCGTCTTTTATTACTCTTCGGCGGCTTCTTCTTCGACCGCCGGTGCAATGTCGTTGAACCAGCTATCCAGTTTCTGACGCAGTTTATCAACGCCAATTTTCTTCAGTGATGAAAACGCTTCAACTTCGATATCCCCGCCGAAAGAGACAGCCGCTGCACGTACCATATTGAGCTGTGCTTTTCGTGCGCCCGACGCCAGCTTGTCTGCTTTAGTTAACAGCAGTATTACCTGGATATTGCTCGCCACGGCCCACTGAATCATCTGCTGATCGAGATCTTTAAGCGGATGGCGGATATCCATCAGCACCACCAGGCCCTTCAGGCTATTGCGCTTTTGCAGGTATTCGCCCAGCGCGCGCTGCCATTTAATTTTTACTTCTTCCGGCACTTCCGCATAGCCATAGCCCGGTAAATCCACCAGGCGTTTACCCTCAGCAACCTCAAACAGGTTGATAAGCTGCGTACGTCCAGGCGTTTTACTGGTACGTGCCAGGGCTTTCTGGTTCGTCAGCGTATTTAACGCGCTCGATTTCCCCGCGTTAGAGCGGCCTGCGAAAGCAACCTCAACACCGGTATCAGAAGGTAAATGGCGAATGTCCGGTGCGCTAAGCAAGAAGTGAGTCAGTTGATAGTTCCAGTTTGTCAAAAGGTTGTCTCCGTCAGGATGAGCATTAAGGGGATTATACCTGAACGTGCGGAAAAGACCGTGTTTCTCAGCAGGTGCAGATATTCCCCAGTAAAACGTAAGACATTAGCCATTGCTGGTGGCAGACATTGCGGTGTCTTTCAATAGCAGATTTTATAAATCTTATTAAATAACAAGAAAATGAGAATATATTCCTGATGAAAAACTGATCTTAAGTAAATCCATAACCTTGTTGTTTTTAGGGTTAAGCGTAAAGTAGCTGGCACAGGCAAGGGAGCCAGAAAGGACAGCAACTCAGGATGAGGATTCGGGAACGTCAGGATGACGAAGAACCGGGAAAAGCCAGGAGGCACCGTCTGGAGACGCGATAAAAGGATAAAGGACACAACAAGGAAGTTGTTTGCGAAGGAGAGACAGGGCGTCGAGCGCAGACAAGGATTGTGTGACCCGCAAGGGTTGTGAAACAAGAAAAAGGCGGCAGGTTAATCTGCCGCCTTTTTTCTTTGCTTGCTTTCTGCTAGATTCCGCCGCAATTCTATACTGAATGAAACGGCTTAAGACAACTCATCATGAAGCAACAAAACTCAGCACCACAAGGCAGCAAACCGGCGAAAGCTCGTCGTAAATCGCGCGAAGAGATAGATCAGGAAGCACGCGATCGTAAACGCCAGAAAAAACACCGGGGCCATTCGGCAGGCAGTCGTGCAAACGGCGGCAGTCAGGCGAAGACAGGCCAGGGCTCAGGACAGCCAAAAGATCCGCGCATTGGCAGCAAAAAACCCGTCGCTCTGGGCGTTACTGAAACCCCGGCCGCGAAGCCAAAACAGCACAAACCAAAGAGCGAGAAACCTATGCTAACACCACAGGCCGAGCTGGATATGCTGGAGAACGATGAGCGCCTGGACGCGCTGCTTGAACGCCTTGAAGAGGGCGAATCGTTAAGCGCTGAAGAACAATCCTGGGTTAACGAAAAGCTCGACCGTATTGATGCGCTGATGGAAGAGCTCGGCATTGCTTATGATGACGACGCAGACAACGAAGACGAAGAAGATAAAGGCGACGATTTAATGCGCCTGCTAAAAGGCGGTAACTAGCGGTTACTCCCATGGGATTACCTGCTTTGATTATGGTTATTCCGCTGGTGTGTTATCTGCTGTGGTTATTCGTTAAACTACGGCGGTTGTCGCGTTTGCAGAATGCGCTGCGTCGCAGGCTCTTCGCCCGAGGGAAGGGCGTGCCGCCCTCGCTTCGTCAACGCAGGCGGCATCACCGGAAGGAGTGAGTATGTCTGAGCAGTTAATCGACTGGGATCTGGCTCTGATCCAGAAATATAATTATTCAGGGCCCCGTTATACCTCTTACCCCACCGCGCTGGAGTTTTCTGAAGGCTTTGGCGAGGCGGCGTTTCTACAGGCGGTCGCTCGTTATCCTGAGCGTCCACTGTCGCTGTACGTGCATATTCCGTTCTGCCATAAGCTGTGTTATTTCTGCGGCTGCAATAAAATTGTTACCCGCCAGACGCACAAAGCAGATCGGTATCTTGACGCGCTTGAACAGGAAATCGCGCATCATGCGCCCTTGTTTAAAGGCCGTCACGTTAGTCAGATGCACTGGGGCGGCGGTACGCCTACCTACCTTAGCAAAGCGCAAATCAGCCGTCTGATGGGGCTGCTACGCACGCATTTTGACTTTAACGGCGACGCTGAACTGTCTATTGAAGTCGACCCGCGAGAAATTGAACTCGATGTGCTCGATCACCTGCGCAACGAAGGCTTTACTCGCCTGAGCATGGGGGTGCAGGACTTCAATAAAGAAGTGCAGCGTCTGGTTAACCGCGAGCAGGATGAAGAGTTTATCTTTGCCCTGATTAAGCGCGCCCGCGAGCTGGGCTTTACCTCGACAAATATCGATTTGATCTACGGGCTGCCGAAGCAAACCCCGGAAAGCTTCGCTTTTACCTTAAGGCGTGTCGCTGAGCTTAGCCCGGACCGCCTGAGCGTCTTCAACTACGCGCACCTGCCAACCCTGTTTGCCGCGCAGCGTAAAATTAAAGATGCTGATTTACCGGACGCGCAGCAAAAGCTCGATATTTTGCAGGAAACCATCGGGTCGCTGACCGCGGCTGGCTATCAGTTTATCGGCATGGACCACTTTGCCCGCCCGGACGATGAGCTTGCCATTGCCCAGCGTGAAGGCAAACTGCATCGCAATTTCCAGGGTTATACCACGCAGGGCGATACCGACCTGCTTGGCATGGGCGTATCGGCCATCAGCATGCTTGGCGACTGTTATGCGCAGAACCAGAAAGAGCTCAAAGCCTACTATCAGCAGGTTGATGACAGAGGCGATGCGCTGTGGCGCGGCCTTGCGTTAACACGCGATGACTGTGTCCGCCGCGATGTTATCAAGTGGCTGATTTGCAATTTCCAGCTTAAGTTCGCCGACGTTGAGCGCCTGTGGGATTTGAACTTTGCAGAGTACTTTGCAGAAGATCTCAAACTTCTGGCGCCGCTGGCAAAAGATGGGCTGGTGGACGTGGACGAACACCGCATTCAGGTAACCCCGAAAGGCCGCCTGCTAATCCGTAATATCTGCATGTGTTTCGATATCTACTTACGACAGAAAGCACGCCTGCAGCAGTTCTCGCGAGTCATTTAAAGAAAAAGGCGGGTTATCTCACCCGCCTTTATTTTTGGCCTTACTCCATACCCAACTCTTTGAGTTTGCGGGTCAGGGTATTTCGTCCCCATCCCAGTAGCCGGGCGGCTTCCTGTTTATGTCCCTGTGTATGACGCAGGGCGGTTGTCAGCAGCGTACGCTCCATTTCAGGCTGAGCTTCTGAGAGCAAGTTTTGATGACCGGAACGCAGCGCGCGATCGGCCCACTGCGCCAGCAGGGTCGCCCAGTTATCAGGCAGCGTCTGCGAAGTACCGGTTTCCGGCACCGTGGTTTCAAACAGCTCGCCCGGCAGATCCTGAATCAGCACCTCCTGGCCTGCGGCCATTACGGTCAGCCAGCGGCAGGTATTCTCTAGCTGGCGCACATTACCCGGCCAGGCAAGACGTGTTAATGCATTTTCTGTTTCAGGGTGCAGCAGCTTCGCTTCCACGCCCAGCTCACGGGCCGCTACCTGTAAGAAGTGACGAGCCAGACGAGGAATATCCTCGCGGCGTTCGCGTAGCGGGGGCAGAGGCACGCGAATAACGTTCAGACGGTGGAACAAATCCTCTCGGAATTTACCTTCCTGCACGCGCAGCTCAAGGTTCTGGTGAGTTGCGGCGATGATCCGCACGTCCACCTTCACCGGAGCATAGCCGCCGACGCGGTAAAACTGCCCGTCTGCCAGCACGCGCAGCAGGCGTGTCTGTACATCCAGCGGCATATCGCCGATTTCATCCAGGAAAAGCGTGCCGCCATCGGCTTGCTCAAAACGTCCCTGACGAATCTGGTTAGCACCGGTAAACGCCCCTTTTTCATGGCCAAAAAGTTCAGACTCAATCAAATCCTTCGGAATTGCCGCCATATTTAAAGCAATAAATGGTGATTTGACGCGAGGGCTGTGGCGATGCAGAGCGTGAGCTACAAGCTCTTTACCCGTGCCGGATTCGCCGTTGATCAGCACGCTGATAGAGGAACGAGACAAACGGCCAATAATGCGAAAGACATCCTGCATAGCAGGCGCTTCGCCGATGATATCGGTGGTTGGGCCAAAGTCCGGTGCGTTGCGTGGCTGTTGTTGCTCCTGATAATGACTGATCGCGCGTTCAACCAGCGCGACAGCTTCGTCAATATCAAAAGGTTTAGGCAGATAATCAAAGGCGCCTTGCTGGTAAGCGCTGACGGCCGCGTCCAGATCCGAATGGGCGGTCATTATGATGACCGGAAGCATCGGATGCCGCTGCTTTATCTGCTTTAACAGCGCCAGCCCGTCCATACCCGGCATACGAATATCAGATAGCAGAACGTCCGGGGTTTTGGTTGTAAGGGCGTCCAGCACCTCATTGCCGCTTTCAAACGTGGTGCAGTTTAAACCCGCCCCGGTCAGCGCGCGCTCCAGCACCCAACGGATGGAACTATCGTCATCAACGATCCAAACTATCCCTCGTTGCATACAAACCTCACTGGCGAATAGGCAGGTAAACGGAAAACTCGGTATGACCCGGCCAACTGTTGAATTCAATTTTCCCCGAATGCTGATCGATAAGATTGCGCGCAATGGACAGGCCCAGGCCAGTGCCCCCTTCGCGCCCGCTTACCATCGGGTAGAACAGCGTATCCTGAAGCGTTGATGGAATACCCGGGCCGTTATCCTCAACGTCAATTCGGGCAGCCAGACGGTAGCGCATACCATGCAGCGTTAACTGGAAGGCGGTGCGGGTGCGCAGGACAATTTCGCCTCCATCGCTTCCCAGCGCCTGCAATGCGTTACGCACGATATTTAATAAAACCTGCTCGATTTGATCGGGATCGTGAGCAAATTCCGGCAGGCTTGGATCGTAATCCCGCACCAGAGTGACGTTTTCTGGCAGCTCCATCGACACCAGCTGCATTACGCGCTCGGTAACCTTGTGAATACTTTCAGTCACGTGCATACCCGGCTGCTGCGGGCCTAACAGCCTGTCAACCAGGTTACGCAGACGGTCTGCCTGCTCAATAATCACTTTGGTGTATTCGGTCAGCGAAGGGTCTGGCAACGCTTTAGCCAGAAGCTGCGCTGCTCCCCGCAATCCTCCAAGAGGATTTTTGATCTCATGCGCCAGGCCGCGAACCAAATCACGTGCGGCAATCTGCTGGGCGTGCTGTAACTGCTCCTGACTCAGGCGGCGCTGGTTATCCATCGGCGCCATTTCCATCAGAATGAGTCCTTCCGGCAGACGCTGTGCCGTCAGCGACAGAATATGGGAGCGGCCGTCTATCACCAGCGTTACCTCGTTATCGGTAAACCCCTGGCCTGCTATCAGGCTTTCCTGCATTAAGCCGATATTCAGTGAGAAGTAGCTCAACAGGTCTGGTAACGGCGTGCCGTACAGCTTACGTGAACTTTGCGCCAGTAATTGCTGGGCCGCCGGGTTCGCGTAATGCACCGCCAGTTCGTCATCCACCAGCAAAATACTGTTGATAAGGGAATTCAGGATCTGCCCAGCATCGGGCAGCGTGCCAGTTGCCATACAGCAGTCTCCGGTTTATGCACTAATTTGGTGCATTATAGTCGTTGGCTTACGAAAAACCGCGTTGCATCAGGTTATTTGTGGAGAAAAAAGCCCATCCGAAGATGGGCTGAAAGTTTCCACGGCAACAAAAAAACGCTTAATCAGACGCTGTAGTACAACTCAAACTCTACCGGGTGCGGCGTCATACGCACACGGTCATTTTCTTCGATACGCAAAGCGATGTAAGCATCGATCGCGTCATCTGTGAACACGCCGCCTGCGGTCAGGAACTCACGGTCCTGATCCAGCGCGTTCAGTGCTTCTTCCAGAGAGCCTGCAACCTGTGGGATCTCTTTCGCTTCTTCTGGCGGCAGGTCATACAGGTTTTTGTCCATCGCTTCGCCCGGATGGATTTTGTTTTTGATACCGTCCAGGCCTGCCATCAGCAGCGCGGCGAAGCACAGGTATGGGTTAGCTGCTGGATCCGGGAAGCGCACTTCGATACGACGAGCTTTCGGAGAAGCAACAACCGGAATACGGATAGAAGCAGAACGGTTACGGGCAGAGTAAGCCAGCATAACGGGCGCTTCGTAACCCGGGACCAGACGCTTGTAGGAGTTGGTGGTCGGGTTAGACAGGGCGTTGATCGCTTTAGCGTGTTTGATAACGCCGCCGATGTAGTACAGCGCTTGCTCAGACAGGCCCGCGTATTTGTCACCCGCGAACAGGTTAACGCCGTTCTTGGACAGGGACATGTGGCAGTGCATACCGGAACCGTTATCGCCAAACATTGGTTTTGGCATAAAGGTCGCAGTTTTGCCGTAAGCGTGAGCTACGTTGTGCACGACATATTTGTAGATCTGAATTTCGTCAGCTTTTTTGGTCATGGTGTTGAAGCGGGTAGCCACTTCGTTCTGACCAGCTGTAGCTACTTCATGGTGATGAGCTTCAACAACCAGGCCCATTTGTTCCATAGTCAGACACATGGCAGAACGCAGGTCCTGAGCAGAGTCAACCGGTGGAACCGGGAAGTAACCGCCTTTCACAGCAGGACGGTGGCCTTTGTTGCCTTCTTCATATTTGGTGCCGGTGTTCCATGCGCCTTCGATATCATCGATAGCGACGTGGGAGCCGGAAATGGAGCTGCCGAAACGGATGTCGTCGAACAGGAAGAACTCTGGCTCTGGCCCGAACAGGACGGTATCAGCAAAACCGGTAGAGCGCAGGTAGTCTTCAGCACGTTTTGCGATGGAGCGTGGGTCACGGTCATAACCCTGCATAGTGCCAGGCTCAAGAATGTCGCAACGAATGATAAGGGTAGAATCCGCGAAGAACGGGTCGATAACGGCGGTAGACGCGTCTGGCATCAGAACCATGTCGGATTCGTTGATGCCTTTCCAGCCACCAATCGAGGAACCATCAAACATTTTGCCTTCTTCGAAGAAGTCAGCGTTTACCTGATGAGCAGGGATCGTGATGTGCTGTTCTTTACCTTTGGTATCAGTAAAGCGCAAATCAACAAATTTCACTTCATGCTCATTCAGCATCGTCAAAACGTGTTCAGCGGACATACTTAACTCTCCGGATTATCATTGTCGTCGTGGTAACGAGGTCTTCTAACGTTATTAAAAGTGGCTTTTGCCCTGAAATCTTTAAAGCGAAATCTGTGCCAACTTTTAAATCACCCCAAAAAGGCGTTATCATGCGCACTGTAGTGCAAATGGGCTGCACCACGACGGATAATTTGCACCAATATAGTGCTCCAGTGTGAAAAATGGGCACCATATTGGTGCAATTTACGTTATGGCTCCCTTTTTAGCTCCGTGAAAGCGATCACAAACCCTTACTTTTAATATTGTTTGTAAAGGTTCTTTGTGATCCTGTTCTGTCCTTCGATTAATACGTGTACAATAACGCGCTATTTCTAATGCCTGAGGCAAAGTTGTGATCGAAAATCTGCGTAACATCGCCATCATCGCGCACGTTGACCATGGTAAAACTACCCTGGTTGATAAGCTGCTGCAGCAATCCGGTACTTTCAGTAACGAACGTGCTGAAGCTACTGAACGCGTGATGGACTCCAACGATTTGGAGAAAGAGCGTGGGATTACCATCCTCGCTAAAAACACCGCGATCAAATGGAATGACTACCGTATCAACATCGTTGATACCCCTGGGCACGCCGACTTCGGTGGTGAAGTTGAACGTGTAATGTCCATGGTAGACTCCGTGCTGCTGGTCGTTGACGCAATGGATGGCCCAATGCCGCAGACGCGCTTCGTAACCAAAAAGGCATTTGCCCATGGTTTGAAGCCAATCGTGGTTATCAACAAAGTTGACCGTCCTGGCGCGCGTCCGGACTGGGTTGTGGATCAGGTCTTCGACCTGTTCGTTAACCTCGACGCAAGCGACGATCAGCTCGATTTCCCAATTATCTATGCATCCGCACTGATGGGTATCGCGGGTAACGATCATGCTGATATGGCGGAAGACATGACCCCGCTGTATCAGGCGATTGTTGACCACGTTAAAGCACCAAACGTTGACCTTGATGGTCCGTTCCAGATGCAGATCTCCCAGCTTGATTACAACAACTACGTTGGTGTAATCGGTATTGGTCGCATCAAACGCGGTAAAGTGAAGCCTAACCAGCAAATCACCATTATCGACAGCGAAGGTAAAACCCGTAACGGTAAAGTCGGTAAAGTACTGACCCACCTCGGTCTGGAGCGTATTGAATCCACCGAAGCTGAAGCTGGCGATATCATTGCGATCACCGGTCTGGGCGAGCTGAACATCTCCGACACCCTTTGCGATACGCAAAATGTTGAAGCGCTGCCAGCGCTGTCCGTAGATGAACCAACCGTTTCCATGTTCTTCAACGTCAACACCTCCCCGTTCTGTGGCAAAGAAGGTAAATTCGTTACCTCCCGTCAGATCCTTGACCGCCTGAACAAAGAGCTGGTGCATAACGTTGCGCTGCGCGTTGAAGAAACCGAAGATGCGGATGCGTTCCGTGTATCCGGTCGTGGTGAGCTGCACCTGTCCGTACTTATCGAAAACATGCGTCGTGAAGGTTTCGAGCTGGCGGTTTCCCGTCCGAAAGTTATCTTCCGTGAGATCGATGGTCGTAAGCAGGAACCGTTCGAAAACGTGACGCTTGATATCGAAGAGCATCACCAGGGTTCTGTTATGCAGGCTCTTGGCGAGCGTAAGGGCGACCTGAAAAACATGAATCCAGACGGCAAAGGCCGCGTACGTCTTGACTACGTGATCCCAAGCCGTGGCCTTATCGGTTTCCGTAACGAATTCATGACCATGACTTCAGGTACCGGCCTGCTGTACTCCACCTTCAGCCATTACGACGATATTCGTCAGGGTGAAGTAGGCCAGCGTCAGAACGGCGTACTGATCTCTAACGGTCAGGGTAAAGCCGTTGCGTTTGCCCTGTACGGTCTGCAGGATCGCGGTAAGCTGTTCCTGGGTCACGGTGCTGAAGTTTACGAAGGCCAGATCATCGGTATTCACAGTCGTTCTAACGACCTGACTGTTAACTGCCTGACCGGTAAGAAACTGACCAACATGCGTGCGTCCGGTACTGACGAAGCGACTACGCTGGTTCCAGCTCAGAAGATGACTCTGGAGCAGGCGCTGGAGTTTATCGATGATGACGAACTGGTAGAAGTGACTCCGCTTTCCGTTCGTATCCGTAAACGTCACCTGACTGAAAACGACCGCAAACGTGCGGGTCGTGGCAGCAAAGAAGCTTAAGTTTCTTTCCCGCTGTAAATCGAAGCCCTGTCTGCAAAGACGGGGCTTTTTTTTGCACTATTGCTCGCAGAATTGAAGCGCGTATAAGGCCGCGATAGTCAAAGTATCTCTTTACCGCTACAGTTATTTGTCCACCAGGCAAAGGAGAAGCTTATGCTGTATATCTTTGATTTAGGTAATGTCATTGTCGATATCGACTTCAATCGCATCCTGGGTGTCTGGAGCGATTACAGCCGGGTGCCGCTGGCAAGCCTGCAAAAGAGTTTTGTGATGGGTGATGCCTTTCACCGTCATGAACGCGGGCAGATTTCCGATGAGGATTTTGCCGCGGCCGTATGTCAGGAAATGGATATGGCGCTGAGTTTTGAACAGTTCTCTGCGGGCTGGCAGGCCGTGTTCGTTGCCCTGCGCCCTGAAGTCATCGCTCTGATGAGGCGGCTACGTGAGCGGGGGCATCGTGTTGTCGTGCTCTCCAATACTAATCGCTTGCACACTAATTTCTGGCCCGGCGAGTACCCGCAAATCGCGGAAGCGGCGGATAAAATCTATCTGTCCCAGGAGATGGGGGTGCGCAAGCCCGACGCTGAAATCTATCAAAAACTCCTGGATGCGGAGGGTTTTTCTGCCGATCGGGCCATCTTTTTTGACGACAACGCCGATAATATTAAAGGGGCCCAACAGGTGGGCATCACCAGTATTCTGGTGACCGGCAAAGAAACGCTGCCTGACTACTTCGCAAAACATGCATGCTAAAAAACGTAAAGTTTAACGCTCGTGAACACCTCAGAGCTTGTGTCGCCTGGGGTAGGCTGCTCTGGCAGCGCATTGACCAGGACAATATGACGACGCTTGCGGGTAACCTTGCGTATGTGTCGCTGCTGTCGCTGGTGCCTTTTATCGCCGTGGTGTTTGCGTTGTTTGCCGCTTTTCCAATGTTTTCTGATGTCAGCGTTCAGCTACGGCATTTTATTTTCTCGAATTTTATTCCCGCTACCGGCGATATCATCCAGCGCTATATCGAGCAGTTTGTTGCCAACTCCAGCAAAATGACCGTAGTGGGTGCATGCGGGCTTATCGTTACCGCGCTTTTGCTAATGTATGCCGTGGACAGCGCGCTAAATACTATCTGGCGTAGCACACGCACCCGGCCCAAAATTTACTCTTTTGCCGTGTACTGGATGATCCTCACGCTCGGGCCGTTACTGGCCGGGGCGAGCCTGGTCATCAGCTCCTACTTGCTGTCGTTACGCTGGGCAACGGGCTTTAACAGCATGATTGATGAAGTGCTGCGGATTTTCCCGCTGCTGCTCTCCTGGCTCTCATTCTGGCTTCTCTACAGTATTGTCCCCACTACGCGCGTACCGGTACGTGACGCTCTGATTGGCTCGCTGGTTGCAGCGCTTCTCTTTGAATTAGGTAAGAAAGGTTTCGCGCTCTATATCACCATGTTCCCCTCTTATCAGCTCATTTATGGCGTGCTGGCGGTGATCCCCATTTTATTTGTCTGGGTCTACTGGACATGGTGTATCGTGTTGCTCGGGGCAGAAATTACTGTCACCCTCGGCGATTACCGTAAACTTCGCTCAGCGCAACAGCAGGAAGAATTGGAAGAACCATGATTGCATTGATTCAGCGCGTCACCCAGGCTCGCGTCACCGTGGAGGGTGAAGTGACGGGTGAAATTGGCCCAGGACTTTTGGTGTTATTGGGTGTCGAAAAAGAAGACAACGAACAGAAGGCGAATCGCCTGTGCGAACGGGTGTTAGGCTACCGTATCTTCGGTGATGAAGATGACAAAATGAATCTGAACGTTCAGCAAGCCGGAGGCAGCGTGCTGGTGGTATCGCAGTTTACTCTTGCGGCAGATACGGATCGCGGCATGCGTCCGAGCTTCTCGGGCGGCGCGGCCCCCGCGCTTGCGCAAGAGCTGTACGAATACTTTGTCAAACGCTGCCGACAACAGGGCATCGTTGCTGAAACGGGGCGCTTCGCTGCCAATATGCAGGTATCACTTACCAACGACGGCCCGGTAACATTCTGGTTGCAGGTCTAAATCCCGCACGGTTCATCGGCCTTGCGCAATCTTAAGAGAGTACAGTTATGTATCACCTTCGCGTACCGCAAACCGAAGAAGAACTTGAAAGCTACTTCCAGTTCCGCTGGGAGATGTTGCGTAAACCTCTGCATCAACCCAAAGGCTCCGAACGCGACGCATGGGATGCCATGGCCCATCATCAGATGGTAGTGGATGAAGAGGGCAACCCGGTCGCTATAGGCCGTTTGTATATTAATGCCGATAACGAAGCGGCGATCCGCTTTATGGCTGTGCATCCTTCCGTACAGGACAAAGGCCTGGGCACGCTGATGGCGATGACGCTGGAATCCGTCGCTCGCCAGGAAGGGGTAAAGCGCGTGGTTTGCAGCGCGCGTGAAGATGCGGTGGAGTTTTTCGCTAAGCTAGGATTTATCAATCAGGGTGAGATCACCACTCCGCAGACGACGCCCGTGCGGCATTTCCTGATGATTAAACCCGTAGCTTCGCTGGACGATATTCTGCACCGCGCCGACTGGTGCGGGCAGCTTCAGCAAGCCTGGTACGAGCATATTCCCCTTAGCGAGAAGATGGGCGTGCGCATTTTGCAGTACACCGGGCAGAAATTCATTACCACCATGCCGGAAACGGGTAATCAAAATCCGCACCAGACGCTGTTTGCGGGTAGCCTGTTTTCTCTTGCGACGCTGACCGGCTGGGGGCTTATCTGGCTGATGCTGCGTGAGCGCCACCTGGGCGGTACGATTATTCTGGCTGATGCCCACATTCGTTACAGCAGCCCAATCACCGGGCGGCCGGGGGCGATAGCTGATTTAGGATCGCTCAGCGGGGATCTCGATCGTCTGGCCCGGGGGCGTAAAGCACGTGTTGCCCTGCAGGTTGAACTCTATGGCGACGAAAATCAGGGCGCGGTGTTTGAAGGCGTATATCTGGTGCTGCCGGCCAAACCTTTCGGGCCGCTGGAAGAGGGCGGTAACGAAGAGGAATAACCGCCCTGGTCCTGTTTTCGGCAAGTCATGCGCCGGGAACTTTACCTTTTTGCATGGTTTGCTGTAACTGTTTTCCATCTTTACTGGTTGCCTGGAGAGTCCCGTTTACCGTGGGTTTCAGCGGGGTTTGCGCGGCAAGGCTGCCGGTGACGGAAAGCTGCAGGTTGCCTTCTCCCTCCAGCGGTAAAGCCGGCCATCCCCATTGTTGCAAAGTATTAATCGGCACTGAGCGGCCACGAAATTTTATCGCAGTATTACGCTGCGGGGTTTGTGAGATGGCCCCTGTCGCTTCCAGCATTCCCTTTCCAGCGAAAGCGCTTAGCTCCGTGATGGAAATCTGATTCGTGTTCGCCGTCAGAGCAATAGAAGGGCGTCGAACATCCACACGGTTAAAGGTGGCAGCCGCGGCGTTCAGGCTGATATTGCCATCCCACAGGCCCCATTGTCGGTCCCGCACCACCTCCAGATTATTTCCCACGCCATCCAGCGCGGTGAGCTGGAACGGGAAGCTCGGATCGATATCGATAACCAGGTTCCGGTTAGCCGAAAGCTTTTTGATTGTCACTTTGTTTAGCCATGCCGGGATGGGCTCCAGCCAGCGTTTTTTCCAGTCTGCCGGCAGCGTATATTCCAGCCCGGCCAGCACGACTTCATCAAGCGTCAGTTGATTATCTTCGCGCAGCCACTGGCCCGAGGCGCGGACCATGCCTCTTTCCCAGCGGGAGGTAAACTGACGCAGCACGGCGGCTTGCTGAGTAAAATCTATGTTAACGATAGGGTCGTTAAGATGCAGCGCGCCGTTGATGAAATCAGTGGCGTTTAGCGACAACCTGCCGTCATCGCTTTGCCATCCGCCGTTGGCGAGGGTCAGATTGCGCAGGCTCAAATCTAAATCCGTTACCGCCCAGTCCTTACCTTCCAGCCGCGCGTCGGTGATCTCCAGGCTGTCTACTTTCAGGGACGGCACGGTGGCGAGAGGAGCCAGGAAATCGCTTATGGATTTATCCGTTTGCAAACGAATATCGTTGAGGCGCAGGCTGCCAATTTGCCACGAGCCATCCGCATTACGATTGGCAGTACCGGTAAGCGAGCCGCGAGCCATATCCGCGCCGATGGTAGAAAGCGTTACCTGACCCTGATTTATGGCGCCCTGTAACAGCACGTTGCTTGCGGGCACGCCGTTAAGCGTCATCGATCCCGCGCTGAACTGGATATCGGCCGTGCTGCCCAGCACTTTTCCTCTTTCAGGCTGCCATGGCGTGACGCCGCCGTTGACCCGCTGAGCACGTAAATCCCACTCGGTGTCAGGGCTGTTAAGCGCCATGTCATTGAGTCGCAGCATGTCGGCCTGGAAGGGGAGCGGGGCAGCGTCCGGGCTGAGATTCAGCGTGCCGTTTTTCAGTACGATAGTCTCAACGTGCAACGGTTCTGAAAACTGGCGGGAGCTCAGGCCTATATCAACGCCCTGGGCGACCAAGGTCGCAGGCTGGCCTTTGCGTCCAAACGTCACGTTACTGAAGGTAAGGTGCATTGGAGAAGCCCAGCGGTGCCCCATCGCATTGAACGAAAAATCGTAGTCGCTTTTCTCGTTAACCCAGTAGCTGACCTGGCCTGCACCCCAGCGGGTCTGCAGCAAAATATAAGCAGCAATCAGCACGACTAAAACGATCGCGACGAGTATCGCAATAAGCTTTCCGAGAAATTTCATTGTCTTCCATCCCATGAAGTTTCGGTAAGGGTGTTATGCCCCATTTACCGTTATAGCTCAAGGAGGAGTTTGTCAGGGCAGGTTTCACGCGCCGGGGCGAACAAATCCCCGGCGCGTGAGGGATATCAATCTTTCTCAGGCGGGAAAATAAGGTTCAGCACGATAGCGGTGATGCCACCGGCGGCAATGCCGGAGGAGAGCAGCGTTTTCAGCCAGTCAGGAGCAAACTGCAGAATCAGCGGCTGCTGAGACACGCCCATACCCACCGCCAGCGACAGCGCGATAATCATAATCGCACGGCGATTCAACGGCTCGCGTGAAACGATGCGCACGCCGGATGCGGCGATAGTACCGAACATCACAATCGTTGCTCCGCCGAGGACCGGCTCAGGGATATGCTGCACAAAACCGCTTACCGCAGGGAACAGGCCCAGCACAATCAGCATCAGTGATACCACAAAACCGACGTAGCGGCTGGCGACGCCGGTAAGCTGGATAACGCCGTTGTTTTGTCCGAAGCAGGAGTTCGGGAAGGTGTTGAAAATAGCGGATACGCAGGAGTTCAGGCCGTTGGCCAGCACGCCGCCCTTGAGGCGTTTCATATACAGCGGACCCGAAACGGGCTGCTCGGAAACATCAGAAGTAGCGGTAATGTCACCGATGGTTTCCAGCGAGGTCACCATAAACACCAGCATCAGCGGGATCAGCAGATTCCAGTCAATGCCCAGACCGTAATAAAGCGGCGTCGGCACCATGATTAAATCGGTATTCGTTGGCGCAGTGGTTTCCGGCAGCATATCCAGCGCCCAGGCCAGGGCATAGCCCACAGCCATCGCGATGACCAGAGATGCGACGCGCAGATACGGGTTGCGCTGGCGGTTCAGCAGAATAATCACCAGCAGTACGGCACCGGCCAGCAGCAGATTTTTCGGCGCGCCAAAGGTGTGATCGTTCATCGCGGCATATCCGCCACCGATAGAGTTAAGACCTACCTGAATCAGCGACAGGCCGATAATCATCACCACGACACCGGAAACCAGCGGAGTAATAATACGGCGCGCCAGGTGCAATATGCGGGAAAGCGCCATCTCCGTGCAGCTTGCGAGCATCAACGTACCGAAGAGCGCCGCCATCATTGTCGGCACGTCTGCACCGCCATTTTTTAGCGCCATACCGCCCATAATCAGCGGTGAGACAAAGTTGAAGCTGGTGCCCTGAATCGACAGCAGTCCCGATCCCACAGGACCCCACGCTTTAATTTGAATAATAGAAGCTACGCCGGAGGCGAACAGCGACATACTGATGATGTGCTGCGTGTCTGATGCCGGTAATCCCAGCGCCTGGCAAATCAGCAATGCTGGCGTGATAACCGCGACAAACATCGCCAGCAGGTGCTGACAGGCGGCGAAAAGAGTTTGCGGAAGAGGAGGTCTGTCTTCGAGGCGATAAATCAGTTCACTGGAGCGAGTCGATGCAACCGGTTGTGCATTTGCTGACTCAACGGCATTTACAGACATCAGAGGAGGTCCCGTGGCGGAAAAGCGGAGATTTTAACGGACTGGATGGTAAAAGCAAACGATTGCATAGCATCAGGGTCAATATTTAAAACTCATATAACGACGTTTTCATATAACGATTGGCTTCTTTATGGTTAAAATCCAGCTGCTGATTTTTTTAACTCCTGAATTAACAGTGAAGGATAAATAACGCGCATAAATGAATAGTGCGCAAAAAGGAGCACCGCTATGTTTCATCTCGATACCCTTTCGTCCCTTGTTGCAGCAACGTTAGTATTACTGCTGGGCAGGAAAATGGTCCACTCCGTACCGCTGCTTAAGAAGTACACCATCCCTGAGCCGGTAGCAGGTGGATTATTAGTTGCCCTGGCCCTGCTGGTTCTGAAAAAGAGCATGGGCTGGGAACTTGATTTTGATATGAGCCTTAAAGACCCGCTGATGCTCGCTTTCTTCGCCACGATCGGCCTGAATGCCAATATCGCCAGTCTGCGCACCGGCGGCAAAGTGGTCGGCATTTTCCTGGTTGTGGTGGTTGGCCTGCTGGTTATGCAAAACGCCATCGGCATCGGCATGGCGAGCCTGTTAGGTATGGATCCGTTAATGGGGCTGCTGGCGGGATCAATTACTTTATCTGGCGGCCACGGTACGGGCGCGGCCTGGAGTAAATTATTTACCGAGCGTTACGGCTTCCAGAATGCCACGGAAGTCGCGATGGCATGCGCAACGTTCGGTCTGGTCCTGGGGGGGTTGATTGGTGGCCCGGTTGCACGCTACCTGGTTAGACACTCTTCCACACCGGAAGGAACGCCTGAGGACAGCGAAGTCCCAACGGCCTTCGAAAAACCTGAAGTAGGGCGAGTGATCACCTCCCTGGTGCTTATCGAAACCATCGCCATGATTGCCATCTGCCTTACCGTCGGGAAACTGGCGGCGCAGCTTATTCAGGGGACGGCTTTTGAATTGCCGACCTTTGTATGCGTACTGTTTGTTGGCGTGATCCTCAGTAACACCCTGGCCCTGCTGGGCTTTTATCGTGTTTTTGAACGTGCCGTTTCGGTGCTGGGCAACGTCTGTCTTTCTCTGTTCCTCGCCATGGCGCTAATGAGCCTGAAGCTTTGGGAGCTGGCTTCCCTGGCGCTGCCGATGCTGGCGATTTTAACGGTGCAAACCCTCTTTATGGCGCTGTATGCGATGTTTGTGACCTACCGTTTAATGGGTAAAAATTACGACGCAGCGGTGCTGGCTGCCGGACATTGTGGTTTTGGTCTTGGCGCTACGCCCACGGCCATCGCTAACATGCAGGCTGTTACCGAACGTTGTGGCCCGTCGCATATGGCCTTTCTGGTGGTGCCGATGGTGGGCGCGTTCTTTATCGATATTGTGAATGCGGTGGTGATTAAGTTGTATCTGATGCTGCCGATGTTCGGGTGATCAGGCGTTAGAGTAGCGTTCCGTTTCTGGCATCCAGCGTTCAATCAGCGCGGCTGCCTGCTCCGGGAAACGTTCATGAATGTGGCGGGCAAGCCGCTGCACTTCCGGGATCATTGCCTGATCGCGTAGCAGGTCCGCCACTTTAAACTCGGCGCTTCCCGTCTGGCGGGTACCAAGTAGCTCGCCCGGCCCACGAATTTCCAGGTCTTTTTGCGCAATCACAAAGCCATCGTTGCTGTCCCGTAAAACCTGCAAACGCAACTGGGCCGTTTTGGACAGCGGCGACTTATAAAGCAGCACGCAATGGGAGGCGACGGCACCACGGCCAACGCGGCCACGCAGCTGGTGGAGCTGCGCCAGCCCCAGACGTTCCGGGTTTTCAATAATCATCAGGCTGGCGTTCGGCACATCCACGCCGACCTCAATAACCGTCGTGGCGATCAAGAGATGAATTTCGCCCTCTTTAAACGCCTGCATCACCGCCTGCTTTTCCTGCGGCTTCATGCGCCCATGCACTAAACCGACGTTGAGATCGGGCAGGGCTGTTTTAAGCTCTTCCCAGGTGACTTCCGCCGCCTGCGCTTCCAGCAGTTCCGATTCTTCAATCAGAGTACAAACCCAGTAAGCCTGACGTTTTTCCGTGGTGCAGGCGCTGCGTACTCTTTCGATAATCTCGTTACGGCGCGTATCCGCAATGGCAACGGTAGTGACAGGCGTACGGCCCGGCGGAAGCTCATCGATAACTGACGTATCCAGATCGGCGTAAGCGGTCATCGCGAGCGTGCGGGGGATTGGCGTGGCCGTCATGATTAGCTGATGCGGATGGAAGCCCTGAACCTGCCCCTTTTCCCACAACGCCAGCCGCTGGTGAACGCCAAAGCGATGTTGTTCATCGATGATCACCAGCGCCAGGCCGGCAAACTGCACCTGTTCCTGGAAGATAGCGTGCGTGCCGACAACCATCGACACCTGGCCGCTGGCAATAGCTTCCTGCTGCGCAATGCGCGCTTTGCCTTTTTGCTTTCCAGCAAGCCAGCCGACTTCAATACCCAGCGGCGCAAACCACTGGCGGAAGTTACTGGCGTGCTGTTCAGCGAGCAGCTCTGTAGGGGCCATCAGGCCAACCTGCTTGCCGTGCGCAATCGCCCGTAGCGCTGCAAGTGCTGCAACCAGCGTTTTCCCTGAACCTACATCGCCCTGTACCAGACGCATCATCGGCACGTCCAGCGCCATGTCGTGTTCGATTTCCGCAACTACGCGATCCTGTGCGCCGGTTGGTTTAAACGGCAGAGCGGCCAGGAGGCGATTTTTCAGCTCGTCGTGATTCACCAGCGCTAAAGCGTGATAGCGCTGAGCACCCGCGCGCAGCGCCAGCATGCTCAGATTATGCGCCAGCAATTCTTCGAGAATTAAGCGCTGCTGGGCCGGGTGTTTGCCTGTCTCCAGATCCGCAAGCTGCATATCCGGCGGCGGACGATGCAGAGTGCGTAGGGCTTGCGGCAGGCTCATCATTCCCTGACTCAGCTCCGGCGGAAGTAACTCAGTAATGGCGCAGGTATCCAGCAGCTCCAGCGCCTGATCGGTCAGCTTGCGCAGCGTTGCCTGGCGAATGCCTTCGGTGGTGGGATAAACGGGCGTTAGCGTCTCCTGCACCTCCGGCGTGCTGAGATCGCCCTGTACACGGTACTCCGGATGAATCATCTCCGCGCCGTGTGTACCGCGCTTTGCCTCGCCATAGGCAAGCACACGTTTGCCCGGCGCCAGGCTGTTCTTCATCGCCGCGTTGAAATTGAAAAAGCGCATCGTCAGTATGGCGGTGCCGTCGGTAATCTGGCAGGTCATCATCCGGCGGCGGCCAAAACTGATATTGCTGTTCAGCACTTCTCCTTCCACCGTGGCGTAAATGCCCGGCAAAAGTTCGTTTATGGGATACAGGTGGGTGCGGTCTTCGTAGCGCAGCGGGAGGTGCAGCAGTAAATCCTGAATGGTGTGCAGACCGATTTTTGCCAGTTTTCCGCTCTGACTGGCGCCCACTCCGGCAAGCGTGCTTAACGGTATGGCATCCAGCAAACGGCCTTTCATGGCTTACTCCGCGGACTGCATTGTGGCCCACCAGGCGGCATCAGCTTCGATTTCACCTTGCGGATTCACATGGGGATAGGGCAGGCCCTTACGGCGGGAGACTCGTGCCAGCACCGGATAGCCGCCTTCAAACAGCAGGCGCTGTTGTTCAGATTCCGGTAGGGTGCTGTTTTCGCGCTGATACATGCCGGCATTCTGGCGCTGGCGCTGCGCCTCATAGAGGATAAGCGCGGAGGCGACAGAAACGTTAAGCGACTGCACCATGCCGATCATCGGGATGATAATGTCCCGATCCGCCAGCGCCAGTGCTTCCTGAGTGATGCCGGTTTTCTCCTGGCCCATCAGAATGCAGGTCGGGCGCGTGTAATCAATTTCACGGAAGTCGACGGCTTTATCAGAAAGGTTAGTGGCAAGGATTTGCATGCCGCTGTTTTTCAGTTGTGAAACCGCATCGCTAATTGTGCGATGGGTTTTGACTTCGACCCAGGAATTGCTGCCCGCAGCGGATGAGGCCATGGTGCGCATACGATTTCCCGGCCAGACGGCGTGAACCTCGTGCACCCCCACCGCGTCTGCGGTGCGGATAATCGCCGAGACGTTATGAGGTTTATGGACCTGCTCCATGCAGACCGTCAGATCGGGCTGACGGCGGGCTAACATTTCGCAGATGCGTGCATAACGCTGTGGATTCATAACGTTAGTTTCTGTTACGGGTGACTTTAATTACGTCCGGCATCACGCGGATTTTACGCATGATATTCGCCAGATGGATACGATCGCGGGCCGTCAGTCGAATGAACGCGCTGTAGACGCGACCGTCTTTTTCTTCGGTATTCAGGCTCTGAATATTCGAACCCGCGTTGTTCAGCGCCGCCGTAAGGTTCGCCAGCGCGCCCTGGTGGTTAAACATATCCACCTTGATCTCGGTGATGAACTCCTGCTCCGCCTCTTTATCCCATTCCACAGCCATAAACTTCTCCGGCTCTTTCTGGTAGCCGCGGATGTTTCGACAGGATTCATGGTGGATAACCAGGCCCTTACCGGGGCTGACATGGGCAACAATCGGGTCACCGGGAATCGGACGGCAACATTTTGCAAAGGTAATCAGCACGCCGTCTGCGCCTTTGATCGGCAGATGGCTATGCGGTAGGGCATGCGTCTGCAGCGAGACTTGCGAATCCCCCTGCAGGTTTTTCGCAACGACCACGCTCATGGCATTGCCAAGGCCGATTTCCGCTAACAAATCATCAAGCGAGGCGAGCTTCATGCGCTCAAGCTCACGCTGGATGTTTTCTGGTGGCACTTCGGCCAGCTTGCGGCTGCCGCCTAAGGCATGATTTAACAGACGGCGCCCCAGGTTGACGGAGTCGTCTCGCTTAAGGTTCTTCAGCATCTGGCGGATTTTGGCGCGTGCTTTGGAACTGACCACAAAGTTCAGCCAGGCGGCATTCGGGCGTGCGCCAGGCGCCGTGATAATTTCGATAGTCTGGCCGCTGGTAAGCGACTGCGACAGCGGATAGGGCTGGCGGTCGACCCGGGCCCCGACGCAGGCGTGACCGATATCGGTATGTACCGCGTAGGCGAAATCCACAGGCGTTGCCCCCGCCGGGAGTTCGACAATGCGCCCTTCCGGGGTGAAAACGTAAATCTCATCCGGGAAGAGATCGGATTTAACGCTCTCGATAAATTCAAACGAGCTGCCGGCGCTCTGCTGCAGTTCCAGCAGGCTTTGCATCCAGCGCTGGGCGCGGATTTGTGCGGTAGTGCCGCTCTCACCCTGTTCTTTATAAGCCCAGTGGGCGGCAACCCCCATCTCAGCCATCTGGTCCATATCTTCGGTACGGATTTGCACTTCCACCGGTACGCCGTGCGGACCAATCATCGAAGTATGCAGGGACTGATAGCCGTTCGCTTTCGGAATGGCGATATAGTCCTTCACCCGCCCAGGGCGTGGCTTGTAGAGGCTATGCATTTGCCCAAGAACGCGGTAGCAGGTATCCATGTCATGAACGATTACGCGGAAGGCGTAGATGTCCATAATCGAGTGGAAACGCTGCTCTTTAAGCGTCATTTTGCAATAGATGGAGTAAAGATGCTTTTCGCGGCCGCTGACGCGACAGGGAATACCCGCTTCCTGTAAACGCCCGTCGATTTCTGAGAGGATTTTTTGAATCATCTCTTTACGGTTACCGCGCGCCGCTTTAACCACTTCTTTAATGACGCGGTAGCGGTTCGGGTAAAGCGCTTCAAAGCCCAGCTCTTCCAGCTCGGTTTTCAGATGGTGAATACCAAGACGGTGGGCCAGCGGAC
Organism: Buttiauxella sp.; assembly: GCA_032051265.1. Taxonomy (GTDB): domain Bacteria; phylum Pseudomonadota; class Gammaproteobacteria; order Enterobacterales; family Enterobacteriaceae; genus Dryocola. The sequence goes on from DAMBYU010000009.1 coordinate 32,187, forward strand.
TATAGATTTCAAGGGTTTCGCGGGCGATGCGGCGGCGCTTGTCCGGACGCAGCGACCCCAGAGTACGCATGTTGTGCGTGCGGTCGGCGAGTTTGATCAGAATGACGCGGATATCCTGCACCATCGCCATGATCATTTTGCGGAAGTTTTCGGCCTGGGCCTCTTTCTTGTCGCGGAACTTCAGTTTATCCAGCTTAGAAACCCCTTCCACCAGCTCGGCAACGCTTTTGCCAAACAGCTGTTCCATATCCTGGTAGGTGGCGGGGGTGTCTTCAATCACATCATGCAGTAGCGCTGCCATTAGCGTTTCATAGTCGAGTTTCATCTCGGCCAGAATGCAGGCAACCGCCACAGGATGGGTGATATAGGGTTCACCGCTTGAACGTGCTTGTCCCTCGTGAGCATCACGCGCGACAAGATAGGCTTGCCGGAGGCGCTTTATCTGCTCCTCGGGCAAGTATTTTTGAATCAGCTGATTCAGGCTTTCAAACAGATACAAGGGCTACCCGCAGGGCTAATTAACGACGACCTTCAGCAATAGCGGTAACGGCCTGCAGTTCTGCGGCTTCCTGCTCTTGCTGCTCCTGGCGATCACGAACATCGAGAATCTGGTTGGTGATCAACCCTTCTTCGATTTCGCGCAGTGCGATTACGGTCGTTTTATCGTTTTCTTCAGGTACCAGAGGATCTTTACCACCGGTTTGCATCTGACGAGCGCGACGTGCGGCGACCAGTACCAGGTCAAAACGGTTACCAATTTTCTCTACAGCGTCCTGAACGGTTACGCGTGCCATATTTTAAAGCTCCACAGATGAAGAAATGACTGGGCATGATACTGAAACTGGGCTCAGTCTGCCAATAGTTTGCTGATTAAAGCGTCATGTCGCGCTTTTTGGCGACCCATTCGCAGACGCTCGGCACGAATAATAATCTTTAAATCTGACAGCGCGGTGTCGAAATCATCATTAACGATCAGGTAATCATATTCCGCGTAATGGCTCATTTCTGCAACAGCTTGTGCCATACGCCTGGCGATGACTTCTTCGCTGTCCTGGCCACGGCCACGCAGGCGACGGTCTAATTCATCTTTCGACGGCGGCAAAATAAAGATGCTACGCGCATGCGGCATTTTATTGCGGATTTGCTGTGCGCCCTGCCAGTCAATATCGAGAAATACATCCACACCGGTGGCCAGTACTTGCTCAATGGCATGACGCGAGGTGCCGTAATAATTACCAAAGACTTCCGCATGTTCGAGGAAAGCGTCTTCAGCAATCATCTGCCTGAACTCTTCCTTACTTACGAAGAAATAGTGTTCACCATGGTTCTCACCGGGACGAACGCCACGAGTGGTATGGGAAACAGAAACCTGTGTGTCATACAGCGGTTGTGTTTTTAACAGAGCCTGAATGAGGCTGGATTTCCCCGCGCCGCTTGGGGCGGAAACAATATAAAGCGTGCCTTGAGCCATGGGTTCTAACTTATTCGGTAAGGATAAAAGAAGAGCGTCTACTGGCCTATTATACACGGCGGTGCGCCTGCACGGAGAATTTGTCTTCTTCCCGGCCCGCTTTTCTTTGGATTTGCGTAATGCTTTCCCGTATTCCCCTTTCGTTTCTGCAACATCCGCGCTTTATCTGAAAATGCTTCGCATTGCTTTGAATTCCTCCTCGCGGCTGCCAACTGCCCGCGTTATATCTCATTGCGAACTGACAGGGAGAGCGTTATGGAAGGGTTAATCAAGCTGATTTTGATATTGAGCGTTAGCGTTCTGACGGCAGTCGCTTCGGCTTCGTGCCCGGTTTGGTCACCGTTGCAGGCAGGCCGGGAAATGGAGAAATTACAAACCCAGCTTAATCAATGGGATGAAGCCTATTATCGTGACGGGGAAAGCCTTATCAGCGATGCAGTATATGACCGGCTTCGTTCACGTTTAACTACGTGGCAGCGCTGTTATCAGCCTGGGGCGGCACTTCTGCAACCTACGCTTTCGACTAACGGCAAGTCACCACATCCGGTTGCACATACAGGGGTTAAAAAACTGGCGGATAACCTGGCGGTGGCTCGTTGGCTCGAAGGTAAATCCGATGTATGGGTGCAGCCGAAAGTTGACGGTGTGGCGATCACGCTTGTGTACCGCCATGGCAAACTCGCACAGCTTCTCAGCCGGGGAAACGGGCTGAGAGGTGAAGACTGGAGCGCGAAAGCGGCCATGATAGATGCGATACCCAAAACCCTTTCTGGCCCGCTGGCCGATAGTGTTTTGCAGGGCGAGCTGTTTTTAAAGCGTGACCAGCACGTGCAGAAAATAATGGGGGGAATGAACGCAAGGGGGAAAGTCGCAGGCGCTATGATGCGGCAGACGCATTTTGCCTTCCTTAATGATTTTGATGTGTTTATCTGGGCGTGGCCAGACGGCCCGGCAGATTTCAGACACAAGCTGGAGGCGCTGGACAGCGCAGGATTTTCGCTCGTAAAGGCATGGTCAAAGCCAGTTTCCACCCTGAATGAAATCTCCTCTTTGCGCAACCTGTGGTTTGCCTCTCCCTTACCCTTTGTGACCGACGGAGTTGTAATTCGTCAGGGTACAGAGCCTGCCGGGAAATTCTGGCAGCCGGGGCAGGCATCCTGGCTTGCGGCCTGGAAGTATCCACCGGCCCGGCATATTGCCGATGTAAAAGATATTCGCTTTACCGTTGGGCGTACCGGAAAAGTTGCCGTGGTGTTGGAGCTGGAACCCTTACAACTCGACGATAAACATATTAAACGCGTCAATATTGGTTCGGTTAAACGCTGGCAGGAGCTGGATATTGCGCCGGGCGATCAGGTAATGGTGAGCCTGGCGGGCCTGGGCATTCCGCGAGTCGATGAAGTTGTCTGGCGTGTAAACCTGCGTGATAAGCCACAGCCGCCGTCCCAGCTAAACATGACCCCTTTAAGCTGTCTTTTTATAACTGCGGAATGTCGTGAACAGTTTTTTGCCCGTCTCTCCTGGGCAGGTTCGCTGGCTGTGCTGGATATTAAAGGCGTGAGCAAAAGCACCTGGCAACAGCTACACCAGGCTTTTCATCTCGAACATATTTTTTCCTGGCTGCTGCTGGACGCTGAAGATGTAGCCCGGGTTAAGGGTATATCCCCCACCCGTGGTACGCAGCTCTGGCATCAGTTCTCAATGGCTCGCCAGCGGCCTTTTCATCGCTGGTTAATGGCCTTTGGTCTGCCCCTGCCGAAACCTGCAATGCACGTACTGTCAGATACTCATTGGCGGCAGTTGATCTCCCGCGATGAATTAAGCTGGCAAAAACTACCGGGCGTGGGGACGGCGCGGGCGAAAAAACTGGTGGAGTTTGTGCATTATCCGCAGATCGAAGCCCTGGCGGCTTTTCTGGCACAGCAGGGCATAAAGGGATTTGTTGATTAATGGTCGGCGTGTTTGTAGTGGAAAATGGGCAGGCCCAGCCGCAGGCGCAGCGCTAATAAGCGTGTTGAGAAACCGAAAATAAGCGTCGCTATCACCACAACATCGTGGCTGGATACGTAGTGCTGCAACGCGATATACAGCACTGCGGAAGCAAAGGAGATGCCAGCGTATAACTCTTTCTGAAAAACTAACGGAATGCGTTTACAGAACATATCGCGCAATACGCCACCGAATACGCCCGTCACTACCGCCGCGATAATTGCGATGACCGGGCCTTCGCCCATATCCAGTGCAATCTGTGCGCCAATAATGGAAAATACCACCAGGCCAAGAGCGTCAAGCACGAGAAAAAGTCGTCGCAGGTGAGGCATTACCGGGGCAACGATGGTGGTTACTACCGCGGCTACGGCGACAATCACCACATATTCAGGGTGTTTTACCCAGCCTAACGGGTAATGCCCGAGCAGGATATCACGCACCGAGCCACCGCCAAGCGCGGTGGCTGTAGCAATAATAATGACACCGAAGGTGTCCATACGGCGACGGCCAGCCGCCAGTGCGCCGGTCATTGCTTCGGCGGTAATACCAATAAGATAGAGAATATGTAGCAGCATAAATACCCCCGGAGAAAACGCGCAAAGGGTAGCTTTTTGCGAAGTGGATCACGACTGAGATTTTCTAAGCTGAATTTTTATTGATTACTTTTATTTATGTGAAAGTTGTCATTTCTTCAGCAGGTAGGTATCAGGTTAAAATATGGTGCTGTAAAAAGGATTAGTATAACTATTGGACTGGAGGGAGCGGTAACGATGAATATCTCAGCGATGCTAAGAGCGTTAGCAAATGGAGTCAATCCTGAAACGGGAGAAGTGTTGTCTTCCGGTTCGGTAGCCAATAAACCGGAAGCCATACGGATGTTGTTTACGCTGGCCGAGGAGTTAATCGCAGAGCCGGAAAAACAGAAAAAATCGAAGCTGTCTCCAGAGGAGCGGCAGCAAAAGAACATTGCCGAAGGACGACCAGCGAAATCGCACTTTCCCTGGACTGAAGATGAGCGGCATCTGCTTGAGGAAAGCTATAACCAGAATAATTCTATCGAAGCGCTAAGTACGCAGTTTGAACGTTCCGCACGTGCGGTCGCCATTCAACTGGAAAAGATGGGATTGATAACGGCAGAAGAGCTTGTGGTGTATACGTAAAAAATGAAAAAGCCCGACGAAACGGGCTTCTTTGGTTCTACTCGATGTTCTGGATCTGCTCGCGCATCTGTTCAATCAGCACCTTGAGCTCAATGGCTGAGTTGGTGACATCAGAATTGATGGATTTGGAAGCCAGAGTGTTCGACTCGCGGTTGAATTCCTGCATCATAAAGTCGAGACGACGGCCAACGGCTTCTTTTTTCTTCAGGATGTTGTACGTCTCTTTGACATGCGCTTCCAGACGCTCCAGCTCCTCTGCAACATCAATTCGTTGCACCATAAGGACCAGCTCTTGCTCAAGACGCGTGTTTTCAAGCTGAACCTGGGCTTCTTCAAGTTTGCTGACCAGGCGTTCACGCTGCCATTTAACCACTTCTGGCATCTGCGCGCGCACTTTAGTAACTTCAGCGCTGACGCCTTCAAGCCGTTGTTCGATAAGGCCTTTAAGCGCCTGACCTTCGGTTTCGCGAGCCTGGATGAAATCGTCCAGGGCGCCATCCAGCGCGGCAAGGATTTCAGCGGTGATGGCATCAAGGTCCTGCTCCTGGGCGGACATCACGCCCGGCCAGCGTAAAATATCAACCGGGTTAATTTCGCCTTCGTCGCTTTGCATTTTTACCCAGTTCGCTGCTTCAACGAGCTGTTTAGCCAGTTTTTCGTTAAGCAAGAGGGAGCTTTGCGCGCTTGCATCAGGTTCGAAGCGAAGATTACATTCGATTTTTCCGCGAGTTAAGCGGGTACGAATGCGCTCGCGGGCCACGGGTTCGAGGCTACGGAACTGTTCCGGCATGCGAATATAAGTTTCAAGATAACGTTGGTTTACCGAACGTAATTCCCAGGAGGCGCTGCCCCATTCGCCTTTGACTTCACGTCGGGCATAGGCGGTCATACTGCGGATCATAAATCGTTACCGTATTAAGCAAAGGATGGGGGGATTATAGCCATGCCTGACCGGGCAGGATAGGAATAAGCGTCCGAAGTCCGTATAATGCGCGCCACATTCGTTTTAGCCGGAGATAAGCCCATGCGTCCATCAGGTCGTAGCGCCGAACAAGTGCGTCCAGTCACCCTGACCCGTAATTACACCAAACACGCTGAAGGTTCCGTGCTGGTCGAATTTGGCGATACCAAAGTTTTATGCACGGCCACCGTTGAAGAAGGCGTACCACGTTTTCTGAAAGGGCAGGGGCAAGGTTGGATCACCGCAGAATACGGTATGCTGCCGCGTTCTACCCACAGCCGTAACGCCCGCGAAGCGGCGAAAGGCAAACAGGGTGGCCGTACCCTGGAAATCCAGCGTCTGATCGCCCGTTCTTTGCGTGCAGCGGTGGATTTAAAAATCCTCGGTGAATATACCATCACTCTGGATTGCGATGTGCTGCAGGCCGACGGCGGTACCCGTACCGCATCTATCACCGGCGCTTGTGTTGCGCTGGCTGACGCGCTGAACAAACTGGTCGCTACGGGCAAACTGAAAACCAACCCGATGAAGGGGATGGTTGCTGCGGTTTCCGTGGGCATCGTTAATGGCGAAGCGGTTTGCGATCTTGAATATGTTGAAGATTCTGCAGCGGAAACCGACATGAACGTCGTGATGATGGAAGATGGGCGTATGATTGAGATTCAGGGCACCGCCGAAGGCGAGCCGTTCTCTCATGCAGAGTTGCTGACGCTGCTGGCGCTGGCGCGAGGGGGAATTGAATCGATCGTTACCTCGCAGAAGGCGGCGTTAGAAAATTGATTTTTAAGGCGACTGAAGCAGTCGCCTTTTTTATGTCTGAAGAAACGCAAAGGAGCGAATCCATGAAACCGTATCAGCGCCAGTTTATTGAATTTGCGCTTAACAAGCAGGTACTAAAGTTTGGCGAGTTCACGCTGAAATCCGGACGTACCAGCCCCTATTTCTTCAACGCCGGGCTGTTTAATACCGGGCGCGACTTGGCGCTGCTGGGCCGTTTTTACGCCGCCGCGCTAATGGATTCCGGCATTGATTTTGATTTGCTGTTTGGGCCTGCCTACAAAGGCATTCCTATCGCAACGACCACCGCGGTTGCGCTGGCAGAACACCATGAACGCGATGTGCCTTATTGTTTCAACCGTAAAGAAGCCAAAGATCATGGTGAAGGCGGCAACCTGGTGGGCAGCGCGCTTCAGGGCCGTGTGATGCTGGTGGACGACGTTATTACTGCGGGCACCGCGATCCGTGAATCTATGGAAATCATCGCGGCAAATTCCGCAACGCTTGCGGGCGTACTGATTTCTCTGGATCGCCAGGAACGTGGACGCGGTGAAATCTCTGCTATCCAGGAAGTCGAGCGTGATTACCACTGCAAGGTGATTTCTATTATCACGCTGAAAGATTTGATTGCGTATCTGGAAGAGAAGCCGGAGATGGCCGCAAACCTGGCGGCGGTGCAGGAATACCGCGACCAGTACGGCGTGTAACAAAAAGGGCCGCTTAAAGGCCCTTTTCAATTTAACGCAGCTGTGCGGCAACCAGTGGCCAACGGGTATCAAAATCATCCGTCGGCAAATAGCGAAACTCGCTGCGTACAAAGCGAGAAAGCATCCCTTCGCAGAACGCCAGAAGCTGGCCTGCCAGCAGCGCTTCATCGGTAATGTAACCTTCCCCTTCACGCATTTTTTTCTCGCGCATGACCTGCCGTAACTGCACTTCGATGCGCTCAAAAAGCTGGTTAATGCGGCCCTGTAAGCGATCCTGCTCAAACATCAGCGCATGACCGGTCAGAATACGGGTCAGGCCGGGATTTTTTTCACCGAAACCAAGCACCAGCAGGACGATAAGGCGCAGGCGGGCCTGCGTATCTTTTTCATCCTTCAGAATGAGATTGATGCGGGTGATAAGGCTGTCTTCAATAAACTCGATAAGGCTGTCGAACATTTTCGTTTTGCTGGGAAAATGCCGATACAGCGCCGCTTCAGAAACGCCCACCGTGGCTGCAAGCTTAGCGGTAGTGATGCGTTGACTACCGTCGCTGGATTCAAGCATCTGGGCCAGAGACTGAAGTATTTCCTCGCGACGATTCCTTTTCGCAGTCTGTTTTTCTGCCATGTTTTAAAATACCCCTGAAATAAAGCACCTGCCAGGCAAGCAGCCACACAGCGCCCGCAAGCATGTCGCCTGCGGTTTTTTTTAACGTTATGAATGTGTGTGGTTACGTTTATAAAACGAGTTTACTGGCGGCCGGAATGGCCAAAGCCGCCTTCGCCACGGTCGCTGGTATCAAAATCTTCGACCAGGTTGAATTCGGCTTGTACAACCGGCACAAACACCATCTGTGCAATGCGTTCGCCCGGTTCAATGGTGAAGCTATCTTGCCCGCGATTCCAGACAGAGACCATTAACTGACCCTGATAATCTGAATCTATCAGCCCTACCAGATTGCCAAGAACCACGCCGTGTTTATGGCCAAGCCCGGAGCGTGGCAGGATGACGGCCGCCAGGGACGGATCGCCGATATGGATTGCAAGTCCAGTTGGCACCAGCGTGGTTACGCCCGGGGCCAGCTCTACGGCTTCGTCCAGACATGCACGCAGATCGAGTCCGGCAGAGCCGGAAGTAGCATAAGTCGGCAGGGGGAACTGCTGACCCACACGCGGGTCCAGAATCTTAACGTCGATTTTTTTCATCATAACGGGTAACGATCTCGTTCAATAAAAGATGGCCAAGGAGTGACTTATCGCTTAACGGTAAGACTTTATCTCCCTCCTGCCAGAAAAGGTGTAACGCGTTGTTGTCGCTATTAAAGCCCTGACCGGTTTGTGAAACATCGTTGGCACAAATCAGGTCGAGATTTTTTCGGATACGCTTTTGCCGGGCGTATTCTTCCACATTAGTTGTTTCGGCGGCAAACCCAACAACATAGGGGCGGTTGGTAGAAAGCGCGGCGATGCCTGCAACGATATCCGGGTTTTTAACCATTTTCAGCGTGATTTCAGCGCCTTGCTTTTTGATTTTTTCATCTGCGACGCTCGCCGCACGATAATCTGCTACGGCTGCACAGCCGATAAAAATATGCTGGCCCGACACGTTTTGTTGAACAGCAGCTTCCATTTCCAGCGCGGAGGTGACGTCAATGCGTTTCACCCATGCCGGAGAAGATAAAGCGACCGGGCCGGAAACCAGCGTCACATTTGCGCCGCGTGCCGCCGCTGCCGCCGCAATCGCGTATCCCATTTTTCCCGAGCTGTCGTTGGTGATATAGCGTACCGGGTCGAGGCGCTCACGCGTCGGACCGGCGGTAATCATGACGTTAAGATGTTGCAGATCTTTGACGACGCTAAAATGACCAACAGCCAGGTCCACAATCTCTAACGGGTCGAGCATACGGCCGGGGCCTACATCACCACATGCCTGGCTGCCGCTGTCTGGCCCCCACATCAGTAAACCGCGGGAAGTCAGTACCTCAAGGTTATGCTGGGTTGCTGCTGCACGATACATCTGTTGGTTCATGGCGGGAACAACCGCGACAGGCGCGGGGGTTGCAAGGCAAATAGTGCTAACCAGATCGTTCGCCATGCCTGCCGCTACGCGGGCAATCAAATCGGCAGTGGCGGGCGCGAGAATAACTAAATCTGCCCATTTCCCCAGTTCAATATGGCCCATCGCTGCTTCCGCTGCGGGATCAAGCAAACTGTCTGATACCGGGTATCCGGATACGGCCTGCAGGCTCAATGGTGTAATGAAGGCTTTTGCCGCCTCGGTCATTGCCACACGTACATCTGCTCCGCGATCGCGCAGACGGCGCACCAGCTCAGGCGTTTTATAGGCTGCGATACCGCCGCTGACACACAGAACAATTTTTTTGCCGGAAAGCCCCATCATGATTTTTCCCACCGCAAGTCTTAATCGTGGGCCTATTTTATCACACTCCTCAGGCCACAACTTTTTGCTGTTTGCGAGATATCCCGCACGCTGAAAATCGCCATATCGCGAGTAGCCAGGCAGTCGTGCACAATGGCTGTACAAAGGGATCCGGAGGCTATGATGGAGATAAAAATGGACTGGGATAAAAGCGGCTTACCGCGCGAGAAGCTCCTCAAGTTTGGCGTCAGCTCATTAACCGATGTGGAACTATTGGCGCTCTTTTTACGCACGGGTTTGAGGGATATGAACGTGCTGGCTCTGGCAAACGCCCTGCTGGAGAGGTTTGGTTCTCTGAGCCGCCTGCTGTCGGCGGATTATTCGCAGTTTAAGGATATTAAAGGAATTGGTGAGGCCAAATACACCCAGTTAAATGCGATTGCGGAACTGGCAAGGCGCTATTACGCCTCACGCGGGGTAGAAGAACTCACGTTGAAGAGCCCTGATACCGTGCGGGAATTTATCCAGAGCCAGCTGACCACGGAGGAGCGTGAGATCTTTATGGTGATATTTCTCGACAACCAGCATCGGATTATCAAACACGTGCCGATGTTTTCCGGAACGCTGAATCACGTCGAGGTGCATCCCCGGGAAATTGTGCGCGAAGCGATGAAATCTAATGCAGCGGCGGTCATTCTTGCGCATAATCACCCGTCGGGTAGGGCCGAACCGAGCAAAGCTGACCGTGCCATTACCGAACGTATCGTGAAAGCCTGCCTTTTTATGGAAATTCGCGTGCTTGACCATTTAGTTATTGGTCGCGGAGAGTATGTTTCTTTTGCTGAGCGCGGGTGGATTTAAGCCGATTTGCGCGATCCATGGGGATCTTTGTCTGTTCGGGACTTGAGCACATGCGTCAGGCAGCGTATACTACGCCACCTTTGAGAATCTCGGGTTTGGCATTATGCGCCTGGCACTGTGGTTCACATTGAACCGCCAGGGACCAGGCTTGCAGCCTGACGAGGCGCCATAACCCTATACGAAGCTCGAGCTAATTTGATTTTTGGAGAATAGACATGTCCCGAGTCTGCCAAGTTACTGGCAAGCGTCCGGTGACCGGTAATAACCGTTCCCACGCAATGAACGCGACCAAACGCCGTTTCCTGCCGAACCTGCACTCTCACCGTTTCTGGGTTGAGAGCGAGAAGCGTTTTGTCACACTGCGTGTATCTGCTAAAGGTATGCGTGTAATTGATAAGAAGGGTATCGAAACGGTTCTGGCCGATCTTCGTACCCGTGGCGAGAAGTACTAAGAGGAACTAAGTCATGGCTAAAGGTGTTCGCGAGAAGATCAAGCTGGTTTCTTCTGCTGGTACTGGTCACTTCTATACCACCACGAAGAACAAACGTACTAAGCCGGAAAAACTGGAACTGAAAAAGTTCGATCCAGTTGTCCGTCAACACGTACTGTACAAAGAAGCTAAAATTAAATAATTTTAGTGACTTTGATGAAAAACCTCGCTTCGGCGGGGTTTTTTTGTTTTGCGCTTTATGCCCGGAGGAGAAATGCCAGAGTTACCTGAAGTTGAAACCAGCCGCCGCGGCATTGAACCGCACCTGGTAGGCGAAACTATTCTGCACGCTATCGTGCGCAACGGTCGCCTGCGCTGGCCGGTTTCTGATGAGATCCACGCCCTGAGCGATAAGCCTGTATTAAGCGTCCAGCGTCGGGCTAAATATCTGCTGCTCGAACTGCCGGACGGCTGGATTATCATCCACCTTGGGATGTCCGGCAGCTTGCGTATCCTGCCAGAAGAGCGGCCTGCTGAGAAACACGACCATGTCGACCTGGTGATAGGCAACGGTAAAGTGCTGCGCTACACCGACCCGCGTCGCTTTGGCGCCTGGCTGTGGGTTAAGGAGCTGGAAGGCAGCAACGTGCTGGCGCATCTTGGACCAGAGCCGCTGCATGAAGAGTTTAATGCCGAATACCTGCGTGAAAAGTCCGCTAAGAAGAAAACCGCCATTAAGCCCTGGCTGATGGATAACAAACTGGTGGTGGGCGTAGGGAATATTTACGCCAGCGAATCGTTATTTGCCGCCGGGATCCATCCCGATCGTGCCGCGCAGTCATTATCAAAAACCGAATGCGAATTGCTGGTGAAAGTGATCAAAGCGGTGTTGTTAAGATCGATTGAGCAGGGCGGTACGACGTTAAAAGACTTTTTACAGTCTGACGGTAAACCCGGTTATTTCGCCCAGGAGCTTCAGGTTTACGGGCGGGAGGGGAAGCCATGCAGAGTTTGCGGGGCGCCGATTATTGCCGGTAAGCACGCTCAGCGCCGCACGTTCTATTGTCGAAACTGCCAGCATTAACGCTGCCTGAGTTTCTCCAGTAAGGCCTGGCAGACAGATTCCGGCAGAAAATGCGCGACATCGCCGTGGTGGCGCGCCACTTCTTTCACCAGCGAAGAAGAAACGAAAGACCACTCTTTTGAGGGCATCAGGAAGACGCTTTCCAGCTCCGGCATCAGATGACGATTCATGTGGGCGAGCTGCATTTCATATTCAAAATCTGCCGCCGTGCGTAAACCACGAACCAGAACGTTGGCCTGCTGCGCCTTCGCAAAATTCGCCATGAGATCGCTAAAGCCCACAACCTCAACATTTGGCAGGTGCGCTGTTACCTGTTTGGCCAGCGCCACGCGCTCATCGAGAGAGAACATCGTTTTCTTATGCGGGCTGTTTGCAATGGCCAGGATAATGGAATCAAACATCATGGCTCCGCGCGTCACGATATCCAGATGACCATTGGTGATGGGATCAAAAGTACCGGGGTAAATCGCTCGGGTGCTCATAGCGGCTCTTTTTCCGTATAATCCTGGTTTAATGCCCAGAGTTCAGTGTATTTATTAAACGTGTATTGTGCGTTAACTACCGCCAGCAACCAGCCTTGTTTCCCGTCCAGAAAACCTGCACGCAGTAGCAGCGTTTTGCAGAAGGCCCCCAAAGTGTGGCTTAAAATTCCGGCCAGCGAGACTTTTTTGCCGCGCTGATGACGCTCGTGCGCCCAGGCCGTTGCGTAGCTTAGCTGCTTGCGCTGGAAACCTGCAAAATCCCGGCAGGTCAGATGGAGCAAATCACCTGCAAGCGGGATGATTTTAGCGTCAGGCGCATTCAGGGATTCATGCACCTGATTATCGTTATAGCGATAGCGTTCCCGGGCATAGAGACGGGTTACACGGTCCGGGTACCAGCCGCTGTGGCGCATGAAGCGGCCCAGAAAAAGGTTGCGGCGGGCAATGCTGTAAACGGCGCCGGGCTGTGGATCGGCAAGGACTGCTTTTAGCGAGGCGGCAAGCTCGGGCGTTACTCGCTCATCGGTATCGATCATCAAAATATAATCGCCGCTGGCATAGTCCTGGGCGCGCTGGCGCTGTATCCCAAAGCCCTGCCAGTTTTCATTCACGAAAACTTTCACCCCCGCCTGACGGGCGATATCAACGGTTGTATCAGTGCTGCCCGAATCCAGCAGAACCACTTCGTCAGCCCAGGCCACCGATGCCAGGCATTCCGGCAGAATATCCGCCGCGTTTTTGGCGATCATCACCACCGATATTCGGCTGGGCATTAATGGCTCCGCTGCGGCAGATAAGGTTGCAGTAACTGTAGCAAACGCTGTAATGCGCCCTGGTTTTGATGCAGCACTTCTACAGCGTGGCGGCCGTAGTACAAACGATAGTCTTCATCGGTCAGCAGCGTGGTGATTTCGGTCACCAGAGACGCTGCGTCGCTGACGGTGATCATGCCATCAGCCTGCTGTAGTTTGGCGCAGATATCTTTGAAATTGAAAATGTGCGGGCCCATCAGCACAGGTATGGCGTGAGCCGCCGGCTCCAGCGGGTTGTGTCCGCCTCGTTCCACCAGGCTGCCGCCAACAAACGCCAGATCGGCAATGCCGTACAGCAGCATAAGCTCGCCCATCGAATCGCCTATCACCACCTGGGTGCTGCCCGACGGGATTTCACCGCTGCTGCGCAGCGTGTAACTGAACCCGCTTTTTTGCACCAGCTCTTTGGCATCCTTAAAGCGTTCCGGATGGCGTGGTACCAGAATCAGCAACAGATCGGGGAATTTCGCCAGCAGCTGGCGATGCGCATCCAGGATAATACTTTCTTCGCCATCGTGGGTGCTGGTGGCAATCCAGACTTTACGGCGTGGAGCCCACTGGCGACGCAGCGTGATAGCACGCGCGGCAAGCTCAGGCGTGACAGAAATATCAAACTTCAGGCTGCCGGTAACCGTGAGCTGGGCGCGTTTCAGACCCAGCTCGAGGAAGCGACCAGCATCTTCTTCATTCTGCGCAGCGATAAGTGTAATTCTGCTCATCAGGCGACGCGTGAAATTACCGAGCTTCTTATAGCCTTTCGCGGAGCGTTCGGATAAACGAGCGTTGGCGATAACCAGCGGGATCTTGCGGTCATGCAGCGCGGTAATCATGTTCGGCCACAGCTCTGTTTCCATAACGATCACCAGTTTCGGGCGTACAGTATCCAGAAAACGGTTCATAGCGCAGGGCAAATCGTAAGGCAGATAAACATGGTGGACGTTTTTACCAAAGGCCGACTGCACTCGTTCGGAGCCGGTTGGCGTCATCGTGGTGACAGTAATAGGGATAGTCGGGTAACGATGGCGCAGGGCACGAACCAGTGGGATCGCTGCAAGGGTTTCCCCTACGGAGACGGAATGCAGCATGATACCGTCCGGTGCTACTTTCCCTCGACAAAAGCCATAGCGTTCTGCCCAGCGTTTACGGTACGCAGGAGCTTTACGGCTACGGAGCAAAAGTCGCAGCCACACGAAGGGCTGAATGAGATAGAGCAGAGCGGTATACAATGATTCCAAGCGAATTTTCCGTATTTTCATTATCGGCGGGCAAATTCTAAGCATTCGCAGGGCGTAAAGCTATTGTTTTGGTGATATTCGACGGCTTTGCCGATTGTTCGGGTAATCTGGCGGCGAAAAACCGCTTTGCGGGCCGTCGGATGCAGCCCGCGAAGAGCAAAGTTAACCGGGGACTCGCGTTGCTTTTTTCAGCTTCAGGTAGCGGCGGCCTAAGCGCCAGCGCAGACGAAAGCCCCGGGCATTCTTCCAGATGAGACGCCAGATCCCGCGGTCGAAAAACTCCTGGATTATCATTTTTTTCTTCTGCGGGTCCTTCATATTATTGAACGTATGCAGGATCCCAAGGCCTTCTTTGGCTATCTGCCAGTTGCAGGCGGGGATATTTTTTACCTGTTCCGGATAGCGCAAATTAATGGCCTCCAGCATTTCAAGGATTTTGATGTAATGGCGTGCCGAGCGGATTAGCGTGTCATCGGTATCTGGTTTATGGGAAACCGAGGCGGAATGAATGTAGTAGTCGTAAAATCTTTCACTGGTGTACTGAACGCGCTGCGCTGCAAGTAACACTTCAGTGGTCCAGGGAATATCCTGATGACGTAAGCCTGGTTCGAATTTAAAACCGTGCTCGCGGATAAAGTCATGGCGGTAGAGATTCAGCCAGGTAACATGCAAAAACTTACGGGAATCCAGCGCCTTTTTAAGCCAGGCAGGCCCGCTCATTACGCCAGTTGACTGCAGTTTGTCTTCAGGAAAGATTGGGCGCGATGGCTTCCGGTTGTTTTCATAGACATAGTTGCCGTTACAGGTGACGACATCCAGATGGCTTGCCAGCGCCAGATCCAGCAGGCGGCGGTACATACCCGGTTTGAAATCGTCGTCAATGTCCGGAAAAGAGAGATACTGCCCCGTAGCTGCAGCAAGGCCGGTATTACGCGCGATAGATACGCCCTGATTTTCCTGCTCAATAACCAACATACCCGGAAACCTGTCGCGCCAGGCGTCGATAATCGTCATGGATCCATCGGTTGAACCATCGTTCACCATGATAACTTCCATCTCTTCGATGGCCTGGGCTTCGAGACAGGCGAAAAATTTCGCCAGGAAAAGTTCGCCGTTATAGACAGCAACGACAACGCTAAGTAAAGGGGTCTGGAGCATAAAGTTACCTGAAAGTACTGTTATATTTTTTCTTTCGCCAGAGACAAATACTGCTGGCAAATGGCACTGGTGCTGTAGGACTCAACGGTGCCGGCATCGATAACCGGTGGGTTGTTATAGATATCCACCATTGTATCCGCCAGCTGGCGATCGCTCATGCCTGAGAGGCCGCGTGCCAGCGGCCCGATCAGAATTTCTTCCGGACCGCCCGGACAATGGGTGCTGACGGCAGGCGTCTGGCAGATAAGCGCTTCAACCAGGACATTGCCAAAGCCTTCACAGTCTGAGCTCAGCAGCAGCAGGCGGGCATTAGCTATCCACGGATAGGGGTTAGGCACGAAGGATTTGAAGATGACGCGGTCGGCAACGCCTGCGGCGACGGCCATCGTTTTTATCTCTTGAATGCGTTCATCGCTGCCGTTACCCATCAGGATTAATGGCGCCTGAATGCCGCTCAATGCATAGGCTTTGATGAGCCGGTCATGGCGCTTGTGCTCATGGAAACGGCCAACGTGGATAAGGTACTCCTGGCCTGACATTTCACAGTGCTCTTTAGCGCGCTGTTGAATACCGTCAATATCAAAAGGATTATGAATGACCGTGCTTTTAGCCAGGGTGATGTCGAACCGCTCGGTAATATCGTGCAGCACCGCCTTCGACACAGCGACTACGTTGCTGTTCTCATAAACGCGTTTTATTTTCTGGCGTTTTACCCAGCGGGAGAAGCCGTGGCGATGCAGAAGATAAGAGAAAGAGAACATCCCGTGTACGCAATACCACAGCTTTTCGCGTGGAATGGTTTTGGAGTGGGCGACGATGCGGTCTGTTTTATGCAAATGGGAGAAAATAAGATCAAATTTTCCCGTTTTCTGCGCCTTCTCTACGGCCTTATCCAGCAGCGCTGCCCGACGAGTTAACTCGGTGAGCTTACGCCAGGGCTTTCTACAGGTATCCAGAATGATTTGGTAATCGACCCCGTCCGGGATCTCATAATCACAGACGCGACGCAAAGAGAAGATCGAGACCTGATGGTCCATACCGACCAGCCCCCTGGAAAGGGTTAGCACGGTTTTCTCAGCGCCGCCGCCGGGTAATCCATCGATAATCATTAGGATGCGCATCGTCTAGTCCAGTATGTTTTGATACAGCGAAATAAGTTGCTGTGAAAGTTTTTCCGGCGTCGCTTCCCTGACCCGCTCACGCGCATGAATTCCCATGATTTCATTCAGGTGCCGTGCAGGGATAGCCATCACCGCATCCGACAGTTCCTGAATGTTCAGGGCATCGCAAACATATCCATTTTGTCCGGTCGTTATAAATTCAGCCCCACCGCAGGTGGGCGTAGTAATAACCGGTAAACCACATGCCATGGCTTCTAAGATCACATTGGGGAAAGGATCATAGAGCGTTGGCAGCAATAATGCGTCAGCGGCCTGATAAAACGGTAGCGTATTTTTCTGCATCCCCATGAACATTACCCGATCCTGACACCCCAGAGATTGTGCCAGCGCCCGATAAGTTTTTTCCGCTTTGTCTTGCCCCACCACAATCAGATAGCGATCGCTATTAGCGACAGCCCGGATAGCGCTGGCAAGGCCCTTGCGTTCAAATCCGGAACCCACAAACACCAGCGCGACAGCCTGCTGTGGAAGATTAATTTCATCTCGCCAGGTTGCCCGTTGTTCGGGCGTAGCCGGAACGAAGCGGGAGGAGTCAATAGCATTATAGATGACATGTATCTTATTAGCAGGTATAGCAAAATCTTCGATAATTTCGCGTTTCACCATTTCGGCGTTACAGATGACCGCTTTCAGCTCCGTCGCCTCATACATCGCCTGCTCAGCCTGCATCACATAGCGATGATAACGATCGCGGAGCAGCAGTTGCTGACGCCACGCCGGCAGGATGCGGGCACGCTGAAGTAACCAGCGGCGATGTACACCGTCACCGGCACGATAGATATCGCAGCCAGCTATACGTTCATGGCTCTGTACCAGGTCAAAATTCTCACGTTGCCACAAGGCTCGTGCGGCATCCGCAAAACCTTTCTCACGGCTGATACGGCCCCATTTTATGGGATCGCAAATGTGGATATGCCAGTTCTCCTGACGCTCGCCCTGCCACTGACGAGTGATAACGTTCAGCTCCAGATCATGTGCGCTCAGCGCTTCCAGGGCGCGTGAGACAAAGCGTTCTGCACCGCCGTCCGGACGGTACTTTTGGCGGACAATGGCCAGACGGCAGCGTTTCATAACAGCTGTTTCCTTGCGGCAGTAACCACGGCGTCCACTGGAATCGCATCCAGATAGCGCTCGCTGGTTTTCGTATCAATTTGATCCGGGTTGGGAAGCGGGCCGTAATCACCAGCCCAGATAACCTCGCCTTTTACCTGCCAGGGACTCCAGAAAGTGAGTTTTGACGGACCAAACAGGGCGATGCAGGGAGTCTGTAGTGCAGCAGCCATATGCATGGGAACGGAGTCGACGCCGATAAAAAGGCTGGCATGATCGATAAGCGCGGCTAGCTGGCGCAGGCTTAAATCGCCTGCCAGGGAACTAATGCGTTCTGCTGGGCATAACGCGCGGATGGTGTCGATCATCGCTTTTTCGTTCTTATCCGGCCCGGATGTAAGCACAATGGTGTGGCCATCTTTCTGTAGCGCGGAAATCGTCGCTGCCATTTTTTCTTCATCCCAACATTTAAAGAACCAGCGGGATGTGGGCTGCACCACGATAAATGGCCCCTCAATGCCTTTGGTATTCAGCTTCGCCTGAACTGCCAGCCAGTCATCTGGCTGATAGCTCATGGTGACATTATTAACGGGAGGGATCTTCAGGGGAGCCAGAATGGAAAGATTTTGCTCGACGGTATGCATGGTTTGGTGGCCGGTAACGGGTGCGAGCTGAGTGTGGCATTGGCTCCAGAACCAGCCACGGCGTTTGTTGAAATCAAACCCGATGCGGGCTGGCGCACCTGTAAAGCGAGTGACGATGGCGCTACGCCACTGATCGGCAAGGTTCACCACCAGGCTATATCGCTGCTGGCGCAGCGTTTTCAGGAGCTGCCACTCTTTGCATAAATGCTGCCGGGTGCCAAGTTTGCGCCATTTACGATCGATGCCGTAGATGTGATGAATAAAAGGATGCGCCGCCAGCATATCGCGCGTTTCTTCATAAAGCAGAACATCAATCTGAGCCTGTGGCCAGGCCTGATGCAGCGCATCGATCACCGGTGTTGTCAGCAACATATCACCGTGATGGCGCAGTTTTATGAGTAATATACGAGTTTGCGGCCCGTCAACGAGTGTATGCAAAGCGTTATTCATTATCATCTTTAGGTGATTAACCAAAGCGTGATTCTAATAGACCTTGAGTGTGGTTGCTACAATTCTACTCAGGAGTCGGTGCATTCCTGGAAAGCGGTTTGCCCTTATCTGGCAGGCTGCGTAACATGGGGTAAACATCGTTAGCTCAGAGACGACAATGACTACCCCTGCATTTATCATCACTATCGATACCGAAGGCGATAATCTGTGGCAAAACCACCGGCAGATCAAAACTGAGAATGCACGTTTTCTGCCACGTTTTCAGTCGCTTTGTGAAAAATATGCATTCAAACCCGTCTGGTTAACAAATTACGAAATGGCGGTTGACCCGGTTTTTATCGCCTTTGCCAAAGACGTTATTGCGCGCGGGCAAGGCGAGGTTGGAATGCATTTGCATGCCTGGAACAGCCCGCCCGAGTTTGATCTAACCGGGGATGACTGGCGCTGGCAGCCTTACCTTATCGAGTATCCGGATGAAATTCTGCGTGAGAAAGTCGTCTATATGACAACACTTCTCGAAGAGACTTTTGGCACTAAAATGGTCAGCCATCGGGCCGGGCGTTGGGCTTTCGATAGCCGTTATGCGCGCCTGCTGGTGGCGTTGGGCTATAAAGTCGATTGTTCAGTTACGCCTCGCGTAAACTGGAGAAATGCCAAAGGTTCACCTGCTGGCAATGGCGGAACAGACTACCAACATTTCCCGACAGGCTCCTATTTTATGGATCTGGATGCCATCAACCAGCCGGGTAACTCTCCGTTACTGCAGGTACCGATGAGCATCCAGTATAAGCACAGCGCTCTGATGAACAGCGTTAAGCAAGGATACGATCGTCTGCGAGGTAAATATCGCAGCCCATCGGTGAACTGGCTTCGTCCGTCAGGCGGAAACGCTGCGCAAATGATTGCTGTGGCGGAAAAAACGTTGGCAGAAGGAAATGATTATGTGGAATTTATGCTTCATTCCTCAGAATTTATGCCCGGTGGCAGCCCGACATTCAAAGATGAAGCGGATATCGAGCGGCTTTATCAGGATTTAGAGACATTGTTCGCATGGCTTGCTGAACGTACCCGGGGTATGACTTTGGCTGAGTATTATGAAATAAAAGCGTGATTAATAAAAAGCTACTCATTTGAAGGAATATGCTGAGTTAATGAACTATCCCAGCTATCATTTTAATTTGATGATAGATGGGATAATTAATAATAAATTAGTTCTTTTTTTCTGACTCAGGTAAACGCAACGCGGCCAAGGTTATAATAATAACAAAAAATATTGTTTGCTCTCTACTTATAAATATGACATCACTTAAACCCACCGTCATTATAGTTAGCGTCACGCCTAAAAGAGCATTGTTTTTAGTTTTAAAACAGGCTGTTAGCATCAATACATACGTGACAATAAGCGCAATTAATCCAGGGATTCCCTGAAGTGATGCAGTTTCAATTAACTCGTTATGTAAATGAGTACCAACATATTGAAGCGAGGCTTTATTTTGCTGCGTTTCTTTTACATATTTCTGAAAAAATGTCTCGCGCTGTTCAAGACTCATGCCCAATGGATTATTCTCAAAGGCCTTATAACCTACATTCCACATTGCAAGACGGGCGGTAAATGAACCCTGGATGTTACCATGATTGTCTTCGTAATTTTTTATTTCATTAACCGTGGCAGTTATTTTAGGTTTTATATATTGATTGTAACCCATTGTAAAAGCGGCGATGAATAAAAAAAAGCAAATTAAAATATTCTTAGAGCGGTTTTTTTTCCATGCAAACAATGAAATTAAGACTATTAATGGATAGAAAATGAGTATATTTCTTGTGCCTGTTTTAAATATTATAAAAATTGAAAGAAGGAGTGTTGCCAGAGACAGAAGCTTGAATATGCTTTTTTTATAAGTTTGTAAGATAACAATAGTGCAAATTGATATTGTGGAGTACATATAAGCACTATCTGTGGCAAAGCCAAGATAAAAGTCGACTCGTCCTTTTCCCCTTATCATCTGATGAAACCCAATCATAGTTGCTATTATAAATGTTAAAAAGAATACGATATCGATATATTTTTTCTGAGAAAATGATACTTTGTCGGCCATTGAAAATAAAGCATAAGAAATGATTCCTCCTAATAATAGACGTTGTCCAGTATTAAAATAGGAGTTATATTTATTGTAATCTGGATTTCCAATATATTCAAAGCAGAACCATAAGTATTTACTTAAGCCAATTAAAATTATTGCACTGGTTATAATTAATAAATCTTTTTGTGGTTTTATTTTCCATTGCAAGGCAACTGAAATTATTGATAAGTAAGAGGTTAAGAAGAAAAAGACTCGGCTCCACGAACTGCTAACAAAATTCAACAATAAGGATAAAAAGGCCAACCCTAGTATGGCAAAAAAAATATTTTTCTTGATTGGCTGAATTAAAGTCTTAGACATATTAGTCCCTTCTGATAAATAAAACATCTACTGCTTTTAAAATTTCCAGGATTGGAATGGTGGATACAGAATGATATTTATCTATGGATGTGATTTGAATGGCATTATTATATCCCGGCCCCCATACATCATTATTGTTAAACATACCATGAGTGTCGTTTCCATAGAGAGCTACTAATGGTTTTTTCCATACGGCTGCAATATGTACTACAGAAGTATCCGGAGAGATAATTATATCGCATTGATAAATCAAGCTCATTGCTCCCTGGATAGACATATGAGGATTTACAAACGCTTTTTCTATATTAATATTCGCCATTCTTTCCGGCAGTCCGATTAAAATTATATTTACATCGGCAAATTTTTTGTGTAATTCATTAACTAACTTCTGTAAGTTTCCTTCTTCAAGATCCCGTTCTTTGCTGGCAGTGAATGGATTTATAACAAAATTATACTTTCCCGGGAGAGATTTTAAATATTCGGATACTTTTTCATGAACGTGATCACATATATGCAATTCGTAGTCGACAGAATAGTTTTTAAAACCTAATTCTGTCATTAATAAAGAATAGCGTTTGCTAATGTGTTCATTGTAACCTTGGAAAGGAATGGATTTATTATAAATTTTATATTCCTTTTTATTAAACCCAATAACGTTATTCGCTTTGATTGTTCTAAGTAAATATAGGCTTTTGGGCGATATTTTATCGCCCATATCAATCACGGCATCATAATTTTCTTGCGATAGTTGTTTGCTAATATCTTTAGTGTTATTAATAAACACCTTTCTAATGTATGGATTGTTTTCAACAATAGGGAAATTCTCTGGCGTTGCCAGAACATCAATAATATATCCGCGTACGCTAAATTCTCTTAATAACGATGTAGATACAACCATGTCACCAATCTTACCATCGTCACGTAGCAGTAACACTTTTTTTACTGTGTCTAATGTTAAAGGTCGACAAGAGCGGTAATCCAAACATAGCTTCGCTAAACGCATACGTAATGCTTTAAAATAATAATTACGGCGACGGTTCCATTGCCTTAATTTTGCAAATTTCTTCTGAGGTTGAGACATAATTAGCACTCTTTATGAAAATCAACGCTATATTCTGAAGGGCTCATTTAAGCAGATATTATCAGTTAACTATTATAAGAGGTTATTTTTTTTACCCAATCTATCGGAATCCCAGCTTTTATGGAGAGTAAGGAAATGATAGATTTGTTTTATATTATCATCACTCAAACCAAACAGCTCATCTTTAGGCTTATCGAAATAGTATCTTGTCTCAAAAACAAAAGAATTGGTGTTAGCATCATCACCGATAAGCAGCACATCTCCCAAAGGACGCTGTTCTTTTACGCAACATGGACCATAAATAAGAATGATCGGTACGCCTACGGCATCAGCAATGTAAATATTTCCCGAATCGGAGGCAATGTAGAAATCCATTTTGCTTAGCGCATGGGGAAGATCTTCTAACTGAAACTCTCCGATCATATTGACGAAATCGGCACGCTCACCCGTCACCTTGGTTAAATCATCCAGCCATACCTGCTCATTTTTAGAGCCAAAAATATAATATAAACACGGCAGGTCTTGTAATGAGATAAAAAGCCGTTCCCAGACGGCTGGCGGGATTGTCTTTGCTTTATTACCTGCAGAGATGCTTAAACCAATTTTAATAACGCCTGTTTGGTCTAAAACCTGCGGATAAGAGGCAGGGATTTTTAATGGCAGCGTGGCGTGCTTGGGATAGTCACGCCAGGTCAGAGTGCGATCTGCAAGCTTGAGGTAGTTGTCCACGCTTAATGTGTACTTACCATGTTCAACGGTCCCATCGGCAGTCCAGTAAAAAGGCTCATGGTACCAGCGTCGGGTGTAAGTACTTAAAAACTGTTTATTTTTGGCATTACAGGCAGCCGCGAAGAAGAGATTAGTGCTGTTGGGCTGCAGTAAGTAGACATTTTCATAGCGATTCATCAGCCTGAAGGCCAGACTAAATTTACGCCACAGGCTCTTTTTATGTTCTTCTACCAGGAAAATAGTGTCGATAGTTTCGTCATGTTTAGCCAGCGGTAGCGTTGCTTTACCGATCAGCACGTCGCTGTGTTTAAGATGTACGAGCAGAGGCGTAACGTTTACAAAATCGCCGATTTTGGCCGTCTGAATCATCAGGTTTCGGCCTGTCTTTTTGTAAAACAGCTTACCGATCAGCTTGAACGGCAGCAGGAGAATGAAAAGAAATAGGTAGCTCATTAATCGTTATTCTGTGGCTAATTGAGTAGAAGTCTGGAGTACGCTAAATGCTTCATTTGCTGTGATGTTAGCCATACTTTTTCCTGCGCCAATGATTTCATGCTGGTTCTGTCCGTAACCGCCAATCAAACCCGGATCGGTCGGTCCATACAGCGTAATATTTGGCCGATTAAGCGCGGCTGTGAGATGGCTTAATCCGGTATCAACCGAGACAACAGCCCGTGCCCCTGCAAGTTGCTTTGCTACCTGCTCAAGAGGCAAGCGAGGCAATACCTCAACATAATCGAAACCTTCAGCCAGGCGGGCAGCCCGTTCACGCTCATGCTCTGCACCCCACGGGAGTTTAATACGTAAGCCCGTTTTATGCATTAATTGAATAAGATCTCGCCAGTTTGATTCTGGCCAGTGTTTTTCGTCACGCGTAGTGGCATGCAAAAAAACAACGTATTCATTCGCATCAGCAGGCGCAGCGGCAAGAAAATGTTGTGCGATTGCGTAGTTGCCCTGCTGTGCGGGTTTTTTATATTCAAGGCTTTTGGCAAATAATTCTCTTGTACGTTCAACCGCATGTTGCTGTTTCGCAACGGCGTGGCGTTTGCTATAGAAGAAACTTGCCAGCGGCTCACGGGCGCTATTCCAGTCCATACCATGTTTCACACCATGAGCTTTGCGTGTAACCAGCGCGGCGCTTTTGATCAGACCCTGTGCATCAATAACGGCGTCGTATTGCATGGCGCGCAATACCTGATAGAACGCTTTGCGCTCTGCTTTAATTGCAGCCGAGAACCAATTTTTACGCCAGCGGCGAATCGCGACGGGAATGACTTTATCTACTGCCGGATGCCATGTCGGGATTTGGGCGAAACTTTCCTCAACTACCCAGTCAAAGCGTACACCGGGCATCGCCTTTGCGGCATCGGTCAGCGCGGGTAGCGTGTGCAGGACATCGCCCATCGAGGACGTTTTGACGATCAGTATCCGCATTAAACGTCCTTCCCGGCTGACAGCAGAGCGGTTAACTCATCCATCACGCGCTCGGGAGTAATATCAATCAAACTCTGGTGATAGCCTTCGGCGGTATCGCCTTTACGCACTTTGTGGTAGCCGCTTATAAGACGAATCACACGCGCCTGATGGGACAGCGGCGGAGTAAAGTCCGGGCTGCTTGGCCCATACAGGGCAACTAAAGGGCGATTAAGCGCAGCGGCCACATGCATCAGGCCAGAGTCGTTTGTCACCACTGCTTTGCAGGCGGCCAGTAAAATCACGGCCTGCTCGAGCGCGGTATCGCCAGCCAGATTACGGCAATGCGCCTGCTGTACGGTTGTTAAAGCGGCGAGGATATCGTTGCCGACGTCTTTGTCTTTCGCGGAGCCAAAAAGCACCACCTGATAGCCTTCGACGATGAGCCTGCCGGCAAGCGTTGCGTAGTGATAATGCGGCCAGCGTTTAGCCGGGCCGAATTCAGCACCCGGACAAAAACCGATGATTGGGCGTTCGGCATCCAGGTTGAACGCGGAGCAGGTTTGCTTTTTTTCACCTTCGCTGACCTTTAACTCAGGCCATAGTAAGGGTTGGGGAAGATCCTTCGCCGACTGCATCACGCCTTTGTCATAGGCCAGCGCAACGTAGCGCTCTACCATTAATGGCCAGGCTTGTTTATCCAGGACACGTGCGTCATTGAGCAAACCGTAGCGCATCTCACCGCGCCAGCCCGTACGCTGTGGCACGTCGGCAAAGAAGGGAACCAATGCCGACTTAAAGGAGTTTGGCAGCACATAGGCCCGATCGTAGCGTTTTTCTCGCAGGCTATGGCCCAGTCGACGCCGCTCGCCGATTTCCAGCGCACCGTGGCCAAGCGGCATTGCCAGCGCTTCATTGACTTCAGGCATACGCGAAAGCAAGGGACGGCACCATGCCGGTGCCATCACGTCAATTATCGCCTGGGGATAGCGCGCCTTGAGCGTGCGATAGAGGCTTTGCGACATCATCATGTCACCCACCCATGACGGGCCAATCACCAGAATTTTCATGCGTCAGGCTACCTGCTTATGCGTCACGGTTCAGCCAGGCCATGTATTCTGTTACGCCTTCGGCAACAGTTTTAAATGGCTTGTCATAGCCTGCGGCGCGCAGGTTGGTAAGGTCGGCCTGAGTAAACGCCTGATAGCGGCCTTTGAGTTTTTCCGGGAACGGAATGTACTCAATGCTGCCTTTTTTATGGAATGCTAAAGCCGCATCGGCAACGGCCTGGAAAGACTCGGGGCGACCGGTACCGCAGTTGAAGATGCCGGATACGCCGTTCTGCCAGAACCACAGATTAACCGCAGCAACGTCGCCGACGTAGATGAAATCGCGT
Source organism: Buttiauxella sp. (assembly GCA_032051265.1). Classification (GTDB taxonomy): domain Bacteria; phylum Pseudomonadota; class Gammaproteobacteria; order Enterobacterales; family Enterobacteriaceae; genus Dryocola. The sequence continues at coordinate 58,083 of DAMBYU010000009.1, forward strand.
TTAAAGCTGTCGCTGCCTTCAAAGAGTTTTGGATTTTCACCATTCTTTAGCTGGGTGTTCAGATGGAATGCAACGCTCGCCATGCTGCCTTTGTGGCCTTCGCGTGGCCCATAAACGTTGAAGTAACGGAAGCCGGTAATTTGAGAATTAGCTTCGGGCAGGATCTGGCGTACATATTCGTCGAACAGGAATTTAGAGTAGCCGTAAACGTTCAGAGGCTGCTCGTATTCACGAGACTCGATAAAATCGCTGTTGCGACCGCCATAGGTTGCTGCGGAGGAGGCATACAGGAACGGAATTTCACGCTCCAGGCAGTAGTGCAGCACCTCTTTGGAGTACTGATAGTTGTTATCCATCATATACTTGCCATCCCACTCGGTGGTGGAAGAGCAGGCACCTTCATGGAAAATCGCTTCGATCTCGCCGAATTCTTCGCCCGCCATCAGCTGGATTAAGAAATCTTCTTTATCCATATAATCAGCGATATTCAGATCGACAAGGTTGATGAACTTGGTACCGTCTTTCAGGTTGTCCACCACCAGGATATCAGTATAACCAATATCATTCAGCGACTTAACAATGTTGCTGCCGATAAATCCGGCACCACCGGTGACAATAATCATAAGCGTGACCTTAACAATATAGGGGGGCCGCAAGGTACAGTACCTCACGCGCTAATGGCTCTTATCATATCATTACAATCAAAGTCCCGCCTAATCAGACGAAGTTTCTGCCCCTCGTGATTTATCCTGCAAAAATCAATTTCTCTGAAGCGTAATCTCGTCTCCTGGTATAGGTTTGGGTAATATGTGCCGAAATATGCCCTGCCTGGAGAATCGCGATGCGCGAAGATTTTTACCAACAGTTAACCTCACAGCTTGATACCGCACGTCTGGAAGGCCTTTTCAAAGAAGAACGTATTATCACCTCGGCGCAACAGGCGGATATCACCGTCGCTGACGGTAGCCATGTTATTAACTTCTGTGCCAACAACTACCTGGGACTTGCAAATCACCCGCAGCTTATCGAAGCGGCAAAGCAGGGGATGGATAAGCACGGTTTCGGGATGGCTTCAGTGCGCTTTATTTGTGGCACGCAGGACAGCCATAAAGAGCTGGAAAGCAAGCTTGCGGGATTCCTGGGAATGGATGATGCCATTCTTTACTCTTCCTGTTTTGATGCCAACGGCGGGCTGTTTGAAACCCTGCTTGGGCCGGAAGACGCCATCATTTCTGATGCCTTAAACCATGCCTCCATTATCGACGGCGTGCGCCTGTGTAAAGCGCAGCGTTACCGCTACGCTAACAACGATATGCAGGAGCTGGAGGCTCGCCTGAAGGAGGCGCGTGCGGCAGGTGCTCGCCACGTCATGATTGCTACCGATGGCGTCTTCTCTATGGACGGCGTGATTGCCAATCTGAAAGGCGTGTGCGATCTGGCAGACAAATACGATGCGCTGGTGATGGTTGATGACTCGCATGCAGTAGGTTTTGTTGGCGAAAATGGCCGCGGAACCCATGAGTACTGCGACGTTATGGATCGCGTGGACATCATCACCGGCACGCTAGGCAAAGCGCTCGGCGGGGCTTCTGGCGGCTACACCGCTGGCCGTAAAGAAGTTATCGAATGGCTGCGTCAGCGCTCTCGTCCTTATCTTTTCTCCAACTCTTTGGCCCCGGCAATTGTTTCAGCCTCGATCAAGGTTCTGGAGATGCTGGAAACCGGCGCTGAGCTGCGCGAGCGCCTGTGGGCCAACGCAAGCCTGTTCCGCGAAAAAATGACAGCCGCTGGATTCACCCTGGCAGGAGCCGATCACGCCATCATCCCGGTAATGCTTGGCGAAGCGGTTGTGGCGCAAAACTTTGCCCGCGAGCTGCAAAAAGAAGGCATTTATGTCACCGGATTCTTCTACCCGGTAGTACCAAAAGGTCAGGCGCGCATCCGTACTCAGATGTCTGCGGCCCATACCACAGAACAGATTGAACGCGCTGTTGAGGCGTTTACGCGTATCGGTAAACAGTTGGGCGTTATCGCCTGAGGGAACGGTCATGAAAGCATTAGCGAAACTTAAAGCAGAAGAAGGCATCTGGATGACGGATGCGCCTAAACCAGAAATGGGCCATAACGATCTGCTGATCAAAATCCGTAAGACCGCGATTTGCGGCACCGATGTGCATATTTATAACTGGGATGAATGGTCACAGAAGACTATTCCGGTGCCGATGGTTGTCGGCCATGAATATGTGGGTGAAGTGGTCGATATCGGCCAGGAAGTAAAAGGGTTTAAAATTGGCGATCGCGTTTCCGGCGAAGGGCACATTACCTGTGGTCATTGCCGTAACTGTCGCGCCGGTCGTACTCACCTTTGCCGCAATACTACCGGTGTAGGCGTTAACCGCCCGGGCTGTTTTGCTGAATACCTGGTGCTGCCTGCCTTTAACGCCTTCAAAATCCCGGACAATATTTCCGACGATTTGGCCTCCATCTTCGACCCGTTTGGTAACGCGGTTCACACAGCGCTTTCGTTTGACCTGGTCGGCGAGGACGTGCTGGTTTCCGGCGCAGGCCCGATTGGCATCATGGCCGCGGCTGTCGCTAAACATGTGGGCGCGCGTAATGTCGTTATCACAGATGTGAACGAATATCGCCTTGAGCTGGCGCGTGAAATGGGCGTAACCCGCGCGGTGAACGTCAGTAAAGAAAATCTGGATGAGGTGATGAAAGAGCTGGGTATGACCGAAGGCTTTGATGTCGGTCTGGAGATGTCCGGCGCGCCGCCTGCGTTCCGCACTATGCTCGATACCATGAACCACGGCGGCCGTATCGCGATGCTGGGCATTCCTCCGTCAGATATGTCCATCGACTGGACAAAAGTCATCTTCAAGGGTCTTTTCATCAAAGGGATCTACGGGCGAGAAATGTTCGAGACCTGGTACAAAATGGCCGCACTGATTCAGTCTGGTCTGGATCTGTCGCCAATCATCACGCACCGCTTTGGCATTGATGATTTCCAGCAAGGCTTTGATGCGATGCGTTCCGGGCAGTCCGGGAAAGTTATTCTTAGCTGGGATTAATCGTGCTGAGATAATAAAAAGGCCGGGAAACCGGCCTTTTTTATGGTTTGTTACTCGCTGGCGGTTTGCTTTTCCGCATCCGTGAGATAGCGGACTTTACGGGTGTAATCCTGCCCTTTAAACAACAGCTCGCTCTGCGGTGAGGCAAGGTATTTCTGCCATTCGGACAGCGGGAAACCGCCATGTGCGCCAATGACTTCTTTTGGTATCACTGAAGGCGTGCCGCCAATGCGTTTTGAAACAGGCCAGTTCACCCAGTCCCCTAAATTGACGGTTCTGAAGTCCAGCATATCCAGCAACGCCGCTAGCGGCAGTTGGTCGGTTGGGGGCTGTGAATCATCCATTAACTCCCAGGTATCCTGGAACAGCGCCAGCCAAAGCGGGCACAGCCTGTGCCACGTGCTGCGTGTCGCTGCGAGAAACGCGCTGTTGACGTGATCTTCAAGCGTAGGGCGGATGGTTCCCTGATACCAGGCGGGTGCCTTGCCCTCTGGTGCATTAGCCAGTTTTGCAATCATTTTGCCCTGACGGAAGCTGGAATACAGCGTGTTTTCCTCAACTTCCAGCTTTGGCATCTGCAACAGATTAAGATCGGAATCGATAATCAACGCGCCTTCGGTGCTGGCATACAGCGGAGCCTGAATTTTTATCAGTCGGCTACGATAGATCTGTTTAAAACGATAGCTGTCGTCTCGTTCAGGAACGTTAAGCGTAACGACACGAGCCTTTTCCGGAATACCGATAAACGCCGATGCTGGCTGATCGGAAACAATAACAATTTCTTCGAGTTGAGGTGCAAAGCGTTCGGCAAAAACAGCCGAAAGCACACCTTCTTCAACAAAATCTTTACCGACGCACGGGATGACAACAGAGGTCACTGGAACGGCTTTAGCGCCACTGGACGCCTGAGCTAAAGGGATATTATGTCGCGCCGTAATGTGGCGATATTTCGCATTCAGAAATTTAAACATGGTTATTCCGGTTTGGTTTTACGGCGTTAAGAACGGTTTCGACGCCGGCAACGTAATGTTCTATCGCATAATTATCAATTACGCACTGATGGGCTTGCTGAATAAGGGCATCACGTAACGCGCTATCCTGCCATACAGTCTGCAGATGTGATGCCAGCGCCAGAACATCACCGTACGGATAAAGCAGACCCGTGCGGCCAGACTCGATCAATTCCCCCGTTCCGGTAACGTTTGAGCCGATAACAACGGTCCTGAGTAACATAGATTCAAGCACTACCCGGGGCAAGCCTTCGCTTTTTGAAGCCAGAATAAAGGCGTCAAAGGCGGCGAGATAATCGAGTGGATTATTGCGAAAGCCGGTGAAAATAACGCGATCGGCAAAGCCATAATCACGTGCCTGCTGCTGCAGCTTGCCTCTGTCCGGACCTTCGCCAACCAGCAAAAACTTCCATTTAGCCTCAGGATGCTGCTGCGCAAAGCGGTGTAAAGCCTCAAGCGTATGCTGGCAGGATTTGCGAGGAATAAGGGATCCAATGCTGCCGAATACAAAGGTGTTTTCATCCAGGCCTAAAGCTTTACGTATTGCTTTTCCATCCGGCAAAGGCTGGTGGATATCAATGGCGTTGGAAACGGTAGTACATAGCGATTGATTGACGCCATGCTGAACCAGAACACGCTCAACGCCATGGGAAACGGCAATCACCGCCTGCGCCTCGCGATTGACCGTTTGCGTAATTTGCTCTGTCATAACGGGTTCAATACGGCAATGCTGCACGACGGCAACGTCCAGATCGGCTGCCGCAAGATAACCTTCCATATTGGAGCCCGGCTGGTTGTTCATATAGAGAATGTCGTAGCCGTCACGTTGCAACAGGTCGCGTATGCGCTTTGCGTTGGGATTGATACGCCACTGTTTATCAATGACCTCAGCGGCTTTCTTACGCATTGAACGGCTGAAGAATACAAAGGCACGGGCCGTTTCTTTGCTGATTTTTGCCCACAGCGGTTGCCCGCTCTGCGGCAGAAAAATCACCGGGATCCCGATGCCGTTAAGCACCTGCTCAATGGTTTCTCCTTCTCCACGCGCGTAGTTGTAGTAGAAACAACACGTGATATCAAACCGTTGGCGGTCGATGCGCTTGAGGAGCTCCAGCATGCTGTTGGTGCCGCCCCCCCACTCTTTACCGTTATCCAGCAGGAGAATTTTACGCCGTTGTTGCGTCATTGAGACCGGGTCCCTATTGTGTTAATCAGCCGGCATTATAAGTGTTCAGCACACAGGTTTATACGCCGTGTTTTAGTGGCCCTGTGAAATTTCAGGCCTGAGGCTTGCTCTTACCCCAGCCCTGCCACTGATGCTGCATATATTTCATCAACGTACTCTGGCTGATGCTGTCACTGAGCACGGTGAAGTAGGTCGTAGCGTAGACAGGATCCAGCGGTTTTTTAGGTTTGCAAAGGTTCACGCCGCTGAAGGGGTTACGCGTTGGTTCTGTTGGTTTGCCAGGTTTGCCCGGGGCGACATTGTTCGGCGTTGATGTATCTACCTGCGGTTCATTTAACAGGCTGCTCGGGCGTACCAGAGTGATATCCGGCGGCAGATTATAAACCATCTGCTGTAACACGCGCACCGTTGTTGGATGCGGATGGCCGATAGCAATAGCCGATCCATTTCGGCGCGCGAGCGCAACGGCACGGTTAAACTGGAAACGGATATCGGCTTCGTTCTGCGTATCGTCGAGGAAAACTCTACGCTTGATAACTTTGACTTTTGTTCCCGCAGCGGCGCGCATCGACTGGCTGTTGCCGATGGTCATGCTATCAAGGAAATAGAGATTGTACTGATCCAGCGCCTGCATTACTTTTTGCATGCCGAACAGGCTTGAGGTCATGGCGCTGCCCATATGGTTATTCAAACCCACGGCGTAGGGCACTTTGTTGACGGCCTCGCGGATAATGCGCTCGATCTCGCTGCTGCTCATTTCCGGACGTAGGGTATCTTTTTCCAGCGGCTGTTTGCTAAGCGGTGCCATCGGTAAGTGGATGAGCACTTCGTGTCCCGCATTATGGGCTTTAGTTGCCATTTCATGGGCATGCGGAGCGTTAGGCAGCACGGCGACGGATATATCAGAAGGCAGCGCGAGCACCTGGTTTTCCTGATGGGGACGATAACCAAAGTCATCTATCACAATTGCCAGTTTGCCAGCATATACGGAAGGTGCCAGCGCCAGCGCGCAGGCGAGAGAGAAAACAACGTGACGAAATTGAAGCAAAACTTATCTTCCCAACCACGGCTGTGGATTGACTGCCTGGCCCTGACGACGAATTTCGAAATAGAGTGACGGACGGCCCTGACCACCACTGTTACCCACCAGCGCGATGGGCTGGCCGGCGCGCACCTGAGTGCCGACGCTGACCAGTGCGCTCTGGTTATAGCCATACAAACTCATATCGCCTTTACCGTGTTCCACCACTACAACCAGCCCATAACCCTGGAGCCAGTCGGCGAGAATCACACGTCCGTCAGCGATGGCTTTGACTTCTGTTCCTTCACCCGCTGCGATAACGATACCTTTCCAACGTAGTTCACCCTGAAGCTGTTCGCCATAACGATGCAACAGCGATCCCCGCACCGGCCAGAATGCCTGGCCCCGCGGAGACCCAAGACCACCGGTACGTGATATCAGCGAGCGTTCATCCTGCGTTGGCTTGTAGGTGCTGCCTTTACTTGCGGCTTCTTTTTGACGATCGCGGACCTTTTCTGCTTCCCGCGCTTCTTTTTCAGCGCGAGCTTTGGCTGCCGCAGCGGCACGAGCAATTTGATTCTGCAGGCGGGATTCGTTCTGACGCATCTCGTTCAGCTTCTGCTGATCCTGCTGGATTGCGGATTCAAGGCTGGCGAGGGTTTTTTTGCGCTCGTTACGGGCCTCTTCCAGCCTGGCCTGCTGGGCTTGCTGTTCGTAAAGCAGCGTTTGCTGTTCCGTTTGCTTAGCTTCCAGGGTCGCTTTTTGCTCGTCGACTGCCGCTTTGGTTTGCTTAAGCTCTGCTATCGTCTGCTGACGAGCCGCATTCAGATAACCAAAATAGGCTTGCAGGCGCTGCCCGCGCTGGCTCTCTTCACCGCTCAGAATTAACTGAATACCCGTATGCTGACCCTGACGGAATGCCGCATCAAGCTGGGCTGCCAGGTTACGCTCCTGGGTGGCCTGCTGTTTTTGCAGCTTCACGAGGGAAGCATTCATGGTTTCAATCTGGTTGTTAAGCGTGGCGAGGGTGTTTTGGGTCTCGCGTAATTTACGGCTTGCCGCAGCGATTGCCTGTTCCTGCGCTTTCAACTGCGCGAGGAGCGTTGAGCGTTGCTGCTGTTGCTGGCGTACCGCACGCTCTTTCGCGGCGATATCCTGCTGGATAGCTTTCAGGCGGGCGCTGTCGTCCGCATGGCTTGAAAACGGACATAGCAATACGCCAGCGCTAAGTACGCTGGCGTAGACCAGGGGCCTGACAGAAAACCGCTTCGGCTTCACGCCCCATGTTATTGAAAAAATCGCCTTTCCCCACATGGGGAGGGATTATTCCACGATGAACAGCGGCTTGCCAGTCATCTCTTGCGGGATTTCCATGCCCATCAGGCTCAGCATAGTCGGTGCGATATCAGAAAGCTTGCCGCCTTCCACCGCTTTTACGCGGCGATCGCCGATGTAAATCAGCGGTACCGGCAGGCTGGTGTGCGCGGTATGCGCCTGGCCTGTTGCCGGGTCGCGCATCTGCTCTGCGTTGCCGTGGTCAGCGGTAATCAGCAGCTGGCCACCTGCGTTTTCTACAGCGGAAACCACTTGTGCAATGCAGTTATCCAGCGCTTCAACAGCAGAAATAGCTGCTTCGTAAACGCCGGTATGACCGACCATATCACCGTTAGGATAGTTACAGATGATGGTGTCGTACTTACCGCTGCTGATGGCGGCCAGTAATTTTTCAGTCAATTCTGCAGAGCTCATTTCCGGCTGCAGGTCGTAAGTCGCCACTTTTGGCGAATTAATCAGCACGCGATCTTCGCCAGCAAACGGCTCTTCAACGCCACCGTTATAGAAAAAGGTCACGTGAGCATATTTTTCAGTTTCGGAAATGCGTAGCTGGGTTTTGTTATGCTTCGCCATCCATTCACCAAACGTGTTGCTCAGGGATGCTGGCGGATATGCACAGGCGGTTTTGATGTCGGCTGCATATTCGGTCAGCATCACGAAATCACCGAAGTTGACCACTTTTTTACGTACGAAGCCGTCAAAATCGGCGTTTACAAACGCACGGGTGATCTGGCGGGCACGGTCAGCACGGAAGTTCATGAAGATCAGCGCGTCGCCGTCGTTCATTACAGCTTCTGCTTCACCTTCGGCACGAATTACCGTTGGCTTTACAAATTCATCGTTTTCATCGCGAGCGTAAGCGGCTGCAAGACCTGCGGCTGCGGTAGCTGCCTGATATTCGCCTTTGGCCTGGGTCATCAGGTCATAAGCCAGCTCTACGCGCTCCCAACGGTTATCGCGGTCCATGGCAAAGTAGCGGCCAATAATTGAAGCAACGCGGCCTTTGCCAACGGCGGCAAACTTATCGGCAAACTTTTTCAATGAGGATTCTGCGCTGCGTGGCGGGGTATCGCGACCATCCAGGAAAGCGTGCAGATAGATGGCCTGCGCGCCACGCTCTGCGGCCAGTTCGATCATCGCCAGGATATGTTCTTCATGACTGTGAACGCCGCCAGCAGAAGCGAGCCCCATAATGTGAACCGCTTTACCCGCCGCGACGGCTTTATCTACAGCCGCGGTCAGTACCGGATTTGCGAAGAAATTACGTTCTTTAATTTCAACATCCAGACGGGTCAGATCCTGGTAAACGATTCGGCCAGCGCCGAGGTTTACGTGACCTACTTCGGAGTTACCCATCTGCCCATCAGGCAGACCCACTTCCAGGCCTGACGCATTAATCAGGGTATGCGGACGCTGGGCCCACAGAGTATCCATTACCGGAGTTTTAGCGTTCAGAATGGCGTTATCCTGCTGCTCTTCACGGTGGCCGTAACCATCCAGAATCACCAGAACCATAGGTTTTTTAGTAACCGACATTGCAAGAGCCTCTAAGTCAAAGACAACAAATTTGCGTAATTTTACTACAGACATAACAGGAAAATAGCCGCAGAAGATCAAAGAAAGCGGCCGGACCGGCAATGGTTTATCCCGGCCAGGGGCGTTTTTTTCGTAACAGCACGCAGAATCCACAATACATCATGCTGACTGGCTGTAATTGCCACAATGCGAAGGTATACTCCTCGCCTGGTTTTTTTCATATTACTTAGTCGGGAGTTATCACCCCCCATGCAAGAAATTATGCAATTCGTTGGTCGTCATCCCATACTTAGTCTGGCGTGGGTTGGTCTACTGGCCGCCGTACTTTTCATGACCTTTAAGGGATTAACCTCAAAGGTGAAAGTGATTACCCGTGGTGAAGCCACGCGTTTAATCAACAAAGAAGATGCTGTTGTGGTTGATGTGCGCCAGCGTGATGACTACCGCAAAGGCCATATCGCAAACTCGCTCAACGTGCTGGCAAGTGACATTAAAAGCGGCAACTTTGGCGAGCTGGAAAAATACAAAGCTAAACCGGTTATCGTGGTTTGTGGCAACGGTATTTCCTCCCAGGAGTCAGCAGCGCTGCTGACAAAAGCTGGCTTCGAGCACGTAACTTTGCTTAAAGAAGGTGTTGCTGGCTGGAGTGGAGACAACCTGCCGCTGGTCCGCGGTAAATAATCTGAACGTATTCTGAGGTAAGCCATGGCGAACATTGAAATCTACACCAAAGCGACCTGTCCTTTTTGCCATCGGGCAAAAGATTTACTCAACAGCAAAGGGGTAACTTTCCAGGAATTGCCTATTGATGGCGATGCCGTGAAACGGGAAGAGATGATCAAACGCAGTGGTCGTACAACGGTGCCGCAGATTTTTATTGATGCACAGCACATTGGCGGCTGTGATGACTTGTATGCGCTTGACGCACGTGGTGGACTCGATCCCCTGCTGTGATAGCGCGGTTTGTCTGCTGCCGGTCGCGGATAAATAAAGGACGTATTAATTTTTAAGGGTTCAAAAATGTCAGAACAAAACAACACAGAAATGGCTTTTCAGATTCAGCGCGTTTACACCAAGGATATCTCTTTTGAAGCGCCAAACGCGCCTCATGTTTTCCAGAAAGACTGGCAGCCGGAAGTTAAGCTGGATCTGGATACCGCTTCCAGCCAGCTGGCAGATGATGTGTATGAAGTTGTGCTACGCGTAACCGTGACCGCAACCCTGGGTGAAGACACCGCTTTCCTGTGCGAAGTACAGCAGGCTGGCATCTTCTCCATCGGCGGTATCGAAGGCACGCAAATGGCGCACTGCCTGGGCGCGTACTGCCCGAACATTCTGTTCCCGTATGCGCGTGAAGCAATCACTAGCCTGGTTTCTCGTGGCACCTTCCCGCAGTTGAACCTTGCACCGGTTAACTTCGATGCGCTGTTCATGAGCTATCTGCAACAGCAATCTGGCGAAGGTACTGAAAACCATCAGGATGCCTGATGAACAGCCTTAATGCTTCAATGACTGTGATCGGTGCCGGCTCTTACGGCACCGCTCTTGCCATTACGCTGGCAAGAAACGGCCACCACGTTGTCCTGTGGGGCCACAATCCACAACATATTGCTACCTTACAAGCCGATCGCTGTAACGTTGCATTCCTTCCTGATGTCTCCTTCCCGGACACGCTTCACCTCGAAAGCGATTTAGCCACTGCGCTCTCAGCAAGCCGCAATATTCTGGTGGTCGTGCCGAGTCACGTCTTCGGACAGGTGCTACGCCAGATTAAACCGCTGATGCGTCCGGACGCGCGAGTGGTTTGGGCAACCAAAGGCCTGGAAGCAGAAACTGGCCGCCTGTTGCAGGACGTTGCCCGTGAAGCGCTGGGGGAAAGCGTACCGCTTGCGGTTATTTCAGGGCCAACTTTTGCCAAAGAGCTTGCGGCTGGGTTACCTACGGCAATTTCTCTGGCGGCAACCGACGACACTTTCGCGCAGGATCTTCAGCAACTGCTGCACTGCGGCAAAAGCTTCCGCGTCTACAGCAATCCGGATTTCATCGGCGTGCAGCTAGGTGGCGCGGTGAAAAACGTCATTGCAATTGGCGCAGGAATGTCCGACGGCATCGGTTTTGGTGCTAATGCACGTACCGCACTTATCACTCGCGGCCTGGCGGAAATGACTCGACTTGGCAGCGCGCTGGGTGCCGATCCGCAAACCTTTATGGGTATGGCGGGGCTTGGCGATCTGGTGCTGACCTGTACCGATAATCAATCCCGTAACCGTCGCTTTGGCATGATGCTGGGGCAGGATATGGACGTGGATTCAGCGCAGCAGAAAATCGGCCAGGTGGTTGAAGGCTACCGCAATACGAAAGAAGTGCGGGAGCTGGCGGCTCGTTTTGGCGTCGAAATGCCAATAACAGAGGAAATATATCAGGTATTATATTGCGGAAAAAACGCTCGCGAGGCAGCATTAACGCTGCTTGGTCGAACACGCAAGGATGAACGGAGCGGCAACTGACACAGTTGCGACTGATGGAACAACATAACCGCAATAACTGAAGCGCTCCGGTCCTCGTGCCGGACGCTGTTTTCTGTCTGGAGAGAGCAATGTCGTCTGAAGAACTGGATCTGGTGTGGAACAACATTAAAGCCGAAGCGCGAGCGCTTGCCGATTGTGAACCAATGTTGGCCAGTTTTTACCACGCAACTCTCCTCAAGCACGAAAACCTCGGTAGCGCTTTAAGCTACATGCTGGCTAATAAGCTGGCCTCACCGATTATGCCCGCTATCGCCATCCGTGAAGTTGTAGAGGAAGCCTATGCGGCAGAGCCGCAAATGATCGCTTCCGCCGCCTGTGACATTCAGGCCGTGCGTAGCCGTGACCCGGCGGTAGACAAATATTCAACGCCCTTACTTTATCTGAAAGGTTTCCACGCGCTTCAGGCCTATCGTATCGGCCACTGGTTATGGAAAGAAGGGCGTCAGGCGCTGGCAATTTTTCTGCAAAACCAGGTTTCCGTATCCTTTCAGGTCGACATTCACCCGGCGGCAAAAATCGGCTGTGGGATCATGCTTGACCATGCGACGGGCATCGTGATTGGTGAAACGGCCATCGTGGAAAACGATGTGTCGATTTTGCAGTCCGTCACACTCGGCGGGACCGGTAAAACGAGCGGCGATCGACATCCAAAAATCCGCGAAGGCGTGATGATAGGCGCCGGGGCGAAAATTCTCGGCAATATTGAAGTCGGGTGCGGCGCTAAAATCGGTGCGGGTTCCGTAGTACTTCAGCCTGTTCCGCCACATACGACCGCGGCGGGCGTACCCGCGCGCATCGTTGGCAAGCCGGAAAGCGATAAGCCCGCCATAGATATGGATCAGCATTTCAACGGCGCTAATAACGGCTTCGAATACGGAGACGGAATTTAACTTCGCAGTACGGCGCCAGGATAACCAAGCTGGCGCCATGCCTCGTATACCACCACAGAGACCGCATTAGACAGATTCATGCTGCGGCTGTCCGGCATCATCGGAATACGGATTTTTTGTTCGGCCGGTAATGCGTCGAGGATGGTTGCCGGCAGGCCACGTGTTTCCGGACCAAATACCAGATAATCGCCATCCTGATAGCTCACCGCGCTGTGCGCAGGCGTACCTTTCGTGGTTAAGGCAAACAGGCGCTGCGGATTTTCTGCTTCAAGGAATACATCGTAACCGGCATGGCGGGTCACGGCGGTGAATTCGTGATAATCCAGGCCCGCGCGGCGCAGGCGCTTATCATCCCAGCCAAAGCCCGTCGGCTCGATAATATGCAGGCGAAAGCCGGTATTAGCGCAAAGGCGGATGATATTTCCGGTATTCGGTGGAATTTCCGGTTCAAACAACACGATATTCAGCATACAACCCCCGTAAGACAAGGGCCGCAGGATAGCAAAATTTAAGGCAGGAAGGAAAAGCAGGCCCGAATGGGCCTGTCAGAAATACCTGTTAGTTACGATGATAGAGCGGCAGCCAGATAACCAGTCGCAGTCCGCCAAGCGGGCTGTCTTCGGCTTTCACCCAACCACGATGCTGCTGTACCGCTGTTTCAACGATGGCAAGCCCTAAACCAGTACCTCCTGATTCACGATCTCGCGCTTCGTCTGTACGATAGAACGGACGGAAAATTTGCTCGCGATCGGACGGGCTGACGCCTGGACCATCATCGTCGACGGTGACGGTAATCCCCTGATTATCAACAGAGAAATTCACGGCGATTTTAGTGTGCGAATAACGCAGCGCATTACGGATAATATTTTCCAGCGCGCTTTCCAGCGAGTTCGGGTTGCCGTACATCAGCCACGGGCCTGGCGGATAGGTGACTTCCAGCGATTTGCCCATCTGCTCGGCTTCAAAGGCCGCATTATCCAGCACTTCTGACCAGATCTGATTCGCCTTCATCGTTTCGCTGGCCAGCGCGTTTTTCTGCTGATTACGGGACATCACCAGCAGATCGTTAATCATGCCATCCAGACGCTGAGCCTCGGTTTCAATGCGTTCAAGCTCTTTGCTTTCACCGCTTTTACGGCGCAGAAGGGCGGTGCCGAGCTGCAGCCGAGTCAGCGGGGTGCGTAATTCATGCGAGATATCCGACAGCAGACGTTGCTGCGTCGTCATCATGCTCTCCAGCGCGGTCACCATCTGGTTGAAACTGGTGCCGGCAGCAAGAAACTCTTGCGGACCTGCCTCCAGCTCAGGGTGCTGGCGTAAATTACCCTGTGCCACCTCATCAGCTGCATTTTTCAACTTACGCGCGGGTTTGGCGAGACTCCATGCAAGCCATAAAAGCAGCGGGGAACTAACCAGCATCGTGACGATCAGCAGCAGCAGCGGCCGGTCAAACAGCAGGTTGATAAAGTCGGACTGTGAGTTGCTGGCCGGGCGAATGAGATAGAGCTGATAGTTATCTTCTCCATCGCGAACGGAAAAAGGCCCTACTAATTCAACACGGCCATATTTTTTCTTTTGCGGATGATCGGCGTTATCGGACTGGCCGATAAAATTACGGATAATCTGCATTTCGTTGCGCTGGGCGCCGATGACCCGCCCTTCGCTGGTGACGAGCAGGAGCCGCTGTCCGGGCGGGGCCCATTTATCAATGGCTCTGAACAGGCGGCGCCACCACATCAGGTCGTTAGGCGGATCGTTTTCCAGCTCCGCCTCGACATGCTGTTCAATCATGATGCCTTGACGTTGCTCATTTTCCATCAGTTCGGTCATCTGACGCGAATCGAGTTTTGGCAGCATCAGTACCAGCATCAACACCAATGCTAACGTCAACCAGAAGATGGCAAAAATACGCGCGGTAAGGCTACTTATCATGAAGCGGACACCATCAGATATCCACGTCCACGTAACGTTTTAAACCATGGGTGCCCGTCTTTGCGATCCGGTAATTTACGGCGCAAATTGGAAATGTGCATGTCGATGGCGCGATCGAATGGCGTCAAACGCTTGCCTAAAACTTCCTGGCTTAAATGTTCACGCGAAACGACCTGGCCCAAATGCTGAGCTAACAGATACAGCAGGGTAAATTCTGTACCGGTTAAATCAAGCGCCTGGCCGTCAAAGCTGGCTTCCTGGCGGCCTGGATTGAGGTTTAAACCATCAACCTCCACCGTGGGTGAACCGTTGTCGCTATTTTGCTGCTGCTCGCTCCAGTGTGAACGGCGCAAAATAGCGCGTATGCGGGCCACCAGCTCACGATCGTTGAACGGTTTAGGAAGATAGTCATCTGCGCCTAATTCGAGGCCAAGAACGCGGTCCAGCTCGCTTCCACGCGCGGTAAGCATAATGACAGGGGTCTGGTGTGTCTGGCGTAGCTCTTTCAAGGTGTCGATACCGTTTTTCTTTGGCATCATTACATCGAGCAATAACAGGTCAATGCTGTCGTCTAAAAGCTCTAACGCTTGTTCACCATCGTGCGCGACAAGTACGTTAAAACCTTCCATGTCGAGCAGTTCCTTTAACAGGGAAGTAAGCTCTCGGTCATCATCAACTAGCAGAATTTTATTCATTGTTAAATTACCTCCGAGGCAGAAATTACGTCATCAAGGCGCGCTAATCCATGACTTTACGTTGTTTTACACCCCCTGACGCTAGTTTGCAGCGGAAATCGTAGACTGGCTCTCGTTGAATCGCAGCACACAAGAGTTCGGGAGCAAGTGATGCGCAATGTTACCGCTGTCGTCATGGCCTCAACGCTGGCGCTCGTAACGCTAACCAGCCAGGCCGCAGGTTTATCGAGCAGCGATAACTGGCACTCTGGTGAAGAGCTTGCGAAGCGTAACAATGTTCAAAGCCATATGTTTGACGGCATTAATTTAACTGAACAGCAACGCCAGCAGATGCGCGATCTGATGCAGCGTGCAAGGCATGATAGCCCACCTGTGAACGTTCGCGAAATGGAGGCCATGCATAATCTGGTCACCGCAGAAAATTTTGACGAAACGGCTGTTCGTGCCCAGGCAGAAAAAATGGCACAAGAACAGGTTGCTCGCCAGGTTGAGATGGCAAAAGTACGCAACCAAATGTACCACCTGTTAACGCCTGAGCAGCAAGCCGTTTTGCATGACAAACACCAACAGCGCATGAATCAATTTCGTGAACTGGCGGATCTGCAACGGATGTCTTCGTTGCAGATACTGAGTAGCAGCAGTACCCGCAGTAACCAGTAACAAACCTGTTTTCCTTGCCATAGACACCATCCCTGTCTTCCCCGCCTGACCAGGCGGGTTTTTTTTGCCTGAGGGATCGGACGAATCCGCTATACTAGCCAACATTAAATTGTTGGAGCCCCTATGAATCAACAATATGGGCAGTTAGTCAGCCGTGCGGCTATCGCTGCAACGGTGATGGCATCGCTGTTACTTTTGATTAAAATTTTCGCCTGGTGGTATACCGGTTCGGTCAGTATCCTGGCGGCGCTGGTTGATTCACTGGTGGATATTGCTGCGTCGCTGACGAACCTTCTTGTTGTGCGCTATTCGCTGCAGCCTGCAGACGAAGAGCATACTTTCGGGCACGGTAAAGCAGAATCGCTGGCGGCGCTGGCGCAAAGTATGTTTATTTCAGGTTCGGCTCTATTCCTGTTCTTAACCGGGATTCAGCACCTGGCTGCCCCAGAACCGATGAAACAGCCGCTTGTGGGTATCGTGGTCACCGTCATCGCGCTGATCAGCACCTTAATCCTCGTGACTTTTCAGCGTTGGGTGGTGCGAAAAACGCAAAGTCAGGCCGTTCGGGCGGATATGCTTCATTATCAGTCTGATGTTATGATGAACGGCGCGATTCTCATCGCGCTTGCGTTATCCTGGTATGGATGGCATCGCGCTGATGCCTTATTTGCGCTGGGAATAGGCGTCTATATTTTGTATAACGCGATTCGCATGGGCCATGAGGCCGTGCAGTCTCTTTTAGATCGCGCGTTACCGGATACTGAACATCAGGCCATTATCCATATCGTTACCTCATGGCCGGGCGTCAGAGGAGCGCACGATTTACGTACGCGGCAGTCAGGGCCGACCCGCTTTATTCAGCTTCATATCGAAATGGAAGACAATTTACCGCTGGTTCAGGCGCATATTATCGCTGAACAAGTGGAACAGGCGATCCTGCACCATTTCCCTGGGTCTGATGTGATCATTCACCAGGATCCCTGTTCGGTCGTTCCGTCGGAGCGGCAAGGGCATTTTGAGCTTTAGTTTTTCGTTTAGTAAAGCAGACATGGGCGGCATTTTATGGGTACATTACCGCCGTTTGGCCTGACCTGAATCAATTCAGCTGGAAGCGGTTGTTATACTATTTGCAGCAGAGTCGAAGCCTCGGTTTGCCCGCGGGCTGTTTCCGGCAACAGGATTAATTTTGCATTCAAAGTTCAGAGGTAGTCATGATCAAAAAAATTGGTGTGTTGACGAGTGGCGGTGATGCGCCGGGCATGAACGCCGCGATTCGTGGTGTGGTTCGTGCGGCATTATCCGAAGGTCTGGAAGTAGCTGGTATTTATGATGGCTATCTCGGTTTATATGAAGATCGCATGATCAACCTGGACCGCTACAGCGTGTCCGATATGATCAACCGTGGTGGCACCTTCCTGGGCTCCGCTCGTTTCCCGGAATTCCGCGAAGAACACGTTCGCGGCGTGGCTATTGAGAACATGAAAAAGCGTGGTATCGACGCGCTGGTTGTTATCGGTGGTGACGGCTCCTATATGGGGGCCAAGCGCCTGACTGAGATGGGCTTCCCATGCATCGGTCTGCCGGGAACTATCGACAACGACGTAGCGGGTACTGACTACACCATCGGTTATTTCACCGCGCTTGAAACCGTTGTTGAAGCGATTGACCGCCTGCGTGACACCTCTTCTTCCCATCAGCGTATCTCCATCGTTGAAGTGATGGGCCGCTACTGTGGCGACCTGACCCTGGCGGCGGCTATCGCCGGCGGCTGTGAGTTTATCGTCCTGCCGGAAGTGGAGTTCAGCCAGGAAGACCTGGTCGCTGAGATCAAAGCGGGTATCGCGAAAGGTAAAAAACACGCCATTGTAGCCATCACCGAGCACATCTGTGATATCGATGAGCTGGCAAACTATATCGAAACCGAAACTGGCCGTGAAACCCGCGCAACCGTGCTGGGCCATATCCAGCGCGGCGGTTCACCGGTCGCCTATGACCGTATCCTGGCTTCCCGTATGGGCGCTTACGCCATTGAGCTGCTGCTGCAAGGCTACGGCGGCCGCTGCGTAGGTATTCAGAACGAAAAAATGGTTCACCACGACATCATTGATGCTATCGAGAACATGAAGCGTCCATTCAAAGGTGACTGGCTGGACTGCGCTAAAAAGCTGTACTGATTGCGCCTTCACCATGAGCCGGGGAGACCCGGCTTTTTTATGCAGCACTATATTTCCAATAATTATAACCAATCTTTTTTTATTCTTTAATCAATGGTTAAGTTTCTGGCAGGCTGGGTTCATCAGACTACATATAAGCGAGCATATGATGAACAAGTGGGGAGTGGGATTAACTTTACTTTTGGCCTCTGGCAGCGTCCTGGCGAAAGACATTCAGTTACTTAACGTCTCTTACGATCCGACGCGTGAACTGTACGAAGAGTACAACAAGGCTTTTAGCGCGCACTGGAAACAGCAAACCGGCGACAATGTAGTGGTGCGTCAGTCTCACGGTGGCTCAGGTAAACAAGCGACTTCGGTGATCAATGGCATTGAAGCAGACGTTGTTACCCTTGCGCTGGCTTACGATGTCGATGCCATTGCTGAGCGTGGCCGCATTGATAAAAACTGGATCAAACGCCTGCCTGATAACTCAGCGCCATACACCTCCACTATCGTGTTCCTGGTGCGCAAAGGTAACCCGAAACAGATTCATGACTGGAACGATCTGATTAAACCAGGCGTTTCCGTTATTACCCCGAATCCAAAAAGCTCCGGTGGTGCCCGCTGGAATTATCTCGCTGCGTGGGGCTACGCTCTGCATCACAACAATAACGATCGGGCCAAAGCACAGGCATTCGTCAAGGCGCTGTTTAAAAATGTTGAAGTGCTGGATTCTGGCGCCCGTGGCTCAACTAACACCTTCGTGGAGCGCGGCATTGGGGATGTGCTAATCGCCTGGGAAAACGAAGCGTTGCTGGCAACTAACGCACTGGGCAAAGATAAGTTTGAAATTATCACCCCAGGCGAGTCTATCCTTGCCGAGCCTACCGTTTCTGTTGTCGATAAAGTGGTTAAGAAGAAAGAGACGCAGAAAGTCGCTGAAGCGTATCTGAAATATCTTTATTCCCCGGAAGGGCAGGAAATCGCCGCGAAGAATTACTATCGCCCGCGTAATGCGGACGTAGCGAAGAAATATGAAAACACCTTTCCGAAGCTGAAACTCTATACCATTGACGAAGAGTTCGGTGGCTGGGCGAAAGCTCAGAAAGAGCATTTCTCAAACGGCGGCACCTTCGATCAAATCAGCAAGCGTTAATTCAGATGGCCCCCTTCGGGGCCCTTTCATTACGGGTCATTGCCAGCAAAATTTACATTATTACCGCTCCGCCGTAGACTGCTGAAAAATTCTACAGGAGACAGGTATGTCGCACTGGTTAACCCATCCTTTGTTTCTCCCCACGCTGATTATTCTTGTCACCATCACGCTCTGGGCTACGTCCGCACTTCCTGAATATCTTACGGCGCTGCTGTTTTTTGCTGTAGCAATGGTGGCAAAAATCGCTCCGGCCGAAATTATTTTCAGCGGATTTGCCTCTTCAGCTTTCTGGCTGGTATTCAGCGGATTTGTACTGGGAGTCGCGATCCGCAAAACCGGCCTTGCGGATCGGGCTGCAAGTGTAATTTCTGCAAGCCTGACAGATTCCTGGGTGCGGATGGTCGGGAGCGTGGTATTACTCAGCTATGCGCTCGCTTTTGTCATGCCTTCAAATATGGGACGCATCGCTCTGCTGATGCCGATTGTGGCGGCGATGGCGAAACGCTCCGGTATTGTAGATGGGACACGGGCCTGGTTTGGCCTGGCGCTGGCCGTCGGCTTCGGTACTTTCCAGCTCTCCGCCACGATCCTGCCTGCCAATGTGCCTAATCTGGTAATGAGCGGGGCGGCTGAAGGCGCTTATGGCCTTCACCTTAACTATCTGCCTTATCTCTGGCTGCACACGCCGGTGCTCGGGATTTTAAAAGGGCTGATTCTCATCGGCCTGATTTGCTGGCTCTTTCCCGGCAAGCCTCATGCTGCCGATAAAATTGACCGACCTGGTCCCATGAGCGGTGATGAGAAACGCCTGGCCTGGCTGCTTGCGGCGGTATTGGCGCTTTGGGTTAGTGAAAGTCTGCACAGCATTGGTCCGGCCTGGGTGGGGCTTGTCGCCGCCTGTATTACGCTGCTGCCGCGCATTGGTTTTATTACCAGTGAAGAATTTGCAAGCGGGGTTAATGTCCGTACCTGCTTTTATGTAGCAGGAATTCTGGCTTTGGCATCCACGGTGACGGAAACCGGGCTGGGCGGCGTGGTGGGGGAAAAGTTACTCGCCGTAATGCCGCTTGATGTCGATCGTCCGTTTACCAGTTTTGTCGCTCTGACAGGCATCACCAGCCTGCTTAATTTCATTGTTACGGCAAACGGTGTTCCGGCGCTCTATACCACCTTTGCAGAAAGTTTTTCGCAGGCAACAGGTTTCCCGCTGTTATCGGTGATTATGGTGCAGGTTCTGGGATATTCAACGCCGCTGTTGCCGTATATGGCTTCGCCAATCGTGGTAGCAATGGCGTTAGGGAAAGTGCCTGCAAAAGATGGGCTGAAGCTCTGCCTGGCGCTGGCGCTGGCGACGTTTGTGGTGTTGATGCCGCTGGATTACGGCTGGTTCAGGCTGACTGGCATGCTATAAAAAAGGCTCCGCTTGCGGAGCCTTTTCACATTCCTGCGTTAATTACGCTTTTTTAGCTTCAGCAGCAGCTTTAACGATAACCGCGAAAGCGTCAGCTTTCAGGGAAGCGCCGCCAACCAGCGCGCCGTCGATATCCGGCTGCGTAAACAGCTCGGCTGCGTTTTTATCATTAACGGAACCGCCGTACTGGATGATGACTTGTTCAGCTACTTTCGCATCGGCTTTGGCAATGTGATCGCGGATGAATTTATGAACGGCCTGAGCCTGAGCTGGAGTTGCTGACTTGCCAGTACCGATTGCCCAAACTGGTTCGTAAGCGATAACCACGCCTTCGAAAGCTGCGGCACCCTGAGTTTTCAGAACGGCATCGAGCTGACGAGCACAAACTTCTTCAGTTTTACCCGCTTCGTTTTCCGCTTCGGTTTCGCCGATGCACAGAACTGGTGTCAGGCCGACTTCTTTTAGCACAGCGAATTTTTTCGCAATCAGTTCGTCAGATTCAGCGTGATAAGTACGACGCTCGGAGTGACCGATGATGATGTATTTAGCACCGATATCTTTGAGCATCTCGGCCGAGACTTCACCGGTGAATGCGCCAGACAGGTTAACGTCAACGTTCTGGGCACCAAGCACAATATGGCTACCGGACGCTGCATGTTTTGCAAGGTCCAGGTACATGGCAGGAGGGGCAATCGCTACGCCGCAACCGTCAACGCCAGCCAGTTCTTTGCGCAGGCCGGCGATCAGCTCGTTAACCATGTGCTTGCTGCCGTTCAGTTTCCAGTTACCCATCACTAAAGGATGTCGCATTTTATTTCTCCAGGGGGTCAAGCAATAAGGAATGGCTGCCTTCAGGCAGCGTGGTCTGTGAAACAGTATAGAGACTCAACAGGTGAAAGGCTTTGCTTTTTGTCATTTAATCACCGTTGTTTAGCGCTTCAGAAAGCGCTAGCTTAATCGGTTCAACAGCGAAGGTTAGCCCCTTTTCGCCGTTGTCTGCCACCACATATCGAATCGCACCTTCCGTCTGCGCAAAGTAGCGTTTGTTTTTCCCGGCGCTCAGCAATTTGTTCATTCTTTCCAGGCTTTGCTGTTTAGAAAATGTCGGGGTGAAACTGCGAAGCAGGGCGATCATGTACTCCATCGCTCTGGCGCGGGCCGCTTTCTGTTCGGGTCCCTGAATAGGCAGCCACGTCATCTGGATAGATTTGATTTTTAACGTGCCGCGCTCCAGCGCCGTGGAGGCATAAAGATTTTCGTTGATCTTGCTGGCCGCCCGCGTCAGGTTCGCCTTATCCCGGCTGGAGTCGATGGCGCGGAATTCATCGATCGGCAGCTTCGGGTTATCGATATTAAATTTTTCGCGAAACTGCGTGATCGTCAGATCAAACGTGGGCGAGCCCGGCAGTAAATAAGGCGCGGCAGGTAAGCCAGGCGGCGTCTCCGAAGGCGGATCTGCCCGGCTCACCGCAACGGGCAGCGCGATCAGCACAAGGGTGCAGAGCAGATATTTCATCAACAACTTCTCCTGTGATTCATGGCACTGATTAAATCGGCAATCCGTTGGCTTGTCAAAACCCGGCACAGCCAGGGTACACTACGCCACAAAACTTATAAGGACCTTATCATGACCATACAGCTTTGGCTGTTCTCTTTTAAAGGGCGCATTGGGCGTCGCGATTTTTGGATTTGGATTGGCGTCTGGATTGCCGGTCTGGCGATTTTATTTACCCTGGCCGGGGCAAAAATTATGCCTTATTCGACCGCCGGATTCTTTTTATCGGGGTCATTGATTCCCACGGCTGCGGTTATCGTCAAACGCCTGCACGATCGTAATAAGAAAGGCTGGTGGGCGCTGCTGTTTATCCCGGCGTGGTTGCTTCTGGCGGGTAACTGGGAAGTTTTCGGAAGCGTGGCGCAGTGGGGGCTGGGGCGCTTCATCCCGACGCTGATTCTGGTGATGATGATCATGGACCTGGGCGCGTTTGTCGGCACCCAGGGCGAGAACAGATTCGGCAAAGATACAAGCGAAGTAAAATACCGCTGAATTACCAGTAATGCTCGGCAGTCATATGGCCCGGACGGCGACGCAAATGTTTGCTCATCTGCCGGGTATCTTTCAGCAATTGCTGGGTATCGCGCACCATTTGCGGGTTGCCGCACAGCATCACGTGGCTGGTTTCAATATCCATAGGCAGCCCAACCGCCGTTTCCAGCTCGCCGCTTTCAATTAATGCGGGAACTCGTCCGGTTAGCGTACCGGCAATAGTTTCCCGGCTGACCACGGTCTGAATACGCAGTTTGCCGGCATAGCGCTGCTGAAGCTCCTGCATTAACGGCAGATAGCTGAGGTCGTTGGCATAACGCACAGCGTGCAGCAAAACGATATTCTCGAAACGTTCGAGATCTTTGCCTTCCTGCAAAATGGAAAGATAAGGGCCAAGCGCTGTGCCGGTAGCCAGCATCCATAACGTTTTGCAGTCCGGGATCTCTTCCAGAACAAAGAACCCGGCGGGTTCACTCACTATCATTATTTCATCACCCGGTTGCATAACATGCAGCCGCGGGCTGAGTTTACCTTCCGGCACGTTAACCAGATAGAATTCGAGATCGGGATTGCCCGGCGCGTTGACGTAGGAATAGGCGCGCTGTACGCGCTCACCATCGATTTCCAGGCCAAGCTTGGTAAACTGCCCGGCGGTAAACGGGGCGACAGGAGCCTGAACCGTGAGGCTGAAGAGAGAATCGGTCCAGTGCTGAACCCGAGTAACTTTACCTTTAACCCAATCCGCCATGTTGCGCTCCTGTTGTTGCTCTTGCCTTATCTTCACCAGAATAGTGAAAGATTTCCAGCCTGTGCGGGCCGGAAAGCTCAATCAGACAAACGGCAGCCTTACAGAATATGGGTCTGCACGTTCGGGTCTTTACGGTCGAGATAATGGATAGATTTAATGCGGCGAATGGTGCGCGATTTGCCACGGATCAGCAGCGTTTCTGTTGTCGCCATATTGCCTTTACGGGTAATGCCCTCAAGCAGATCGCCTTTGGTGATGCCGGTGGCCGAAAAGACGACGTTATCGTTGCGCGCCATGTCGTCCAGCCGCAGAACCTTTCCGGCTTCAATGCCCATCGCTTTGCAGCGCTGCAGCTCTTGCTCGCCGATAAGACGGTTTTCTTCGTTGTCGCCTTTAACATGATGACGAGCCAGCAGACGTCCTTGCATATCGCCATCCAGCGCGCGGATAACCGCTGCGGAAATTACGCCTTCAGGCGCGCCACCGATGCCGTACATTACATCTACTTCGCTGTCCGGCATGCAGGTCAGAATCGACGCCGCAACGTCACCGTCAGGAATGGCGAAAACGCGTACGCCAAGTTTCTGCATTTCGGCAATGGTCGCGTCGTGGCGCGGTTTAGCAAGGATGGTGACGGTAAGTTCGCTGAGCGGTTTATTGAGCGCAATGGCAATGTTATGCAGATTTTGCGCCAGGGGCAGATTGAGATCGATAACGCCGTGTGCGCCGGGACCGACAATCAGCTTTTCCATATACATATCGGGCGCATTCAGGAAGCTGCCTTTATCGCCGACGGCCAGTACCGCCAGCGCGTTGGCCTGGCCCATCGCTGTCATGCGGGTGCCTTCTATGGGATCCACGGCAATATCCACCGCATCGCCTTGCCCGGTCCCCACTTTCTCACCGATATAGAGCATCGGCGCTTCGTCGATTTCCCCTTCGCCAATCACAATCTGGCCGTCGATATTGACCTGATTAAGCATGATGCGCATAGCATGCACGGCCGCTCCGTCAGCGGTATTCTTGTCGCCACGACCCAGCCATTTATAACCGGCAAGCGCTGCAGCTTCCGTTACGCGGGAAAATTCGATCGCAAGTTCTCGTTTCATTACATACTCGTTTAGCAAGCTCAATTGCGACGGAGTGTAGCACAGGCGGGAGATAGCCGGGAAAACCCTGGGTCGGGAAGGGGCATACAGGGCCCCGTCCGGGGCCCTTGAAAGGGGTTAATCTTTATCGAGCTCTTCCCATGCAAGCGCGCGTTTAACCGCTTTTTTCCAGCCTGCGTAACGGAAGTTGCGCTCGGTGGTTTCGATACCCGGGCGGAACTCTTTTTCGATAACGGCTTTCTCGCTCACTTCATCTAAGTTCTGCCAGAAGCCAACCGCCAGGCCTGCCAGATAAGCGGCACCCAGAGCCGTTACTTCACGGACTTCAGGGCGCTCTACGCGAGTGCCAAGAATATCGGACTGGAACTGCATCAGGAAGTTATTGGCAACCGCGCCGCCGTCCACACGTAATGCATGCAGACGAATACCTGAGTCTGCCTGCATCGCTTCAAGTACATCGCGGGTTTGATAAGCGATGGACTCCAGCGTCGCGCGGATGATGTGGTTAGAATTCACTCCACGCGTCAGGCCGAAAATCGCGCCGCGTGCATACGGATCCCAGTAAGGCGCGCCAAGACCGGTAAATGCAGGAACAACGTAAACGCCGTTAGTATCTTTCACTTTGGTAGCGAAGTACTCGGAGTCAAAGGCGTCGCTTATCAGCTTCATCTCGTCGCGCAGCCACTGAATGGATGCGCCCGCCATAAATACCGCACCCTCCAGGGCATAGTTCACTTCACCGCGTGGGCCGCAGGCGATAGTTGTCAGCAAACCGTGGCTTGAGGAGACAGCTTTCTCGCCGGTATTCATCAGCATAAAGCAGCCGGTGCCGTAGGTGTTTTTCGCCATGCCCTCTTTCACGCAAAGCTGGCCAAACAGCGCTGCCTGCTGATCGCCTGCGATACCGGCAATCGGAATACGCGTGCCGCCTTTACCGCCGATGTTGGTCTGGCCGTAAACTTCGGAGGACTTACGAACCTGCGGCAGCATGGCGCGTGGAATATCCAGCGCATCCAACATCTTGTCGTCCCAGTCCAGATCGTGAATGTTGAACAACATGGTACGCGAGGCGTTGGTGTAATCGGTCACGTGTACGCGACCCTGAGTCATCTTCCAGATAAGCCAGGTGTCTACCGTACCGAACAGCAGTTCGCCACGACGAGCGCGCTCGCGTGAGCCTTCCACATGGTCGAGGATCCACTTCACTTTGGTGCCGGAAAAGTACGGGTCAACCACCAGACCGGTAGTTTTACGCACGTACTCCTCCATGCCGTCACGCTTAAGCTGCTCGCAGATTTCCGCCGTGCGGCGGCACTGCCAGACGATAGCGTTATAAATTGGTTTGCCGGTTTCGCGTTCCCAGACAATCGCCGTTTCACGCTGGTTAGTAATACCAATCGCGGCAATCTGATCGGAGCTGATATCGGCTTTCGCCAGCACTTCTACCAGCGTGGAGCTTTGGGAGGCCCAGATTTCCATCGGATCGTGCTCAACCCAGCCAGGCTTGGGATAGATTTGCTCGAATTCACGCTGTGACACGCTGACGATATTGGCGTCATGATCCAGGACGACGGCACGGGAGCTGGTGGTGCCCTGGTCGAGCGCGACGATGTACTTTTTTTCAGTGGTCATAAGGTTGTCCCGAAGTCAGTGTTGCTTAAGAAGCATTTTGTTGTGTTGATGTGGCTGTCGTTTTCTCTTCAACGTCTTCACAAACGTCACACGGCAAATGGCGACCAATCAATTTACGATATCCAAATGCGCCTAATATGGCACCCGTCAGCGGGCCAAAAATGGGCACCAGGAAATAAGGAATATCTTTGCCGCCGGTAAAGGCAACTTCGCCCCAGCCTGCCAGCCAGGCGAAAATTTTTGGACCAAAATCACGCGCCGGGTTCATGGCAAAGCCGGTCAGCGGACCCATTGATGCACCAATCACAGCAATCAGTAAGCCTATCAGCAGAGGTGCCAGCGGCCCGCGTGGGATGCCGTTGCCATCGTCGGTCAGCGCCAAAATCAGACCCATCAGAATGGCGGTAATCACCATTTCTACGGCAAATGCCTGGGCAAAGTTAATGTGCGGGTTTGGATAGGTGGAGAAGATGCCGGCCAGGTCCAGGCTTTCCACGCTGCCGCGCACCATGTGATGGGTCTGTTCGTAATCAAGGAACAGATTGTAATATAAGCCGTATACCAGCGCTGCGGCGCAGAATGCGCCTGCGACCTGGGACACAATAAACGGCAAGACTTTGCGTTTGTCAAAGCAGGCGAACAGCCATAGCGCCACCGTGACGGCAGGGTTGAGATGCGCACCAGAAACGCCGGCGGTTAAGTAGATAGCCATCGCCACCCCTAAACCCCAGATGAAGCTGATTTCCCACTGTCCGAAGACGGCGCCTGCGACTTTTAATGCGGCCACACATCCCACACCGAAGAAAATCAACAACGCGGTACCCATGAACTCTGCGATGCACTGGCCTTTTAAGGTTGGTGAAGCTGTCTGACTCATAGTAGGGTCCTGAAGGCAAAATTAATGGTTATTGTGATTTAAGCGTCCTTGCCACCCTTATGCCATGTAGGCATGGTGTTAATTTATCGTTAACGAACATAAACGAGAAATATCGAACTTTAAAAATGTGGCTTTCGTCATGAAAATGCGCGTTTTCGCGCTAAAAAATGAGCATTACCACACAGCGAGCGCAGGGGAATGGCTCCATTTTTGTAACCTCTTTTTTAACAATTAACGGTTAAGACGCCTGTCGTCTCTCGGTATATGCTGAAAAACGTCTTGTTAAGCAAAGAGCGCGGGAAGCCGCTGGACACGCGATGCGGCGCTACTTACAATCGGGGAAACGCTGCGTGGTGCGCATATGTTCACAAAGGCGTCGCCGGTAGCGCCGGGACGAGGATAGCCATCCATCAACGCCTTGCAATTCAGGAGAGATTTAACATGTCATTTGAAGTTTTTGAGAAACTGGAATCGAAAGTACAGCAGGCGATTGACACTATC
Organism: Buttiauxella sp.; assembly: GCA_032051265.1. Taxonomy (GTDB): domain Bacteria; phylum Pseudomonadota; class Gammaproteobacteria; order Enterobacterales; family Enterobacteriaceae; genus Dryocola. The sequence goes on from DAMBYU010000009.1 coordinate 85,587, forward strand.
ACGTTGTTGCAGATGGAAATCGAAGAGCTGAAAGAGAAAAACAACAGCCTGGTTCAGGAAATACAGCAGGCGCAGGGCAATCACGAAGAGCTGATCCGCGAGAATAATTCGCTGAAAGAACAACAGCATGTCTGGCAGGAGCGTCTGCACGCGCTGCTGGGTAAAATGGAAGAAGTGTAAGGCTGTCGGCTGAAATAAAACGGGCGCCCCAGGGCGCCCGTTTTGCATAGAAAGTTCGGCTTATTCGATATCAAGCGGATCTTCGGAAAGGATAATGCCGGTGTTGTCCGCGTAAAGATGATCGCCGGAGAAGAACGTTACGCCGCCAAAATTGACGCGTATGTCACTTTCGCCGATGCCTTCACCTGCGGCGCCAACGGGAATGGCGGCAATAGCCTGAATGCCGATATCCAGCTCTTCCAGATCGTCCACCTGGCGCACCGCGCCGTAGACCACAATACCTTCCCACTCGTTTTGCGCCGCAAGACGAGCCAGTTCAGCGTCAACAAGGGCACGGCGTACAGAGCCGCCACCGTCGACCAGCAGGACACGGCCACGACCTTGCTGTTCGAGCAGATCGTACAGCAACCCGTTGTCCTCGAAACATTTCACCGTAATGATTTGCCCGCCAAAAGACGACCGTCCGCCAAAATTGGAAAACAGCGGTTCAACGACGTTAACATCTTCCTGGTAGATGTCGCAAAGCTCGGAAGTATCATATTTCATAGGATTTAAGTTCTGTTGCTGCAGGAGTTGTCAGTATATCGCTTAATGTTAACTGTTGGCAAAATCATCAATTGTTAATTGATATTTGTCAGCTAAAAATGCGCCTTGCTGAGCACAACTCCCACCGCAAACAACAGGTTAATCAGCAATGCCGCTTTTACCGTCCGTTCAAGCATTGGGCGGATAGCGGCAGGTTCCCTTTCTCGGGTGACGTAAATGGCTTGCTTGATGAGAAGCGGCGCGGCCAGGACAAACAGCCATCCCCACAGGCTTTTCAGCCAAACCAGATTAAAGAGCGCCAGACACAGCAGGGCACCCATCAGCAGGCAAACATGATAGCGACGAGCCCCCACCGGCCCCAGACGAACCGCCAGCGTGTTTTTACCGTTCTCACGGTCGCTATCGATATCGCGCAGGTTGTTAATATTTAAAACAGCGGTCGCCAGTAAACCGCAGGCTGTCGCCGGCAGGAATACCAGCGGCGCGAGCATATGGGCCTGGAGATACCAGCTCCCCGCCACGCTCAGCCAGCCGAAAAAGACCAGCACGGAAATGTCACCCAGCCCCATATAGCCATAGGGACGCGTGCCAACCGTGTAGGTAATTGCCGCGACGATAGAGGCCAGGCCGAGTATCAGAAAACCGAAGAAGTCGGCCGGGGTATGGCAGGCGACGGCAACCAGAGCCAGACCGGACAGGCAGATAAGCACGACGGTGATAATCAGCGCGCGTTTCATTTGCGGCTGGGTAATCAGGCCTTTTTGCATACCACGCAGCGGTCCAATGCGGTCTTCCTTATCGCTGCCTTTTACCGCATCACCATAATCATTCGCGAGGTTGGAGAGGATTTGCAGCAGCCCTGCCGTCAGTAGCGCAAGCCCGGCTACCGCAGGATCAAATACCCCTTGCCAGTACGCCAGCGCGGAGCCGCAGACGATAGAGGCAAAAGCCAACGGCAGGGTGCGGGGACGCAGGCTTTCCAGCCAGGCCCTCGTTATGCTTACAGCGTGCGAATCGTTCATAATTATGGGTGCCAGTGATAAAAAAATGGAGGGCATAAGCCCCCCATTTGCAATGAAGAAAATACGTTGGCCGCGATTATAGGATAAAACGGCTCAGGTCTTCATCTGCTACCAGCTCATCCAGGTGCTTACTCACGTAATCAGCATCAATAATAATGGACTGGCCGCTCAGATCGCTGGCTTCGTAAGAGATATCTTCCACCAGACGTTCGAGCACGGTATGCAGACGACGCGCGCCGATGTTCTCGGTAGATTCGTTCACCTGCCATGCGGCCTGAGCGATACGGCGGATACCATCTTCGGTGAAGTCGATATTTACGCCTTCCGTGCCCATCAATGCCTTGTACTGCACGGTAATGGATGCGTTTGGCTCAGTCAGAATGCGTTCGAAATCTTCCACGGTCAGCGCCTGCAGCTCAACGCGAATCGGCAGACGACCCTGTAATTCCGGGATCAGATCGGACGGGCTTGCCACCTGGAATGCGCCGGAGGCGATAAACAGAATATGGTCAGTTTTCACCATACCGTGCTTGGTGGAAACGGTGCAGCCTTCAACCAGCGGCAACAGGTCGCGCTGAACGCCTTCGCGGGAAACATCCGGGCCGGAGCTGTTGCCGCCGCGCTTACAGATTTTATCGATTTCGTCGATGAACACGATGCCGTGCTGTTCAACCGCGTCAATCGCGTCCTGCTTCAGCTCTTCCGGATTCACAAGCTTGGCGGCTTCCTCTTCAATCAGAAGTTTCATCGCGTCTTTAATTTTCAGCTTGCGCGGTTTCTGCTTCTGTCCGCCCAGGTTCTGGAACATTGACTGCAACTGGTTGGTCATCTCTTCCATGCCAGGAGGCGCCATGATCTCAACGCCCATCGGCGCGGCTGCCAGATCGATTTCGATTTCTTTATCGTCCAGCTGGCCTTCGCGCAGTTTCTTGCGGAATGACTGACGCGCCGCAGACGGCTCTGGTGCCGTTTCGTTCTGGCCCCAGTTGTTTTTGGCCGGCGGGATTAGCGCATCAAGAATACGTTCTTCGGCCATTTCTTCAGCGCGGTAACGGTTTTTCTCGATCGACTGCAGGCGCACCATCTTCATCGCGGAGTCGGTAAGATCGCGGATGATAGAGTCTACTTCTTTACCGACATAGCCCACTTCGGTGAACTTAGTCGCTTCGACTTTGATGAACGGCGCATTGGCAAGTTTTGCCAGACGGCGCGCGATTTCAGTTTTACCAACGCCGGTCGGGCCGATCATCAGTATATTTTTTGGCGTTACTTCATGGCGCAACTCTTCTTCCAGTTGCATACGGCGCCAGCGGTTACGCAGCGCAATCGCCACGGAACGCTTGGCGTTGTCCTGGCCGATGATATGTTTGTTCAGCTCGCTGACAATTTCGCGTGGAGTCATTTCAGACATGGGGGATCCTTACGCCTTAGACGCTAATTCTTCGATAGTATGGAAATGGTTGGTGTAAATGCAGATATCACCGGCGATCCCCAGCGATTTCTCAACGATGTCACGGGCACCCAGATCGGAATTCTCCAGCAGGGCACGGGCGGCGGCCTGGGCGTACGGGCCACCGGAACCGATAGCAATCAGGTCATCTTCTGGCTGAATAACGTCGCCGTTACCGGTAATGATAAGCGACGCGTTTTCATCGGCTACCGCCAGCAGCGCTTCAAGCTTGCGCAGCATACGATCGGTACGCCAGTCTTTAGCCAGCTCAACGGCGGCCTTCACCAGGTGGCCCTGATGCATTTCGAGTTTGCGTTCAAAGAGTTCAAACAGGGTAAAGGCATCGGCTGTGCCGCCTGCAAAGCCGGCAATGACTTTGTCGTTATAGAGGCGGCGAACTTTTTTCACGTTGCCTTTCATTACGGTGTTGCCGAGCGTGGCCTGACCATCACCACCGATTACGACATGGCCGTTGCGGCGCACACTTACTATTGTTGTCACGAGCAGACCCCTTATTGCATCAGCTTAATACGTGCCCCAGACCATGTCCGGGGCTGAATGCAATTATAGATGGGGGAGATTTTGGGGGTTTCAACCCCCGCCGAGACGAATGCAGTTAGAGTGACCAGCCATCTTCAGACGGTTAAGCGTGCCGTCTGCATTATCTTTGCCTTTGATCGGACCAATCACCACGCGGTTCCAGCCTTTATTGGTGGTAATACGGGAATCAAAACCTTCAAAAGCAAGCTGCGCACGAACCGTTTCCGCCTGCTCGCTACCTTTGAATGAACCGCACTGAACCATCCAGCGTTTTTCATCTTTTTTCTCGTGAGCGGCTGGAGCAGGTTTTGCTGCTTCAGGTTCGCGGCTAACCGGTGCAGCTTTTGGCTGCGTCTGAACCTGCACGCGGGGCTGTGCAGTTTGCGCGGGCGGGCGCTGCTGAGCGTTATGCGGCGGCGTTTGCAGCAAATCCTGATACGGCTGAGGCGCAGCCGTCGTACGCGGTTGCTGTTGCTGAACAGGACGTGGCTGCTCGGCAACGCGCTGCTGCACGCGGGGCTGCTGCTGTTGCTGCGTGTTCCATTGCTGCTGCTGCGTTCGCTGCTGCACCTGCTGTTGTAACTGTTTCTGGCGCTGCAGCGTTTGCTGACGCTGGGCCGGAGTTTGTTCGTTCCACGGCACCTCGTTCAACTGTGTCGGCTGCTGGCGCATATCCGCCTGCATCTGTTCCAGCAGTTGACGCTGTTCGCTGGTGAGCTGGTCTTTGTTCTGCACTTCGCCACCGGCCGTAGGCTCGGTTGGGGTGCGCACGCCCGGCTGGCGATTTTCCAGCTCTTTGATGTAGCGCCAGCGTTCTTCAGGCTTTGGCGGCAGTCCATTCCCGGTCACTTTATGGCCCGGCAGGACTTCGCTTTCCTCTTTTTTATGATGGGTAATGAAGTACAGGGCACCAATAAAGGTCACCAGAACGGCGGCCGCAATGGCAACCATTGTCGGCGAGACGGATGGCAGGTTACGTTGCTTTTTGCGGGAGGTACTCTTTTTGCGCCGTGTCCCTGCCGATTGCCCGCGGCGTACATAATCTTTTTGTGCCACTATCGATTCGCTGTATTGATTCGTTTGTCAGCCCGCCATGTTACTTAAGGGGCGTCCCTTTGACCAGATTAGGGAGTCCTAAAGCGGTTCATTTTCTTAAGCCTGGCGCGCTGGTGCTCCCTCGTTCAATAAGGTCGCAGTCCAGCAGACGCGATCCGCTGCTAACGATTTCACCGTGTAGCTGATCTAATAGCAGCAACATAGCTTCCCGTCCGATGTCGAAACGCGGCTGTTGCACTGTAGTGAGCGGTGGATCACAAAATTGCGATAACGCAATGTCATCGAAACCCATGATGGATAAATCTTCCGGGATGCGTAGCCCGCTACGTTTAGCCTGAGAAAGCGCACCCAGCGCCATCACGTCACTGTGGCAAAAGACCGCAGTTGGCGGAACGGGGAGCGATAAAAGCTGCGCAAGCGCTGTCGCACCGGCCTCAAAAGTAAAGTCACCGCGCGCGATATAATGCGGATCGACGACCATTCCCGTACGGCGCAAGGCCTGCACGTACCCCTGCAGGCGATAATGGCACAGCGGCATCTCTTCCGGCCCGGCAATACAGGCAATTCTCTCGTGGCCCAACTGCTGCAAATAATAAACGGCGTTAAACGCAGCGGTGAGATTGTCGATATGCACCGTCGGCAGTTCCAGCTCTGGCGCAAACTCGTTGGCCATCACCATCGGCGGTAAATTTCTTTGTTCTTCAAGGCTTGCATCAAACGGCAGGCGCGAGCCAAGCAGCAGCATGCCGTCAATTTGCTTGGTGATGATCAGGTCGATAAACGTTTTTTCCTGCTGGTTCTGATGGGCGCAGTCGCCGATCAGCACCAGATAACCCTGTTCAGCGGCGGTGATTTCAATGCCGCGAATTATCTCACTGAAGAACGGATCGCAGATATCCGGAACAATCACCAGAATCGTACGCGATTCGTTACGCTTTGTGTTACGGCCTAGCGAATGAGGCAAGTAGCCCACTTCTATTGCAGCCTGTTCTACGCGGCTACGCGTGCTTTGCGAGACCTTATCCGGGTTCATTAAGGCTCTGGATACCGTTGCTGTTGATACTTTTGCCTGTACGGCGACATCTTTCATGGTTGCACTGACAACCTGACTCTTCGGCTTCAACTTCTTCTCCTCGCTCGCACTCCGCAGGCCATGACACATCCTTTATGTCCGATCGTGCTGATATTCTTAGCAGAATATTGCTGTCGCCTGTTACAGAAATTTCATTAAAAATGTGACGGATGCAGAATTTTTCGATCCGCTTCGCATATCCGGTCGGCTATGTGCTAGCCCTCAATCGGATCGACATCCAGCGTCCACTTCACTTTTCGCGCTTCAGGAAGGGTGTTCACCAGCGTCAGGGAGTGGCTTACCAGGCGCTGCAACCGGGCACGTGAAGGATGTTGAAGGAGAATCTGCCAGCGGAAACGGCCCCCGCGTTTTGGCTGGAGCGAAGGCACCGGCCCCATGATCCACAGCTGTTCATCACGTAGCGGGCTTGACTCCAGCAAATTGCGTAGCTGTTGCAGGAATAGCGGCGCCTGCTGGTTGTTTTGATCTTCAGCCCGAAAGATCACATGACTGGTAAACGGTGGTAAAAACACCGTCTGGCGCTCAACCAGCGCCTGATTTGCGAAGGCATCGTAGCCCTGGGTCAACAAAGTTTGTAGCAATGGATGCTCAGGATGGTGAGTTTGCAGCACCACTTCGCCTTGCTTACCCGCACGGCCTGCACGCCCGGAAACCTGAACATACAGCTGGGCAAAGCGTTCTGCGGCGCGAAAATCTGCCGAGAACAGCGCCCCGTCGACGTCCAGCAGCGCGACTAACGTGACGTCAGGAAAATGGTGGCCTTTAGCCAGCATCTGCGTGCCAATCAGAATGCGTGCTCCGCCGCGATGTACTTCGGCCAGATGCTGTTCAAGCGCGCCTTTGCGGCTGGTGGTATCGCGGTCGATACGTGAAAGCGCCACGCCCGGAAACAGCGGGGCCAGGCTTTGCTCAAGCTGCTCTGTGCCTATACCCACCGGCACCAGATTGGTTGAACCGCACCCCGGACACTGGTTAGGGATGGCTCGCTGGCTGTCGCAGTGGTGGCAACGCAGCTGGCGCTGCCCCTGATGCAACGTATAGTAGCGGTCGCAGCGGGGGCATTCCGCTATCCATCCGCATTCGTGGCATAAAAGGGCGGGGGCGAACCCCCGGCGATTCAGGAACAGAATGACCTGATTATCTGCCTTTAAGTGCTGCCCGATTTTCTGAATTAGCGCAGGAGCCAGGCCTGATTTAAGCGGCTGACCTTTTAAATCCACCACCTGCTGCGCAGCCGGACGTGCGTTTCCGGCGCGTTTAGTCAGGCGTAGCTGGCGATATTTGCCGAGCTGCACGTTATGCAGCGTTTCCAGCGCAGGCGTCGCCGAGCCGAGAATAATCGGGATATCTTCCGCATGAGCGCGATACACCGCCAAATCGCGGGCGTGGTAGCGCCAGCCTTCCTGCTGCTTGTAAGAGCTGTCGTGCTCTTCGTCGATGACAATAACGCCAAGGCGGCAAAACGGCGTAAAGAGAGAGGAGCGCGTGCCGATGACAATCGCCGCCTCGCCGCTGCGCGCTTTCAGCCAGACGGCAAGCCGCTCGCTGTCGTTCAATCCTGAATGCAGAACTTCTACAGGAGCATTAAAACGTTCCCGGAAACGGGCGATAGTCTGCGGCGTCAGGCCGATTTCCGGCACCAGCACCAGGGCTTGCAAACCCCGCTCCAGCACGTTTTCCAGCACGCTCAGATAGACTTCGGTTTTGCCCGAACCGGTAATGCCAGCCAGCAGCCAGGCGGAAAAATGATCCGCAGCGCTGTGAATGGCGCCCACCGCCGTGGCCTGTTCGGTATTCAGACGCAGGCGCTCACCCGCGACAGAATAAGTGTCGCGCCAGTCCTTTGCGGCGGGTGCCGCGCTTTTCAGATCGCATAGCCCTTTTATTCTCAGCGTCTGTAAGCCCTGCTCGCTGACATCCATCTCGCTTACCTGATGACGCCAGATATTTTTTTGCCGCACAGCCGCCAGCGCTTGCTGCTGCCTGGGGGCCCGTTTCAGGCTATTAAGATCGACGGCTTTGCCTTCTTCCGTGGCGAACCAGTACCACAGCGGCGCGTGATGCGCGGGTTTTCCCTGACGCAGCAAAATCGGTAGTGCGTGAAACAGCACATCGCCAATGGGATGTTGATAGTAATCTTTTGCCCACAGCAACACGCGCCATAAAGAAGGAGGAAATAAGGAAGCGCCATCAAGCACGTCAACCACAGGTTTCAACTCGCTAAGCGGGAGTTCGCTGCTTTCACTGATGGCAACCACAATGCCCACGGCTTCACGTTTACCAAATGGCACCATCACGCGGCAGCCCGCTACTACCTGCATTCCAGCGGGGATCAGATAGTCAAAGGTACGGGCAAGTGGAACCGGCAGGGCGACGTGAGCAACAGGCATGAAAGCATCCGGGGTGATAAAAAAGACGGGATAGTGTACACTGTGTGTTCGCAAAATTGCGGATCAGTTTGCATGCATCGGTTGTTTTCTGTATGATTCGCCGCCTTTGATGCGCAGTTTTGGCTTCGAATAAACCTACTTTATTAACATCGCGTGGTGTCTGGCGTTAGGGCTGGAAGAGCGACGCGGCCTTAGACCTGAGGTTTTCCATGAAAAAAGATATCCACCCTAAATATGACGTAATTACTGCAAACTGTTCTTGCGGTAATTCTATCAAAATCCGCTCTACTGCGGGTCACGATCTGAACCTGGACGTTTGTGGTGAATGCCACCCGTTCTACACTGGTAAACAGCGTGATGTTGCTACCGGTGGCCGTGTTGACCGCTTCAACAAGCGTTTCAGCGTACCAGGCGCGAAAAAATAATTCGCAGCATGGAAAGAGAAAGGCGCCCTGGGGCGCCTTTTTTGTCTCTGTAATCTGCTATCTAGTATTCCCACGTATCCGGGTCAATCCCCAGCTCGCGCATAATCACCTTCGCTTCTTCCGGAATTTCATCACTACGTTCTTTACGTAGATCCGCATCGTTCGGCAGAGGTTGGCCAGTAAACGCGTGCAGAAATGCTTCACACAGTAATTCACTATTTGTTGCGTGGCGCAGGTTGTTCACCTGACGACGGGTGCGCTCATCGGTGAGGATTTTTAACACCTTCAGAGGAATGGAAACCGTAATTTTTTTTACCTGTTCACTCTTCTTCCCGTGCTCAGCGTAAGGGCTGATATATTCGCCGCTCCATTCAGCCATGAGATACCTTTAATCCTCTTATCAATTAAACATGCTTAAACCGGGCGAGGCACGATTTCAGCGATTATCTGTCTTAGTGTACAGCCCAGACGCCTGTGCAGTCTGCGACTCATGCATGCTAAAGCGTATAATTTTAACGGCTATTTCGCGTTTGCTCAATCTATACGCAAAGAAGTTTAGATGTCCAGATGTATTGACGTCCATCTTTGCAATGTTTACTCTGATGCCTGACCTTTATTCGACCAGCAAGGATCAGGGAAACAATGACGCGCAAACAGGCAACCATCGCAGTACGCAGCGGTTTGAACGATGACGAACAATACGGCTGTGTTGTTCCGCCCATCCATCTTTCCAGCACTTATAACTTCACAGGTTTTAATGAACCGCGCGAGCACGATTATTCGCGTCGTGGCAACCCTACGCGCGATGTTGTACAGCGTGCGCTGGCGGAACTGGAAGGCGGTGCGGGCGCTGTGATGACCAATACCGGCATGTCGGCTATTCATCTGGTGACCACGGTATTCCTGAAGCCTGGCGACCTGCTTGTTGCCCCACACGATTGCTATGGTGGCAGCTATCGCCTGTTTGATAGCCTGGCAAAACGCGGCGCGTACCGGGTTTTATTTGTCGATCAGGGCGATGAAGCCGCTTTAAATGCGGCGTTGGCCGAAAAACCGAAGCTGGTGCTGGTAGAAAGTCCAAGCAACCCATTGTTGCGCGTGGTAGATATTGCGAAAATATGCGCAGCGGCGCGTGCTGTCGGAGCAGTCAGCGTGGTGGATAACACCTTCCTGAGCCCGGCGCTGCAAAATCCGCTGGCGCTGGGAGCCGATCTGGTTCTGCACTCCTGTACCAAATATTTAAACGGCCACTCTGATGTGGTGGCAGGTGTGGTGATTGCCAAAGATACCGATACTGTCACCGAGCTTGCCTGGTGGGCGAATAATATCGGCGTAACCGGTAGCGCGTTTGACAGCTACCTGCTGCTGCGCGGGTTGCGCACATTGTCGCCACGTATGGAAGTTGCTCAACGCAACGCGCAGTTGATTGTCGATTTCCTGAAGAGACAACCGCTGGTGAAAAAGCTGTATCATCCATCGCTGCCGGAAAACCAGGGGCACGAAATCGCTGCCCGCCAGCAGAAAGGTTTTGGCGCGATGTTGAGTTTTGAATTAGAGGGTGACGAGCAGACCCTGCGTCGTTTCCTGAGCGGACTGTCGCTCTTCACGCTGGCGGAATCGCTGGGTGGCGTTGAAAGCCTGATTTCCCACGCGGCAACCATGACCCACGCGGGCATGGCGCCGGAAGCGCGGGCTGCGGCTGGCATTTCCGAAACGTTGCTGCGCGTGTCTACCGGTATTGAAGACGGTGAAGATTTAATTGCTGACCTGGAAAATGCCTTCCGGGCGGCAAGAGAGGGGTAAGCATGAGTGTTTCAGTACCAGCAGGGACGCCGGTTCGTCAACTGCACAAGTTTGGCGGCAGTAGTCTTGCAGATGTAAAATGTTACCTGCGTGTGGTGGGTATCATGACCGAGTATTCGAGGCCGGGCGATCTGATGGTGGTTTCTGCCGCTGGCAGCACCACTAACCAGCTAATTAACTGGCTCCAGCTGAGCCAGAGCGACAGGTTATCTGCGCATCAGGTCCAGCAGGCGCTGCGGCGTTATCAAAGCGAGCTTATCGGCGGCCTGCTTCCGCCAGAAGTAGCGGATGGCCTGATCGGTGAATTTATCCACGATCTGGAGCGCCTCGCCGGTTTGCTGGATGGCAAAATCACCGACGCGGTGTATGCCGAAGTGGTCGGCCACGGCGAAATCTGGTCTGCACGTCTGATGTCTGCGGTGCTGAATCAGCAGGGTATCGAAGCTGCCTGGCTTGATGCGCGTGAATTCATGCGTGCCGAGCGAGCGGCGCAGCCACAGGTTAATGAAGGCCTTTCCTGGCCGCTGTTGCAAGAGTTGATGGCGCAGCATCCGCATAAACGCCTCGTGGTGACCGGCTTTATCTGCCGTAACGACGCCGGTGAAACCGTGTTGCTGGGCCGTAACGGCTCTGACTATTCCGCAACGCAAATCGGCGCGCTGGCAGGCGTGTCCCGCGTAACCATCTGGAGCGACGTGGCCGGGGTCTACAGCGCCGATCCACGTAAAGTAAAAGATGCCTGTCTGCTGCCTCTGCTGCGTCTGGACGAAGCCAGCGAACTGGCACGCCTTGCGGCGCCTGTCCTGCACGCCCGTACGCTGCAGCCGGTCTCTGGCAGCGATATCGATCTGCAATTGCGCTGCAGCTACTCCCCGGAGCAGGGCTCAACCCGTATCGAACGCGTGCTGGCTTCCGGTACCGGAGCGCGCATTGTCACCAGCCATGATGATGTCTGCCTGATTGAGTTTCAGGTTGCTCCGCAGCAGGATTTCAAACTGGCGCAGAAAGAGCTGGATACGCTGCTTAAGCGCGCGCAGGTTCGCCCTTTATCTGTCGGCGTGCATCCCGATCGTAACCTGCTGCAGCTTTGCTATACCTCCGAAGTGGTGAACAGCGTACTGCAAATTTTGCAGAATGCAGGTCTGCCGGGCGAGCTACGTCTGCGTGAAGGCCTGGCGCTGGTGGCAATGGTAGGCGCGGGCGTTTGTCGTAACCCGCTGCACAGCCACCGTTTCTGGCAACAGCTAAAAGATCATCCGGTTGAGTTTATCTGGCAGTCTGAAGATGGTATCAGCCTGGTCGCCGTGCTGCGCGCTGGCCCTACGGAAAACCTGATTCAGGGTCTGCACAAATCGCTGTTCCGCGCTGAAAAGCGTATTGGCCTGGTGCTGTTTGGAAAGGGGAATATTGGTTCCCGCTGGCTGGAACTGTTTGCCCGCGAACAGGAAACGATCTCCGCCCGCACCGGCTTTGAATTTATCCTCGCAGGGGTAGTGGATAGCCGTCGCAGCCTGCTGAACTACGAGGGGCTTGACGCCAGCCGCTCACTGGCATTTTTTAATGATGAAGCGGTAGAGCAGGATGAAGAATCCCTGTTCCTGTGGATGCGCGCGCACCCCTACGACGATTTAGTTGTGCTGGACGTTACTGCAAGCGAGCAGCTTGCCGATCAATATCTCGATTTTGCAAGCCATGGCTTCCACGTTATCAGCGCCAACAAGCTGGCGGGTGCGGGCAACGGGCAGAAGTACCGCCAAATCCGCGACGCGTTTGAAAAAACGGGCCGCCACTGGTTATACAACGCCACCGTAGGCGCTGGTTTACCGGTCAACCACACCGTGCGCGACCTGCGCGATAGCGGCGATGCCATTCTGGCGATTAGCGGCATTTTCTCCGGCACGCTTTCATGGCTTTTTCTGCAATTTGATGGCACCGTGCCGTTTACCGATCTGGTCGATCAGGCCTGGCAGCAGGGCCTGACAGAACCCGATCCCCGAGTCGATCTCTCCGGTAAAGATGTTATGCGTAAGCTGGTGATTGTGGCTCGCGAAGCGGGTTACGATATCGAGCCCGATCAGGTTCGCGTAGAATCGCTGGTGCCAAACGGTTGTGAAGAAGGTTCGGTGGATCATTTCTTTGAGAATGGTGACGAACTTAACGAGCAGATGGCGCAACGTTTTGAAGCCGCGCAGGAGATGGGACTGCTGTTGCGTTACGTGGCCCGTTTTGATGCGAACGGCAAGGCTCGTGTTGGCGTGGAGGCGGTTCGCCCTGAACATCCTCTGGCGGCGCTGTTGCCGTGCGACAACGTGTTCGCCATCGAAAGCCGCTGGTATCGTGATAACCCGCTGGTTATCCGTGGACCCGGTGCCGGTCGTGATGTCACTGCCGGGGCCATTCAGTCGGATCTTAACCGTCTGGCGCAGCTGCTGTAATTTTTGACGGATGGCGCGCCGCTTATCTCTCCTACACATTTCATCTATTTGTAGGTTGGATAAGCGCTAGCGTCATCCACCACCTTTCTTATTTCAGCATCGTGAAAAAATTTCAAGTTTCTTGAGAATTCCTCATTTCCCGTAGTGATTTTTCAGTTGACGACCTGCCCCTTTTCCTTCATCTTGCTATCTGGACGTCTAAACGTCTGGACAGCAACCAAACACAACAACAGATTATTAAAAAGCGATTAATGAGGTAAGGGTATGAGCTTTTTTCACGCCAACCAGCGGGAAGCACTGAATCAGAGTCTGGCCGAAGTAGCCGGGCAAATTAACGTTTCCTTTGAGTTTTTCCCGCCGCGTACCAGTGAGATGGAACAGACCCTGTGGAGCTCAATCGACAGGCTCAGCAGCCTGAAACCGAAATTCGTCTCCGTAACCTACGGCGCAAACTCCGGTGAGCGCGATCGCACCCATAGCATTATTAAAGGGATCAAAGACCGTACGGGCCTTGAAGCGGCGCCGCACCTTACCTGTATCGACGCCACCCGTGATGAACTGCGCACTATAGCCCAGGATTACTGGAACAACGGCATTCGTCATATCGTTGCCCTGCGCGGCGATTTACCGCCGGGCGGTGGTAAACCGGATATGTATGCCTCCGATCTGGTTACTTTGCTTAAAGAAGTAGGGGACTTTGATATTTCGGTCGCCGCCTACCCGGAGGTTCATCCGGAAGCGAAAAGCGCGCAGGCCGATCTTATCAACCTGAAGCGGAAAATTGATGCGGGTGCTAATCGCGCTATCACGCAATTTTTCTTCGATGTGGAAAGCTACCTGCGCTTCCGTGACCGTTGCGCGGCGGCGGGCATTGATGTGGAAATCGTGCCGGGCATTCTGCCGGTCAGTAATTACAAACAGGCACATAAATTTGCCAACATGACCAACGTGCGCGTTCCGCACTGGATGGCGCAAATGTTTGAAGGTCTGGATGATGATGCGGAAACCCGCAAAATGGTTGGCGCAAATATCGCGATGGACATGGTGAAAATTCTCAGCCGTGAAGGGGTGAAGGATTTCCATTTCTATACGCTAAACCGCGCCGAGATGAGCTACGCGATTTGCCATACCCTGGGCGTGCGCCCCGGGCTATAAAATAACGCCATAACGAACCTGAAACAGGGCAGTTTCAGCGGTTACCGAAACCTGACGGCAGTGCTCTACTGCCGTCAGGTTTTTTGTTAGGGGCTGATTAGGCTCTGGTTGTCTCGCCGACAAAAGTAGTCAGCCGGTATGCTAGACATTCTTTTCCTGCAAGATTTTAAAGTGGGAAACGGCAGCGACCAGTTGGCTGGCTTCATCGGCCATACTGTGTATGGTTTTTATTGTGTCATGAACCAGCGAGGAGTTTTCATGTGCCGTTTTATCAAGCTGGACAATTGCTTCGCTAATCTGTGATATGCCGATAGCCTGTTCTGAACTGGATGAGGATATATCTCCCAGCGATGTCGAGACGTTAGACGTCGAGTTAATAATATTCATCATGGTTGTGCCAGCCTGGGTAACTAATTGAGACGCTTCTTTTGTGTAGGTATCGTTAGCGGTTATCTGTAAGCCAATATCTTTCGCCGCCAGGGTACAGCGCTGTGCCAGGGTTCGCACCTCCTGAGCCACAACGGCAAAACCTCTGCCGTGCTCGTGGGCACGCGCGGCTTCTACGGAAGCGTTAAGCGCCAGGATATTAGTCTGAAACGCAATACCATTAATTAGGTCTGTAATTTCTGAAATTTTATCTGAGCGCTGAGTGATTGCTTCCATTGAATAAGTTATCTGTTCGACCAGCTCACCCCCTTCTTCAGCATAGTGTGAAGTGTTCCGGGCAACTCCCGAAGCAAGTTCGGCGTTAGCGTTATTTTGTGATACCGTGGTGGTGAGTTCTTCAAGCGTTGCAGAAACCTGCTGTATCGCACTGGCCTGGGACTCTGTTCGTTGTCCTAACCGCTCATTGCTTTTAGTAATGGAATGACAAATTTTTACCACGCTATCTGTATTTGTTCGTATATCCTGGATAATAGAAGTAAGGGCGTTCTGCATATTTCGGATTGCATACAGAAGGCTGCGTGTATCCTTTTTCCTGACCGTAATCGCCTGAGTTAAATTCCCTTTGGAAACGTTACCCATTATCTGTATAAGTTCTTCCGGATTACACCCCAGCTGACGAATAAGATCCATATTGATAATAAATGTAATGATAAAAATAATCGTAATACTGATAACAATAAAGAAGCCAGCCTGGATAAACCCTTTCATAAACAGTGTGTCAATATCATGTATTTCTACACCGGTAGAAAGCCCCCAGCCCCAGTCTGCATAATTATCGCTATAGGCTATTTTTTGCACCATGCCTAATTCTTTATTTAACCACTCATAGCTGACGAAGCCACCTCCTTTCTGGAAAGCCACATCAACAATGTCTCTTGTTGAAAAATCCCTGACATCTTTTTCCAGCAGATCGTTGCGTATAGGGTGCATCAAATATTTACCATTGCGATCGAAGATAAATATATATCCGCTTCCCTGGTAACGTAAGCTTTTTATTGTGGCAAGTGCCCGGGATTTTGCTTCTGCGAGAGATAATACGCCATTTTTTTGCATGTTATCGTATTGTTTAGCAATACCTGTGGCTAACTGGATGGTGGACTGTAATTGTGATTGACGTTCACTGATAAGAACATTGTATTGTTTATAATTAAAGAAAGCACATAATATCATCATCAATACAAAGGTGACGACTAGCGGGAACCATATTTTTTTCTTAAATGTTAGCTTTGAGAGGATAGACATAGAGGCTCCGATAATTTATTCGTATTTCTAATAAAAATCGGTGCAGATAGAGAAAACTTAATTTTTTTATCGGTAGAGCTTGATCTTTATCAAAGGCACAGGGTATTTATAATTTATTACTCCCCCAAAAGCATGCCGCGTGTAGATATTAATTTAATGCCAGATATATGCAAAAATATAAACCCCGCATAAGCGGGGTTTGAAGGAAAGCATTTTCAGCGCTTATCCGGTATTACGCATCCCGGCGGCAACGCCAGCGATAGTCACCATTAATGCCTGCTCAACGCGGGCGTCCGGCTCTTCATCTTTCTCTTCCGACTGGCGCGAGCGGTGCAGTAATTCAGCCTGCAACACGTTCAGTGGGTCGGTGTAAATATTACGCAGAGTGATGGACTCGGCTATCCAGGGTAAATCCTCCATCAGGTGGGAATCATTGGCGATATCCAGCACGACTTTAATATCGGCTTCCAGCTGATCGCGAAGCTGTTTACCCAGCTTCCATAGTTCTGGTTTCACCAGACGCTGATCGTAGTATTCCGCCAGCCACAGGTCAGCTTTAGCAAATACCATCTCGAGCATGCCAAGCCGCGTGGAGAAGAACGGCCAGTCGCGACACATGGTTTCCAGTTCGCCCTGCTTGCCGTTTTCTACCACTTTTTGCAGTGCGGCACCGGCACCCAGCCAGGCAGGCAACATCAGGCGGTTTTGCGTCCAGGCGAAAATCCACGGAATGGCGCGCAGGGATTCAACGCCACCATTAGGTTTACGTTTTGCCGGACGCGAACCAAGCGGTAATTTACCCAGTTCCAGCTCAGGCGTTGCAGAGCGGAAGTAGGGCACAAAATCTTTGTTTTCGCGGACATAACCACGATACATATCGCAGGAGGTGGCAGACAGCTCCTCCATAATATGCTTCCACTCTTTTTTCGGTTCCGGCGGCGGCAGCAGGTTGGCTTCAAGGATCGCGCTGGTGTAGAGCGAAAGGCTGCTGATAGTGATTTCCGGCAGGCCGTATTTGAAGCGGATCATTTCGCCCTGTTCGGTGACGCGCAGGCCGCCTTTCAGGCTTCCTGGCGGTTGAGACAGGAGCGCTGCGTGCGCTGGAGCACCACCACGGCCAATAGAGCCGCCGCGTCCGTGGAACAGCGTCAGAGTGATGCCGGCTTTTTCGCAGGTTTTGATCAGCGCGTCCTGCGCCTGGTACTGTGCCCAGGAAGCGGCCATCACGCCTGCGTCTTTTGCCGAGTCAGAATAGCCAATCATGACCATCTGTTTGCCCTGAATAAAGCCGCGGTACCAGTCGATATTCAGCAACTGGGTCATAACGTCGTCGGCGTTGTTCAGGTCATCAAGGGTTTCAAACAGCGGCGCCACCGGCAGCGCAAACGCGCATCCGGCTTCTTTCAGCAGCAGATGTACTGCCAGCACATCAGACGGCGTTTTCGCCATCGAAATCACATAGGCGGCGATAGATCCACGAGGCGCTTCGGCAACCACTTTGCAGGTTTCCAGCACTTCACGGGTCTCTTCACTCGGTTCCCATTGACGCGGCAGCAACGGACGTTTGGAGTTCAGTTCGCGGATCAGGAAGGCCTGTTTGTCGGCTTCTGACCAGCTCTCATAGTCGCCAATGCCCAGGTAGCGGGTCATTTCGCCCAGGGCTTCGGTGTGGCGGGTGCTTTCCTGGCGAACATCAATACGCACCAGAGGCACGCCAAAACTCTTCACGCGGCGCAGCGTATCAAGCAGCTGGCCGTTGGCGATGATGCCCATACCGCAAGCCTGTAGTGACTCGTAACAGGCATAAAGCGGTTCCCAAAGCTGTTCGTTCTGCGTCAGTAAACCTTCTGGTTTTGGCAGGCGTTGGCCTTTCAGACGCGCCTCCAGCCAGGCCTGGGTAGACAGAAGCTGCTGGCGCAGCCCTTTCATAATGCAGCGATACGGTTCCTGTGCGGCATCAGGGCCTGCCAGCTCGCTCAGCTCCGGCGTGCACTCCACCATGGAAAGCTCGGAAATCAGAACCTGAATATCGCGCAGGAAGAGGTCGGTTGCTTTCCAACGGCTGAGCAGCAGGACGTGACGAGTAATGTCGGCTGTGACGTTCGGGTTGCCGTCCCGGTCGCCGCCCATCCAGGAAGTGAAGCGTACCGGGACGAAGTCCACCGGCAGCTTGTAGTTCAGGTTTGCCTCAAGCTGTTCGTTCAGCTCGCGCAGGTAATTAGGTACGCCTTCCCACAGGCTGTTTTCAACAACCGCAAAGCCCCATTTGGCTTCATCGACCGGGGAAGGACGATGCTTACGGATTTCATCGGTATGCCACGCCTGGGCCACCAGCTGGCGCAGACGGCGCATAATCTGATTGCGTTCGTAATCGGCAAGGTCGCTGTGGTCGAGCTGTTTCAGGCAGCCATTAACTTCAACCAGCTTGTGAATCAGGGTGCGACGGGTAATCTCGGTCGGGTGTGCTGTCAGCACAAGCTCAAGGGAGAGGGATTCCACTGCATCCCGAATAGCGGCTTCGCTAATATCCGGCTGTTCTTTTAATTTTTGCAGCGTCTTAGCGATAACTTCAGGATTGCTGGCGGCCTCGCCGTTTGCGGAAATGCTGTGATATTGCTCGGCGGTGTTGGCCAGATTCAGGAACTGGCTGAACGCACGGGCTACCGGCAGTAGTTCGTCGTTAGACAGGTTCTGTAAGGTGGTTAACAGCTCCTGACGGTTTGCTTCATTGCCCGCCCGCGAAGACTTTGACAACTTGCGGATTGTTTCTACCCGGTCAAGAATGTTTTCACCTAATGCATCCTTGATGGTATCCCCGAGCAACTTGCCGAGCATACTGACATTACTTCGCAAAGCGGAATACTGTTCGTTCATATGACCCCAGACACCCAATCTAATTTGTAACTCAATTTCACCCGTGAAGGTTCAACACCGTCTTTTATAAAGCCACGTCTCACCGCATTCGTCAATTGCTACGAAATCGTTTCAGCAAACGGGTAAAAGACGCAAATTTATGAAATTTAATTACCAGGTTTGTGTATAAGTAATTCTTATAAGAATCCATAAAAAAGCAGCGGAAAAAGGGGAGAAAACCCCTTTCTCCGCTATTTTTCAATGCCAGCAAAAATGCTTTACGACCTGCGTGATGAGTTTACGCGTCGGCTCGATAAAACGGGTTTCGATGTATTCATCCGGCTGGTGCGCCTGATTAATTGATCCCGGTCCCAGCACCAGCGTTGGACAGATGGTCTGAATAAATGGCGCTTCGGTACAGTAGTTCACCACTTCGGTTTGTGCCCCCAGCAGTTTCTCAACGACCTGCACCAGTTGATGATCTTTGGCGCATTCGTAGCCCGGAATCGGCGGATGAAGTTCAGAAACCGTCAGGCGACCCGGCCAGCGCTGGCTAACCGGTTCCAGTGCTTCATTCAGTAAACCATTCAGATCGTTTAATGTCAGACCGGGCAACGGGCGGATATCCATGTGCAACTCGCAGCAGGCGCAGATACGGTTTGCCGCGTCACCACCGCTGATGTGCCCGAGGTTTAACGTTGGATAAGGCACGGTGAAGGCTTCGTGGTGGTAGCGCTCTTTCAGGGTATTTTTTAGCGCCATGATATGGCCGATCGCGTCGTGCATCAGTTCGATAGCATTCACGCCGCGCGCCGGATCGCTTGAGTGGCCAGACTGGCCGAGGATGCGAATGGCGTTAGAAATATGGCCTTTATGCGCACGTACCGGCTGCAGAGAGGTTGGTTCGCCGATGATCGCGCAGTCCGGGCGCAGATTTGTGGTTTCGGAGAAATAGCGCGCCCCGGCCATGGTGGTTTCTTCATCCGCGGTCGCCAGAATATAAAGAGGTTTTTTCAGCGTCGTCACATCAACATCACGCAGCGCATCGAGAATAAAGGCAAAGAAGCCTTTCATGTCTGCGGTGCCAAGGCCGTACAGTTTATTTTCGTGTTCTGTCAGGGTAAACGGATCTCGCGTCCAGCGGCCATCATCAAAAGGTACGGTATCGGTATGACCCGCCAGCAACAGTCCGCCTGCGCCAGAACCGGTGCTTGCCAGCATATTAAATTTATTGCGGGTGCCGGGTACGGGCTGCACTTCGACGTTAAAGCCCAGGTCGCGGAACCAGCCCGCCAGCAAATTGATTAAAGACTCATTGCTCTGATCCAATGCACTGTCGGTAGCGCTGATGGAAGGAGTCGCGATCAATGCGCGGTAAATCTCGATAAAAGGAGGTAATTTCATCTTCACTGTTGACAGGCCTTAGGTTAGGATAGTATCAATATTCATGCAGTAATTATGAATAAAAATACAATAACGTTGAGCGTAAAGGAACCCTTAAGCGTTCCGGTGAATAAAACCACGCTCGCCGACGTGGGTGATAGCCGCAAGGCCTTTTCCCTGAGCAGACACGACGTAAGAAGGTGAGCAGCCCAGATGTTGAATACGCTGATTGTTGGTGCCAGTGGTTATGCAGGCGCAGAGCTTGTAACCTATTTGAATCGCCATCCTCATATGAACATAACCGCATTGACGGTTTCAGCGCAAAGCAATGACGCAGGAAAATTGATATCTGATTTGCATCCGCAATTAAAAGGTATTGTCGACATGCCGTTGCAGGCGATGTCTGACATCAGCGAATTTACTGACGGCGTGGATGTGGTATTTCTTGCGACTGCCCATGAAGTGAGCCATGACCTTGCGCCACAGTTTCTCGAGGCGGGCTGCGTAGTGATCGATTTATCCGGGGCGTTTCGCATCAACGATGCTGAATTTTATCAACGCTACTACGGGTTTACTCATCAGCATCCGGAGCTGCTTGAAAAGGCGGTTTACGGCCTTGCCGAATGGCAATCCGACAAAATAAAAGAAACCAATCTTATCTCCGTGCCGGGGTGCTACCCGACAGCATCCCAGCTTGCGCTGAAGCCGCTGATTGATGCAGGCCTGCTGGATTTAAGCCAGTGGCCGGTGATTAACGCGACCAGTGGGGTGAGCGGTGCAGGACGCAAGGCGGCGGTTTCGAACAGCTTCTGCGAAGTGAGCCTGCAGCCGTATGGCATTTTTAACCATCGCCACCACCCGGAAATTACAACGCATCTCAATACGCCGGTTATTTTTACTCCTCATCTGGGCAATTTCCCGCGCGGGATCCTGGCAACGATTACCTGCCGCCTGAATGAAGGAGTGTCGCAGCAGCAGGTTGCCGATGCCTTTAATCAGGCCTATCAGGACAAACCGCTGGTGCGCCTGTATGACAAAGGCGTTCCGGCGCTGAAAAACGTCGTGGGTCTGCCGTTCTGTGATATTGGCTTTGCTGTGCAGGAGAGGCATCTGATTGTCGTTGCAGCCGAAGACAATCTTCTCAAAGGCGCATCGGCTCAGGCAGTGCAGTGCCTGAACATTCGTTTTGGCTTCGCCGAAACCCAGTCTCTTATTTAACCGACAGCCGGGTGAAATGATGAATCCGTTAATTATCAAATTAGGTGGCGTACTGCTTGATAGCGAAGAGGCGCTGGAGCGTCTGTTTACCGCGCTTGCGAGCTATCGTCAGTCCCATCAACGCCCGCTGGTGATTGTGCACGGCGGCGGCTGCCTGGTGGATGAGCTCATGAAAAAGCTCTCCCTGCCGGTGAAGAAGAAAAATGGCCTGCGTGTTACGCCAGCCGATCAGATAGACATTATTACCGGCGCGCTGGCGGGAACAGCGAACAAGACGCTGCTGTCCTGGGCGAAGAAACATGGCATTAACGGCGTCGGCCTGTGCCTGGGCGACGGCGATAGCGTATCCGTGACCAGGCTTGACGAAGAGCTGGGCCACGTTGGACGGGCAAAACCAGGCTCAGCTAAGCTGATTACCACTCTGCTTGAGTCAGGCTTCATGCCGATTGTCAGTTCAATTGGCGTGACGGCGGAAGGCGAATTAATGAATGTGAATGCTGACCAGGCGGCAACCGCTCTGGCGGCAACCCTGGGCGCGGATTTGATCCTGCTCTCGGACGTAAGTGGTATCCTGGACGGTAAAGGACAGCGCATTGCTGAGATGACGGCCGCCAAAGCCGAGCAGCTTATTCAGCAGGGCATCATTACCGACGGGATGATTGTAAAGGTAAACGCGGCGCTGGATGCAGCCCGTACGCTGGGTCGTTCGGTGGATATCGCCTCCTGGCGCCATGCGGATCAGCTCCCCTCTTTATTCAACGGCGTGGCAATTGGCACCCGGATTCTGGCTTAGTTCTGGCCTGGTTTAGAAAAAGTATTTGAAGGAAAAGACAATGGAAAATCACGGCATCAAAAAAATCGTTCTCGCATACTCCGGCGGCCTTGATACATCAGCCATTATTCCATGGCTGCAGGAAAACTACGGCGGTTGCGAAGTGATCGCCTGCGTTGTGGATATCGGCCAGGATCGTGAGGATCTGAAAGGCGTTGAGCAAAAAGCCCTGCGCTCCGGCGCGAGCGAATGCTATGTAGTAGATGCGCGTGAAGAGTTCATCAGCGACTACGTTTACCCGGTTCTGCAAACTGGCGCACTGTATGAAGGCAGCTATCTGCTGGGGACTTCTATGGCCCGCCCGCTGATCGCAAAAGCGCTGGTAGATGTGGCGAATAAGGTCGGCGCGGATGCGCTGTGCCATGGCGCAACCGGTAAGGGTAACGACCAGGTACGCTTCGAATCCACATGGGCCGCGCTGGCACCGCACCTGAAAGTAGTTGCGCCATGGCGTGAGTGGGATTTACGTTCCCGTGAAGCATTGCTCGACTACCTGAAAGAGCGTGATATCCCGACTACCGCGTCGCTGGAAAAAATCTACAGCCGTGACGAAAACGCCTGGCATATCTCCACCGAAGGCGGGGTGCTGGAAAGCCCGTGGAATGCGCCGAACAAAGACTGCTGGGTCTGGACCGTTGATCCACAGGAAGCGCCAGATCAGGCTGAGCAGGTTACCGTCACCGTTAAGCAGGGCAAAGTCGTTGCTGTAAACGGCGAAGCAATGAGCCCGTTCAAATGTCTGGAAACCCTGAACGTGATTGGCTCTAAGCACGGTATCGGTCGTATCGATATCGTTGAGAACCGCCTGGTGGGAATTAAATCCCGCGGCTGCTACGAAACCCCGGGAGGCACCATCATGATGGCTGCGCTGCGTGGCGTTGAGCAGCTGGTGCTGGATCGCGATAGCTTCAAATGGCGTGAACAGCTGGGCCTGGAAATGTCTTACGTGGTTTACGATGGCCGCTGGTTCGCGCCGCTGCGTAAATCCCTGCAGGCTTCCGCTGAATCGCTGGCAGAAGAAGTGAACGGCGAAGTTGTGCTGCAGCTTTACAAAGGCCAGGTAACGGCGATGCAGAAAAAATCGCCGAACAGCCTGTATAGCGAAGAGTTCGCCACCTTCGGCGAAGATGAAGTGTACGATCACAGCCACGCGGGCGGCTTCATCCGTCTGTTCTCGCTGTCATCACGCATTCGTGCTCTGAACGAGTTGAAAAAATAAGTAGCGCGAAGATTGTGTAGAAAGCAGAACACCTAGTCAGGGCGCAGCTTGCTGCGCCTTTTGCTTAAAAAATTCAGGAGCGGGAAAAATGGCACTTTGGGGCGGACGTTTTACTCAGGCAGCGGATCAGCGGTTTAAAGAGCTGAATGATTCCCTGCGTTTTGATTATCGGCTGGCGGAACAGGATATTGTCGGTTCGGTTGCCTGGTCTAAAGCGCTGGTGACGGTGAACGTATTAACGGCGGACGAGCAACGTCAACTCGAAGAGGCGCTGTCTACTCTGCTGGAGGAGGTTCGCGTCAATCCTCGCGCTATTTTAGCCAGTGATGCAGAAGATATTCATAGCTGGGTCGAGGGTAAGCTTATCGACAAAGTGGGCGATCTCGGTAAGAAGCTGCATACCGGCCGTAGCCGTAACGATCAGGTAGCAACCGATATCAAATTATGGTGTAAGGCGCAGGTGGCCGAACTGGGCGAAGCGTTGCATCATTTGCAACAGGCTTTAGTGGCAACAGCCGAAGCTAATCAGGATGCGGTGATGCCCGGCTATACCCATCTGCAACGTGCACAACCGGTGACGTTTGCTCACTGGTGCATGGCGTATGTGGAAATGCTGGCGCGTGATGAAAGCCGCCTGAAAGATACCCTGACTCGCCTCGACGTCAGCCCGCTGGGTTGTGGCGCTCTGGCGGGAACAGCCTATCCAATGGATCGAGAGCAGCTTGCCGGCTGGTTAGGATTTGCCTCTGCGACGCGTAATAGCCTCGACAGCGTCTCCGATCGTGACCATGTGCTGGAACTGCTGTCCAACGCCGCCATTAGCATGGTTCACCTTTCGCGCTTTGCCGAAGATCTGATTTTCTTCAATACTGGTGAAGCAAGCTTTGTTGAGCTGTCAGACCGCGTGACCTCCGGGTCTTCACTGATGCCGCAGAAGAAAAATCCGGATGCGCTGGAGCTGATTCGCGGTAAATGTGGTCGCGTGCAGGGCGCGCTGACGGGCATGATGATGACCATGAAGGGTCTGCCGCTGGCTTATAACAAAGATATGCAGGAAGACAAAGAAGGGTTGTTCGACGCGCTGGACACCTGGCTGGATTGTCTGAACATGGCCTCGCTGGTGCTGGACGGCATTCAGGTAAAGCGCCCGCGCGCGAAGGAAGCAGCCCAGCAAGGTTATGCTAACTCAACCGAACTGGCGGATTATCTCGTCGCCAAAGGCGTGCCTTTCCGTGAAGCGCACCACATTGTGGGTGAAGCCGTGGTGGAAGCGATTCGACAGGGGAAAGCGCTGGAAGCGTTGCCGCTGGCTGATTTGCAAAAATTCAGCGGCGTAATCGGTGAAGATGTTTATCCCATTCTTGAGCTGCAATCCTGTCTTGATAAACGCGCGGCGAAAGGTGGCGTTTCACCGCAGCAGGTGGCTTTGGCGATTGCAGAAGCAAAACAGCGTCTGATGTAATGTCCCGGGGCCTTCTTTTCGCAGAAGGCTTGCCAGGATTTGGTGCAAAAAAAAGCGGACATCAAGTCCGCTAAAGATTCACGTTGGCATTTTCATAGTTAGTCAGGTCAGAGAACAGAGAGTTTCTCCTCAGCACCACAATCCATTGAGGGGTCAAACGTATGGATTGTTCGTGCTGTTGCTGGCTATTATTCATAATCTCGCTTGATAGGGATAATCGTTCGTTGCTATGCTATCTATCGCCATGGGCTATCATGGCGCTGGAGGATGGATAATGAATATTCGTGATCTTGAATACCTTGTGGCGTTAGCTGAACATCGCCATTTTCGTCGGGCAGCGGATGCCTGCCATGTTAGCCAGCCAACACTGAGCGGCCAAATCCGTAAGCTGGAAGATGAGCTGGGCGTCATGCTGCTGGAACGCACCAGCCGCAAAGTTTTATTCACGCAGGCAGGTTTGCTGCTGGTCGATCAGGCCCGCACCGTACTGCGGGAAGTCAAAGTACTAAAAGAGATGGCCAGCCAGCAAGGCGAGGCGATGTCCGGACCCTTGCATATCGGCCTGATCCCAACCGTGGGGCCTTATCTGCTGCCGCAGATTATCCCGATGCTGCACAAAACGTTTCCAAAGCTTGAGATGTATCTGCATGAAGCGCAGACCCATCAGCTATTAGCGCAGCTTGATAGCGGTAAGCTCGACTGCGCAATTGTGGCGCTGGTTAAAGAGAGCGAGGCCTTTATTGAAGTGCCGCTGTTCGATGAGCCCATGGTGCTGGCGGTGTATCAGGATCATGCATGGGCAAACCGCGACAGAGTGCCGCTCTCAGACCTGGCCGGTGAAAAATTGCTGATGCTGGAAGATGGGCACTGTCTGCGCGATCAGGCGCTGGGTTTCTGCTTTGAGGCAGGCGCAGAGGAAGACACGCATTTCCGTGCAACCAGCTTAGAAACGCTGCGTAACATGGTCGCTGCGGGTAGCGGAATTACGCTGCTGCCAGCTCTGGCCGTGCCAAATGAACGCGAGCGGGATGGCGTAGTTTATCTGCCGTGTTATAAACCAGAGCCGCGCCGTACGGTTGGTCTGGTTTATCGTCCGGGTTCTCCGCTGCGTAGCCGCTATGAGCAGCTCGCGGAAGCCGTCCGCACACAGATGGACGGCCATTTCGATTCGGTGTTAAAACAGGCGGTTTAAGCCGTTTAGCGCCGCTACCCGATAGGCTTCCGCCATCGTTGGGTAGTTGAAGGTGGTGTTAACGAAGTACTCAATGGTGTTGCCGCCACCTTTCTGCTCCATTATCGCCTGGCCGATGTGAATAATTTCCGCCGCGCGCTCACCAAAGCAGTGAATCCCTAAAATCTCTTTCGTCTCGCGATGGAAGAGAATTTTTAACGTACCCACGTTCATGCCGACGATTTGTGCGCGAGCCAGATGCTTAAACTGAGCGCGTCCCACTTCATAAGGCACCTTCATGGACGTTAGCTGCTGTTCGGTTTTCCCTACGGAGCTGATTTCCGGAATGGTGTAAATCCCGGTTGGAATATCTTCAATCAGGTGCGCATTGGCTTCACCTTTGACCAGCGCCTGGGCTGCGATGCGGCCCTGATCGTAAGCCGCAGAAGCAAGGCTTGGATAACCAATCACGTCGCCTACCGCATAGATATGCGGCTGCGCTGTCTGGTACATGCTATTGACCTTCAGCAAGCCACGGCTATCGGTTTCCAGCCCAACGTTTTCCAGCGACAGAGAATCGGTATTCCCCGTGCGGCCGTTGGCGTACAGCAGGCAGTCGGCCTTAACTTTCTTGCCGGATTTCAGCGAGACGATTACGCCATCTTCCACGCCTTCAATATTCTCAAACTCTTCGTTATGGCGGATAACGACGCCGCTGTTCCAGAAGTGGTAAGAGAGCGAATCTGACATCTCCTGATCGAGAAACGCCAGCAGACGGTCGCGCGTATTAATCAAATCCACTTTAACGTTCATGCCGCGAAAAATAGATGCATATTCACAGCCGATAACCCCGGCGCCGTAAATAATTACGTGGCGTGGTTCATGGTGCAGGCTGAGGATAGAGTCGCTGTCGTAAATACGCGGATGGGCGAAGTCTACTTCTGGCGGGCGATATGGACGTGAACCGCAGGCAATAACGAACTTCTCGGCGGTGATCGTTTCAATCGAGCCGTCCGGGCATTGCAGCGCGATAGTATGCTCATCCACAAACCTTGCGTCGCCCTGCAACATCTCGCAGCGGTTACGCTCGTAGAAGCTTTGGCGCATGCGGGTTTGTTGATTAATGACGCTATCGGCATGGTTAAGGATATCGGCAAAGGAAGAGCGGAGAAGGTGGGTATGGTCGCTGTATAACGGGTTTTGATTGAATTCTATAATACGGCTAACGGCGTGGCGGAGGGCTTTTGAAGGAATGGTGCCCCAGTGGGTGCAACCGCCGCCAACGTTATGGTAGCGCTCAATCACCGCGACCCTGGCACCAAGTTTTACCAGCCCCATTGCAGCGCCTTCGCCGCCCGGGCCGGAACCAATTACTACTGCATCATAATCGTAGGTGTGTGACATGGTAAGGCTTACCTGTTCTTATACATAAAAGCAACATGATGGTAACATCATCAGCGGTATAACCCAATTATCCTTGTGCTTTTTCCTTTGTTACGCGAGCAGCGTCCCGTAAACAATCATTCACAATCCTGTATAAAAGCGGTAGCGTTAGTTTCTGATATAGTGCCAGTTCGGTTTGAGGGATTCAGGCAACGTGATGGGTGTAAGAGCGCAACAAAAAGAACGAACCAGACGTTCTCTGATAGAAGCCGCGTTTAGTCAGCTAAGCGCCGAGCGGAGCTTTGCAAGCCTCAGCTTACGCGAAGTGGCACGTGAAGCAGGGATTGCGCCAACGTCGTTTTATCGTCATTTTCGCGACGTTGATGAGCTTGGCCTGACCATGGTTGATGAAAGCGGTTTGATGCTGCGTCAGTTGATGCGTCAGGCTCGCCAGCGTATTGCCAAAGGCGGGAGCGTTATTCGCACTTCCGTTTCCACATTTATGGAGTTTATCGGTAATAACCCGAACGCCTTCCGTTTACTGTTACGCGAACGTTCAGGAACTTCCGCTGCTTTCCGTGCCGCCGTGGCGCGGGAGATACAACACTTTATTGCGGAACTTGCCGACTATTTAGAACTCGAAAATCGCATGCCGCGCAGTTTTACTGAAGCGCAGGCGGAAGCGATGGTAACCATCGTTTTTAGTGCCGGTGCCGAGGCGCTGGACGTTGATAGCGATCAGCGTCGTCAGCTCGAAGAGCGTCTGGTGTTGCAGTTGCGCATGATCTCAAAAGGTGCGTATTACTGGTATCGCCGGGAGCAGGAAAAGATGTCGCTGGCTCAATTATCCGAAGAGTGAAGGACGAGTAATGAAACAGTTACAAGAGAGAGGTACGCTGGTGCTGGCGTTTATCGCCGGTCTTTCGATTAACGGAACCTTTGCCGCGCTGTTCAGCTCGGTGGTGCCGTTTTCCATTTTTCCGATTATTGCGCTGGTGCTGACGGTGTACTGCCTGCATCAGCGTTATCAGAATCGAACCATGCCGGTAGGACTGCCAGGCCTCGCCGCCGCCTGTTTCGTGCTTGGCGTGTTGCTATACAGCGCCGTCGTACGCGCTGAATATCCGGCTATCGGCTCGAACTTCCTGCCGTCTGTGCTTTCAGTCGCCTTGCTGTTCTGGATTGGCGTCAAAATCCGCGCGCGCAAAGCATAAGCTGGCTGCATACAAAAACGGACGCCCTGGCGTCCGTTTTTATTATTTACGTGTCAACCACACGCCGCATTCCATATGGTGCGTATAAGGGAACTGATCGAACAGCGCAAGGCGCGAAACGTTGTGTGTTTCAGCCAGTGCTTCCAGATTTTCACACAGCGTTTGCGGGTTGCAGGAGATATAGAGAATCTGCGGGTAAGCCTGCACCATCTTCACCGTATCGGCATCCAGACCACTCCGCGGTGGATCGACAAAAATTGTCTCGCAATGGTAGCTTTTCAGATCGATGCCTTGCAGGCGGTTAAATTCACGTACGCCGTTCATCGCCTGAGTAAACTCTTCCGCCGCCATGCGGATAATCTGCACGTTTTCAATCTGGTTGGCGGCAATATTGTATTGCGCAGCGGCAACGGACGGCTTAGCGATTTCGGTTGCCAGCACGCGGTTGAAATTACGCGCCAGCGCCAGCGAAAAGTTACCGTTGCCGCAGTACAGCTCCAGCAGATCGCCGCCTGAATTTTTGGTGACATCCAGCGCCCACTCCAGCATTTGAATATTCATCGCTGCGTTTGGCTGTGTGAAGCTATTTTCTACCTGGCGGTAAATCATCTCTTTGCCCGCCACCGGCAGGCGTTCGTCGATGTAATCCTGGTCCAGCTCGATTTTGGTTTTTGTGGCGCGGCCAATCAGATGCACATTCAGGCCCCCGGCACGAAGGCTGTCGCGTAGCGTTTCCGCGTGCTGCCGCCACTCTTCATCCAGTTTACGATGATAGAGCAGTGAAACGATGGCCTGATTACTCAGCGTGGTCAGATAATCTATCTGGAAAAGTTTATGGCGTAATGCAGGAATATTCCGCACGCCATCCAGCATAGCTGGCATTAACGCATTAATCAGCGAGCTTGCAGCCGGGAAGCTGTCCACCCGAATCCGCTGCTTAGTCTGCTGATCAAACATGATGTGATAGAGATCGTCTTCATCATGCCAGATGCGGAATTCTGCACGCATACGGTAATGGCTGACTGGCGAACGGAACACCTCCGGCGCAGGCGCGGCAAACGGGGACATCATGCTTTGCAAGCGGGCGACTTTTTCTGCCAGTTGCGCGTCGTATTGGTCTATCGGGAGATGTTCAGGGGTCATAGGCTGCTACCTGTTATGAAATCAAACTACGCGGCGATTTTAGGGAATACCCTCGCGATGTCCAGTCTCTTCGTTAGCGGAAGTTCAACTGGAAGTCTGGACTTCTATATGGCGATAACGGTAGCATGCGCTCTCCGGCCTCCTGAGAGTTAAAAGGGAACCCAGTGCAATTCTGGGGCTGACGCGCAGCGGTAAGGAAGAGTGGGATGTACGTGAAACGCAGACACTGCTTATATAAGTGGGAAGTCCACATCCATAAAAACACCTCCAAGCCCGAAGACCTGCCGGTTTACGTCGCAATTGATATAACTATCGCGTGCTATCGGTTATGTCTGCGGCATCCTTGATTTAAAAGCGGATGCTTATATAAATGATGATAAAAAAAGTTTCGCTGCTTACGGCGCTGTCCGTAACGGCGTTTTCTGGCTGGGCGCAGGACAGCAATTCTGATGATGCTCTGGTGGTGACGGCTAACCGTTTCCAGCAACCGGTCAATACGGTTCTGGCCCCGTCTGACGTTATTACCCGTGAAGATATCAATAAATGGCAGGCCAAAACCATCAACGATGTGTTGCGCCGTCTGCCGGGCGTGGATATCGCTCAAAATGGTGGTATGGGGCAATATTCGTCGATGTTTATCCGTGGGACGAACGCCAGTCAGGTACTGGTGCTGGTGGATGGGGTGCCGATTGCGCGTCCCGGTATTTCGAATGTGGCTGATATCAATGCCATTCCACTCTCTCTTGTACAGCGTATCGAATATATTCGTGGCCCGCGCTCGGCTGTGTATGGTTCCGGAGCGATCGGCGGCGTCATTAACGTGATTACCCATTCTGATGAAGAAAAATCGCAGATTAATGCGGGAATGGGTTCAAAAGGCTATCAGCAGTATGACGGCACGCTGCGTCATCGCTTTGGCGATACCGTGGCGACCGTTGCCGGCTCATATGAATCAACCAAAGGCTTTAACGTCCAGCCGCACTCCACCTACAGCGGTGACAACGATCGCGATGGTTTCCGTAACAAGACATTCTGGGCTGGGGTTGAGCATAAATTTAACGACGAGTTTGACGGCTTCTTCCGTGCCCATAGTTACACCAATAACAACGACTATGACCTGGGTAGCCCACCGTACCTGCCTGCCTACAGCGCCAACGAAGAGCAGCTTTACAACCAAAGTTACGATGCCGGGATGCGTTTTCATTCCGGGATTTACTCTTCGCAGCTCATCGCCAGTTACCAGAAAGTGAAGGACTACAACTATAGCAGCGAATATGGCCGCTATAACGACGGGACGACGCTTGACCGTATGACCCAGAGAAATATCCAGTGGGGCAACAACTTTGCCGTGGGTCAGGGTTCCATTAGCGCGGGCGTGGACTGGCAGCAACAGCGTCTGACTTCTTCTGATACAGCCATTACTGATACCTATAAGCGCGACAACACCGGCTTGTACCTCAGCGGGCAGCAGCAGTTTGGTGATGTCACGGTGGAAGCTTCCGGTCGCGAAGATCACGACGAACAGTTCGGCTGGCACGGCACCTGGCAGACGGCGGCAGGCTGGGAGTTTGTTGAAGGCTATCGCGCAACGCTTTCCTATGGCACCGGCTTCCTGGCGCCATCGCTTGGGCAGCAGTTTGGCTCCACTCGTTTTGGTATCGACTCTAACCCCAATCTGAAACCAGAAGAGGCCAGGCAATGGGAAGCAGGCATTGAAGGCCTGAGCGGACCGCTCGACTGGCGTCTGTCGGCCTACCGCTACAAAATCGAAAACCTGATCACCTACTACTCCGATCCGATAACCTTTAACGGTGCTTACGACAACATTGATTCTGCAACCATCAAGGGACTTGAGTGGACGGGTAGTGTTGATACCGGCATCTTCACGCACAAAGTCACGCTGCAATATATAGATCCGCGTAACGACCAGAATGATGAAGTGCTGGCTCGTCGTGCGAAGCGTCAGGCTAAGTATCAGCTCGACTGGACTATGTTCAATGTCGATATGGATGTGGCGTGGCAGTATTATGGTAAACGCTACGACAATAACAGCTCTGCTTATAACAACACTCAGCAAATTTTGCCGAGCTACAGCACGGTTGATGTCTCTGCTTCATATCCAGTCACCTCTCATCTGAGCGTTCGTGGTAGAATCGCCAACCTGTTCGATAAAGATTATGAGACGGTTTATGGCTATCAAACCCCAGGACGGGAATACTACCTCTCTGGCAGCTATACCTTCTGATGCACGTCCCACGGTGCTGGTTTTCGATTCCGGCGTCGGGGGGCTTTCAGTGTATAACGAGGTCCGGCAACTCCTGCCGGACCTGCATTACATCTATGTCTTCGATAACGTAGCCTTTCCCTACGGCGAAAAAAGCGAAGAGTTTATCGTTGAGCGAGTGGTGGAGATCGTCACTGCCGTTCAGCAACGCTACCCGCTGGCGCTTGCCATTATTGCGTGCAATACCGCAAGCACGGTTTCCCTTCCCGCACTACGCGAAAAATTTGCTTTCCCTGTGGTTGGCGTAGTACCAGCCATTAAACCTGCAGCCCGTATGACGGCAAATGGCATTGTTGGCCTGCTTGCCACTCGCGGTACCGTTCGCCGGCCTTATACGCACGAACTGGTGGCGCGCTTTGCCACAGCATGCAAAATCGAGATGCTGGGTTCTGCAGAGCTGGTGCAACTGGCGGAAGCAAAGCTGCTTGGCGAACCTGTCTCACTGGATGAGCTACGCAAGATACTGCGTCCGTGGCTGCGTATGAAAGAACCACCGGATACAGTAGTGCTGGGTTGTACCCATTTCCCTCTATTACAGGAAGAACTCTTGCAGGTATTGCCGGAAGGTACGCGTCTGATAGATTCTGGCGCTGCTATTGCACGGCGTACGGCGTGGCTTTTAGAGCATGAAGCACCAGAGGCTTTATCTGCTGATGAGAATATTGCTTTCTGTATGGCCTTTACCCCGGAAACCGCACAGTTAATGCCTGTTTTGCAGCGTTATGGCTTCTCAAAGCTCGAAAAACTGCCAGTTTGCAACGGTTTTGCACAAAAAAGCGACGCTTAAAAAGAAATTG
Source organism: Buttiauxella sp. (assembly GCA_032051265.1). GTDB lineage: Bacteria > Pseudomonadota > Gammaproteobacteria > Enterobacterales > Enterobacteriaceae > Dryocola. The sequence goes on from DAMBYU010000009.1 coordinate 118,330, forward strand.
CAAATTAGGGGTTGTCAGCTTCCGAAAAATCCCTATACTGCGCCTCCACTGACACG
>DAMBYU010000001.1:0-982827 GCA_032051265.1 Buttiauxella sp.
GGTAGTGTGGGGTCTCCCCATGCGAGAGTAGGGAACTGCCAGGCTCCAAATTAGTGAAAGGCCCTGCACGGATGTGCAGGGCCTTTTGCTGTCTGCGAAACGCTGAGCAGACCTGAATAACGCCAATGGAATATTGCTAATTACCCTTCCTCTGCCAGGCTAAAAGAAACTTTTTCCGCCTGGAGCAACGTTTGCCGGTTCGTAAATTTAACTATCAGCAAGATTTTTCCAGCATCGATTTTCGCAAACAGCCTGAGTGTTATCAGGTTGGACGCGGGGAACAAGGTGTATTGCTGGTTGAGCCATACAAAAGCGAAATCCTGCCTTTCTGGCGCTTCAGGGATCCCGATACCGCGCGCCAGTCCGCCGAAAAAATCTATCATCTCTTTGAAACTTATCGCAAGGTTGATGATTTTGTTGGCATGGATATGGCACGTAAATTTATCCAGATGGGCTATACCAGAGCCCGACGTTATGCGAACCATAAAGGCGGGCGTAAATACGATGCTCAGGGTAAGGAACTGCCACGGGGTAACGATCCGATAAAGGCTGAGTCTGCCCGGATCTTTAAAGAGTATTGGGATCGACTGCGAGCCGATAAAGATTATCTGCTTCGAAAAAAAGCACATCAGCAAAAATGGGGATAGGTTTTAGTGTTCTGCTAATTGCCACAGAGTATAGCCGGTAGCCGCACCGGCTATATCCCAGCTGAAGTCTTTCCAGCTCCAGCCGCTTCCTGCAGGGCGGCTATCCCACAGCTCTTTCGAAGCACCCAGACCTACTGAAAAAAGAAATCCAAAGTTTGCGCTACGTGACGTGCTCCAGCCCTGCCGTTGCCCATACTCATTACCCGCTGCGGCGAGCATAGCCGACGCCATAAAGTGCTGGGCTTTGTCCTGGCCTTGCCACCGATCCTGAGCCATATGGCTGCAGCCGCTTAACAGAAATATTGCCGGTAAGATTATCCGTTGCATATTTACTCTCACATAAAAAAAGCCCTGCAAAGCAGGGCCTTAATTATAGATTAATCAGAGAATACGGCTTATCAGGCGATCTATTCGAATACGACGTAAGCGTCGAATCAGCTTGCGTACTTTTACCGGGTACTCGGCAATGCTTTGCAGATCGCGATAGTGCTGTACTACCGTTGTGTGAGTACGGATCAGTTCCAGTTCGTGCAGACGAAGGGGGGCGAGCTCCTGTTTCGGATCGTGGATCAGCAGTGCGTTTTCCAGATCTAAACGCCATGCGCGCGGGTTCAGATTATTTCCGGTAAGCAGCATCCACTCGTCATCAACCCACATGCCTTTCAGGTGATAGCTGTTATCCTCGTCCTTCCACAGGCGAACAATTAATTGCCCGCTATTAACGTAATATTGCAGGCGGCTCAGGAAGCGGCGCAGATTGATTTCGTACAGGTAAGGCAGGGCGCCGATGATCTTAAACGGCTGATCTTCCGGGATATAAAAGTCATTCGCGGTTTTGTCGCCCACGATGATTTCTACCTGTTTGCCATCGCGCAAAAGCTGAATAATATTGCGTACCAGCACCGCTGGCAGGTTGAAATAAGGCGTACAGATAACCAGCTTTTGTTCCGTGCACGGCATCAGGTGGAAGATGGTTTTATTAAGTACGCTTGATTTGCCAAGCCCGACCAGCGGCGTTACGGAAAGCTGCTCGTTGTCGGCATTGCCCTGGAAATGAAAAGCGGCGTCGCGGAGCTCCTGGCGGAACAGGCGAATATCGTTTTTGATTTCCGGGCTCTTCGGGCGATGTGGGACATCAAGACGATGAACTGCCCGGCCGTGGACCAGATACTGATTCACCCAGGCATACATCACATCTGCAAGCTGCGGATTACCGACTATCTGATAACGGTCATAACGATATTTGTCATGCTGATGAAGATAAACGTCGTTCAGGCTGGCGCCGCTGTAGATAACGCAATCATCGATAATGAAGCCTTTAAAATGTAATACGCCAAGGGCTTCACGGGTGTTAACGGGCACGCCATACACAGGAATATCCACACCGGGATATTCCTCAGCCATACGCTGATACCAGTCAGCATTAGTGTCAGATGCGGCCGCGCCGATACGGCCACGTTGCGCGCGGTGCCAGTCGACTAAGATCGTTGCTTCAATTTCCGGGCGCTTTCGCTTTGCTTCATAGAGCGCGGAAAGGATACCGTTGCCGCCATCATCCTGCTCCAGGTACAGCGCGACAATACAAACGCGGTGCGTTGCGCTGGCAATTTTTTGCAGCAAGGCTTCGCGGAAATCCGCAGGGGAGAAAAGGGTCTCTACATCAGCAACTGACTGAGAAAGCTTTGGCAATTGGGCAAGGTGTTGTTGATGTTTATTACGCTTAAATTTAGACAACATCACAGTGCATATCTTCTCTATTCATTGGATGGCCTTCTGCAAAATCCAGACGTCAGAACTTGCTGATAATACCACTACTGCCTCGCAAAGTGAGTAAGTTTTCCAGTACCTTACTCACGAACCTGCGCTTTTTACCAGGGGTAAAGTCAGGCTAACGATACCATCTTCAAGCTGTATGTCGACTTCAAATCCCAGTTTTCTGGCAAGCGTAACCATGCCCCGATTGTTCGGCATAGTGATGCCGTTTAGCCTTTGGAGGCCGTGATCGCTCGTATAGGCAATCAGCTTTTCCATTAATCGGCGGCCCAGTCCCAGACCCTTTAAGTCGGAGCGCACCAGCACGGCAAACTCGGCATCGATATTATCGGGATCGGAAATGGCTCGCGTTACGCCGAGAATTTCATCCCGGCTGTCCTGCCGACGCACCGCAACAAAGGCCATTTCCCGATCGTAGTCGATCTGGGTCATATTGGCTAAATCTTCATGGGTAAATTCGTTTATCTCACTGAAATAGCGATAATAAAGATCCTCTTTGGTGACCTGAGCAATAAACTGCTGAAGCTCAGGCTCATCTTCAGGCAGGATCGGGCGGAACAAGCAGCTCTCGCCATTCTTGAGAACGACTTTTTCTTCCAGCTGGTGGGGATAAGGGCGTACAGCAAGGCGCGCATCAGGATCGCCCTCGAAAGGCGCCAGCTGCAGCGTAACATCCAGCAAGGTGAACTCATTGCCAGAAGCCAGCAGAGGGTGAATATCCAGACGATAGATTTCAGGACAATCAATAATCAGATCAGAAACCTGCACCAGTACCTGGCTGATGCCGGAAATATCAAGCGGGCGCAGGGCGCTGCGGCCCCGGATCTTACCGCTCTTTATCGCCTGAATCACCAGATAGCGGGCGAGGTTCATATTGAGCGGAGGCAGGGCGACGACGGCCTGCTGGTCTGGCCGCCACTCAATGCCCCCCTCGCCAAGCATAATCAGCGGTCCGAATACAGGATCCTGCTCCACCACCACACGTAGTTCCTGAGCACCTGCGCGGTTTGCCATGCTTTGCACTAATAAGCCGTGAATACGCGCCTGCGGCCAGGTCATTTTCACACGATCGATAATCGCGTTCGCAGCCTGCTGAACCTCGCTGGCCGTACGTAAATAAAGCATAACGCCCTGAACTTCCGATTTGTGCGGGATATCCGGCGAGCGTAATTTCAACGCCACCGGATAGCCAATTTGCTCGGCGATATGCACCGCTTCGGCACTGTCGCCGGCAATCCAGGTCGGCAGCGTATTCAGGCCATACGCCTGTAAAATCGGCCGTACTTCGTGGGTATCAAGCGATGTTGCTCCTTCCTGTACGGCCTGCTGGATAAGTCGATGCGCATCGCTGGCATTGGCCGCAAGGTTGGCTGGCAGGGCGGGGGTTTCGCGCAGCTGCTTTTGGTTCCTGCGGTATTCAACCATATGCATAAATGCCGTAACCGCGCCTTCAGGGGTGCGATATGTAGGTATACCCGCATCGCTGAAAAGCCGCCGAGCTTCCTGAGATGAAAACTCGCCGCACCAGTTGGTGATGATGGTGACGTATTTTCCCCGGGGATGACGGCGCAGTAATTCAATTAATTTAGTTGCACTTTCTGTGCCGGGAGCCGCAGCGCTGGGGGCGTGAATAATCATTAAGGCATCGAAATCATGGCTATCAAGCAGCGCTTCAACGGCGTGCAGATAACGGTCGGGCGTTGCATCATCACGTAAATCCAGAGGGTTGCCGCTTTCAACGCTTATGGGTAAGCCACCCTGCAGCTTCGCCAGCGTTTCTTCACTTAATGAAGCCAGTTTGCCATTACGTAGCCATAGCTCGTCCAGCGCGAGAGCCGCAGGAGCTGCCCCGTTACTGATAATCATTAATTTCTCTCCGCGAAGCGGGCGCATATGGCTAAGGGTTTCTACTGCGGAAAATAGCTCATGCGTATCCTGCACACGCAGCAGGCCGGCACGTTGAATCGCCGCATCCCAGGCTGAATCCAGACCGGGGTGGGTTTTCAGCAAAGCCTGCGCTTTGGCGCTACGGCCGCTTTTAATTACCAGAACAGGTTTATTGCGTGAAGCGCTTCGCGCGGCTGAAACAAAACGACGCGCATCGCTGAGGTGTTCAAGATAAAGCAGAATCGCGCTGGTTTTAGTATCGCGCGCCAGGTAGTCGAGCAATTCATCGACGTCGATATCCAGACTGTCGCCGAGCGCGATAAACCAGGAGAAGCCCATTTCGCGCTGCTGCGCCCAGTCCAGGATCGTATTAGAGACGGCTGCGGATTGTGAGATAAACGCCAGCTTGCCTTTCAGGATCGGGACCGGGGAAAAACTGGCGTTCAGACCCTGCCACGGAGCAAGCAAGCCCAGGCTGTTTGGGCCAAGCAACCGTATCTGCCAGCGGTTTGCACAGGCTAACAGCTCGGGCAGCTGTTCCGGCGAAGCGGAGAGGATAATGCACGCCTTACAGCCCTTTTCGCCGAGAGCCTGCAGTAACTCAAGGTTGCGTTTTGCATGGGTACAGATTACCGCGAGATCGGGTGGGAAAGGCAGGCTGGGAATGTCAGGCCAGGCAAGGACACCGCAAACGGCCTGATAAACCGGAGTGACCGGCATAACGGGACCATTAAATCCCCCGGCCAGCAGGTTACGCATCATCAGAAAACCGGCGCGATCGGTTTTCGCTGAAGCTCCAATAACGGCGATCGATTTGGGACGCAACAGCGCCTCCAGCCCACGTTGACTCATTGCTCTCTCCCCTGAGACATATCTACGTGAGTTTAAACGCTTTCTGGCTCCGCTGCTGTGACGCTGCCCTGATGATGGGGTTTACCCGCCAGGTAACGCTCACGGAATAAAGTGAAATGATCCGTTAAGCCAAGGGAGGCCTGGTTATCGCCAGCCTGCTCAAGAAGCGCCGCCGCAACTTCTGCGGTGCAGTATTGTCCCTCGACGCTTGCAACACGCAGTCGGTAAGCCGATGAGATACTCAAATCTACGGAGATAACGGGTAAGGCATCAAGCCAGGGGCTTTTACGAAACATTTTACGCGCTTCAGTCCAGGTGCCATCCAGCATGATAAACAGCGGCGGCTTGCCGGAAAGCGGCGGCGTTGTCAGCACCGTTCTGTCTGTATCGGCATATGAGGCGGGAAAAACGACCATCGGCTGGTAGTCAGGATCGGCAACCAGATCGAGCAACGCCTGCGGGGGATCGGTACGTGACCACTGAAACGCAGCCGTATCCGGAAGAATATCGGCGATCAGACGGCCGGTATTGCTTGGCTTCATTGGCTCCGTATCGAACATTACCAGGCAAAAGCGGCTACGCGCAGGCTGCGGTTGCAGCGTATTGCACAGGCAAAGCTTCAGCGGCAGAAGGCAACGCTGGCAACGGCGAATACGGTTACCACGGGCAAGAAACGGGCGGGTAGCGCGCGCCAGTCGTTCAGCGCGAAGACGAAGAACAGCGTTTTCAGTCATCAGGATACGTAAGTAAAAACGCTATTCTACCGTAGATAGCAAAGGGGAGCACAAGTATCGTGCCCCGCTTTAATGGTCAGATATTTTCATTCAGCCAGCCGTCGAACGGCGCTTTCGGCATGGTGCCGTTTAACATATCCACCATCTCGCCTTGCTTAAAGATCATAATGGTTGGAATGCTGCGGATACGGAAGCGTGCGCTCAGGTCTGGTTCTGCTTCGGTATTAACCTTAACGAAGCGAACTTTGCCGCTACGTTCTTCGGCTACGTCTTCAAAAATAGGGGCGAAGTTAACGCACGGGCCGCACCAGGGCGCCCAGAAATCGACGACGACCGGCAGATCGTCTTTCAAGAGTTGATCCAGCGTGGCGCTGGTTGCATTAATGACTTCGCCATCAAAGAGTTCGTGGCCACAGCGCCCACATTTTGCAACGTCGTCAATACGGTCGTCAGGAATGCGATTAATAGCCTGGCAGGCGGCACAAACGGTATTCATAACTAACCTCTAAAGGTGTGTTGTCAGGAGATCGGCGTAAATAACCGATAATGTTTCTAATATGTTAAAGAGTATCGGTGTTTAATCAGGTGTCAACAATGTGATTTATTCGATGGTTACAATAGTTATTAGCTTTTGACCAAAGTTAATGGCTAAGCGGTGCCACATCGGGTAATCTGCGCGCCACGCGCTCAGCCAGGTGGAGAGAAGAATGAACGAAGAATTTAAAGGTAAAAGCGGCAAGGTCAAAGTGATGTATGTCCGCAGTGACGATGAAAGCGAAAAGCGCAGCCAAAACCCGCGTACTGGTAAAGGTGGTGGGTATGCGTCAGCTCCGTCACGTGGTGAGGGCGGACGTCGCCCACGTCGCGATGATAAGCCTGGCGCCGGGCGCGAGTGGAGTCGTGGCAACGATCGTGAAGACCGCGGTGATTCACCATGGCGTACGGTTTCCCGTGCCCCACGTGCTGAAGAATCGACAACGCCGGATCAGGATGGTAACAGCGGCAAGAGCTTTGTAGATCCGGAAGTTATCCGCCGTCAGCGTGCCGAAGAAACCCGCGTTTATGGTGAAAATGCCTGTCAGGCGCTGTTCCAGAGCCGTCCGGACTGTATCGTACGCGCCTGGTTTATTCAGAGCGTAACGCCGCGTTTCAAAGAAGCGCTGCGCTGGATGGCCGCCAACCGCAAAGCCTACCATGTGGTAGACGATGCGGAGCTGGCTAAAGCATCCGGCACTGAGCACCACGGCGGTGTATGCTTCCTGATCAAAAAACGCAGCGGGATTAGCGTGCAGAGCTGGCTGTCTAAAGCAGGCGAGGACGATTGTGTTCTGGCGCTGGAAGATATCGGCAACCCGCATAACCTCGGCGGTATTATGCGTAGCTGTGCGCATTTCGGCGTGAAAGGCCTGCTGGTGCAGGATGCTTCACTGCTGGAATCCGGCGCGGCGGTGCGTACTGCAGAAGGCGGTGCCGAGCACGTTCAGGCTATCAGCGGTGATACTTTCACCGATGGCCTGGAGCAATTCCGTCAGGCAGGTTACGCCATTGTGACCACATCCAGCCACAAAGGTACGCCGCTGTTTAAAGCTGAGCTGCCGAAGAAAATGGTGCTGGTGCTGGGTCAGGAACGCGAAGGCGTAACGGAAGCCACGTTTGAAAACGCAGATATGAGCATCGCAATTGACGGTACCGGCAACGTTGAGAGCCTGAACGTTTCTGTGGCAACCGGCGTGCTGCTCGCCGAATGGTGGCGTCAGAATAAAGCATAATCGGGCTTACCGGTTCGTAATAAAAAGCCAGCTTACTAAGCTGGCTTTTTTTATGCTTACCGATCCGGAAGCTTCGGCGACCAGTCTATCGGTGCGAGGCCGCGTTCAATAAGGTATTCATTAGTTTTAGCAAAATGGCCGCAGCCGAGAAATCCACGATGAGCGGAAAGCGGCGAAGGATGCGGCGCCTGCAAAACATAATGGCGTTTGCGATCGATAATGCTGCCTTTCTTCTGCGCGTGCGATCCCCACAGGAGAAACACCACTCCTTCACAGTGCTGGTTAATCAACTCAATAACTTTATCAGTGAAGGTTTCCCAACCCAGGCGTGCGTGCGAGTGCGCCTTGCCGGCTTCCACGGTCAACACCGTATTAAGCAGCATTACGCCCTGGCGTGCCCAGCTTTCCAGGTATCCATGATCGGGCCGCACAAAATCCGGGAAATTATTTTGCAGCTCTTTGTATATATTGCCGAGCGACGGGGGAACCGCAACGCCGGGAAGCACTGAGAAAGCCAGACCGTGCGCCTGACCCGGGCCGTGGTAGGGGTCCTGCCCAAGGATCACCACTTTTACATCGCCAAGCTCCGTAAAGCGAAAGGCATTGAACACATCTTTTTGCGGTGGATAGACAGTGATGCCTGCCGCACGTTCTTCGGCCACGGTGTTAAGCGTGTTAACGAAATAAGGTTGCTGCTTCTCTTCGGCCAGCACGTCGTGCCATTTAAGTGAGGTGGTCATGTCGCTCTCCTGCGAATCGTTATCTTGATAGCTTAACTGCTTCTTTCCTCATAGCAAAATCCGCGGCCACCCGGGTGACGAGAAGCACAACAAAAGTTGAAAATTTACAAATTTTTTAATTACCGGCGCAATGGCTAAGTTGATGTAAAACAAATAAATGAAAATTTACCCGCAGTCTCCATGTGGATTTTATTGACTTAAATCAAGGTTTGCCTGCGGTGGGGCTGGTATATAGATCATCAGCGCCATAAAGGTTTTACCAATGAGCCAAAACAGGGCTCAAAAGAATCAGCAAAACTAGCCCACAGGGAGATATAAAATGATTACTGGTATCCAGATTACAAAAGCGGCAAATGATGAACTTCTGAACTCTTTCTGGCTGCTCGACTGCGAAAAAGGTGAAGCACGCTGTGTATGCGCCAAAGCAGGTTTTTCAGAAGATGAAGTGGTTGCAGTAAGCAAACTCGGTCAGTTTGAATATCGTGAAATTCCAATGGAAGTGAAACCTGAAGTCCGTGTGGAAGGTGGTCAGCACCTGAACGTGAACGTGCTGCGCCGTGAAACGCTGCAGGATGCCGTTGAGCATCCAGAAAAATACCCGCAGCTTACTATCCGTGTTTCTGGTTATGCCGTGCGCTTCAACTCTCTGACTCCAGAACAGCAGCGCGACGTGATAGCCCGTACCTTCACTGAAAGCCTGTAATAGCCTAACGAATGCAAAAGCCGGCTCAGCGATGAGTCGGCTTTTTTGTTGGTTCAATAGAATTCCAGGCTATAACGGCCAAATCTCAAGCTCAGTTTATAAAAAAACCGCCTCCCGGGAGACGGTTTTTTGTTTCGCTGCTGAATTATTCCGCAGAGTCAGATTTTACCGCACTCGGCTTACGGCGCTTGCCGACATTTTTCTTATCGCGGTGACGAACTTTCACACGCGGTTTTTCTTTCTCGTCTTTCTTTTTCTCTTCGCGCTTCGCCAGCACTTTCTTCGACGGCTTGCCGGTGAGTTTTTCACTTGGCGCGCGAGTCGTTGGGCGCAGCTCATCAATTACCCGCGATTTTAACGGCTCATTCATGTAGCGAGTAATTTTACCCAGCAGCAGATGATCGTGAGCTTCAACCAGTGAAATTGCCGTGCCCTTAAGGCCTGCACGTCCGGTACGACCGATACGGTGTAAATAAGTATCGGCTGTACGCGGCATATCAAAGTTGAACACATGGCTCACTTCCGGGATATCGATACCACGAGCGGCAACATCAGTGGCAATCAGCACGTTAACGCGCCCGTCCGTCAAACGTTTAATCGCTTCGGTACGCTTCATCTGCACCATCTCACCTTCGAGATAGCAGGTGTTAATGCCAGCTTCACGCAGCCAGGCAACCAGCTCATGCACGCGCTCGCGCTTACGGACGAACACGATGGAGCGGGTGGTTTCAGGTTGCTGAAGCAGAGTCACCAGCAGCGCAGTTTTATGTGCCACATCATCGGCACGGTAATACCACTGGTGAATTTTTTTGCGTTCACGCGTGGATGATGTGGCAGAAACTTCAACAGGATCTTCCAGCAGACGCTCGGCGAATTCTTTAACCGCATTGCCTTCGAGCGTGGCTGAGAAAAGCATGGTCTGTTTACGCCAGCGGGTTTCGGCGGCGATGGTTTCAATATCCTGCGCAAAACCTAAATCCAGCATGCGGTCGGCTTCATCCAGGATAAGCGTTTCTACCGCGCGGCAGTCAAAGTTCTCTTCTTTGATGTACTGCAGCAGGCGGCCGGTGGTGGCAACCACAATGTCCTGATTCTCGCTGAAGACTTCAGCGTGGTTCATATAAGCTACGCCGCCGGTGATAGTGGCGATATCCAGATGCGTATGTTTTGCCAGCTCACGGGCGTGATCCGCCACCTGCATTGCCAGCTCGCGGGTTGGCGTAACGATCAAAATACGCGGCGGGCCAGATTTTTTGCGCGGGAAGTCGATCAAATGCTGTAACACTGGCAGCAGATAGGCCGCCGTTTTACCGGTACCCGTTGGTGCGGAACCAAGAACATCACGCCCCTCAAGCGCAGGAGGAATGGCGGCAGCCTGAATGGCTGTCGGGCGAGTGAAGCCCTTATCCTGGAGCGCGTCCAAAAGGCTATCGTCTAGTTCGAGTTCGGAAAAAGTGCTTACAGTCATGGTCTACCTCTATGTGGGGCGCCGATTATAGACGTTATGGCTGCGATCTTCATCTGTTAGTGTATCTAAGTGATGCTTTTCCTGGCATCAAGTTTCACTTATGCTACTGCGGTTTCTTTACAGGGTTAATAAGATGTCCAGGCAGAAAGCGCATTTACGTCGTGACGGATTCACATTTAAGCAGTTTTTTATCGCCCACGATCGCTGTGCGATGAAAGTGGGTACTGATGGTACTTTACTCGGCGCCTGGGCTCCGGTCGCCAATGTCAAAAGCGTGCTGGACATCGGGACGGGAAGCGGTTTGCTGGCGCTGATGCTTGCCCAACGCACGTCTGATGATGTCACTATTGATGCCGTGGAACTCGATCCCATCGCGGCTGAACAGGCGGCAGAAAACGCCAGCGGCTGCCGCTGGGCCTCCCGTATAAACGTGCATTGTGCGGATATTCGGGAATGGGCGCAGCAGGCGACACAACGTTATTCGCTTATTGTCAGCAATCCTCCCTTTTTCCAGCAGGGCAGTGAATGCGCCTCGCCCGAGCGTGCCCAGGCGCGCTACACCACTACGCTCGATCATAGCGCGTTGCTGAGCAGCGCCGCGCAACTTATTACGGAAGACGGTTTTTTCTGTGTGATCATGCCTGAAACGGCGGGGTCTGCCTTTACTGAACTGGCAAAAACGCAGGGATGGTTTGTGCGCTATCGTACGGATGTTGCAGATAATGAAACCCGTTTACCCCATCGCGTGATGCTGGCGCTTTCGCCAACTGACGGCGAGTATTTTACCGAGCGCCTTGTAATTCGTGGGCCAGACCAGACATGGTCCGAAGGTTACTGCGGCCTGACCCAGGATTTCTATTTGTTTATGTAAAGCGGAGAAAGGATGCTCGGCCCCGATTGCTCTGCAAGATCCGGATAGTCGAGCGTGTAGTGCAATCCGCGGCTTTCCTTACGCATCATTGCACAGCGCACAATCAGTTCCGCCACCTGCACAAGGTTTCGCAGCTCCAGCAAGTTATTGGAAACCCGGAAGTTTGCATAATACTCGTCAATTTCCTGCTGCAGCATGGTGATGCGGCGCAAAGCGCGCTCCAGGCGGCGCGTGGTACGCACAATACCTACGTAATCCCACATAAATAACCGCAGCTCGTGCCAGTTATGTTGAATAACAACCTGCTCGTCCGGGTTGTCTACACGGCTGTCGTCCCAGTCCGGCAAGGATTTGGTTTCGCGGGCGAAAGGCATGCGCTTGATAATATCTTCCGCGGCTGACCAGCCGTAAACCAGGCACTCCAGCAGGGAGTTCGAGGCCATACGGTTGGCGCCGTGCAGGCCAGTATAGGTCACTTCACCGATAGCGTAGAGCCCGTCAACATCCGTGCGGCCATTCTCGTCAATCATCACGCCGCCGCAGGTATAGTGCGCAGCGGGGACAACGGGCACCGGCTCTTTGGTCAAATCAATTCCCAGCCCCAGCAGTTTTTCATAAATGGTCGGGAAATGGTGGCGGACGAACTCTTCCGGCTTGTGGCTGATATCAAGGTACATACAATCTGCACCGAGGCGTTTCATCTCATGGTCGATGGCGCGAGCGACGATGTCGCGTGGGGCGAGTTCGCCGCGCTCGTCGAAATCGGGCATAAAGCGTGTGCCGTCAGGACGTTTGAGATAAGCGCCTTCGCCACGCAGCGCCTCTGTCAGTAAGAAGTTACGCGCCTGCGGATGGAAGAGGGCTGTCGGGTGAAACTGGTTAAACTCCAGATTCGCCACGCGACAACCAGCGCGCCAGGCCATGGCAATGCCGTCGCCGGAGGAAATATCCGGGTTAGTCGTATACTGATAAACTTTGGAAGCACCGCCGGTTGCCAGCACAACGGCCTTCGCGCGGCAGGTTTCCACTTTCTCGCGATTACGATTCCAGACCCATGCACCCACTACGCGGCGGGTTCCCGGCAGACCAATCTTGTCAGAAACAATCAGATCGACAGCGTTGCTGCGCTCAATGATGCGGATATTCGGATGGCTCAGCGCCTTACCGACCAGCGTGGTTTCCACTTCTTTACCGGTAGCATCTGCCGCATGCAGGATGCGACGATGGCTGTGGCCGCCTTCGCGAGTCAGATGATAGCTCTCCGACCCGTTAGCCTGAATCTCTGTATCGAACAGCACGCCCTGATCAATGAGCCACTGCACGCAATGGCGCGCATTGCTTGCGACAAACTCCACCGCTTCGCGGTCACAAATTCCTGCGCCTGCAATAAGCGTATCTTCCACATGCGAGCCGATGCTGTCGGTTTCATCGAATACCGCAGCAATACCGCCCTGTGCATAAAAAGTTGAGCCTTCGTTAACCGGGCCCTTACTCAGAACAATCACTTTGCAGCTTTGGGCAAGCCGTAAAGCGAGGGAGAGACCGGCAGCTCCGCTACCGACGATCAGTACATCACAGGCAAGTTCGGAATGAGTGTTCATTGTGTTTAATTTACTAAACAAGGGTTGGGCCAGCATAGCACCCGATGTGGGCTGCAACACGCTTTTTTTCCAGAGAAGTTGTATGAACTAAACACCGGAGGCTTTTACATGCCGTTAAGCGTGACGCGTCAGATAATGTAAAATTTGTGCGAAAGCGAGCGTTAGTTACAGATTTACTGATGAAAACTAGCCTTTCGTGCGATACTCTGCGTAGTGCTCTGTGGGAGGTTTTTTATAAAAACAGAGCGTAACCGTTTTGCGTAGTCGAACTTATAATCAACAAAAGCTAATTCGCGAAACAGAACAGAAAAACAAAGGCGTAACGGAACTTTGCTCCATCCGGGCACTCAAACCCTGAGCTTGCTCATATTACAGAGTTCGGGTGGTTTTTCGATTACGCGTGGAAATTAGGTTTGGGGAGACATTACCTCGGATGAGCGAGCAGTTAACGGATCAGGTCCTTGTCGAACGGGTCCAAAAAGGAGATCAGAAGTCCTTCAATTTACTGGTAATTCGTTATCAGCATAAGGTGGCGAGCCTGGTTTCCCGTTATGTCCCGTCCGGGGATGTCCCGGATGTGGTACAGGAATCCTTTATAAAAGCCTATCGTGCGCTGGATTCTTTCCGTGGCGATAGCGCGTTTTATACGTGGTTGTACCGTATTGCGGTCAATACGGCGAAAAATTATCTGGTTGCTCAGGGCAGGCGCCCACCGTCCAGCGATGTGGATGCAATAGATGCGGAAAACTTCGAAAGTGGCAGCGCGCTGAAAGAAATTTCGAACCCTGAGAATTTAATGTTGTCTGAAGAACTGAGACAAATAGTTTTCCGTACTATTGAGTCGCTCCCCGAAGATTTACGCATGGCCATTACGCTGCGGGAGTTGGATGGTTTGAGCTATGAAGAAATAGCCGTCATCATGGACTGCCCGGTCGGTACAGTGCGATCGCGTATTTTCCGCGCGCGGGAAGCTATTGATAATAAAGTTCAACCGCTTATCAGGCGTTGACGATAGCGGGTTACTGGAAGGGTATTTAGGTATGCAGAAAGAACAGCTTTCCGCTTTAATGGATGGGGAAACTCTGGATAGCGAGCTGCTGAACACGTTGTCGAAAGACAAAACTTTGCAGCAAAGCTGGGAGAGCTACCACCTAATCCGCGACACCATGCGCGGAGATACCAGTGAGATTCTTCATTTTGATATCGCCGCCAACGTAATGGCTGCAATCGAAAATGAACCAGCGCGTCAGGTCACGCCACTGATACCGGAACAACAGCCTCAGCCGCAGCAATGGCAAAAAATGCCGTTCTGGCAGAAGGTGCGTCCATGGGCCAGCCAGCTCACTCAGATGGGGGTGGCTGCATGCGTATCGCTTGCGGTTATCGTTGGGGTGCAGCACTATAACGGTCAGTCAGACAATCCTGCACAGCCGGAAACACCGGTATTCAATACGCTGCCAATGATGGGTAAAGCCAGCCCGGTAAGCTTAGGCGTACCGTCTGACAGCACCGCCAGCACGGGTCAGCAGCAGGTACAGGAACAGCGTCGTCGTATCAACGCTATGCTGCAGGATTATGAATTGCAGCGTCGTTTACACGCCGAGCAACTCCAGTTTGAACAGGCGCAAACCCAGCAAGCTGCGGTGCAAGTGCCAGGAAACCAAACTTTAGGAACTCAATCGCAGTAATGAAGCAACTTTGGTGTGCTCTGTCTCTGGTGGCAGGCAGCCTGTTATTCACCTCCAGCGCCTCGGCGGATACCGTTTCGTCCGGGGCGTTGTTGCAGCAGATGAACCAGGCGAGTCAGTCACTCAATTATGAGTTGGCGTTTATCAGTATCAACAAGCAGGGGATAGAGTCCTTACGCTATCGTCATGCACGGCTGGATAATCGTCCGCTCGCACAATTACTTCAAATGGATGGCCCTCGTCGGGAAGTTGTCCAGCGCGGTAGCGAAATTAGCTACTTTGAGCCTGGGCTGGAGCCGTTCACGCTGAACGGGGATTATATCGTCGACTCCCTGCCGTCTATCGTCTATACCGATTTCAAACGCCTGACGCCCTATTACGACTTTATCTCCGTTGGTCGCACGCGCATTGCCGACAGGCTTTGTGAAGTGATCCGCGTCGTTGCTCGTGACGGCACGCGCTACAGTTACATCGTCTGGATGGATGCCGAAACTAAATTGCCGCTACGCGTCGATTTACTCGACAGAGATGGTGAAACGCTGGAGCAGTTCCGTGTGATTTCGTTTACGGTGAATGAGCAGGTAAGTGGCATGATGCAGAACCTTGCTAAAGCGAGCCTGCCACCGCTGCTTTCCGTTCCAGTCGGCGAAAAATCGAACTTTGCCTGGGCGCCAACCTGGCTGCCGCAAGGTTTCAGCGAGGTTTCCAGCGGCCGTCGGCCTTTGCCTACCGTTGATGTACCCATTGAGTCGCGCCTTTATTCAGATGGCTTGTTTAGCTTTTCTGTGAATATCAGTCGTGCAGGTAATATTAATGGCGACCAACTGCTGCGCACCGGGCGCCGCACCGTCAGCTCTGTTGTCCGAGACAAAACAGAAATTACCATTGTGGGCGAATTACCGCCGCAAACGGCCAAACGTATTGCCGACAGCATTAAATTCAGGACTGCGCCATGATCAAAGAATGGGCCACCGTAGTCTCCTGGGAAAAAGGTGAGGCGTTGCTGCGTTGCGACGTGAAAGCGTCATGCAACAGCTGTGCCTCGCGCGCAGGCTGCGGCAGCAGATTGCTCAACAAGCTTGGGCCGCAAAATCACCATCTCCTGTCGGTGGCAAGCGAACAGCCGCTGGTGAAAGGGCAAAAAGTCGAGCTGGGCATCGCCGAAGGCAGTCTGATTGGTTCTGCGCTGCTGGTTTATATGTCTCCGCTGGTGGGCTTGTTTCTTATAGCGGCGCTATTTCAGGGATTATTCGGCTCCGATCTCGCAGCTTTTTGCGGCGCGGTGCTGGGCGGCGTGGGCGGTTTTCTGCTGGCCCGCGGCATCTCTGCAAAATTGAGCCATCGTGCAGACTGGCAGCCCGTTATTCTGAGCGTTGCGCTGCCTCCGGATGCGCTGCGTGTCGAGACAATCACTTCCGTAGATGGCCGGTAAAATTCTCCCGGCCGCTATCCAGTACCCTACTTCTGCCCGGTCTCTTTTATTCCCTCAGCAAAGCTTGCTGGATGAGCAGTTTCCTCGCTTTCTCGTTGTAGTGTAGAATGCGGCGTTTCAGGCAGAAGACAGCCATTGACATCATGCTCCGTACAGCGCGAAGCGCCGAGCTCTCAGGCCATTTGTAAGGCATAAAACCTCTAAATATGAAGAACATACGTAACTTTTCTATTATTGCCCACATCGACCACGGTAAATCGACGCTGTCTGACCGTATCATCCAGATTTGCGGCGGCCTCTCCGATCGCGAAATGGCAGCCCAGGTACTGGATT
Source organism: Buttiauxella sp. (assembly GCA_032051265.1). GTDB lineage: Bacteria > Pseudomonadota > Gammaproteobacteria > Enterobacterales > Enterobacteriaceae > Dryocola. The sequence continues at coordinate 16,499 of DAMBYU010000001.1, forward strand.
CCATGGACCTGGAACGTGAACGCGGGATTACCATCAAAGCGCAGAGCGTTACGCTCGATTACAAAGCAACGGATGGCGAAACTTACCATCTGAATTTCATCGACACCCCGGGTCACGTCGATTTCTCCTATGAAGTCTCCCGTTCTTTAGCAGCCTGTGAAGGTGCGTTGCTGGTAGTGGATGCCGGGCAGGGCGTAGAAGCCCAGACGCTGGCAAACTGCTACACCGCGATGGAAATGGATCTGGAAGTGGTGCCGGTACTGAATAAAATTGACCTGCCGGCCGCCGATCCTGACCGTGCCGCGCAGGAAATTGAAGATATCGTCGGTATAGATGCGGCTGATGCCGTGCGCTGTTCAGCAAAAACTGGCCTCGGTGTAACGGACGTCCTTGAGCGTTTAGTTCGTGATATTCCGCCGCCAGTAGGCGATCCGGAAGCACCATTGCAGGCGCTGATCATTGATTCCTGGTTTGATAATTATCTTGGTGTCGTCTCTCTGGTGCGTATTAAAAACGGCACCATGAGAAAAGGCGATAAAATCAAGGTTATGAGCACCGGCCAGGTTTATAACGCCGACCGTTTGGGGATCTTTACTCCAAAACGTATCGATCGCGACGCACTGGGTTGCGGTGAAGTAGGCTGGCTGGTCTGTGCGATCAAGGACATTCTGGGCGCGCCGGTTGGCGATACCCTGACCCTGTCCCGTAATCCGGCGCAAAAGGCGCTGCCGGGCTTTAAGAAAGTGAAGCCGCAGGTTTATGCTGGCCTGTTCCCGGTCAGCTCTGACGATTATGAAAACTTCCGTGATGCGCTGGGTAAACTGAGCCTGAACGATGCCTCCTTGTTCTATGAGCCGGAAAGTTCAACGGCGCTGGGCTTCGGCTTCCGCTGTGGCTTCCTCGGCCTGCTGCACATGGAGATCATTCAGGAACGTCTTGAGCGTGAATACGATCTCGATCTGATCACCACCGCGCCGACGGTAGTCTATGAAGTGGAAACCACCGGCGGCGAGACGATTTATGTTGATAGCCCATCCAAGCTGCCGGCGCTGAACAACATCGCCGAACTGCGTGAGCCGATCGCTGAATGTCATATGCTAATGCCGCAGGAGTATCTGGGCAGCGTCATTACGCTGTGTATCGAGAAGCGTGGCGTACAGACTAATATGGTTTACCACGGTAACCAGGTTGCGCTGACCTATGAGATCCCAATGGCGGAAGTGGTACTCGACTTCTTCGATCGCCTGAAATCAACGTCCCGCGGCTATGCTTCACTGGACTACAACTTCAAACGCTTCCAGGCGTCGGACATGGTGCGTGTAGATGTACTGATTAACGGCGAGCGCGTTGATGCTCTGGCACTGATCACTCACCGTGGTAACTCGCAGTTCCGTGGTCGTCAGCTGGTTGAAAAAATGCAGGAGCTGATCCCACGCCAGCAGTTTGATATTGCGATTCAGGCGGCAATCGGCGCGCACATTATCGCCCGTTCTACCGTTAAGCAACTGCGTAAAAACGTGCTGGCAAAATGCTACGGCGGCGACGTAAGCCGTAAGAAAAAGCTGCTGCAAAAACAGAAGGAAGGTAAGAAACGTATGAAGCAGGTCGGTAACGTCGAGCTGCCGCAGGAAGCGTTCCTCGCCATTCTGCACGTCGGTAAAGACGGCAAATAATCTAAGGAGTTGGCATGGCGAACATGTTCGCCCTGATCCTCGTGATAGCCACGCTGGTGACGGGTATTTTATGGTGTATCGATAAGTTTATCTTTGCGCCAAAGCGTCGTGAAAAACAGGCGGTAGCGCAGGCTGCCACTGATGAAACGCTTGATCCGAAAACGCTGAAAAAGGTTGGGCCAAAACCCGGCTGGCTGGAAACCGGCGCGTCCGTATTCCCGGTGCTGGCAATTGTTCTGATCGTGCGCTCGTTTATTTACGAGCCCTTCCAGATCCCTTCCGGGTCAATGATGCCGACGCTGTTAATTGGCGATTTTATACTGGTTGAGAAATTTGCCTACGGCATTAAAGATCCTATCTACCAGAAAACGCTCATTGCAACGGGCCATCCAAAACGCGGTGATATCGTAGTCTTTAAATATCCCCAGGATCCGCGTCTTGATTATATTAAGCGCGCAGTTGGTTTACCGGGTGACCGGGTAAGCTACGATCCGGTTGCTAAAGAAGTGACGGTGCAGCCAAATTGCAGCTCCGGCCAGGCCTGTGATAACGCCCTGCCGATTACCTACAGCAATGTAGAACCGAGCGATTTTGTGCAGACTTTTGCGCGTAATAACGGTAGCGAAGCGAACTCCGGTTTCTTCCAGATCCCGCAAAACGAAACCAAAGAAGGCGGTATTCGTTTGGCAGAACGCAAAGAGTCGCTGGGTGATGTAACGCACCGTATTCTGACCGTGCCGATTGCGCAGGATCAGGTAGGTATGTACTACCAGCAGCAGGGCCAGCAACTCGCGACGTGGATTGTGCCGCCGGGCCATTATTTCATGATGGGTGATAACCGCGATAATAGCGCTGACAGCCGCTACTGGGGCTTCGTTCCTGAGCAAAACCTGGTCGGTAAAGCTACCGCAATCTGGATGAGCTTTGAGAAGCAAGAAGGCCAGTGGCCAACCGGTGTTCGCTTAAATCGTATTGGCGGAATCCATTGATCAATTAAATCTATTCAGGTAACGACATCCCCGGTCGTTGTGTATAGAATATCCCCCCGTATTTAGGTTGGCTCCTCGCTGAGGAGCCACGGCACACGAAACAGCGTTGGCTTCCCTGGTTCAGGTCTGTTCCGTGTGCTGAATAATTGACGCATTCATTGATTGGTATCGCATGAACCCCATCGTAATCACCAGGCTGCAGCGTAAGCTGGGCTACACTTTTGTACATCAGGATCTGTTGCAGCAGGCTTTAACCCATCGCAGCGCCAGCAGTAAACACAACGAGCGGCTGGAATTTTTGGGTGACTCCATTCTGAGCTATGTTATCGCCAACGCGCTTTATCATCGTTTCCCTCGCGTTGACGAAGGTGACATGAGCCGCATGCGCGCCACGCTGGTGCGCGGCAATACGCTGGCAGAAATCGCTCGCGAATTTGAACTGGGCGAGTGCCTGCGTCTTGGGCCGGGTGAGCTGAAAAGCGGCGGCTTCCGCCGTGAATCCATTCTTGCCGATACCGTTGAAGCCTTAATCGGCGGCGTGTTTCTCGACAGCGATATTCAGAACGTTGAGCGTTTGATCCTCTCCTGGTATCAAACCCGCCTTGATGAAATCAGTCCGGGCGATAAACAAAAAGATCCGAAAACGCGTCTGCAGGAGTATCTGCAGGGTCGTCACTTACCGCTGCCATCCTATCTGGTGGTGCAGGTTCGTGGCGAAGCGCACGATCAGGAATTTACCATTCACTGTCAGGTGAGTGGCCTGCCTGAGCCGGTCGTAGGGACTGGTTCAAGCCGCCGTAAAGCGGAACAGGCTGCGGCTGAACAGGCGCTTAAAAAGCTGGAGCTGGAATGAGCGAAGAACAAACATTTTGCGGGTTCGTGGCCATCGTAGGTCGCCCGAACGTCGGCAAATCCACGCTGCTAAACCAGTTGCTTGGGCAAAAAATTTCCATTACCTCGCGTAAGGCGCAAACCACGCGTCACCGCATTATGGGTATCCATACCGAAGGGGCTTATCAGGCTATTTATGTTGATACCCCGGGGCTGCACATGGAAGAGAAGCGCGCCATCAACCGTCTGATGAACAAAGCTGCAAGCAGCTCCATCGGCGACGTTGAGCTGGTTATCTTTGTGGTTGAAGGCACTAAGTGGACCGCCGACGATGAAATGGTGCTTAACAAGCTGCGTGACAGCAAAGCGCCGGTCATCCTTGCGGTCAACAAAGTTGATAACGTGCAGGATAAAAGCATCCTGCTGCCGCATCTGCAGTTCCTTGGCAGCCAGATGAACTTCCTCGATATTGTGCCGATCTCTGCCGAGAACGGGATGAACGTGGACACTATTGCCAGCATTGTGCGTAAACGCCTGCCGGAAGCCATCCACCATTTCCCGGAAGATTACATCACCGACCGCTCGCAGCGCTTTATGGCATCTGAAATCATCCGTGAAAAGCTGATGCGTTTCCTGGGCGCTGAACTGCCGTACTCCGTCACGGTAGAAATCGAACAGTTCGTGACAAACGCGCGCGGCGGCTACGATATCAATGGCCTGATTCTGGTAGAGCGTGAAGGCCAGAAAAAGATGGTGATTGGCAATAAAGGCGCCAAGATCAAAACCATCGGTATTGAAGCGCGTAAAGATATGGAAGAGATGTTCGAAGCCAAAATTCACCTGGAGCTTTGGGTCAAGGTTAAATCCGGCTGGGCCGACGACGAGCGCGCGCTGCGTAGCCTCGGTTATACAGACGATTAATTGATGGAAGGCTGGCAACGGGCATTTGTCCTGCATAGTCGCCCCTGGAGTGAAACCAGCCTTCTTCTTGACCTGTTTTCTGAAGAGTCAGGGCGAGTACGTGTTATTGCCAAAGGCGCGCGTTCTCGCCGTTCCAGCCTGAAAGGCGCGCTGCAACCTTTCACCCCGTTGCTGGTACGCTGGAGCGGGCGTGGCGAAGTCAAAACGCTGCGCAGCGCCGAAGCAGTTTCCCTCGCGCTTCCCCTTAGCGGCATCTCTCTTTACAGCGGCCTTTACGTCAACGAGCTTGTCTCCCGCGTGCTTGAGCAGGAAACCCGTTTCTCTGAGCTTTTTTTTGATTACCTGCACTGCATCCAGGCGCTGGCCGGTACCAACGGAACGCCGGAGCCTGCGCTGCGTCGCTTTGAGCTGGCTTTGCTGGGTCATCTTGGCTATGGCGTGGATTTTCTTCACTGTGCCGGGAGCGGGGAAGAGGTCGCAGATACCATGACCTACCGCTATCGGGAAGAAAAAGGCTTTATCGCAAGCCTGGTCGTTGATAACAACAGCTTTACAGGTCATGATCTTAAGGCGCTGGCAAACCGTGAGTTTCCTGACGTTGCGACTTTACGCGCGGCTAAACGTTTCACTCGTATGGCGCTAAAACCCTATCTCGGCGGTAAACCGCTTAAAAGCCGCGAACTGTTCCGTCAGTTTGTGCCCAAAAAATCGCCGCTCAAATCAACTCCTGACACGCAATAACGTCCGATCGTAGCCACGCTTTCCATCAGCGGTGTACACTGCTGGGCATATCATTCTGATTCCCGAGGATAGTCATGGCTGAATTATTATTAGGTGTAAACATCGATCATATCGCGACCCTGCGCAACGCGCGCGGCACGGCCTACCCGGATCCGGTGCAGGCTGCTTTCATTGCGGAGCAGGCGGGCGCCGATGGCATTACCGTGCATTTACGTGAAGACCGCCGTCATATCACCGATCGCGATGTACGCATTCTGCGCCAGACCCTCGATACCCGTATGAATCTCGAAATGGCCGTCACCGAAGAGATGATCGCAATCGCCTGCGAAACCAGGCCGCATTTCTGCTGCCTGGTGCCGGAGAAGCGTCAGGAAGTGACCACCGAAGGTGGTCTGGACGTGGCGGGCCAGACAGACAAAATGCGCGACGCCTGCAAGCGTCTGGCCGACGCCGGCATTCTGGTTTCTTTATTTATTGATGCCGACCATGCGCAGATTGACGCAGCCGTTGCCGTGGGCGCACCTTACATCGAAATTCATACAGGTTGTTATGCCGATGCCGAAGACGAAGCGACACAGGCAAAAGAGCTGGCGCGCATCGCTGAAGCCGCGACCTATGCCGCAGGTAAAGGCCTGAAGGTGAATGCCGGCCACGGCCTGACTTATCACAACGTGCAGGCCATTGCCCGTCTGCCTGAAATGCATGAGCTGAACATCGGCCATGCGATTATCGGGCGTGCGGTAATGAGCGGCCTGAAAGAAGCCGTTGCGGAGATGAAACGCCTGATGCAGGAAGCGCGTCGCTAATGGCAATCCTTGGCCTTGGCACGGATATCGTGGAGATAGCGCGCATTGAGAGCGTTATCTCCCGCTCGGGCGACCGTCTGGCGAAGCGCGTATTAAGCGCCAACGAATGGAAACAATATGCAGCGCACCAGCAGCCGGTGCGTTTTCTTGCCAAACGGTTTGCAGTCAAAGAGGCGGCAGCCAAAGCCTTCGGGACGGGTATTCGCAACGGCCTTGCGTTTAATCAGTTTGAAGTGTTTAACGATGCCTTAGGCAAACCGCAGCTGCGGTTCTGGGAAGAGGCGGAACGGCTTGCTGAGCTGATGGGCGTGCGTTCAGTCCACGTTACGCTGGCTGATGAACGCCATTACGCCTGCGCCACGGTTATTATCGAAAGCTAGATTTTATCGGCGTGATGTAGCTGAACAAACTTGTCCCACAGTTGCTCTTCGCTTTCCTGGTGCGTCGGATCGATAATAATGGTATTCACAATCGGGCAGACCTGCTGACAGGTTGGCGTTTCGTAATGGCCTACGCACTGGGTACAGCGATCGGTATCGATCTCGTAAATGCTCTCCCCCATAGAGATCGCCTGATTCGGACACTCGGGCTCGCACATATCGCAATTGATGCATTTTTTGGTAATTAGTAAAGCCATTTCAAAACCTTGCTTTGTCTCACTTCCCCGGTTTACCCCTCACTTCTCACGCCCAATCGTAAAAATCGTCTTGGATATGTATATTTATACAGTATAAGATGAAAGTGAAAGCACCGGATTTTGCAGGCGCGCACTGTACCACAAAAGCAAAACATCCCCAATATCGCTGGGTGATTAACCACGTTTATTGCTTTGTGTACTTTCAGTACATGCTATCATGGAACCAACTGTCCCCGAAATGAGCTGTGATCGTACTTATGGTACAGAGAGATCAATTGCGCGAAGCATTCTCCCGCAGGCTGGCGCAGGCCTGCACAGAAGCCAGGCTGGATGAGTTTGGCAGAGGCATGGCGATAGCCAGAGCCCTCGGTGTATCGTCAAAAGCAGTAAGTAAATGGCTCAACGCTGAGGCCATGCCTCGTCAGGATAAAATGTATGAACTGGCCACGTTTTTAAACGCGGATGTGCTGTGGCTGCAACATGGCAATGAAGGCGTTTTTGCTGATGAGCGCCGTGAATCCGTACATGCTTCGGTGCCTAATGAAAACGCAGGCGGGCCGTTTTACACGCCGCAACCAGAACCGGGGTTTCGTATTGATGTGCTGGATATTGAAGCCAGCGCCGGCCCGGGTCGCTTGATTTCCAGCGAAGTGACCGAAACCATCAATCATATCGTTTACGACAGTCAGGAAGCGCTTGAGCTTTTTGGTCACCGCCCCGCGGACAGTATTAAGGTGATAACCGTTACGGGCGATAGCATGTCCGGCACCATTGAGTTGGGCGACTATATCTTTGTCGATATCGCAAAAGATTATTTCCAGGGAGACGGTATCTACGTGTTCCTTTACAAAGGACAACTGCTGGTTAAACGCCTGCAAATGACTCACGACAGTCTGCTGGTGCGGTCGGATAACGCTAAGTATACCGACTGGAAAATCTGTGAAGAGAACGAACAGCATCTGAAAATTATCGGACGCGTGATGTACAGCCATTCTATTCGCCGCCACGCCTGATACATCTTCTCTATGTATTCGCTGTGCTGGCCCCAGTTGCTTATCTGAGTAAGTTCTGGGGTTAGCTTTCTTACCGCCTTGCTGTAATGCCAGGACGGGCGTGTTTGTAAAAATAATCCCTTATTAATCAAGTCGTAATGTGGAGGCTTGATTTTTTATCAATAATTCGTACTTTTAGTTCTTGACGCTTATGTACCTTTGGTTCAATATTAATTCATCAGCACGACAAAGCGCTCAGAAATGAGCCAACGCTCTTTAACAACCGGCCCTGAAAAAGGGCAAGTACCCCGGCAATAAATTTTGGGATATCAACCGGATATCGCCAAAATTGATTGACAGGAGGATGTATGGATGCACAGGCACGCCGCCGCGAACGCCGGGCGGCAAAGCAGGCGGCCTGGAAAACCGCAAACCCTTTGTTAGTCGGGTTTTGCGCCACACCGGAACCACAGCCGATATTAAGGCTAAACCGCAAACCCAGAGACCGTGTCGCCAAAGCGCTGGAAGCAGTGAATGAATACAGTTTACAAATCCAGCAGAATACTGAGAAATACCTGCGCTTGCGCGAACAACAGCAGCAGAAGAATCACCGCATTTATCACTCACAACCCAAAAAACCTTCGGGATCGCCAGATGCCCGTGGCAAAGAAAAGCGTCACGCTCAATCTACCCCGCTGATCTGAATATCTTTTATCTAACTCGCTGAATGATACGAACCCCGGCTCAATGCCGCAGGTGAGAGAGACTCGCATGAATGACCAACCAGGAAATATTGTCACGCAGTGTTCTGCGTGGCTGGCAGCTTTGGCTGCCGGTCTGGGTATCACGACACAGGATATGGTCTACATGATATTCGGCCTGATAAGCGTAGGCGTTTCAGTGGCTTCTTACATCAACGGGCGTATTGATGCGCACCGCAAACGCAAAGAGGACGAAAAGCGAACGCGGCTTCTTCAGGACTACCTGGAGGAGCTTCACAGCAAAACGGTAGCGGATTTCCCCGCAACGGCGAAAGCGCTAAGCGAGGCACTCAAACAGGCAGGTAGCTAATGGCAATGTCTCCCGGACTAAAAAAAACCTTACTTGGCCTGTCAGGGGCCAGCGCGCTGTCGCTTGCAAGCGTGATAATTCCAGAACTTGAAGGCGTGCGCTACGCACCTTATTACGATGTCGCAGGTGTGCTGACTGTTTGCTACGGGCATACCGGCAAGGACATCGTACCAGGGAAAAAGTACACGCCAGAAGAGTGTCTGACGATACTCAACAACGATCTACAGCCCTTTGCCCGGGCGGTGGAACGTGCCATTACCGTTCCCGCAGATGAGTACCAGAAAGCGGCATTAATCTCCTTTAGCTATAACGTTGGCATTTCAGCGTTTCAGCATTCGACCTTATTGCGTGACCTTAACGCCGGACGTTTTGTGCAAGCCTGCGAAGGCTTAAAAAAATGGACCTGGGCGGGGGGTAAGCGGTGGAAAGGCCTGATGAATCGCCGTGAGGTCGAATATGAGATTTGCCGCTGGAACAGGAACACCACATGAACACACGTCTTTCACTGACGCTTCTGATTTTTCTCTCGCTCGCTTTCGGCATTTACCACTTCCAGTCGCGCTATTCAGCGCAAAAACTGCTGACCGATCGGGCTGAAAAGAGACTTGCCGCAAGCTACAGGCTTATTGATGACCTGCAAAAGCGCCAGCGTGACGTTGCTGCTCTGGACGCTACGTACACACAGGAGCTCGCCAATGCACAACGCACCATTGAAGGTTTACAGCGTGATGTGGCTGGTGGGGTTAAGCGGCTGCGCCTCAACGCAACCTGCAAGCCTTTGCCTGCCGCCACTGGCCCCGCCGGCGTGGATGATGCTGCCCGCGCCAGACTTACTGACGCCGCTGAACGGGATTATTTCCGTCTCAGAAAGCGAATCGAACTCGCCAGTAAACAACTAGCAGGCTTGCAGGACTATATTCGCCAGCAATGCCTGAAAACGATTAATAAGGGAGGTAACAGATGAATGATTCTACCCGGCCGGGTTATCTCACACCGGTCAGTTCGCCACCTGTGTATGACGAACTGCTAGAAAGTGAGCTAAGCCGCTGGATTTCAGGCGTTTGCGGCTTACCGGCGGAAATGGTCATCCCCCGCTGGACCGAACCACCGCCATCCTCACCGGTTGCCGGGCTTACCTGGTGCGAGTTTGATACCAATGTGGAGTTGGGCGATATGCCCGCCATGAAAGCAGTGGATCGGTACACAGATGCGCTGACGCAAAACGAAGTCATAGCAGTGAACTGTAGTTTTTATGGCCCCGGTGGCCAGGCGGTTGCGGCCTTATTTCGTGACGGTCTGTACCTTGCGCAGAATAACGCGGAGCTTAACAAAATCGGGCCGACCTTTGTGGGCTGTGGAAGGTTGGTTCCTGCTCCTGAACTTATCAATAACCAGTGGCTACGCCGCTACAACCTCCCCGTAACGCTGCACCGTCAGGTGATCCGCGAATACGGTATTCAGTCCCTCGTTTCTACTTCAGTAAATATCTTCGGAGAATAAATTATGTCACAGGGTTTACCTGTCTCTAACATCGTCAATGTGACGATGAGTATGGCTGCGCGTGCCGCTCAGTCACGTAATTACGGCGCTCTGCTTGTGATTGGCGCAAGTGAGGTCATTGATACCCACGAGCGTATGCGCGCTTATTCCAATATCAGCGGCGTTGCGAATGATTTTGGTCTGGATACGCCAGAGTACAAAGCGGCCAGCTTCTATTATCAGCAGTCTCCTCAACCGGTGGATTTGTACATTGGACGTTGGGTGAAAGCCGACGCTGCCGCACGGTTACGCGGCGCGATCCTTACTGATGTTCAGCAGGCAATGAGTAATTTTACTACGGTAACCGATGGCTCTATGAGCATCCTCCTCGATGGCGCTGAAAACACGATTACCGGAATCGATTTAAGCGCGGAAACCAACCTGAGCGGTGTCGCCGGACGCATTCAGGATGCTCTCAATGGCAGCACAGTTGAGTGGGATGCCGCAGGCTCTCGCTTCGTCATTCGTTCGATTACTTCCGGAGCCATCTCCTCCGTGGGCTATGCAAATGCCGCCGCTGAAGGGAGCGATCTTTCAGCGTTGCTGGGGCTGACGGAGCTCGCTGGCGCTCAGCTCATTGCAGGGCAAGCCAGCGAAAGCATCGCAAAATGTGTGTCCACGCTCTCTGGCTTGTCTACCGACTGGTATGGCCTGGTTATCGCCGACACCAGCCTGAGTGATGAAGACGCTCTTTCCGTTGCAGCAGCAATTGAAGCAGACGGTGTTTCCCGTATCTATGGCCACACAACGCAGGCGACCAGCGTACTGGATGCGGATGTCACAACCGATATTCTCAGCAAGCTGAAAGCCGCAAAATATGCCCGCACCTTTGGGGTGTACTCCAGCGCCAGCCCTTATGCCGCCGCTTCGCTGTTTGGCCGCGCGTTTACCGTTAACTTCAATGGCAACAACACCACCATCACCCTGAAGTTTAAGCAGGAACCCGGCATTACTGCGGAACTCCTGACGCAAAGCCAGGCCAATGCGCTGGCGGTAAAAAACGCCAACGTCTTTGTGAACTACAACAACGACACCGCCATCATCCAGGAAGGCGTGATGTGCAATGGCGATTTTATTGATGAGCGTCATGGCCTCGACTGGCTGCAAAACTATGTGCAGACCAACCTCTACAACCTGCTGTTTACCAGCACGACCAAAATCCCGCAGACCGATGCCGGTGTTACCCGCCTGCTCGCGAACGTTGAGCAGTCTATGGGGCAGGCGGTCACCAATGGCCTGGTGGCGCCGGGCATCTGGAACGGTGGCGAGATCGGCCAACTGGTGGCGGGCGATACGCTAACCAAAGGTTATTACGTCTATGCCCCGCCTATTGCGACTCAGGCCCAGTCCGATCGTGAAGCGCGCAAAGCCCCGGTGATTCAGGTGGCATGCAAACTGGCTGGTGCGGTGCACTTCGCCGACGTTGAAATCAATGTAGTTCGTTAAGGAGAATTAAATGAGTACTTATTCTTTTATGGATGTCACCGCATCCTTTGCTGGCCCGACCGGCATTATTGACCTCGGCGCGGGCTCCGCTAACGCCGAAGAAGGTATCGCGGTTGCGATGGCCAACGCTAAAAATACGATGACCGTTGGGATTGATGGCGAAGTGATGCAAAGCATGAGTCTTGATAAAAGCGGCACCATCACCATTACGCTGATGAAAACTTCTCCGGCGAACAAAAAACTGATGCAGGCGTATAACGCTCAGACACTCTCTTCTGCAACCTGGGGGCGCAATACCATTGTTGTCCGCAATACCGCTTCCGGCGACAGCATCACCGCGAGCATGGTGGCCTTCAATAAATTGCCGGATAACAAAAACGGCAAAGAGGGCGGCAGCATCGCCTGGGCATTCGACTGCGGTAAAATCGATCAGATTTTAGGGGAATTCTAAGCCATGGAAATTACCCTTAAAGAAATAGATTACCGTATCGGCAAACTCAGCGTGTTCGATCAGCTTAAGGTGGCTCGCAAACTGCTGCCAGTGCTGGCAGGTATCGTCGGCGATTTTCGCAGCTTACAAAGCAAAGAGGGCGGTAATACTCTCGAAACAGTATTGCCGAAAATCGCCCGTACGCTCTCGGATCTCAGCGAAGAGGAGTGCAACGCGGTGCTGTTTCCCTGCCTTAACGTTGTCGCCCGTAGCCATATGAAATCCTGGGTGCCGGTATTTCATGGCGGCGCTCTGGCCTTTGATGACATCGATCTGATGACGCTTCTGCAACTGGTGGCCCGGGTGGTGGCCGATTCACTGGGAAATTTTTTGCAAGAACTCCCAGGCAGCCAGCCTCAGGATCGGGAAGCAGCTTAACGCTCGATACCCTGCCGGGCGGAGAAGATTACATTCTCCGCCCGGCGGAGGTTTTTGGGCTGAACTGGCAGGATCTGAAAAACGGCGCGGTGGATTTATATGATATCGCGCTGATGAACGATTACCTGGAAATGCAGGCCGAGAATAAGGCCCGCATCGCACGCTGGAGAGAGGAAAATGAGCGATAGCATGCAGCTTGTCCCCTATACCTCGCTTCCTGATATATGGAAAGGCGAAAAATTTACTGACCAGATGACGGGACTGGCCGACCGGTTAAGCGCTGCTTTTAACAATGTTGAAAGTAAGCTGACGTTAAATAAGGTTCCGGAGCAAACAACCACATCCGAACAACCGGCTAATGGGCTGAAAACGTTTAACGAGTTACTGATCCAACCGGCAGTAAAATCGGCAAACTATTTTCTGGAAATGCTCGGCGGGATGGAGAAAGAGGCTCAGTCAGCGCAATCGCTTGATATGAGCGTGGACAAATACCAGTCCATAAAATATGCATCCGAGCAATCCGGCGGCGATCAAAAAGCGCTGGAAGGCTCGATTAAAAATGTAAGCGCGTTATGGCAAAACGATAAAGCTGGCGAAATACTCCTCAACAAAATGGGCGTGACCACTCGTGGGGAAGATGGAACAAAGCGTGATAACGCCGATGTTTTTTTACAGCTGGCTGGGTCGTTAGGCAGCATGGAGAAAAGCGATGCCAGCCTTCATGCCGGTTTATTAGGTATTGATGAAGATACGCTTAACGCCATGCAACGTGGGCTTGCTCAGTATGTCGATGACTATCAGCGCCTGATGCAAGCGACTGACTCAAATACTGAAAAAAGCGCCGGGCAATCTACGCAGTTTATGGCTTCGTGGCGCCAGATGACTTCCGTAGTAGATCTCTTTAGTAAAAAGGCTGGCGGAAACCTGGCAGAAGGCCTCTCGGGGCCCATTACTGACTTTACGGAAAAATTACTTTCTAAAGCCCCGCAGATTGAAAATGTGCTTAACAAGGCAGGTGACATCGCCGTCTGGTTCGGGGAGGTATTTAGCGATGCGCTGAGCGGGATTATTGACCTGGTCACTGATGTCACAGGCTGGTGGGATACGCTCGATAGCGAATCTCAAACGTTAATTGCCGCGCTGGCGGGCCTGGTAGGGGCCTGGCTAGTGGTCAACAGCGCATTTATGGCTTCACCCATCGGCATTATCCTTTCTCTTGTTGCGGCAATAGGTCTGCTTTACAACGATTACCAGAAATGGAAATCGGGAAGCGAAAGCTTAATTGACTGGGGAAAATGGGAGCCTGTCATCACCCTGGCATCGCAAACGCTTGGTGGGCTGGCAAGCATCATTAAGAACCTCTTTAGCCGTTTTATGGAGTTGCTGGGGATCGACTTCAGTTCGTGGTCCATCTCAACCATTTTTCAGGGGCTACTCGATAGCTTCAACGGGCTGGGTGAAACGCTGCAAAAAATCGGCAAATTGCTTGGCGCCCTTAAGGACGGAAACTGGTCTGAGGTGGCCAATATCGGTAAAGATCTGATTACTGGCGGTATAACGAATACCCCTGCGGGCTGGATTGCGCAAAAAGGGGCCAATTTCATAGAGAACAAAGCGACTCAGACCTGGTCCGGTTTCGTTGACTGGGTAACAAACGGGGAAAAGAAAAATACTCGCCGGGAAGAGGGTAACCCTTCAGCCCTGTTGCCAAAGGCGATGGATAACCTCGCCTCTCCAGATATATCCGTATTGCTGCCGGGAGGCTATGGTTCTGATAATCAACGCTACGCCTGGAGCAGCGATTTAACTCAGCCTGTATCAGGCAACGTCAGCTCGCCCACCTGGAATAACAACACCAACATAGTGATCAATAGCGCGACAGATCCTTTAACTACAGGGGCGGAAATAGAGCAGCGCCAGCTGAATATTTATGCCCGCCAGGCTCAGCTTGTGTCAGGAGGTTTAACCTGATGAATATTATGCCGGCTCTTTTTCACAGCCGAACACGGCTGGTGGGCTTCATGGTTCCGGATGTGGTTGTCAGTGAGAAACACACGGACACCATTGAAGTAGCCAGTCATCCGGTCCAGTCGGGGGCGAATATCAGCGATCACGCATGGGTGAAACCTGGCGAGGTCACAATGACCTGCGGCTTTGCGGGCGGCGGTTCGCTGCTGGATATGGCTAATACCCGGGCTTTGGGCATTTCGGTGGGATTAAGCCCCGAAGAGGTTTATCAGAATCTGCTGGAGCTGCAGCAAAAGTGCGAGCCATTCGAAGTCGTCACGAGTAAACGAACCTACAGCAATATGCTGTTAAAACAGATTGATGTGACGACGGACAAGCTGAACAAACATAGCCTTATATGTACGCTTACGCTGGTTCAGGTACTCATTTCGGATACGGAAAGCATCCCAACCGCAGATAAAGCCGCTATGAAACAGGGGGTAAGCACCTCATCCGTACAAAATGGTGGAACAAAAACCACCCTTCCGGTGGGAAATGTAACGGTCATTCCCCTCTCTGATCCCGTTTCTAACTCGGAGTAATTATGCCAACGGTAGAAATTCCGCTTAGTGCGGACAATCAAATCTTTACTCTTCGGCTGGGAGGGCGACAGCTTCGCCTGCGGGTTATTTACCGTGATGAAGCTGGATGGATTCTTGATCTTCTGGAAACGGATAATGCTTCGATTATCAACGGTATTCCGCTAGTAAGCGGCGTGAATTTACTTGCTCCTTATAAATACCTTGGTTTTACCGGTGGGCTATATGTGGTTTCCGATGACGAGGCGCAGGAGTACCCCACGAAAACAAACCTTGGCTATCGAAGCCATCTTTACTTCGTTACTGAAAGCTAAAGCACCCGCCTCGGCGGGTTTTTTAATGGAGGAACCATGAGTCAGAACTGGCAGCGCCATTTCGAACTGCAATTGCTTAGCGCTGATGGGGAAGGCATTAAACTCAGCGGATTTAAAGTCACCTTCAAAGTTGAATGGTTTATTGGTGCGGCTCCGAAGGTTGCCGAGGTGAAAATCTATAACCTTACGCCGGATACGGCGAACAAAATTATCGATAGAGAGTTTTCAAAAATCCGTCTTTTTGCCGGTTATGACGGTATGACACCAGTTGTGCCGGAGAGCCAGGTCGGCATTGTACGTAAGGTTGAACCCAGCGATATCGGGCAAAGGGATGGCAACAATTATGGGCTTATATTCAGCGGCGATATCCGAATTACCATTGATGGTCGGGATTCTACACCCGATACGTGGCTGCTGATTCAGGCAATTGACGGTCATGAAGCTATCTCATATGCCACGATTAGCACCACCCTGGCAAAAGGATATACCGTTAAAAATATGTATGATCTCGCCCTGGCTGGGCTGAAACCTTACAACATTGTTGGCGGGGCGCTACCTGCTTTCCCAACCACGATTTTCCCGCGCGGCTACACCTTTCACGGCAAAGTCAGCAGCTATCTGTCTCAGATAGCAAAACTCTGCAATGCAAGCTGGGAATTACTCGACGACCGGCTTGAGATGTATGGCAAAGACCATGTTGCGCATCCTCCCGTTCCGCTTAATAGCGCCAACGGCATGATAAATATGCCTCAGCGAACAACAGGGGCAGGAATAAATGTCAAGTGCCTGATAAATCCAAATATCCGTCTCAACGGCATCATCCACCTTAATGAGTCATCGTTCTACAGAACGGCACCCGCGCTCAAGGAATTGACGGATAGTCGGGTTGAAAGTGAGAAGAACAAAAGCGCGGCTAATAAACTCAATACGACATCCTCTCTTGCAAAAATTAACAAAGATGGTCTCTACGAGGTATGCGGAATCACCTATAGCGGCGATACGCGGGGTAAGGACTGGTATATGGATCTTATGTGTCGCGCGAAAGACTCGAAGGATCTGTCCGAGGATAATATCCAGCAAAAGAGGCCGTAACGGCGTCTTATGATCCTAATCCTGACAAGGAGATATAAATGGCTTTATCTACGTCTGCCCTCAGTGGAGAACTTACTGAAACGCTGGCCGCCACCAGCGCTGCACTAAGTAACGATCTTCGCGTCGCTCTCCCGGGCATCATTCAAACTTTCGATCCTGAAACCGTCACCTGCACTATCGCCCCGGCGATTAAAGGCATGGCAACCTCCAGCAACGGCTCCACGAGTTCAATAAATTATCCATTGCTTGTGGATGTCCCGGTGGTATTCCCTCGTGGCGGGGGCTGCACGCTGACGTTTCCAATTAAAAAAGGCGATGAGTGCCTGGTTATATTTGCCGACCGCGCCATTGATTTCTGGTGGCAAAGCGGCGGGACGCAGGAACCTGTCAACGAACGCCAGCACTCGCTATCCGATGCCTTTGTTATCCCTGGACCACAATCGCAGGCCCAAAAAATTAGCGGCATAAGCACCAGCGCGGCGCAGCTAAGAACGGATGACGGCGCGGCATTTATTGAGGTTGCGGCAGGGCATGACATTACTCTGACGACACCAGGTAAATTGACCGCAAATGCTCAGGCAGGAACTGACATTGTCTCTCCAACTATTGAGCTAACGGGTACGGTGAAAGTTAACGGAAGCGTAAATGTTACAGGAGATGTAACGGCTACGGGGATAAGTCTCAGCAGTCATTTGCACAGTGGTGTTATGTCAGGTGGCTCAAATACAGGAAAACCTACATGAGATATCGGCGAGAAAGTCCTGAAGGGGATTATGTCTTTGGGCAGGGAGATAACACTTTTCTGATGGACTCCCCTGAATGTGTAGCGCAGGCGGTGAATACCCGACTCCAGCTCTGGCGTGGCGAATGGTTCCTTGATACCAGCGAAGGCACGCCGTGGGCGCAGTCTGTGCTCGGTAAACAGGCAACGGATATTTATGCCCTGGCACTCCGGGATCGTATATCGACCACACAAGGCGTGCTTTCCATTCTCGAATTTGGCACCAGCATCAACCCTGCAAACCGACGAGTGACCTGTAACGGGACCCTCGATACCCTCTTCGGCACTTCGACACTTAATAGCGAGGCGTAATGGCTCTCAACCTGGAATCGCTGGGGTTATCGGCAACGGTAACGGCCCAGGGCATAACCGCGCCTGATTACCAGACCATCCTGAATGGCCTGGTCGATTCTTTCAGGCAAATCTACGGCAGCGATGCCTATCTGGAACCAGATAGCAAGGACGGGCAGATGATCGCTTTGGTAGCGCTGGCCATTCATGACGCCAACAACACCGCGATAGCTGCCTATAACAGCTTTTCACCATCAACCGCCGTTGGCAGCGCGCTGTCCAGCAACGTGAAAATAAATGGCATTGTCAGACGGCGGGCAACCAATTCAACGGTTGATCTGCTGCTAAGCGGCACCGCCGGGACGTCTGTTATCAATGGTCTTGTGAGGGACGATAACAATGTTGTCTGGGCCTTGCCTGAGACGGCCATAATAGGCATCGGCGGCACAGTGACGGTGACCGCAACCTGTCTCAGCAGCGGTGCGGTTGCTGCACCGCCAGGGACGGTGACGGTAATTAGTACGCCAACACGGGGCTGGTTATCCGTGACCAATCCGATGGCTGCTACCGTCGGCATTCCCATGGAAACTGACGCTGAGCTTCGTATCAGGCAAGGCCAGAGCGTAGCGCTTTCGGCCATTACTCCCTTCGAGGCTCTGGAAGGTGCCATTGCAAATATCGCGGGCGTTATACGACATAAGCTTTATGAGAATGACACTGGCGTAACTAATGCTAACGGTTTACCTCCGCATTCAATTTCTGCGGTTGTTGATGGGGGAGAAGTTGAGGCAATAGCGCAGACTATCCGGGGAAAGAAAGGGCAGGGAGTAGCAACCTATGGCACCACGTCCATCGTCGTGCCCGATGTCTATGGCAACCCGCATTCAATCTCCTTTTCGCGCCCGCAAAATATACCGATCTTCGTCAAAATCACGTTGAAGGTATTTACCGGTTACACCTCGCAGATTGGCGAGCAAATTGCGCAGGAAGTGGCTGGCTACATCAATGGATTGGCTATTGGCGAAAGCGTTCTGCTCAGTCGCATTTACTCTCCTGCCAATCTCGGCGTGGTCAGCGGAGGCGATGCTCGCTACTACGACATCACCGAGCTTTTGATCGGTAAGTCATCTGCGGCGGTTAGCTCAGCAAACATTCCTGTTGCTTATAGTGAAGCCGCTTCCTGCGAGGCCGCCAATATCAACATTACGGTGGGCACATGAGCAAGTACACCGAGCTAATCAGCAACTACCACGCTACAAAGCCGTTCTTCTATGACCATATCGACTTAAGCACACGCCCTTTTCTGGATGTGTGCAGCACGGTTTCCAGCCTGATAACTGCGTTTGATATCGATCTGGCGGTAGGCAAACAGCTGGATATTTTGGGGTTATGGATTGGTCACAGCCGCATCGTTAGCCAGCCCATATCCGGGGTCTATTTTTTGTGGGATACCGAAGGTGTGGGCTATGACCAGGGCGTATGGCAAGGCCCCTACGATCCTGATTCGGGCTATACAACGCTTAGCGATGAGACCTATCGACTTATTTTAAAAGCAAAAATCGCAATAAATAACTGGGACGGTCAGAACGACAGTCTGCCGGCCATTCTTGATGCCGTGACGGCAGGCTCGGGCCTGAGCATGCAGATCGTTGATAACCAGGACATGACCATTTCGGTGTGGGTCTTTCCGCAAACGGATATTTCAGAGATATCTCTGGAGCTGCTCGCGGCGATCAAACAAGGCTACATGACGGTAAAGGCGGCTGGAGTTTGGGCGGGAGATATTCAGACCCCTTCAATAGAGGTTCCCTCTGCGGGAGCTAAGTTTTTTGGTTTTGACATGAACAATCAATATATCGCCGGTTTTGACGACGGCGCCTGGGAGAAAAAACTCTAATGGCTACAAATCAAATTAAACCTTTCGCAACCGGTCCCGGTGCGAACATTGTTTCCCAGAATGAATGGGAGACTTTACCCGCGCTGCTAAGTGGCTTTACGGCCGGTAAAGCTAGCAGCGCGCAAATCAATAAAGTACTACGACAAACCTCCTTTATCGCTGCGGCGCTGGCTGAGTTCGTTAGCGAGAAAAGCGGCCAGGATGTGCTGGACGATGGTGACGTAGCAGGCTTTGTGGCAAAGCTATCCAGCGGCATTGCGGCAAACTATTTAAGCCGCGAAAAACCCTTTGCCGATATTAAGGCCGATGGCGCTGCCGCAGTTTCAACGGCTCTCGCAAACCTTGGTTTGGGGGAAGGCTCTGCTTTGCCGGTTGGCGTGCCTGTTCCGTGGCCGTCAGCCACGCCGCCAACTGGGTGGCTCAAATGTAATGGTGCGGCGTTTACAGCCTCCCAGTACCCTAAGCTGGCCTTGGCCTATCCGGCACTCAGGTTGCCTGATTTACGTGGAGAGTTTATTCGTGGCTGGGATGATGGGCGCGGCATTGATAGCGGACGTAGCTTATTAAGTTCTCAAAAAGCCACTTTGATGGAAAGTTTCGGCTTAGTAAGGTCTTCCGCAAGTGGAATTTACAGATTGGTAACAAGGCCTGTGGACACGGTTACCAATGATTCCGCTAACTACATGACTGCCGATTATGATGCCAGAGAAGGTCTTTATGGCGCCACGATGGGGTATCCATCTTCGGATTTGACCCCATCGGGTTCAAGTTCGGGTGTCGGTTTTAGGGTGCGCCCGCGCAACGTCGCATTTAACTATATCGTGAGGGCTGCATAATGGTTAAAGCTGAATTAAGCCAGGACAAGATAGCCATTGTTGCCGGTAATATCATCGTATTCAATTTTGATAGTGAGACGCGTGAATATCTGTCTTCATCTATTGAGTATCTCGCCGTGGGGGTCGGTATTCCTGCAAATTCTTGCATTGATGTTCCGGGCGAGGGTAAAACTGGTTTTGCCATTTGCCGTACAGCAGATCTTTCATCATGGGAATATATCACCGACCACAGAGGCCAAACCGTTTATAGCACAGAGACAATGCAACAGGTTGAATATTCAATCGCAAGTAGGGAGGCAAGCACAATTAATTATATCGGCCCCGTTAAAGACGGATACACAAGCATTGCACCGTCCTCCCCGTACGATAAATGGAATGGAAAGAAATGGGTGACTGATGCCGACGCGAAGCATGCTGCTGATGTAGCAGCGGCAGACCAGCAGAAAAAATCATTGCTGGGTGCCGCCAGCGCGGAAATAAGTGACTGGAAAGCAGAGCTGGAACTTGGAATGATTAGTGATGAAGATAAAGCCAGCCTCGTTGCATTGCTGGCTTACATTAAAACACTGAAAGCCGTCGATACGTCAACGGCTCCAGAAATAACCTGGCCTACACAGCCGGTAAGATAAGCTATTCGGGTTTTGCCGTATCAACACGCATCAGCAAGACTCGATATTTTTTCCATTGTGCAAGTGCAGCGGTTTCTTCATCAGTCGCGATATCGGCGTCAACAGTATCCTGTCGCCATGCAATTTCAGAATCTGCGATTGCCCGCAACTGTAATTTCTCTTGCTCTGCCGTAGCCTAGATTTCTGACGCTGTTGGTGCAGGTGGCTCTGTCAAATAGGGGACGCCATCATAGCCAGAAGTAATTAATCGTCCCATCCCATTGCCTGTTAATAATTCATGATTCAGGTCATCACTGATATTAATAATGTCAGAAGGAAATTCGAGATCATATTCTTTGTTTTCAGGGTAAAACCGCCTGTTGATAGAGAAAAACGCATATCAATACCCCACGACTAAATAGGAACCGGTTCAGGTGGATGCATCCTGTCCACCTTTTGCAATTTCTGCTGTTGAATTAGAGCGGCTAATTGCTCAGATCATTTGAGTTGCCGCCCCATCTACACCGACAAAAATACCCAGCGTTGCGCTTGGGAATGTCTCTGGATACGTCACCGTTGTTATTGCACCTCCGGCTGTGGACGGAATACTCCAGACACCCACCTGTATAATTAATCCACATAGCTCAAGAACGAAAGTTTTCGGGCCGATGATGTCCGCTCGTAAACCAACCTTTAAGAAATTGCATGAATATCAGTATCACTACATGATTTCTGTTTTTTTGAGGTTGAATATTATGCTTATCGGCTATGTACGGGTATCAACAAATGAACAGAACACGGCATTACAAAGAAATGCTCTTGAGTGTGCAGAATGTGAGCTGATCTTTGAAGACAAAATCAGCGGTAAAACATCGGAAAGACCAGGACTCAGGAAAGCGCTTAAGACGCTAACAGCAGGCGATACGCTGGTAGTCTGGAAGCTCGTGAATTGATCGTCGAGCGTACAAGAGCTGGATTGGCTGCGGCCAGGGCCGAAGGGAGAATTGGCGGAAGACGGCCAAAGTTAACGGCGGAGCAGTGGGCCCAGGCTGGGAGATTGCTGGCCGCCGGTGAAAACAGGGAAAGGGTATCGATACTGTTTGACGTGGGAGTATCTACTTTGTACAAGAAATTCCCTGTTAACCGAGCCTGACAAATCTGGCAGAAATTTTATTCGACTTTATTTAACGGGCGTTGAACGGTAGTCAAACCAACTTCTTCACCAAAGCCTCGCTGTGCCGGATACGATCCGGCGCGTTTTCCAGATCCTGCTGAACAAGCGCCATAAACAGTAAATCCGTCAGCATCATTTGCGCGCTGGTGGAGGAAATAGCCGCGCTGCGTGTCGCCAGCTCTTCAGCGATGGTATACAAACAAAGCGTGGCGCGCTGCTGTAGCGCGTTTGGCGTAAAGCCGGTAACGGCAATGATTTTTGCGCCCGTGCGTAATGTTTCATCGGCAGCAAGGTTAATCTCGCGCCGTTCGCCTGAATAGGAGATGGCGAACAGGATATCGTCCGGACTAAGCGCTTGCGTGGTGGCCAGCAAAGCATGCATATCCTGCTCCGCTACGGCATTAATGCCGATTTTCATCAGCTTCCAGGCAAAGTTCTTCGCAACCAGGCCCGATGCACCAATACCTACAATCAGCACGCGCCGCGCGTTACGCAGCATCGCGACACTTGCCAGCAGCTTTTCTTCGCTGTTGATATCAAGGCTTGCATGCATGGCGGCGAGGTTGTCTTTAATCAGCTTTTCACCAACCAGCCTGAGGGGATCGTCGCCAAGAATTTGATTGTGGACCGGCACGGAGTGGGGATCCTGGCCGCTGGCCAGCGCCTCACTGATGGCAAGCTTAAGCGAGGGAAAGCCCTTGAAGCCCAGCTTCTGGGAGAATTTCACCACGCTTGACTGGCTGACGCCTGCTTCTTTGGCGAGAAGTTGAGAGCTGAGATGACGGGCTTTGTCGGGATTCGCCAACAGAAAATCTGCCAGTTTACGGTCACTTTGCGCCAGAGTGGGATAACGCTGACGAATACGCAGTAAACAATTCATTTCCGCTCCGTGGGATTAATTCAATAACAGGTTTGTTAGATGATAACGTAAATTGCGCCTCTGAATGCACGTTGATTCCGTTATTGCGCCGTCAGGTGGAATTAAATATTCAATAACAGGGGCCCGACGATAGTTAACGGAAAGTTGTGGATCTATCTGTTAGGCTTTGTATGGCGGCTGCCGTCGGCTGTGTTTTACACGGCCTGGGGAATTAACCATTCAAAGGAGTAGCGTTTGGCAAACCAGAGTGAGCGTCGGGTAGTGTTTTTTGATTTAGATGGCACCCTGCATCAGCAGGATATGTTCGGCAGCTTTTTACGCTATCTGCTGCGCCATCAGCCCTTCAATCTGCTGCTTGTTATTCCGCTTTTGCCGGTAATAGGTGGCGCATTGCTGATTAAAGGCCGTGCCGCTCGCTGGCCAATGAGCCTGCTGCTCTGGGGCGCGACTTTTGGGCACAGTGAAGCGCGGCTTAAGGAACTGGAGATGAACTTCGTTACCTGGTTTCGTACCCGCGTAACGGCATTCCCGGTTGTGCAGCAGCGGCTTACAGACTATCTCACCAGTTCTGATGCCGATGTCTGGCTGATCACCGGCTCACCGCAGCCGCTGGTACAACAGGTTTATTACGATACGCCGTGGTTGCCCAAAGTGAAGCTTATCGCCAGCCAGATTAAACGCTCGCACGGCGGCTGGGTGCTGACCCTGCGCTGTCTCGGGCATGAAAAAGTGGCGCAGCTTGAGCAACAGATTGGTACACCGCTTCAGCTCTACAGCGGCTACAGCGACAGTAAACAGGATAACCCGCTGCTCTACTTCTGCCAGCACCGCTGGCGCGTCACCCCGCAGGGCCAGCTCCAGCAGCTTGAGTAACGCATTTCGTATCCGGTAAGCGGTGTGTATAATGCGCCGCGCCTTAGTTTCTCAGGAGTTGACCGTGTCAAAAAGTGAATTTACCCATGAAGACTGGATGCGCCATGCGCTAACGCTTGCACAGCGTGCCTGGGATGAGGGGGAAGTTCCGGTCGGCGCTGTACTGGTGCATGAGAACAAAGTGATTGGGGAGGGCTGGAACCGTCCCATAGGCCGGCACGATCCTACGGCGCATGCGGAAATCATGGCGTTGCGTCAGGGCGGTATGGTGCTGCAGAACTACCGTCTGTTAGATACTACGCTTTATGTCACGCTAGAACCTTGCGTCATGTGCGCGGGCGCTATGGTTCACAGCCGTATTGGCGCTCTGGTTTTTGGCGCGCGCGACGCTAAGACCGGGGCGATTGGATCGCTGATGGATGTGCTGGGCCACCCCGGCATGAATCATCAGGTCAGGGTTACTGAGGGCGTACTGGCAGCAGAATGTTCGGCGATGCTGAGTGATTTTTTCCGAGCCCGGCGTCTGGAGAAAAAGGCCCTAAAGGAAAGGGGCCGTAAGGTGGAGTAGCCAATTCCACCGGCGCCACCGCCGGATAGGCTTCGGCGAATTTTGCTTCCTGGGCCGCCTGCTTCTCTTTCTCCAGAAGATACCCTTCCAGGCTTAACTGATACTTACGGATATTCTCAACGTACGCATAGGCTTCATGGCCGCGTGCGTAGCCGTAGGTTGTTTTGCTGTAATACTGCCTCTGGCTTAACAGCGGTAGCCTCACTTTAACGTCTGCCCAGCTATCGGGATTTCCTTTCAGCTTCGCGGTGAGCTGCCGCGCATCAAGCATATGAGCGTATCCCATATTGTAGGCTGCCAGAGCGAACCAAATCCTCTCATCTTCCGGCACCGTTTCCGGCACTTTCCCCATCATATCCTTCAGATAACGGCTGCCACCGCTGATGCTCTGTTCCGGGTCGAGCCTGTCCGTCAGGCCCAAACTTTGCGCGGTATTTTTGGTCAGCATCATTAGGCCGCGCACGCCGGTAGGGGAGGTGGCCTGGTTATCCCAGTGAGATTCCTGATAAGAGATAGCGGCAAGCAAACGCCAGTCGATATCCGTGGCGTATTTTTCAAACAGCGGCCGAAGTTCCGGCAGAACGCTATCTACAGCGTTAAGGAAGGTGCGGGTATCGACATAATCGAAATCCCCGATGTGACCAAGGTATTTCTCTTCCAGGCGAGCCAGAATGCCGTCGCCGCTCAGCTTGTTATAAAAATCGAGCAGGGCTGCCGAAAGGCTGTCATCGCCGTCGCGCACGCTAAACCAGGTTACCGGCTGTTCGTCGGTCACATCCAGCGCGACCGCAAGCTGCGGATGAACACGCTGGAAAATGCTGATGGCGATGGAGTCGGAAATAGTAAATGCGATGCTGCCGTCTACTACCTGCTGTAAGAGCTGGTTGCTGGTGTGCTTGTTATCGATGCGCCACGACAGGTCCGGGTATTTGTGCTCTTTCAGCATCTGGAGATCGCTCAGAACGGCTAAACCCGAAGAGAGAACCAGCTGGTTTTCTTTTACGCCTGCAAGCGTTTTAGGACGCGGGCTACCCACGCGATAAACCATCTGTTGTGATACGGAATAGTAAGTTGGTCCCGCCTGATAATGCTGGCTACGCTCGGTGTTATAGACCAGACCGGCGGCAAGTAAATCGGCATCGCCATTATCCAGATCGTCAAACAGCGCATTAATATTCGGACGAGCGGTGACCTGAAGCTTTACGCCAAGATAAGCGGCGAACTGTTGAGCCAGTTCGTAATCAAGACCCAGCGCTTTATCCTTCCCCATGCTATAGGTCAGCGGAGAGGTAATAGTGCTGACGCGAAGCACTCCCCGTGCCTGAATGGCGGCGATACGGTTTTCGGCTTTTCCGAACCAGGGAATGGAGGGCCAGAGCGCCACTGCCAGCAACAAGGTTACGGCACCGATAAGAAGATAGTTAATCTTAAATCTTTTCAAATGGTTAATCTTATGCGGCGCCTCGAGTCTCACTAGCAATAGCTATTTATAAGAGTGGGTTAGTCAGTGGATGAGGCGCATTTTGCTTAACAAAGCGCCAGCGCGCAACTTATTCGGCTGCTTCGTACAGTTCTTGTACCGCACGAAGTAATGCGTTTATTTCTACGCAAACGGTTTCGTCACGGCGCGGTATTCTTTATAATGACGCCCGTTTTCCCCTTGCGCCCACGTGAGCGTCGCTCACGCTTGAAGACGAGAGATCTTTGATGATGGAAATTCTGCGTGGTTCCCCCGCTCTATCGGCATTTCGTATTAACAAACTGCTGGCCCGTTTTAAAGATGCCCACCTGCCGGTGAGCGACATTTACGCCGAGTATGTTCACTTTGCCGAAGTAGATGCGCCGCTGACGGCCTCAGAGCACGCACGACTGCAACGGTTGCTGAAATATGGCCCAACCCTTGCAGACCACGCCCCGACGGGCCACCTGATTCTGGTGACGCCGCGTCCTGGCACCATCTCACCCTGGTCCTCGAAAGCTACCGATATCGCCCACAACTGCTCCCTGGCCAAAGTGAAACGCCTTGAGCGCGGCGTGGCTTATTACGTTAGCGGCGAAACAGTAACTGAAGCACAGTGGCAGGAAGTGAACGCACTCTTGCATGACCGCATGATGGAGAGCGTATTTAGTTCTCTGAACGACGGCGAGAAGCTTTTCTCCCATCATGAACCGGCACCTGTACAGAGCGTTGACCTGCTTGGGCAAGGGCGCGGCGCGCTTGTGGAAGCCAACATCCGCCTCGGCCTTGCGCTGGCAGAAGATGAGATCGACTACCTGCAGGATGCATTTACAAAACTGGGCCGCAACCCAAACGACATCGAACTTTATATGTTCGCGCAGGCCAATTCTGAGCACTGCCGTCATAAAATTTTCAACGCCGACTGGGTGATTGATGGTGAACAGCAGCCGATGTCGCTGTTCAAAATGATTAAAAATACCTTTGAGCAAACGCCTGACCACGTATTGTCCGCCTATAAAGACAATGCGGCGGTGATGGAAGGCTCACAGGTAGGGCGCTTCTTCGCAGACCGCGAAGCGGGCCGCTATGATTTCCACCAGGAAGACGCGCATATCCTGATGAAAGTCGAGACGCACAACCACCCGACGGCCATTTCGCCATGGCCGGGCGCTGCTACCGGTTCCGGCGGTGAAATTCGTGACGAAGGCGCAACCGGGCGCGGCGCGAAACCGAAAGCGGGGCTGGTTGGCTTCTCCGTCTCTAACCTGCGTATCCCTGGTTTTGAACAGCCGTGGGAAGAAGATTTTGGTAAGCCAGACCGTATCGTTACGGCGCTGGACATCATGACTGAAGGCCCGCTCGGCGGCGCCGCGTTTAACAACGAATTTGGCCGTCCGGCGTTAACTGGATATTTCCGTACATACGAAGAGCAGGTTAACAGCCACAACGGCGTTGAGCTGCGCGGCTACCACAAGCCAATCATGCTGGCGGGCGGCATAGGTAACATCCGTGCCGACCACGTACAGAAGGGTGAAATCCCACCGGGTGCGAAGCTTATCGTCCTTGGCGGCCCCTCCATGAATATCGGTCTGGGCGGCGGTGCAGCCTCCTCTATGGCTTCAGGCCAGTCCGACGCGGATCTGGATTTTGCCTCGGTACAGCGCGATAACCCGGAAATGGAACGCCGCTGTCAGGAAGTTATCGACCGCTGCTGGCAGATGGGGGATGACAACCCGATTCTGTTTATCCACGATGTCGGCGCGGGCGGCTTGTCTAACGCTATGCCGGAACTGGTAAGCGACGGCGGTCGTGGCGGTCGTTTTGAGCTACGCGACATTCTCAACGACGAACCGGGCATGAGCCCGCTTGAAGTGTGGTGTAACGAATCTCAGGAACGCTACGTTCTGGCGGTAGCGCCAGAGCAGGTTGAGCTCTTTGATGAACTTTGCCGCCGCGAGCGCGCGCCGTACGCGGTTATCGGTGAAGCCACCGCAGAAAAACACCTGACGCTGAACGACAGCCATTTCGACAACCAGCCAATCGACATGCCGCTGGACGTGCTGCTGGGCAAAACGCCGAAGATGGAACGCAACGTTACAACGCTGAAGGCGAAGGGCGACGCGCTGAATAGCAGCGTCATCACTATCGCTGACGCGGTTAATCGCGTTCTGCATCTGCCGGCGGTTGCGGAAAAAACCTTCCTGATAACCATTGGCGATCGCACCGTAACCGGCATGGTTGCGCGCGACCAGATGGTTGGCCCGTGGCAGATCCCGGTCGCCAACTGCGCGGTTACTACCGCAAGCCTCGACAGCTATTACGGCGAAGCTATGTCCATCGGCGAACGTGCGCCGGTTGCGCTGCTGGACTTTGCTGCGTCCGCACGCCTTGCGGTAGGTGAAGCGCTGACCAACATTGCCGCCACGCAAATTGGCTCGCTTAAACGCATCAAGCTTTCCGCTAACTGGATGGCCGCAGCAGGCCACCCTGGTGAAGACGCCGGGCTTTATGAAGCGGTGAAAGCCGTGGGTGAAGAGCTCTGTCCGCAGCTTGGCATCACCATTCCTGTGGGCAAAGACTCTATGTCGATGAAAACCCGCTGGCAGGAAGGCAAAGAACAGCGTGAGATGACTTCTCCGCTTTCCCTGGTGATCACCGCCTTTGCTCGTGTGGAGGATGTGCGCCGCACGGTGACGCCTCAGTTAAGCACTGAAGATAATGCCTTGCTGCTCATCGACCTGGGCGCAGGCCACAATGCGCTGGGCGCAACGGCGCTGTCTCAGGTTTATCGCCAGTTAGGCGACAAGCCTGCCGACGTGCGTAATGTCGAACAGCTCAAAGGCTTCTTTAACGCGATACAGGCGCTGGTGGCCGGGCAGAAACTGCTGGCTTACCACGACCGTTCAGACGGCGGCCTGCTGGTGACGCTTGCGGAAATGGCCTTCACCGGCCATTGCGGCGTGGAGGCAGATATCGCCGCGCTGGGTAACGATCGTCTTGCCGCGCTGTTTAATGAAGAGCTGGGCGCGGTGATCCAGGTTAAAGCGGCGGATCGAGCGGCGGTTGAGCAAATCTTTGCCGATCACGATCTTGCGGATTGCGTACACTTGCTGGGTAAAGCCGTTGCGGGCGATCGTTTCACTATCACGGCGGATGGTCATGCGGTGTTCAGCGAAAGCCGCTCTACGCTTCGTATGTGGTGGGCGGAAACCACCTGGCAGATGCAGCGTCTGCGCGATAACCCGGACTGTGCGAACCAGGAGCATGAAGCGAAAGCGAATGACAACGATCCTGGCCTGAACGTGAAGCTGAGCTTCGATATCAAAGAGGATATCGCCGCGCCGTTTATCGCGACGGGCGCCCGTCCGAAAGTTGCCGTACTGCGTGAACAGGGCGTTAACTCCCACGTTGAAATGGCTGCGGCCTTCCACCGTGCCGGTTTTGACGCCATCGACGTTCACATGAGCGATCTGCTGGCAGGGCGTCGCGGTCTGGAAGATTTCCAGGCGCTGGTTGCCTGCGGCGGCTTCTCCTATGGGGATGTGTTAGGCGCGGGCGAAGGCTGGGCGAAATCGATTCTGTTCAACCAGCGCGTGCGCGACGAGTTCGAAACCTTCTTCCATCGTCCGCAAACCCTGGCGCTGGGCGTCTGTAACGGCTGTCAGATGATGTCTAACCTGCGCGAACTTATTCCCGGCAGTGACCTGTGGCCACGCTTTGTACGTAACCAGTCCGACCGTTTTGAAGCGCGTTTCAGCCTGGTGGAGGTCAGCTCCAGCCCGTCTCTGTTGTTGCAGGGCATGGTGGGTTCGCATATGCCAATCGCCGTGTCGCACGGGGAAGGCCATGTGGAAGTGCGTGATGCCGCTCACCTGGCCGCGCTTGAGAGTAAGGGTCTGGTGGCGCTGCGCTTTATCGACAACTTCGGTAAGGTCACGCAAAGCTATCCGGCTAACCCGAATGGCTCGCCAAACGGCATTACAGCAGTTACCAACGAAAGTGGGCGTGTCACCATTATGATGCCGCACCCGGAACGCGTGTTCCGTACCGTCAGTAACTCCTGGCACCCGGCAGAGTGGGGTGAAGACAGCCCGTGGATGCGTATCTTCCGTAATGCCCGTAAACAGCTAGGTTAAAGATTACTCCCCGCTACGGCGGGGATTTTTTTGTCTGCAAATCCCGACACCAGCACTTTTAGGTGTCTCCAGATGGCGACATTTAACTCTTTGTTTATAAATGAGTTATTTCAGGGGTTTTTAACGTGTTGCTAATCGACGACAGATGGGCGAAAAAACGCACCTGGCAGATGTACTGCTTATTTTAAATTATGTTAAGAAAAACATGCATATGTGTTATTTTTTCAAAAGTGGCACACATCCTGCATTAAAGTAATCAGTGGCTCATTCACTCTCTTATGTCAGCCCTCTGTTTTCAGAGTCGTGCTACATAAACCATCGAATGATGCACTCAAGGTGCCTGCCGTCCACCTTTTGCCAACAGTCTTCGAGACCTGGCATGCTCCGGGCGAAACGTTGAGTAAGGCACCGCCTGATTCCAGAGCTAAGGCAGGGTTTTTAACCCTGCCTTAGTTGTTTCTGCGCCTCCAGGCTTTAAACTCCCTCCAATCCCGGCTAGCATCATGTCTCACAGGTAAATTTGAGATGAAGCTATTGAACCAGTGGCATTTTTTCCCCCGATCGCTACGCCAGCTCGTCATGATGGCTTTTTTGCTGGTGTTGGTGCCGCTGCTGGTCCTTGCCTGGCAGGCATGGCAAAGCCTTAACGCGCTCAGCGCGCAGGCCGCGCAGACCAACCGTACCACGCTAATCGATGCTCGCCGCAGCGAAGCGATGACCAACGTCGCCCTCGAAATGGAACGTAGTTATCGCCAGTACTGCGTGCTGGACGATACAACGCTTGCGAAGGTTTATCAGGGACAGCGTAAACGCTACGCGGAAATGCTCAGCGCCCACGCCGGGGTGCTCCCCGACGATCATCTCTATCAGGCGCTGCGCCAGTCCTTAAACGATCTTGCCGAACTCCAGTGTAAAAACAGCGGCCCTGACGCGACGGCTGCGGTACATCTTGAAACCTTTGCAACCGCCAATGCTGAAATGGTTCAGGCCACGCGTACGGTGGTGTTTTCTCGCGGCCAGCAGCTTCAGCAGGAAATCGCCGAACGCGGACAATTCTTCGGCTGGCAGGCGCTGGTGCTGTTTTTACTGAGTCTCGGCCTGGTGATCATCTTCACCCGCATGATTATCGGCCCGGTGAAGGGCATTGAGCGGATGATAAATCTGCTTGGGGAAGGGCGCTCACTGGGCAATTCCGTTTTGTTCAAGGGGCCGCGTGAATTGCGCTCTGTTGGCCAGCGTATCGTCTGGCTAAGCGAACGCCTCTCCTGGCTTGAATCGCAACGCCATGAATTTTTGCGGCACATTTCCCATGAATTAAAAACGCCGCTTGCGAGTATGCGTGAGGGGACAGAGCTGCTGGCTGACGAAGTTGCCGGGCCGCTGACGGCCGATCAAAAAGAGGTGGTGGAAATCCTTGATAACAGCAGCCGCCACCTGCAGAAACTGATCGAACAACTGCTGGATTACAACCGCAAGCTGGCGGATGGCCAGATAGAGCTGGAAAAGGTGGAGCTTGCGCCATTAGCCGAATTGGTAATCTCTGCCCATAGTTTGCCGGCACGGGCTAAAATGATGCATACCGAGTGCGATCTCAGCCCCGTTCCCTGTCTGGCAGAACCCATGTTGCTGATGAGCGTGCTGGATAATCTCTATTCCAATGCGGTGCACTATGGCAGTGAATCCGGTACCATTTACCTGCGCAGTTCACAAATCGGCTCTGCGTTACGTATTGAGGTGGCAAATACCGGCCCATCTATTCCGGCCACCGAACGGGAGATGATCTTTGAGCCTTTTTATCAGGGCAGTCTACAACGTAAAGGTGCGGTTAAAGGCAGTGGTCTGGGGCTGAGTATCGCTCAGGATTGTATCCGCCGTATGCATGGCGAGCTGCGTCTGGTTGAGGATGATACAACCGACGTCTGTTTCCGTATCGAATTGCCCGTCTTTCCCGAGAATGATTAAAAATGAAAGTGACACTATTCCGTCGCCGTGTTGGCGTACTTCTACTGCCATTAATACTGGCAGGCTGCGTGCAAAATACGGTGACCAGCTCCATTAAGCAGTCCCATCAGCCACAGGAACCCGAGCAGAAGCTGGCGGATTACCTCTCCACCGACTGTATGGAAATCTGGCACATTGAGGGGCATGAAGCGGTTAACAACCCTTTATTCTGGCTGCGCGGCATGGACTGCGCGGAACGCCTGCCGCCAGCAGAAGCGCGGGCGGAAGCCCGCAAGTGGCCAGACGATACCTGGCAGGACACCTTTAAGCGCGGCATCCTGTTAGCCAACGCCAAAATCACCCCGACAGAGCGTCGCCGTTACATGACGCAGCTCGATACGATGGCTGGCGAAGTTCCAGCCCAGGTGCGCCCACTCTTCCAGCTATGGCGCGATGGCCAGGCTTCATTGCTCGACCTTTCTGATGAGCGTACGCGCTACAGCAAGCTCCAGCAGTCGGCGGACGGGGAGCTGGATACGCTGCGCGAGCAGCAGCAGCGCCTGCGCAGTCAGCTGGCTCTGACTACCCGCAAGCTTGAAAATCTGACGGACATCGAACGGCAGCTTTCCAGCCGCAAACCGGCCAGCAACTATCTGCCGGAGGCCGGGCGGGACGCTGAAAAATCAGCCCC
Organism: Buttiauxella sp.; assembly: GCA_032051265.1. Lineage (GTDB taxonomy): Bacteria > Pseudomonadota > Gammaproteobacteria > Enterobacterales > Enterobacteriaceae > Dryocola. The sequence goes on from DAMBYU010000001.1 coordinate 49,100, forward strand.
GGCTCCAGCCCCGGCGGCGCAAGGCAACGCGGATGACGAGATCGCTAAGCCCGCTCCCGAAACGGATAATGAGAAACAGCAGGAGGCAAAACCATGACACAGCGTAAACCGGCCCGCTTGCTGCTTGTTGATGACGATCCGGGGTTGCTCAAGCTTCTCGGCATGCGTCTGGCAAGCGAAGGCTATACCGTTTCGACGGCGGAAAGCGGCGCGGAAGGACTGAGGCTGCTCGGGCGGGAAAAAATCGATCTGGTGATAAGCGATCTGCGTATGGATGAGATGGACGGCATGGCGCTGTTCGCGGAAATCCAAAGGCTGCAGCCGGGGATGCCGGTCATCATTCTTACCGCCCACGGGTCGATACCGGACGCCGTCGCCGCCACGCAGCAGGGCGTGTTTAGCTTCCTGACCAAGCCGGTAGACAAAGATGCGTTGTATCAGGCCATTGATGATGCGCTGGTGCACACCGTCGCCGCCGGCGATGACATGTGGCGCGAAACGATAGTCACCCGCAGCCCGAACATGCTCCGTCTGCTGGAGCAGGCGCGCATGGTTGCGCAATCCGATGTCAGCGTGCTGATTAACGGACAAAGCGGTACCGGGAAAGAGATTCTGGCGCAGGCCATCCACAACGCCAGCCCGCGCAGCAAAAACGCGTTCATCGCCATTAACTGCGGCGCTTTGCCGGAGCAACTGCTTGAGTCGGAGTTGTTTGGTCATGCACGCGGTGCATTTACCGGCGCGGTGAGCAGCCGGGAAGGGCTGTTCCAGGCAGCAGAAGGCGGTACGCTATTCCTCGACGAAATTGGCGATATGCCGATTCCCCTGCAGGTTAAGCTGCTGCGCGTGTTGCAGGAACGCAAGGTGCGTCCGCTGGGCAGCAACCGCGATCTGGATATTAACGTGCGCATTATCTCCGCCACCCACCGCGACCTGCCAAAGGCGATGGAGCGCGGCGAGTTCCGCGAAGATCTGTTCTATCGCTTAAACGTGGTGAACCTGAAAATTCCGGCGCTGCATGAGCGTGCGGAGGATATTCCGCTGCTGGCAAACCATCTGCTGCGCCAGGCAGCCGACCGCCACAAACCGTTTGTGCGCAGCTTCTCAACCGACGCGATGAAACGCTTAATGGCCGCAAGCTGGCCGGGTAACGTGCGTCAACTGGTTAACGTTATCGAACAGTGTGTGGCGCTGACTTCCGCCCCTGTTATCAGCGAAGCGCTGGTGGAGCAGGCGCTGGAAGGTGAAAATACCGTCCTGCCGACGTTTGTCGAGGCGCGTAATCAGTTTGAACTTAACTACCTGCGCAAGCTGTTGCAAATCACTAAAGGCAACGTCACCCATGCGGCGCGCATGGCGGGGCGTAACCGCACTGAATTCTATAAATTACTCTCCCGGCATGAACTCGATGCCAATGACTTTAAAGAGTAGTCTGTGGTAATTTGAGCAACCGATTACCATGCTTGCAGCACACACGAGTTGTGCGGGAATGACAGAGAAAATCATGAAAAAAATTGATGCGATTATTAAACCGTTCAAACTGGATGACGTGCGCGAAGCGCTGGCAGAAGTGGGCATCACCGGCATGACGGTGACCGAAGTAAAAGGCTTTGGCCGCCAGAAAGGGCATACCGAACTGTATCGCGGCGCCGAATATATGGTGGATTTTTTGCCGAAGGTGAAAATTGAAATCGTTGTCACCGACGATATCGTCGATACCTGCGTGGACACTATTATCCGTACCGCCCAGACCGGCAAAATTGGCGACGGTAAGATTTTCGTTTTCGATGTGGCGCGCGTGGTACGTATCCGCACCGGCGAAGAAGACGATGCGGCAATCTGATTTACAGCCCTCTCCGTACGGAGAGGGCTTATCCGTTACATAACCTTATGCGGGCCAAAGCATTCGTAATGGATACGATCCTGCTCAACGCCCAGGTTCACCAGCTGTTCTGCAGCAAAACGCATGAAGCTCACCGGGCCGCACAGATAGAACTGCATATCCGGCGCGCTGATTTTTCCTTCCTGAGCCAGCAAATCCATTAATCCTTCGCTGTCGAATTTAGCCTGAACGCGATCGTTCTCGCTCGGTGTGCGGTACCAGACATGACGCTCAAAGCGCGCCAGCTGCTCACCCAGCATTTGCACCTCATCGGCAAAGGCGTGCACATCACCGTGTTCCGCGGCGTGGAACCAGTTAACCTGAGCTGAATGGGCATTTCTGGCAAGGGTATCAAGCATCGCCAGCATGGGTGTCTGGCCCACGCCCGCAGAGATCAGCGCGATCGGCGTCCGGTCCGCAACCTCCATAAAGAAATCACCCGCCGGCGCGGCCAGATGCACTTCATCGCCTGGCTGCGCGTGATTGTGCAGCCAGCTGGAAACCTGTCCCAGATCTTCACGCTTCACCGCAATCCGGTAGCTTTTGCCGTCGGGTTTGCGGGTCAAAGAATATTGACGAATCTCCTGATGCGGGAAGCCTTCCGGTTTTAACCACACGCCAAGATACTGCCCTGGCTGATAATCGGCGACCGGTAGCCCATCCACAGGCGCAAACTCGAAGCTGGTAATCAGCGCGCTCTGCGGCTCTTTTGCCACGATACGGAAGGCGCGGGTGCCTTCCCAGCCGCCGCTTTTCGCCGCATTCTTCTGATAAAGTTCCGCTTCGCGGTTGATGAACACGCCGGCCAGCACGCCGTAGGCTTTGCCCCAGGCGTCCAGCACTTCCTGGCCTGGGCTGAACATCTCATCAAGCGTGGCTAGCAGATGGCCGCCTACGATGTCGTACTGCTCAGGTTTGATCTGGAAGCTTGTGTGTTTCTGGGCGATTTTCTCTACCGCAGGCAGCAGCGCCGCAAGGTTTTCAATATTTGCGGCGTAGGCGCAGATGGCGTTAAACAGCGCTTCCCGCTGATCGCCGTTGCGCTGGTTGCTCATATTAAAGATATCTTTCAGCTCGGGGTTATGGCTGAACATGCGGTCATAGAAGTGTGCAGTAAGTTTTGGGCCGGTTGCGGCGAGCAGGGGAATAGTGGATTTCACAACGGCGATGGTTTGTGCATCAAGCATGGGGGGCTCCTGAAAAACAACATGTTTTATATAAGTAGTATTTTAAATGCATCTTATAAAAACAAGACCATGTTGTAAATAGGTTATTGCTGATAACGACACGGATCACCGAAAGTGAAAAACATGCAGGTTGCTGATGAAGAAATATCCGGCAAATAGCCGTAGAGCTTTTACCATCAAACCCTTGTGCCACGCCGAGCCAATCGTTTGCGTAAAAAGCTCTGTCAAGACCTATCACCCGATACCAATTCGGTTTACACTGTTGCCCGTCGCCCGGAAGGGCCCCCTCAAAGCAGTCCAAATTTTTACTGTTAGCTGAGTCAGGAGATGCGAATGTTAAAGCGTGAAATGAACATTGCCGATTATGATGCCCAACTGTGGCAGGCTATGGAGCAAGAAAAAGTACGTCAGGAAGAGCACATTGAACTGATCGCCTCCGAAAACTACACCAGCCCTCGCGTAATGCAGGCGCAGGGTTCTCAGTTGACCAACAAGTACGCTGAAGGCTACCCTGGCAAACGCTACTACGGCGGTTGCGAATACGTTGATGTGGTCGAGCAGCTGGCTATCGACCGCGCAAAAGAGCTGTTTGGCGCCGATTACGCTAACGTACAGCCGCACTCCGGCTCCCAGGCTAACTTTGCGGTCTACACCACGCTGCTGAATCCAGGCGATACCGTTCTGGGTATGAATCTGGCGCACGGCGGCCACCTGACTCACGGCTCCCCGGTAAACTTCTCCGGTAAGCTGTACAACATCGTTCCTTACGGTATCGATGAAACAGGCCATATCGACTACGCGGACCTGGAAAAACAGGCGAAAGAGCATAAGCCGAAAATGATCATCGGCGGCTTCTCTGCCTATTCCGGCGTGGTTGACTGGGCAAAAATGCGTGAAATCGCCGACATGGTTGGCGCTTACCTGTTCGTGGATATGGCGCACGTTGCCGGTCTGATTGCCGCAGACGTTTATCCGAACCCGGTTCCGCACGCCCATGTTGTTACCACCACTACGCATAAAACGCTGGCAGGCCCGCGCGGCGGTTTGATCCTCGCAAAAGGCGGCAGCGAAGAGCTGTATAAAAAGCTGAACTCCGCCGTGTTCCCTGGCGCCCAGGGCGGCCCGCTGATGCACGTTATTGCGGGCAAAGCGGTTGCGCTGAAAGAAGCGATGGAGCCAGAGTTCAAAACTTACCAGCAGCAGGTTGCCAAAAACGCCAAAGCGATGGTTAGCGTCTTCCTTGAGCGCGGCTATAAGGTCGTTTCCGGCGGTACCGATAACCACCTGTTCCTGCTGGATCTGGTCGATAAAAACCTGACCGGTAAAGAAGCTGATGCTGCGCTGGGTCGTGCGAACATCACCGTGAACAAAAACAGCGTGCCAAACGATCCGAAGAGCCCGTTTGTCACCTCCGGTATTCGTATTGGTACGCCAGCCGTAACTCGCCGTGGCTTTACTGAAGCAGACGTCCGCGAGCTGGCAGGCTGGATGTGTGATGTCTTAGATAACATCAACGACGAAGCCGTCATTGAACGCACTAAGCAAAAAGTTCTGGAAATCTGCGCGCGCCTGCCGGTGTACGCATAATAAAAACTCTTATAAAAAGGCCGCGAAAGCGGCCTTTTTTACAGCAGGCGACTGGCTGCACCGAAATAATAAAGCGCTTGCCGGGATGCATAACAGCTACTTACTTTTATTTTTTTAACTTGCCAGCGCATCTTCCACGTACAAATAACCAATCCCCATCACCTGCTGTGCGCGGGTTAACTGTCCAAAATTAATCTGCGTTGCATTCATTTTTAAACCATCGCCGTGATCGAAAGGGTTAAAACCTATCTGCTGATTGATAGTGTTCAGCCAGCGTTCCCCGAACCCGCAGCTTCTGCCGTAAAACCAAATCTGATTGATATTGAGGATATTAAGAAAGTTATACAGGCTCAGCCCAATCGCATTTGCGGCGGATTCCACCCAGCGGCACACCTGCTCGTTACCCTCATGCCAGGCGGTAATTAACTGCGTTGAGGTCAGAGATTCCGGGTCCAGCCGCGGTGAGTGAGGCTGGGATTTCAACCAGATACGCGCCTGCTTTTTTAATGCCGAAAGCGATGCCACGGTTTCCAGGCAGCCGTAGCGCCCGCAGGCGCAAGCCACGCCGTCAGGATTAACGATGGTATGGCCGATCTGCCCGCTGCCATACAGGCTGCCGCGATATATCTGGCCATTAATAACAAATGACGATCCAATGCCGTAATCGACATTGATCACGCAAAAATCCTGCCGGTTTGCCGGGTTTTGCCATTTTTCGGCCAGCGCCAGCATCACGCAGTCGTTATCGACCATCACCCGGGTTTTAAGTTTTTCCTCCAGCAGATACTTGAGCTCGACAGGCTCTTTCCAGGGGGCCTGCGGCATGGTCTGCGACACGCCGGTTACGGGATCGACCTGGCCGTGAATACCCAGCGCCAGATTAATGGTCTGCCCGGGCCAGGCTTTACGGCAGCGGTGCCAGCATTTTTCAATTTCTGCTAACAGCGCCTTTGGCGTCGGCGCATCTATGTTATAGCGCTCAAATTCCCCTTTCGGGCTCAGACAGGCATTGGCCAGTTGGCACTCAATGCTGGTTGGCGTGATGTTCATACACAGCGTCCAGTCTCCCTCCGGCGCGATGAGCCAGGTCCCGCCGCTACGCCCGCGCAGCGCATTATCTTCCTGCACGTTCATTACAAGTTTCTGCGCTTCCAGTTCACTGAGGATATTGCTTACCGCAGGGATGGATATTTGGGTAAGTCGAGCGAGCGCCGACTTTGTGGTGCGCTTTTCCCGGTAAAGGTGTTCAAGGATGACGCATTTGTTGTAGTGACGAATGTGTTGATTGCTGATGCAGGCTTTCATTTAACTAAACCTTGTTTACTTTTTAGCGTGATGATTGTGCAAAAACTCGACGGCCATGTCCATTAGACTGCCTGAAATCTTGATCTTAAGTATCTCTTGTTAATATTGAGGGCGACATGGAATCAGTAAAAGTTTGGCAAGAAACCGTTAGCATTCCGACCTACGAGACCGGGCCGCAGGACATTCATCCTATGTTTCTGGAGAATCGGGTGTATCAGGGATCTTCAGGCGTGGTGTATCCCTATGGCGTCACCGACACGCTTAGCGATGAAAAAACGATGAAAACCTGGCAGGCGGTCTGGCTGGAGAATGATTACCTGAAAGTCATGATCCTGCCTGAACTGGGAGGTCGTGTTCATCGTGCCTGGGATAAAATAAAACAGCGTGATTTCGTTTATCACAACGAGGTGATTAAACCTGCATTAGTCGGCCTGCTTGGCCCGTGGATCTCCGGTGGCATCGAATTTAACTGGCCTCAGCATCATCGCCCAACAACCTACATGCCGGTTGATTTCAGTATTGAAGAGCATGAAGACGGAGCAAAAACCGTCTGGGTCGGAGAAACTGAACCAATGCATGGCCTGCAGGTTATGACCGGTTTTACGCTCAGGCCGCACCGTGCTGCGCTTGAAATTGGCAGTCGGGTTTATAACGGCAATACCACCCCTCGCCATTTCTTATGGTGGGCAAACCCGGCGGTAAAAGGAGGCGATGGCCATCAAAGCGTTTTCCCGCCGGATGTCACAGCGGTGTTCGATCACGGCAAGCGCGCCGTCTCAACGTTCCCCATTGCAACAGGTACCTATTACAAGGTGGATTACTCCGCAGGTGTGGATATTTCACGCTATAAAAATGTCCCGGTTCCGACATCGTATATGGCTGAAAAATCTGAGTATGACTTTGTCGGAGCATGGTGTCATGACGAAGATGGCGGGTTACTCCATGTTGCCGATCACCATATTGCACCGGGTAAAAAACAGTGGAGCTGGGGTTATAGCGAATTTGGGCAGGCCTGGGATCGTAATCTGACCGATGAAAACGGTCCTTACATTGAGTTGATGACGGGTATTTATGCCGATAATCAGCCTGATTTTACCTGGCTGGATGCCTTTGAAGAAAAACGTTTTGTGCAGTATTTCCTGCCTTATCACTCCCTGGGCATGGTGCAGAACGCTTCACAGGACGTGGTGATGAAGCTGGAACGCTGCGAGGCGGGAATTGAATGGGGAATTTATGCCATCTCCCCGCTTGCCGGCTATCGCCTGTCTCTTCACGAAGCTGACAACGAAAAACCGCTGCTGGACGAAGCCGTCGACCTTACGCCTGGCACCGTACTGCGAGGCATGCTCAAAGGAATTATTGCCGGGCGGCTGACCCTGACGCTTAGTGATGAACACAATAAAGAAGTAATAAGCTACCAGGAGCACCAGCCTACGGAAGTTCCTTTGCCCGAGATTGCGCAGGCACCGTTACGCGCTGCGGAAATCACAAGCGTAGATGAAGCGTGGTTTATCGGGCAGCACCTTGAACAATACCACCACGCCAGCCGCTCACCCTTCGATTACTATCTGCGCGGTATAGAACTGGACCCGCTGGATTACCGCTGCAACCTGGCATTAGCCGTGCTTGAATACAATCGTGCGGATTATGCTCTTTGTCAGGCCTACGCAACTCAGGCTCTTAAGCGCGCGCATCGTCTAAATAAAAATCCACAGTGCGGCCAGGCCAGCCTGATTCGGGCCAGCGCCTTTGAACGTCAGGAGAACTGGCAAGATGCGGAGGAGGATTTCTGGCGTGCAACCTGGAGTGGCAATACAAAAGCCGCTGCTTTTTACGGACTGGCGCGGCTGAATGCCCGTCAGGGACATTACAAGGAGGGTCTCGAGTTTTGCCGTCAGAGCCTGCTTGTCACCCCGGGCAATCAGGAGGTGATTTGCCTCGAAAACCTGCTTCTCCAGCTTAGCGGCCAGTGCGACCGGGCAGCTAAAGAGCGCGAGCAGTATCTCAAAGAATATCCGCTGAACCCAACGCTGTGGTGGCTGAAGGCTTACTGTGAGCGTAGCGATTCAAGTTTTGCTCAGTGGCGTGGTCTGTGTGGTGGACGCGACATTAACGCTTTACTCACGGCAGGACAACTGCTTTCCTGGGGCATGTGCGATCTGGCTAAAGAGGTGCTTGAAGCACTGGATATTCAGCGCACGCTACCGCTTTATCTGCACGCCAGCCTGTTGAGTAAAACAGAACGCGCGCCGTTAATTATCCGCGCCCGCCATGTTTTCCCTGAGTTCGTACGGTTCCCGAATACGCTTGATGAAGTAGCGGCCCTGGAAAAAATGGATGAATGCTATTTTGCGCTTCATCTGCTCGCCTGCTTCCACTACAGCAAACGCAATGCTGAGAAAGCGATTGCGCTCTGGCAGCGCTGTACGGAGATGCAGCCAGATTTTGCCGACGCCTGGCGCGGCCTTGCTATTTATGCCTGGAACAAGCAAAACGATGCAGGGCTGGCGGCGCGCTATCTGGACACGGCATGCAGTTTGCTGCCGGACGATTCCCGCCTTCTTTTCGAACGCGACCTGCTCGATAAACTGAACGCAGTTTCGCCTGCAGCCCGCCTCGTGCGGCTGGAAAAAAATCTTACCTGTGCGCTTGGGCGCGATGATATGACGGCGGAATTGCTTGGCCTGTGGCATCTGTGCGGTAAAACGAGCGAAGCCGCGAAGATCCTCGCAGTCCGTAAATTTCACCCCTGGGAAGGGGGCGAAGGCAAGGTCACCGGACAGTTTATCCTTAATCATCTGCTGCGAGCCTGGGAGTTAATTGAGCGTCAGCAGCCGGAGCAGGCGGCTGACGTGCTCAATAGCGCACTTCATTATCCTGAAAATCTGAGTGAAGGACGCTTATCCGGGCAAACCGATAATGATGTCTGGTTCTGGCTAGGCGTTTGTGCTCAGCAGCGCGGCCAGCAGGCGGAAGCCGGGCGCTATCTGCATAAAGCCGCTATGGGCGATCGCTCGATTAATGTGCATAGCTACTACAACGATCAGCCTGTGGGTTACCTTTTCTGGCAGGGCATGGCGCTGCGTTTGCTCGGTGAAAAAGCCGCCGCTGACCAGTTGTTCGGCGACATGCAGATATGGGCTGAAAACATGATGCATGCTGAAGCAGAAGCGGATTTCTTCGCCGTCTCTCAGCCTGATTTACTGGCGCTTTACAGCGATCTTCAACAGCAACATCAGGAAAAATGCTTGCTGGTGAAAGCGCTGTCTGCGGCGGGAATGGGTGATGCTTCAGAATACCGTGCGGCATGTCAGACGCTTGAAAAGCTTAATCCAGCATGGCCCGGCGCTCCGCTGATTCAACGAACCTTCTCTTTTTTGCAGCACCTTGTTCACTGAACGTCGTTAACTGAAATAGTTGAGCGGCAAGCGCGTCGCTCAAGATGAAATGTTTAAAATCTGTAAATACTTCGTTGCCAGTCTCGCTTGAAATCGGGGCTGGCAATAAAAGTCACAACAATAATAACCAGTTACCCTACATGGAGACAAAAATGTCCCGACTCACTACAAAATCACTTTTTGCATTGCTGATGCTGATGAGCACATCCGCTATGAGCCTTGCCGCCGGGAAAGAAGTTACCATTGGCGCTATCTACCTGGATACTCAGGGCTATTACGCAGGTGTCCGGCAGGGCGTGCAGGATGCGGCTAAATCTGCAGACGTTAAGGTGCAGTTAATTGAAACCAATGCGCAGGGAGATATTTCTAAAGAGAGTTCGTTTATCGATACGTTAGTTGCCAGAAACGTTGACGCAATTATTCTTTCTGCCGTGTCAGAAAATGGCAGCAGCAGAACGGTACGTCGCGTAAGTGAAGCGGGTATTCCGGTTATTTGCTACAACACCTGCATTAATCAAAAGGGGGTGGAAAAGTATATTTCTGCTTATTTAGTTGGCGATCCGGTTGAGTTCGGTAAAAAGCTGGGTAATGCCGCCGCCGATTATTTTATTGCCAATAAAATCATCGAACCGAAAATCGCCGTTATTAATTGTGAGGCTTTTGAGGTTTGCGTGCAGCGCCGTAAAGGCTTTGAAGAGGCGGTGAAAGCGCGAGTTCCCGGTATGCAAATTGTCGCCAACCAGGAAGGCACCGTACTCGATAAAGCGATTTCAGTCGGTGAGAAATTAATAGTTTCCAACACAAATCTTGACGCCATTATGGGTGAGTCAGGCGGTGCAACGCTTGGTGCCGTCAAAGCCGTGCGTAATCAGAATAAGAACGGGAAGATTGCCGTATTCGGCTCCGATATGACCACCGAAATTGCACAGGAATTGCAGAACAATCAGGTGCTGAAAGCGGTGGTGGATATTTCCGGCAAGAAAATGGGTAATGCCGTTTTCACCCAGACCGTAAATGTAATTAACAAAAATCCGCCAAAAGAGAAAATCACTCAGGTGCCGGTCGATTTATACAGCAAATCGGAAGACGGTAAGCAGTGGTTGGCCACGCACGCGGACGGATTGCCGTAGCAGCCACTTATCCATTGTTGAGGTCTGCAGTCATGACGAGAGAACAAAATGGGCCGATGCCCGTCGCGAAAATTATTAGCGGCAATAAACGCTACCCTGGCGTGGTCGCAATGGAAAACGTCAATTTCACCCTGCACAAAGGAGAGGTCAGAGCCTTACTGGGCAAGAATGGCGCCGGGAAATCGACGCTGATTCGAATGCTGACCGGCAGTGAGCGTCTGGACAGTGGTGAAGTCTATTTGGGCGGAAAGCGTCTGGAGGGCAGTGACGCGTCACTGACTCGCCAGGCATCGTCTCTTGGCGTAAGGGCTGTATATCAGGAGCTTAGCCTGGTGGATGGGCTGACGGTGGCGGAAAATCTCTGCCTCGGCAACTGGCCGCGCCGCAACGGCGTTATCGACGGCGAGCAGATGATGCAGCGGGCAAAGCTTAGCCTGCAGGCGCTGGGCGTTGAGATCGATCCCGAGACGCTGGTGGAAAGCCTGAGCCCCGCCCAGAAGCAGCTCGTGGAAATCGCCCGCGTGATGGAAGGCGAGCCTGGCGTAGTGATTCTGGACGAGCCGACCAGCTCGCTGGCAAACGCCGAGGTGGAGCTGGTGATCGAGGCGGTGCAAAAAATGTCTGCACTCGGTATCGCTGTGATTTACGTCAGCCACAGAATGGATGAAATCCGCCGTATCGCCACCTCAGCCACCATCATGCGCGATGGGCAGGTTGCCGGCGATGTCTCCCTCGAAAATACCTCCACCCAGCACATCGTCACGCTGATGCTCGGGCGCGAAACGGAAAAGTGCCCGGTCGTGTCGTTAGCCACCGGGCGGGGAGAGCCGGTGCTGGAAGTTCGTGGTCTACGGCGTTTGCCGCAGCTTACGGATATCACAATGACGTTACACCGTGGCGAAGTGCTTGGCATTGCAGGCCTCCTTGGTGCCGGACGCAGCGAACTCCTTAAGTCTCTGATTGGGCTTGAATCTTTTGATGCCGGTGAAATTGTCATCAATGGCGAAACCCTGACGCGCCCTGATTATTCAGACATGTTGCAGCGTGGCGTAGGCTACACGCCAGAAAACCGTAAAGAGGCGGGGATCGTTCCTCTGCTGGGTGTGGATGAAAACACCGTTATCACTAACCGCCGCCGGGTAAGTGAAAAAGGCGTTCTTCAGTGGGGAAAAATTCGCAGCCTCACCGAGGGGATCATGCAGCGTATGAGCGTGAAGGCCGCCAGCAGCGAAACGGCAATCGGCACGTTATCTGGCGGTAATCAGCAAAAGGTAGTGATTGGTCGCTGGGTTTACGCTGAAAGCCAGATCCTGCTTTTAGATGAGCCAACGCGAGGCGTTGATATCGAAGCCAAGCAGCAGATTTATCGTATCGTCCGGGAGCTTGCGCAGGAGGGGCGGAGCGTGTTGTTCATTTCAAGTGAAGTGGAAGAACTGCCCCTTGTCTGCGACCGAATTTTGCTGCTGCAACAAGGCACCTTCAGCAGAGAATTTCACTCCCCCGTCAGCGTGGATGAACTGATGTCCGCCCTTTTGTCCGTGCACTGATGAACCTACAGAGGAACTTCAAGATGTCCGCCTCGTCACTTCCTTTGCCACAAGGCAAAAACGCACCACTGAAGCAGTTTGTTAGCCGTCATATTAACGTTATCGGTTTGCTGGTGGTGATTGCGATCCTTTATCTGGTGTTCTCTTTTAACGCGCCCGGTTTTATCTCTTTAAATAATCAAATGAACATATTGCGCGACGCCGCAACTATCGGTATTGCCGCCTGGGCTATGACGCTGATTATCATTTCCGGTGAAATTGATGTCAGCGTAGGTCCCATGGTGGCCTTTGTCTCCGTATGCCTGGCGTTTTTATTGCAGTTCCAGGTTCCACTGGTTATGGCCTGCCTGCTGGTGCTTTTGCTTGGTGCGCTATTAGGGACGCTGGCTGGCGTACTGCGCGGCGTGTTCAACGTGCCTAGTTTTGTCGCAACTCTTGGGTTGTGGAGCGCTCTGCGCGGTATGGGGCTATTTATGACCAACGCGCTACCGGTGCCCATTGATGAAAACCCTGTGCTTGATTGGTTTGGCGGGCAGGTTCTTGGGCTACCGGTTTCCGCCGTCATTATGATCATCCTGTTTGCAATGTTCGTGTTTATTAGCCGCAAAACGGCGTTTGGCCGATCGGTATTTGCTATTGGAGGTAACGCAACGGCGGCGCAACTGTGCGGTATCAACGTTAAGCGTGTGCGCATCCTTATCTTTACGCTCTCCGGGTTATTAGCCGCCATTACAGGGATTTTGCTTGCCGCCCGGCTTGGGTCTGGCAACGCCGGGGCGGCCAATGGCCTGGAGTTTGATGTAATCGCCGCGGTGGTTGTAGGAGGGACGGCACTCTCTGGCGGGCGAGGCTCGCTGCTGGGCACATTACTCGGCGTGCTTGTTATCACGCTTATCGGTAACGGATTAGTGTTGCTGGGAATTAACTCCTTTTTCCAACAGGTGGTACGGGGCGTCATTATCGTGGTGGCGGTGCTGGCGAACATCCTGCTCACTCAGCGCAACAGTAAAGCAAAACGCTAATGCTTGCGGGCTTTCTGCCATAGCGGCGGGAACAACATTTTATCTTATAAAATACGAGGGAATGATGAAAACGATGCTGGCTGCTTATCTACCGGGTAACTCGACCGTCGAGCTACGCGAGGTTGCTGTACCAAAGCCGGGGATTAACCAGGTTTTGCTGAAGATGAAATCATCAGGCATTTGCGGGAGCGATGTGCATTATATTTATCATCAGCATCGGGCCACCGCTAGCGCGCCGGACAAACCGCTCTATCAGGGATTTATTAACGGCCATGAACCCTGCGGGCAGGTCGTTGCCACGGGAGAAGGCTGTCGCCACTTTAAAGAGGGCGACCGGGTGCTGGTCTACCATATTTCCGGCTGCGGCTTTTGCGCCAACTGCCGCCGGGGGTTTCCTATTTCCTGTACCGGTAAAGGCAAAGCGGCCTACGGCTGGCAGCGTGATGGCGGCCACGCGGAATATCTGCTGGCAGAAGAAAAGGATCTGATTCATTTGCCGGAGGCGCTTAGCTACGAGGACGGGGCATTTATTAGCTGCGGCGTCGGCACGGCCTACGAAGGCATTTTACGGGGCGAAGTATCCGGGAGCGATAACGTGCTGGTAGTTGGGCTTGGGCCGGTGGGCATGATGGCCATGATGCTGGCTCGCGGTCGGGGTGCGAAGCGCATTATCGGCGTCGATATGCTGCCGGACAGGCTGGCTACGGCAAAAAAACTTGGCGTGATGGACCACGGCTATCTGGCGACAACCGAAAGGCTGCCGGAACTGATTGCCGGGCTGACGCGCGGTGGCGCGGACGTGGCGCTTGATTGCTCTGGCAACGCCGCAGGACGCTTGCTTGCCCTGCAATCCACGGCGGACTGGGGACGAGTGGTTTACATCGGCGAAACGGGGAAAGTTGAGTTTGAAGTGAGCGCCGATTTAATGCATCACCAGCGCCGTATTATTGGCTCCTGGGTCACCAGCCTTTATCACATGGAAAAATGCGCCCATGACCTTACGGACTGGAAACTCTGGCCGCACAGCGCCATTACCCACAGCTTCTCACTGGAGCAGGCAGGGGAAGCCTATGCGCTTATGGCGAGCGGTAAATGCGGGAAAGTAGTGATTAACTTCCCGGACTGAAGAGGCGATCCATGACTCTATTTACCTTACAAAATCAGCAACTCAAGGTGTTGATTTCCGGGCAGGGCGGGACAATCGAAGGCTTGTGGTGGCATCAGGATGGGAAGCAAACGCCACTGTTGCGTCCCGGAAAGCAAAGTGGCGTTGCGGTTGAATCTTCCTGCTTTCCGCTGGTGCCTTTTGGCAATCGGGTAAGCGGCAACGCTTTCTCATTCGAAGGGCAGAATTATCGGTTACAGCCCAACGTTGAATGGGATAGCCACTATCTGCACGGTGATGGCTGGCTGAATATCTGGCAGCTGGTGACGGAAGCGCCCGATCGGCTGGTGCTGGAATATCAGCACTCTGCGGGGCCGTATCGCTATACCGCTCAGCAGACTTTCCAGCTTTCTGAGGCGTCGCTTGATGTTGCATTAACGGTTATCAACAATGGGGAAGCGACGCTGCCGTTCGGCCTTGGCTGGCACCCTTACTTCCCTTTAACCGCGCAAACCCGCCTTCAGGCAAGGGCTACAGGTTACTGGCTGGAGCGGGAGCAATGGTTGGCGGGTGAATTCCAGCAGCGGCTGCCAGCAGGGCTCGATTTTAATCAGCCAAACGAACTGCCGCGCCGCTGGGTTAATAATGCCTTTGCCGGTTGGGATGGCAAGGCAAGGATCGCTTACCCGCAGGCCGAGGCCACATTGTTAATGGAAACGGATCCTCCGGCGCCCTGTTATTTTGTCTTTGTCTCCGACCCGCAGTTTGATGAAGGTTACGACTTTGATTTCTTCTGCCTGGAACCGATGAGCCATGCACCTGACGATCATCACCGCCCCGGCGGCGGCTTATTAGCGAGGCTTGCCAAGGGCGAAACCCTTAGCCAGAGCATGAGGCTTAGCATCGCTTCAGAACGATGATTTCCTCCTGCGATACCTCGCCGCCAGGCGAGGTATCATTTTTTACTCAACAGCCTTAACTATATTGCGTGCGCCCGCCACCGACTTATCCCCCTCGTTATTCATAAACTCAATCTTCAGTTTTAAGCCGACCCCAAAGGAAACCTAGAAATGAAGCATGTTCAAAGCCAGTTACGAATGGGATATGTCTGGACGATCTGTCTGGTGGCAGCTTGTGGAGGCCTGCTGTTTGGCTATGACTGGGTGGTAATCGGCGGGGCGAAGCCGTTTTATGAGGCTTATTTTTCGATAACCGATCCTGGCCTGTCCGGCTGGGCAATGAGTTCTGCCCTGGTTGGCTGTGTGTTTGGGGCCCTGATGTCCGGCTGGTGCGCCGATCGCTTTGGCCGT
Organism: Buttiauxella sp.; assembly: GCA_032051265.1. GTDB lineage: Bacteria > Pseudomonadota > Gammaproteobacteria > Enterobacterales > Enterobacteriaceae > Dryocola. Next base: position 64,573 of record DAMBYU010000001.1, read on the forward strand.
AAGTTACCGCTTATCCTCGCCGCCATTTTGTTCAGTGTCTCGGCGTGGGGAACTGCAATTGCCAGCAGCTTCGACATATTTGTGGTGTATCGCATTGTTGGTGGGGTGGGTATTGGCCTGGCTTCCGCGTTAAGCCCGATGTATATCGCTGAGGTCAGCCCGGCGGAAAAACGCGGTAAGTTCGTTGCCATCAACCAGCTCACTATCGTGATTGGCGTCCTGGCAGCCCAGCTTATTAACCTGGTGATTGCCGAGCCGGTCGCCAGCTCTGCAGCCATGCAGGAGATCGCGCAGAGCTGGAACGGGCAGACGGGCTGGCGCTGGATGTTTGGCGCCGAACTGGTTCCCGCTCTGGCCTTCCTGGTGCTGATGTTTTTTGTGCCGGAATCGCCGCGCTGGCTGGCTCGTGCCGGTAAAAATGAGCGTGCCCACCAGATGTTGATGCGCATCGGCAACAAACACTATGCTGACGAAACGCTCGATGAAATTCAGCAAACGTTAAGCAAGGATACGCAGAAGGTGGCCTGGTCAGCGCTGTGGCAGCCGCAGGTCAGGCCGATCATCGTCATCGGTATGGTGCTGGCGGTATTCCAGCAGTGGTGCGGGATTAACGTCATCTTTAACTATGCCCAGGAGATATTTGCCTCCGCTGGGTTTGATATTAACAGCACGCTGAAATCGATTGTGGCGACAGGGTTAATCAACCTCGTCTTTACTCTCGCAGCGCTCCCGCTGGTGGACAGGATTGGTCGCCGTAAGCTGATGCTGTTTGGCGCGGCGGGTCTGACCGTCATCTACGCGTTGATCGGCGCAGCGTACGGCCTCGGTATTATGGGCCTGCCCGTATTGCTCCTGGTGCTGGCAGCGATTGCCATTTACGCGCTAACGCTTGCGCCCGTCACCTGGGTATTGCTCTCGGAGATTTTCCCTAATCGCGTTCGTGGTCTGGCTATGTCGCTGGGAACGCTGGCGCTATGGGTTGCCTGCTTCCTGCTGACTTATACCTTCCCATTACTTAACGCCGGGCTCGGTGCGGCGGGCAGTTTCCTGCTGTACGGTGCGATTTGTGCGGCTGGATTTGTCTACGTGCGCCGTTACGTTCCGGAAACCAAAGGCGTCAGCCTTGAAGCGCTGGAAGCCCGCATGGCGGAACAGCATGGAGCGGAGGCTCCTCGCCGCGTGCAGGAATAGACTATGTCCTGCGAGGTAAATAACCATTTATAGATTGTGTGTTATTAACCTGTTAATGATAGCTTGCAAGCCAGCCGGTGCTCCGCCACACTACCGCCTCCAAAACAGGAGGGATCATGGTTTTGCACTCTACGCGCTGGCTGGCGCTCAGTTATTTTACCTACTTCTTTAGTTACGGGATTTTCCTGCCATTCTGGAGCGTCTGGCTTACCGGAGTGGGTCTTCCGCCTGAAACTATCGGGCTTCTGCTAGGCGCGGGTTTAATCGCGCGTTTTCTCGGTAGCCTGCTTCTTGCGCCACGCGTTACCGATCCTTCCCGACTCGTATTTGCTCTCAGATTGCTTGCCCTGCTTACGTTGCTTTTTGCCGTGGCTTTCTGGTTCGGACAAACGTCTGCCTGGCTACTGGTGGTGATGGTGGGGTTTAACCTCTTTTTCTCACCGCTGGTGCCGCTTACGGATGCCCTGGCTGGAACCTGGCAAAAACAAATCACTATGGATTACGGGCGCGTGCGCCTGTGGGGATCGCTGGCGTTTGTCATTGGGTCAGCGATAACCGGCAAGCTGGTCAGCGTGTTCAGCTACCAGGCGATTCTGGTGTTGCTCAGCATCGGCGTGGCTTCTATGTTGATTGGCATGCTGTTGCGCCCATCGGTGATGCCGCAGGGGGAATCACGGCAAAAAGAAGCCGCGGGCTGGCAGGCCTGGAAAACGCTGGTATTCAGCTCGTGGCGTTTTCTTGCCTGCGTGTCTTTGCTGCAAGGGGCGCACGCCGCCTATTACGGGTTCAGCGCGATCTACTGGCAGGGCGCAGGATATTCTGCCTCGGTGGTGGGCTATTTATGGTCGCTGGGCGTGGTGGCGGAAATCGTCGTCTTTGCGCTTAGCAACAAACTGTTCCGCCGCTGGGGCGCTCGTGACCTGCTGCTGCTTTCCGGCGCGGCAGGCATTCTGCGCTGGAGCCTGATGGCGTGGACCACCGACCTGCCGTGGCTGATTGCGGCGCAAATTCTGCATTGCGGAAGCTTCACCGTTTGCCATCTTGCGGCCATGCGTTATATTTCGGCGCGTCAGGGTAGCGAGGTGATTCGTCTGCAGGCGGTCTATTCAGCCGTAGCAATGGGCGGCGGGATTGCCATCATGACGATGTTCTCAGGTTTCCTGTACCAACATATGCATGGCGGAGTGTTCTGGATTATGGCGCTGGTAGCGTTGCCGGCGCTCGTGCTGCGTCCACGAGTCGCGGCAAGGTCAGATTAAGTCTCCAGAATTTCACGGATATGCTGCTGCAAATGGTCACCCAGCGGCAGCGTTGCGTGGATCAAGGGGGGCGAATAGAGCGGCAGGCTGGTTGAATAGGGTGTCACAACCAGCACCACTTCTTTTGGCGCGCCCTCTTTTTGAAAACCGTGTACGGTCAGGTGCTTAATATTCAGCGGTAGCAAAGTCAATTCGCGAAGCTGCTGTTCGATCTGCTGTTCCAGCTCGGCATTATTTCCCGTCAGCAACAGCACCTGCTTTTCCTGCAAATCGTTCTCCTGCATCAGCCAGGCACCAAAAATCACCGCCACAAGGCCCACCTCTTCGTCTGAGAACTGGACGCCATAATCCGCTTCAAAGGCGCCAAACGCCTCCCGCGTGGTTCGCATCAGCTTTGGATACAGACGGGTGACCTCTTCCGGCAGGCTGTTATCAATGCCGATAGCAAACAGGCAGCGGTCAAGAGCCTGGGCAAGATGAATATATAGCCGGTCGCTCAGCCCCTGCTCATCGCTGAACGACATACCCGCCAGCTCGTGAAAACGGGCAATCATCGTAGAGACAGACGCGCGCAGGCGTAAATCTTGCTGATGATTATCGCGCAGCGGATTCGGCGTGCGCAGCATCTGGAATAGCAGGGCAAGGAACAGCTGTTCTTCTTCATGGGCGGGCTGTTTAACACGACGCGTCCAGTGCCGGGCGATCTCCTGCGCGGCGAGGTATTCGGGGCGCAGGCGCGTCCATTCACGCTGCGTTTCGTTAAATTCAGGCGTATTTCCCAGCTGATGCTGATGCAGGCAATACTGCAAAAACAGACTCAGGAACTGGACGTCGCGACTATCAAACTGACGCTGCAGGCGACGAGCGCAGAGGCTTACCAGCGCCTGGAGGTTAGTATCGTCATACAGGGCTTTTGTGATGCCCTGCTTTCTGAGCTGTTCTTTAAGCGCCGGGGTAAAGTGGTGCTGCACGAAGTGCGGACACAGACGCAGCGCCCGTCGCAGCCAGTGCAGTAAGCAAAGACGTCTGTTGAGGGCCGTGCCTTCAATCCGGTAGCTGCCATCGGGCTCGGTGATCATCGCCAGCCGGTGATAACGCTGGATTTCATCGCCCGTGTCGGCTATATCTTGCAGGGCTTTAATACTGTCTACTCCATTAATCCTGCCCAGAATCTCCGGGGTCACCGCCTGACCCGGAAGATAAAGCATCAAAAGCAGGTGGCAGCGTCGCTGCGGACTGGAGAGCACAGATGGTGGAGGGGAGAGCAGTGTCATCATCCGTAGGGGTCCAGTTATAGTGATTAATGCTAAGAATAGCTAAAGCTTTTGATGCAGATCGCTGCATCCACGCTTTTTAATTGCGGAATTATGACTGGCTCACAGAATTTTTTGCCTGAGGGGAAAATGCGCAGCAATCCGTATAACAAAACAGGGACGATCGCACTCGCCACGGCGCTTTGGGCACCCGTTGCGCTGGCGCATCCTCACAGCTTCATCACGCTTGTGACCACGGTGATGGCGCGAGACGGGCAAATGAGCGGCCTGAAAATGCAGTGGACGATGGATGAAATCACTTCAGCAGATCTACTGTATGACGCGGGGGATGCAAAGCCGGATTCACCTGTCTGGAAGACGCTGGCCGCTGAGGTGATGGCTAACGTGCTGGGGCAGCATTACTTTACCGAATTCTGGCATAACGGTGAGAAAGTGAAGTTCAATAATTTACCCACCGAATATAGCCTGGCGCGGGTTAATCATCAGGCGGTACTCACTTTTATATTACCGCTGGCGCATCCGCAGCCTTTGCGCGGGCAAACTTATACTTTTGCCACCTTTGACCCCACCTATTTTGTTGATATGAGTTATGACCAGCCCACGGATGCAAAGCTGCCGGATGAGCTGGCGCAGCGTTGCAAAATTTTTGTGAAAACTCCCCAGCCCACGGAAGATACGCTGGCATTTGCCCAGTCTCTGGATAAGGCCGATGCGCCGCCGGAAGATATGGATCTGGGTAAACAATTTGCTCAGCAGGTAACCTTACAATGTCAGTAGTTTTTTCTGCAAAACCCCATACCCGACGCTTGCTGCATATGTGGCCGCTGGCGCTCTTCCTGCTGGTGTCGATGAGCGCGTTATATGTCCTCTGGCAATGCTGGCCGCAGATCCTTCTTCATAGCGCCGCATGGCAAAAATCCATTAACCAGCAGTTAAGCAGTCTGCTGCACCAGGTAGCGGAAAACCCTGCGCGGGCGGGATGGTCTCTATTGTCTTTCAGCCTTGTTTACGGCGTGCTGCACGCTTTGGGGCCGGGGCATGGCAAAGTCGTTATCACGACATGGCTTGCTACGCATCCCTCGCAGTTAAAAAGCAGCCTGAAACTGACGTTCGCCGCCTCGCTGTTACAGGGGCTGGTGGCGATAGCGCTGGTGGTGGTTGTGCTGGGCATTCTGAAATTACCGTCGCGCGAGCTGCATATGAGCAGTTTCTGGCTGGAAAAGAGTAGCTATATTTTAGTCGGCATTTTGGGGGCGATGCTTGGCGCGCGCGCGCTTCGTAAGCTACTGCAGGCGCTGCGTAAGCCGAAAAAATTTACCGCCTTCACCGCCTGTCATGTTCATGACGCTCATTGCGGCTGTGGGCATCAGCATCTGCCGACAAAAGAACAACTGGCGGCAGGAGAGGACTGGCGTGCCCGCGTGACCATCGTTTTATCGATGGGGATGCGTCCCTGTTCCGGCGCGATTATGGTGCTGCTGTTCAGTAAAGTGATTGGCGTATTTAGCTGGGGAATGCTTTCCGTGCTGGCGATGGCGGCAGGTACATCAGTCACCATTTCTGGCCTTGCGCTGCTGGTGCACAGTTTTCGTGCGTATGCGGTTCGCCTGAGCGGTAACAAAGCGCCAGTGCTGTGGCAGCAAATCGGCTGGGCAACGCTTGCGCTGGCGGGAAGCGTCATTTTAATGCTTGCGGCGGCGGTGATGTGGTTGAGTGCTCAACCGGTAATGCGGGGGATTCGTCCTTTTTAATGCCTTCCTCAGGTGAGGAAGGCATTGTGCTAAATTAACGCTTTAGCGCTTCACTCAGCTCATCACGCATAGAAGCGAGCATCGCTTTTACTACGCGTGGGTTACCTGCAACGAGGTTACCCGTCGTCAGATGGTTATGGCCGCCGGTGAAATCACACACCAGGCTGCCAGATTCACGCGCAATCAGTTCACCTGCGGCAAAGTCCCACGGCTTCAGACCAATTTCGAAGTAACCGTCAACGCGGCCTGCGGCAACGTAGGCCAGATCCAGCGCGGCGGAACCGGTACGACGGAAGTCCGCACACTGCGTGAACAGTTTGGTCACGATATTCATATAAGGAGCGGCGTGCTGTTTAGCTTTGAACGGGAAACCTGTCGCCAGAATAGTGCCGTCGAGATCGCGGGCAGTGCTGCCGCGCAGACGATAACCGTTTAACTGTGCGCCCTGGCCGCGTACGGCGGTGAACAGCTCGTTACGCATAGGGTCATAAACCACAGCGACTTCGGTGCGGCCTTTAACACGAACAGCGATTGAGACCGCGAAGTGCGGCAAGCGTTTGATGAAGTTGCTGGTGCCATCCAGTGGATCGATAACCCATTGCACATCCTGTTCGCTACCCGCTAACTCGCCTGATTCTTCGGCGATGATGGTGTGTTGCGGATAAGATTTACGAATAACCTCGATAATCAGACGCTCGGCGTCTTTATCAACGTTAGTCACAAAATCGTTGCTGCCTTTTTGGCTCGCTTCAACAGCGTCCGGGGTTTCGTAGTTTTTGGCAATTAAATTACCCGCCTTGCGCGCAGCGCGCACGGCGATGTTGAGCATCGGATGCATCGGTCTCTCTCACTGGATGTTAAAGAACGGAAAACGCGGCGGAGTATAGCAGAGCGTTCGGATTATGTCCCAGGGTTATGATAAGATATTGCGATATTCTTTTAAGGCCATGAATCAAGCATGTTGGATAACGTACGTATTGTGCTGGTTGAGACTTCCCACACCGGCAACATGGGCTCGGTTGCCCGTGCAATGAAAACGATGGGATTAACGAACCTGTGGCTGGTCAATCCGCTGGTGAAACCCGACTCTCAGGCAATCGCGCTTGCTGCGGGTGCCAGCGACGTGATTGGCGATGCCAAAATCGTCGACACGCTGGATGAAGCTCTGACGGGATGTAGCCTTGTTGTTGGCACCAGCGCGCGTTCCCGTACGCTGCCGTGGCCAATGCTGGACCCGCGTGAATGCGGATTGAAAAGCATCTCAGAAGCTAAACATGCGCCGGTGGCGATTGTGTTTGGCCGTGAACGCGTCGGCTTAACAAATGAAGAGCTGCAGAAGTGTCATTATCATGTCGCTATTCAGGCTAACCCGGAATACAGCTCGCTGAACCTTGCGATGGCCGTGCAAATCCTCGCTTATGAAGTGCGCATCGCCTGGCTTGCTACCCAGCAAGAGAGCGCTGAAACAGCTGCAGCAATAGAGGAAGAAACGCCGTATCCGCTGGTCGATGATTTAGAGCGTTTCTACGGTCACCTTGAGCGGGTTATGCTCAATTCCGGCTTTATTCGCGCCAGCCATCCAGGCCAGGTGATGAGCAGGATTCGTCGCCTGTTCACGCGCGCGCGCCCGGAAAGTCAAGAGCTTAGCATTCTGCGCGGCATGCTTTCCTCTATCGAAAGCGACAAGAAATCGGGCAAATAATACTTGAGTAAATTACCAGGGTAAATAGTTGACCAATTTACTCAGGAATGTCAGACTTGCGGCCTGCTATGTGGATAATCACATTTTTAAAAACCCCCGGCTCGAGGGGCTATTTGAGGTTAAGCAAGACATGAGACTGACATCAAAAGGGCGCTACGCTGTGACAGCAATGCTCGACGTTGCGTTGAACTCCGAATCGGGGCCGGTTCCGTTAGCTGATATTTCCGAACGTCAGGGTATTTCACTCTCCTATCTGGAGCAGCTGTTCTCCCGCCTGCGTAAAAATGGCCTGGTTGCCAGCGTGCGCGGTCCTGGCGGCGGTTATCTGTTGGGTAAAGATGCGGGCAGCATTGCTGTGGGTGAAGTGATCAGCGCCGTTGATGAATCCGTCGATGCGACCCGTTGTCAGGGCAAAGGCGGATGCCAGGGCGGCGATAAGTGCCTGACCCACGCGCTGTGGCGCGATCTGAGCGACCGTCTGACCGGCTTTTTGAACAATATCACCTTAGGTGAACTGGTGAATAACCAGGAAGTTCTGGATGTATCAGGCCGTCAGCAGCACGAAAACCATCGCACCACGCGTTCTCAGGACGCCATCGACGTTAAACTGCGCGCATAAGCAGCATCGGTTAAGTATACAGAAAGAATTTTTAGAATCAGGCTCGGGTGCCGCGCACCCGGCTGGACTTTTTCTGCCTGATTCTTCGTATTGAAGTGATGTACGGAGCTTAAGAGCAATGAAATTACCGATTTATTTAGATTACTCCGCAACTACGCCTGTCGATCCGCGTGTTGCCGAGAAGATGATGCAGTTTTTGACGATGGACGGAACCTTCGGTAACCCGGCTTCCCGCTCGCACCGTTTCGGGTGGCAGGCAGAAGAAGCGGTTGATATCGCTCGTAACCAAATCGCAGACCTGGTGGGCGCTGACCCGCGTGAGATCGTCTTCACTTCAGGTGCAACTGAATCTGATAACCTCGCTATTAAAGGTGCCGCCAACTTCTATCAGAAGAAAGGCAAGCACATCATTACCGTAAAAACCGAACATAAAGCCGTGCTGGATACCTGTCGTCAGCTTGAGCGTGAAGGTTTCGAGGTGACTTACCTGGCGCCGGAGAGCAACGGCATCGTTTCTCTGCAAGCGCTTGAAGCGGCAATGCGTGACGACACCATTCTGGTTTCCGTCATGCACGTAAACAACGAAATCGGCGTGGTGCAGGATATCGCGGCAATCGGCGAAATGTGCCGTGCGCGCGGCATCATCTACCATGTGGATGCGACCCAGAGCGTGGGCAAACTGCCTATCGATCTCAGCACGCTGAAAGTTGATTTGATGTCCTTCTCCGGCCACAAAATCTACGGTCCTAAAGGCATTGGCGCACTGTACGTTCGTCGTAAGCCGCGTATTCGTATCGAAGCGCAGGTTCACGGTGGCGGCCACGAGCGCGGCATGCGTTCAGGCACCCTGCCTGTGCACCAGATTGTCGGCATGGGCGAAGCTTACCGTATCGCGAAAGTTGAGATGGAGTCCGAAATGGCCCGTCTGCGTACTTTGCGTAACCGTCTGTGGAACGGCGTGAAAGATATGGAAGAAGTCTATCTGAACGGCGATCTGGAACACGGTGCACCGAATATCCTTAACGTGAGCTTTAACTACGTTGAAGGTGAGTCTCTGATCATGGCGCTGAAAGACCTCGCGGTTTCTTCAGGTTCCGCCTGTACCTCAGCAAGCCTTGAGCCGTCTTACGTGCTGCGTGCGCTGGGTATGAGTGACGAACTCGCTCACAGCTCCATCCGTTTCTCTTTAGGTCGTTTTACCACTGAAGAAGAGATCGACTACACCATCGAGCTGGTACGTAAATCCATTGGCCGTCTGCGCGACCTTTCTCCGCTGTGGGAAATGTTCAAACAGGGCGTGGATATTAATTCCATCGAATGGGCTCACCACTAATTATCGGTTTCGGATTCAGGAGAAGTAAAAATGGCTTACAGCGAAAAAGTAATTGATCACTATGAAAATCCACGCAACGTGGGCTCTTTTGACAACGGCGATGACAGCGTAGGTTCCGGCATGGTCGGCGCACCAGCCTGTGGCGACGTGATGAAGTTGCAGATCAAAGTCAACAATGACGGTATTATTGAAGACGCTCGCTTTAAAACTTACGGCTGTGGTTCGGCGATTGCTTCAAGCTCGCTGGTCACCGAGTGGGTAAAGGGTAAATCCCTGGACGAAGCGCAGGCGATCAAAAATACCGATATCGCAGACGAACTCGAACTGCCGCCGGTAAAAATTCACTGCTCAATCCTTGCGGAAGACGCTATCAAAGCGGCCATCGCGGATTACAAAAGCAAACGTGAAGCGAAATAACTTGTTGAATTGAGGTTGTTGTATGTCGATTACCCTTAGCGACAGTGCTGCCGCTCGTGTGAATGCCTTTTTAACCAATCGCGGTAAAGGTTTTGGCCTGCGGTTAGGCGTGCGTACTTCCGGCTGCTCCGGCATGGCTTATGTTCTGGAATTTGTTGATGAACCGATGGCAGAAGATACCGTGTTCGAAGACAAAGGCGTAAAAGTGGTCGTCGATGGTAAAAGCCTGCAATTTTTAGACGGCACCGTCCTCGACTTCGTCAAAGAAGGCCTTAACGAAGGGTTTAAGTTTACCAACCCGAACGTTAAAGATGAGTGCGGCTGCGGCGAAAGCTTCCACGTCTGATTTCAGCTCATACCCCACCTTCGTGGGGTATGACGCTTTACCACGTTAACCCCGAGTCTGTTATGGATTACTTTACCCTCTTTGGGTTACCGGTCGGCTACACCGTCAACACCGAGCTGCTGGCTACCCGTTACCAGGAGCTGCAACGTCAGTTCCATCCGGATAAATACGCCAGCCGCCCTCAGGCGGAGCAACTGCTGGCGGTGCAACAATCTGCGACCATTAATCAGGCCTGGCAAACGCTGCGTCACCCTTTGCTGCGTGCCGAATATATTCTCTCCCTCAACGGTTTTGATCTCGCCAACGAGCAGCATACCGTGCGCGATACCGCGTTTTTGATGGAGCAGCTCGAACTGCGTGAAGAGCTTGATAACATCGAGCAGGCGAAAGACGCCGGGCGCCTTGAAAGCTTCGCAAAAGGCGTTGATGCGATGGTGAAAACCCGCAGTGCGCAGATGGTACAGCAGCTGGATACTCAGGACTGGACGCAGGCGGCGGATACCGTGCGTAAACTGCGTTTTCTCGATAAACTGCGCAGCCAGATAGAACAACTCGAAGAAAAGCTGCTCGATTTTTAACTGGAAGCTCAAAATGGCGTTATTACAAATCAGTGAGCCCGGCCTGAGCGCCGCACCGCACCAGCGCAAACTGGCTGCGGGCATCGACTTAGGTACCACCAATTCTCTGGTGGCAACCGTGCGCAGTGGACAAGCCGAAACGCTGGCTGACCGCGAAGGGCGCCATCTGTTACCTTCAGTCGTACACTACCAGCAAGACGGCCTGAACGTGGGCTGGGACGCGCGTGCTCAGGCAGCGCTTGACCCGGCAAATACGGTCAGCTCCGTAAAACGTCTGATGGGCCGCTCTCTGGCCGATATTCAGGCGCGCTATCCCCACCTTCCTTATCGTCTCAGGGCCAGCGAAAACGGCCTGCCGATGATCGAAACGCCTGCGGGCTTGCTCAATCCTGTGCGTATTTCCGCCGATATCCTGAAGGCGCTTTCCGCTCGTGCTACCGAAGCGCTGGAAGGTGAACTTGATGGCGTGGTGATTACCGTTCCCGCCTATTTCGATGATGCACAGCGTCAGGGCACCAAAGACGCGGCGCGTCTGGCCGGCCTGCATGTGCTGCGCTTGCTGAATGAACCGACCGCGGCGGCTATCGCTTACGGTCTGGATTCCGGCAAGGAGGGCGTCATCGCCGTCTATGACCTGGGCGGCGGCACCTTTGATATCTCTATTCTGCGCTTAAGCCGCGGCGTGTTTGAAGTGCTGGCAACCGGCGGCGATTCCGCGCTGGGTGGCGATGACTTCGATCACCTGCTGGCGGACTGGCTGCGTGAGCAGGCAGGGATCGCCGATCGTAGCGACGACCGCGTACAGCGCCAGCTACTCGATGCTGCCATCTCGGCAAAAATCGCCCTGAGCGATGCCGACAGCACCGTGGTTGAGGTTGCAGGCTGGCAAGGCTCCGTAACCCGCGAACAGTTTAATGAGCTGATCGCCGCGTTGGTAAAAAGAACGCTTCTGGCCTGCCGTCGTGCGTTGAAAGATGCCGCGGTTGATGCTGAAGAAGTGCTGGAAGTGGTGATGGTTGGCGGTTCGACGCGCGTTCCTCTGGTTCGTGAACGCGTGGGTGAATTCTTTGGCCGCACGCCGCTCACCTCTATCGACCCGGATAAAGTTGTCGCCATTGGCGCAGCGATTCAGGCTGACATTCTGGTTGGCAACAAGCCGGACAGCGAAATGCTGCTGCTGGACGTTATCCCGCTGTCGCTTGGTCTTGAAACCATGGGCGGTCTGGTCGAAAAAGTCATTCCGCGTAACACCACCATTCCGGTCGCACGGGCGCAGGATTTCACCACCTTTAAAGATGGTCAGACTGCGATGGCGATTCAGGTTTTACAGGGCGAGCGTGAACTGGTGCAGGATTGCCGTTCTCTTGCGCGCTTTACGCTGCGTGGTATTCCGGCGATGCCTGCGGGCGGGGCGCATATTCGCGTTACCTTCCAGGTCGATGCCGACGGCCTGCTGAGCGTCACCGCTATGGAGAAATCCACCGGCGTGGAGGCCTCTATTCAGGTGAAACCGTCTTATGGCCTGAGCGATGGTGAAATCGCCACCATGATTCAGGATTCCATGAGCTTTGCCGAGCATGACGTGAAAGCGCGCATGCTTGCAGAGCAAAAAGTTGATGCAGTCCGCGTGCTGGAAAGCCTGCAGGGTGCGTTGAATTCGGATGCCGCGCTGTTAAGCGCCGCCGAACGTGTCGAAATCGATACCGCGATGGCAGCGCTTAGCGCCGCCGCAGCAGGTGACGATACCGATGCGATTGAACAAGCCATTAAAAACGTAGACAAACAAACCCAGGATTTCGCCGCACGTCGTATGGATGAATCGATCCGTAAGGCGCTGAAAGGCCACTCCGTGGACGAGGTTTAACATGCCAAAGATTGTTTTTCTGCCTCATCAGGACCTGTGTCCGGATGGCGCAGTTTTGGAAGCGAATGTCGGTGAAACCATTCTTGACGTTGCCCTGCGCAACGGTATCGAGATTGAGCACGCCTGTGAGAAATCCTGCGCCTGCACCACCTGCCACTGCGTTGTGCGTGAAGGTTTCGACTCCCTTGCCGAGAGCACGGAAGATGAAGATGACATGCTCGATAAAGCCTGGGGCCTGGAGCCTGAAAGCCGTCTGAGCTGTCAGGCACGCGTTACCGACGAAGATCTGGTCGTTGAGATGCCGCGCTACACCATTAACCACGCGCGCGAGCACTAACAGGAGACGCTAATGGGACTGAAATGGACCGATAGCCGCGAGATCGGCGAAGCGTTGTACGACAGCCGCCCGGATCTCGATCCGAAAACGGTGCGCTTTACCGATCTGCATCAGTGGATCTGCGATCTGGAAGAGTTTGACGATGACCCAAACGCATCCAATGAAAAAATTCTGGAAGCGATTCTGTTAGTCTGGTTAGATGAAGCAGAATAGTTGAACCAAGCGGGCTGCCTCAGGCGGCCCGTTTTATATTTAGCATGTGCTGAAAAAATAGAAGGAAAACAAAATGTCAGAAGCCATGAAAATTACGCTTTCCACCGCGCCTGCCGATGCGCGCTGGGGCGAAAAAGCCGCTTACAGTATCAACGATGAAGGTATCACCCTGCACCTGACTGGCAAAGACGAGCTGGGCTTAATTCAGCGTGCCGCACGTAAAATCGACGGCCAGGGTCTGAAGCATGTACAACTCGCGGGCGAAGGCTGGGACGTAGAGAAAAGCTGGGCGTTCTGGCAGGGCTACCGTGCACCAAAAGGCACACGTAAAGTCGACTGGGCACCGCTTGATGAAGCGCAGCAAAAAGAACTCGATAACCGCCTGAAAATCATCGACTGGGTGCGCCACACTATCAACACCCCGGCGGAAGAGCTTGGCCCGGAACAACTGGCTTCCCGTGCCATCGATCTGCTCAACGACGTAGCCTGCGATCGCGTAACCTATCGCATCACCAAAGGCGAAGATCTGCGCGAGCAGAACTATATGGGGATTCATACCGTAGGCCGTGGTTCTGAGCGTCCACCGGTCCTGCTGGCGCTGGATTACAACCCGACCGGTAACCCGGATACGCCGGTATACGCAGCCCTGGTGGGCAAAGGCATCACCTTCGATTCCGGCGGCTACAGCATGAAACAAAGCGCCTTCATGGATTCCATGAAGTCAGACATGGGCGGTGCCGCAACCATTACCGGCGCGCTGGCCTTCGCTATCGCCCGCGGGCTGGATAAACGCGTGAAGCTCTACCTGTGCTGCGCGGACAATATGGTCAGCGGCAATGCTTTCAAGCTTGGTGACATCATCAAATATCGCAACGGCAAAACCGTTGAAGTGATGAATACCGATGCGGAAGGCCGCCTGGTGCTGGCCGATGGCCTGATTGACGCCAGCGCGCAAAAACCAGAGTTGATTATTGACTGCGCAACCTTAACGGGGGCTGCGAAAACCGCGTTGGGCAACGATTACCACGCGCTGTTTGGCTTCGACGACGCGCTGGTAAACCGCCTGCTGGAGAGTGCGGCACAAGAGAACGAGCCGTTCTGGCGTTTACCGCTGGCTGAGTTCCACCGCAGCCAGCTGCCGTCTAACTTCGCGGAGCTGAATAACACCTCTAACGCCTCTTTCCCGGCGGGCGCGAGCACGGCGGCGGGCTTCCTGTCTCACTTCGTGGAAAACTATCACCAGGGCTGGCTGCACATCGACTGCTCGGCGACCTACCGTAAAGGCGCCGTTGAGCAGTGGTCTGCGGGCGCGACAGGTTTAGGCGTGCGCGCCATTGCTAATCTGCTGACCGGTAAGTAAAACCACCCCTCTCCCTTGCGGGGAGAGGGTTAAAACGATCTCTTTGTCTTCTTCTGGAACCACAATGTCAGAACCAAAAAATGAACTAGAAACCCTGCTGGAGCAGGCGGCGACCGAGCCTGCCCACCGCCCGGCATTCTTCCGCGTGCTGCTGGAATCCACCGTTTGGGTGCCAGGCAAAGCGGCGGAAGGCGAGGCCATTGATGCGGATAGCGCGGTGGAGCTTGAGCACTGGGAGAAAGATGACGGCACGTCCGTGATCCCTTTCTTCACCTCGGTAGAGGCGCTGCAGCAGGCGATCGATCACGAGCAGGCTTTTGTGGCCATGCCGGTACGCACGCTTTTTGAAATGACCCTCGGCGAGAGCCTGTTCCTGAACGCTAAGCTGCCAACCGGTAAAGAGTTCACTCCGCGTGAAATCAGCCACCTGATGAGTGCCGAAGGCGATCCGCTCAGCCAGCAGGAAGTGCTGGAAGGCGGCACCCCTTTACTGCTCTCTGAAGTCGCCGAGCCGCCAGCGCAGATGGTGGAATCGCTGACAACCCTGTTTAAAAGCCTGAAAACCGTCAAGCGGGCGTTTCTTTGCTCAATCAAGGAACAGGCGGACGAGCAGCCAAACCTGCTGATTGGCATTGAAGCCGATGGCGATATCGAGGCGATTATTCGGCAGGCGGGAAGCGTGGCGACCGATACCTTGCCGGGCGATGAACCGATAGATATTTGTCTGGTAGCCGAAGGGGAAAAGGGCATCAGCCACTTTATGCTGGCGCACATCACTCCGTTCTACGAACGCCGCTGGGGCAGCTTCCTGCGTGATTTTAAAACCAACCGTATAATCTGATTCCTCCTCTCCCTGCGAGGGAGAGGGCAACCTTTAAGCGGTTGCCTGCAACAACAGCAAATCTATCAGCATAACCAGATTTGACTCAAACGAGGTGATCCCGGCGGCCTCTGCCGCATAGTGAATGGCTTCGTCGTAGAGCTGAAAATGCACATTCGCCAGCTCAGCCAGGCTGTTCGGCGATGCGCGGGTAAAGGCCACAATCGACATCCCCACGTTCTGCGCAATTCTTGCTTTATCCAGCACCTGCCCGGTTTCACCGCTGCGTGAAATGGCAATAAAAACCTCGTACTTCGCCGCATTGCTCAGGAATATTCCCCGACTGTCTCCGGGGCCTGAGATAAAGGCCGTCTTACCCAGCACCTGCAATTTTTTAGTCAGATACTCCGCGAACAGATAAGAGAAGCCTGCGCCGTACAAAAAGAAGCTCTCTTTTTCACGCAGCAGCGTGGCGAACTGCGCCATCAGCTCAGGTGTGACCCAGCGGAAAGTTTGCTGATAATTAGCCACAAATCTGTCGAATAAAACCGGCAGCGTTGCGGCAGGCAGCACAGGCTGATGGGCAATATGGGGCGTGCCGGAAAGCAGCTGTTTGCAGTGCCAGATAAACTCGCTGTAGCCGCTAAACCCCAGCTTCTGGCACAGCCGCATAATAGTGGCGCTGGAGACAAACGTCGCCTGCGCCAGCTCGCGAACGGTGATATTGCCGACCAGCAGCGGATGAGCGGTAAGATGCGAAAGCACCCGATATTCCGCGCGGGTTAAAGATTCCCCGCGCTCCAGCAGCCCTGCCAGCCGGTTATCCATTACTGCGCCGGTTCGATGGGTAAATCTGAACGCGCGCCCCATTCACTCCAGGAGCCGTCGTACAGTGATACGCCATTTACCCCAAGTGTGGTCAGAGCGAGTACCACTACGGCGGCGGTGACGCCTGAACCACAGCTCGCAATAACTGGCTTGTCGAAGCTGACGCCCTGACGGGCAAAAATTTCGCTTAACTCATCGGTGGTTTTCAACTGACCGTTCTCCACCAGATCGCCCCATGGCACGTTCAACGCGCCGGGGATGTGCCCGCGCCTCAGGCCCGGGCGAGGTTCATCCGCTTCAGCATTAAATCGTGCGGCAGGGCGGGCATCCACTATCTGTGCGGTGCCTTCATGGCTGACGAGCAACACCTCCGTCAGACGTTTGATGGTTTCCGGATCGAAATTGACTTCAAAATCGCCCTCCGGCAGATCGACTTCACCCGGCTGCAGCGGCAACTCTTCACGCTGCCAGTCGGCCAGACCTCCGGCGAGAATAGAGACGTTTTCGATGCCAAAACTACGCAACATCCACCATGCGCGCGGGGCAGAGAAGAGATTACCTTCATCATAAACGATCAGATGCTTGTCGCTGCTTACGCCCAGTTCGCGCATGGCAACGGCGAAGGCTTCAGCTCGCGGCATCATATGGGGCAGGGGAGTTGTATGATCGGATAAGGCTTCAATATCGAAATAAACGGCACCGGGTAAATGCCCGGCTAGATATTCAGCCGACATATCGCGCAGATGCTCCTGGCCGGCAGGCGCCATACGAGCATCCAGAATCTGGATATCCGCGTCAAAAATATGCTCTGCGAGCCAGTCGCCCGCGACAAAAAAAGAGGTGGACATGGTTGCCTCCGAATTGTTATTCACTATCGGATTGTCGACGTTTTTTACTCAACCGACAAGCAACCATCTCCAGGGGCGCGAGGTGCTTCGAATTTATTAAACCAAAGAACGGCTACTTCACCGCCTCGCCATCTTTCCACGCCTGCTGTAGCTGCGGCCAGTAATCACGGTTGGCTTCGATCATATCATCGAGAATCGCTTTCGCATGTTGCATGGTCGGCACGGTGCGGTTGAGCGTAAACGCCTGCAGGGCTTTTTCATAGCTGCCTTCAATGGTGGCTTCGACCAGCAGCTGTTCCGACGCCAGCTGCTGCATCAGCAAGGTCTGGTGGAAGAGGGGAACCGCCCCCATCCGCACCGGCTCCGGCCCGGCCGATGTGATATAGGCCGGAACTTCTACCATGGCGTCATACGGCAGGTTGGCGATGGCGCCTTTGTTCTCAACAATCACCAGATGACGCTGGCGTAAATCAAAGGCCAGCGAACAGGCAACGTCGACAATAAAGGCTCCGTGTACGCCGACGTGGAAGGCATCTGGCAGAATACCGGTTTTTTTATACTCGGCGGCGGCGGCGAACAGTTTCTTCTCTCGACCGTTCATCACTTCATTAGCGCGGGTATAGTCCGGATCCTGATGCTCCACGATATCGTTTGGCATCAGGTAATACTGCAGATACGGATTCGGCAGGTATTCCGGGAAATGATCCATGATCGGTTTTATATGGCGCCAGGTTTTCACCCAGGACGGATCGGAGTGCTGCGGATCGGTTTGCGCGGCGTCCTCTGTCAGCAGGCCGAACTTCGCAATATGACGACGCAGCTCCGGCAGACGATCTTCACCATCAACCAGCACGCGGGTAAACCAGCCAAAGTGGTTCAGGCCGAAGTAGTCCACTTCCAGCCGGTGACGATCAACGCCGAGAATGGCACCCATATTGCGCATCGCCGCAACGGGCATGTCGCAGATATTCAGGACGCGAGCGTTTGGACGCAGGCGTCGCACACCTTCAGCAACGATGGCGGCCGGGTTGGAATAGTTAACAATCCATGCCTTCTGATGCGCATAGCGCTCTACCAAATCGCACAATTCAACCATCGGTAAAATGGTGCGCAGGCCGTATGCCAGACCGCCCGGGCCACAGGTTTCCTGGCCCACCACGCCATGACGCAGCGGGATTTTCTCATCCTGTTCACGCATCTTATATTGGCCAACGCGCATCTGAGCGAAGACAAAATGGGCACCGCTAAAGGCAACTTCCGGATCGCTGGTGACGGTAAATTTAACGCTCTGGCTGTGGTCACGGATCACTTTCTCAACCACTGGCGCAATCACCGACTGGCGATCGCCATCGATATCGTAAAGGCGAATTTCGGCCAGCGGGAAATCCTGCAGGCGAACCATCAGGCTCTTAACAATGCCCGGCGTGTAAGTGCTGCCGCCGCCGGCAATGGACAAAATAAATGGGGGTTTAAACATCGTTGACTCCTTTAGAGAAACGTCTCTACCGCTTCACGCATTTTTTTGACATGCAGCCCGTAGACCACCTGAACATTATTGCCTTGCTTAATTACCCCTTTCGCGCCGGTCGATTTCAGGCGGGGCTCGTCGATCGTTGAGACATCGCGCACCGTGACCCGCAGGCGGGTATAACAGTTATCGACCACTTCGATATTGGCCCGGCCACCGAGCCCTTCGATGATGGCTTCGCCCAGTCCAGCGTTGCTGCCTTTGGCCTGATACTCTTGCTTGCTATAGAGTTTGGTTTGCTGGTCCTCTTCTTCGCGGCCTGGCGTTTTCATATCGAAGCGGCGAATAAGGAAGCGGAACACCAGGAAGTAGATAGCCGACATCATCAGCCCGACCACGATATACATCGGCCAGTTGGACTTTTCGGTGCCGAGCGGCAGGTTATAAAGAATAAAATCGATAATGCCGTTAGCGCCGATGGCGTGGACGCCCAGCACGGAGAACAGCATCATTCCAAGGCCCGTCAGCACTGCATGGACGACAAACAGCAGCGGGGCGACGAACAGGAACGAGAACTCCAGCGGCTCGGTTACGCCAACCAGCATCGAGGTCAGCGCCGCGGGGATCAGAATCGCTTTAGCTGCGGCTTTGCGCTCCGGTTTCGCCGTCATGTACATCGCCAGCGCGGCGGCAGGCAGACCGAACATTTTGCTGATGCCGCGTGCATCCCATACCACGGTGCTGCTGAGCTGGTGAACGTCGGGACAGGCCATCTCGGCAAAATAAATGTTGCGTGCGCCCTGATAGACGCTGCCGCAAACATCTGTGGTGCCGCCCAGTTCGGTATAGAGGAAGGGGGTATAGACCAGATGATGCAGGCCAGTTGGCACCAGGATGCGCTCAAGGAAGCCGTATATGGCTACCCCAAACGCACCCGATCCTTTAATCGCCAACGCCATTGCGCTGATGCCTTGCTGGGCAAAAGGCCAGATTTCGCTCATTACCACGCCAAGCAGCATAGCAACCGGCAGCATAATTATCGCGACAAAGCAGTGGCCGGAATAAATGGCCATCGCGCCAGAAAACTGTACGCCGGAATAGCGGTTGTACAGATATCCTGAAAGGGCGCCGGTGAGGATCCCGGCGAAGACGCCCATCTCCAGCACTTGCACACCCAGCACCATGCTCTGCCCGGCGGCACGCATCTGGTCTGCCGCAGCCAGTTCACCCTGAAGCTGCAGCGTTACGCTCATCGCATTGATGAAAACGATAAAGGTAACGAGGCCGATAAGCGCAGCATAACCCTTATCCTTTGCAGCAAGGCCAACAGGAATACCCACGCCAAACACCAGCGCAAGGTTTGCCAGCACGGAAACCGCAGATTTGGAGATAAGCACGCCAACATGCTGAACTGAAGAATGACCGAGGAAAGGTAAGTATTCCGCGAGGTTACCATTGCCCAGCACGTTACCAAACGCGATAAATAAACCGACGATGGGTAAAATCAGCACCGGACCGTAGAGCGATTTTCCGAAATTCTGTAGGGCATTTACGGCTCTTTTCATTTAGCTGTCTCTTATTATCACTTTGGCTAAACACCGCGTTACGGCTGCGGGACAGTGGAAAAGGTAGCAAGAACAGGCGCGTCCCATCCATCTATCCGCTTGTTTTAAAAACAAATGACTCATAAGGTTACATGTAACCTTTCAGGCTGTGATCCCGCTTCCAGTTTGCAGGCGGTGCTTTTCTGAAACGTTTGCAGGCGCCACGTTTCCCTTTGCGAGGCATCTCGTAATGCTTTGTTTTCCTGCTTTCGCTTTTCTGGCTATTGCGCATAATACTTCCACTACGCTTTCGGTCAGTGGGCCCCGGCGGCCAGGGATAAAAATATGAAATCGGTACGTTTAGTTGGCCTGACGGCAGCGCTAATTGCGGCTCTGGCGCTGGTGGGATGCGATGATAACGATAAGACCCGGGTCGTCGCTTCTGCTTCTGCGGCCCAGGATCAGCCTTCGGCTGCCACGGCTAAACCCGATGCGGGGCAGCTAGAAAAGCTGGCGCAGCAGTCAGCGGGTAAACCATTAAAGCTGCTGGATGCGTCTGAAGTACAGCTAGAGGGCGCCAGCGCGCTGGTGCTGACCTTCTCCGTGCCGCTTAACCCCGAGCAGGATTTTTCCCACGTGGTGCATCTGGTGGATAAGACCAGCGGCAAAGTTGACGGTGCCTGGGAACTCTCGCAGGATCTAAAAGAGCTGCGTATGCGCCATCTTGAACCGAAGCGCAGCCTGCTGCTTACCGTCGATCGAGAGCTGGCGGCCCTTAACAACGCCACGTTTGATATTACATTCGAAAAACAAATCGATACGCGGGATATTCAGCCGAGCGTCGGCTTTGCCAGCCGCGGCTCTTTGCTGCCGACAAAAGTGATTGCCGGGCTACCGGTTATGGCGCTGAACGTCGATAAAGTAGATGTAAATTTCTACCGCATCAAAAACGAATCCCTTGCCGCATTCGTCAGCCAGTGGGAATACCGTAACTCGGTATCTAACTGGGAATCGGATAACCTGCTTAAGCTTGCGGATCTGGTGTATACCGGAAGGTTCGACCTCAATCCTGAACGCAACACCCGTGAAAAAGTCATGCTGCCGCTGGGTGAGATTAAACCGCTGCAACAGCCGGGGGTTTACCTCGCCATCATGAACGAAGCGGGGCATTACAGCTACAGCAACGCCGCGACTCTTTTTACCCTGAGCGACGTTGGCGTTTCGCTGCATCGCTACCACGATCGCCTCGATGTGTTTGCCCAAAGCCTTGAGAACGGCGGTGCACAGTCTGGCGTCGAAATTACATTGCTCAATGAAAAAGGCCAGACCGTAGCGCAGGCAAAAAGCGACGCTGACGGCCACGCGCTGCTCGAAAACATCAATAAAGGCGTGCTGCTGCTGGCTCGCAGCGGTGAGCAAACCACGCTGTTGGATCTTAACCGTCCGGCGCTGGATCTGGCTGAATTCGATATTGCCGGTGAAAAAGGCTACAGCAAGCAGTTCTTTATGTTTGGCCCGCGCGATCTCTATCGCCCTGGCGAAACGGTGATGTTGAATGCCTTGCTGCGTGACGGTGACGGCAAGCCGCTCCCGGCACAGCCGGTAAAACTTGACGTTATTAAGCCAGACGGGCAGGTAACAAAAACGCAGGTATGGCAGCCGGAAAAGGGCCTGTATCAATTTACTTACCCGCTGGGGAACGATGTTCAGACCGGCAACTGGCAGGTGAGAGTCAATACCGGGGATAACCAGCCGCGCAGCTGGACATTCAAAGTTGAAGATTTTATGCCGGAGCGTATGGCGCTCACTGTTACCGGCGGGCAACAACCCGCAAGCCCTGACGAGGCGATAAGCTTCCAGGTCAACGGCCGTTATCTCTACGGTGCTCCGGCGGCAGGCAATAATCTGCAGGGGCAGCTTTTCCTGCGTCCGCTGCGTGAAGCTGTTGCGGCGCTGCCGGGCTTCCAGTTTGGCGATATCAACGAAGAAAACCTCTCCCGCAGCCTGGATGAAGTGCAGCTCCAGCTTGATGAGCAGGGCAATACCAGCGTCAGTGCTGATAGCCAATGGAGCGATCTCCATTCACCGCTGCGCCTTGTGCTGCAGGCCAGTTTGCTGGAATCCGGCGGCCGCCCCGTAACGCGCCGTGCCGAGCAGGCAATCTGGCCTGCTGCGGCATTACCGGCTATTCGCCCGCAGTTTGCCAGCAAAGAAGTCTACGACTATCGCACCGACACAACGCGTACCCAGCCCATTGTGGATGAAGACAGCAGCGCCGGTTTTGATGTCGTATATGTGAATGCAAAGGGCGAAAAGCTTGCCGTATCGGGGCTGGATGTACGACTGATCCGCGAACGTCGCGATTACTACTGGAGCTGGGAGGACGGGCAGGGCTGGCAGTCGCAGTATGACCAGAAAGATTTAGTGGAAGCCGAGCAGAGGCTGGATTTAGCCGCCGGAGAAACGGGCAAGGTCGCCTTCCCGGTTGAGTGGGGATCTTACCGACTTGAAGTTCGCGCGCCGGATAACCGTATCGTCAGTAGCGTGCGTTTCTGGGCAGGGTATAGCTGGCAGGACAACAGCGATGGCACGGGTGCCGTTCGCCCGGATCGCGTTATGCTGAAAATTGACAAACCGGGCTATAAACCAGGCGATACCATCAACCTGCATATTGCCGCACCTGCGGCGGGCAAAGGCTATGCCATGGTGGAATCCAGCGACGGCCCGCTGTGGTGGAAAGAGATTGATGTGCCTGCCGCAGGCCTGGATATCGCCATTCCTGTCGACAAAAGCTGGCAGCGCCACGACCTCTATCTGAGTACGCTGGTGGTGCGTCCTGGGGACAAAAACCGCGCGGCCACGCCAAAACGCGCCGTTGGCGTTCTTCATTTGCCGCTTGGCGATGAGGGACGTCGTCTGGCTATCACCCTGGATGGCCCGGCGAAAATGCGGCCTAATCAGAATCTGACCATGAAGGTAAAAGCGAGCGCGAAAAACGGCGAAATGCCGAAGCAAATTAATGTCCTGCTCTCGGCGGTTGATAGCGGCGTACTGAGTATTACCGACTATAAAACGCCTGACCCGTGGGAAGCCTTCTTTGGCCGTAAGCGCTATGGTGCCGATATCTACGATATTTACGGGCAGGTGATTGAAGGTGAAGGGAAGCTTGCAGCCCTGCGTTTTGGCGGCGACGGGGATGAGGGCGATGAGTTAAGCCGTGGCGGTAAAAAACCGGTGAATCACGTCACAATTATCGCCCAACAGGCTCAGCCGGTGCAGCTGGATGAGAAAGGCGAAGGCACGGTCACCTTACCAATTGGTGACTTTAACGGCGAGCTGCGCGTAATGGCGCAGGCGTGGACAGAGGATCGGTTTGGCAACAGCGAAGACAAAGTTATCGTTGCCGCACCTTTAGTCACGGAGCTGGCGGCCCCACGCTTTATGGCCGGTGGGGATAATAGTCGACTTGCTCTGGATGTGGCCAATCTTACCGACCTGCCACAGCAGCTAACGGTTAACCTGAAAACCAGCGGTCTGATTTCCCTTGACGGCTCCTCTTCCTTGCCTGTGAAACTCGCACCGGGGGCGCGCTCTACGCTATTCGTCCCGGTAAAAGCGCAGGAAGGCTTCGGCGATGGGGAGCTGAGCGCGGAAATTACAGGACTTAACCTGCCGGGCGAAACCGTTACGCCGCAGGTTAAACAATGGAAATTAGGCGTGCGTCCCGCCTTTCCGGCGCAAACGGTGAACAGCGGCGCGGTGCTGACGCCGGGCGAAGTATGGTCGATTCCTGCGGAACATCTTTCCGGGCTGGCACCGAAAACGCTTGAGGGGCAGCTGCTGCTGAGCGGACGTCCGCCGCTTAACCTCGCGCGCTATATTCGTGAATTAAAGGCTTACCCTTACGGGTGCCTGGAGCAGACAACAAGCGGCTTGTTCCCTTCGCTGTATACCAATCAAGCGCAGCTAACGGCGTTAGGTATCACGGGCATCAGCGACGAGCAGCGTCGTGCGGCCATCGACCTTGGGATTTCGCGTTTGCTTGATATGCAGCGCGAAAACGGAGGTTTTGGCCTGTGGGATAAAGAAGGGCCGGAGGAGTACTGGCTTACCGCCTATGTCACCGATTTCCTGGTTCGGGCAGGCGAGCAGGGCTATAGCGTCAATCCAGAGGCGCTGAGCAATGCTAACCAGCGCCTGCTGCGTTATCTGCAGGACCCTGGTCTGATCGCCCTGCGCTACAGCGACGACGCGGCGGGCAGTAAATTTGCCGTGCAGGCTTACGCAGGCCTGGTGCTGGCCCGCCAGCAAAAGGCGCCGTTGGGGGCGCTGCGTGAACTGTGGCAACGTCATGAAACAGCTAAATCTGGCTTACCGCTGGTACAGCTGGGCGTGGCGTTGAAACTGATGGGCGATGCGCCGCGCAGCCAGCAAGCGTTGACTGCGGGAGTGCAAACAAAACGCAGCGATGAACGCATCTGGATGGCGGACTACGGCAGCGATCTGCGCGACAAAGCGATGGTGTTAAGCCTGCTTGAAGAAAACAAGCTGCTGCCGGAACAGCAAAATCAATTGCTGCCTGAACTTTCAAACCTCGCTTATAGCCAGCGCTGGCTCTCGACTCAGGAAAGCAACGCGCTGTTCCTTGCCGGACGCAGCTGGCAAACGGCGAAAGGTGACTGGCAGGCGCAGGCTTCCTTTAGCGAGGAATCTTTAAAAGCGGATAAAGGCGTGACGCGTAACCTGACGGGTGACCAACTTGCTACCTTACAGGTCACAAATACCGGTGCGGCAAATCTCTACCTGCGCCTCGATAGCGCAGGTTATCCGCAGCAGGCCCCTTCTCCTTACAGCAATGTGCTGCACATCGAGCGTCACTTCCTGGATGCCAAAGGCAACAGCAAACCCGTGTCTGCTCTGAAAAGCGGCGAGCTGGTGATGGTCTGGCTGGACGTGTGGGCGGATAAAAATGTCCCGGATGCGCTGGTGGTCGATCTCCTGCCAGCAGGGCTGGAGCTGGAAAACCAGAATCTCTCCGACAGCAGTGCGAGCCTTGCGGACAGCAGCAATGAAGTTCAGGGCTTGCTAAGCCAGATGCAGCAGGCAGACATTCAGCATCTGGAGTTCCGTGACGATCGTTTTGTTGCCGCATTGCCGCTTAGCGAAGGGCAGCATGCAACGCTGGTTTATCTTGCCCGGGCGGTGACGCCGGGAAGTTATACGGTGCCGGTACCGCAGGTGGAATCGATGTATGTGCCGCAATGGAGGTCAACCGGTGCCAGTACAGGCGTTCTTACGGTTTTACCGTAAGCCGGTGACGTAAGTGAAACGGGTACACAGGCGGCACCGCTATCTTGTTGTGGTGGTGCCGCTCCTTTTCATTCTGGGTATATGGCTGGCCGATAAGTGCTGGCCGCTTCCCCTGAGCGAAGCGCGGCCAGCACGAGTTGTGGTCGCCGCTGACGGCACGCCGCTGTGGCGTTTTGCAGATGAAAACGGCGTCTGGCGTTATCCGGTTACGATCGACGAAGTTTCACCGCGCTATCTCGACGCGCTGATCAACTATGAAGATCGTTTCTTCTGGAAACATCCGGGGATCAACCCTTTTGCCATCCTTCGTGCCGCCTGGCAGGATCTCCGCAGCGGTGAAGCGATCTCCGGTGGCAGCACGTTGACCATGCAGGTCGCACGCCTGCTCGATCCGCATCCCCGTACCTTTGGCGGCAAGGTGCGTCAGGCCTGGCGGGCCATGCAGCTTGAGTGGCATCTTTCCAAAACACAAATCCTTACGCTCTATCTCAACAGAGCGCCTTTTGGCGGTACATTGCAGGGTGTGGGAGCGGCGAGCTGGGCCTACCTGGGAAAATCCCCTGCGCACCTTAGCTATTCCGAGGCGGCTTTGTTGACCGTGTTGCCGCAGGCGCCAAGCCGCCTGCGCCCGGACCGCTGGCCGCAAAGGGCGCAGGCGGCGCGGAATAAAGTTTTAAAACGCATGGCCGGGCAGGAAGTCTGGTCGCCTCAGCAGGTGAAGGAAGCGCTGGAAGAGCCTGTGTGGTTAGCCCCGCGCCAGGCGCCCCAGCTCGCACCGCTATTCTCGCGTTACCTGGCCTACCGTACACGCGCCCATAAGATCCCCACGACGCTTGATGCTTCCCTCCAGCGGCAGCTTGAAGAAATAGCAATGGGCTGGAAAGGGCAGTTGCCGCCTCGCTCTTCGCTGGCCTTGCTGGTGGTTGACCATACAACAATGAAAGTGCTCGGCTGGGTGGGGTCGCCGGATATCAATGACGAAAGCCGTTTCGGACACGTTGATATGGTCACGGCAGTTCGCTCGCCCGGCTCGCTGCTGAAACCTTTTCTTTATGGCATGGCGCTGGACGACGGCCTGATCCATCCTTCGTCATTGTTGCAGGACGTGCCCCGGCGCTTTGGCGATTATCGTCCGGAAAATTTCGATACGGGTTTTCATGGCCCGGTGAGTATGAGTGAAGCGCTGGTGCGCTCGCTTAACCTGCCTGCGGTGCAGGTGATGGAGGCTTACGGGCCAAAACGTTTTGCCGCCCGTCTGCGCAATGTGGGTCTGGATCTGCGCTTCCCGGCGGGTAGCGAACCTAACCTTTCGCTGATCCTTGGCGGCGGCGGGGCTCGTCTCGATCGGTTAGTCGCGGCTTACAGCGCCTTTGCCCGTCATGGGCGAGCGGCACAGCTACGTATTCAACCCGATCAGCCGCTGGTGGAAAGAGCGCTGTTTTCGCCGGGGGCGGCATGGATTATTCGCCGTATCCTTGCCGGAGAAGCCTTGCCGCAGCCGGACGCTTCATTGCCAGCCGTTGTGCCCCTGGCCTGGAAAACAGGGACCAGTTACGGCTACCGCGACGCCTGGGCTATCGGTATTAATGCACGCTATTTGATAGGCGTGTGGACCGGGCGGCCCGACAGCACGCCTGTGGCCGGGCAATTTGGCTCAGGCAGCGCGGTGCCGCTGCTCAACCAGGTTAACAATCTTTTACAGGCGGGCTCCGGCATTCAGCAGGCTCGTTTGCCAACCGATCCACGCCCGCCATCTGTCTCTGCGGGTAATATTTGCTGGCCGGGCGGGCAGCAACTGCCGCAGGGAGACGACAACTGCAGGCGCAGATTGTCTACCTGGCTGCTGGAGAGCAGCGAACCGCCTACCCTCCAGGCGCCGGGGCAGGAAAGTATTCAGGGGATCAGGCAGACTATCTGGCGGGATAAGGCGGGCAATCGCGTAGCGGCAGATTGTCCTGATGCTAAAGAGCAGAGTATTGAGCTTTGGCCGTTGCCTCTGGAACCCTGGCTGCCCTCTGCGGAGCGGAGAGCTGCGCGTTTGCCGCCGGCATCGCAGAAATGCCCGCCCATGCAGAAAAATGACGTTGCGCCTTTATTGTTGTCAGGCGTGCGGGAGGGGGCTATTTTAAAACGCTTGCCTGGGCAGGCCCAGCTGCCGCTACGTTTGTCGAGCCTGGGTGGGCAAGGAGCGCGCTGGTGGTTTCTGAATGGTGATGCAGTAGGTGATAACGGTGCGGGCGTGACGCTTACGCTAGCTAAACCTGGAGGTTATCAGGTGCTGGTGCTGGACGAAGCGGGCCAGGTTGCCGCTGCGAACTTCACCGTTCGCTAAACAAAATGGACTTTTCGAGGGCTTGCGATAAAAATGTTGCTGGAATTACTCTTATTTTAAAAAAATGTTATATCCGTCCATAGGCAACGCGAGACATGCTCATTATAATCGGCGCCAATTCATAACCGGGCATCCGGACAAACAGAACAAACACAGAGGTAATCATGGCTATTGAACGTACTTTTTCCATCATCAAACCAAACGCGGTGGCAAAAAACGTTATTGGTAACATTTATACTCGCTTTGAAGCAGCAGGGTTTAAAATCGTTGGCGCGAAAATGCTGCAGCTGACTAAAGAACAGGCGCAGGGCTTCTATGCTGAGCACGAAGGTCGCCCTTTCTTTGACGGCCTGGTTGAATTCATGACCTCCGGTCCGATCGTGGTAAGCGTGCTGGAAGGCGAAAACGCAGTACAGCGTCATCGCGATCTGCTGGGTGCCACCAACCCGGATAACGCGCTGGCAGGCACTCTGCGTGCAGATTACGCTGACAGCTTCACCGAGAACGGCACCCACGGTTCCGACTCTGTAGAATCAGCAGCGCGCGAAATCGCCTACTTCTTCGCCGAAGGCGAAGTGTGCCCGCGCACTCGTTAATCTGCGTTAACTGTTAAGCGGCCTTTACATTTTATTCCGCTAAGGTCGCTTTCAGTCATGGCATAGCTGCCATAGAATTTGTACAATGATGCGCCCCGGATGAGTTCACTCTCCGGGGCGCATCTTTTTAACCCTCCTGGGGCCGTAACGTGTAACAACGAGGCCGGAAAAAAATTATGTCTGAGCAAATTGTCATCTCCGAGACGCCAGTAACTGTCGTTTCTGCTAAATCTGAAAAAATTAACCTGTTGGATCTCAACCGTCAGCAACTGCGCGAGTTCTTTGCTGAAATGGGCGAAAAGCCGTTTCGTGCCGATCAGGTCATGAAATGGATGTATCACTATTGCAGTGACGACTTCGATGAGATGACCGATATCAACAAAGTTCTGCGCAACAAGCTTAAAGAAGTCGCTGAGATTCGCGCGCCGGAAGTTGCCGAAGAACAGCGATCTGCCGATGGCACTATTAAATGGGCAATCAAGATTGCCGATCAGCTTGTGGAAACTGTGTATATCCCGGAAGAGGATCGCGCCACGCTGTGCGTCTCATCCCAGGTTGGCTGTGCGCTGGAGTGTAAGTTCTGCTCAACGGCGCAGCAGGGCTTTAACCGCAATCTGCGCGTATCGGAAATCATCGGTCAGGTCTGGCGTGCCGCGAAAATTATCGGCGCGCAGAAGAAAACGGGCGTACGTCCTATCACCAACGTGGTGATGATGGGGATGGGTGAGCCGCTGCTGAACCTCAATAACGTGGTTCCGGCAATGGAAATCATGCTCGACGACTTTGGTTTCGGGCTATCCAAACGCCGCGTTACGCTGTCCACTTCTGGTGTCGTTCCGGCGCTGGATAAGCTGGGCGACATGATCGACGTGGCGCTGGCGATTTCGCTGCATGCTCCAACTGACGACATTCGTGACCAGATAATGCCGATCAACAAAAAGTATAATATCGAAACCTTCCTGGCCGCTGTTCGTCGCTATCTGGAGAAATCCAATGCGAACCAGGGACGCGTAACGGTGGAGTATGTGCTGCTGGATCACGTTAACGACGGTACCGAGCATGCTCATCAGCTGGCGGAATGTCTGAAAGATACGCCATGCAAAATTAACCTGATCCCATGGAACCCGTTCCCGGGTGCGCCATATGGCCGCAGCTCTAATAGCCGTATCGATCGTTTCTCTAAAGTTTTAATGAGTTACGGCTTTACGACTATCGTGCGTAAAACGCGTGGCGATGATATTGATGCTGCCTGTGGGCAGCTTGCGGGTGAGGTAATCGACCGCACCAAGCGTACGATGCGTAAACGTATGCAGGGTGAACCTATCGCTGTAAAAGCAGTCTGATAAGCAGTTCTTACGGCTAAGCAGGGCGGGCTCCGCTCTGTTTAGCGCAAAAAGGCGCTAAATTATAATTAACTGTAAATCTGGTACCTTATAGGTTACTGCGGTTAATAATTACGGTGCGTTTCTTTGCGCTTTAAGGCAGTATGTAGCCGCGCAACAACGGTTTATCTCCAGGCAGGCGGGTAAGCATAACGCAAGGTTAGCCGACAGCAGGTAAAATGCAGTCTATGGTTAACTTAACTGGCTGAAACCACTGCCCTGTAGTACGGTGCGTGTGCGTAATTTACGCTGGGTATTTTTGCTGAAGGTCAGCCTTCAGTTGTCAGATTAGTTTCGCGGTACGGGTGAACGTGGCGCAGCGGAAATGTTGCGATACACAGCTCGTGCCTATTCCTCCATTGAACAGCACCAGCAGTTGTAGCTAATGAATACTGAAGCCACTCAAGAAACAAATGCAGCACAAACCACAGGCGTTCGTCTGCGCACTGCGCGTGAACAACTCGGCCTCAGCCAACAGGCCGTGGCAGAACGTTTATGTCTGAAGGTTTCTACCGTTCGGGATATTGAAGACGACAAGGCTCCTGCTGAACTGGCGTCGACTTTCCTGCGTGGTTACATCCGCTCGTATGCGCGTCTGGTGCATATCCCTGAAGAAGAGCTGTTGCCTATGATGGAGAAGCAAGCTCCGGTCAGAGCGGCAAAAGTGGCTCCGATGCAGAGTTTTTCACTGGGCAAGCGTCGCAAAAAGCGTGACGGCTGGTTAATGAGTTTCACCTGGCTGATTCTGTTCGTTGTGGTGGGTCTGACCGGCGCATGGTGGTGGCAAAACCACAAAGCGCAGCAGGAAGAGATCTCCACCATGGCGGATCAATCCACGGCGGAGCTTTCAGCGGGTAATAACGCGCAGTCAGTGCCGTTGAATACCGGCGCTGACACCACGTCAGCTGCGGACGCCACGACTGAGCCTGCGCCCGCGCAGGAATCTCAACCGACACCGGCAGATACCACCGCCCAAACTACCGCCCCACAAAGTGCGCCTGCAGACAATTCAGCAGTAGTCGCGCCGAGTCAGGCTCCGGTTGATAATGCGCAGAATGCGGCTACGCCAGCTCCGGGTGCTGCGGCTCCTTTGCCTACCGGGCAGGCTGAGGTGACTCCTCCTGCCGCAGATGCTAACGCGCTGGTAATGAATTTCAACGCTGACTGCTGGCTGGAAGTGACGGATGCTACGGGCAAAAAACTCTTTAGCGGCATGCAGCGTAAAGACGGTAATTTGAATTTAGCCGGCCAGGCGCCGTATAAGCTTAAAATCGGTGCTCCGGCAGCAGTACAGATTCAGTTCCAGGGCAAACCTGTCGATCTGAGTCGCTTTATCAGAACTAACCAGGTTGCCCGTCTGACCGTAAGCGCGGAATAATCGCTTCCGGCGAGACGTGTACTTGTGGAGATTTGTAATGCATAACGAAACCCCGATTCAGCGTAGAAAATCTAAACGCATCTATGTCGGGAATGTGCCTGTCGGCGATGGGGCCCCCATCGCCGTCCAGTCCATGACCAACACCCGTACCACGGATGTTGCAGCCACGGTCAATCAGATTAAAGCGTTAGAGAGAGTCGGTGCCGATATCGTTCGTGTCTCGGTGCCAACCATGGACGCAGCAGAAGCATTCAAGCTTATCAAACAGCAGGTTAATATCCCGCTGGTCGCAGATATCCATTTTGATTATCGCATCGCGCTGAAAGTTGCCGAGTACGGCGTTGATTGTCTGCGCATCAACCCGGGCAATATCGGCAGTGAAGAACGTATCCGCATGGTTGTCGACTGTGCCCGCGATAAAAATATTCCGATCCGTATTGGCGTTAACGCCGGTTCTCTGGAGAGAGATCTTCAGGAAAAGTACGGTGAACCCACGCCGCAGGCTCTGCTTGAATCGGCTATGCGCCATGTTGATCATCTGGATCGTCTGAATTTCGATCAGTTTAAGGTGAGCGTAAAAGCCTCCGACGTTTTTCTTGCGGTGGAGTCTTATCGCCTGCTGGCAAAACAGATCGATCAGCCATTGCATCTGGGGATCACCGAAGCGGGCGGGTTGCGCAGCGGTTCGGTTAAATCGGCCATCGGGCTTGGTCTGCTGCTTTCCGAAGGCATCGGCGATACCCTGCGTGTCTCGCTTGCCGCCGATCCGGTTGAGGAGATCAAAGTCGGTTTCGATATCCTGAAATCACTGCGCATTCGCGCTCGCGGGATCAACTTTATCGCCTGCCCAACGTGTTCGCGTCAGGAGTTCGATGTCATCGGCACCGTTAACGCCCTTGAACAACGCCTTGAAGATATCATCACCCCAATGGATGTTTCCATTATCGGCTGCGTGGTGAACGGGCCGGGTGAAGCGCTGGTTTCCACCCTTGGCGTAACCGGCGGCAACAAGAAAAGCGGCTTCTACGAAGACGGCGTACGGCAGAAAGAGCGCATGGACAACGACAACATGATTGCTCAGCTTGAAGCGCGTATCCGTGCGAAGGCCAGCATGCTCGATGAGAAGCAACGTATCAGCATTCAGCAGTTGGAAAAATAGTGCGAAACATGGGAAGCACCGGGCTTCTGCGTGTATGATTGAACCCGCCGGGCTTTTTGCAGTAGCAAAGGGCCTGATTTTGGGTTCATTTTTTGTATAAAACGACAGAGAACAAACGTGGCAAAAAACATTCAAGCCATTCGCGGCATGAACGATTACCTGCCGGGCGAAACCGCCATCTGGCAGCGCATTGAAGGCATTCTGAAACAGGTGCTTGGCAGCTATGGTTATAGCGAAATCCGTTTGCCGATTGTAGAGCAGACCCCGTTATTCAAACGCGCTATCGGTGAAGTCACCGACGTGGTTGAAAAAGAGATGTATACCTTTGAGGATCGCAATGGCGATAGCCTGACTCTGCGTCCTGAAGGCACCGCGGGCTGCGTGCGTGCCGGTATCGAACATGGTCTTCTGTACAATCAGGAACAGCGCTTGTGGTATATCGGGCCGATGTTCCGCCACGAACGTCCGCAGAAAGGACGCTATCGTCAGTTTAATCAGCTAGGCGTTGAAGTTTTTGGTCTGCAGGGGCCAGATATCGACGCTGAATTAATCATGCTGACCGCACGCTGGTGGCGCGCGCTGGGTATCGATAAACATGTCAGCCTGGAGCTGAACTCTATTGGTTCCCTTGAGGCGCGTGCGAAATACCGCGAAGCGCTGGTGGCGTATCTGGAACAATTTAAAGATAGGCTGGATGAAGACAGCCAGCGTCGTATGTACAGCAACCCGCTGCGCGTGCTGGATTCCAAGAATCCTGAGGTTCAGGCGCTGCTGGATGACGCACCGACCCTCGGTGACTATCTGGACGACGAGTCCCGCGAACACTTTGCTGGCCTGTGCCAGTATCTGGACGCTGCCGGTATTGCCTATACCGTCAATCAGCGTCTGGTTCGTGGTCTTGATTACTATAACCGCACCGTGTTCGAGTGGGTGACCAGCAGCCTTGGCTCCCAGGGAACCGTATGTGCCGGTGGTCGTTACGATGGCCTGGTCGAACAGCTCGGTGGCCGTGCGGCACCGGCCGTTGGTTTCGCCATGGGGCTTGAGCGTCTTGTTTTACTGGTTCAGGCGATTAATCCTGAATTTAAAGCCGAATCCGTTGTCGATATTTACCTGATATCGTCGGGTCAGGGAACGCAGGCGGCGGCGATGCTGCTGGCCGAGCAGTTACGCGATCGGGTTCCGGCGCTGAAGCTTATGACCAACTATGGCGGCGGCAACTTCAAGAAACAATTCACCCGGGCAGATAAATGGGGCGCGAGCTTTGCATTAGTGCTGGGTGAAGACGAAGTGGCTAAAGGCCAGGTCGTTGTGAAGGATCTGCGCACAGGTGAACAGCAAACCGTAGAGCAACAGGATACGGCTTCACATCTGCAGGCGCTGCTGGGCTAATTTCCCGGTGATTAATCGTTAAGGAGAAGGACTGCGTGGAAGTTTACGAGAACGAAAACGATCAGATGGAAGCGGTAAAACGCTTCTTTGCCGAAAACGGCAAAGCGCTGGTGGTTGGTGTCGTGCTGGGGATTGGTGCGCTGGTCGGCTGGCGTTACTGGAACAGTCACCAGGCTGACTCTGCGATGGCGTCATCGCTGGAATATCAACAGGTCACCAGCGCTGCGAACGCCGCTCAACCGGCTACGCTCAGCGCGGCAGAGAAATTTGCCGCTGAGACTAAAAACACCTACGGTGCGCTGGCTTCACTGGAACTGGCGCAAAAGTACGTTGATAACAACGACCTTGCAAAAGCTGCCGCGCAGCTGCAGCAAGGCCTGAGCAATACCAGCGATGCAAACCTTCAGGCCCTGATTAACGTTCGTCTGGCGCGTATCCAGATCCAACAAAAACAGGCCGATACCGCGCTGAAAACCCTTGATGGCATTAAGGGCGAAGGCTGGGTTGCGATAGTGGCTGATTTGCGCGGTGAAGCGCTGCTCAGCAAAGGGGATAAGCAAGGTGCGCGTGATGCCTGGAGCAAAGGCGCCCAGACCAATGCTTCTCCTGCGCTGCGTGAAATGATGCAGATGAAAATCAATAACTTGTCCAGCTAAGAGGGACCCGATGCAATTGCGTAAATTACTTGTACCAGGGCTGATTTCTCTGACGCTGCTCAGCGGCTGTTCATTGTTCAGCGGCGAAGAAGACGTGGTAAAAATGTCTCCGCTGCCAACGGTTGAAAACCAGTTCGAACCAGAAAAAGTGTGGAGCACTTCGGTCGGTAACGGAATTGGCGATTTTTATTCCAACCTTCATCCCGCCTGGCAGGACAGCACGGTTTATGCGGCTGACCGTCACGGCACCGTGAAAGCGGTTAATGGGGATGATGGTAAAGAAATCTGGTCTGTCGATCTCGCCGAGAAAACCGGTTTCTTCTCCAGCAACCGCCCGGCGTTACTCTCTGGTGGCTTAACGGTTGCTGGCGCTCATGTTTATGTCGGCAGTGAAAAAGCGCAGGTCTTCGCGCTTAATACTTCCGATGGTAGTATTGCATGGCAAAGCAAAGCCGCGGGTGAAGTGCTTTCTCGTCCGGTAGTCAGCGACGGTTTAGTGCTGATTCATACCAGTAACGGTCAGTTGCAGGCGATGAATGAGGCCGACGGCGCCGTGGCGTGGACGGTTAACCTTGATATCCCGGCGCTTTCTCTGCGTGGTGAATCAGCGCCGGCCGTCGCTTTTGGCGCTGCGATTGTAGGTGGAGATAACGGGCGTGTCAGCGCAGTGCTGATGAAGCAAGGTCAGCTTATCTGGCAGCAACGTATCTCTCAGGCTACAGGTGCGACAGAAATCGATCGTCTGAGCGATGTGGATACTACCCCGGTTATCGTTAACGGTGTGGTTTACGCACTGGCCTATAACGGCAACCTGACGGCGCTGGATCTGCGTTCTGGTCAGGTTATGTGGAAACGCGAACTGGGTTCTGTGAACGATTTTATCGTTGACGCCAACCGTATTTTCCTGGTCGATCAAAACGATCGCGTTCTGGCGCTGAATGCAGAAGGTGGTGTGACGCTGTGGACGCAGAGCGATCTGCTGCACCGTAACCTGACTTCTCCTGCGCTGTACAATGGCTACCTGGTCGTTGGCGATAGCGAAGGTTATATGCACTGGATTAACACCGACGATGGCCGCTTTGTTGCTCAGCAAAAAATGGACAGCTCCGGCTTCCAGAGCGAGCCGGTTGTCGCCAGTGATAAGCTGCTGATTCAGGCGAAAGACGGTACGCTGTACTCGATTAAACGCTAAACTTTCCTGCATAAGCGGTGAGTATGAAACGGTTCCTGATACCCGGGAGCCGTTTCCTGTTTTTAAGAGCGGCGCACTCAGGCGCCGTTTGACAATGAATTTTGAGTAATGAGGCTTTTATAATGGTACCTGTGGTTGCGCTGGTCGGGCGCCCTAATGTTGGAAAATCCACGCTGTTTAACCGCTTGACGCGTACCCGAGATGCGCTGGTCGCGGATTTCCCGGGGCTGACTCGCGACCGCAAGTATGGTCGTGCTGAAGTGGAAGGCCGTGAATTTATTGCTATCGATACCGGCGGTATTGACGGTACGGAAGACGGCGTGGAAACACGCATGGCTGAACAGTCCTTGCTGGCGATTGAAGAGGCCGACGTTGTGCTATTCATGGTGGATGCGCGTGCGGGGCTGATGCCTGCTGATGAAGCGATCGCCAAACATCTGCGCTCTCGCCAGAAACCGACCTTCCTGGTCGCGAACAAAACCGATGGCATGGACCCGGATCAGGCGGTCATTGATTTCTACTCTCTTGGCTTAGGCGAAATCCACCCGATTGCCGCTTCTCATGGCCGTGGCGTAACCAGCCTGCTGGAACATGCGCTGATGCCGTTTATCGATGAAGTGAATCCGCGTGAAGCGGAAGAAGAGATCGATGAAGATGCAGCCTTCTGGGCGGCGTTCAATGCCAAAAACGGCATTGTTTCAGACGATGCGCAGGAAGTCGAAGAGGAAGAAGAGGAAGCATTTAATCCTCAGGATCTGCCGATTAAACTGGCTATTGTTGGTCGTCCGAACGTAGGTAAGTCAACGCTTACTAACCGTATTCTGGGTGAAGACCGCGTTGTGGTTTACGACATGCCGGGCACTACTCGTGACAGTATCTATATTCCAATGGAACGTGACGAACGTGAATATGTGCTGATCGATACCGCTGGCGTGCGTAAGCGTGGCAAGATCACGGAAACCGTTGAGAAATTCTCCGTTATCAAAACGCTGCAGGCGATTGAAGACGCGAACGTAGTGCTGCTGGTTATCGATGCCCGTGAAGGCATCTCCGATCAGGATCTCTCGCTGCTTGGCTTTATCCTCAATAGCGGGCGCTCACTGGTGATTGTGGTCAACAAGTGGGATGGCCTGAGCAATGAAGTCAGGGAGCAGGTAAAAGAGACGCTGGATTACCGTCTTGGCTTTATCGACTTTGCCCGCGTGCACTTTATTTCTGCGCTGCACGGCAGCGGCGTCGGCAACCTGTTTGAATCCGTTCGCGAAGCCTACGACAGCTCCACCCGTCGTGTGAGCACCGCGCTGCTGACTCGTATTATGGGCATGGCAGAAGAAGATCACCAGCCACCGCTGGTGCGTGGTCGCCGCGTGAAGCTGAAGTATGCGCACGCTGGTGGTTATAACCCGCCGATTGTGGTGATCCACGGAAACCAGGTGAAAGACCTGCCGGATTCTTACAAGCGCTACCTGATGAACTACTTCCGCAAATCGCTGGACGTAATGGGGACGCCAATCCGTATCCAGTTCAAAGAAGGGGATAACCCGTTTGCCAACAAACGTAACACCCTGACGCCGAACCAGATGCGTAAACGTAAGCGCCTGATCAAGCACATCAAGAAGAGCAAATAATTAAGACGGGAGCCACAGGCTCCCGTCAGATTGCTGACAAAGAAGGAAAAAGCGTGGTTTTTCCTTCTTTGTGATTATCAGCCGAAAATCAATGGATTGATTTTCCTTCTTTTTAAATGACGACACCCTTTAGTTTTGTGACGCTGGAAGGTTTGTCATCAGTCTCACGGGAGCCACAGGCTCCCGTTTTGTTTTTTTGAGGAGGAATGATGGAACTTAACTGCCCGAGTTGTGACAAACCCCTTATCGCGACGGAAAGCGGTGCCCGCTGCGAAAGCTGCGATCGGGACTTTAAACTGGAAGCCCGCTGCCCGGAATGCCATAAGCCGCTGGAGGTGTTAAAAGCCTGCGGAGCCGTGGACTATTTTTGTCAACACGGTCATGGTTTGATTTCGAAGAAACGTGTCGAATTCGTTCCTGTTGCCGGTTAAGTTCTAGCTTTTCGCTGCAGGTTTACGCTTGCGGACAGGTTTCACCGGCGTTATGCCGGTGACCTGGCTTTCCACCCAGCCATCTTCCAGACGCGTCGTTAGCGTATCCCCGGATTTAACCTGTTTTGTTTTTTTCAACACCTTGCCGCCGGCCTGCGTCGTTACGCTGTAGCCGCGTGCAAGCGTTGCCAGCGGGCTGACGGCTTCAAGCTGCGCGATCGCGGTACCAAAACGCTGACGGGTAGTATTCAGGCGCGCGGTCACCGTCTGAGACAGCCGGTACTCAAGCTGCTGGATGCGTGTTTGCGCGCGGTGGATACGCGCCTGTGGCTGGTGCTGATTCAGGCGCTGTAACAGACGTTGTTGTTGCTGAGCGCTATGGCGCAACCTGGCATCCATGTTGACGGTCAGGCGCTGCTGCAGACGTTCCAGCGTGGTCTGCTGGCGTGCCAGACGCAGCTGCGGGTGCTGCTGCTGCAAACGGTGCTGAAGACGCGTAAAGCGCTGCGTACGCTGCGCGAGGTAGTAATCCATCGCCATTTCCATACGCATCTGCTGCGACTGCATCTGGCGTAATAATTCTGCCTGATTGCGGCTGACAATTTCCGCAGCGGCAGAAGGCGTGGGGGCGCGGACATCGCCGACAAAATCGGCGATCGTGACGTCAGTTTCATGGCCTACGGCGCTAACGATGGGGATTGTGCTTGCGAAGATAGCGCGCGCTACCCGTTCGTCGTTAAAGCTCCATAAATCTTCCAGCGAACCGCCGCCACGACCAACTATCAGCACGTCGCACTCATTCCGCAAATTGGCAAGTTCTATTGCGCGAACGATTTGTCCTGGCGCATCGGCTCCCTGAACGGCGGTTGGGTAAATAATCACCGGAAGCGAAGGGTCGCGGCGTTTTAATACATGCAAAATATCATGCAGTGCCGCACCGGTTTTTGAGGTAATAATGCCGACCTGACGCGCCGGGCTGGGCAGCGGTTTTTTATACTGCTGTTCGAATAATCCTTCCGCCGTCAGGCGCTGCTTGAGCTGTTCATATTGCTGTTGCAGTAAACCTTCGCCCGCCGGTTGCATACTTTCGACGATAATCTGGTAATCGCCTCGCGGCTCGTAAAGCGTAATGTTGGCGCGCACAAGGATCTGTTGTCCATGCTGCGGACGGAAAGTCACACGGCGGTTACTGTTGCGGAACATCGCACAGCGCACCTGAGCGGTATCGTCTTTGAGCGTGAAATACCAGTGGCCGGAAGAGGGCTGGCTGAAGTTGGAAATTTCACCGCTGATCCAGACCTGACCCATTTCCTGTTCCAGCAGCATACGGACCGCCTGATTGAGCCGGGTAACAGTAAAAATTGAGGAAGAATTTGCGTTAGGCATGTGAGCTGGATCAAATTTTAAATCAGCAGGTTAATCGGTCCATAGTACCTGCCCGGGCGTGAGTGGCAAGGGGTTTTATTAAAAAAGTGTGGATGCAATCGATTCCGCTCTGTATAATGCCGCGGCAATATTTTATCTGTTCTCATTCACCCCAGGTTGAGATATTGCCATGCTACGAATCGCCAAAGAAGCACTGACGTTTGATGACGTTCTCCTTGTTCCAGCCCACTCCACCGTTCTGCCTAATACGGCGGATCTCAGCACCCAACTGACCAAAACTATTCGTCTCAATATTCCTATGCTCTCCGCAGCTATGGATACCGTGACCGAAGCACGCCTGGCGATTGCGCTGGCTCAGGAAGGTGGCCTTGGTTTCATCCACAAAAATATGTCGATTGAACGCCAGGCTGAAGAAGTCATACGCGTAAAAAAATACGAAAGTGGCGTGGTCACCGACCCGCAAACCGTGTTGCCGACTACCACCTTGCGTGAAGTGAAAGAACTGACCGAGCGTAACGGCTTCGCAGGTTATCCCGTTGTTACCGAAGATTACGAACTGGTCGGCATCATCACCGGTCGTGACGTGCGCTTCGTTACCGATCTGAGTCAGCCTGTCAGCGTGTACATGACGCCGAAAGAGCGTCTGGTTACCGTGAAAGAAGGCGAGGCACGCGACGTTGTGCTGGCTAAAATGCATGAAAAACGCGTTGAGAAGGCGCTGGTTGTAGACAGCAGCTTCCATCTGCGTGGCATGATCACCGTAAAAGACTTCCAGAAAGCAGAGCGTAAACCAAACGCCTGTAAAGACGATCAGGGCCGTCTGCGCGTTGGGGCTGCCGTAGGGGCAGGCGCGGGCAATGAAGAGCGTATCGATGCTCTGGTAGCCGCTGGCGTGGACATTCTGCTGATTGACTCCTCACATGGTCACTCCGAAGGCGTTCTGCAGCGTATTCGTGAAACTCGCGCAAAATATCCCGATCTACAAATCATCGGCGGCAACGTGGCAACCGCTGCGGGCGCACGTGCGCTGGCTGAAGCAGGCGTGAGCGCGGTGAAAGTCGGTATCGGCCCGGGCTCTATCTGTACCACTCGTATCGTAACCGGCGTAGGCGTTCCACAAATCACGGCCGTCGCTGACGCGGTTGAAGCGCTGGAAGGCACTGGCATCCCCGTCATCGCCGACGGCGGTATCCGTTTCTCCGGCGATATCGCTAAAGCTATCGCCGCAGGCGCATCTGCCGTGATGGTTGGCGGTATGCTGGCTGGTACCGAAGAATCTCCGGGCGAAATCGAACTCTATCAGGGCCGTTCGTTCAAATCTTACCGCGGTATGGGCTCTCTGGGCGCGATGTCGAAAGGATCTTCCGATCGATACTTCCAGTCCGATAACGCCGCGGACAAACTGGTGCCGGAAGGTATTGAAGGCCGGGTAGCCTACAAAGGCCATCTGAAAGCGATTGTTCATCAGCAGATGGGCGGCCTGCGCTCCTGCATGGGGCTGACCGGCTGTGGTACTATTGACGCGCTGCGTACCAAAGCGGAATTCGTACGCATCAGCGGTGCGGGTATTCAGGAAAGCCACGTGCATGACGTGACGATCACGAAAGAGTCCCCGAACTATCGTATGGGTTCTTAAAATTTCTGCGCCCGGCTTTATGCCGGGTGTTTTTATTTTGTTTCACTTGCCTCGGAATTAGCGTCAATGACGGAAAATATCCATAAACATCGCATACTTATCCTGGATTTCGGTTCTCAGTATACTCAGCTGGTCGCGCGCCGCGTGCGTGAGCTGGGCGTTTACTGCGAGCTGTGGGCATGGGATGTCACTGAAGCACAGATTCGTGAATTCAATCCAAGCGGTATCATTCTCTCTGGCGGTCCGGAAAGCACCACCGAGCTGAACAGCCCGCGAGCACCTGAGTATGTATTTGCAGCAGGCGTGCCGGTATTTGGCGTGTGCTACGGCATGCAGACCATGGCGATGCAGCTTGGCGGCCATGTAGAAGGTTCTAACGAACGCGAATTTGGCTATGCGCAGGTTGAAGTTAAAACCGACAGCGCGCTGGTTCGCGGCATCGAAGATGCTCTTAGCGCCACGGGTAAACCTCTGCTGGACGTCTGGATGAGCCACGGTGACAAAGTCACGGCGATCCCTGCTGATTTCGTAACCGTTGCCAGCACCGAAACCTGTCCGTTTGCCATTATGGCCAACGAAGAAAAACGCTTCTACGGCGTGCAGTTCCATCCGGAAGTGACGCACACCCGTCAGGGTCAGCGCCTGCTGGAGCGTTTTGTGCTGGAGATCTGCGGCTGCGAGGCGCTGTGGACCCCGGCCAAAATTATTGAAGATGCGATCGAGCGTATTCGCGAGCAGGTGGGTAATGACAAGGTTATTCTTGGCCTGTCCGGCGGCGTGGATTCTTCCGTCACCGCGATGTTGCTACACCGTGCGATTGGTAAAAACCTGACCTGCGTGTTCGTGGACAACGGCCTGTTGCGCCTTAACGAAGCCCAGCAGGTAATGGACATGTTTGGCGACCACTTCGGCCTGAACATCGTGCATGTGGAAGGCGAAGAGCGTTTCCTGGCCGCGCTGGCGGGCGAGAACGATCCGGAAGCGAAACGTAAAATCATTGGCCGTGTGTTCGTTGAAGTGTTCGATGAACAGGCGCTGCGCCTTGAAGAGGTGAAGTGGCTGGCGCAAGGCACCATTTACCCTGACGTTATCGAATCAGCGGCCTCCGCCACCGGTAAAGCACACGTCATCAAATCTCACCACAACGTGGGCGGCCTGCCGAAAGAGATGAAGATGGGTCTGGTTGAGCCGCTGCGCGAGCTGTTCAAAGACGAAGTGCGTAAAATCGGTCTTGAGCTGGGCCTGCCGTACGATATGCTTTACCGTCATCCGTTCCCGGGGCCAGGCCTTGGCGTACGCGTGCTGGGCGAAGTGAAGAAAGAGTATTGCGACCTGCTGCGCCGTGCCGACGCCATCTTTATCGAAGAGCTGCACAAAGCGGATCTCTACAATAAAGTGAGCCAGGCGTTTACCGTGTTCCTGCCGGTACGCTCCGTAGGCGTGATGGGCGATGGCCGTAAATACGACTGGGTTGTTTCCCTGCGCGCGGTCGAAACCATCGACTTTATGACCGCGCACTGGGCGCACCTGCCGTATGATTTCCTTGGCCGCGTATCCAACCGCATCATCAACGAAGTTAACGGTATTTCCCGCGTGGTTTACGATATTTCCGGCAAACCGCCAGCAACTATCGAGTGGGAATGATTTCGCGTCTGGCAACAGCCTGCACGTAAAAGCAGTCAAACACCTCTAAGCCCGCGTGACTGCGGGCTTTTTTGTATGTCTGGCATTGAACAGCAAGGGGAGCATATTCGGGGTCAGGATCATTGTGAATTTGGCTGTTCTTGATCAAGCTGAGCAACTTCTGGCCGAGTGTGAAGGTGCTAAAATTAACCCTCAATAAACTTGACCATTCGCCAGGCAGAAAAACCATAACGCAGGATCATCAGTGCCGTATCTACACAACAGACGTGACAAAGCGCACTGGCGGTTAGCAGTGAGAGTTATTGCGATTAGAAGGTGGCGTTACCGGTTAGTGATGTCCACTGACAGGCTGCTTTGCTGTGCCTGCGCTTTTTTGTCCTGA
Source organism: Buttiauxella sp. (assembly GCA_032051265.1). GTDB lineage: Bacteria > Pseudomonadota > Gammaproteobacteria > Enterobacterales > Enterobacteriaceae > Dryocola. The sequence goes on from DAMBYU010000001.1 coordinate 106,829, forward strand.
TGATGGTGCCAGGCGCCAATAGAGGAATAGACAAAACGGCCAAAAAGGAAAAGAAAACTGATGAGCAGAATAATGCGGGTCATTCGACTGTTAAAACGATGTCGTCTTCGCATACTCGTAACCTGTGTCACGCAAAAGGCCCTTAGGGTTTGCCCGTCAACCGCGGGCGACAAGGAGTATTTAGGCATAGCGGTACGTCAGGGTCAATTCTCCACTATGTAAAAAAGCGTCAACACAGCCCTTGCCGCGGGCTATGTCCATTTTTCTTACTGTTTATAGGGGCTTAAAAAGCCTGTTAAAAAGGCTATTTTCATCCACACGCAATGACTTTACGTGTAAATTGATCTGTATCAATTCCCTAAGGGAATCCCTAACTAAAATTTGCATTCCGCACCATAGCGATATGGTTTCTATCAGTCAGGCTGGAGCCCTTTCTGAACATTACCCGAGCAGGATTGACAGGGTTTCTGGCGACCATCTATGCACTTTGCGACCTGGTACAATAAACACAAGAATAATTGGTGGGCGTTACCCCTGATATTGCCCGCATTAATGCTCCCTCTGGCCGTATGGTTTAATGCGAATACAATTATGGAAGGCGGGCGCGTTTTTCTAATTTATATGCCGCTTGGGCTGTTAACCGCTTTTATTATGGTATTCGGCTGGGCCGCCCTACCTGGCATTGTCCTTGCGTTAGTTATTCGTTATCTCCCGCTGAAAGGGGAGTTCGTGACCGTGCTTGCGATCGTCCACTTTCTTATCCCCCTCTCGCTCAGCTTCGCCGCTTACCGGGTCTTTGAGCCGCGCCGTTATGCTGTAACCTTTGGTGTTATTACACTGACCTTGCGGCGCATGTTCTGGCTGGTTTTGTTTAATTCCGCGCTTTTCCTTTTTATCTATCAGGTTGGTCTTTTTTGGGGATGGTATGATCCCTTTTTAAGTATGGTTTCGGAAAGCCCGTTTCATCCGCGTACGCTGATAAATTTCCAGGCGGTGCTGGTCGGTACCTTAACCGGTATGCCTTTTTTCTACTTCATCATCCGGATGATAAGAAACCCGCATTTTGTTTTTTCCTTCTATTCCCGGATGCGCGGTCAGGGGCAGCGTGGCGTGACGAAAACCGAAATGCTGCTCTGGAGCGGGGTGATGGCGCTGCTGGTGAATTTGCTAATACTGCCGCTAGGCGATTCCACCTCTATTTTCAGAACGGATTATACGCTGACGCTTATTTTGCCAGTGATGTTATGGGGAGCCATGCGATTTGGTTTCCTGTTTATTACCAGTATCTGGACAATCATCCTGGTCATTCTGTGTAGCGGTTTTTACAACTATTTGCCGCCGGATATGGGCTTCCAGCTTCATCTGGCCATCGCGTCTTCCTGTTACGCAATATTTTCCATTACGATTTATATGATGGCGGCAGTAACCACGCGTCAGCGCTTTCTGCATGCCAAAGCCCACCGGGCCGCCTTCACCGACCCCATTATCCAGATGCCTAATTTACGTGCGCTTAACCGCGATATTGCGCGTCATCCCTGGTCCGCGCTCGCTTTTTTGAGTATCCCTGAGCTTGAACTGCTGGGGCGAAACTATGGCGTGCTTTTACGTATTCAGTACAAACAGCAGATAGCCGAATATTTGCGCCAAAGCCTGATTGCTGATGAAAAGATCTACCATCTTTTCGGGCATGATTTGGCCGTGAGATTAAACTACGAGTCGCACGAGGAGCGCATTGAAGCATTAGATCGGCGCATAAAGCAGTTCCGCTTTATATGGGATGGTATGCCGCTTCAGCCGCAGGTTGGCATTAGCTATTGCTACGTAAAGCATCCGATATCTCATCTGTATCTCTTGCTGGGTGAGCTCAGTACCATGGCTGAGCTTTCTCTTACTACTTATCATCCTGAAAATCTGCAGCAACAAGGCTCAAGCCAGGTTCAGAATATGGTTAAAAGCAAGGTTGCGATGATGAATCGCCTACAAATCGCCCTCGACTGCGGCGGTTTTACCCTGATGGCGCAGCGTATTGAAGGAATGCGTGGCGATTCGTATCATGAAATACTGCTGCGCATGAAGGGTGATAATGGCGAATTATTCACCCCGGACACTTTCTTACCTGTCGCGCATGAATTTGGCCTGTCGTCGAGAATTGACCATTGGGTATTCGAAGCTACTCTGCGGTTTATGGACAGCAGTCGTGAGCAACTGCCGGGTTGCCGTTTTGCCGTCAACCTGACACCTGCTTCCGTTAGCCGCATACAGTTCCCGTCAGAGGTTAAAAACCTGCTCGAAAAGTACAATATCGAGCCGTGGCAGCTGATTTTCGAAGTGACGGAAAGCAACTCGCTGACCAATCTTGAGCAGGCCAACATGACGCTTACCGCACTTCAGCGCATGGGATGCCGTGTGGCTATTGATGATTTTGGTACGGGCTATGCCAGCTATGCGCGTCTGAAAAATATCAGCGCGGATATACTGAAAATTGACGGCAGCTTTATTCGTAATCTGCTTACCAGCAGTCTGGATTATCAGATTGTCGAATCTATCTGCCAGCTGGCAAGAATGAAAAAAATGCAGGTCGTGGCTGAGTATGTGGAAAGCGAGGCGCTGAAGGATGCGGTGCAACACCTCGGTATTGATTATATGCAGGGATATTTAATTGGTTATCCGCAGCCGCTGGAATCGCTGTTGCCTAAGCCTGAAAGTGAAATTCTGTAGGGCAAAAGCGTTCACGCCCTCCGCCGCAGGTAACTCAGGCTGCAACCGTCGGGCTGGCTTCTTCTTCAATCTTTAGCTTCCAGCCGGGGGTGCTGTCCCAGTATTGCTGCTCACGCTCCAGATCGAGAAGCACCAGCGTATTCTGACTAAACCAGTCGTACGGGAAACGCAGCGTCCAGTGATTATCTTCGGTTTCCAGCACCAGCGTTGGCGGCGTCGTGGTGGCCTGGCGTTGATTATTGAGCAGCACGGCCAGGCGCAAAATCTGCATCAATGGCAGGAACTGCTTTTTCTTAAACAGCGTAAAGCGTGGCAAATCGTCAATTTTAATGCCCTTGCGGTGATAACGAACCAGCGAAGCGATAAGCATCTGCTGTTCCTGATTAAAACCGGGCAGGTTGCTGTGCTGCAGAATATAGGCCGAGTGGCGGTGCAAACCGCTGTGATTAATATTCAGCCCTACCTCATGCAACATGGCGGACCATTTTAGCAAAGCCGCCATTTGCGGATTGGCTTGCTTAGGGTTTTGTATTTCCCATTGCTGATAAATATGCTCGGTTGTGGCCAGCACTCGCCTGGCCTGATCGCTGTCGATATGGTACTGATCCGCAAGGCTCTGCGCGGTGCGGATACGAATGTCCTGATGACGGAAACGGCCTTCCATTTCGTATAGTACCCCTTCGCGCAGCGCTCCGTCGGACAGACGAAGCTCGCGGATAGCCAGTGAATCGAACACGCCACAGAGTATGGCAAGGCCTGGGACAAACACCGCTTTGCGCTCTTCAGATAAACCCGGCAGGCTCATTGAACCGAAGTTTTTAAACTTCAGCACTTCGTCGCGCAGCATTTCCAGCCGTTCAGGCGTAATAAGACCGTTCTTCTCGCCCATATTGACGAGCACTTCATGTGCGGCCTTAATGGTGCCGGAAGCCCCCATCGCCACGTTCCAGCCCTGCAGGCGATACTGCCAGGAGAGATTTTCCAGTTTTTGTACCGCCGCGAGGCGCGCCCGCCTGAAGTTTTCGGGCGTAATTATGCCTTGCGGGAAGAAATTCTGCCCGAAGCTCACGCAGCCCATGCGGCGGCTTTCAACCAGCATAGGTTCAAAGTCTTCACCAATTACCAGCTCGGTGGAGCCACCGCCGATATCGATAACCAGCTTGCGGCCTTTTTCTGGCTGCGTGTGTTCAACGCCCATAAATATCAGGCGTGCTTCTTCATTACCGGGAATAATTTCAATCGGATAGGGGATAACCTGCTCGGCGCGTTTAAGAAACACCTCGGCGTTAACCGCCTCGCGCAGGCTGTGCGTGCCGACAATACAGACGTTCGCTGCCGCAAATCCCTGCAGGCGTTCGGCAAACAGCGCAAGGCAGGAAAGGCCGCGCTCCATCGCCTCTTCACTTAGCTCGTTCTGAGCATTAAGCCCGTCAGCAAGGTGAACGCGTTGCTTTAAGCGCCCGATGATTTGCATCGCGCCGTCAACCACACGGGCAATCACCATGTGGAAACTGTTAGAACCCAGGTCGACCGCAGCAAACTCCTGCGGCCTGGGAGCATGTTTTTTTATCGGCATAGCTTTAGTCAGGTTGTTCCAGAGATTTAATGTAATCGTAGATCGCAAGCTGCGAGCGAACCTTACGGCGGTTACCACGCGGCACATAGCGATTGCTCAGTTCTTTATCGAGATAGCGCGCCTTCACGGTATCGCTAAACAGAATGTCGATAATATCCAGCACCCGCTGCTTCAGGCGCGGGTCGAGTATGGCGACGGCGACCTCAATGCGGTAATCAATGTTGCGCGTCATCCAGTCGGCGGAGGAGAGATAGACTTTCTTGTCACCGCCGTTTTCGAACACATACACCCGATCGTGCTCCAGATAGCGGTCGACGATGCCGATCACGCGAATATTATCACTGATCCCTTCAAGATTTGGGATCAGGGAGCACATGCCGCGCACCAGCAGATTAACCTTAACGCCCGAGCTGGAGGCAGCATATAACCTGTCAACCAGCCCTTTATCAACCAGATTATTAAGTTTTAGCGTAATGCCCGAAGAGAGGCCGTTTTGCGCATTGGCAATTTCGCGATCCACCAGATCGTAGAGCAGTCGACGCGAGTTTTGCGGCGAGACCATCAGATACTCGAAGGTCACCGGGCGATAGGGGTTTTCAATAAAGTTGAACACCCGGCGTACTTCATTGGTGATGCGTGCATCGGCGGTCAGTAACGAATAGTCAGTATAAAGACGAGCCGTTTTCTCGTTAAAGTTACCGGTACCGATGTGCGCGTAACGCACTACTTCGTCGCCTTCTTTACGCGAGATAAGAAACAGCTTGGCGTGAATTTTCAGGCCCGGGGCGGAGAAGATAACGTGCACGCCCGCTTCCGTCAGGCGCTTCGCCCAGTGAATATTGGCCTCTTCGTCAAAGCGTGCCTGCAGCTCCACAACCACGGTCACCTTTTTGCCGTTGTGCGCCGCATGAATCATCGATTCGACAATGCGCGAGTCTTTTGCCACACGATAGATATTGATTTTAATGGCCAGCACGCTCGGGTCGAACGAGGCCTGGCGCAGCAGTTCCAGCACGTGCTCAAAGGTGTGATATGGATAATAAAGCAGCACGTCGCGGTTACGAATGGCGTCAAAGCCGTTGCGGAATTTATCGAACCAGATATGGCGCAGGCGCGGCAGCGGTTTGTTAACCAGGTTGGCCTTGCCAACGTTCGGGAAGTTAATAAAATCCTTAAAGTTATGATAACGACCACCAGGAATAATGGAGTCGTAGTTGGTGATGGTCAGCTTATTACGCAGCATTTCGACCATCGCATCGGGCATATCGCGCTGGTAAACAAAGCGCACCGGCTCGGCGGTAAGACGCTGCTTCAGACTTGATGACATCAGCTCAAGCAGGCTGGATTCCATTTCGGTCACCAGGTCATATTCTGCATCGCGGGTCATTTTCATCGAATAAGCATTCAGCGAGTCGTAATCGAAAAAGCCCTTGAAGATCTCATCCAGGCAGTAACGCAAAATGTTGTCCAGCAGGATCATCGGCTTGCGGCGGCGAGGCGCTTCCGGCGGCAGATTAACAAAACGCGGCACTTTATCGGACGGGATCTCCAGCAGGGCGTAGCGCGTGTCTGCGCCGCGGATAATCTCAACCGCCAGATAGGTGTAATCATCTTTAAGAAACTGCACCAGATCGGTGTCGTGGTTAATAAGAATTGGCGTGATGTACTGGCGCAGATAGTGTTTGAAATAGTGGCGCAGCCAGTTTTGCTGGTTCTCTGAAAGCTGGCGTTCGTTAATCAGGAAGATCTGATTACGGGCCATCTCCAGCAGCAGATCGTTATACAGCCCGTCAAACTCCTGATCGGCCTTCAGAACGCGAGCCTGGATTTTATTCAGTAAGTGACGCGAGTTAGGCGCAGTACCTTGTTCTTCGCTGATCAAAATGCGCCGTTTCAACTCGGCGAAACGAACCTTGTAAAACTCATCAAGGTTATTCGAATAGATGCCGAGAAAACGCATTCTCTCGATCAACGGATTAATTTTATCCGCTGCTTCCTGAAGCACGCGTTCGTTAAAAGACAACCAGCTCAGTTCTTTTTCAATATACAGCTTATCCTGACCCATTAGCCCTCACTTCCGTTTTCGTAGACGTTAAAATGCCGTCACGCCAGCCATTATGGCGAGCTTTGGTGGGGAATGTCCAACGATGCCAATAAAGTATGGCAACTGGCCTGCCGGTTAAGGCAATCGCAGAATGATTTCCATTTTCAATGGCTACCACCATAAAGATAAAAATTTTAGTAATTAAATACGATGCCGATAAATAATTTTACAATAGGCGGTAGGAAATACTTTATATGTCGTGGATCTATCGAATTTCAATGAAAGCCAAAATGATCATTGCGCTACTGCCGATAATGCTGGCGCTGTGCTGGTTTGCCTTTTCAGGGATTAATACCCGCCTTGAAGCAGAACAGCAAATGAATACCATTGGGCAATTGACCTCGCTTGCGCACAGCGTGGGAGATGTCGTGCATGAGTTGCAAAAAGAACGCGGCATGAGCGCTGGATATTTAGGTTCTCAGGGAAAGCTGTTTCGCGATGAGTTAATTGCACAGCGCAAATTAACGGATGGCATGCTGCAAAAGTTCACAGAAGCCCTTGCTACCACGCCTTCCTCATCTTTACAGGGGAATATATCAGCCACGCTGCAAACCTACAAAGTGGCTTTCCATTCACTGGAAGCGATACGTTCCCGGGCCACGGAACAGGCAATAAACGCGTCAGAATTGATTAAGTATTACACAGAAAACATTGGTGTTTTACTTAGCCTGGTAGGTGGCCTGGGCCATCTTAGCGATTCAGGAAAAATGGCTAACCAGTTTGCCGCCTTTTATAGCCTGCTGAACCTGAAGGAGCAGGCCGGGATTGAGCGCGCCTTACTGTCAAACATCTTCTCTGCGGACAATTTTGCGCAGGGGCAATTCCGTATGTTTAGCGACGTGGTCGGTAAACAGGAAGCCTGGTTAATGGCGATTCGGCGTTTCAGTACGCAAAGCGAGATTGCAACGCTAAACGCCATGTTGCAAACGCCGCAGGCAGTCGCCGCGCTGGTTTACCGCGATCTTGCCTTCAAAAAAGGAACTACCGGCGGTTTTAACGTAGAGCCAGCCAGATGGTTTGCGGCACAAACAAATCGTATCGATGTAATGCGTCAGATAGAGGTCGCTTCGGCACAGCGGCTGCAAAATTCTGCGCTGGTGCTTTCGCTTGAGGCTAACCGGGCGTGGAAGTCATTTCTGGCAATCAGTATCATCTCGTTGCTGATTGCTTTAGCTTTTGCGGTAGTGGTTATCCGTAGCATTCATCTTCAGCTAACCGGCACGTTGAAAACTATCAACGAGATGGAGGGGGATTTAACGCGCCGCCTGAAGGTGCCAGGTAGCGACGAATTATCAGCGCTGAATAAAGCTTATAACCAGATGATTGGTCATATTCAGCATATTGTGCAAGAGATCCAGTCCGGGGCCGGGGCGTTACGTTCCGCCAGTAGCGATATTGCGCTAGGGAACCGGGATCTGGCAAAACGCACCGACGAGCAGGCGGCGTCAATTATTGAAACAGCCGCCAGCGTGAAACAAATCTCCAGCGCCATTGCGCAAACCGCTGACAGCGCCTGCAAAGTGGAACAATTAACGCAAATCATGGAAAAGAACGTGCTGGAGGCGAATCGTATTGGCAACGAAGCGAACGACAGTATGGGGGCTATCCGTGACTCAAGCGAAAAAATAGCGCTTATTGTCTCTTCTATTGATGATATCTCCTTCCAGACCAATTTATTAGCGCTGAATGCAGCGGTGGAAGCCGCGCGGGCAGGCGAATCGGGTAAAGGTTTTGCGGTAGTCGCGAGCGAAGTGAGAAATCTCTCGCAGCGGTGCGCCAGCGAGTCCAGCAAGATTCATGCCCTGGTCAAACATAATATGAGTAAAATCAACGAAGGCGTGTCGCACGTGAGCGCGTCGGTGACGGTGTTACAAGAGACGGTAAAAAACACCGGCATGATGAAAACGCTTGTCAGCGATATTACCAATGCTGCCAGTGAACAATCGCTGGGCGTTTCACAAGTCCATCAGGCCATCAGCCAGCTTGAAAAGGTGACGCAGCAAAATGCCTCGCTGGTATCGCAAGTGTCCGGTGCCAGTCAAATACTGGACAACCAATCCGGGTCAATGAGCGCGCTGGTTAATCGGTTCGTTGTCTAAGAACGCAGGCTGGTGAACATCCTGTGTAAAAAGGGTCCATGCCTGACATGAACCCTTTTTATGCCAGAGGCTAGCCAGCCAGTCTCAAAGAGCGGTATCAGACTGTAGCCTCTGCATGTTTATTCTTCTGCCGCGTGGCCCTGCGGGGGGAGTTCTTGCCCGTCAAGCCAGGCTGCGTTATTGCGCATCTCAAGACGGCCTTCCATAAACCAGCTAACCACCAGCGGATAAATAGCGTGCTCCTGATGCTGAACGCGAGCGGTGATGTCGCTTTCGTCATCGCCTGCAAATACGGGAATTCTGGCCTGTAAAATCACCGGGCCGCCGTCCAGTTCGTCGGTAACGAAATGAACCGAGGTGCCGTGCTCCTCATCGCCATTATCGAGCACCTGACGATGGGTATGCAGGCCCGGGTATTTCGGCAGCAAAGAAGGGTGGATATTGATAAGACGGCCGGAGTAATGCGCCACAAACGCCGGGCTGAGAATGCGCATATAGCCGGCAAGCACCACCAGATCCGGCGCATAGGCGTCTATTTCCTGCATTAATTCGCGATCGAAAGCCGCGCGGTCGGCAAACTGGCTGGCGGTGAGCGCGTGGGCCGGGACGCCTGCCGCGCGCGCGCGTTCAAGGCCAAACGCATCGGCCTTGTTGCTGAACACCGCCGAAAGGGTGCCGTTAATCTTTTTTTGCTCGCAGGCATCAATAATCGCCTGAAGATTGCTTCCGTTGCCGGAAATCAGCACCACAATGTGTTTCATCACTCAATAACCACGCGCTCACCGGAATCCGTCGCTTTGATGATCCCGATCTGCCAGGCGTTTTCACCTTTCGCTTTCAGCGACGCAATAGCTTTGTCCGCCTCGGCGGCCGGCAGGGCGATAAGCATGCCCACGCCGCAGTTAAAGGTGCGGTACATTTCATGGCTACTGATGTTGCCGGCCTGTTGTAGCCAGTTGAACACGGCAGGCCATTGCCATGAAGACTCATCAATAACCGCCTGCGTATTGTCTGGCAGCACGCGCGGGATGTTCTCCCAGAAACCGCCGCCGGTCAGGTGGGCGATGGCGTGCACGTCAACTTCGCCAATCAGCTCAAGCAATGGCTTAACATAAATGCGGGTTGGTTCCAGCAGATGATCCGCCAGCGGCTTGCCTTCCAGTTCGGTGGTCAGGGGATCGGCACCGCTCACTTCCAGCACTTTGCGTACCAGTGAATAGCCGTTGGAGTGTGGGCCGCTTGAAGCCAGCGCTACCAGCACATCGCCATCGGCAACTTTGGTGCCATCAATGATTTCAGACTTCTCAACGACGCCCACGCAGAAACCAGCCACGTCGTAATCTTCACCGTGATACATGCCAGGCATCTCAGCGGTTTCGCCGCCAACCAGCGCACAGCCAGACTGCAAACAACCTTCCGCGATGCCGGTAATGACGCTGGATGCGGTATCCACATCAAGTTTGCCGGTCGCGTAGTAGTCAAGGAAGAACAGCGGCTCTGCGCCCTGAACCACAAGGTCGTTTACGCACATCGCGACAAGATCGATACCAATGGTATCGTGACGTTTCAAATCCATGGCCAGACGCAGCTTGGTCCCCACGCCGTCGGTACCGGAAACCAGCACCGGCTCACGATATTTCTGTGGCAACGCACACAGCGCACCGAAACCGCCCAGGCCACCCATGACTTCCGGGCGGCGGGTCTTTTTCACTACGCCTTTAATTTTGTCGACCAGAGCGTTACCAGCATCAATATCAACACCGGCATCTTTGTAGCTAAGAGAGGTTTTGTCGGTCATGGTTCAAGTTCCATCGGTTGGCCTGGAATAAAAATCGCGGCAATTCTAACAGTGCAGGCAAACGTTTGCGAGCCTCTTATGAAGCGGGAAGAAAGATTGTTAATGTATACTCATTCGGGTTTGGTTGATCCCGATCAACCCCAATACCGGTGGCGGCCGTGCAAAAAAGCGGTATAATCCGGCGATTTTTTTGTGGTCGCCAACATTCTCGGGGAGAAAGAGTAATGAAGATCGTGGAAGTGAAACACCCACTCGTCAAACACAAGCTGGGCCTGATGCGTGAGCAGGACATCAGTACTAAACGCTTTCGTGAACTCGCCTCAGAAGTTGGCAGCCTGCTGACTTACGAAGCCACGGCGGATCTGGAAATCGAAAAGGTCACTATCGAAGGCTGGAACGGCCCGGTAGAGATCGACCAGATCAAAGGCAAGAAAATTACCGTTGTGCCGATTCTGCGTGCTGGCCTTGGCATGATGGACGGCGTACTGGAAAACGTACCCAGCGCGCGCATCAGCGTGGTTGGCGTTTATCGTAACGAAGAGACGTTAGAACCAGTCCCTTACTTCCAGAAGCTGGTTTCAAACATCGAAGAGCGCATGGCGCTGGTGGTTGACCCGATGCTGGCAACCGGCGGTTCGATGATTGCCACTATCGACCTGCTGAAAAATGCGGGCTGTACCAGCATTAAGGTGCTGGTTCTGGTGGCTGCGCCGGAAGGTATCGCCGCGCTGGAAAAAGCACACCCGGATGTCGAACTGTATACCGCTTCCATCGATCAATGCCTTAACGAGCATGGATACATTATTCCTGGTCTCGGCGATGCCGGCGACAAGATATTTGGTACGAAATAAAAAAGCAGCCGACTTCGAAAGTCGGCTTTTTTTTGGTTTTTAAAACTCGTCGTTCGTTAAAACAATACTCAGAGGAAAACAACATGACCCGCCGCGCTATCGGGGTAAGTGAAAGACCACCTTTATTGCAAACGATTCCGTTAAGTTTGCAGCATCTGTTTGCCATGTTTGGCGCAACAGTTCTGGTACCGATTCTGTTCCACATTAACCCGGCGACCGTCCTGCTGTTTAACGGTATCGGGACGCTGCTCTATCTCTTTATCTGCAAAGGCAAAATTCCGGCGTACCTGGGGTCAAGCTTTGCCTTTATCTCTCCTGTATTGCTGCTTCTGCCGCTGGGTTACGAAGTGGCGCTGGGCGGCTTTATTATGTGCGGCGTGCTGTTCTGTATTGTGGCGCTGATTGTAAAAAAAGCGGGAACCGGCTGGCTGGACGTGATGTTCCCACCGGCGGCGATGGGCGCAATTGTTGCGGTAATCGGCCTTGAGCTGGCGGGCGTTGCGGCAAACATGGCGGGGCTGCTGCCTGCGGAAGGCGCTTCTGCGGATACTACCACCATTATTATTTCTCTGGTGACGCTTGCGGTAACGATCTTTGGTTCCGTGTTGTTCCGTGGTTTCCTGGCGATTATCCCCATTCTTATCGGCGTGCTGGCGGGCTACGCGCTCTCCTTCGTGATGGGCGTGGTAGACGTTACGCCAATCCGCGAAGCGCACTGGTTCGCGCTGCCAACCTTCTACACCCCGCGCTTTGAATGGTTCGCTATTTTCACCATTCTGCCTGCGGCGCTGGTGGTTATCGCAGAGCACGTCGGTCACCTGGTGGTGACGGCGAACATCGTCAAGAAAGACCTGATTCGCGATCCGGGCCTGCATCGTTCAATGTTTGCCAACGGCATTTCGACGATTTTCTCCGGCTTCTTTGGCTCCACGCCGAACACCACCTACGGTGAGAATATCGGCGTGATGGCGATAACCCGCGTTTACTCAACCTGGGTTATCGGCGGTGCGGCCATTCTCGCCATTCTGCTTTCCTGCGTCGGTAAGCTGGCGGCAGCCATTCAGATAATCCCGGTGCCGGTGATGGGCGGCGTTTCCCTGCTGCTGTACGGGGTGATCGGTGCTTCCGGTATTCGTGTGTTGATCGAATCTAAGGTCGATTACAGCAAGGCGCAAAATCTGATCCTGACCTCCGTCATCCTGATAATCGGCGTCAGCGGCGCGAAGGTCCACATTGGCGCCGCCGAGCTGAAAGGCATGGCGCTTGCGACTATCGTCGGTGTCGGGCTGAGCCTGATTTTCAAAGTTATCAACGTCCTGCGTCCGGAAGAAGTGGTGCTTGACGCGAAAGACAGCGAAGTAAAATCGTAGTTTCGCAGCAGGCCGGGCGGCGTTCCCGCCCGGTTCTACAGCACCCTAATTCTGTGGTAGACTCTCAGCGTTTTTCTGCCTGTTATGGTTGAGGTACTTCTGAATACGCCGGCACAGCTTTCACTGCCACTCTACTTGCCTGACGACGAAACTTTTTCCAGTTTCTGGCCGGGTGATAACCCTTCTTTACTCGCCGCCCTGCAGTCTGTGCTCCGTCAGGATCACAGCGGGTATATCTATTTTTGGTCACGGGAAGGGGGCGGGCGTAGCCATTTACTGCACGCCGCTTGTGCGGAACTGTCGCAAAGAGGCGAGGCGGTGGGTTACGTGCCGCTGGATAAACGCACCTGGTTTGTACCGGAAGTGCTGGACGGAATGGAGCAGCTTTCGCTGGTATGTATCGATAACATCGAATGTATCGCCGGTGATGAGCCGTGGGAAATGGCGCTCTTTAACCTCTATAACCGCATTCTGGAGTCGGGAAAAACCCGATTGCTGATTACCGGCGACAGGCCGCCGCGCCAGCTCAATTTGCATCTGCCGGATCTGGCTTCGCGCCTCGACTGGGGGCAAATCTATAGGCTGCAGCCGCTGTCGGATGATGACAAACTTCAGGCCCTGCAATTACGCGCACGTCAGCGTGGCTTTGAGCTACCGGAAGACGTGGGGCGTTTTCTGCTTAAGCGTTTAGATCGTGAAATGCGTACGCTGTTTATGACGCTGGATCAGCTCGATCGCGCCTCCATTACCGCGCAACGCAAGCTGACGATTCCTTTTGTGAAAGAGATACTGGGACTGTAATCGCCCCTGCTCCCGGATAAGGTGGAGAGGGGAAATCGGGTTTACAAAATTTCCAGCACAGACTCCGGCGGGCGGCCAATACGCGCCTGACCATTTGCCAGTACGATCGGACGTTCAATCAGCTTCGGATGCTCGATCATCGCCTGAATCAGCCGTTCTTCGCTTATTCCCGCTTCCGCAAGATTCAGCTCTTTATACAGATCCTCTTTCTGACGCATCAGATCGCGTGCGCTCGCAAATCCTAATTTGCTGAGCAGGGATTTAAGGGTATCCGCATCCGGGGGCGTTTCCAGATACAACACAACCTCAGGTTCTGCGCCGTTTGCTTTGAGCAGGCTTAAGGTTTCGCGGCTCTTTGAGCAGCGCGGATTATGATAAATAGTGACTCCGGCGGACATATTAACTCCCGTTACATTTTCTGGTATTGAAGGAAACGTTTTTGCAGCTCGCGGAACTGATCGATACGCGCATCGTAGCGAGCCTGCTGAAGGCTACCAAGTTTCACCTGGGCGCTGGCGCTGCTGAGCAGTGAAATAGCCTGATCCAGGCGTCCGCCCAGCGCCATCACCTCAGCGCGCGCGGCCAGTTCCTGATCGCGATTGCCCAGCGCGGCTTCGGCCTGCGCCAGTAAGTCCCAGCCGTTACTGTCGTCCGGATGGGCGAAGGTGTAGCGGTTAAGCAAGGTGGCCGCCTGCGCGTGCTGACCGGCCTGAACGTAGGCGTTAGCAAGGTTAAGCTGCAATACCGGGTTGAGATTCAGACCCGGCGCGTTCTTCAGACGGTTAATAGCATCAGCGGTTTTGTTTTGTCCTAAATCGATATCCGTTGAGAGATCGAGATACCAGGGGTTTGCCGGCTGGGCGGCGAGCAACGGCTGAAGCTGTTTGCGGGCTTCGCCCCAATTTTTGGCCTCCATCGCCTGGAGCGCGCGACCGTAAATCGCCGCGTGCTGCTCGCGGACGTTGCCTTTTGACCAGGCATCAAGCAAATCGCTGGTGAGCTGGTTACGGCCGGAATTATACATGCCAAGCGTACGCGCTTTTGCCATGTAAAAATTTTCTGACGACTGCACCACAATTGGCCGCATCTGGTTGGCGCGGTTACGGGCATCTGCCAGACGGCTTTCCGGAAGGGGGTGCGTCAGAAGAATTTCAGGTGGACGCGTGGAATAACGGGCTTGATCGAGCAGTTTTTCCAGGAAGGTCGGCATCGCCTGCGGATCGAATCCGGCGCGCTGCAGCACCTGAATGCCAATGCGATCGGCTTCCTGTTCATTCTGCTGCGTAAAGCTGATCATACCTTGCTGCGTGCCCGCCAGCGTGCCCGTCAGGGCCGCCATCCCCGCCTCCGGGCTTGCCATCGCCAGCAAGATAGAACCCAGCGCACCCACCCACGTCAGGGGCGCGCTCCTTTTCTGATCTTCCATTGCCCGGGCGAGGTGGCGCTGGGTCACGTGCGAGATTTCGTGCGCCATAACCGAGGCGAGCTGGCTTTCGTTATCGGCGTAGCGGAACAGCGCGGAGTGCAGCACAACGTTGCCGCCGAAGAAGGCAAAGGCGTTTATCTCATCATTATTGATGAGAAAGAAATGGAACGGCGTCTTGACCGAATGCGCATGGCTGACCAGGCGCGTGCCCAGACTATTAATGTACTGAACCAATAAAGGGTCATTAATCAGGGGTGCGCTGCCGCGAAGCTGGCGAACATAAAAGTCCCCCATCTGCATCTCCTGGCCAATTGACAGCGTACTCCCGGCCGATGTCCCCATATCAGGCAGCTGATCGGCCACATCCGCGAAGGCTGGTGCCATTTGAGCTGCGAGTAAGGTTGACATCAGTGTTGCGACCAGCGTTTTTTTCAACTGCCTGAACATAACCGCTATCCTGTTTAATCGGGGTCTGAATTCGACACGCTACGGGCTGATTTGTTCGTACTTTTACGGCGTTATGTCGTAGGCGTAACAAACGAAGAAAATCTTAACACCGAAAGTGTCAGCGTACCTCAACCAGGAGCTTTCCGGGCGTAAAAAGCGAAGTCTTTACTGTGACATTTAGATACAATCCCGGTTCGCCTAAAGCTGTCAGGGAAGGGATATATGCTCGAGATGTTGTTGCAGTGGTACCGTCGACGGTTTAGCGACCCGGAGGCCATCGCCTTACTGGTCATTCTGGTGGCCGGGTTTTTCATCCTCTTTTTCTTCCACGGGCTTTTGGCTCCGCTGCTGGTTGCCATCGTGCTGGCCTATTTGCTGGAATGGCCAACCGCACGCCTTGAACGCATAGGCTGTTCCCGTACCTGGGCTGCAACCATTGTGCTGGTGCTGTTTGTCGGCATATTAATGGTTATGGTGCTGGTGGTCGCGCCGGTGGCGTGGCAGCAGGGTATCTATCTGATTCGCGATATGCCGGGCATGCTTAATAAACTGTCTGACTTCGCCGCTGCATTGCCTAAACGTTATCCGGCGCTGGTGGACGCGGGCATTATTGATGCGATGGCGGAAAATATGCGCGGCCGCCTGTCAGGTATGGGCGATCAGGTCGTGAAATATTCCCTGGCTTCTTTAGTGGGGCTTTTGACGCTGGCTATTTATCTGGTGCTGGTGCCGCTGATGGTCTTTTTCCTCGTCAAAGATAAAGATCAGATGCTCAACGCCGTGCGGCGGGTGCTGCCGCGTAATCGCGGGCTGGCGGGACAGGTTTGGCTTGAGATGAACCAGCAGATCACCAATTACATCCGCGGAAAAGTGCTGGAGATGATAGTGGTGGGTATCGCCACCTACATCGGTTTTATCGTCTTTGGGCTGAATTATTCGCTATTGCTGGCGGTGCTGGTCGGTTTCTCGGTGTTGATACCTTATATCGGCGCTTTCGTGGTGACCATTCCGGTGATCTGCGTTGCGCTGTTCCAGTTTGGCCTGGGCACGGAGTTCTGGACGCTATTTGCGGTGTATCTGATTATTCAGGCGCTTGATGGCAATCTGCTGGTGCCGGTGCTATTTTCCGAGGCCGTTAATTTGCACCCGCTGGTGATTATTCTTTCAGTGGTGATCTTTGGCGGGCTGTGGGGATTCTGGGGCGTCTTCTTCGCCATTCCACTCGCCACGCTGATTAAGGCCGTCGTGCATGCCTGGCCTGACGGGCTGGTCATCGACGATCGCTCTTAAAAATAAAAAGCCGACGCAAAGTCGGCTTTTTCAATGTCATCCGGGGTCAGGCGTTCTCTTTCAGCCAGTTCATCACGATGTCGTGATGGTTGCTGGTTTTAAAGTCATCAAACACTTTCTCGACTTTGCCTTCGCCGTCCAGCAGGAAACTGATGCGGTGAATGCCGTCGTAGGTTTTGCCCATAAAGGATTTCTCGCCCCACACCCCAAACTGCTCGCAAACCTGATGATCTTCATCGGACAGCAGGGTGAAGTTAAGCAACTCTTTCTCGGCAAAACGCGAGAGCTTCTCTGGCTTGTCGGTGCTGATACCCAGCACTTCCACGCCCGCCTTTTTTAACTCATCCATGTTATCGCGCAGACCGCATGCCTGAACGGTGCAGCCCGGCGTCATCGCTTTGGGATAAAAGTAAACCAGAACGCGCAGTCCCTGGAAGTCGGTCAAATTTACTTGCTCGCCGTCTTGATCGGGCAGGCTAAATTTCGGTGCGCTGTCACCGGCTTTCAGTGGGCTCATCACTTCTCTCCGTCTAATCATCTTGCTGTGGGTTCACCACGCTAATAGTGCCTTGCGCGTGCAGTTCTGTACATAGGGCTTTAAAGGCCTGCTCAATAATTCCTGCATCTTCTGATGCTGGACTGTGGGCGGTTATCTGAATATACAACTGCGGCGGCATATTATCCTGAGCGGGCTGCGTGCGGGAAACCAGCTCGGCAATGTTCATATGATGGCTATCAAACAAATCGGTAAAGCGCTCGATCAGATGCGGCGAATCCGTGACTTCTATCTGTACCCAGACCGTGGCAGGCATCGCCGGGCGATCCTGAGCTGCGGTACGCTTCATGACGATCAGCAGATCCAGTTCGGCGCCTTTAAGCGGCAGCGTTGATTCAATCAGGGTTATCGCGTTCCAGCTTCCTGACAGCAGCATAATAAACGTAAACTCTTCACCGAGCATGGCGAGGCGACTGTCTTCGATATTACAGCCGCAACTGCTGACATGGCGGGTGATGGTATTAACAATACCAGGTCTGTCCGCCCCAAGGGCTGTGATAACCAGATAATGGTGGGGTGAAGGAGTCAAGCGCATTCTTCCTGTGAATCGGTGGGATATCATAAGGAAAGCATAAAAAAATCCTGCATACAACCGTGTAGAGTCACCTGGCGGCTTGCTTTTGATCCTGCACCAAACGTACCATTGAGAGACTTGTTTGCACAGAGGATGGCCAATGTTCACGGGAAGTATTGTCGCGCTTGTAACACCGATGGATGAGAAAGGTAATGTCTGCCGGTCAAGCCTGAAAAAACTGATTGATTACCACATCGCCAGCGGAACATCGGCGATTGTCTCTGTAGGCACGACCGGAGAGTCTGCAACCTTAAGCCACGACGAGCACGGCGATGTGGTCATGTTAACGCTTGAGCTGGCGGACGGGCGCATTCCGGTGATTGCGGGTACCGGTGCGAACGCCACCTCCGAGGCTATCTCTCTGACGAAGCGCTTTCATAACAGCGGTATCGTGGGTTGCCTGACCGTCACGCCTTATTACAACCGTCCGACTCAGGAAGGGTTGTTCCAGCACTTCGAAGCTATCGCCCAAAGCACCGATCTGCCGCAGATGCTGTACAATGTGCCGTCCCGTACCGGGTGCGACATGCTGCCAGAAACTGTTGCTCGCCTTTCGCGAGTAAAAAATATTGTTGGTATCAAAGAAGCGACCGGGAACTTAACGCGTGTTAACCAGATCAAAGAGCTGGTTGCAGACGACTTCATCCTGGTGAGCGGTGACGATGCCAGCTCGCTGGACTTCATGCAGCTCGGCGGCCACGGCGTGATTTCCGTGACGGCAAACGTAGCCGCGCGTGAAATGGCGGAAATGTGTAAACTGGCGGCCAACGGGCAATTTGCTCAGGCGCGTGAGATTAATCAGCGCCTGATGCCGTTGCATAACAAATTATTTGTTGAACCCAATCCTATCCCGGTGAAATGGGCCTGTAGAGAATTGGGACTTGTGGCGACCGATACCTTACGCCTGCCAATGACGCCGCTGACTGACGAAAGTCGTCCGGTGATTATCAGCGCGCTTAAGCATGCGGGTTTGCTGTAAAGTTTAGGGAGATTTGATGGCTTACTCAGTACAGAAGTCGATGGTGGCGAAAGTTGCATTGGTTACGCTTGCGATGCTGCTGGCGGCATGCAGCAGCGACCAGCGTTATAAGCGCCAGGTTAGCGGCGACGAATCCTATCTGGATGCAGCGCCACTGGCGGAAATCCACGCTCCGGCAGGCATGATCCTGCCTGTGGAGAACGGTCAATATACTGTTCCCGTAACCAACGGCAGCGGCGCGGTAGGCAAACAGCTTGATATCCGCCCGCCGGCTCAACCGCTGGCGTTGGTTAGCGGTGCGCGTACTCAGTTTACCGGCGATACCGCTTCACTGATGGTTGAAAGCGCTCGCGGCACGACGCTGTGGCCGCAGGTGGTTAGCGTGATTGAGGCTAACCACTACACCATCGACAAGCGTGATGACGCAAGCCAGACGCTAACCACCGATTGGGTGCAGTGGAACCGTGCCGATGAAGATGAGCAGTACCGCGGCCGCTATCAAATTGCCGTGAAGCCGCAGGGCTACCAGCAGGCGGTGGTGGTGAAGCTGTTGGGCCTGGAGCAGGCTGGCAAGCCGGTATCGGATGCCGCCTCCATGCAGCGCTACAGCGCACAAATGCTTAACGTCATCAGCGCAGGCCTTGATAAAGCACAAACCGATCTGCAGAACGCGAAGGATAACCGTGCTTCCGCTCAGCTTGATGTCCAAAGCGCCGCAGACGATACCGGCTTACCAATGCTGGTGGTTCGTGGTCCGTTCAACGTGGTCTGGAGCCGCTTGCCGGCAACGCTTGAAAAAGCTGGCATGAAAGTTACCGATTCCACGCGCTCTACCGGCAGCATGGCCGTAACCTATAAGCCTTTGTCTGACAGCGACTGGCAGGATTTAGGGGCGAAAGACCCGGAACTGGCCAGCGGTGACTATAAGCTACAGGTGGGTGACCTTGATAACCGCAGCAGCCTGCAGTTTATCGATCCGAAAGGACACACGCTGACGCAGTCCCAGAACGATGCGCTGGTCGCCGTGTTCCAGGCGGCATTCAGCAAGTAATTAAAGGGCCGGAGCGATCCGGCCTTTTTTCTGGCCGGCTACGCAAACGTGTGCGTGGCTACAGATAGCGGAATTTTTAGTTAAATCATACCTGGAGTAAGAAAGATGCAAAAGCAAGCTGAGTTGTATCGTGGCAAAGCGAAGACCGTATACAGCACCGAAAACCCGGATCTGTTGGTGCTCGAATTCCGCAATGATACGTCAGCAGGAGATGGCGCGCGCATTGAGCAGTTTGACCGTAAGGGCATGGTGAACAACAAGTTTAACCATTTCATTATGGCCAAACTGGAAGAAGCGGGCATTCCTACGCAAATGGAGCGGCTACTTTCCGATAACGAAGTGCTGGTTAAAAAGCTCGATATGGTGCCGGTTGAGTGTGTTATCCGCAACCGTGCCGCCGGGTCGCTGGTGAAGCGCCTGGGCATTGAAGAAGGGATTGAACTCAATCCACCGCTGTTTGACCTGTTCCTGAAGAACGATGAGATGCATGACCCGATGGTCAACGAGTCTTACTGCGAAACCTTTGGCTGGGTGAGCAAAGATAATCTGGCCCGTATGCGTGAGCTGAGCTACAAAGCTAACGACGTATTGAGCAAACTTTTTGACGACGCGGGGCTGATCCTCGTGGATTTCAAGCTGGAGTTTGGCCTGTTCAAAGGCGAAGTTGTGCTGGGCGATGAGTTTTCCCCGGACGGCAGCCGCCTGTGGGATAAAGAAACTCTCGATAAAATGGACAAAGACCGTTTCCGCCAGAGCCTGGGCGGCCTGATTGAAGCGTACGAAGAAGTAGCCCACCGTCTTGGCGTTAACTTAGACTGATTGCCGCAGGATTCTCTTCAGACCGGGTGTGTTTTGCGCACCCGGTTTTTTCACATCTCGTTTCTTATGGTAATCCTGAGATTAACCGCCTACGATCTACTCTTACAAGTTGTGAATAACGAGGTAGGGTATGCGTTGGCAAGGTCGTCGCGAAAGCGACAACGTAGAAGACAGGCGTAATAATTCCTCCGGCCCGGGCTTTGGCGGCGGCGGTGGGTTTCGCTTGCCGGGAGGCAAAGGCGGGATCGTTCTGCTGATTGTCGTCGTTGTGGCAGGCTATTATGGCGTTGACCTCACCGCGCTTCTCTCCGGCGGCCAGCCGGTGACCCAGCAAACTACTCAGCGCTCTATCAGCCCGAATGATGATGAAGCGGCCAAATTCACCTCGGTTATTCTGGCCACCACAGAAGACACCTGGGGGCAGATTTTCCAGCAGATGGGACGCACCTATCAGCAGCCGAAACTGGTGATGTACCGCGGCGCCACCCGCACTGGCTGCGGCACGGGCCAGTCGGTGATGGGGCCGTTCTACTGCCCGGCAGACAGCACCGTTTATATCGATCTCTCCTTTTATGATGAGATGAAAAACAAGCTGGGGGCGGACGGCGATTTTGCTCAGGGTTATGTTATTGCCCATGAAGTCGGCCACCATGTCCAGAAACTGTTAGGGATCGAGCCAAAAGTTCGTCAGCTTCAGCAGGGCGCATCCCAGGTTGAAGGTAACAAACTGTCGGTGAAAATGGAGCTGCAGGCCGACTGTTTCGCAGGTATCTGGGGCAACAGCATGCAAAAGCAGGAGGTGCTGGATGTCGGTGACCTGCAGGAAGCGCTGAATGCCGCTGAGGCGATCGGCGACGATCGCCTGCAGCAGAAAGGGCAGGGACGCGTGGTGCCGGATAGCTTTACCCACGGCACGTCTGAACAGCGTTACACCTGGTTTAAACGCGGCTTTGACAGCGGCGATCCTGCACAGTGTAATACCTTCGGGAACAATGTCCGCTAATAGCGCCCGGCTATAAACGGCAATAAGGATTGCAGGCATGGAACAGCTTCGACTTGTCACCGCCGGGATGGCCAGTACCGGTATTCGGCGTCTGCTTATTCTTACGGGCGAAGCCGCGTGGAGTAGCCAGCAGATAAGCTTGCTGACCAGCCAGCTTTCCGGCGACTGGCTATGGGTTGGCGCGGCGCCTGAGCTTGCGCTTAATTGCGCGCCATCGGCTATGCGCACGCTGCTTGGCCGGGAGTTCCTGCATGCGGTGTTTGATGCCCGCAATGGGCTGGATGCTGAAGCGTTTGCGGCCCTTGCCGGGACGCTAAAAGCCGGTAGCTGGTTGGTTATGCTGGCGCCCGACTGGCATAGCTGGCCGACGCTTCCCGATGCGGACTCCTGCCGCTGGAGCGATGCTCCCCATCCCGTTGCCACGCCGAATTTTATCTCTCATCTCCAGCGCCTGGTGCTTGCCGATAGCGACTCTTATCTCTGGCAACAGCACCAGCCGTTTCGCTTGCCTGCATTTCGGCCACGCGCCTCCTGGCACCCCGCTAACGGTGCCCCGGAACGGGAGCAGGCCGAAATCCTTTCCGCGCTGCAATCCATGCCGCCTGGCGTAGCCGTGGTTACTGCTCCGCGTGGCAGGGGTAAATCTGCGCTTGCGGGCATGTTGCTAAGCAGCCTCTCTGGCGAAGCGCTGGTGACGGCCCCGACCCGGGCGGCGACGGACGTGCTGGCGCGGCATGCGGGCGAAAACTTCAGTTTTATCGCCCCGGACGCGCTTCTGGCTCAGCCGCAAGAGCCGGACGCGCAGTGGCTAATTATCGATGAGGCGGCCGCGTTGCCAGCGCCACAGCTGCGTCAATTGATTGCCCGTTTCCCGCGCACGCTGCTCACTACCACGGTTCAGGGCTACGAAGGCACCGGGCGGGGGTTCTTACTGAAGTTTTGCGCGGGGATAGATTCTCTTACCCGTTACTCTCTTTCAGCTCCCATTCGCTGGGCACAGGATGATCCTCTGGAGTCGTTAATCGACAGCATTTTGCTGTTTGAGGAAGCAGACTTAACTCATGCAGCCCAGGGGGCGGTCACGCTGAGCCCGGTCGCACAGGACGAGGTTGGCCTGCTTCAGCAGATGTATCGCCTGCTCTCGGGAGCGCACTACCGCACCTCGCCGCTGGACTGGCGGCGCATGCTCGATGCCCGGGGACAACGTTTCATCGCCGCTAGCTGTGGCGGTGAAACCGTTGGTGCAGTCTGGCTGGTGGAAGAGGGCGGGCTGGATGAAAATCTCAGCCGGGCGGTATGGGCGGGTTTCCGTCGGCCGCGTGGGAACCTTGTCGCACAATCTCTTTCTGCCCACGGGGGCAGCCCGCTGGCGGCGACTCTAAAGGGGCTGCGCGTAAGCCGTATTGCCGTGCATCCGTTACGTCAGCGGCAGCAGTTAGGGCAACAGCTAATAGCGACGGCGAAAGCGGACGCGCGGCCGGGCGTTGATTATTTGTCAGTAAGTTTTGGCTTCACCGAAGAGCTGTGGCGGTTCTGGGAAAGCTGTGGTTTTGTGCTGGTACGCGTCGGGAGCTATCGTGAAGCCAGCAGCGGTTGCTACACGGCAATGGCGCTGTTACCGCTGAGCGATGCAGGCGTGGCGCTCACCCGGCATGAGCATCTTCGTCTGCAGCGAGATTTCACTTATCTGCAGCCGTGGATCGCCAGCCCTTTACCCATCACACCTCTCCCAGCGACTACGCTAAATAGTGATGACTGGCTTGAGCTGGCTGGTTTTGCGTTTGCGCACCGCCCGCTGGAAGCCTGCCTGGGGTCGCTTAATCGCCTGCTTATAGCCTGCAATCTGCCGTTAAAAGCTTTACGTGGCAGGGTCCAGCACCGGCTTAAGGTGGAGAGGCTGTGTCAGGATCTTCGTCTTTCCGGGCGTAAAGCGCTACTGGCAGCGATGCGGCAAGAGGTTAAGCAGGCGCTTGAAGAACTTGATGCGCCACAGAGTGCTGCGCTCAAAAACGCCCTTTTGCAAATGCGATCGTCAGCGCCAGAAACTTAAGGAGATAAGCATGAAACTCGACCACTTTGTTGTTCAGAGCCCCTCCGCGCCGGCAAAACAATTACTGCTGCTGTTTCATGGCGTGGGTGATAACCCCGTCGCCATGGGTGAGATCGGCAGCTGGTTTGCGCCTTTGTTTCCTGACGCTTTAGTCGTGAGCATTGGCGGCCCGGCACCGAGCGGTCCGCAACAAGGGCGTGAATGGTTTTCAGTGGCTGGTGTGACGGAAGAAAACCGTCAGGGTCGTATTGATGCCGTGATGCCGGCGTTTATTGAAGTGGTGCACTACTGGCAGAAACAGAGCGGCGTTCCCGGCGGCGCTACGGCGCTGATTGGTTTCTCGCAGGGCGCA
The DNA here is from genome assembly GCA_032051265.1 of Buttiauxella sp. GTDB lineage: Bacteria > Pseudomonadota > Gammaproteobacteria > Enterobacterales > Enterobacteriaceae > Dryocola. Next base: position 130,693 of record DAMBYU010000001.1, read on the forward strand.
ATGATGGCGCTTGAAGGAATTAAAGCCGAGCCGGAACTTGCTTCCCGCGTGGTGGCATTTAGCGGGCGCTACGCGGAGCTGCCACAAAAAGCGCCGACAGCCACAACTTTCCATTTGATTCACGGCGACGAAGACGATGTGATTAATGTGAAGCATGCATTTAAGGCTGCGGAGGCGCTTGAACGCGTCGGCGGGGATTTCACGCTGGACGTGATTGATGATTTGGGCCATGCCATCGATGAGCGCAGCATTCAGATTGCGCTCAACCACCTGCGTTATACGGTGCCGAAGCACTATTTCGACGAGGCGCTAAGCGGCGGAAAACCGAACAACGACGATATTATTGAATTGATGTAAGTCGGGTAAGCGCAGCGCCACCCGACATGATTACTAAGGCTTTTTCTTCGGCCAGTCGTCCTCGTCGTCCCACTTGTCGTTAAAATCACGGTGCGGGGGCAGGTCGGGCTTGTTTGCCATATATTTCTTGGGATCGATACGTTTCAGGTCCTTAATTACATTCAGGAAAATACCCAGCAATAGCACCAGTACGATAATCCACCAGTAATGCGATAGCCATTCCATGCTCATACCTCACTTAAGTTGTTCAGCCCGTCAGGCGACAAGCTGTTCCATAATGCGCTGATACATACGGGCAAGGAGCTGCAGGTCGGCGGCATTGACGCACTCATTAATCTTATGAATGGTCGCGTTCACCGGCCCAAGCTCCACCACCTGTGCGCCCATACGTGCGATAAAGCGTCCATCGGACGTGCCGCCGGTGGTTAAAAGCTGCGGCCTGATTTCATTATAGTGCTCAACGGCGTTCACCACCGCATCGACGAGCTTGCCGCGTGAGGTCAGGAACGGCTGGCCGGAAAGCCACCAGTCCAGCGTGTAGCGCAGCTGGTATTTTTCAAGCAGGGCTATCACGCGCTGTTTGATGGCCGCATCGGTCAGCTCGGTGCTGAAGCGGAAGTTAAACTGCACAAACATATCGCCTGGTATGACGTTATTACTGCCGGTACCGGCCTGAATATTGGCAATCTGCATGCTGGTCGCCGGGAAAAACTCGTTTCCCTTGTCCCACTCAATAGTCACCAGCTCGCTTAGCATCGGGGCTGCGCGATGAACCGGGTTGTCCGCCAGATGCGGGTAGGCCACGTGCCCCTGCACGCCATGAATCGTCAGGTTGCAGGTCAGCGACCCGCGACGGCCGTTTTTCACCACGTCGCCTACAACTTCGGTACTCGACGGCTCGCCCACCAGGCAATAATCGAGACGCTCGCGGCGCTCCATCAGCGCTTCCACCACTTTTACGGTGCCATTTTTAGCGCTCGCTTCTTCATCGGACGTAATAAGAAACGCCAGCCGGCCTTGATGGTTCGGGTGCTGAGCGACAAAACGCTCTGCTGCCACGACCATCGCCGCAAGCGACCCTTTCATATCAGCAGCGCCCCGGCCAAACAGCATGCCGTCGCGAATGGTCGGCTCGAAGGGCGGGTTTATCCAGCGGTCCGCATCGCCGGACGGGACGACATCGGTATGTCCAGCAAACGCCAGCGTTTCGCCCTGTCCTCTCCATGCCCAGAAATTTTGCGTGTCGCCAAAATCCATATGCTCAACGGTAAAACCGATAGCGCGTAGCCGCTCAATGAGCAGCGCCTGACAGCCTGCATCGTCGGGGCTCAGGGAAGGGCGGCGGATAAGCTGTTGCGTCAGCTCAATAACCGGGCAGGACATAAGACTATACCTCGTTGATAAACTGCTGATAGTTCGATTCATTGAAACCCAGCAGCATAGGCTGCCCGGGCGCGCAGAGCAATGGGCGTTTGATGATTGCGGGCATTTCGGACATTAATGCCGCCGCCGACTGCGCGTCTTGAATGGATTCACGACGCGCTTCATCCAGCTTACGCCAGGTTGTGCCGCGCGTGTTCAGCAGCGCTTCCCATCCCAGTTCGGCGATAAAGCCGTTGAGCAAATCGGCGTCCAGACCGTCTGTACGGTAGTCATGAAACTGGTAGTCGACTCCGTGAGTCTCCAGCCAGCGGCGCGCCTTTTTGATGGTGTCGCAATTTTTAATGCCGTAAAGGGTAATCACGTGCTTTCAGTCCTTTTGTCGAGACGCTGATTTTTTAATCAGATAATTAGAACGATACTAAATGGTAATAAAGTACGAAGGAAAAATATAATTTAATTGCTACTCTTACCATCACAGAATATAGCCATGCTGGCGGTTTTCGAATAAAAATTCAGCAGTTATGCAAAGCTATTTTATGGATGAATGGCATGCCATGGTGCCGACGGAATTCTGTCTTATCTTAAATTCAATATATAAATATCTTTAATCATATTTTCGACACCGTTATTTCACCCTTTATCCTGCATCAACGCTCTCACCATGCCTTCTGGCGCGTCAGTCCTGCCTTACAAGCGAAACTTCTGAAATCTGAAGAAACGTTTTGTTTCAGGTGCTCCGTCACATTAATAAACAATAAACGGGTTAAAATTAAAACCCTACGCAATAGCAATATATACAGGAATGGCCGGAAAAGGAGCAGGAGAGTATAGCTTCACTCCACGGGTTGGATTGCGTATAATTAAAGCAATTATAAGAGAGGCTGTTATGATTGAGCATGAACTGGGGAACTGGAAAGATTTCATTGAAGGTATGCTTCGTAAATGATCTGACCAGAAAAAGGCAAGAGCAAGATGCGCTTATTTGAATCTTCTATGAACGCATCTGAAAAAGGCGACCGGAAAGGCCGCCTTTTTTGTTCTCTTTTTTGACCATCAGCCGCCATGCGGCTCTTTAAGCGGGAAGCGGCGACGCACCAGCACAAAGAACAGCGGCACAAAGAAAATTGCCAGCACCGTCGCTGAAATCATACCGCCCATCACACCCGTGCCTACCGCATGCTGGCTACCGGAGCCTGCGCCGCTGCTGGTGGCCATTGGCAGCACGCCGAAGATAAAGGCCAGCGATGTCATCAGAATCGGACGTAAACGCTGGCGGCAGGCATCGAGGGTGGCGGTGACCAGCTCTCGCCCCTGGGCGTTCTGGTCGTTGGCGAATTCAACAATCAATATCGCATTCTTCGCCGACAGGCCAATAACGGTAAGTAACCCAACCTGGAAGTACACGTCATTCTCAAGTCCCCGCATCCAGGTGGCGAGCAGGGCGCCGATTACCCCAAGCGGTACAACGAGCATAACGGAGAAGGGCACCGACCAGCTTTCATAGAGTGCGGCAAGGCACAGGAAGACTACCAGCAGCGATACCGCATACAACGCCGGTGCCTGGGCGCCCGAAAGCCGTTCCTGATAAGACATGCCTGTCCATTCAAGCCCAAATCCATTCGGCAGTTTATGCACCAGCCCTTCCATGATCTGCATAGCCGTACCGGTACTCACGCCAGATGCGGCCTCGCCCACGATCTCTACGGCTGAATAGCCGTTGTAGCGCTCCAGACGAGGCGATCCCGTTGTCCAGCGCGAAGAAGAGAAGGCGGAGAACGGCACCATGCCACCGTCTTTATTACGCACGTACCACTGGTTTACATCCTCCGGCAGCATGCGGTATTTGGCGGCGGCCTGCACATAGACTTTCTTTACGCGGCCACGATCCATAAAGTCATTCACATAGCTGGAGCCCCAGGCCGTTTGCAGGGTGTTGTTGATATCGTCGATGGAAACGCCCAGCGCCTGCGCCTTGCGCTGATCGATATCTATCTGCATCTGCGGGCTATCGTCCAGGCCATTATGACGAACGCGGGTCAACTGCGGTTCATTGTCGGCCAGGTTAAGCAGTTGGTCACGCGCGTTCATGAGCGCGTCGTGCCCGGCACCGCCGTGGTCCTGTAGCTCCATATCAAATCCGGCCGCGTTGCCCAGACCGCTGATGGCCGGTGGGCTGCTGGCGATAACGCGGGCTTCTTTAATGTGACGGAAGGCCTTAGTGGCCCGCTCGATAATGGCGAAAGAGCTGCCCGTGTCCGGATCGCGATCGTCCCAGTCCTTCAGGCGCACAAACATTCGCGCCACGTTCTGCCCGTTCCCGCCAGGCCCGGCGCCCACGGTGGAGAAGACCGACAGCACGTTATCTTTTTCTTTAGTCAGATAATATTGTTCGATATCCGCAACGACCTTCAACGTTTGCTGCTGCGTTGCGCCCCCAGGGAGCTGAACAGACGTGGTAAATACCCCCCGGTCTTCTAACGGCAGAAATGAGGTTGGCAAGCGAAGGAACAGGAACACCATACCGCCCAGCAGCAAGACGTAAATCAGTATCCAGCGCGCGCTGCGTGCCAGGATCCTGCCTACGCTGCTTTCATATCGCGCGGCATTACGGTTGAACATGCGGTTAAACCAGCCGAAAAAGCCTTTCTGTCCGTGATGCTCACCTTTATGTAAAGGCTTAAGCAACGTGGCGCAAAGCGCTGGGGTAAGGATCATTGCCACCAGTACCGAGAGCACCATGGCCGAAACTATGGTAATCGAAAACTGGCGATAAATAGCGCCCGTGGTGCCGCCGAAGAACGCCATCGGCACGAATACGGCGGAAAGCACCATCGCAATTCCCACCAGCGCGCCCTGTATCTGGCCCATCGACTTGCGGGTGGCCTCCATGGGCGACAGGCCTTCTTCGCTCATGATGCGTTCAACGTTCTCCACGACCACGATGGCGTCATCCACCAGCAGCCCGATGGCCAGCACCATGGCGAACATCGTGAGCGTATTAACGCTGTAGCCGAAGGCGTAGAGCACCGAGAAAGTCCCCAGCAGCACCACGGGCACGGCGATAGTGGGAATGAGCGTTGCGCGGAAATTTTGCAAAAACAGGTACATGACGAGAAACACCAGCAGGATAGCTTCCAGCAGCGTTTTTACCACGTCTTTGATAGAGGCCTTCACGAATGGCGTAGTTTCATAGGCGATTCTCGCCTCCAGCCCGTGGGGGAAATACTGCGACAGCTCTTCAATTTTGGCGCGGGCAAGTTTATCCGTCTCCATCTCATTTGCGCCCGAGGCGAGTTTGATGCCAAGGCCGGAGGCCGCCTGGCCATTGTAGCGGCTCAGGTAGTCATATTTCTCCGCGCCCAGTTCCACCTCAGCCACGTCACCCAGCGTCACCAGCGAACCATCCTGATTCACACGCAGCGTAATATCCCTGAATTGCTGTGGCGTTTGTAGCAAAGACTGGGAATTGATTGTCGCGTTCAACGCCTGAAGATCAACGGAGGGCGTTCCTCCCAGTTGTCCAACGGCAACCTGCGCGTTCTGCGCGTTAATCGCATCGACCACATCCTGCGTGGTGAGTTGTAAACCGGTAAGTTTGGTTGGGTTGAGCCAGATACGCATGGAGTACTGGGAACCATAAGCATCCACGTCCCCGACGCCGTTAATGCGGCTGAGCGGATCCTGAATATTACTCGCCACGTAGTCGGCGATATCCTGTTTATCCATGCTGCCATCGGTGGAGACGAAGGCCACCATCAGGATATTAGTGTCGCCGGTTTTCCTTACCGTGACCCCCTGAGTCTGCACCGCCTGCGGCAATTTACGCATCGCGGACTGCAGCTGGTTTTGCACCTGCTGCACGGCTTCGTTCGGATCGGTGCCGGCTTTAAAATTCAGCATGATCGTGGCCTGCCCGGTACTGCTGCTTTGCGACGACATATACATCAGGTTGTCGATGCCGGTCATGTTTTGTTCGATGACCTGGGTGACGGTATTTTCCAGCGTTTGGGCTGAAGCGCCTGGATAGTTAGTGCTGATACGGACGTTTGGCGGTGCGAGGTCGGGATATTGCTCAACAGGAAGCGAAAAAATAGCAAGCACGCCGGTGAGGCACAAAATAATGGCCAGCACCCAGGCAAATATGGGGCGGCTGATGAAGAAATTCGCCATCTGGATGGAACCTCGTAAGCGCTTCAGATTATTGTTATGGGGGCTGCGGTCACTGTAGCCTTAACCTCAGGTCCAAACGTGGAGAAATTGAGAAGATAGTGTAAATTATCTTAGCGTGCTATGGGTACAGGCTGCCAGATTCAAGGGGTTAAACGCCACGGCTTTCCAGAAATAGCACCGTCGCCGCCACGCGTGAACGAACCTGGAGTTTACGTAATACATTACGGACGTGAACTTTCACCGTCTCTTCGGAAATATGCAGACCGGCTGCGATTTGCTTGTTAGACAGGCCTCTTGCCACTTCCTGCAAAACGTCCAGTTCGCGCTCGGTCAGTGTGGCAAACGGAACGCCGCTCTGTTTGTGCGTTTTCCGGTTGCGCAAATATTCGGCGACCTGCGCGCTGAAAGCTTCGCCACCTTCTGCGCCACGGCGAATATCATCCAGTAACATTTCCGGCTCGCTATCTTTGAGCAAATAGCCATCGGCACCGGCATCAATCAAGGTGAAGACATCGCTGCGTGAGTCTGAAACCGTCAGGACGATAATGCGGGCGCTGACGCCTTCCCGACGGAGGGCATTGAGCGTATCCAGACCGCTCAGTCCTTTCATGTTCAAATCCAGCAGAATGAGATCGGGGCCAAGCCGGTTTGCCATGCTAATAGCTTCAGTGCCGCTGCTTGCTTCACCCACTACGAAAAAGCTGTCATCCATCTCCAGCAACTGGCGAATGCCCCGCCGCATCAACGGATGATCGTCGACAATTAAAACCTCAAAGACGCTTCGCTCACTCATCGCTGCTCCTGCTGTTTTCATTCTTATCATTATTATCTGACGTCGATGAACGAAACGTTATCGTAATCAACGTTCCACCCTGCGTGGGGCGGGAAATGGTTAACTGCCCGCCCAGCTGGGCGGCGCGCTCGTGCATTATATTCAGGCCATAATGACCTTCCGGCTCGCTCAGGCTCGCAATTCCCCTGCCGTTATCAAGAATGGCCGCGGTGTGTTCGCCGGTAGAAGAGGTCGTACAGGTTATTGCTATCTCCTGCGCATCTGCATGTTTGATAGCGTTCAGCACAGCTTCACGAATAATTTGCAGCAGATGCACCTGCTGCTGCGCATCCAGCGCCTGAGTGGGCATTCTACAGTCGAGACGAATTGTTGCATCCGTTTGTTGGCGAAGCGGGGCAATGGTCTCCTGCAGGGCCGCAGGCAAATCGGCCTGCTGTAACGTCAGACGGAACGTTGTCAGCAGCTCCCGTAATTGCCGGTAGGCATCGTTCAGAGCCTGTGAAAAATCGCCGATTATCCTTTGCGCGCGTGTATTTTCTTCAGGCACGGCGCGCTTAAGCAGCGTGAGCTGTATTCGCAAATAAGAGAGCACCTGCGCCAGGGAATCATGCAGTTCGCGGGCGATGGTCGCTCGCTCCTGCATTAGCAACAGCTGCTGATAATGTTTTTGCGCCTGATTGAAGTAAAGGCCGCGCCCCAGCATGGTCGCCACGCTTTGCATAAGCGGCATGGGAGGCGAGCTGGCGGAAGCCTGCCAGCGGAGCTGGCCTGACTCACCGTCCTGTTGCGTGATGGCTACCGACTGCCAGGGGACAGACTCCTGCGGCGTGCCTTCGCACAATAGCCAGTTTTCTCCCACCTGCATTTCGAGGTAATCCACCTTTTCCTGCTGGCGAACAAGCTGAAGGATCTGCGTAAAACAATGCCTGTCGATAGTGCTGACGTTCAGCGCCTGCGAGCAGGAATAGAGCACGCCTAGCGTACGATTCGCCTCCTGCAGTCCCAGCGTCTTTTGCTGCACTTTATCTTCAAGGGAGCGGTAAAGACGTTGCAGTTCGTCCGCCATGCGCGTGAAGGTGTGTGCAAGCAGACCAATTTCATTGGGCAGGCTGCTATCAAGAGGGGGATGATCGAACTTGCCATGTTCGATAGATTCGCTGGCGAGCATCAGCTTTTTGAGCGGGGCGACGACCTGGTGGCGGAAGCGGCGAAGCGTAAAAAAGACCAGCGTAAAAATGGCGATAAATCCCACCACCGACGTGGCAACGACCTGCATCATTTTTCGTTCGGCGTAATGCTGTAGCGCAAGCACAAAGAGATCGATTTGCGCCACGTAGCCTGCGATATTGGCGTGATACCAGTTCGTATCGCCCTGACGAACCTGATATTCCATCTTGCGCCAGGCGTCGTTAATGGCGTTGTATCGCTCACGCACTTCCTTCGGCACCCAAAAATGGCCTGGATTGAGCAGAGCCTCGGAGCGCAACGACTGATTGTATTGCGCAAGATGTGCTTCCAGTTGCGTGCGATCGCTCTGTAAATCGTAGCCAAGGCGATAGCTTTGCATGCGCAGCGACCCCGCCACGTTGACCGCCTCTGCGTCCCGTAAACTGCTGGCGAGCGTCAGTATCGCTATGCCTGTCGAGAGCAAAGACAGCAGGACGATATAAAGGAATGCGCGGGCAAGGCTTGCCCGGACCGAGCGTTGCGCCATCACAGAACGAATAACCTCTTAAAATCTATGGTGGGCGAAACGTACCAGAAAGGCGCGTCGGCTAAAACGTTTGTTGTGGTTATTTCGGCCCAGATTCCAAAACTGCATGGCGCCATTAACGGACAGCGATCAGAATTTTCTCATTGGAGTTACATTCCCCCCCTGTAAAGCCGCCAGTTTCCCCAAACCACCTCCATTTTTGATCCTACAACGGCATTTACCCCTTTAGGGGGATGCCGCTACCACCCCTTTGTCACATAACGTTACCCCCAATAAAAACCCGTAGAAAAATACGGGAATAACAATGAATTGTTTGCCGACTCTGCACGCGTGGGGCGGCGTTTGTGATGCAAGGATGTGCCTGATGGCCGAGCTGTCCCGACGTGGATTATTGACCGGTAGCTGGCGCGGTAACGCGACGGCTTTTCGTCCTCCCTGGAGTGGGGATGAGCAACATTTTCTGGCTGAATGTATGCGCTGTGATGCCTGCCTGCCGGTTTGCGAAACCCGTATTTTGCTACGTGGGCGAGGTGGATACCCTGAAATTGATTTCAGCAAAGGTGAATGCACTTTTTGCTCTGCCTGCGCAGACGTTTGTCCGCAACAGCTTTTCCAGCGGAGCAAAGCTGTGCCCTGGGAACACACTCTTTTTATCAGCGACGCCTGCCTCGCCTTGTCCGGGGTGGAATGCCGCAGCTGTCAAGATGCTTGCGAAACGCAGGCCATTACTTTTCGCCCTTCGGCGCAGGGAATCTCGCAACCCAGGCTTAACCGCTCTGCATGCAACGCGTGCGGAGGCTGTATCTCCGGATGTCCGGTATCCGCTCTGACGATGAGGCACGCTGATGCAAACTAGCTGGCACGTCTGTGGCCTGGTCGTCCAGGCACATCCCCAACATATTCCTGCCGTTAGCGCCGCCCTGAGCGAGCTTGCCGGTAGCGAGGTCGCCGCAAGCGATGCTGAACACGGCAAGCTGGTGGTGGTGATGGAGGCAGCGCGAAGCGATGCGCTGCTCAACCAAATTGAGTCGGCACGCAATATTGCAAACGTGCTGGCGGTATCGCTGGTTTATCACCAGCAGGATGAGGAAGGTGAGGAAACACCATGAAACTCAGTCGTCGTAGTTTTATGAAAGCGAACGCCGTTGCGGCAGCCGCAGCGGCGGCAGGCCTGAGCGTGCCGGGTGCGGCTGCCGCGGTTGTCGGAAAACAGGATGCTATCAAATGGGATAAAGCGCCATGCCGTTTCTGCGGCACGGGTTGCGGTGTGCTGGTGGGCACGCAAAATGGCCGTATCGTGGCAAGCCAGGGCGATCCGGAAGCTCCGGTTAACCGAGGCCTGAACTGCATTAAAGGCTACTTCCTGCCCAAAATCATGTACGGAAAGGATCGTCTGACCCAGCCGCTGCTGCGCATGAAAGATGGCCATTATGATAAAGAAGGTGAATTTGCGCCCGTAAGCTGGGAGCAGGCCTTCGACATCATGGAGGAGAAATTCAAAACCAGCCTGAAAGCCAAAGGGCCAGAGGCCATTGGCATGTTCGGTTCAGGGCAGTGGACGGTGTGGGAAGGCTATGCGGCGGCCAAGCTGTTTAAGGCCGGATTCCGCTCCAATAATATCGATCCTAACGCGCGCCACTGCATGGCTTCCGCGGTGGTCGGCTTCATGCGTACCTTTGGTATGGACGAGCCGATGGGCTGCTATGACGATATCGAACAGGCCGACGCCTTTGTGCTCTGGGGCTCCAACATGGCGGAGATGCACCCGATCTTGTGGTCGCGCATCACCAACCGTCGCCTCTCCGATGAAAACGTCAACGTCGCCGTGCTTTCCACCTTCCAGCACCGCAGCTTTGAGCTGGCGGACAACGGCATGGTGTTCACCCCGCAAAGCGATCTGGCGATCCTTAACTATATCGCCAACTACATCATTCAGAACGATGCGATAAACGAGTCGTTCTTCAAACAGCACGTGAACCTGCGTAAAGGCGTGACGGATATCGGCTATGGCCTGCGCCCAACGCACCCGCTGGAAAAAGCGGCGAAGAATCCAGGTTCCGATGCGTCCGAGCCAATGAGCTTTGACGAGTACAAAGCCTTTGTCGCCGAGTACACGCTTGAGAAAACCGTGCAGATGAGCGGCGTGCCTGCGGATCAGCTTGAAGCGCTTGCGAAGCTGTATGCCGATCCGCATAAGAAAGTTATCTCTTACTGGACGATGGGCTTTAACCAGCACACGCGCGGCGTCTGGGCGAATAACCTCGTTTATAACCTGCACCTGCTGACGGGGAAAATATCCCAGCCGGGCTGCGGGCCATTCTCGCTGACCGGCCAGCCTTCTGCGTGTGGTACCGCGCGTGAAGTCGGTACGTTCTCACATCGTCTTCCTGCGGATATGGTTGTCACGAATGACAAACACCGTGAAATCGCTGAAAACATGTGGAAGCTGCCTGCGGGCACCATCCCGGCCAAAGTAGGGCTGCATGCCGTAGCGCAGGACCGTGCGCTGAAAGATGGCAAGCTGAACGTCTATTGGGTGATGTGTAACAACAATATGCAGGCCGGGCCGAACATTAATGAAGAGCGTATGCCAGGCTGGCGCGATCCGCGCAACTTCGTGATTGTCTCCGATCCCTATCCAACCATCAGCGCGCTGGCGGCGGATCTGATCCTGCCTACCGCGATGTGGGTGGAAAAAGAAGGGGCTTACGGTAACGCCGAACGCCGCACGCAGTTCTGGCGTCAGCAGGTTCCGGCGCCCGGTGAGGCGAAATCCGATCTCTGGCAGCTGGTGCAGTTTGCCAGGCGCTTTAAGGTTGAAGAGGTGTGGCCGGCGGAACTGGTCGATAAAAAACCCGAATACCGTGGGAAGACGCTGTTTGACGTGCTGTTCGCCAACGAGGCGGTGAGCAAGTTCCCGGTGAGCGAACTGGCAGAGGATCAGCTTAACGATGAATCTCGCGAGCTGGGCTTCTATCTGCAAAAAGGGCTGTTTGAAGAATATGCCGCATTCGGACGCGGCCACGGCCACGACCTGGCACCTTTCGACGACTACCATAAGGCGCGCGGTCTGCGCTGGCCGGTCGTTGACGGTAAAGAAACCCAGTGGCGCTACAGCGAAGGCAACGATCCTTACGTAAAAGCCGGGGAGGGCTACAAATTCTACGGCAAGCCGGATGGCAAAGCGGTGATCTTTGCGCTGCCGTTCGAGCCTGCGGCAGAAGAGCCGGATAAAGAATATGACCTGTGGTTGTCTACCGGTCGTGTGCTGGAGCACTGGCATACCGGCAGCATGACGCGTCGCGTGCCGGAGTTGCACCGTGCCTTCCCGGAAGCCGTGTTGTTTATTCATCCTCTGGATGCGAAGGCGCGCAACCTTAAGCGCGGCGACAAAGTGAAAGTAGTTTCCCGTCGCGGTGAAGTTATTTCCATTGTCGAAACACGCGGGCGCAATAAACCGCCACAGGGACTGGTTTACATGCCGTTCTTTGACGCCGCGCAGTTGGTTAATAACCTGACGCTTGACGCAACCGATCCGCTCTCTAAAGAGACGGACTTCAAGAAGTGCGCCGTGAAGCTGGCGAAGGTGTAACGCGCTATGCCTCGCGAAAATCTTTCTCAACCGGCACGCCGCCGCTTCCTGCGTGATGTTGCGCGAGCAGCGGGCGGGCTTGCTGGCATCACCGTGGTCCTGGGGCTGCAACAGCAGACCGCCAGGGCTCATGGTGTGCGGTTGCGCCCGCCGGGCGCGCTGGATGAGGAACCATTTTCCCGCGCTTGCATACGCTGCGGCCAGTGCGTGCAGGCTTGTCCGTACGATACGCTGAAGCTGGCAACGCTGGCTTCCGGGTTATCGGCAGGCACGCCTTATTTTGTGGCGCGGGATATTCCCTGTGAAATGTGCGAGGAGATACCCTGCGCCAAAGTCTGCCCAAGTGGCGCGCTCAACAGCGACATCGCCTCGATTGACGAGGCGCGCATGGGGCTTGCGGTACTGCTGGATCATGAAAGCTGCCTGAACTACCAGGGCCTGCGCTGCGATGTTTGCTATCGCGTTTGCCCCTCTATTGATAAAGCCATCACGCTTGAGCTGGAACGCAATGCGCGTACCGGTAAACACGCGCGTTTTTTGCCGACCGTTCACAGCGATGCCTGTACCGGCTGCGGTAAATGCGAGCAGGCCTGCGTGCTGGAACAGGCGGCGATAAAAGTGCTGCCGCTCGCCATGGCAAAAGGGGAGCTGGGTCACCACTACCGCTTTGGCTGGCTGGAGGGAAAAGATGGCAAACCATAAGCAGGACGCCGGGCGCGATGCCGTTGCGAAAAAGGGCTGGCTGCTTAGCCATAAGTGGTTGCTGATGCGTCGCTTTACGCAGCTTGTCGTACTGATGCTGTTCCTCATTGGTCCGTTGTTGGGCGTATGGATCCTGCACGGTAATTACAGCGGCAGCCTGTTGCTGGAGACGGTTCCGTTAAGCGATCCGTTGCTGGTGCTGCAAAGCCTGCTTAGCGGCCACCTTCCCGCCGTGCTTACGCTAAGCGGAGCGGGCATTGTGGCGGGCGGCTATGCGCTGCTGGGTAAAAGGATCTTTTGCGGATGGGTTTGTCCGCTTAATCCCCTTACCGATCTCGCCGCCTGGCTGCGTCGTAAAACGGGCTTTAACGCCTCGGCTACGCTGCCTCGCTGGCTGCGCTATCTGCTGCTGGCGCTGGTATTAGCGGGCAGCGCGTTTACCGGCTCGTTGCTCTGGGAGTGGGTCAACCCGGTTTCTTTGATGGGGCGTGGTCTGGTGTTTGGTTTCGGGGCGGGCATCTGGTTACTGGTTGCACTTTTTACCTTCGATTTATTAGTGGTTGAACACGGCTGGTGCGGCCATCTTTGCCCGCTCGGCGCCCTTTATGGCGCTATCGGCAGCAAAGGCGTAGTTGAGGTGAAAACCTCCGGGCGAGAACGCTGCACCCGCTGTATGGATTGTTTTCACGTTTGCCCGGAGCCGCACGTACTGCGCGCTCCGGTACTGGATAAACACAGCCCGGCGCGGGTGACGAGCCACGACTGCCTGAACTGCGGTCGCTGTATCGACATCTGCCCCGAGGATGTTTTCAAAATAACAATACGATGGAGCTCGGGAGCAAAATCATGAAAAGCCATGTCCTGACAAAGGCGTTGTTTCAATGGATGGCGGCGTTAGCCCTGGTGGCGAGCGGCGCGTTATGGGCGGCGAACGGCGTGGATCTTAATCAGTCGCCGGAAGTGTCGGGAACGCCGGAAGGCTCAGTACGCATGCCAAAACAGCAGGAACGTATGGCGCTGAACTATGTCAATCAGCCGCCGATGATCCCGCACAGCGTGGATGGCTACCAGGTAACTACCAATACTAACCGCTGTCTGCAATGTCACGGCGTTGAGCATTACCGTACGACGGGCGCGCCGCGTATCAGCCCAACGCACTTTATGGACGCCGATGGAAAAGTTCTTTCTAACGTCGCCCCGCGCCGCTATTTCTGCCTGCAATGCCACGTGCCGCAAACCGATGCCGCACCTATCGTCGGGAATACTTTTACGCCGTCTGAAGGCTTTGGGAACTAGAGGGCAATATGGATAAATCAAACCGTAAGCCGGGCGTCATTCGCCGTATCTGGCAATGGTGGCGTCGTCCAAGCCGTCTGGCGCTGGGTACGCTGCTGCTGATTGGTTTTGCTGCGGGCATCATTTTCTGGGGCGGGTTTAACACCGGCATGGAGATGACCAACCGCGAAGAGTTTTGTATCAGCTGCCATGAAATGCGCGCCAACGTTTACCAGGAATATATGGAAACGGTGCACTACAACAACCGCAGCGGCGTGCGGGCTACCTGCCCGGACTGTCACGTTCCGCATGAATGGGTGCCGAAAATGATCCGCAAAATTCAGGCCAGTAAGGAGCTGTATGCGAAGGCTTTCGGGCTGATCGATACGCCGCAGAAGTTCGACGATCACCGTCTGGCGATGGCGCAAAACGAGTGGCGAAGGATGAAGAACAACAATTCGCAGGAGTGCCGGAACTGCCATAACTTTGATTATATGGATCTCACCGCACAGAAAACCGTGGCGGCGAAGATGCACGACCAGGCTATCAAAGACGGACAGACCTGCGTTGACTGCCATAAAGGCATCGCGCATAAATTGCCTGATATGCGTGAGGTTAAGAACGGGTTTTAATTTTTCGCTCATTGCTATGCCCTTTTCTCCATTCATGGGGGAGGGGCATCCTTATAAACATACAACGAGACAAGCGTCACATTCCGGCCTATGATTACCGGCTCCCATAACCTGCTGCGGAGACCTTATGTCGTTAAAAATTGAAGTCATCAAAGATAAAATCCTCTCAGATAACTACTTCATCCTGCGTAATATCACCTACGATTTGTCCCGCAACGACGCTGAAGCTGTACGCCATAAGCGTGAGGTTTACGATCGCGGTAACGGCGCGACTATCTTGCTGTACAACCGTGAAAAGAAAACCGTTGTGCTGACTCGACAGTTCCGCGTGGCAACCTGGGTCAACGGCAACGTGGATGGCATGCTGATTGAAGCCTGTGCAGGGCTGCTGGACGCTGACGAACCGGAAGTCTGCGCGCGTAAAGAAGCAATGGAAGAAACGGGCTATCTGGTCGGTGACGTTGAGAAACTGTTCGAGCTTTACATGTCGCCAGGCGGCGTGACGGAGCTTATCTATTTTTATCTTGCCGAATATACCGACGCCCAGCGTGAGTTCGCCGGCGGTGGCATAGATGACGAAGATATTGACGTGCTGGAGCTGCCGTTTGCGCAGGCGCTGGAGATGGTAAACAGCGGTGAAATTCGTGACGGTAAAACGATTATTTTGTTGCAGCAGCTACAGTTACGTAAAGTTATGGAATAAATTTATTCTATTTCAAACACTTATTTGATGCATTTTTTGTACAACTCTATCCGATAAATCCGATTGAGCACGGGCACTGAGAAGCCGAAGATATCGCCGAAATTAGTACGTTTTTTTCTCTTCGTCTTCTCAGGATATGTGCCGCTAATGTATTACCGGATGAAATCGCTTTTTCTCTTAAGTCTGCTTCTGGCGAGCTCGGCAATTGCTGCTCCGGCACAAGAATCCTTTTCTGACTGGCAGGTTACCTGTAATAACCAGAATTTTTGCTCCGCGCGTAATACCGGCTTACATCAGGGGCTGGTAATGACGCTTACCCGCAGCGCCGGGGCGCATACGGATGTCAATCTGCGCATCGATCTAGGCAATCTGGAGACGGCGGAAACCCATGCGCCGCCCATAGCGCCGCGATTGCAGCTTGATGACCAGCCGCTGGAGCTGGATAAAAAAACGTGGCGGGAGACGCCGCACCATCTGATCACCGATGACGCCAGTGCCATCAACACGCTGCTGGATAACATCGGCAACGCCACGGCTATTACGCTAACGGACGGGCAGGGGACCATTTCGCTTATCGGACTGAAAGCGGCCCTGCTGTTTATTGATAGCCAGCAAAAACGCGTGGGCAGCGAAACGGCGTGGATTAAAAAAGGGGACGATCCGCCACTCAGCGTGCCGCCAGCCCCTGCCCTTAAAGAAATTGCGATCGTCAATCCCACCCCAACGCCCTTCGCTCAGGATGAACTTAACGCTTTGCTGGATTACGGTGCCTGGCGGATGAACAACAGCCAGTGTTCGCTCGATCCGATGCGCCGTGAAGTGAGGGTGTTTGCTGTCAGCGACGATAAGGCTCTGATGCTGGTGAGCTGCGAGGCCGGTGCTTACAATGTTGTAGATCTTGCCTGGCTCGTCTCCCGCATGAAGCCGTTCGCTTCCCGGCAAATCCGCCTGAGGCTGCCGTTTACGCCAGCCAGCGGCAATACTAATTTAGAGCTGATGAACGCAGGCTATGATGAAACGAATAAAGAGCTGACGACCATGGCCAAAAGAAGAGGACTTGGGGATTGCGGGGCTTCCAGCCGCTGGCGCTTCGACGGTCAACGCTTTCGTCTGGTGCGCTATGCCGAAGAACCCACCTGCGATGGCTGGCACGGTAGCGGTGCGTGGCCAACGCTTTGGGTAACTAAGTAGCATCTGACCCTTCCCCCGAACGAGAAAGGGCCAGAAAGAAGGGAAATTATTTCCCTAATACCTTTTTCGCCTTGCTCACCACATTCTCAGCGGTGAAACCAAAGTACGGGAACAGCTTATCAGCCGGCGCTGATTCACCGTAACTGGTCATGCCGACGATGGCGCCTTTCAGGCCGACGTATTTGTACCAGTAATCGGCAATACCCGCTTCTACCGCCACGCGTGCGGCGATATCCGCAGGCAATACGGCTTCCCGGTATGCTTCATCCTGGGCATCAAACACATCGGTGGAGGGCAGGGAAACAACCCGAACCTTGTGGCCTTCGGAAGTGAGCTTATCCGCGGCCTGTACGGTGATTTCCATCTCCGAGCCGGTGGCAATCAGGATGATATCCGGAGTGCCATCGCTGTCGCGCAGAATGTATCCGCCGCGGCTTATTGCTTTGAGCTGTTCCGGGCTACGCTCCATTTGCGCCAGATTTTGACGGGAGAGAATAAGCGCCGTCGGGCCGTTATGGCGCTCGATAGCCGCTTTCCACGCTACCGCCGCCTCTACCTGATCGCAGGGACGCCAGGCGCTGAAGTTTGGCGTCAGGCGCAGACTGGCAAGCTGTTCAACCGCCTGGTGCGTTGGTCCGTCTTCGCCCAGTCCGATTGAATCGTGCGTGTAAACCATAATCTGACGGGCCTTCATCAACGCCGCCATACGCGCCGCGTTGCGGGCATACTCCACGAACATCAGGAACGTTGCGGTATAGGGAACAAATCCGCCGTGGTGGGCAATGCCGTTGGCGATTGCCGTCATGCCGAATTCACGCACGCCGTAGTGAATATAGTTGCCGGCAACGTCTTCCTTGATGGATTTGGAGCCAGACCAGATTGTCAGGTTGCTTGGCGCCAGATCGGCCGAACCGCCAAGCAGTTCAGGCAACATTGGCCCGATGCTATTAAGCGTATTTTGTGACGCCTTACGCGTGGCGATTTTTGCCGGGTTAGCCTGCAAATCTTCTATCAGTTTCTGCGTGGTTTCCTGCCAGCCTGCCGGCATTTCACCGTGCATACGGCGAGTAAACTCAGCGGCAAGATCCGGATAGGCTTTAGCGTAGGCGGCGAATTTATCCTTCCAGGCGGCTTCGGCTTTTTCGCCATCCTCTTTTGCATCCCAGTCCCGGTAAATCTCCTTCGGTATTTCAAACGGCGGATAATTCCAGCCGAGCTGTTTACGCGCCAGCGCCACTTCTTCTTCGCCAAGCGCCGCGCCGTGCGCCTCTTCTTTACCCGCTTTGTTCGGCGAGCCAAAACCTATGACGGTGCGGCAGATAATCAGCGACGGTTTGTCTTTTACGCTTTGCGCTTCCTGAATCGCTTTTTTCAGCGCTTCCGGGTCGTGACCATCTATCTCATGCACGACGTGCCAGTGGTATGCCTCAAAACGTTTTGCCGTGTCGTCGGTAAACCAGCCTTCGGTTTCACCGTCGATAGAAATGCCGTTGTGATCGTAAAAACCGATAAGTTTGCCGAGACCTAACGTACCCGCCAGCGAACATACTTCGTGGGAGATGCCTTCCATCAGGCAGCCGTCGCCCATAAACACATAGGTATAATGATCGACAATTTCATGGTCCGGGCGGTTGAACTGCGCGCCCAGGGTACGTTCGGCAATGGCAAGCCCCACCGCGTTGGCTAAACCCTGGCCAAGCGGCCCGGTGGTGGTTTCTACGCCCGGCGTGTAGCCCAGTTCCGGGTGGCCGGGTGTTTTGGAGTGGAGCTGACGGAAGTTTTTTAACTCTTCCATCGGCAGGTCATATCCGCTCAGATGCAGCAGGCTATACAGCAGCATCGACGCGTGTCCGTTAGACAGGATAAAGCGATCCCGGTCAGCCCAGGCTGGGTTGGTGGGGTTGTGCTTAAAAAAGTCGTTCCATAACACTTCAGCGATATCTGCCATTCCCATTGGCGCGCCGGGGTGGCCCGAATTTGCTTTTTGTACCGCGTCCATGCTCAGGGCACGAATGGCGTTGGCAAGCTCTTTACGAGATGACATGTTTCACTCCAATGTGTTGTTAAAGTTTGGCTGCGAGTAAATTTTCCAGTTGGCGTTGGTCCACGGCGAACTGGCGAATACCGTCGGCCAGCTTTTCAACGGCCATCGGATCCTGGTTATGTTCCCAGCGGAATTCCGCTTCGCTCAAAGGCTGCGGACGGCGGAAGCCCTGAGAAGTCGGCACCAGTTTACGCATCACCGGTTCTTCGCTTTCCTGCAGCTGCTGCAGAAGATTTGGCGCAATCGTCAAACGGTCGCAGCCCGCAAGGGCCAGTATCTGCTCGGTACGACGGAAACTCGCGCCCATCACCACGGTGTTGTAATTGTGCTGCTTAAAGTAATCATAGATATTGCGAACGGATTTAACGCCCGGATCTTCTTCTACCACGTAGGGATCCATCGGCTTACGGGCCTGATACCAGTCGTAAATTCGTCCAACGAACGGGGAAATAAGGAACACGCCCGCTTCAGCACAGGCGCGGGCCTGAGCGAAGGAGAACAGCAGCGTCAGGTTGCAGTCGATGCCCTCTTTTTGTAGTTCTTCCGCGGCGCGGATGCCTTCCCAGGTGGAAGCCAGCTTGATCATAATGCGCGATTTATCAATGCCCTGTTCGGCATACAGCTCAACCAGACGGCGCGCTTTGGCAATGCTTTTTTCTTTATCGAAAGAGAGGCGGGCGTCTACTTCTGTCGAGACGCGGCCGGGGATGCTTTTCAGAATTTCTGCACCAAAATTAACGGCCAGTTTATCGCAGGCTTCAGCGACCTGCGCTTCCTGGGTACCGCCGCGCTTTTTGCCATAGGCTAGCGCATTTTCTATAAGTGATTGATAATGTTCTAATCCTGCGGCTTTCAGCAACAGAGATGGATTGGTGGTGGCATCCATAGGCTGGTAGTGGCGGATTGATTCTATATCGCCACTGTCGGCAACCACGGTGGTAAATTGTTTAATGCCGTCTAGCTGGTTCATATATATCTCCTTGAAATACAATGTCTTTATGGAGCGTTCCATGCCGCTCACGAGGGGAATCCATCAAATGTATAACTAAAAAGCATAGCAGACGGCCAGGGGGTTGCGGTTAATGCCGGGTAACATAGTTACTATAACTCTCTAACAAAATTGCCGTGGGATGTTGATAGTATGGTCACGTTCAAAGTTTATGAGGCTCACAGGCGTGATACTACGTAACCTTAGCTACCCGTTGATAATGAGCAAGAAAGGAACGAACAAATGGATGAACAACTGAAGCAAAGTGCCCTCGATTTTCACGAATTCCCCATTCCCGGAAAAATTCAGGTTTCGCCAACCAAACCGCTCGCCACCCAGCGCGATTTGGCACTGGCCTATTCGCCGGGCGTTGCGGCACCTTGTCTCGAAATCGAAAAAGATCCGCTGGCGGCCTATAAGTACACCGCGCGCGGCAATCTGGTCGGCGTAGTTTCTAACGGTACCGCCGTACTGGGACTGGGCAATATCGGCGCGCTGGCCGGCAAGCCGGTCATGGAAGGGAAGGGTGTACTGTTCAAAAAGTTTGCCGGTATCGACGTGTTTGATATCGAAATCGACGAACAGGATCCGGACAAACTGATTGACGTTATCGCCGCGCTCGAACCCACTTTCGGCGGTATCAACTTAGAAGATATTAAAGCGCCAGAATGTTTCTACATTGAGAAAACGCTGCGCGAGCGCATGAACATTCCTGTGTTCCACGATGACCAGCACGGCACCGCGATTATCTGTACCGCTGCGGTACTTAACGGCCTGCGCGTTATTGAGAAAAATATTTCCGATATTCGTTTAGTGGTCTCCGGTGCAGGCGCGGCAAGTATCGCCTGTATGAACCTGCTGGTCGCGCTGGGTATGCAGAAACACAACATCGTGGTTTGCGATTCCAAAGGCGTTATCTATAAAGGCCGCGAAGAGAATATGGCGGAAACCAAAGCGGCCTATGCCGTTGACGATAATGGCAAACGCACGCTGGATGATGTCATTGAAGGCGCTGATATTTTCCTCGGCTGCTCTGGACCGAAAGTCCTGACGCAGGAGATGGTCAAAAAAATGGCGCGCGCGCCGCTGATTATGGCGCTGGCTAACCCGGAACCGGAAATCCTGCCGCCGCTGGCAAAAGAAGTGCGCCCGGATGCAATTATCTGTACCGGTCGCTCTGACTTCCCCAATCAGGTAAATAACGTGCTGTGCTTCCCGTTCATCTTCCGTGGCGCGCTGGACGTAGGGGCAACGGCAATCAATGAAGAGATGAAGCTGGCTGCGGTTCACGCTATCGCCGAGCTGGCGCATGCTGAGCAAAGCGACGTGGTCGCTTCCGCCTACGGCGAAGAAGAGCTGACTTTCGGCCCTGATTACCTGATCCCTAAACCTTTCGACCCGCGCCTGATCGTGCAGATTGCGCCAGCGGTGGCGAAGGCGGCGATGGATACCGGCGTGGCAACGCGTCCAATTGAGGATTTCGAAGCCTATAAAGAGAAGCTCACCGAATTCGTCTACAAAACTAACCTGTTTATGAAGCCGATCTTCTCCCAGGCGCGTAAAGAGCCAAAACGCGTTGTGCTGGCGGAAGGCGAAGAGGCCCGCGTGTTGCACGCAACTCAGGAACTGATCACGCTGGGTCTGGCAAAACCTATTCTGATTGGCCGCCCTTCCGTTATCGAAATGCGCCTGAAAAAACTCGGCCTGCAAATGCGTGCGGGCACGGATTTTGAAATCGTCAACAACGAATCCGATCCGCGTTTCAAAGAGTACTGGAACGAGTACTACAACATCATGAAACGCCGTGGCATTACCCAGGAGCAGGCGCAGCGTGCGGTCATCAGCAACACCACCGTGATTGGCGCGATTATGGTTCATCGCGGCGAAGCGGACGCCATGATTTGCGGCACCATCGGTGAATATCACGAGCACTTCGAAGTGGTAGAAAAACTGTTTGGCTATCGTGAAGGGGTGAAAGCAGCCGGTGCAATGAACGCGCTTCTGCTGCCGAGCGGTAACACCTTTATTGCCGATACCTATGTGAATGACGATCCAACTCCGGAAGAGCTGACGGAAATCACCCTGCTGGCGGCGGAAACGGTACGTCGTTTTGGCATTGAACCGAAAGTGGCGCTGCTGTCGCACTCAAACTACGGCTCCTCCAACTCAAAAGCCGCCTGCAAAATGCGCGCTACGCTTGAGATGGTCCGCGAGAGGGCGCCTGAGCTTGAGATTGACGGGGAAATGCATGGCGATGCCGCGCTTGTGGAAAGTATCCGTAGCGAACGTATGCCGGACAGCCCGCTGAAAGGTTCGGCGAATATCCTGATCATGCCAAACGTGGAAGCCGCGCGTATCAGCTATAACCTGCTGCGCGTCTCCAGTTCTGAAGGGGTGACCGTTGGGCCGGTGCTGATGGGCGTTGCGAAACCGGTGCATGTCTTAACGCCAATCGCTTCCGTTCGCCGCATCGTCAATATGGTGGCGCTGGCGGTTGTTGAGGCACAGACCACGCCGCTTTAAGGGTTTCTTCTCTCCCTTTCAGGGAGAGAAAAACTACACCCACTCCTTAACAGGCAAGAAGTCACGATACAAGGCGGCCTCCGGGCTGCCTTCTTGCGGCTGATAGTTATATTCCCAGCGCACCAGCGGCGGCATCGACATTAATATCGACTCCGTGCGCCCCCCGGTCTGCAAACCGAATAGCGTTCCGCGATCCCACACCAGATTGAACTCTACGTAGCGCCCACGGCGATAAAGCTGGAAGTTGCGTTCGCGTTCGCCCCAGGGCAGGGCTTTGCGACGCTCAACAATAGGTAGATACGCATCCAGATACCCGTTCCCGACGGCCTGCATAAAACTAAAACAGTGGGCGAAATCTGGCGTATTCAGATCGTCAAAGAACAGCCCGCCAATGCCGCGCTGCTCGTTGCGGTGTTTGATAAAGAAATAATCATCGCACCATTTTTTAAACCGCGGGAAAACCTCATCGCCGAACGGCTGGCACAGATCGCGGGCCGTTTTGTGCCAGTGAATGGCGTCTTCAGCAAAGCCGTAGAACGGCGTTAAATCAAAACCGCCGCCGAACCACCATACCGGGTCACAGCCGGGCTTTTCAGCGATGAAAAAGCGCACGTTGGCGTGGCTGGTGGGGATATAGGGATTAAGCGGATGCACAACCAGCGAAACCCCCATGGCTTCGAAGCTGCGTCCGGCAAGCTCCGGGCGGTGCGCGGTTGCAGAGGCGGGCATTGCGTCGCCGTGGACATGCGAAAAGTTAACGCCCGCCTGCTCAAATACGTTTCCACCGCGTAATACCCGGCTGCGCCCGCCGCCGCCTTCTCTTTGCCAGCGCTCTTCTTCAAAGGCTGCACCGTCAACGGCGGCAAGCTGCTGGCAAATAGTCTCCTGCAGCTGCAGTAGATACTCTTTTACGGCTTGGATATCGGGCGTATTCATAGGATTAACGTTTCTTACCGTGGGCTTTGTGATTATCGAACCAGTTGAAATAACTGATGACGCCTGCGGCTATCGCGCTGGCAATCTTGTGGCGAAACGCCGCCGTACCGAGCAGTTTTTCTTCGCCGGGGTTGGTAATAAATGACGTTTCTACCAGCACCGAAGGAATCGACGGTGATTTTAATACCACGAAAGCGGCCTGTTCGGTATTGCGGCTATGAAGCTTATGCACCGGTTTGATTTGCCTGAGGATGTGCGACCCAAGCGTCAGGCTATTTTTGATGGTGTCCGTTTGCACCAGATCAAACAGCACCTGTTGCAGATAATGGTCTTTATTTTTCACCCTGCTGCCCGCCACATCGTCGGCGGCGTTCTCTTTATCAGAAAGGTACTTCGCCATGGCGCTACTGGCGCCGCGATTGGAGAGGGCGAACACGGACGCGCCTGCTGCCGTCGGGCTGGTAAAGCCATCGGCGTGAATCGACATAAACAAGTCAGCGCCGTGCTTGTGGGCAATCTCAACGCGGTCATACAAGGGGATAAATTCGTCGCTGGTGCGGGTCAGCCGGGCCTCGATCCCTTTGCTGCGCAGAATGCTGCGTACGTTTTTGGCGATCGCCAGCACCACGTGTTTCTCTTTCGAACCATTATGTCCGATGGCGCCGGTATCAATGCCGCCGTGGCCGGGATCTAACATTACCATGCGGCGGCCGCCGGACTTCTTTGCCGGTTTACTGTGATTAGTCGTGGTGTTGAGCGTTTTGCTCTCCTGGCGAGCCAGCGCCTTACTTGCGCTGGATAAGGTCAGGGCAGCCAAACCAGTAAGCAGCAACTGGCGGCGGGTGGTGAGTTGCGTCAGTGATTTAATTTTACTCATACGGCTAATTATTTATCTTATGAATTCTTGATTAGCATTTATATCGTATCGTCAATGCGTTAACGACAGGCGTTTGGCCGAAATGTTTATCTTTTCATTTCAATACATGAACAGGCGACAAGTATGCCATTTTTTACCAGCTTTTGCGGCAGATATTGGCTTAATGGGAAGGACGCGCCATAATCAGGTTTTTAAGACTAAAAGCGGCTAAAACCATGGAAATACGCGTTTTTCGGCAGGAAGATTTCGAAGAGGTCATCACCCTTTGGGAGCGCTGCGATCTTCTGCGGCCATGGAACGATCCTGAAATGGATATCGAACGTAAATTGCAGCACGATGCGGATCTGTTTCTGGTGGCGGAAGTGGGCGGGGAGGTTGTCGGCTCATTGATGGGCGGATACGACGGCCACCGTGGCTCTGCATACTATCTTGGCGTGCACCCTGAATTTCGCGGGCGCGGCATTGCCAATGCGTTGCTCAGCCGCCTTGAGAAAAAGCTCATTGCGCGCGGCTGTCCAAAAATTCATATCATGGTGCGTGAAGAAAACGATCTGGTGATCGGCATGTACGAGCGGCTGGAATATGAACAGCAGGATGTAGTGATGCTGGGCAAACGTCTGATTGAAGACCAAGAGTATTGATGCTTTTTAACTATCCCCCCTCGGATTATGACGTTCACGGCAATCTGAAAACACCTTTTCTGTTCTGGTGCATCCTTCTTTTTCAGGCGCGGACCTGGTTTTTGCTGGTGCTGGCAGGGGCATCCCGCCAGCAGGGCGATGCCCTGCTCGGTCTGTTCTATCCCGATCGGGACAATTTCTGGTTGGGCCTGCTGCCTGGCGTTCCGGCGGCGCTGGCGTTCGTCATCTGCGGTCGTCGTCACCTCTGGCCGAGGTTGTGGGCTGCCTGGCGCTGGGTGTTAATCGTTGCGCAGGTGGCCGTTCTTGCCTGGCAAATTGTGGTGATAGGGCAGGGCGAAGCGCTGACAGGCATGACGTTAGCGCTGCTGACCGGGGATGTTTTTGCCCTGTGGTGGCTGTGCACCAGCCGCCGTTTACGTGACTACTTTGCGCCGCAGCGTGAATGAAGGGGCACTTTTAAGGAAGTTTGTACTCCAATGCCCGTTATCACTCCACAACAGAGGAATTATTGATGAAGTCTTTGCGCCTGATGATGTTAGCCGCGCCGCTGATACTGAGCGGTTGTTCGACAATTTCTAACATGCACTGGTCAAGCCTCTCGCCGATGAGCTGGTTTGGTTCCTCCCCTGAAGTGAGCGAGCAGGGCGTCGGCGGCTTAAACGCCAGTACGCCAATGAATGAAGAAGCCGTCAGCGAAGGGCTTAACGATAATTATCGTCTGCGCAGCGGCATGAAAACCGATAACGGCACCGTGGTTCGTTATTTTGAAGCGATGGATGACAAGACGCTGATGGTTATCGTGAACGGCGATAACGGCACGGTAAGCCGCGTGGACGTCATGGATAAAGACATTAAAACCGCAAGCGGCGTTGAGATTGGTACGCCGTTTAGCGAACTTTATGACAAAGCCTACGGGGCGTGCGCAAAAGGCACGGGCGACGATGCGCAAAGCGTGGAATGCAAAGCGGCAGACAGCCAGCACATCAGCTATCTGTTTAGCGGCGAATGGCGTGGGCCGGAAGGCCTGATGCCAGCCGACGATACGCTCAAAAAATGGACCCTCAGCAAAATTATCTGGCGTAAATAAATCAGCGTCTGGTTTGCGCCTTCGCAAGAAGGCGCAGCCGTAATCGGGTATGATATGCCGATAAATGCCACATCGCGTGGCATTCTTTTTTTCAGGAGGGTGCATGTCTCGGGTTCAAAGCGGCATTTTGCCGGAACATTGTCGCGCCGCCGTCTGGCTGGAAGCGACTATTCAGGGTGATTTTGACGCCTTTCGTCAGGGCTGCAAAACCTTTACTCAGTCGCTGAATGCGTTGCAGGAAAAATTCCCGGAGGTGAATCTGGGGGCGGTAGTGGCATTTGGTCATGACCTGTGGCGTGATTTGAGCGGCGGCGTGGGCGCTGAGGAGTTGAAAAACTTTGCGCCACTGGGCCGGGGCCTGGCACCAGCAACCCAGCATGATGTGATGATCCACATTTTATCCCTGCGTCACGACGTGAACTTTTCCGTTGCGCAGGCGGCGCTGGCCGCTTTTGGCGATGCGCTTTCCATCAAAGAAGAGATCCACGGTTTCCGCTGGGTAGAAGACCGCGATTTGAGCGGCTTTGTTGATGGCACTGAAAACCCGCAGGGTGAAGATAATCGCCGCGAAGTGGCGGTTATCAACGAAGGCGTTGACGCTGGCGGCAGCTACGTGTTCGTGCAGCGTTGGGAGCACAATCTTAAGTCGTTCAATCGCATGAGCGTTGGCGACCAGGAGATGATCATGGGGCGTACCAAAGAAGCCAATGAAGAGATTGATGGCGACGAACGTCCGGCAACCTCTCACCTCAGCCGTGTCGATCTGAAAGAAAACGGCAAGGGGCTGAAAATTGTGCGGCAAAGCCTGCCATACGGAACCGCCAGCGGTACACACGGCCTTTACTTCATCGCCTACTGCGCGCGTCTGCATAACATTGAACAGCAGCTATTGAGCATGTTTGGCGAAACCGACGGCAAGCGCGACGGCATGTTGCGCTTCACCAAACCGGTGAGCGGCGGCTATTACTTTGCCCCGTCGCTGGATAAGCTGTTGAGCCTGTAATTTCCTTCCGGCGCAGCGTTCGCTGCGTCTTATGCGTCTTATATCCCTTTCTTATTGCAAATCACCAAACGGTATATAAAAGCGTTACAGCTTTAGCTCTCGTTATAAATAAACTGATGGCATGTTAAGCACGATCGTTTCGCAAATAAGGGTGCCCAATGGCAAACACGTCAGTTAAAAAAGTATGGAATGCGCTCGTTGTCTCTGCGTTGCTGGCAGGATCTGCCCATGCAACGGAGCTGCTCAACAGCTCTTATGATGTGTCTCGCGAACTGTTCGCCGCGCTAAATCCGGCGTTTGAACAAAAATGGGCGCAGGAAAATAACGGCGACAAGCTGACGATAAAACAATCTCATGCCGGGTCGTCAAAACAGGCGCTGGCGATATTACAGGGCTTAAAAGCTGACGTTGTAACTTATAACCAGGTGACAGACGTGCAGATCCTGCACGACAAAGGCAAGTTGATCCCGGCTGACTGGCAGAGCCGGTTGCCGAATAACAGCTCGCCGTTCTACTCCACCATGGCTTTCCTGGTGCGCAAGGGCAACCCGAAGAACATTCACGACTGGAGCGATTTGGTGCGCCCGGACGTGAAGCTTATCTTCCCAAATCCAAAAACCTCCGGTAATGCGCGCTACACCTATCTGGGAGCCTGGGGAGCCGCAAACAAAGCTGACGGTGGTGATAAAGCCAAAACCGAGCAGTTTATGACCCAGTTCCTGAAGAACGTTGAAGTGTTCGATACCGGCGGCCGTGGGGCGACAACCACGTTCGTTGAAAGAAACCTCGGCGACGTGCTGATCAGTTTCGAATCGGAAGTGAACAACATCCGTAATCAGTACGCGAAAGATGGCTACGAGGTTGTGGTGCCGAAAGTAAATATTCTGGCCGAATTTCCGGTGGCCTGGGTTGATAAGAACGTGAAGGCTAACGGTACGGAAAAGGCGGCTAAGGATTACCTGAATTTCCTGTATAGCCCGGCGGCGCAGACAATCATTACCGACTATTACTATCGCGTGAACAGCCCGGAAATGATGGATAAGCTGAAAGATAAATTCCCGCAGACCGAGTTGTTCACCGTAGAAGATGTGTTCGGCGGCTGGCCGGAAGCGATGAAAACGCATTTCGCAAGCGGTGGTGAGTTCGACAAGCTGGTAGCGGCAGGGCGTAACTAATGTTTGCTGTAGCTACCAAACGCGTGCTGCCGGGCTTTACCTTAAGCCTCGGCACCAGTTTGCTGTTTGTTTGCCTGATTTTATTGCTGCCGTTAAGCGCGCTGGTCATGCAGCTATCCGAGATGACGCTCGCGCAATACTGGGAGGTGATCTCCAACCCGCAGGTAGTGGCGGCTTATAAAGTTACGCTGCTGTCTGCTGGCGTGGCTTCTATATTTAACGGCTTTTTCGGCATGCTGATGGCATGGATTTTAACGCGCTATCAGTTTCCCGGCCGCAGCCTGCTGGACGCATTAATGGATTTGCCCTTCGCGCTGCCAACGGCGGTGGCGGGTCTGACATTAGCCGGCCTGTTTTCGGTTAACGGCTGGTATGGCGAGTGGCTGGCGCAGTTTGGCATCAAGGTGACTTATACCTGGCTTGGTATTGCGGTGGCGATGGCTTTCACCAGCATTCCTTTTGTGGTGCGCACCGTTCAGCCCGTGCTTGAGGAGCTTGGCCCGGAATATGAAGAGGCGGCAGAAACGCTGGGCGCCACGCGCTGGCAGAGTTTCCGCCGCGTTATTCTGCCTGAGCTTTCGCCTGCGTTAATGGCGGGCGTAGCGCTCTCCTTTACACGCAGCCTGGGGGAATTTGGCGCGGTTATCTTTATCGCCGGTAATATCGCCTGGAAAACGGAAGTGGCGTCGTTAATGATTTTCGTGCGTTTACAGGAGTTTGATTATCCCGCGGCAAGCGCTATTGCATCGGTAATTCTGGCTGCTTCTTTACTGCTGCTGTTCACTATTAATACGTTGCAAAGTCGCTTTGGTCGACGAGTGGTAGGTCACTGATGACGGATGTAACCGAATTGAAAAGCTATCGCCGCTCCGGTTTTAACTGGGGAAAATGGATGCTGATCGGCATCGGCATGCTGATTTCGTTTCTGCTGCTGGTGGTGCCGGTAGCCTCGATTTTTACCGAGGCCTTCTCAAAAGGGCTGATGCCAGCGCTGCAAAATATTGCCGACCCGGACATGCTGCACGCTATCTGGCTGACGGTAATGATCGCCCTGATTACCGTGCCGGTGAATCTGGTGTTTGGTATTTTGCTCGCCTGGCTGGTGACGCGCTTTAACTTTCCGGGCCGCCAGCTGCTGCTGACGCTGCTGGATATTCCCTTTGCCGTTTCACCGGTGGTAGCAGGCCTGGTTTACCTGCTGTTTTACGGCGCCAACGGCCCGTTAGCCGGTTTTATGGACGAACATAACATTCAGATTATGTTCGCCTGGCCGGGCATGGTGCTGGTGACCATCTTCGTGACCTGCCCATTTGTGGTGCGCGAACTGGTGCCGGTGATGTTAAGTCAGGGCAGTCAGGAAGATGAAGCGGCTATTTTGCTTGGCGCGTCCGGCTGGCAGATGTTTAAGCGCGTTACGCTGCCGAACATTCGCTGGGCGCTGCTTTACGGCGTGGTGCTGACTAACGCCCGCGCGATTGGCGAATTTGGCGCCGTCTCCGTTGTTTCCGGCTCTATTCGCGGCGAAACGTTCTCTCTGCCATTACAGATTGAATTACTCCAGCAGGATTACAACACCGTCGGTTCGTTTACCGCCGCTGCACTGTTAACCCTGATGGCAATTATTACCCTGTTTTTAAAGAGTGCGTTGCAGTGGCGCCTGAACAATCAGGAAAAACGCCTGCAGCAGGAGGGAAATCATGAGCATTGATATTACCAATATTAAGAAATCTTTTGGTCGCACCCAGGTGCTGAATGATATCTCTCTGGATATCCCTTCCGGCCAGATGGTCGCATTGCTGGGGCCTTCAGGCTCCGGTAAAACCACGCTGCTGCGGATTATCGCGGGCCTTGAGCATCAGAATAGCGGACGCATCAGCTTCCACGGCACGGATGTGAGCCGTATCCATGCCCGCGATCGTAAAGTAGGGTTTGTTTTCCAGCATTATGCGTTGTTCCGTCATATGAGCGTGTTCGACAATATCGCTTTTGGCCTGACGGTACTGCCGCGTCGCGAACGTCCATCTGCGGCGGTGATTAAGCAGAA
Source organism: Buttiauxella sp. (assembly GCA_032051265.1). Taxonomy (GTDB): domain Bacteria; phylum Pseudomonadota; class Gammaproteobacteria; order Enterobacterales; family Enterobacteriaceae; genus Dryocola. The sequence goes on from DAMBYU010000001.1 coordinate 160,523, forward strand.
AGTTACTCGCCTGTTAGAGATGGTTCAGTTGTCCCATCTGGCCGATCGTTTCCCGGCGCAGCTTTCCGGTGGGCAGAAACAGCGCGTTGCGCTGGCGCGGGCGCTGGCCGTTGAGCCGCAAATCTTGCTGCTTGATGAGCCTTTTGGTGCGCTGGACGCTCAGGTGCGTAAAGAGTTGCGCCGCTGGCTGCGCCAGCTTCATGAAGAGCTGAAGTTCACCAGCGTGTTCGTCACCCACGACCAGGAAGAAGCGATGGAGGTCGCCGATCGGGTGGTGGTAATGAGCCAGGGGAGCATCGAACAGGTTGATACGCCTGAGGCCGTATGGCGCGAACCGGCTACTCGCTTTGTGCTTGAGTTCCTCGGCGAAGTAAACCGCATGAAAGGCATCGTGCGCGGCAGCCAGTTCCACGTTGGCGCTCACCGTTGGCCGCTGGGCTTTACGCCTGCTTACCAGGGAGCGGTGGATCTGTTTTTGCGTCCGTGGGAAGTGGACGTGAGTCGACGTACGAATCTGGATTCTCCATTGCCGGTACAGGTGCTGGAGATCAGCCCGCGTGGACACTATATGCAGTTAGTTGTGCAGCCCCTGGGATGGTATGACGAGCCGCTGACCGTGGTATTACGCGAAGATCATGTCCCGGTACGTGGCGAGCGTCTGTTCGTTGGCCTGCAGCACGCCCGTTTATACGAAGGGAACAACCGTATTCAGCCTGCTTATAATGGCCAGCTAGACCTGGCGCAATCTGCCTGATAAGTTTACGCCACTACACGCATCGCAACAGCGGCCCCTGTGGCCGCTTTTACTTTCTGGATATTTTGTGACGACCTTAGAAAACACAATCGGCAATACGCCTCTGGTGAAATTACAGCGTACTGGTCTGACAAACGGCAGCGAAATCTGGGTCAAGCTTGAAGGCAATAACCCGGCAGGATCGGTAAAGGACCGCGCTGCGCTGTCGATGATCGTACAAGCCGAAAAGCGCGGTGAAATCGCGCCGGGCGATACGCTTATCGAGGCTACCAGCGGTAATACCGGTATTGCGCTTGCCATGATTGCCGCCCTGAAAGGGTATCGCATGAAATTGCTGATGCCGGATAACATGAGTCTGGAGCGCAAGGCTGCTATGCAGGCTTATGGCGCGGAGCTGATTCTGGTCACTAAAGAGCAGGGCATGGAAGGGGCTCGTGAACTGGCGCGCTTAATGGGCGAGCGTGGTGAAGGCAAGGTGCTGGATCAGTTTAACAATCCCGACAATCCTTACGCCCATTACATCACTACCGGGCCGGAAATCTGGCAGCAGACGCACGGGCGTATCACCCACTTCGTTTCCAGCATGGGAACCACCGGCACTATTACCGGCGTGAGCCGCTTTATGCGCGAGCTGGAAAAAAAGGTCACTATCGTAGGCTTGCAGCCGGAAGAGGGCAGCAGTATTCCAGGCATCCGCCGCTGGCCGGAAGCGTGGCTGCCAAAGATTTTTAATCCGCAGCTTGTCGATGAGGTTATCGATATGTCTCAGCCCGAAGCTGAGCAAACCATGCGTCGCCTGGCAGTAACCGAAGGGATATTCTGTGGCGTAAGCTCCGGCGGTGCGGTAGCAGGCGCGTTGCGAGTGGCGCAAGCCAATCCGGGTAGCGTCGTGGTGGCGATTATTTGCGATCGTGGCGATCGCTATTTATCGACAGGCGTATTCGGTGAAGAGAGTTATTCGCAGGGCTCGGGTATTTAATTCAGGATCTACAGAAACAAAAACGGCACCCCGAAGGTGCCGTTTTTAATGTTGTATGCGGACAACTTACTTCTTGATGCGGATCACCGGGGTTTCGCCCACGGTCACGCTACCAGACAGTTTGATCAGCTCTTTGATCTCATCCATGTTGGAGATAACAACCGGCGTCAGGGTAGACTTGGCTTTCTCTTCCAGCAACGGCAGATCGAACTCGATAACCACGTCGCCTTTCTTAACGCGCTGGCCTTCTTCTGCGATGCGTTTAAAACCTTCGCCTTTCAGCTCAACGGTATCAATACCGAAGTGAACGAACAGCTCGATGCCGCTATCAGATTCGATAGAGAAAGCGTGGTTGGTTTCGAAGATTTTACCGATGGTGCCATCAACCGGAGCAACCATTTTATTGCCGGTAGGTTTAATAGCAATGCCATCGCCTACGATCTTCTCTGCAAACACCACGTCCGGAACATCTTCAATGTTGACGATTTCGCCAGAAAGCGGGGCAACAATCTCAATGGTTCCGGTGTCTTTTTTATCATCAGAAACCAGAGATTTCAGTTTATCAAACAAACCCATGATCTTCTCCTAAGCAGTAAATTGGGCCGCATCCGGTGGATTAGCAGATTGTTTTTTCTTCAATGAACTTGTTAACCAGCGTCATTAACTCGTCCGTTGTCGGTTGAGCAAGAGCCTGCTCTGCTAACACCTTCGCATCTTCGAAGTTCGTGTTACGGATAATCTTCTTAATGCGCGGGATAGAGATGGCACTCATACTGAACTCATCCAGACCCATCCCCAGCAACAGAAGTGTAGCACGTTCGTCGCCTGCAAGCTCACCACACATACCGGTCCATTTACCTTCTGCATGAGAAGCATCAATAACTTGCTTAATCAGAGTCAGTACGGACGGTGACATTGGCTGGTAAAGATGTGAAATCATATCATTACCGCGGTCAACTGCCAGCGTATACTGAGTTAAATCATTGGTCCCGATACTAAAGAAATCTACTTCTTTGGCGAGGTGGCGAGCAATCGTGGCCGCAGCCGGGGTCTCAACCATCACGCCGATTTCGATAGTTTCGTCAAACGCTTTGCCTTCTTCACGCAGCTGTGCCTTCAGGATTTCGATCTCTTTCTTCAGAGCGCGAACCTCTTCAACAGAGATAATCATCGGGAACATGATACGCAGTTTACCGAAAGCGGAAGCACGCAGGATAGCGCGTAACTGAGCGTGCAGGATCTCTTTGCGATCCATAGCGATACGAATGGCACGCCAGCCCAGGAACGGGTTCTCTTCTTTCGGGAAGTTCATGTACGGCAGCTCTTTGTCGCCGCCGATATCCATGGTACGCACGATCACCGCCTGAGAGCCACAGGCTTCCGCAACGGCTTTATACGCGGCAAACTGCTCGTCTTCAGTAGGCAGTGAGTCACGATCCATGAACAGGAATTCGGTACGGTACAGGCCCACACCTTCAGCGCCGTTGCGCTCTGCACCGTCGATATCACGCACGGTACCGATGTTGGCACATACTTCTACCTGATGGCCGTCGAGAGTGATAGCCGGCAGGTCTTTCAGTTTTGCCAGTTCAGCTTTCTCAGTGGCAACCTGCTGCTGCACGGCGCGCAGGGCTTCGATCTCATCGTTAGTCGGGTTAACGTAAACTTTGTTGTTAACCGCATCGAGGATCAGATAGTCGTCATTTTTTACTTCGGAGGTTACGCTACCGGTGCCCACAATCGCTGGCAGTTCCAGAGAACGCGCCATGATGGAGGTGTGGGAGGTACGACCGCCGATATCGGTGATGAAACCCAGAACCTTTTGCAGGTTCAGCTGTGCTGTTTCAGATGGCGTCAGATCCTTGGCCACCAGGATAACTTCATCCTGAATCGCGCTCAGATCGATAATCGCCAGACCGAGAATGTTGCGTAGCAGACGTTTACCGATATCACGTACGTCAGCCGCACGTTCTTTCAGGTATTCATCATCGAGCTCTTCCAGGGCAGTGGCCTGGCCTTCAATGATTTCGTGAGCCGCTGCGTCCGCAGTGACTAACTTATCTTTGATGAGGGCTATGATTTCCTGCTCCAGCTCTTCGTCTTCCAGCAACATAATGTGGCCTTCGAAGATAGCTTCCTTTTCTTCACCGAAGGTCTCGCCAGCTTTAATTTTGATCGTTTCTAATTGGGCAGACGCTTTGGCGCGGCCGCACAGAAAACGTTCAACTTCCTGCTCAACTTTGTCGGCAGAAATTTTCTTCCGGTCGATGACAATTTCATCTTCCTTCAGCAAAAGTGCCTTGCCGAAAGCGATACCCGGGGATGCTAAAATGCCTGAAATCATAACCCTACCTTACTTGTGACTGATATTTACGAAGAACCCAGAACTTATTCGAGTTCAGCCATCAGTTTTACTAAATGCTCAACCGCTTTCTGATCGTCTTCGCCTTCAGCGGAGATGGTGACAACGGTGCCCTGGGTCAGGCCCAGAGTTTGCAGTTTGAACAGGCTTTTTGCGCTTGCGCTTTTGCCGTTGGAAGTCACAGTGATCTCAGAGACAAAGCTTTTAGCTTCTTTAACAAACTGAGCAGCAGGGCGGGTGTGCAGACCGTTCGGAGCGGTAATGGTAACTTCTTGCTGGAACATTGTATTTCCCCAACTTATAGGTTTAGTGTTGTGGAACTAAAGTCTAGCCTGGTGACTTAACTTTAGCCTGTTAGTTAGCGTCGGCGTTAACTGTATGCGACACAGAATGCTTTAGGAATCACGAAAGACGCCGCAGCGTTTGCCCGACAATTCGCGTTTCGCTCGGCCTTAACCATTATGCCGTGAAGTCCTTGCTTAAACCAAATCGTAAAATCGATTCAGCTAAGCTGAGTCACAAAGCGATTAATTTCGCGCATCAAAATAATGTGCTGGTTAAATACCAGACCCGACAGGGTGAAGCAATGCTGAAGTGGGTAAAACTTTGACGAAGGCCACAAAAAAGCACCCATTCGGGCGCTTTTTTCGTCAGTTTTAGCAATCTGGCATCACTGTTGCAGTTCTTTTTCTGTAAAGAGCTCTGTAAACAACGCCGTACTAAGATAACGTTCACCGGAAGAAGGTAGGATAACCACAATATTCTTATTGGTAAAGGCTTCGTCTTGCTGAAGTTTTAACGCAGCGGCGACAGCGGCCCCTGAAGAGATACCGGCCAGAATACCTTCTTCTTCCATCAGACGGCGGGCGGTCGAAATCGCTTCGTCATTAGTGATGGCAACGACCTTGTCGATAAGCTTCAGATCGAGGTTGCCGGGGATAAAGCCAGCACCGATACCCTGAATTTTATGCGGGCCTGGCTTGAGTTCTTCACCTGCCAGCGCCTGAGCGATAACCGGAGAATCCGTAGGTTCAACCGCCACGGTAATCAAATCGGTTTTACCCTTGGTGTTTTTAATGTAGCGGCTAACGCCGGTCAGCGTACCGCCGGTACCCACGCCTGAGATAAATACGTCCACTTCACCATCGGTATCTTCCCAGATTTCCGGGCCGGTGGTTTTTTCATGAATTTCAGGGTTGGCCGGGTTGCTGAACTGCTGCAGCAGCAGATATTTCGCCGGATCGCTGGCGACGATTTCTTCCGCTTTCTGAATGGAACCCTTCATGCCTTTAGCGCCTTCGGTCAGCACCAGATTAGCGCCGAGCGCCTTAAGCAATTTACGGCGTTCGATGCTCATGGTTTCAGGCATAGTCAGCGTCAGCTTGTAACCACGAGCCGCAGCCACGTAGGCCAGCGCGATACCGGTATTGCCGCTGGTAGGTTCAACCAGCTCAATGCCAGGTTTCAGCACGCCACGTTTTTCGGCATCCCAAATCATATTGGCACCGATGCGGCATTTGACGCTGAAGCTTGGGTTGCGGGACTCGACCTTCGCCAGAATACGTCCGTTACCGATGCGGTTCAGTCGAACCAGCGGCGTATGACCGATTGTCAGAGAGTTGTCTTCATAGATCTTGCTCATAGCCCGTCCTTAACTGTATGAAATTTGGGAAACCTCTCCAGCATACCTGCTCGTGAGTTATGGGGAAGTAAAGAAATCGTATATCTATATGTAGAAGGGAAATAAGGAAAAGCAAGAAGGAATAAGGAGCGACATAGCCGCTCCCGAAAAACTACTTCCACACGGCGTGCTTAGGGCGGTAGCAATCAACCCACATCGCCGTTGCGCCGCAAACTGCGACCGGCATGATAAACAGATTCAGGAAGGGGATCAGGGTAAAAAGGCTGACCAGCGAACCGAACTGCATGTTGATCGCTTTCTTTTCCCGCAGCGCGATACGCATATCGCGAAACGGCACTTTATGGTTATCAAACGGATAATCGCAGTACTGAATAGCCAGCATCCAGGCGCTAAACAGGAACCACAGTACCGGGGCGACCGTCTGGCCGATACCGGGAATAAAATAGAGAAACAACAATACAATCGCCCGTGGCAGGTACCAGGCGAGTTTTTGCCATTCCCTCTTCATAATACGCGGCACGTCTTTCAGGACGCCTGTTACACCGGTATCTGGCGGAGTGGCTCCCGTCAGCCGGGCCTCAAGCTGTTCAGCGAGCAGCCCGTTAAACGGCGCGGCAATCCAGTTCGCAAAGGTCGAGAAGAAGTAACCGAAGACCAGCAGCAAAGAGATAACGGCCAGCGGCCAAATGAGATAGCTCAGCCACTGTAACCAGTCCGGCACGTGGGAAAGTATGGTTGGGATCCAGCTATCAAGGCGGGTGAACAGCCACCAGAATGCACCGCCCATCAACAGGATATTAACCAGCAAAGGTAAAATGACATAGCGCTTGATACCGGGCTCGCGCACCAGTTTCCAGCCCTGGGAAAAATAGTAAACGCCGCTTTTTGGGGCAAACGCTGAAGATGAGACCATATCCTGGAAGACTCCTTTTACGTCAGTGTAATGACAGGCGCGTTCATCATAACCGAGGCTCAAAAGAAAAACTCGTTAAGAAATGGTCGAAAAAACAGCGAAAAGCCTATTTCGTAACATCTTTATGCTGAGAAAACCGTGTGCGTACTTGCACTTGAGCGGATGGGCAAATACTCTTAGTGAGTAAATGTTTGCCGCGTTGGCAAGGTGTTAGAACAACAGAGAATATAATGATGCAGGATTTGCGTCTGATATTAATCATTGTTGGCGCGATCGCCATAATCGCCTTACTGGTTCATGGCCTCTGGACCAGCCGTAAGGAGCGTTCTTCCGTTTTCCGCGATCGTCCGTTGAAACGCATGAAGACAAAGCGTGACGACTACGAACCAGAAGACGACGCCGACGATGAGGAAGATGAAGGGGTAGGAGAAGTGCGCGTGCGTAGGGTAACGCCTGCGCAGGAACCTGTGACTCGCGAGCCGGAAACGCCTCGTCAGCCGCAAGCGCCTCAGCATCAATACGAACCGCCTTATGCCTCGGCCGAGCCGCGTCGTCCCGTGCCGCCGAAGCCAGCCGTGCCGGAAGCTCCACGTCAGGAAGCGCCCGTTCAGCCTGCTTTTGCGCAGCCGATGGAGCCTGTCCAGCAACCTGCACCGGTAAAACAGCCTGAACCGGAAATGGCGCAACCAGTTTATCAGCCTGAGCCAATTGCTGAGCCCGCGGTGGAAGAACATCAGGTGGAAGAGCCTGCACCGGCTCCTGCTCCGCAAGCGCTTAAAGAAACGGTCATCGTGATGAACGTTTCCGCCCATGCCGGCAGCATGATTAACGGCGATGTGCTGCTTAACAGCATTCAACAGGCTGGGTTTATCTTTGGCGAGATGAACATCTTCCATCGCCATCTCAGCCCTGACGGCAGCGGCCCCGTGCTCTTTAGCCTGGCAAATATGGTTAAGCCTGGTTCGTTCGACCCGGAAACCATGGGGAACTTTGCAACGCCTGGCGTGACTATCTTCATGCAGGTGCCTTCTTATGGCGATCCGCATCAAAACTTCAAGCTGATGCTACAATCCGCTCAGCATATTGCCGATGAAGTTGGTGGCGTGGTGCTTGATGACCAGCGCCGCATGATGACGCCGCAGAAGATGCGCGAGTATCAGGATCGGATCCGCGAGGTCGTCGAGGCAAACGCCTGATAACCTGCCGGACACTCTTCCCCTAAACCCCCGCATGCCGGGGGTTTTTTCTATTGATGGTGCGATATGGAATCAATCGAACAACAACTCACTGAACTGCGAACCACGCTTCGCCATCATGAATATCTCTATCATGTCCTTGATAACCCAGAAATTCCGGATGCTGAATACGATCGCCTGATGCGTGAACTGCGCGCCTTAGAAGAAGCTCACCCTGAATTAATCACGCCAGATTCTCCGACGCAGCGCGTAGGCGCGGCTCCGTTGAGCGCGTTCACTCAGGTACGTCATGAAGTGCCGATGCTTTCGCTGGATAACGTTTTTGATGAAGCAAGCTACCTTGCCTTCAATAAACGCGTGCAGGACAGGCTGAAGAATACCGACGCTGTGACTTTTTGCTGCGAACTGAAACTCGATGGCCTTGCCGTAAGCCTGCTGTATGAAGACGGCGTGCTGACCCGCGCCGCAACGCGCGGTGACGGCACCACGGGCGAAAATATCTCGACTAATGTGCGCACCATTCGTGCTATTCCGCTGAAGCTGCACGGAGAGAATATTCCACGTCGCGTTGAAATACGTGGCGAAGTGTTTCTGCCGCAGGCGGGCTTTGAGAAAATTAACGAAGAAGCGCGCCGTACGGGCGGTAAAATCTTCGCCAACCCGCGTAACGCGGCCGCAGGATCGCTGCGCCAGCTTGACCCGCGTATTACGGCGAAACGCCCTCTGACCTTCTTCTGCTACGGCGTAGGTCTGCTGGAGGGCGGCGAGCTGCCGGCCAGCCATATGGCACGCCTGCAGCTGTTTAAAGCCTGGGGTTTGCCGGTAAGCGACCGTATTCGCCTGTGCAGTACGCCGGAGGAAGTGCTGGCGTTTTATCATCAGGTTGAAGCCGATCGCCCGGCACTTGGGTTTGATATCGACGGCGTTGTCATTAAAGTGGACTCCCTTGCCTTGCAGGAAACGCTCGGATTTGTAGCCCGCGCACCACGCTGGGCCGTGGCATTTAAATTCCCGGCCCAGGAACAAATGACCTTTGTTCGCGACGTTGAGTTTCAGGTGGGACGTACCGGCGCAATTACGCCGGTGGCGCGCCTTGAGCCCGTGCAGGTGGCGGGTGTGCTTGTCAGCAACGCTACCTTGCATAACGCCGATGAAATTGAGCGTTTAGGCCTGAGAATCGGCGACCGCGTAGTGATCCGCCGGGCGGGAGATGTGATCCCGCAGGTTGTCAGCGTGGTGGAGTCTGAACGGCCAGCCGAATCGAAAGAGGTTATTTTCCCGATACACTGTCCGGTTTGCGGGTCGGACGTTGAGCGTGTGGAAGGTGAGGCGGTGGCACGTTGCACCGGCGGCCTGATTTGCGGCGCCCAGCGTAAAGAATCCCTGAAGCACTTTGTCTCTCGTCGCGCGCTGGATGTGGACGGCATGGGCGATAAGATTATCGACCAGCTGGTCGAGAAGGAGTATGTCCATACGCCAGCGGATCTTTTTCGTCTGACCGCGGGCAAGCTCACCGGGCTTGATCGCATGGGGCCGAAGTCTGCGCAAAACGTTGTCGACGCGCTTGCCAAATCTAAAGAAACCACCTTTGCACGCTTCCTGTATGCATTAGGGATCCGCGAAGTAGGGGAGGCGACCGCTGCTGGCTTAGCCGCCTATTTCGGCACGCTGGATGCCTTGTCTGCCGCTTCCATCGAAGAGCTGCAAAAAGTACCGGACGTAGGCATTGTCGTGGCGACGCACGTTTTCAACTTCTTTGAAGAAGAGAGCAACCGCGAAGTTATCCGTCAGCTTACCGAGGAAGTGGGCGTTCACTGGCCTGCACCGGTGATTATCAAAGCCGAAGAGATCGACAGTCCGTTTGCGGGCAAAACCGTCGTGTTGACCGGTTCGCTTAGCATTTTATCGCGAGACGATGCCAAAGCACGGCTGATGGCTTTAGGTGCTAAGGTTGCAGGCAGCGTGTCGAAGAAAACGGACCTGGTCATTGCCGGCGAAGCCGCAGGATCCAAGCTTGTTAAAGCGCAGGAGTTGGGAATTGACGTCATCGATGAAGCGGAAATGATTCGCTTACTGGGTGAGTAAGGTGGATAAAGAGCAGCTTATCGAGATAGCCAACACGGAAATGCCTTTTGGCAAATACAAGGGCCGCGTGCTCATTGACGTGCCGGAAGAGTATTTTCTGTGGTTTGCGCGCAAAGATGAGTTTCCAAAAGGTCATCTTGGCGAACTGATGAAGCTCACTTTACTGATTAAAACCGAAGGGCTGGAGGGGCTGGTAAAGCCCCTCAAAGGAGAGTGAGTCAGATAAAGATATCGATCTGGTGCTCGTCTGAAGGGTGATTGACGCCTTCAGCTTTGACCTGCTTTTGTTCTTGTTTTTGCAGCGCTTCTTCGGCCTGTTGATTCTGGAGTTGAGCTATCTGGGCCTGCAGCATATTTATTTGCTCTTCAATCAGCTCCTGCTGTTTTTGCTTTTCATCGGCTGACAGGCTGCCGCTGGCAATATCTTTGAGCTGTTCGGTCAGTTTGGTGATCTGTTGCATGATGCGGCTGATTTGCGACGCAAGGCTGTTGCCTGAACTACCGGAAGAGCCGCCCGTGGCAGCGGCAGAAATGCTGCCACCCTGAAGCGAAGCGTTGATGGTGGTCATGATAACTCCTTGATGGGAATGATTAAGAGTTATCGGCACGCTCAGGATAAAGGTTAGGGAAGAGCGAACAGTATTGCGCATAGCAAAAAGGCGCCCTCAGGTCTCCTTTCTGCATTACGGGTGGGTCGTGCAGGATTACTCGCTTTGCTCGCCCTTCGGGTCGTCGCAGGCGACGCTGTCCTGACTCGAACCTGCAGCAGGTTTAAATCCCGCCCGAATCGCGCATAGCAAAAAGGCGCCCTCAGGTCTCCTTTCTGCATTACGGGGGTCGTGCAGGATTACTCGCTTTGCTCGCCCTTCGGGTCGTCGCAGGCGACGCTGTCCTGACTCGAACCTGCAGCAGGTTCAAATCCCGCCCGAATCGCGCATAGCAAAAAGGCGCCTTTAGGGCGCCTTTCTACATTGGTGGGTCGTGCAGGATTCGAACCTGCGACCAATTGATTAAAAGTCAACTGCTCTACCAACTGAGCTAACGACCCGAATGGTGGGTGATGACGGGCTCGAACCGCCGACCCCCTCCGTGTAAAGGAGGTGCTCTACCAACTGAGCTAATCACCCAAACTTCGGTACTGCTATATTGCGTAAGAGGAGAGATGGTGGGTGATGACGGGCTCGAACCGCCGACCCCCTCCGTGTAAAGGAGATGCTCTACCAACTGAGCTAATCACCCAACTCTTAATCTCTTAACACCGCGGAGCAACACTCACTAATGAATGGTGGGTGATGACGGGCTCGAACCGCCGACCCCCTCCGTGTAAAGGAGATGCTCTACCAACTGAGCTAATCACCCCCGCTGTGTGGAGTCGCATTATAGGGAGAGTTGAAAATGAGTCAACGCCTTTTCTAAAGATTTTGTTTGTTCGTCTTAAAATTAGACAATGCGATCGCGATTTGCTCATTGGCGCTTGATTTATCACCGAAATAAGCGGTTTACGGCGAAGTAAAAGCATCAACATTGAGGAATCAGCCCACAGTGGTAGAATGTTGCCCACTTTATCTTCCCTGGCATTTACCGATTTCCCGGTACTTTTGCGTAATTAAGGCCGTTCAATGAAAATCAAAACTCGCTTTGCGCCAAGCCCAACAGGCTACCTGCACGTCGGTGGCGCTCGTACTGCTCTCTATTCCTGGCTGTTTGCCCGTAACCAAGGCGGCGAGTTCGTGCTGCGTATTGAAGATACCGATCTCGAACGCTCAACCCCGGAAGCCATCGAAGCCATTATGGACGGGATGAACTGGCTGAGCCTGGAGTGGGATGAAGGCCCGTACTATCAGACCAAACGCTTTGACCGCTACAACAGCGTAATAGATGAGATGCTGGAAGCGGGCACGGCATATAAATGCTACTGCTCCAAAGAGCGTCTTGATGCGCTGCGTGAAGAACAAATGGAGAAGGGCGAAAAGCCACGTTATGACGGCTGTTGCCGCCACGGACACGAGCATCACGCAGCGGATGAGCCATGCGTTGTTCGTTTTGCTAACCCGCAGGAAGGTTCGGTCATTTTTGATGACCAGATTCGCGGCCCAATCGAATTTAGCAATCAGGAGCTCGACGACCTGATTATTCGTCGTACCGACGGCTCGCCAACCTATAACTTCTGCGTGGTGGTAGACGACTGGGATATGGAAATCACCCATGTGATCCGCGGCGAAGACCATATCAACAACACTCCGCGCCAGATCAATATCCTGCAAGCGCTGAATGCGCCAGTGCCGGTGTATGCGCACGTATCGATGATCAACGGCGATGACGGCAAAAAATTATCCAAACGCCACGGCGCGGTAAGCGTTATGCAGTATCGCGATGAAGGCTATCTGCCGGAAGCGCTGCTGAACTATCTGGTGCGTCTGGGCTGGGCACATGGCGATCAGGAGATCTTCACCCGTGAAGAGATGATCAAGCTGTTTTCTTTAAATACCGTCAGCAAATCCGCCAGCGCGTTTAATACGGAAAAGCTGCAGTGGCTGAACCACCACTACATTAACCATCTGGCGCCGGAATACGTTGCGACGCAGCTGCAATGGCACATCGAGCAGCAGAATATTGATACCCGCAATGGCCCCGAACTGGCCGAACTGGTGAAACTGCTGGGCGAGCGCTGCAAGACGCTTAAAGAGATGGCAGAAACCTGCCGCTACTTCTATGAAGATTTCAGCGAGTTTGATGCGGATGCCGCGAAGAAACATCTGCGTCCGGTTGCCCGCCAGCCGCTGGAAGTGGTGCGCGATAAGCTTGCGGCTCTGAGCGACTGGAGCGCGGAAAACGTGCATCAGGCTATTCAGGCAACGGCGGATGAGCTGGAAGTCGGCATGGGTAAAGTCGGCATGCCGTTACGCGTTGCTGTAACAGGGGCCGGGCAGTCGCCTGCGTTGGACGTAACGGTTCACGCGATTGGCAAACAGCGCTCTGTGGCAAGGATTAATAAAGCTTTAGGTTTTATCGCTGAACGCGAAAGTCAGTAATTCATATCAGCGGGATACAAAACCGGCGCAGTGTCGCCGGTTTTTTTATTCGTTATCGCGAATGCCCAGACGTTTTAACACCCCAGCAATGCCTTCGCGTAAAATCAGCGCCGACATTTTTTGCTGCTCGCTTTCCGACATCTGTTTTAGCGAATGGAGCAGTAAGGCTTCCAGCGTGGAAGCATTAGCCGAATAGGTAGAGGGTTTATCCGCGGCCCGCTTCGCGCTGTTAATGAATTCCTGAACGCGTTCATCAATATGAATTAGCCTGGCTTTTCCACCCTGGACGCCGGGTTTCTGCGTCGTTGTCCAGTTCTCTTTACGCACCCACTTGTTGATGGTTTGCCGGCTATAGCCGGTAAGCGTCGCCAGTTCTTCAGGCGTCATTCGTTCCTTGAGCACGGTGGATTCCTTAATGCAAAAGAAGTTATTAGGGGTTCATTTTATGCGATCGTTTTACATGAAACTGTGACAGGATTAACTACAGCGGGACGAGATGCAATCAGGATCTGCATGAGTTGTTTGCTTTTTCGGCGATTGACCGCAGAAGGAGAATTTGCCGTTGACACAATCTGGCGGGTTTCATATGATGCCGCCCGTCAACACGACAAGGTTTCTACGGTTCGGGGCTATAGCTCAGCTGGGAGAGCGCTTGCATGGCATGCAAGAGGTCAGCGGTTCGATCCCGCTTAGCTCCACCAAATCTTCTCCAGCAAGATTTGATTCGTAGAACCAAAGCCTATCGTGGGGCTATAGCTCAGCTGGGAGAGCGCTTGCATGGCATGCAAGAGGTCAGCGGTTCGATCCCGCTTAGCTCCACCAAAATATAAAACCCTCGCCTGTTGGCGGGGGTTTTTGCATTCTGTCTCCCACAAAGCAGCAGCAATGTCATGTGGTAAAGCTGGCGGCTAACGTTCAGTCAGCAGAGCGTAAAAAACATTAATTTTTAAAACGGATATATCAATAAATGTATATTTGTTTAAATTTATTAATTGCGCCTGGGTTAATTTTACAGAAAGTAGGCGTGCTTGATTTAAAGCCTGAATAAACGTATGGTAGCGGCATTAATTATGACTTTGATAAATACATAACATTAACACCTGTGCTTATGAGTTTTCACAAATTGATTAGGAAATCTGTAGTTGCATTGGTGTTATGTTTATTACTTACGCCATTTGCTCGCTATATTTCACCAACAACGCTTATGGATGGCAGCAAGGTTTACCTCGCTTATTTGCCCCTTAGCCTGTTGATTGCATTGCTGTTAATATTTGGCAGGGCTGCGGTTTTGCCTTTAATTATCGGCACGACCTTTACCTTTTCAGTGGGTCTTGATTTACCGGCGATGCCATTGATTGCATTTATATTCTGCCTGTTGTTCCCCCTGTTATTATCCTGCGCTATTACGCGGTATTATCTTGGTCCACGCTGGCGTTTTGATTTATCAAATAAAGGACTCGGCGTCAGGATATTCTGGTTAGGGTTTTTTACGCCATTTGGCATTAAATTGCTTATGTTTCTTGCGGGCCGATACATTAGCTATCCCCAGGCGCTGGCTCCTTTCTTCGGAGAGAGTTCGCTGATGTATCTGGTGGTCGATCTACAAAATCTGATAGCCGCCTCGCTAATCTTCACCATGCTCTTTTACTACCCGATACGCATGATTTTAAATCCATGTTTCGCACGCGCTTTCTGGCGTCGCTGTGTGATGCGCTATCTGTCGACGGAGCGCCATCTCTACACCTTTAGCTGGGTCAGCGCCTGGATCGCTTTTCTGGTGCTGTTGTGTTGCTCTTATAAATCAACGCTGATTTCCGGTTATCTGGTGCCCGTTATCTTCGTGCTATTTACCCTGGGAATACGTCATATCGGACCGAGGTTAATCACTTTGCTGTGGGGCGCTTCGGCCTGGCTGCTGCTGACCTACAACGAGGGATTTATGCAGGGGGTAAATAGCGAGTTTTCCCTCTCTTTTATTCTCTCAGTGTTTATCTCCTTTACCGTCTGCATGCTGTATATGACGTCTACCTTCCACAAAAATGAATGGATGAAACGCCTCTGGCGCCAACAGGCGATGACCGACCCGCTTACACATCTGCCCAATTTACGCTCGCTGGAACAGCATGTAAGGCGCTTTCCTTCCGGTTCGCTGTGTTGTTTACGCCTCTCTAACCTGGAGTTCCTTAGCCGTCACTACGGCCTGATGATGCGCGTGCACTGCAAGCGTGAAATTACCCGGCTGCTGAAGCCGTGGATAAATGAAGGTGAGCAGATATTCCAGCTTCCCGGCTGCGAGTTGCTTATTTTCCTGCGGGGGCCGGAAATTGAAGCGCGCCTGAATCACCTCGTCGATCTGCTCAACAGCAAAAAGATCGTATGGCATAACAGCACGCTGGAGATAGAGTCAGGCGCTTCTTACAGCGTGATGGATGGAAACTTCGAGGAGCTTTATCGCACGCTGGGGCAACTGAGCTATCTTGCCGAGCAGGCCTGTTCTGTTCAGCGGGTTTTAAGCCTGAATACCAGACTTGAAGCCGTATCGGATCAAACCACCGAACGGGTATTGCTGTTACAGAAGATAAAATATGCCCTGAATGATGATGCATCGCTGCAGCTTTTCGCCCAGCCAATTGTGAATAAGGACGGCGAAGGCTACAGCGAGATTTTGAGCAGGTTATTTTTCCAGGGAGAAATGATAACGCCTGACAAATTCCTGCCGATTATCGCTGAATTTAACCTGAGCGTGCGTTTCGATATGTTAGTGATGAGCAAGCTGGTGGCTTTCCTGCACGAGCGGGGCGGCGAGCAGCGGCAGCCGCTGTTTTCTGTCAATCTGATGCCCTTCACCCTGATGCAAAAAGAGATAGCCCAGGAGATCGTAACGCTATTTGCCAGTAAACAGGTATCAACCAGCGCGGTCATTATTGAAGTGACAGAAGAACAGGCTTTTTCGAATTCAGAAACCTCCATGCAGAATATAAATCTGTTGCGGGAGTACGGCTTCAAAATTGCCATTGATGACTTTGGCACAGGCTATGCTAACTACGAGCGCTTAAAGCGTCTTCATGCCGATATCATTAAAATTGACGGCTGTTTCGTCAGGGATATCGCTTCTGATTCTCTTGATGCCCTGATAGTGAAGTCTATTTGCGATTTGGCTCGTGCCAAACAGCTAGCCGTGGTGGCCGAGTTTGTCGAAACCGAAGAGCAACGCTCCCTTCTGCTTGAGTTGGGCGTGGAGTATCTACAGGGTTATCTGACCGGCAAACCTGAGCCGCTGACAGGGCCTCATTCCCATGTATAACTGTAAGACGGCGCACATTAAAGGATCGCTGATATGTCATTAGCGAATCGCTTTCATCTACCGCTGGAAAAAACGCTTCGTGTTATTCATTTATGCTTTATCTTTGTTTTTCTGCTGACCACTTTCCTGTTCTGGCAGCAGGGCGCGCTGTTTAATCAGGGCTATCGCACCAGCCAGTTAAGCCACCTTGAGAGCGTCATTGCCCGTCTGGAAAGCAGAGCAAAATACAAAATTGACAACCTGCGCTATCTGCAGCGCATTTTTATCGATGCGATGGACGATCCGCTTTTTCCCGGTAGCGTACAGGTGCCTTCAGAAATTATCGATAAAAAAAGCCCTGCGCCTTTGTGGGTGAGTGAACTCTCTTTGCCCGATAGCGTTGCGCTTAAAGCCGGACGTAACCCCAATGAAGCCTCGTATATCAAGCATGAGCTATATGCGCTACGTGCAATTCAGGATCTCTTTCCGCTAGCCAGTGACGCGAAGGATATACCCGCGGATATCTACTACGTTTCCCGTCAGGGGAAGTTTATTGCTTCTCTCTCCTCTAAAACCAACTCGCTGCTGGTTCGGAGTGACAATCCTCGCAGTAAAGAGGGCACGTTTATCCTGGCTTCTCCCTTGCTTAACCCGCAACGCGAACCGTTCTGGACTCGTCAGAATATCGTCCGCACGCAGGATAAGCTGATAAATGGTGCGGTGCCGATAGATTTTCACGGCGAGTGGATTGGGTTACTGGGAATGGCTATCACGGGCGAGAACATAAAAACGCTGCTTAATGATTCTCTGCCGGGTCATACGCAAAGCGCCTATCAACTTTTTGATGACCAGTTACAGCCGTTAACGGCCGCTGCGGGTAAAGTAAACAACGTTGAGCTTACGACAGCCCAGCTGGCGCTGATTAGTAAAAAGCTTCAAACCTCAGCACGGGGCACGCTTCGTTTTGGGCACATTTACGCCGCTTTTGGCACTGTCCCGGGTACGCAAAGCATAGTGATCTCTACCCAGACGTTGCGCCAGGGCCTGCATGAGGACTTTGGCCGCTTCAGCGTCTTGCTGATGGTGATGTGGATAATCTTCGTGTTATTGCTTTGGGCTTCACACCGTACGATCTGCCGCCTGGTGCGCAATATGGGGACGCTACAACGTGAAATGCACTGGCACGCCTATCACGATCCGCTTACCAGCGCCCTGAATCGCCGTGGTTTTTTTGAAAAAACGGCCCAGTTTAATCCGCGCTATAAAGACTACACGCTGGTACAAATCGACCTCGACCGCTTTAAAAAAGTAAACGATCGCTTCGGACATCAGGCCGGTGACAGCGTGCTTATCCACGCCACGCAGCATATTCAGCAGGCTATTCGCAGTAAGGATGTGCTTGGCCGCCTTGGTGGCGAAGAGTTTTGCGTTTATTTGCCGGATACTGACCTGGAAGCTGGTGTTGCGGTTGCTACCCGCATCAAAAAACACCTTGAGCTCTCGCCGCTGACCTTAAGCAACGGCGGCGTCTTAACCATTACCGCCTCTTTCGGTGTGGCAGCGCACAGCGAGCATCCGCACTCTTCGCTGGAACAAATTCAGTCGTTAGCTGACGTGCGGCTGTACCGGGCGAAGCTACGCGGGCGAAATCAGGTTTGTGCGGACGGCGAGGAAGAAACGCAGGCATAAAAAAACCGGAGCATAAAGGCTCCGGTTTTTCTTTAAGGGCAGGGCTTAGAGGAACAGCGCTGCGATAGATGCAGACAGGATGCTCACAAGCGTAGAGCCATAAACCAGTTTCAGGCCGAAGCGAGAAACCACGTTACCCTGCTCTTCATTCAGGCCTTTAATCGCACCGGCGATAATCCCGATAGAAGAGAAGTTAGCAAAGGAGACCAGGAACACGGACAGAATGCCTTCAGCGCGCGGAGACATGCTGTGAGCAAGTTTCTGCAGATCCATCATCGCCACGAACTCGTTAGAGACCAGCTTGGTTGCCAT
Organism: Buttiauxella sp.; assembly: GCA_032051265.1. GTDB lineage: Bacteria > Pseudomonadota > Gammaproteobacteria > Enterobacterales > Enterobacteriaceae > Dryocola. Next base: position 178,770 of record DAMBYU010000001.1, read on the forward strand.
AATACTGCCAACCTGCAGCGCTTCGTGAGCAGGCACGCCCATCACCCAGGCTATCGGGTAGAAGATGTAGCCCAGAATGCCCTGGAAGGAGATACCGAATACCGCAGCAAACAGAGCGTTCAGTGCAGAAATCAAGGCAATGAAACCAATCAGCATCGCAGCGACGATAATCGCCACTTTAAAGCCTGCCAGAATGTATTCGCCCAGCATTTCGAAGAAGCTTTGACCTTCGTGCAAATTAGACATTTGCAGATTTTCTTCGCTTTCATCAACGCGATACGGGTTAATCAGCGACAGTACGATAAAGGTACTGAACATGTTCAATACCAGCGCCGCCACAACATATTTCGGATCGAGCATGGTCATGTATGCACCGACAATCGACATGGACACGGTAGACATGGCTGTTGCAGCCATGGTGTACATGCGGTTGCGCGACATCTTGCCGAGAATATCCTTATAGGCGATAAAGTTTTCTGACTGTCCCAGAATCAGCGAGCTTACGGCGTTAAAGGATTCCAGTTTACCCATACCGTTCACTTTAGACAGAAGGGTACCGATAAAGCGGATAACGATCGGCAAGACACGGATGTGCTGCAAAATCCCGATCAGCGCAGAGATAAAGACGATAGGGCAGAGAACTTTCAGGAAGAAGAAGGCGAGTCCTTCGTCATTCATCTTACCGAATACAAAGTTTGTCCCTTCATTAGCAAATGCCAGCAGTTTCTCGAACATTTCTGAGAAACCACGCACGAAGCCGAGGCCAATCTCAGAGTTCAGGAAGAACCATGCAAGCAACATCTCAATCACTAATAATTGGATCACAAAGCGAATACGGATTTGCTTGCGGTTAGGACTCACCAGCAAAGCAAGCAGCGCAACCACTGCAAGCGCTAAAACAAAGTGCAGAACGCGGGACATATTTGCTCCAAATATGAGGCAGGTTTAATTTCGTTGCACATTCTATGAAACAAGCAATAAGAAAACGAGAGCAATCGCACACTATTGTGATGACATGTGACGGATAGCAAAATTAGTGATCAAACATACAATTCTGCTATGTTAAGTAAAGAAGCTAAAAGTTGCGTCAGCGCACATAATACTAACATACAGAATCATTGCTGCCGTTTTGTTAACGAGCAGACAGGCATGCGCCTTCCCGCCATTGTTTTCAGCTATCAGAGAAATCCAGATAAGCTTGATTAATGATCTTGATAATCATTCTCATTTTGATAGCATGAAACATAGCAAAGGCTATATCTCAGAGGCAGACGATGACAAACAGTCGTGTTGATAATCGCAGTGGACGAACGGCACGAAGGATGCGACTGGCGTTAATGGGGCCAGCTTTTATCGCCGCCATTGGCTACATCGACCCGGGTAATTTCGCCACCAATATCCAGGCCGGGGCCAGCTTCGGCTATAAGCTGCTGTGGGTGGTCGTCTGGGCGAATCTGATGGCGATGATGATCCAGATATTGTCCGCCAAACTGGGTATCGCCACGGGCAAAAATCTTGCCGAACATATTCGCGACCGCTATCCACGCCCGGTCGTCTGGTTGTACTGGATACAGGCGGAAATCATCGCCATGGCGACGGACCTCGCCGAGTTCATCGGTGCGGCTATCGGTTTTAAGCTGATTCTGGGGGTATCGCTGCTGCAGGGGGCGGTGCTCACAGGTATCGCCACCTTCCTGATCCTCATGCTGCAGCGCCGCGGTCAAAAACCGCTTGAGAAAGCGATCGGCGGGCTTTTGCTGTTTGTGGCCGCAGCCTATATCGTTGAACTCATCTTCTCGCAGCCCGATTTTGTGGCGCTGGGAAAAGGAATGCTGATCCCAACCCTGCCAACCAGCGAAGCCGTGTTCCTCGCCGCCGGGGTGCTCGGTGCGACTATCATGCCGCATGTTATCTATCTGCATTCATCGCTGACTCAGAATATGCACGACGGCAACCGAGCGGAGCGATATTCCGCCACTAAATGGGATGTAACCATTGCCATGACCATCGCAGGATTTGTAAATCTGGCGATGATGGCAACCGCCGCGGCGGCGTTCCATTTCTCAGGAAATACCGGCGTTGCCGATCTGGACCAGGCCTATTTGACCCTTGAGCCGTTGCTCAGCCATGCGGCGGCCACGATATTCGGGCTGAGCCTGGTCGCAGCTGGTCTTTCATCAACCGTCGTCGGTACGCTGGCCGGGCAGGTGGTGATGCAGGGCTTCGTGCGTTTCTACATTCCGCTCTGGGTGCGCCGCTCAATTACTATGGCGCCCTCTTTCATTGTGATCCTGATGGGCCTCGACCCCACCCGCATTCTGGTGATGAGTCAGGTCTTTCTCAGCTTTGGTATTGCGCTGGCGCTGGTTCCGCTACTGATTTTCACCAGCGACAAAAAACTCATGGGCGAGCTGGTAAACACCAGACTGGTCAGGCAGCTTGGCTGGGCGATTGTGGCGCTGGTGGTGGTGCTGAATCTGTGGCTGCTTGTTGGCACTCTATTAGGGCTATAAAAAACCTCTCCCGGGCGGGAGAGGTCAGAAGCTTGCTTAGTGATGGTGTCTGTGGCCGTGTCCACGGCCACGACGGTCGTCGCGATCGTGCCAGCCTTCGCGATAGCCCTTTTCGTAGCTGCTGCGTCCGCGATCCCAGCCACGATGACGATGCCAGCCCCGATCGCGCCATTCATAATGTCGATGCCAGTAACCACGGTCGCGCCAGTCGCGCCCGTCCCAGTAGTTACCGCGATAATCCTGATCGCCAATATTTAATTTTACCGACGGTATCAGGGTGATTTCGCCCGCATTCGCGACCAGCGGAACAGACGCCAGCAATGCAATCGCAAGTATCAGTGACCTGAACATACTCTCTCCTTAACACGGATAACCGCATGGCGGCTTGTTAACGCAATATTAAATGTTGGTAAACAAACGTTTCATCGCCACAACTCTTAAATCAGCGGAGAGAGCACTTTTTGCTAATTAAGGCGGTTTTATCGCCGCCTTCAGGTAAGCGGTTACACCAGCGCGGCTTCAATTTCCGCCTGTTCGTCAGCGCTGAAATGACGGTTGGCCAGCATGCCAACCGCATCGTCTATCTGACTGATTTTACTCGCGCCAATCAGGACTGACGTCACTTTGTCATCGCGAAGCACCCAGGCCAGCGCCATCTGCGACAGCTTCTGTCCACGACGTTCGGCAATGGCATTAAGCTTGCGCACCTTCGCCAGCTTCTCTTCGGTTAACTGGTCGGCATTGAGGAAACGGCTGTCGCTTGCCGCACGAGAATCCGCAGGAATGCCGTTGAGATAACGGTCGGTAAGCTGGCCGCCTGCCAGAGGAGAGAAGGCGATGCTGCCCACGCCTTTTTCCTGCAGCACATCCAGCAGGCTCTCTTCAACCCAGCGTTCAAACATGGAATATTTCGGCTGGTGGATCAGACAAGGGGTGCCGAGATCGTTAAGAATATCAATCGCCTGTCGCGCAAGATCCGCAGGATAGTTAGACAGTCCCACATACAGCGCTTTGCCCTGACGGACCACGTGATCCAGCGCCCGCATGGTCTCTTCAAGCGGCGTTTCCGGATCCGGGCGGTGATGATAGAAGATATCAACGTATTCCAGGCCCATGCGTTTCAGGCTCTGATTAAGACTGGCTATCAGGTACTTGCGTGAACCCCAGTCGCCGTAGGGGCCGTCCCACATGGTATAGCCAGCTTTAGAGGAGATAATCAGCTCATCGCGGTATGGCAAAAAATCTTCACGCAAAATACGCCCAAAGTTCTCTTCCGCAGAACCCGGAGGCGGGCCGTAGTTATTCGCCAAATCCAGGTGGGTAATACCCACATCAAACGCGCGACGCAACAGCTGGCGGCTGTTGTCGATGAGGGTGGTATCGCCAAAGTTATGCCACAGCCCGAGTGAAATGGCGGGAAGCTTTAATCCGCTGCGGCCGCAACGACGATATTCCATTGATTCATAACGGGAAGGATGTGCCTGGTAGACCATGTTGTTGCCCTTGTCAGTGAATACTCAATTTAGTGTATACGTTTACACAGCACGCGTGACCCTCAGACTACACCTCGTTTGGCTGTAAATCCTTCTTTCCAGCACTTAATAGCGGCATATCCTCGACACCGATCACAGATACCCAATACTCACAGCAGACCCTCCGAGAAGGAACATGCCATGCGCTACCGTGTTGCGGACTATCTCCTTGAGCGCCTGAACGAATGCGGGATTGCTCACCTGTTTGGTGTACCCGGTGACTACAACCTACAGTTTCTGGACAGCGTTATTGAACATCCGACGCTCGCCTGGGTTGGGTGCGCCAATGAACTCAACGCTGCATACGCCGCAGATGGCTACGCCCGCTGTAACGGCGCAGCCGCTTTGCTGACCACTTTTGGCGTGGGTGAACTTAGCGCCATTAACGGTATCGCGGGGAGCTACGCAGAATACCTGCCTGTTATTCATGTCGTTGGCGCGCCTTGTCTGGCAGCCCAGCAGCGTGGCGAGCTTATGCATCACACCCTGGGCGATGGGGACTTTCAACATTTCGCGCGAATGGCAAAAGAGGTGACCGTGGCGCAGGCCGCGCTTACGCCAGAGAATGCCTGCTATGAAATAGATCGCGTGCTGCGCGAATCCCTCAGCAAAAGCCGTCCTGGCTATTTGCTCTTGCCGAGCGACGTTGCTCAGGCACCCGCCATAAAGCCTGCTCATCCTTTAGTCATCACTCCCTGTTCTGCCGACAGCGCCGTGCTGGACGACTTTCGTAAGCAGGCGCAGGAAAAACTTTCCGAAAGCCGCAGCGTAGCCTTGCTGGCTGATTTTCTGGCGCTGCGTTACGCGCAGCAAAAGGCGCTCCAGCAGTGGATGGATGACACGCCGCTTGTGCATGCCACCCTACTGATGGGCAAAGGGCTGTTTGACGAAGGGCAGCAGGGTTTTATCGGCACCTACAGCGGCGCGGCGAGTGAAGAGGGGATTAAAACAGCTATTGAGGATGCTGAGTTGGTTATCTGCGTCGGCGTAAAATTTACCGATACCATCACCGCAGGATTTACTCAGCAACTCACGAGCCGACAAACGATAGACATACAGCCTGAAGCGACGCGAATTGGCGACCGCTGGTTCAGCGGATTGCCGATGTCTCAGGCCGTTGAGGTGCTGCATCAGCTTTGTAAACGTCAGGTTTCCCACTGGCCTGTTCCTCATCAAAAACCACCGGCGCTGCCAGCTTGCGAGAGTGGAATATTAGACCAGCATGCGCTCTGGCAGGCTGTACAGCATTTCCTGCAACCGGGCGATATTGTGCTGGCGGATCAGGGCACGGCGGCATTCGGCTCGGCAACGCTTACGCTGCCCGCCGGCACCACTTTTATCGCCCAGCCGCTGTGGGGATCGATAGGCTATACGCTCCCCGCCGCTTTTGGCGCGCAAACGGCCTGCCCCCATCGCCGCGTGGTGCTGCTTATCGGTGACGGGTCCGCCCAGCTCACCATTCAGGAACTGGGATCGATGCTACGGGATGAGCAAAAACCGGTGATTTTCCTGCTAAATAACGATGGCTACACGGTGGAAAGGGCGATTCACGGGGCGGAGCAGCGCTATAACGATATTGCGCCGTGGAACTGGACGCAGCTGCCACAGGCGATGCAGCTACACTGCCAGGCGCAGTGCTGGCGGGTAACGGAAACGGTGCAGCTTGAAGAAGTGATGCACAGAGCGGCGAAAGCCCAACGGCTCACGCTTATTGAAGTCGTTCTGCCCGTGCAGGATATTCCCGAACTGCTTCAGGCGGTGACCTCTTCACTCGCCAGACGCAATTCGGGTGAAAACTAATGCCGGCTTTTATCCACCATCATCACCGGCTTGCCCGCCAGCAGCAGCCAGGCCGGTAGCATGACGATGCACAGCAGCGGCAGCAACTTGATATCCGGCACCACGGCCATCGCCATAAACAGGCTCAGCCAGCCGTCACGCGTCACCACCAGCACCATGCCAAGGATGGCGCACGACAGCGTGATTGCCGCCGGAACGGCCTCGACGTGCTGATGCAGCATCATCCCCAGCGCAACGCCTGCGAAGACTACCGGAAAAATGCGGCCGCCGCGGAAGCCGCTGGCGGAGGCCACCACCAGCGCCGCGAGTTTCACCACCGCGAACATCAGCAAAGCGACGACCGTATTGTCCCGGGAAAGCGCAAGCTGACGCATCTCATCCAGCCCTTTAAACAGCGTTATTTCTCCGCCAATAATGCCCAGCAGGCCAAGCAAAAAGCCGCCTGCGCCCAGGATAAGCACCGGATGCCGCAGCTTATGCATCAGACGGTGCGCCCGGGGTAAGCACCACACGGCGACCATGCCAAGCGCGATTGCGATAGCCGCCACAACCGCTCCGCTGAATATATCCACCAGGCGTAACTCAGGGTACTGCGCGACCGGCAGCGAAAAATCGGGATGGAAGAACAGGTCGGTGGTCAGCGCGCCAGCGGCGGCGGCCATGAGCGGGGCAAATAATCTGTCCCACATCGGTATGTCATTATTGCCGTTCAGCGTTTGCGAGAAAATAAGCGCGGCCGCGACGGGGGTGCCAAACAGCGCGCCGATTGTCCCGGCTGCGGCAAGGATCGTCCAGTCCAGCGCGCCCACGCGAGGAAAAAGATGCGCGCCGATGGCGACAGCCAGCGCGATATTCACCGTCATAATAGGATGCTCAGGCCCCAGGCTGACGCCACCCGCTAAGCCAATGACCAAAGCAAGGAGCAACCCCGGCAGCGCCATCACTGAAACCGGCGCGCCAATTAACGGTTCCGTTGCCGGATCGGGCCCCGCATGGCCGGGCATATAGCGAATCACCAGCCCTACGGCGATCCCCGTAAGCGTGAGCATCAGCAGTATCCATAGCGGAGCGTTCAGATCCAGACCAAAGCGCGCAGGAAGACTGACCCACAGATAGGTTTGCAAAACTGAGGCGGTTTTCATCACCACAATCAATATCAGGCTGGAAAAGACGCCGATGACCAGGGCTGGAAGAGAAAGAACCAGCATGGTTCTGGCTCGCGGATGGAGCATGAGAGTTCCTTAATCTGAAAAGTTAAGCGCACGGTGAATCATTTTTTACAGCCTGCCAGAGAAGCGACGAACCCGCACGGCAAAAGAAGCTGAAACGGTCAAGCCATTCTGTGACGCAGCTCATAATTGCGGGGCATTTATCAGAGGGGCGTTGTTGTTTCGGCGCTCTTTTTTTACAGTGTCGCCAGAACTTATTCTGACTTTAGCGGAGCAGTTGAAGAATGACAAAATATGCTTTGGTGGGAGATGTTGGCGGCACCAACGCGCGTCTGGCACTGTGTAACGTTGAAAATGGTGATATCACCCAGGCAAAAACCTACTCCGGCCTCGATTTTCCGAGCCTTGAAGCGGTGGTGGTGCATTATCTCAAAGAGCACAACGCGGTCGTAACGGATGGCTGTATCGCTATCGCATGCCCGATAACCGGCGACTGGGTGGCAATGACCAACCACACCTGGCAATTCTCCATCGCTGAAATGAAAAAAAATCTCGGCTTTGAACATCTGGAAATTATTAACGACTTTACCGCGGTCTCCATGGCCATTCCGATGATCAAAAGCGAACATCTGATCAAATTCGGCGGCAGCGAACCGGTAGAAGGTAAACCGGTAGCCGTTTATGGCGCGGGTACGGGCCTTGGCGTCGCGCACCTTGTCCATGTAGACAGACGTTGGGTAAGCCTGCCGGGCGAAGGCGGCCACGTTGATTTTGCGCCAAACAGTGAAGAAGAGGGCATTATCCTCGAAGAGCTGCGCGGTGAAATCGGCCACGTTTCGGCAGAGCGCGTGCTCTCAGGGCCGGGCCTGGTCAACCTGTACCGTGCTATTGTGAAATCAGACGGCCGTGAGCCGGAACGCTACGAACCAAAAGACATTACCGAACATGCGCTGGCGGACAGCTGCACCGACTGTAAGCGCGCGCTTTCGCTGTTTTGCGTGATTATGGGGCGCTTCGGCGGCAACCTGGCGTTAACGCTCGGCTGCTTTGGCGGCATTTATATCGCAGGGGGTATTGTGCCGCGTTTCCTGGAATTCTTTAAAGCCTCGGGTTTCCGTGGCGGCTTTGAAGATAAAGGGCGTTTCAAAGATTATGTTAAAGATATTCCGGTTTACCTGATTATCCACGACCAGCCAGGGCTGCTGGGCGCGGGCGCCCATCTGCGTCAGACGCTGGGGCAAATTCTGTAATCCTTTCGGGCGCATCTTCATGCGCCCGTTTTCGCTTTTCTACAGCCGCATTAACTGGCGAAACTCTTTTACTTTGCTGCGGCTTACCGGCACCTGAAAATCCAGATCCCGCAGGCGCAGAATATAGGTGTTGTTAAACCACGGTTCGATCTCGCGAATTTTACTCAGATTCACGCAGTAAGAGCGGTGGCAACGGAAAAAATGGCTTTCCGGCAGGCGACTGCAAAACTCCGTGATATTCATCGGCATTACGTAAGCTTCACGCCGCGTGTAGACGAAGGTCATTTTTTCGTGCGCTTCGGCGTAATAGATATCGTTGATATCCGTCACGATGATGCGCTCATCTTTCACCAGGTTAATGGTGACGTTTTCGCGGCTGTTCTGGCCCGTTGCGTGGGGAGCGGTTTGCTGCTGCCAGGCGCTCTCCAGCTTTTGCAGCATGCCGATAATGCGCGACTCCTGCCAGGGTTTCAGGATGTAGTCGAAAGCTTCCAGTTCAAACGCCTCAACCGCGTGCTCTTTCCAGGCGGTGATAAACACGATAAACGGCTTATGGGCAAATTTGCTGATGTTCTGCGCCAGCAGCACGCCATCAAGGGAAGGAATGTTGATGTCGAGAAAAATAGCGTCCACTTCGTGATGCTGAAGATATTTCAGCACGTCCAGGCCGTCGTCAAAAGTGGCGACGATATCCATCTGTGAATGCTCTTTAATCAGCCAGTTCAGCTCCTGCTGGGCCAGCACTTCGTCTTCTACGATGATGACTTTCATGCTTTTTCTCCTTCCAGCGGCAGCAGACCCGAGGGCACAACATTCACCGCGTGAGGCACGTAAAATGCAATCTCGGTGCCCGGCTCCAGGCGGCGAATATGTAACCCTTCTCCGTAGAGTAATTTCACCCGGTGATGCACATTTAACAGACCAATTTTATTGCCCGGCATCTCGTTGGCCTTCACGCGTGCAATTACCTGCGGATCGATGCCGTTCCCTGTATCTCTTACCGCTATGCGTACCCGGTTACCGCTTTCTTCCACGCTTATGGTCACGACGCCTTTGCCTTTGCAGGGCTGAATGCCGTGCACGATCGCGTTTTCTACCAGCGGCTGGATCAGCAGGCTTGGGATCAGACAGTTCACATCCTCATCAATGTGATAAATCACCGTCAGTTTATCGCCAAAGCGCGCCTGCTCAATGGCGATGTAATCCTTAATCTGATAAAGCTCTTTTTTAATGTCTATCTGCTCGTCGTCTTTTAGCTCGATGTTGTAGCGCAGGTAGCGCGATAAGTTAAAGATCAGCTGCCGGGCGGTGTCAGGATTCAGACGAATCGATGACGAAATGGCGTTCAGCGCGTTAAACAAAAAGTGAGGATTAATCTTGCTTTGCAGCGCCCGTAGCTCGGCCTTATTCGCCATTTCGCGAAGCTGCTCGGCGCGTGAAACTTCAAGCTGCGTTGAGATAATCTGCGACAGGCCGACCGCCATCTCCTGAAGAGTGGAGGTTATCTGGTGCGCGTGACGATAGTAGATTTTCAGCGTGCCGGTCACCACGCCTTTTTCCCATAGCGGAATGATGATTAGCGAGTGAATTTCCGGCGTGCGGTACGCCTCGTCGTCATTGCGAATAATTATTTTGCCGTCGCGCAGCGCCTGCTGGGTGCGCGGGCTGATGCCGACGTCGTTTTGTTTATAGTTTTTTTCGCCGATGCCGACATAGGCCAGCACTTTGTCGATGTTGGTAATGGCGACCGCGTCGGCGTTAATATCCTGACGGATGATGTCGCAGACCTGGCGCAAAGACTCGCTGTTGACCTTACGAAACAGGGGCAGGGTTTTGTTGGCGATATCCAGCGCAAGCTTTGCCTGTCGTGCAGCGCTTGCCTCTTTTTCGCCCTCGACGCTTTGTACCAGCAGCACGATAAAACCGATAGAGACCGTGCCCAGGATCATCGGAATACCAATCTTCGACACGATATCCCAGCCCATGGCGACAGAAGGCGCCCAAAGCACCACCAGCGTCATGGTCATGGTCTCGCACAGCATGCCGCCCACAATACCCACGCGCCAGTGCTGCTGTTTAGGGATTTTGCGGTTGATCCAGCCGGAGATAAAACCGGCGGTAATGCTGGTGATAAAGCATGGGATGGCGGTAATGCCGCCAATATCGATTAAGTAACGGTGAGTACCGGCAATCAGGCCGGTAATAATGCCTACCCACGGCCCGAATAAAATACCGCCGGACATCACCGCGATAATGCGTACGTTAACCAGCGAACCTTCAACGTGTACGCCAGACCAGGTGCTGAAAAGGGCAAGCAGAGAAAAAATGGCGGTAACGGCCAGCAGCTCTTTGGGTGTGTGAGCATTTTTGTGCAGCAGTTCGCGGAACAGGCGGATGCGGATCAGGAAGAACAGACAAATAAGCATCAACGCCGCCCGGTCGAAAACCGCCAGCAGCATAGTAAACATTTCGTGCACGGGTTACTCGCATGCCTGAGGGGAGAGCGGTCATGATAAGGAAATTCTGGTGGGGATGCTACAAGCGGACAAGGCCCTGACCCTCTTCCTCAAAGGAGAAGGTCAGGGCGAGGAATAAAAGCTTATTTTCCGCCCAGTTGCTCACGCCCCGCGGCAGTCAGATCCGCAGGCGTGGCGCGCCCGGTGAAATCAACTTCAAAATCGTCAGCCGCGAAGTCCGGCGGAGACTTGCCTTCTACAAACGCAGGCCACTGGCGTTCAAGGTAAGCGGCATTTTTCTCACACCAGGGGGCGGCGGCGATATACATCACGTTGCTGTCGAACTCGCCAAGGTGCTCGTTCTCCACCGAGTGAATCACATCGCAGTGCCAGAAGACCGTATCGCCCGCTTCCATATCGGGAATTGAGGAAATCCCGGTCAATAAAAGGGGATGCCATTGCTCGTTAATGGAAAGCGCGCGTCCTGGTTTGGCTTCGCAAAGCGACTCCTCCGGCACATCATCCTGTAGCGCACGCAGCAGAATATAGGCCATGGAGTTGGCGATCGGCAGCAGATTTAACGTGCCGCCGTGCTTACGCTGCGGGCTGAGTGCTGTCCAGCCCTGGAAGGTACGAAACATGGAGCAAACCGCCGGAGAAGGAAACTCGCGCACTTCCGTGCGGCCTTCCGCTGCAAACGGGTTATAGCTTTGCCAGTCGCCGGAGAAAACGTGGCGATAAACGTGGCGGAAATTCTCATCCAGCCAGCGCTCTACCGAACCGCCATCGACGTGAGGAGAAAGCCCCAGCGACGTTGAGCGAGGCGGACGGCGACGTGTACGGTCGGCGTAACTGACCACGCGATCGGCGTCAAAATGCTGCTTGCCGGAACTGTGCGTTTCCCACAGATTATTGAGAAAAACCTGCACCGCTTTCATGCGTTCATGCTGGCGCGCTTCAACCTGCGGCTTAGACCAGTAAATACCGTAAATCTGCGGTTTGCTGGCGGCAAGCGTGCCGAAATAGTTATCTTCTGCGGCGTTCTTCAGCTTCTCAATAAAATCATTTCGCTCAAGGTAATCGCCGATCTCCTCGTTCCAGGCACGGGCCTGTGATTGCGGGAAAACGCCTTTCACGGTACAGCACCCGCGCTGACGGATAAGCGCTTTTTGCTGCTCGCTGATGCGGTGGTGAATGATGTCGTCTGCATGAATCTGCGGGACGGGGTTTTCGCCGCGCTCAAGTTCGGCATGAATCACTGCGATCTGGCGCTTTATATCGTCTTCAAGGGCTGCGAACACTTCCGCATAATTGGGCAACCCCTGGCGCAGCTGTCGTTTTATCTCGCGAATAGCTTGGGGTAAATCATCAATGTGCAGGTTCATGCGAGGGCTCCACTTTATCGTAAGGTAAGAGTTATTGATTTGTTGCTACAGGGTTAATATAGACACCTTCTCTTAAATGAAACAGTGATTACTTTCAAATGAAGCTTCCTCTTTTGTGACGGAAAAAAATATTTTGCTTAGCCTCTCGACAGATGATTTTTATTCAGGCTATTTTCTGTTCATGCCACAACAACGTGGCAGCGTCGCTCGGACGGTCCGGGCGCTGACGTAATTTGAGGTATCTATGGCTGACAACAGTCCTGCACGTCGTTTTTCGCGTATCGATCGTCTCCCGCCGTATGTGTTTAACATCACCGCCGAGCTGAAAATGGCAGCGCGTCGCCGCGGCGAGGACATTATCGATTTCAGTATGGGCAACCCGGATGGCCCAACCCCTCCTCATATCGTGGAAAAACTCTGCACGGTGGCGCAGCGTGACGATACGCACGGTTATTCCACCTCGCGAGGTATTCCACGCTTACGCCGCGCTATTTCGCGCTGGTACAAAGATCGCTACGAAGTTGATATCGATCCGGAAAGCGAAGCGATTGTGACTATTGGCTCGAAAGAGGGGCTGGCGCACCTGATGCTCGCCACGCTCGATCATGGCGATACCGTCCTTGTGCCGAACCCGAGCTATCCGATACATATCTACGGGGCGGTGATTGCCGGTGCGCAGGTGCGTTCCGTCCCGCTGGTAGAAGGCGTCGACTTCTTCAACGAGCTGGAACGTGCCATCCGCGAAAGCTATCCAAAACCAAAAATGATGATCCTCGGCTTCCCGTCTAACCCGACGGCGCAGTGCGTAGAGCTGGAATTCTTTGAAAAAGTGGTGGCGCTGGCAAAACGGTATGATGTGCTGGTGATACACGATCTGGCCTACGCCGATATCGTATACGACGGCTGGAAAGCCCCGTCGATTATGCAGGTGCCGGGCGCACGCGATGTGGCGGTAGAGTTCTTCACCCTGTCGAAAAGCTACAACATGGCGGGCTGGCGCATTGGCTTTATGGTGGGCAACCAGGAGCTGGTGAGCGCGCTGGCACGTATCAAGAGTTATCACGATTACGGCACTTTCACTCCGTTGCAGGTGGCGGCCATTGCCGCACTGGAAGGAGATCAGCTGTGCGTGCGCGATATAGCCGAGCAGTATAAACGCCGTCGTGACGTGCTGGTGAAAGGGCTGCATGAAGCGGGCTGGATGGTGGAATGCCCGAAAGCGTCAATGTATGTCTGGGCGAAAATTCCGGAACAGTATGCGGCGATGGGCTCGCTGGAGTTTGCCAAAAAGCTGCTGCAGGATGCAAAAGTGTGCGTCTCGCCGGGCATAGGCTTTGGCGACTATGGCGATACCCATGTGCGTTTCGCGCTGATTGAAAACCGTGACCGTATTCGTCAGGCGGTGCGCGGCATTAAAGCGATGTTCCGTGCAGATGGCCTGCTGCCTGCCGGCAGTAAAACGTCTTCTGTGGCTACAGAATAGGCCTGTTTTGATGGAAGGCGCTTGCGCAATAAACGAAAACAGGAGCCATCTGGCTCCTGTTTTTTATCATCTGCGGCGTGGGGCTGTTATTCAACCATCATCACAAAAGTACCGACCCACAACATCAGAATGACCGAGATACCCATCAGAAAATATTTCACTTATATTGCTCCGTGCGTATTCACGCACTTTTATCGCCAGAATAAATCAGTATAGAAAAGTGAAACCGCAGATCGGGCATTTTGGGAATAACTTCACCCTTGTCATGGGCCGTCTCACATTGCGTTCTCTGGCCGAACAAGCGGCCAGCCGGCGCTAATGTACTCCCAAATACCTGAGGATAACAAGTGTCGTCAAAATGTGACGGTTGTCAGTATTTGAGCCGATTAGCGAAAAGCGTTTATAGTAATAATTACGCTATTAATTAAAGCATTATGTGAAATTCCGCGCTTTTTTGCTGGAATGTTAACCGGGAAAGTTTACATCCTGACCAACGTCAAATTAACGCATATAACAAGGCAAAATATGATTGTTTCAAAGCAAAATGCGGAACACTACAAATGGGGTGAAGATTGCGACGGCTGGCATCTGCTGAAAGAGCAGGCGCTGAGCATCATTCATGAAAGAATGCCTGGCGGAAAAATGGAGCGGCGTCACTACCATTGCGTGGCTCAACAGTTCTTTTTTATCCTTTGCGGTGAGCTCACGATGGAGCTGGAAGGAGAGCGTTACCTGGTGTGCGCCGGAGAAGGCATTTCCATTCCGCCCCAGACAAAACATCAGGCCAGAAACGACTCGCTGAATGAGACTGAATTTCTGGTGATCTCAGAGCCGACAACGCGCGGCGACAGAGTGAATCTCGAAGAGTAGCAATGGGTCTGATTAGCAATAATGCGGATGAGGATTTGAAGAAACCACAATGTCTTTACCGTTCGCAAAGTTAAGTTTCAGAGTTTTGCGACAGCATTATCAAGGCTTCTGATTCACAATCTTTGATGCTATGAAATTATTTATGCTGTCTTAATTTCTCAACTAATAAAAGCCAATGGCCCTATGACAATATCATCGTCTTCGCAGACTGAATCTTCAACGCAGACGACCTCGGTTCGCCTGCTGTTCTCCGCGCTTATGCTGGTGATGCTGCTGGCCGCGCTGGACCAGACGATTGTCTCCACGGCGTTGCCGACCATCGTCGGGGAGCTTGGCGGGCTGGAAAAACTCTCATGGGTAGTGACCGCCTATCTGCTGGCTTCAACTATCGTCGTGCCGCTGTACGGTAAATTCGGCGATCTTCTCGGCCGTAAAATAGTGCTGCAAACGGCGATAGTCCTGTTTTTACTCGGCTCGGTGCTTTGCGGCCTGGCGCAGAACATGACGCAGCTCATTCTGATGCGTGCTTTGCAGGGGCTCGGCGGCGGCGGATTGATGGTGGTCACGATGGCGGCGGTAGGCGACGTTATCCCACCGGCGGAGCGCGGAAAATATCAGGGATTGTTTGGCGGCGTATTCGGCCTGGCGACGGTGATTGGCCCGCTTATCGGGGGCTTCCTGGTTGAGCACTTTTCCTGGCGCTGGATATTTTATATCAACCTGCCGCTGGGGGTTTTTGCCCTGCTGGTTATCGGCGCGGTGCTTAAACCCCAAACGGCGCGTATTCGCCATCAAATTGACTTTCTGGGGGCGGGGTATCTCGCCGTCTCGTTAACCTGCCTGATTCTTTTTACCAGCCAGGGCGGCACGGTAATGGCCTGGTCCGATCCGCAGCTGTGGTGCATTTTTGCTTTCTTTGTCGTCACGCTCGGCGGCTTTATTTATGAGGAACGCCTGGCCTTCGAACCTATTATTCCGCTGGGGCTGTTTCGCGACCGCACTTTTTTATTAAGCTGCCTGATTGGCTTTATTATCGGTATGTCGTTGTTTGGCTCAATGACTTTCCTGCCGCTGTATCTGCAGGTCGTAAAATTCTCAACGCCGTCGGAAGCGGGAATGCAGCTGCTGCCGCTGATGGGCGGGCTGATGCTCACCTCTATAGTCAGCGGGCGAATCATCAGCAAAATTGGCAGGTACCGCATCTTCCCGATTATGGGCACGCTGCTGACGTTTATCGCTATGGCGCTGCTGGGCACGTTAAAAATCAACACCCCGCTACACATCCTTTATCTCTATATTACGCTGCTGGGCTGCGGCCTCGGCATGGTGATGCAGGTGCTGGTGCTGGCCGTGCAAAATAGCGTGGAACAAAAGCTGATTGGTGTGGCAACTTCCAGCGCGACGCTGTTCCGCCAGATTGGTGGCTCTATCGGTGTGGCGGCATTTGGGGCGATATTCACAAACGTGCTGCAAAATAAACTCGCCGTACTGATCCCGGCAGGGGTGCAACTGCCTCAACAGCTAAGCGCGAATGCGGTTCATGAGCTACCGGTGGCGCTGCGCGATGACTATCTGCAGGCGTTCGGCTCGGCGCTTCATTCGGTCTATATCATCTCTGCGGGTGTGGCGGTCTTCGCCTTCCTGCTGTCGCTGCTGATGAAAAACGTGCCGCTGCGCAAGTAGCCGTTCAGGTTGATTGTTTATGCCTGGCCCAGGCCGCCAGCACCGTGCGTTCGGATAGTTCAAGATATTCCGCCAGGGTGCGGGCGGCTTTTTCATTCTGGCCCTCGTTCAGCAGCGCCAGAATATGCGCGTTCTTCTCTATATAAGGCGCATAAAGCATTTCTGGATCGTTAAGGTGGCCAAAAGCCAGCCGCAGCTCGGCGGAGATATTGCGATACAGGCGGGTCAGGCGTTCGCTGTCGGCAAGTTCAACAATCGCGGTATGGAATTTCATGTTCGCCGTCCCTACGCGCCGCCAGTCGCAGGACTGCCGGTACTCCCGCGCTTCTTCTACAGCCGCTTCCATTTTCACCACTGCCGGATGCAGCGGGTAAGCATGAGCCAGGGCATCACACTCAATCAGACGACGAATGCGGTAGATATCCAGGATCGCCGCCATATCCGGCACCGCCACATAAACCCCACGGTTTGGTTCGTAGCGCAACAGGCCTTCCTGAGTGAGCATACGGAATACCTCGCGCAGCGTATTGCGCGATATATCCAGCTGTTCGCTAAGCGAAGCCTCCGATAAACGGGTGCCGGGCGCCAGCTCGCCGATAATAATTTTCAGCCGAATAGTTTCGGCGATTTTCTCGCTCAGCATTTGAGCGGGCACATCTTTTTTCATGGTTTTCTGCGCATAGCCCGATGAGCGGCAATCTTCACATATTACCCCGGTAGCGGCAAGGTGTTGACATAGCGGGGGTATTTCAAATTTATGCACGCAATGAGTGCGCTTGCGCGTTTTTATGCACTTTATTGGTGCTTTTCATCGTTTGCCCGGCGGTGAAAAATGCCAAAAGGTGATCGCTGTCGGTTTTTTATCACTCGATGCTCGATTCTGTTTGTGTGTTTAATCAACAGTCACTAGCTTATTGTTCAACAATAAATTGATGTTTGATTAACAATGTTAACCTTTTGTCCCGATGATGGTCCGCTTATTGCTTAACAGACAAGGTCTTAATTCTAAAACCGGAGTGAGTCAGATGGCTGCACAAGAAACCGCAAACAAATCCTTTGTCCAGAAGCGACGCTCGTCGCTGATTGCGGCAATATTCCTGATGGCGACCTCGGCCATCGGGCCGGGCTTTATTACCCAAACGGCAACCTTTACCGCCACCATGGGGGCAGCTTTCGCCTTTGGTATTCTGGCCTCGATAATTATCGACTTCGTGGTGCAGCAGAACATCTGGCGCGTGGTCACGGTCACGCGGATGCGCGCGTCTGATGTGGCTAACGAAGCGCTGCCCGGCAGCGGTTATCTGCTGGCGGTGCTGGTGATTTTTGGTGGCCTGGTGTTCAACGTCGGCAACATCGCCGGGGCTGGTCTGGGTTTAAATGCCATGCTTGGCCTTTCGCCAAAGTGGGGCGGGTTAATCAGCGCAATGCTGGCGATTTACATCTTTTCTTCGCGTCGGGCAAGTCACGCCATCGACCGTCTTATTATCGTCCTTGGGCTGGTGATGATTGGCCTGACGCTGTATGTAGCCTTTGTCTCCCAGCCTCCGGTGGGTGAGGCGCTGCGCCAGAGCGTTTTCCCGGATAGCATGAACTTCGCCATGATTACCACCATTGTCGGCGGCACCGTGGGCGGCTACATCTCCTATGCCGGGGCGCATCGTCTGCTGGATAAGGGCATGACCGGCGTTGAGAATATTGCTGCCGTTTCATCCGCGGCCACCAAAGGTATCCTGGTGGTGGGGCTGATGCGTTATGTGCTTTTCCTGGCGGTGCTGGGCGTGGTGGCAAGCGGGGTGACGCTGGATATTTCCAGCCAGGTGGCGAACCCGGCCTCGCAGGCATTTCAGCATGCGGTGGGCAGCTTCGGCGTCAGGATCTTCGGCTTTATCTTCTGGGCTGCTGCGCTTACCAGCATAATTGGCGCGGCCTACACCTCGGTCAGCTTCATGACGGTCTTTAAACAGAATATGACTGAACGCCAGCGTAACATCGCGACCGTACTGTTTATTGCCGTCTCCCTGGTGGTTTATCTGCTGCTTGGCACTGCGCCAGCGGCGCTGCTGGTGTTCGCCGGTGGTTTCAACGGGTTGATTCTGCCTATCGGCTTGACGATTTTCGTTTATGTGGGCTGGAAACGCGCTGACCTGATGTCCGGCTATGCCTACCCGCGCTGGCTGCTGTGGACGGGGCTTGTCACCTGCGCGCTGACCTGGTACATGGGGGCGCTCTCGGTGGGGGCGATTTTCAATTTCCTGAAGGTGGTATGAGGAAACGCAGATGTTAAAAACGATCGATCTTAATAGCGATTTGGGCGAAAGCTTCGGGCAATGGACGATGGGCGACGATGCCGCGATCATAAAACTTGTCAGCAGCGCCAACGTCGCCTGCGGGTTTCACGCCGGTTCCCCGGCAGGCATTCTTGCAACCCTGAAAGCGGCAAAGGCTCAGGGCGTAACGGTGGGGGCGCATGTCGCTTACCCGGATCTGGTGGGATTTGGCCGCCGCAATATGGATATCGCCAGCGATGAGCTGACCGCCGATGTGATTTACCAGATTGGCGCGCTGCAAGGGCTGGCTCGTGCGGCGGGAACTCAGGTGCGCTATGTGAAACCTCATGGCGCGCTCTACAACACCATTGCTTATAACGAAACTCAGGCATTAGCCGTAATCGACGGCATTCTGGCGGTTGATCCTCAGCTGCCGCTGGTGGGGCTGGCGGGCTCGCCGATACTGGCGCTGGCGCAGCAAAAGGGGCTGAAAACCATTGCTGAAGCCTTCGCCGACCGCGCCTATCACGCCGACGGCACCCTGGTCTCCCGCCGTGAGGCTGGCGCCGTACTGCATGATGCGCAGCAGGTGGCGGAACGCATGCTGCAACTGATTACCGACGGCGGATTGAAATCCATCGAAGGAAAATTCACCCCGATTCAGGCGGAATCTATTTGCGTACATGGCGACAGCCCGGGCGCAATTGCCATGGCGAGCCAGATCCGCACCCTGCTTGAAGCTCAGGGCATTGCTGTCCGTGCTTTTATTTCTCAGGCTAAGGAGCAGCGATGACTAAGTTAATGAAAGCCAGCCAGCAGGCGATTGCTGCCGCCCGCGAGGCTCGTCTTGCGATCCGTAGCGGTTTTGATAAACCGACCGCCGGAATGGCGCCGGGCATGACCCAGGCGAATATGATTTGTCTGCCGCGCGAGTGGGCTTTTGACTTTCTTCTCTATGCACAACGCAATCCGCAAAGCTGCCCGGTGCTGGATGTTATTGAGGCCGGCGGCCACGAAACCGTGCTGGCGGAAGGCGCAGATTTGCGTACCGATATTCCCCGCTACCGTATCTGGCAGCATGGCAGGCTGACAGATGAAATTACCGATGCCCGCGCACTCTGGCAGCAGCATCCCGATCTGGTCACTTTTTTAATCGGCTGCAGCTTTACCTTTGAAACGCCGCTGCGTGAAGCAGGCATTGACGTGCGCCACATTACCGATGGCTGCAACGTGCCGATGTATAAAACCAATCGTCTCTGCCGCCCTGCAGGTCGCCTTGAGGGTGAGCTGGTTGTCTCTATGCGTCCGATCCCGGCAGACAGAGTGGCCGATGCGGTGATGATTAGCGGACGTTTTCCGGCGGTGCATGGCGCGCCGGTTCACATTGGCGAACCGCATCTGCTGGGCATCAGCGATATTTCACGTCCCGATTTCGGCGACCCGGTGCGCATTGAACCCGGTGAGATCCCGGTATTCTGGGCATGTGGCGTGACGCCGCAGGCGGCAGTGATGAAATCTGGCGTGCCTTTTGCCATCAGCCATGCGCCGGGCCATATGTTTATTACTGATGTGCCGGATGCCGCCTGGCAGGGGGCATGAGGTGAGATTTTTAGCCGTAAATCTAAGCAGCTTTCTGGTAGAGCTGGGCTCGCTGGACGATACGCTGGCGCTTTTTGATTCGCTTAGTGCCTCTCCTGAGCAGGGCATAGAAGAGATAATTCCGGCCGCGCGCACGTTGCTGATCCGCTTTCAGCCTGCGCAAACCAGTATGACGCAACTTGCCGAACAGATCGCCCGTCGGCCTTTGTTGCTGCGAGGTCAACGTAGCGGCCAGCAGGTAACGATCCCGGTGCACTACAACGGCGAGGATCTTCCTGCCGTCGCTGAATTAATGGGGATCGACGTTCAGGAGGCGATCCGCCGCCATCAGGAATCACTGTGGAACGTGGCGTTCACCGGTTTTGCGCCTGGCTTTGCCTATATGGTATCTGACAACGAAGGCTGGCAAATTCCACGCCGCAGTACGCCGCGTACCCGCATCCCGGCAGGTTCTGTAGCGCTTGCCGGAGAGTTCAGCGGTATTTATCCGCAGGCCAGTCCCGGCGGCTGGCAGCTTATCGGCCAGACCGAACTGCAAATGTGGGACCTGGCCCGCGAGCAGCCCGCGCTGTTGCTGCCGGGCGCTCAGGTGCAGTTTGTTAATGCTGCGGCAGGAGCGAAAACTGTCTCGCTGCCTGCCCGTATCAGCCCACAAGCACCACCGGTTACGGAAGGCGTGACGCTGAGCGTGCTTGCCACCGGCCTGCAAACGCTGTGGCAGGATGATGGACGGCCAGGGAAAGCGGCGATGGGCCTGTCAGAATCAGGGGCGATGGACAAAAGCGCATTGCACACCGCGAACCGTATTGTTGGCAACCCCGTTAACTCACCCTGTCTGGAAACCCTCGGAGGCTTCCGCGCCCGGGCTAACGGCGACGTGGTGATTAGCGTTACCGGCGCGCCGTGCCCGATAATCCTGCAAACTTCTGCCGGCGAGCGCTACGTTGTGGAAAGCTATCGCCCGCTGAATTTAGCCGCCGGGGATGAAATTCACCTCGGCACGCCGACGCGAGGTTTACGAAGCTATCTGGCGGTGCGAAGCGGTTTTGTGGTTCAGCAAAGCCTCGGCAGCGCAGCTCGCGACAGCCTGGCGCAGGTTGGCCCGGAGCCCCTTTGCGTAGGTGACATTTTGCTGACCGGCGCGCATCAGCGCTGTAACGCCGTGCTGCTCGATGAATTACCCGTTACCACGCTCCCCGCCATAGGTGAAACCGTAACGCTGGATATTATCCCTGGCCCACGTACGGACTGGTTTACCGAAAAAGCTATTGCGCACCTGACCACCCAGCCCTGGCTGGTAACGCCGCAGTCCAACCGCATCGGCCTGCGTCTTGCCGGGGAACAATCTCTGGAACGCAGCCAGCATCAGGAGCTGCCGAGTGAAGGCACCTGCAGCGGATCGATTCAGGTTCCCGCAAGCGGTCAACCGGTGCTGTTTCTGCACGATCACCCCTTAACCGGCGGTTATCCGGTGATCGCCGCCGTTGCTGAATATCATCTTGCTTTGGCCGGGCAAATCCCCCCGGGCGCCTCGATCCGCTTTAACGCCATCCAACCTTTTGTTGAATTAACAGGGAGTACAGCCAGTGACCACCGCGCAACATAAAGTCCTGATTGCCAACCGCGGCGAGATTGCCGTTCGTATTATTCGCGCTTGCAGGGATTACGGCGCCCAGGCCGTGGCGGTGTACGCTGACCCGGATGCCGACGCGCTGCACGTGCGCATGGCCGATGAAGCCTGGGCGCTGCCCGGCATAAGCTCTACGGAAACCTATTTAAATATCGATGCGCTGATGGAGATCGCCCGCCGCAGCGGCGCGACAATGGTGCATCCTGGCTATGGTTTCCTGTCTGAACGCGCAGAGTTTGCCCGTGCGGTACAGGCTGCGGGGCTTGTCTGGATTGGGCCGCAGCCGGAAACTATCGAAAAACTCGGCGATAAAGTACAGGCGCGTAAAATCGCCCTGGAAGTTGGCGCACCGCTGGTAAAAGGCACGGCCGACCCGGTTAAATGTGCGGGAGAAGTGCTGGATTTTGCCGCCACGCACGGTTTGCCGGTAGCCATTAAAGCCGCCTTCGGCGGCGGTGGACGCGGCCTTAAGGTGGCCTGGACACTTGAGGAAGTGGAGGAGCTTTATCACTCCGCTACGCGCGAGGCGCTGAGCGCGTTTGGCCGCGCTGAATGTTACGTGGAGCAATATCTCGACCGTCCACGTCATATAGAAGCGCAGGTTATTGCCGACAAACATGGCAATGTGGTGGTGCTCGGCACGCGTGATTGTTCTCTTCAGCGCCGTAACCAGAAGCTGGTGGAAGAAGCTCCGGCTCCGTTTATCACCGAATCCCAGCGTGAAAAAATCCACACCGCGGCGTGCGATATCTGCGCTCACGCGGGCTATGTCGGCGCGGGAACCGTGGAGTTTTTGCTGAGCCGCGACGGCACGCTATCGTTCCTTGAGGTTAACACGCGCCTGCAGGTGGAACATCCGGTAACCGAAGAGACGACTGGCCTTGATATCGTGGTGGAACAATTACGTATCGCTGAAGGTTTGCCGCTCAGTATTAAGGAAACGCCGGTTCCGCGCGGACATTCGTTTGAATTCCGTATTAATGCCGAAGATGCCGGTAAAGGTTATTTGCCTACGCCTGGCAACATCACGGTCTTTCGCGCTCCGGGCGGCCCGGGTATTCGCCTGGACAGCGGCGTTGATGCAGGCTCAACCGTTCCCGGCAGCTATGACTCGCTGATGGCAAAACTGATCGTCACCGGCAGCACGCGTGAACAGGCTATCGCCCGCGCTCGCCGCGCCCTGCGTGAATTCGAAATTGACGGCGTAGCATCAGTCCTTCCGTTCCATCGGGCGGTGATGGACGATGCCGATTTCACGGCAGAGTTCGCCGTTCATACTCGCTGGATCGAAACCGACTTCGCCGGGCGTATTGCCTTCGCGCCTCGCCAGATGCCGAAGCCGGATGAAGCTTTAACCCGCAGCTGGATTGAACTGGATGGACGCCGGGTTCAGCTCGGCCTGCCGGCCCGTCTGTTTAGTGGCGTTGCGCTGGCTGAGCCGGATAAAACTGCGCCGGCAACCAGCGATCCCGCTAACGAAGCCGCAATAGAAGCGCCGATCTCGGGCGTGCTTCACAGCTGGCTTGCAGAAGAGGGCAAAGCCGTCCGGCAAGGGGAAGTTATAGCGGTAATGGAAGCGATGAAAATGGAAGTTCAGGTTGTGGCGCACCGCAGCGGCAAGCTTAAACGCCAGGCGAAAACAGGTGGCTCATTTGAGGCCGGAAACCTGCTGGGAGAGATAGGATAGATTTAACCGGCGGGTTTAGCTGAGGCTGGAGAATTACCTGGTCGTTGGGCTGCCGGGGGCATGGAAAAGATACTGGCGGAGTTTAAGCCCGCCTTAATTATCAGTTCGCTTCAGTTATCTCAAACGCCTGGCTCGATGGCCAGGTAAAGCGAGTTATGAAAAATGCATCGCAAGTAAAATAATAAGAATAGTGATTGAGGCAACAACTATCAGCACCAGCGGGTGGCTCGCGAGCCAGTCATTCCAGCGAGCTTCCTGATTGCTGACAGACTGCTTATGACGTTCATAAGACTCATCGAAAAGGTCCATAAAATCTCCTGAAAATTTCTTTTGCGGGCAGGCGGGCATGAGTATGAGGAATCATGTCTGATGTCCGGACATTACTCAATTCAATCCACACATGAAGCTCACAGAGCTTCATGCTGTTAGTCGAAATACTCAAGCCATGTCCCGGAAAACATCCGGCAATACCCCTACCACATCAAATCATCAGGCACGACAAAATCGGCGTACGGATCGTCTTCGTCTTTCGCTTCCTGACTGAGCTCGCAGTTTAATACAATGCTGCTCGCATCACGCTGGGCGATTTTATCGGCTACGCTCGCGGGTATAATTGCATATTCGCCGTCAGCGTTGTTATCCGTAACCAGACGAGCAATCGCCAGACGACCGTTGATCAACTGAGATTGAGTTGGCTTATCCACATATATTTTTTTAATGAGATTATTATCTGTGAAGTTATAGCCAATATCGCCCTTTGAAATAACGATCCTGTTCATTTCAATCAGCTGCTTTACCTGAGCCTTATACTCTTTAGATAAAGCGGCCTGCTTTTGTTGTTCGCTGAGCTGTTTATCACGTTCAATCTGCGCCTTTTTATTGGCTTCCACCGCTTCTCTCGCCTCACGAGCCTGAACGCGTGACTTCTTGGCTGTTTTTTGCACCTTAGCCATTTTCTTACTGCTGACTAATCCAGCTTTAAGCATCTGCTCTTGTAATGTGAGTTTTGTCATGATCTTTTCTGAGGCCAGTTGAATAGTAGAGGGGATTATACCTTTAACATCCGGGGCTGTGCCAGATTGTGGGTGCCGCGCCCTGAGTTTCTCAACTAATGCGAACTGTTCAGATGTCATTGGCGAAGCTATGGAGTGATTTTCTACCTCGTTCTTCTTTTAGCTGCCGAACCCATTTATCCCTCGTGGATTTGCCAGCATTCATTGCCGCAGCAGCTGCAGCAAGTAATGCTAATCGAGTACGAGTTGGGTAGCTTCAAGGCGAAACTCAGGCCTAAAATTGCGTCTGTTACGTCCAGTCATAATGTCACCTGTTTGGCTATGAGGCGATGACTACTCTCTGCCCAGGGATTAAATTCAGCGTACCACTACACATTCAGCAGTCGAATGGGATCACGCTACAGCCTGAGTAATAAACCAAACTTGCCATTTCCGCATTGCTGAAATGATGTAAAGGTTTCGGTACACTTCAGGATACCTGTGCAGTGACTATGGTGCTCATGCCTCTATTGCCGAGGGAATTTATGCTGGACACCGAATGGTTAACCTTTCCCCTTATTTCCCCTTTCTTCAGTGAAAATCAATAAGCCTTATTTAAGTGAAAGATAAATATCTTGTTACTGAGGCCAATCGTTATCGTGCCGTTTGCTCCCCGGTGCGCGACCTCTCATTTTTAATAAAATTAAAAATCAGATTTTTTATAAAATTGATGGTGTTTTGGGCGATTTTTAACCCTAAGTCAAATTGACTATTTATCGCACACCCTTATTCCATAAGGCCTGCAAGGGTGTTTCAAGAAAATTCTTATAAATCAGTAAGATGATCTATTTTTGTTAAATTCTCTATTTGTAACTTTATGTTACATATTTTTATTTCCTCTTCCCTGACTCTCTTTTCTACACTCGCGCCATAGGTACTTATCCGAAATTATGCAGTTTCAGATAAATACCTAAAACGTAGTGTCAGCATGCTGGTGAATGGAATGCGCTCGCTTTTGACTCCGGGGTTTTGATTCACGTCGGATAACGTGAACCGGGAGGTTGTTCTGGCAGGGTAAGTCTTTCTTATTAATTTCTCACTGGCATTGACCGTTTCTATAACTCCAGTAGAACAGGGACAGCCATGTCTAACTCTTCCTTTCAGTCCGAAATTCCCAGGGCACGTATAAATCTAAAACTCGATTTGCATACCGGTGGAGCGAGCAAGAAAACCGAGCTCCCCCTGAAATTACTTGTGGCGGGCGATTTCAGCAACGGCCAGGAGTCCGCGCCATTATCCGAGCGTAAAAAAGTTAATCTGAACAAAAATAACTTTGACTCTGTACTTTCCGAATATTCCCCAAAAGTAAACCTTACCGTCAAAAACACGCTTGCTGGTGATGGTAGCGAAGACAACATCAGTCTGACATTCCAGAGCATGAAGGATTTTTCTCCGGAGCAGGTCTCCCGGCAAATACCACAGCTGAAGGCCATGCTTTCCATGCGCAATTTGCTGCGTGATTTAAAGGCTAACCTGCTGGACAACCAGGCTTTCCGAAAAGAGCTGGAAAAAATTCTGCTCGACCCGGCGTTAAGCGCAGAACTCAGATCTGAGCTGTCCGCTCTGGCCCCGAAACAGCCATAACGGTCACGATGTTTTAACGGATTAATAAGGAAGATGTTGATGTCTGTAAAAAATGAGAATGCCGCTGGTGGCGAGAGTGTGGTGCCTGAACGTCCTGCAGCAGGTGGGGTTTATGCGTCCCTGTTTGAAAAAATCAACCTGAACCCGGTCTCTGAGCTGAGCGCGCTGGATATCTGGCAGGATGCACAGGCGATGTCGGATGCAACTGCGGATGAACGTTTAACCGCCGGCATGCAGGTGTTCCTGGAGTGCCTGACAAAATCGGGCTCAAAAGTTGAGAAACTCGACAAAAACCTGATTGACCATCATATCGCGGAGCTGGATTACCAGATTAGTCGTCAGCTGGATGCTGTTATGCACCATGAGGCCTTTCAGGCGGTGGAAAGCCTGTGGCGCGGCGTGAAATCCCTTGTCGACAAAACCGATTTCCGCCAGAACGTGAAAGTTGAACTGCTGGATATGTCTAAAGAAGACCTGCGTCAGGACTTCGAAGACAGCCCGGAAATTATCCAGAGCGGATTGTATAAACATACATATATTGATGAGTATGACACACCGGGCGGCGAGCCGATTGCCGCACTGATTTCTGCGTATGAATTTGACGCCTCTGCGCAGGACGTTGCCCTGCTGCGCAATATTTCGAAAGTGTCTGCTGCAGCCCATATGCCGTTTATCGGCTCCGCAGGCCCGAAATTCTTCCTGAAAGACACCATGGAAGACGTGGCGGCTATCAAAGATATCGGTAACTACTTTGACCGTGCTGAGTACATCAAGTGGAAATCCTTCCGCGAGACGGATGACGCCCGCTATATCGGTCTGGTGATGCCGCGTGTACTGGGCCGCCTGCCGTATGGTCCGGACACCGTACCGGTGCGTAGCTTCAACTACGTCGAAGAAGTGAAAGGCCCGGATCATGATAAATACCTGTGGACCAACGCTTCGTTCTCCTTCGCGGCCAACATGGTGAAAAGCTTCATCAACAACGGCTGGTGTGTGCAGATTCGTGGCCCGCAGGCAGGTGGTGCTGTTCAGGACCTGCCAATCCATCTGTACGATCTCGGCACCGGCAACCAGGTGAAGATCCCGAGTGAGGTGATGATCCCGGAAACCCGAGAATTTGAGTTCGCCAATCTGGGCTTTATCCCGCTGTCCTACTACAAGAACCGCGACTACTCCTGCTTCTTCTCCGCGAACTCCACGCAGAAGCCTGCCCTGTATGACACCGCTGATGCAACGGCCAACAGCCGCATCAACGCCCGTCTGCCGTACATCTTCCTGCTGTCGCGCATCGCCCACTACCTGAAGCTGATTCAGCGTGAAAATATCGGCACCACCAAGGACCGCCGTCTGCTGGAGCTGGAGCTCAACACTTGGGTGCGCAGTCTGGTAACGGAAATGACCGATCCGGGCGATGAACTGCAGGCCTCTCACCCGCTGCGTGACGCCAAAGTGGTGGTGGAAGACATCGAAGATAACCCGGGCTTCTTCCGCGTCCGGTTGTATGCGGTACCGCACTTCCAGGTGGAAGGGATGGACGTCAACCTGTCACTGGTTTCCCAGATGCCGAAAGCCAAATCGTAAGCTAAGGCAGGAAGCCAATGAAAACGGAACAACCGTTATGGGGCAGGGGCGTTATGGTCTCTCCCCAGCACTTCCAGCAACAGGTCGCGTATGCGGCCTGGTCTGCGGAATGCATCGCCCGGATGGGCCTCTCCCATCCCTGGGGGATGATTGATGCCACTTTCGAACCGGATGCACTGAAACTGGGCCGCCTGCAGGCCCGTCATCTGCACATCCGTTTCCCTGACGGGACGCTTATCGACACGGATAATGCTGACGACTTGCCACCGGTGCTGTCGCTTGAGAGTGAATCACAGGACGTGGTGGTGGTTCTGGCACTTCCGCTGCTGCGGGCGAATGGCGGCAACTGCCTGAAACCCGATGAGGTGGCCGAGCGTCCTGTGCGTTATCGCCAGCGCTGGCGGGATGTCCGTAACACCTTTGGGGAAGACACCCGCCAGATTGCGGTGATGCAGCCAGAACTCACGCTGCGTTTCGCCCATCAGAACAACAGCCATTACCTGACCTGCCCGGTCGCCCGCCTGCAGCAGGATTCGCAGGGGGTGTGGCAACTCGATGAGATGTTTCTCCCTCCGCTCCTGACCATCCAGGGCAGCGGCTGGCTGGTGACCCAGCTCGAGCAACTGATGACCCAGCTACGCGCACGTCTGAGTCGCCTGATGGCAATGCGCCGTGAAAGCAATGAGCGCATGGCCGATTTTGCCGTGGCCGACGTGTCCCTGTTCTGGCTGCTCAATGCCCTGAACAGCGCAGAACCCGTGCTCGGACAGTTTCAGCGCCACCCGCAAAGCCCGCCTGAGCGTCTGTATCCGGAACTGGCACGGCTTGCGGGCAGCCTGCTGACCTTCTCGCTGGAACACCAGGTGAGTGCTATTCCGGTCTGGCAGCATGAGCAGTTGAATAACGTCTTCCCGCCGCTGTTTGATTTACTGGGCGACCTGCTGGAAGCCAGCCTGCCGTCGCGGGTGGTGGCGATTGAGCTTGAGCATGATGCCCGGCTGCACTTCTGGCAGGCTCGTCTGCACGACCCACGCCTGCGCGAAGGGGCGGATTACTATCTCTCCGTGCGTTCACCGATGCCGGTGGCACAGCTGCAGGAACAGTTCCCGCGCCAGTGCAAGGTCGGCAATCCTGACCATGTCAGAAGCATCGTCAATTCATCACGGGTGGGTGTGCCCCTGACGCCGCTGCGCCATGTGCCGGCCGCCATTCCACTGCGTCTGGAAAACCAGTATTTCAGCCTCGATGTTTCTCATCCTCTGGCCATTGAAATGCTTCAGGGCGGCACTTGCATGTTTTACGTTCCGGGCATGCTCGGCGAGCCTGAACTTGAACTCTTTGCGGTACTGAGAACATGAGTGAGCCTAAACGCAGCGCTGCTGCGTCCATTGATATTGATGCCCTGCTGCAGGACACCTGGCTGCAGGTGATCAGCCTGCGTCACGGTCCGACATTTCAGGATGGAGAAGGGCGCACGTTGTGGGAGCGCTGCATTGCTGATGTCGAACGCGTGCAGCGTGAGCTGAAAGCGAGTGAACTCGATGAAGCCAGCTGTCAGCATATTCTCACTGCACAGTGTGCGCTGCTTGATGAAGCCGTCAAAGGTCGCGGTGTGGAGGATGATGCTTGTGTGCAGTGGTATGACATTCCCCTGCAGGGGCACTTCCTCGGCACCATGGATGCCGGTGATACGCTGTGCGATCGCATGCGCGATGTGCTGCGTGAACCGGCGCCTGATCATGCTGTCGTGACCTGCTTCCAGCGGGTCATGATGCTGGGGTTCCTCGGCAGTTTCCGCTCGCTGAACGATCCGGATCGCCAGAAACTCGTCAACGCGCTCAGTGAACATGTCACGCCGTTCAGCTATCCACAAACCCATCCGGTCCTGGCGGAAAGCCGTACCGGGCGTGGAATGGGCGG
Organism: Buttiauxella sp.; assembly: GCA_032051265.1. Lineage (GTDB taxonomy): Bacteria > Pseudomonadota > Gammaproteobacteria > Enterobacterales > Enterobacteriaceae > Dryocola. Next base: position 208,231 of record DAMBYU010000001.1, read on the forward strand.
CTGGCTGGCGTCATGGCCCGTGCGTATTGGCCTGAGCGTGGTGGTGATTGCCGCACTCTGGTGGGGACTGAGCCACTGGCTGGATCAGACGCTGCTGACCCTGCTGCCGGGAGCTGTGAAATGAGTTCTGCACAACAGCGCGGACTTGCGCTGTGGGCCGCCCTGCTGAGTGCAGTGGTCTGCCTGGGCTTCCTGCAGGTCACCCGACTGGTTTCTGTGCTTGTTCTATTGGCGATGCTGGGGCTTATTCTGGCGTTCTGGACTGTCGCCAGTCGTCGTGCGGAGCATGATGTCACCCTGCGTCTGGATGACCTCCCGGAAGCCACTTACCGTCAGCCCGTGGTGCTGGTCTGTGGCGATCTGCCGCTGGCATGTATGCAGCAGTCACCGGTGCTTACGGTCACGCAGGGATGCTGGATCCGCGTGGAGGATCATCAGGATCTGGAGCAGGCAGCCCGCCAGGTTCTGTGGTTGCGACCTGACTGGGGTCGCCAGTTGTCGGTGATGGTCAGCGTCTGTCCGCAGAAACACGCCGACAGCGAAGCGCTTACCAGCCGTCTGATGGCCTTGCGCTGGCAAATCAGCCAGTTGCGTAAAGAAACCGGGCATTCCGTGCCGCTGGTTCTGAATGGTCAGGTTGGCAGCGTGATGACGAATGACATGCTCTGGCAGGCAGCTATCCCGGGGGAAGGGGTTAGGGTCTGGCGTGAGTCTTCAGCGCCGAGCTCAATCGCTGCATGGATCACCACCGGTGGGTCGCCTGCGATGCAGCAACAGGTGCTGATGAACAGCCTGATGAGCTGGTTCCATCAGCACGTCAAAGCTGTCTTTATGGATGAGAACCCCGATGTTCCTGTCATTGCACCTGGCGCGGTGCTGTGGGGAATGGGGCCGATCCTTGCCGGAAGTCTGGCCACATCGGCCTGGACGGCGTGGCTTTCCCGTCACACTGCGATGCAGCAGGTGGCGGGCTGGCAGCCGGTGGGAACGGACAGTACGGTTATATCCCCATTCCCGGATTTTATCCTGCCGCTGCTGCCCGAAGGGCGAGGCCTGACGCCGCGTGGGCGAGCCTTCCGTTGTGCGCTCGGAATTTTCACGCTGGCGGCCATTGCTGCGCTGCTCAGTAGTGGCTGGAACAATCGCCAGCTGCTGCAGCGTGTGAGCTTCGATATTGCCCGCTATGACCGTATCCCGATGCATGATTTCGGACCAAAAGCCGACGCCGTTGCCGTCCTGCGTGACGATGCGGCAGAGCTGGATGACTGGGCGCGCAATGGCGTACCGGCCCGGATGGGCCTCGGTTTGTATCAGGGTGAGCGTCTGCGAATACCTGTGCTGGATGCGATCCGTTCCTGGGTGCCTCCGCCACCGCCGCCTGAACCGCAGCCGAAACCCAAACCGGTACCGAAAATTGTCCGCCTCGACAGCATGTCGCTGTTCGACTCCGGCAAATCTGTGCTGAAAGCCGGTTCGACCAGAATGCTGGTGAATTCGCTGGTCGGCATCAAAGCGAAGCCGGGCTGGCTGATTGTCGTGTCCGGGCATACCGATAACACCGGCAATCCGCAACTGAACCAGACGCTGTCCCTGAAACGTGCCGAAGCGGTGCGCGACTGGATGCGTGACACCGGCGACGTGCCGGAAAGCTGTTTTGCGGTGCAGGGCTATGGCGAAAGCCGTCCGATCGCAACCAACGACACCCCGGATGGGCGTGCGCTCAACCGACGTGTCGAAATCAGTCTGGTACCGCAGGCGGATGCCTGCCAGATACCGGGCAAAACCTCAGCGTCATCGCAGGATGATGACGCTTCACAACATAATGGAGAGTAATTCCATGGCAATTCCTGTTTATTTGTGGCTGAAAGACGACGGCGGCGCGGACATCAAAGGGTCTGTTGACGTTCAGGATCGTGACGGCAGCATCGAAGTGGTGGCACAGGAACATAACCTGTACATCCCGACCGATAACAACACCGGCAAGCTGACCGGCACCCGTATCCACACCCCGTTCATGTTCACCAAGGAAATCGACTCCTCCAGCCCGTACCTGTACAAGGCGGTGACCACCGGCCAGACCCTGAAATCAGCAGAGTTCAAATGGTACAAAATCAACGACGCCGGCCAGGAAGTGGAGTACTTCAACACCAAACTGGAAAACGTGAAAGTGGTGAAAGTAAATCCTGAAATGTACGACATCAAGGATCCTTCTAAAGAGAAGCACAACCACCTTGAGCGCATTGAACTGCGTTACGAAAAAATCACCTGGACCTACAAAGACGGCAACATCATTCATTCCGATTCCTGGAACGAACGCGCCACCGCGTAAGCCTGATGCGGACGGGGTTTCCTGTCCGCAGTTTTTTGCTGAGTGCCTGTATAAAGCGGGCTTTCAGCAAAGAAAAACACAAACTGCCAGCCTGACCGTATGCGCTCTGGTCCCCTTCACGGGAAACAGCGAGGGGCGGTAGCGTGTCCAGGAACCGACAAAGAGAGAGATTCATGGAAAATCCAGCCATTCTGTTGCGACGTCTGAACCCTTACTGTGCCCGTGCGATGGAAGGCGCGGCTTCGCTCTGCCAGACCCGCGCCCACGCAGAAATCCTGCCGGAGCACTGGCTGCTGAAGCTGCTGGAACAGGGGGAAGGTGACCTGACGGTGCTGGCACGCCGCTACGAGTGGGATATGGATGCTATCTGGCAGGATTTGCTCGGCTGGCTGGATAATCAACCGCGTTCGGTACGCAACCGCCCGCAGTTGTCCGCAGATATTCAGAAACTGCTGCAGGAAGCCTGGATGCAGGCCTCACTTGCCGGAGAGGAAAGTATCCGCAGCGTACACCTGCTGATGGCGTTGACGGAAAACCCACGGCTTGCTCACTGCGACGGTCTGTGGCCACTGCTGACGCTCGGGATGAGTCAGCTTTCCCGCCTGCGCCCGCTGCTGGATGCACAGTCTGATGAACGCCCGGAGCTGCAGTTTGAGGCTGAACTGGCCCAGGAACATGGCAGTGAGGTGGAGTTTGTGGGCCGCCCGGTTGGTGCTGAACTGAACCCGGCGCTGCAGAACGCGCTGGATAAATTTACGCTTGATGTCACCGCCAAGGCCAAAGAGGGCAAAATCGACCCGGTGTTTGGCCGTGATACCGAAATCCGCCAGATGGTGGATATTCTCTCTCGCCGTCGTAAGAACAACCCGATCCTGGTCGGTGAACCAGGCGTCGGTAAAACCGCGCTGGTTGAAGGTCTGGCGCTGCGTATTGCAGAGGGCAACGTGCCTGAATCGCTCAAGCCGGTCATCCTGCGTACCCTTGACCTCGGCCTGCTGCAGGCGGGTGCAGGTGTGAAAGGCGAGTTCGAACAGCGCCTGAAAAATGTCATTGATGCGGTGCAACAGTCGCCAGTACCTGTTCTGCTGTTTATCGACGAAGCGCACACCATCATTGGTGCGGGCAATCAGGCGGGGGGCGCGGATGCGGCCAACCTGCTGAAACCGGCACTGGCGCGTGGCGAACTGCGCACCATCGCCGCCACCACCTGGAGCGAATACAAGCAGTACTTCGAGCGCGATGCCGCACTGGAGCGTCGCTTCCAGCGGGTGCTGGTGGACGAACCGGATGACGACACCGCCTGCCTGATGCTCAGGGGCCTGAAATCCCGCTACGCCGAACACCACGGTGTGCACATCACTGATGATGCCGTACGTGCTGCCGTCACGCTTTCCCGCCGTTACTTAACAGGTCGCCAGTTGCCGGACAAAGCTGTTGACCTGCTCGACACCGCGAGCGCCCGCGTGCGCATGAGTCTTGATACCGTGCCGGAACCGCTGACCCGCATCCGCTCGCAGATTACCTCCCTTGAAATGGAGAAGCAGGCGCTGCTGGAAGATATCGCCGTCGGCAATCAGAGCCACGGTGAGCGCCTGACCGCCATTGAGCAGGAAGAGAATGACCTCATCGTTGAACTTGATGAACTGGAAACCCGGTACGGTCAGGCGCTCAAACTCACCGGACAACTGCTGGAATGCCGCCAGGATACCTCCCGTCAAAGCGAAACTCATTCGTTACAACAGAAGCTGAACGGCATGCAGCACAGTAACCCGCTGCTGTCAGTGGATGTCGATGTACGCACTGTCGCCAACGTGATTGCCGACTGGACGGGCGTGCCGTTGTCTTCACTGATGAAAGACGAGCAGACCGAACTGCTGACCCTGGAAAACGAAATCAGTAAACGCGTGGTCGGCCAGGACGTTCCCCTTAACGCCATCGCCCGGCGTCTGCGTGCGGCGAAAACCGGACTCACTTCTGAAAATGGTCCGCAGGGCGTGTTCCTGCTGGTTGGCCCGAGCGGCGTGGGGAAAACCGAAACCGCGCTGGCACTGGCCGACGTGATGTACGGCGGGGAAAAATCACTGATTACCATCAACCTCTCCGAGTATCAGGAGCCGCACACCGTGTCGCAGCTGAAAGGCTCACCGCCGGGCTACGTCGGTTATGGTCAGGGCGGGATTCTGACCGAAGCGGTACGCAAGCGTCCATACAGCGTGGTACTGCTCGATGAAGTGGAAAAAGCCCACCGTGACGTGATGAATCTGTTCTATCAGGTGTTTGATCGCGGCTTTATGCGCGACGGCGAAGGGCGTGAAATCGACTTCCGCAACACCGTGATTCTGATGACATCTAACCTCGGTAGTGACCACCTGATGCAGTTGCTGGATGAACAGCCGGATGCCAGCGAAGGGGATCTGCAGGAACTGCTGCGCCCGACTCTGCGCGACCACTTCCAGCCCGCGCTGCTGGCCCGTTTCCAGACCGTGATTTACCGTCCGCTGGTGGAAACCGCGATGCGTACCATCGTGGAGATGAAGCTCGGCCAGGTCAGTCAGCGGCTGCACCGCCACTACGGCCTGACCACGCATATCGAAGAGAGTCTGTATGACGCCCTGACCGCCGCCTGCCTGCTGCCGGATACCGGTGCACGCAACGTCGACAGCCTGCTGAATCAACAAATTCTGCCGGTGCTGAGCCAGCAGCTGCTGACCCACATGGCTGCCAGACAGAAACCACACTCCCTGACGCTGGGCTGGAATGATGAAGAGGGAATTGGGCTGGAATTTGACCGTACACAAGGAGTGCATGCATGAGCACTAATCCCCCGATTAGATTCAGCCACAACCATCACCTGCTGGCGGTGAAAGGGTGTGAAGCAGAGCTCGATGTGCTGGCCTTTGAAGGCGATGAAGCCCTGAGTAAGCCGTTCAGCTACCGGATTGAGTTCACCAGCGCAGACCATGCCATCAGCCGGGAAGCGATGCTAATGAAATCCGGTTCCCTGACGCTGCAGGCCCCGGTTGACCAGGGTTACGGTATTAAGGTTCAGCAGCCAGTGCGGGTGATTCAGGGAGTGGTGAGCGGCTTTGAACGCCTGAGCACCTCGAAGGATGAAACCCATTATGCCCTGACGCTCCAGCCACGCCTGGCGCTGCTTGACCGTTCGCACCAGAACGCCATTTATCAGGACATGTCCGTCCCACAAATTGTGGAAAAAATCCTGCGCGAGCGTCACAACATGCGCGGGCAGGATTTTCTGTTCGCGCTGAGTAAAGAATACCCGCGCCGTGAGCAAATGATGCAGTACGGCGAGGACGACCTGCACTTTATTACCCGTCTGTTGGGTGAGGTCGGCATCTGGTTCCGCTTTACCACTGATACGCGCCTGAACATCGACGTGGTGGAGTTTTACGACAGCCAACTGGGTTATGAGAAAGGCCTGACGCTGCCGTCGGTGCCGCCGTCGGGCCAGCACTCGAAAGGCGTGGACTCGGTGTGGGGGATGGAATCTCATCACCATGTGGTGCAAAAACAGGTCAGCACCCGCGACTACAACTACCGCCAGGCCACCGAAGACATGAACACACAGGTTGACGTGACCCGCGGGGATGCGACCACCTGTGGGGAGGCTTACCACTGGGGAGATAACTATCTGACAGCGGGCAGTACCTGGGACCGCAATCCGGCCCCGGAGTCCGGTGCGTTTTATGCCCGCATTCGTCATGAGCGCTACCTGAATGGTCAGACGCAGATCCATGCCATAACCAGCTGTCCGACACTCGCCCTGGGGCAGGTGCTGAAAGTCACCGGCGGCTATGAAGTGGCGGAGGCCTTCAGCAGGGGCGTACTGATCACATCCATGCATACACATGCCCGCCGTGATAAGGACTTTGGGGTTAATTTTGACGGTATCCCGGACAGCACCGATTATGGCTTCCGCCCGAAACCAGGCGCTCGCCCGGTGATGGCCGGTACACTGCCGGCGCGCGTGACCAGCACCACCGAAAATGACACCTACGGCCACATCGACAAAGACGGCCGCTACCGCGTCAAGATGCTGTTTGATCGTGACAGCTGGGAAACCGGATTCGAGAGCCTGTGGGTGCGGCAGTCACGCCCGTATGCAGGGGATACCTACGGTCTGCACCTGCCGCTGCTGGCGGGCACCGAAGTGGCGATTGGCTTTGAGGATGGCAACCCGGACAGGCCGTACATCTCCGGCGTGCTGCACGATTCGGCTCACGGTGACCACGTCACCATTCGCAACTACAAACGTAACGTCCTGCGGACGCCTGCGAACAACAAAATTCGCCTCGACGATGAGCGCGGGCAGGAGCATATCAAGGTCTCCACGGAGTACGGCGGCAAGAGTCAGCTGAATCTCGGACATTTAGTGGATGCGGAAAAGCAGAAGCGTGGTGAGGGTTTTGAGCTCAGAACCGACAGCTGGGGCGCGATACGTGCGCAGAAAGGAATATTCATCTCGGCGGACGGCCAGACAAAGGCACAGGGCCAGGTACTGGAGATGGAGCCTGTAATCAGTCTGTTAAAAGGGGCGCTGAACCAGATAACCGAGTGGGGGAGTATAACCCAGACGCATCACAACTTTTCGCCGGCTGCAGATTCTCTAAGGGAGTTTGTTAATGGTGCGAGTAATCTGAAAGAAGCTGCGCTGATAATGGCTGCGCCAAAAGGAATTGCAGCCATTACTCCTGAAACGACGCTGATGCACAGTGGAAAAGGCATGTACCTGCAAAGTCTGGGGGAAGTGAACATTGCCACGGCCCAGCGCCATTCCGTGAATGCCAGTAAGGCAATCTCGATTCTCTCGCAACAGGAAGGAATACGCCTGGTATCGGCGAAAGGGCCGCTTGAAGTGGAATCACATGCAGACACTATGTCTCTTACGTCATTGAAAGATGTCACTGTTCAGTCAACTCAGGGCCATCTGCAACTGACAGCAAAAAATGGAATTACCATTGCATGTGGAGGTGCTTACATCCAACTGACGCCTCAGGGAGAAATAAAAGTTCATGGCCCAGGCCTTCTAAGTCTTAAAGGGCAGCACAATATGGAAGGACCCGCGAGTCAGGCGTTCCCGTTGCCTGAGCTCCCTTCATCGGTCTGTAAAGATTGTCTGAAACGAGCGCAAGAAATCGCTCAAGGTTTTGTTCCAAGGGAGATGTAAAAAATGAATTTCGTTTCTCCGTGGATGGATAAAATCAGGGTAACCTGCCAGCGTGCAGAAATAGAACATGTTGACGTGATCATCGATCAATGTGCTGTTGATTTTTGTGTCCTTCCCGCACTCACTACCTTCAGTAATTCTATGATGTGGCAGTCGCTATATCATGAACTGCCAGAGGATATTTATCCTGAGGATGCGCCTGTACTGGTTCGGGTGAACCTTTCAGATGCTGAGCATGTTCAGTGGCTAAATAACCTTGCAGCAGAAATGATGGAATCGGCTCCCTTGCTGATATGTGGATCTCCCTGGTCATTTGAGCAGCTCGCTGACTGGCTCAGGGATTGTATTAATGCGCAACATGAGGGCCGTGAGGGGATTTTCCGTTTCTGGGACACCCGTATTTTTCCTTTTTTGTTCAGCCACATTCTTGATGATGAGCAGCAAAAACAACTTCAGAAACCGGTTTTATTCTGGACCTGGCTCGACTGTGATTATCTGCCCTCCATTCTATTAGGGAGTGGTGAAATACCCGAACCTGACGAGTCGGTAGTACCAATCGAATTTACCGATAGACAGTTTGAAAAACTAATGTGTGTCAGTGATACGAGACAATTTCTGGGGTATGAAAAAATACCTGAAGAGCTATTCACTAACCGACAATCTGAATTTACAGCCTGTTATGAGGCTATGCTGGCCGCAACAGAGCAGCGAATTATTTTTGATGATAAACGTAGTGCCTGGGTTATGGCGCAGATTATTTCAAAGAACACTGCTACCTGATTAAATCCTTACAAGGAGCGTTGAATGAAGTATTCCTTTTTATCTTTGGCAACAGCTGTATTGCTGTTGATGGGCTGTAATCAGCCTGCTGAAACTGACTCAGTCAGCGGTGGTGGTGGAACCATCGAAGCCATTAACCATACCCACTGGGCCATCAACCACTTTAGTGTTAATGGGCAGTCCGGCATCGATATTATCGGCCCCTGGCAGGGAGGCGGCGGTGCTGGTTACTTTGGCGTGCCTTCGAAATGGGAACCCGGTATGACCGTGAAAATCGACTGGGAAACCGGAGAAGCATCAACTGATGATTTTCCTGGATTTGAAGATAGAGTTAAATATTTGGAGTGGGAAAAAAAAATAAAGGCAAGCCATAAAGAACATAGCGCTGTTGTACCTCTCCCTGACTATAACGGCCAAAAAACCTGTGGGATAAAAATCCACTTTTTTCCCTGTGATCAAATTAAAGTCACTACCAGTTGTTACGACTACGGTAACCCCAACTATCCCATTAAAGATCCTATCAGAATGGATGAGCCAAAAGTATGTCCAAAATAAAAGCATGCTTTATCATGTGGTTACTATTTATTGTGAAATGATGAAGCCAAAGAGGATTTTTTTTCGCAATAACACTGGAACAAAGGATTGTTGAATGAAATGTTATTTTTTATCGCTAATTACAGTAATTTTTTTGCTGGCTGGCTGTAATCAGCCTGCTGAAACTGACTCAGTCAGCGGTGGTGGTGGAACCATCGAAGCCATTAACCATACCCACTGGGCGATTAATCACTTTAGCGTTAATGGGCAGTCCGGCGTCGATATTATCGGCCCCTGGCAGGGAGGCGGCGGCGCAGGTTACTTTGGCGTGCCTTCGAAATGGGAACCGGGAATGACCGTTAAAATTGACTGGGAAACAGGTGCTGGTGATATGGATGGATTTCCTGGGTTTGGAAATGATGAAAAACTCCTTAGTTGGTATAAAAAAATGAAATTATTAAATCGAGAGCACAGCACAGTAGTATCAGTTCCAGATTATAGCGGACAAAAAACCTGCGGAATAAAGATTCACTTCTTACCCTGCGACAAAATAAAAGTCACTACCAGCTGTTACGACTACGGCAATCCTAATTACCCCATTAAAGACCCTATCAGAATGGAAGAACCGAAAGCCTGTCCGAAGTGACTCCTGGTTTGCCCTGGATCTCTCCCGTTTTTATAAACTGAGAAGCTGCGTGAAAATAAAGAGAGGGTACTTTTGGTTAGCATCTGAACAAAGGAGTGTTGAATGAGATTTTCATTTTTTTCTTTACTTGCAGGTATGTTGTTACTGACTGGCTGTAATCAACCCGCTGAGGGTGATTCAGTGAGTGGCGGTGGCGGAACTATTGAAGCCATTAACCATACCCACTGGGCGATTAATCACTTTAGCGTCAACGGGCAGTCAGGTGTCGATATTATCGGCCCCTGGCAGGGAGGCGGCGGTGCTGGTTACTTTGGTGTGCCTTCGAAGTGGGAACCGGGAATGACCGTTAAAATCGACTGGGAAACAGGTGTTGGTGATATGGATGGTTTTCCTGGCTTTGGTGACGATGAAAAATATTTAACGTGGTATAAAAAGAAGAAATCGCAAAATAAGGACCATAGCGCAATAGTACCTGTTCCTGATTATACAAACCAAAAAACCTGCGGAATAAAAATACACTTCCTTCCGTGCGATGAAGTTAAAGTCACTACCAGTTGTTACGACTACGGCAATCCCAATTACCCAATAAAAGATCCTATCAGAATGGAGGAGCCAAAAGTATGTCCAAAATGAAACCCGATTTAGTATGGTATCCTCCATTTTTTCCAAAACAAGGGCGTTTACCAACAGATACCGCAGCAGTCGGCCAAAACTGTAAACAGCAGGACAGCCATGAACTGGCATACCGAAACGAGCTTTGCCAGGCGGCTGGAAAGCTTGTTGAGCCGCCCTGTTGTAAGACTCTGCATATCAGTTTGTTTTTTGATGGCACGGGAAATAATCTTAATAATGATTTGTATATTTCAAAGCCAGCTCATCCAACAAACATAGCCCGACTTTTTCGTGCAACTATCGGCCAGGGTTATGCCGGTGGGGTTCAGGGACATTCAGAAGAGTTAGTTGATTTAGCGGGGACTTCAGGCAACAAATATTATAAATATTATATACCCGGTGTTGGAACACCTTTCCCGGAGGTTTCCGACCTGGATTACAGCACCCCAGGCCTGGCTTTTGCCACCTATGGTGAAGAACGTGTTAACTGGGGCTTACTGCGAATTATTGATGCACTAAGAAGAACATCTGGTTTAGCTGAAATATCCGATGCTGAGTGTAATGCCGTTGTTAAAACAATGACATCACGGTTAGAAGATCTTGGTGCAGCGGGTCCATACAAACGCAAAATTGAGTTTAACAGATTATTAAATGCGCCCGATCTCGCTCCGAAACTGAAGCAAGCCATTATGCAACCAGAGCCCGGTAAGCCCAAACTGTTAGGCATTAAGCTTTATGTCTATGGCTTTTCTCGCGGGGCCGCGAGTGCCAGGGCTTTTGTGAACTGGCTATCGGAGCTTTTACCTGGTGCCGGAAAAAAGGCAGGTAAACCTGAGCTCTGTCTGGTTTCTGGTGGGGTAAAAATCCCACTAAGTATCGAGTTTCTTGGTCTGCTTGATACAGTAGCATCTGTTGGGATTGCAAATATTGCCCCCTTTGCTGAAGGGCATATGGGCTGGGCTGACGACTCCATGGAATTACCGGATAATGGGCTGATCAAAAAATGCACCCACCTCGTTTCTTCGCACGAACAAAGGCTCTGTTTTCCGCTGGATTCCATTTGCCGCAGTGATGGAACTTATCCGGGGTACGCCACGGAGGTGGTTTATCCGGGAATGCACTCAGATATAGGGGGAGGTTATCCCCCGGGAGATCAGGGAAAGGCTGTTGGAGGTGATGATGGTGATTTATTATCACAAATTGTACTGCATGATATCTTTGCTTCCGCATTCACTGCTGGAGCACCTTTTAAAGTTCCGAATCAAGCGCTCCCAGTGAATTTAGCAAAAGATATTTGGCGAAGTATGCCTCTTGACCTCGGTAATGAGTTTTATATTTCGGCATCACTGATTAGTAGATTTAATGCATGGCGAGAACTTACTCTTAATTTGCCACCAGATAGTACTGAAGCATCGATTGATGCTGTCCAGTTCAACCCCATTCGTGCAGGTTTAAATGTTATTACAGCATTAGAAAATCAAATCGGCTGGATTACCACATGGCGTATTGGTCGATACACAAATGGCGCTTATCAATCACAAGGTTTTTATAAAGATTCTGCTGCAAATGGTGGGAATAAAGACAGTGATCCTGCGACATTTGTAATGTCAGAAGCTGCACGCGCAGAGGAGCAAAAAAGAGTCGATGTTGAACGACAGAGGCTGATAGCATCACGTAAAAGAGGAGAATATATCCCATTTCCCCCAGGACCCAAAAATTTTGACCCTGCTATCGCTCAGGTACAGCTAAGACAGGCGGCAGAAGAATTCAATGCCGATTATCACTCTAAGCCACGTCCTGTCACGGGTAACTGGAAATATACGGTGGCTCAGCAATTATCCAATGTCATGTATGCCTTCAGTGAGAATGAATCTGCTGTTGAGTATGATCGCATCAAAAGTTCAGGTGAGAGTAAATTTAGCAAACTGTTTCCTAAGAACTCCAGTGAGAATTCGGCGCAATTGGCAGGCAGTCTGGTCAGAGCATTGTTTGACGAACAGGTTCACGACTCACGCGCCTGGTTTATGCAGGCAACCTTTGGTGAACGTGAACCCTGGGGAAGTTACTTCCTTTATCGGATGATTTATTTTGGTGAATTAATGAGTAAGAATGTCTCATTTATTGCTAAATATGGCCGTTTTGTTGAAGGTCAGCTTAAGTCCTCCATAAAAGGGGCCAGTCTCGTTTTTGATAATAGAGAAATTCTAAACAGGCTTTCGAATGACATTTCCTCAGGGATTAAGCAAATGATTGCGATTACGCCAGCATCATCAGGTGATCCACAAATCGTTAATGTAGACTCAAATATTCAACCTGCGATGACAGCTGGCGTTGCCGCCTTGGGGAGCCAGACGCGTAAAGTTGTGGATAATGCAAAACTGGCCGAAACCAAAGCTGATATTCTTAAAGTGTGGTGATGATTCATTGTTTTTATTCTGGTTAATACAAGCAAGGAATGTTGATGAAACATATTATCAGGCAGGGTGATACGCTTAGGGAATATGGTGGGTCAGTTATTGGCGGCCATTATCTTTATTTTGGTAAAGGCATTGCAGTAAAAGGTGATGCTGTGAAATGTAATAAGCATGGGATGACAACTATTGCTGAAGGCAGTTCTCTGACAAAAGTTGACGGTCAACCTGCAGCATTACATGGTCACCGCTGCGCCTGTGGCTGCACACTGGTCAGTTCAAACCCAGATTGCCGGATTGCGCAGTGAGGGAGATTCCTACATTCCCCCGCTATCGTCTTGCCAGGCCACCGGTTGCAAAACGCTGGCTAGGAGCAGGAGCCGCTCTGGTTTTGCTTTCCGGTATCATCGCGGCCATGGTAAGAAAATCAGGCGCAAATACCAGTATCATTCTGATCTGCATGATTGGAATGATAATACTTGGTGGTGTTGTCTGGTTCGTACGCACGATCTTTTTTCGCCTTTCGGTTCATCATTCACATACCTGGGAGCGCGAAGCAGAAAATGAGCGCAGACATTGGTGGAAAATCCATCAGCGTCAGTTTGCCCTGAAAGATATTGTCTTGATTGGCCCCGCAGGCGCTGAACTTTCTGACTGGTTACGTGTGATCAAGCGAGAGCATCAGGTTTCATCATTCAGGCAGGAATCCCGGGGAAAATCGTTGCGTATTGCCAGAAGTTTCTCTTCTGATCTTATTGAACGAGAAAAACAACTGGCTCAAATGCTGGTATTGCAATGGAAAAGGCAACGAGGTAAGGAATTATTAGTTTCTCCTGAGAAATATTTCTGGCAGGGGAGTTTTGAAGCCTGGCAAGCCTTTGTGGCCCAGCTAATCGAGAGTTTTCCCGGGATTAAACCACCTGAGCAACCCGAGAGATGGCAAGGTGAGAGAACGTTATCCTTATTGGCTAATATATTTGCTGGCGACGAACAGCAGGCTAATTATTTGATTGCCGGTTGCCAGTCCTTATCTCCCAATTCTGACTCTTCTCGTCCTGCTGGTGAATGCGCAGTGCTGTGGCTGGCTGGAAGCAAGGGGGATGTCACATTATCCCGTGGTGAATTTTTTGAGCCTTCTGATAGTGAGTCCCTTCAGCACGTAACCTCACGAGCCGAAAAGCAAAGTGAACTTAATGAGTCACCTGAGCGGTGCTTTCTCTTCTCACACCCGGAGCAACCTCAACTTGCGGCCTGTGGCTGGAATGTGACCCACAATATCCAGGATGACTATTGGGGAGATCCTGGAAAACTTGATGCGCTGGTTGTGATATCGCTCGCGGCAATTGCCGCTAAGAGTGAAACAAAACCCTGTGGCTGGATAGTGTCAGACCCCCTTCATTCCTTAGCACTTGGGATCGTAAAACCTCATGGAAACAGATAAGGACAAAAACCAGACCCAGGAGATTTCTGCCGGGATCACTGTGCTGCTAATTATCGTGGCAGTTACTCTGGTGATCATGCTGGGGGGATTTACATACTGGTTTATTGCCGGAGACCGTTCGACGGAATGGTCAGTTATTTCCCCAATCCTGCTTGTGTGCAGCCTCCTTTGGGTCACGCTGGCCTGTGTGATCGCGCTGGTTTTCCTTGCCGTCCATTTTTGGATCATCAGTCGGGTTAAACGAACAACAGCAATCACGCAACAAAAAGAGACCCGAAAGAAGAATAAAGCAAACCGCCAGACACTCACACGGGATATTGCCGCAACACTACGTAAACGCTACCACTTCTTCTGGCGGCGCAAGGTTCTTCTGCTGCTGATCACTGGCGATGATGCGGCAATCGAACTACTGGTACCAGGCCTGCCGGAAAGCCAGTGGCTTGAAGGTAACCGTACCGTTCTGATTTACGGCGGCAGTCTGACTGCTGAGCCCGATAAGGAAAAATATACCGCGCTGCGCAAGCTCCGTCGGGGACGCCCGCTGGACGGTATTGTTCGCGTCATGCCACAGTCACTTAACCTCACACCTCAGATTAGCGATAACGATTTACGCGGGCTGGAAAAAATCAGCGAACTGCTGCGTTATTCCGCCCCGGTCTGGCTGTGGCAGTTATGCGACAGCAAGTGGTCGCAGATAACGCGTACTGAGCAGGCGGTGGGGGCAAGCTTTCCTCTGCGCGCTAAAGAAGACGATATTATCCGCCAGCTTGAACTGATGCTGCCAGCCCTGCGGGCGCAGGGCATGAGCCAGGTTGCTGAGAACAACAGCCACGACTTCCTGTTGCGCCTGGGCCAGCACCTCAAAGACGGCGGTATCGCCCGCTGGACTCAGCAACTGGTGCCATGGCTGCCTGCCTCCCAGCAGCGCGTTCCGCTGCGTGGCCTGATGTTCAGCCTGCCGGAGAATAAACCCGCCGCTATCGCAGGAGAAACAGCCAGTGCTGCACCTGCCGGCGCTGAGAAATATATCCCTGAATCACAACGCCATGCGCTGACCCTGCCGGTGACCTGGCAGGGGATCGTTGATGACTGTACCCGCGTGCGTGGCCGCCGTGTTGGTATGGCGTGGGAACAGACGCTCGCCTGGACACTGATGGCCATTATCGGTGTCTGGGGGGCGGGGACGCTGCTGTCGTTTGCGGTCAACCGCCAGCAGATAGTCTCCGTTGCGCAGCAGGCTCGCGCCCTTGTGGAGCATCCTTCCGTATCGGATTATCAGCTGACGGCCCTGCACACCTTGCGTAATGATGCCGGCCGTCTGCAGCACCGTATTCAGGACGGTGCGCCCTGGTATCAGCGCTTCGGTCTGGACCATAACCAGCAACTGCTCGCTGCGGTGCTGCCCTGGTACGGTGTGGCGAACAACCGCCTGATACGTGACCCGGCAAATGAGGCGCTTAAGGAGAAACTCAGTGCGCTGGCAAACTCAGGACCCAACAGCGACCAGCGTGCACAACTGGCGAAACCGGGTTATGACCAGCTTAAAGCCTGGTTGATGATGGCCCGCCCGGATAAAGCCGATGGCGCATTTTACGCGCGCACCTTGAAAACCGTGCAGCCGACGCGAATGGGTATTTCCACCGGTCTGTGGCAAAGCCTGGCGCCGGATTTGTGGGCCTTCTACATCTCGGAATTGCCAGACCAGCCACAGTGGAAAATCACGCCGAACACACAACTGGTCAGCCAGAGCCGACAGGTGCTGTTGCAGCAGATTGGCCGCCGTAACGCGGAAAGTACGCTGTATGAAAACATGCTCAAATCGGTGCGCCGTAACTTTGCCGATGTGTCGCTGGAGGACATGACCAGTGGCACCGATGCGCGCCGTCTGTTTACCACAGATGAAGTGGTTCCAGGAATGTTCACCCGACAGGCATGGGAAGGGGGCATTCAGCAGGCTATCGAGAAGGCCGCAAATTCCCGCCGGGATGAAATCGACTGGGTACTGAGCGATTCCCGCAAGGCGGTGTCGGCCGACCTGTCACCGGAAGCTCTGAAAGCACGCCTCACCCAGCGTTACTTCACCGACTTTGCCGGCAGCTGGCTGAGCTTCCTCAACAGTTTGCACTGGAATCCTGCGCACAACATTGCAGATGTCACCGATCAACTGACGCTGATGAGTGATGTGCGCCAGTCTCCATTAATTGCCCTGATGAACACCATCGCCTGGCAGGGGCAAACCGGGCAGCAAAGTGAAGGCCTTTCGGACTCCATCATCAAATCAGCCAAAGACCTGGTGGGCGGGAAAGATAAACCCGCAATTGACCAGTCTGCATCAGGCCCGCAGGGGCCACTCGATGAAACCTTTGGCCCGCTGCTTCAGCTGCTGGGTAAAAACAAAGGCAGCAATGTGATGTCGGCTGACAACTCACTGAGCCTGCAGACGTACCTGACCCGCATCACCCGCGTGCGCCTGCGCCTGCAACAGGTGGCCAGTGCCTCTGATCCGCAGGAGATGATGCAGACCCTGGCGCAGACCGTATTCCAGGGCAAAAGCGTGGATCTGACAGACACTCAGCAATACGGGAGTCTGATTTCAGCAAGCCTTGGCGAAGAGTGGAGCGGTTTTGGCAGCACGATGTTTGTGCAGCCGCTGACTCAGGCCTGGGAAGCCGTGCTTCAGCCGTCGGCGGCGAGCCTGAATGACAAATGGAGCCGCTCGGTTGTCGCGAACTGGCACACCGCCTTTGACGGGCGCTTCCCGTTCGCTGCGAGCAAAAGTGATGCCTCTTTGCCGATGCTGGCCGAATTTGTGCGCAAGGACAGCGGACGTATTGAGCGCTTCCTGACGACGGAACTCAGTGGTGTGCTGCACAAAGAGGGCAGCCAGTGGGTGCCGGATAGGGTGAACAGCCAGGGGCTGAGCTTTAACCCGGCCTTC
Organism: Buttiauxella sp.; assembly: GCA_032051265.1. Lineage (GTDB taxonomy): Bacteria > Pseudomonadota > Gammaproteobacteria > Enterobacterales > Enterobacteriaceae > Dryocola. Next base: position 225,110 of record DAMBYU010000001.1, read on the forward strand.
CTGCGGGCCATTAACCAACTGAGCCAGCTGTCGGACATTCTCTTTACCGATGGCAGCCAGGGCATCAGCTTTGAGCTGCAAGCGCGTCCTGTGCCGCAGGTGGTAGAAACCCAGCTGACCATCGATGGACAAAAGCTGCACTACTTCAACCAGATGGCCGACTGGCAGAGCTTCCGCTGGCCGGGAGACACTTACAAGCCGGGGACGATGCTGACCTGGACTACCGTCAACGCCGGCGCGCGCCTGTTCGGGGATTACAGCGGGACCTGGGGCTTCATTCGTTGGCTGGACCAGGGCAAGCGTCAGCAGCTCGACCGCAGCCAGTGGATGATGAGCTTTACCGCGCCTGATGGCCGAACCCTGCAGTGGGTACTGCGCTCGCAGCTGGGCAGCGGTCCACTGACATTGCTGGCACTGCATGGTTTCACGCTGCCGGATCAGATATTCAGCGTCGACAGCGCGGCCACCGCTCAGGCGCTGATGGCCAGCACCGGAAACAGTGACATGGATGGAGTCGAATAATGAGCACACTGCAGAATCTGGTCACCGCCTGTCAGGCGGATGACACTCAGCTGCGGCAACAGGCGCAGGCACGCACGGAAAACTGGCAGCCCTGGCTTGCCCCGTTAAGTGACACCAGTCCGACCGGAGAAGACCCGGGCTATGACGATGATTTTCAGCGCATCCGGGAGGAGGTCAATAAACTTTCCGGCATCGATACCGGGCTGATTTGCACGCTTGCCGAAAAACTGTTGACCACCACGGTCAAAGATATCCGGGTTGCCACCTATTACTGCTGGGCGCGTCTGCACCAGGACGGGGAAACCGGCTTTGCCGAAGGGCTTGAACTGCTGGCGGGGTTGCTGCAGCGCTATGGTACGCAACTTCATCCGCAACGTGAGCGAAGCCGTAAACCGGCGCTGGAGTGGCTCGCAGGTTCTCGTCTGCTCGACAGCCTGTCACTCTGGCCGGAAGTGGTACGAAACGATGCTCAGCGCACTGCCGGTGCGCTACTGCTCATCAGTGACAGTCTGGAGACAGTGCCGGAAGTCTCACGGCCGGAGCTGAATGCCCTGTACAGTGCACTGGAATCCCGTCTGATGAAGGCCGGTGGCGTGGATGCCGTGGTACCGCAGAACGCCAGTAACAAGGCCCAGTCGCAGACCTCATCACACACGACAGAACATGATACGCCGGTCCTGAGCCGCATCACCTCTGGTCAGGATTTGCTGGCCCAGGCCCGTACCCTGACGGGATATCTGCGTGAGCAACCCGATGGCTGGCTTGCCGCACACCGGCTGATGAAAAGCCTGCGTCATGACACGTTGAGAGCTATTCCTGCACCGGATGCTGAAGGGAAAACGCGCATCGAACCTCCCCGGGCTGACCAGCGGGCCATGCTCAAACGCCTGTATTTGCAGCAGAGCTGGCTGGAGATACTTGAGCAGGCGGACAGCACTTTCTCGCGTGGTGCCAATCACCTCTGGCTGGATTTGCAGTGGTATATCCATCAGGCCCTGGTGAAGTCGGGGCAGGACGTGCTGGCCGATATCATCACCGCCGACCTGAAAGGACTGCTGCGCCGCCTCACCGGACTTGAAACGCTGGCCTTTAACGATGGCACGCCGTTTGCCGATGAGGTCACGCTGAACTGGATAAACCAGAGTGTACTGGACGATATGTCCGGCTGGCGGGATGAGCCGGTCAGTGCCGTCAGTGAGACGGATAACGATATCCTGGCCCTCGAGCCGGAAGCGCTGGAGAAAGCGGACACTGACGGCCTGGATGCCACACTCCACTGGCTGCAGACACGCCCGGGCATCGACTCCACAAAAGACAAATGGTTACTGCGTCTGCTGATGGCCCGCGTGGCGGAGCAGAAGGGCAAAAATGAACTGGCCCTGCATCTGCTGGGTGAGCTCGATAGTGCCGCACAGTCAATCACCCTCACGCAGTGGACACCGGCACTGCTGTTTGAAGTGAAATCACGTCGCCTCAGACTGCTGCGTATGAAAGCCACACGCAGTGAAACCGATAAATCACGGCTTCAGCCGGAGATGGACCTGCTTCTGTCTGGTCTGATTGCGCTCGATCCGGCCAGCAGTGCAGTGCTTTGCGGGTAAAAACGCCTGGCATACTTTTAAAACACACATATTCAGGTTCTTATGGACGACTTAACCCTGCGTTATTACGACGCTGAAATGCGCTACCTGCTGGAAGCTGGCGAAGAGTTTGCACGCGCTCACCCCGAGCAGGCGGCAATGCTCAATCTCGATAAAGCGGGCGCGCGCGACCCGTACGTGGAGCGCCTGTTCGAGGGCTTTGCCTTCCTGATGGGCAGGCTGCGCGAGAAGCTTGACGATGATTTGCCGGAGCTCACCGAAGGGCTGGTCAGCCTGTTGTGGCCGCATTACCTGCGCACCATTCCGTCGATGTCGGTGGTGGAGTTCACCCCCGACTGGCGAGAAATGAAAGAGCAGATGCGGATTGTCAAAGGTTTCGAGGTGAACTCGCGGCCGATCGGTGAGAAAGGCACGCGCTGCCGGTACACCACCACCAAAGAGATTACCCTTCAGCCGTTGTCGCTGGAGCATGCCCGCCTGTCGACCGACTCTGACGGGCGTTCGGTCATCAGCCTGCGGTTTAACTGCAGCCATCTTGCCGACTGGAGCCGTGTCGATCTCAGCCAGATCCCGTTCTACTTCAACGCAGACGCACCGCTGGCCTGCGCCATGCATGAAGCCTTTATCATGAACACTGCGCGCCTCTGGTTGCGGATGCCGGGTGACATGGACAGAAGACCGCTCGACGGGTATTTCACCGCGATGGGATTTGGCGATGGTGATGACCTGTGGCCGAAGGGAAGCAGCAGCTTTAGCGGCTATCAGCTGCTGCTGGAGTACTTCACCTTCCGTGAGAAATTCATGTTCACGGGCCTGTGTGGCCTGGAGACCGTGGTCTTTCCGGCTGAGCTTCCCTGGTTTGAAATCGACGTGGTACTGGCGGAACGCTGGGAGCATGACTTCAGCTTTACCGAAAAGCATCTGCGCCTGAACTGCGTGCCGGTGATTAACCTGTTCCCGCTGGAGTCCGACCCGCTGACGCTCAACTCCCTGCAGACCGAATATATGCTGCGCCCGATGCGCATGCAGGATGGTCATACTGAGATTTACGCGGTCGATTCGGTGATGTCATCGAGCCAGCATACCTACGTGCCGTTCTCCAGCTTCCGCCACAAGGGTGGCATGATGCGCCATACAGCCCCGGAATATTACTACCACACCCGCGTGCGCCGTGGCCCGTCGGGCCTGCATAACACCTGGCTTATCCTTGGCGGTGAAGCCTTTGATAACCACACGGTGCCAGAAGACGAAAGCCTGTCGCTGACGCTCACCGGCACCAACGGCCAGCTACCACGCAGAGCGTTGCAAAGTACCGTGCTTGATACGGTGATGAAAACCACCTCGACAAGTATTGCCGTCCGCAACCTGTGTGCGCCAACGCTGCCCTGTTATCCCCCGGCGCAGGACCGTTTTCACTGGCGTGTGCTGAGCCATCTCGGCAGCGGCTTTTTGTCGATGATGGACAACGCTGAAGCACTGCGCGGTACGCTGGCGCTGTATGAATGGACCGACAGCGAGATGAACCGCCGCCGCCTGGAAGCGATTATCGACGTAAAGCACAGCGAAACCGAGCGTTTTGAGCAGGGTTACCTGGTGCGCGGCGTGCAGATTGAAGTGACACTGGACAGTCACGGCTTTGCCGGGCGCGGCGACATCTGCCTGTTTGGCGAGATGCTGAGCCGCTTCTTCTCGCTGTATACCGATATCTATCTGTTTAACCGCCTGATTATCATCCTGCAACCGACCGGAGAGCGCCTGGAATGGGAAGAGAAGCACAACCGCCGCATTCCCGGCTGACCCCGCGGCTTGAGGCTGACCTTAACCACATTAACTTTTACCGTTTCTGCCAGTTGCTGGAGAAGATGAATCCGGGCAGACCGCTGATGGGCTCAACCAGCCATCCGGCTAACGACCCTGTGCGTTTTGCGCCGCATCCGGGGATGGGGTTTCCTGCCAGTGAGCTGAAAGCCGTCGAATACGACGAGGATGATGACAGCAAACCACCTGTCATCCGCGCCACGTTTATGGGGATGTACGGCGTCGATTCGCCACTGCCGACCGCCTATCTCGATGACATCACTCAGCGCCGGGAAGGGCATGACGCGCTGCAGGGCTTTCTGGATATCTTCAGCCACCGCATCCTGACGCAGTTTTACCGCATCTGGCGAAAATATTCTTATCCGGCCACATTCGAGCCCGGTGGCACCGACAGCATCTCGCAGTCGCTGCTGGGGCTGGTGGGGCTGGGTATTCCCGGTACGGCAAACCACATTGCCACGCCCGTATCGCGTTTTCTGGCCCTGCTCGGCGTACTGCAGCAGCCCGGTAAAACCCAGGAAGGGATGCAGGCACTGGTGAGCCTGCTGGCACCGGATACCAGGGTGCAGGTGAGCCCGTATTGCCTGCGGCCGGTGGAGGTCAGTCGGCCACTTGGCTTTTACGGTGATGACGATTTTCTGCTGGATGGCAATACGCCACTGGGTGACGAAGCGATGGATGCCAACAGCCAGCTGCTCGTTGCGCTCACCACGGAAAATGAACAGGAAGCGCAGGGCTGGAAGCCGGATGGCCTGCTGTATCAGGACTTTCTGGTGATGCTGCGTGTTTATCTCGGCTGGCGCTTTAAGGCAAAAATCACCCTGACCACCTCAACCCGCCTGCTGGCCGCTCCACCGCTCGGCGAAGGCCCATTCTGGCTTGGGATGAATGGCGTGCTGGGCGCGGAAGACGAAGATCTCCCGGACGATATCCCGCAGACCTTTACGACGGAACTGGGCTGTTACACCGGCCTGCAGCCCGCAATACCACAACAAGGAAACCGACGTGTTACATACAAGTTTGATTAAACCCGCGTACTGGCTACCTGCACTGCTGGCATTCAGCCTGGTGGGGTGCGGGGTGACGCAAAGCGTCTCCGATGGCACCAAATCGGCATTTAACGCCGTGTTCTACAAAAAGATTAAGGTGCTCCACCTGGATTTCACGGCACGTGAAGCGCTGAACACCGATTCGCGCGAGAGTAACTCGCTGTCTGAGCCGGTGGTGGTCCGCGTCTACCAGCTGAAAGACCGCAAAGCATTTGACAAAACGGTCTACCAGCAACTCCTCAAGGACGGCGACACTATCCTGAAAGCCGACCTGCTGGCGACCCGCGACGTGGTGGTAAAACCGGGCGGGGATGCGAATCTTGATATGCCAATGGAAGAAGACGCTCAGTTTGTCGCGGTGGTCGGGCTGTTCCGCCATCCGGATATGGTCAACAACACCTGGAAGCAGGTGATTGGGCGCGAAGACCTCGATCCGGATAAGCCGCGTGTTCTGGAAGCCGGTAACAATCATCTGATTCTGCAACCTCTCAAGGATGAATGATGCCACAGGGACACAACACACCTTCGCTCTATGAAATGCTGACCGGCAATTTTACCGGAGGGCTTGCCCTGCACCAGGTCAGTGAAGAAAATCAGGTTATCCTCTCGGTTCTGGACAACATGCAGCGCATTCTTAACTGCCGTGCCGGCACGCTGGCGCACCTGCCGGACTACGGCCTGCCTGATATGACTAAAATCCTCCAGGGGATGCCGGGTACGGCGCATGAGCTGATGGGCGCATTATCTGCCGTGCTACTCAAATATGAGCCTCGCCTGAAAAAAATAACCGTTATCCTGCTGGAACAGAAAGTCCCCGGCGAGCTGCGCTATGCCGTTGATGCCGAGCTGAAAGGGATCGGACTGGTGCGTTATGGCACGGAGTTTATGCCTGAAGGGCGGGTGTTACTTCGACACCTGAAGAACCAACAGTATTTCGACACCACAACCCCTATGTAAGGCCAGATAACACCATGTCAGTAAAATCACAGTTCCTCAAAAAACTGCAGGCCAGACAATCCGCTCCGGCTTTGCCTGGCGGTAAGAGTCAGGCCGATATTGCAGAGTTTCGCCTGCGAATGGAGCAGCTTCAGGAACAGATGGGCGAATGGCTGGTGGGCACCGGACTGAATGTGGAGACGTTGACTGCATCTGTTACGGACCTGCTGGTGGAAGGCGGGGCTTTTGATATCTCCGGAATCGTTCTGCGTTACGAAAATCGAACAATAAAATTTATGCCGGTATTTTTATACGGCCAGGGCGTGACGGGGTGCGTGGAGGCGAACTTCCATAATGAAGGACTCGTGACGCCTCTGGGGCGATTATTTATGCGGTCTGGAACGGTGAACAAATGGACCTTTACTCCACCTGGTGCCTTATCCCCCTCCGGGCAGGGTTTTGATGAGAGCACATTTTTTGGTTTGATTCTGGCGCTCCTTCCATAGCGCTACAGTATCTGCAGAGTCTTGAATATGCAGAAAGCGAAGCCGCATAAACGATAATCTTCCGTAGCTCCGGACACGTCAGATGGACAACTGGTCATGAATGACATTACCCCACGTAAAATCAAAACCGGCAGCGACCCGCGCACGCTGTCGGATTATGCCGCCCTGCGTGATGAACTGAGTAAGCTGACACATCCGGCTCGTCCGGATGTGAGCTGGCGCTATGCCGAAAAGCTCTGTCTCTCACTGTTTGAGCAGAACGGAGTGGAGCTACAGACTGCGGCCTGGTATAGGGGCGTGATAGTCATTGTCCGCCGCTATGACAATCTCAAGTGCCGGGAAACGATCTCTAAAGGCCGTGGCGACGTTTTTAAGGTTTGAAGCAGATATGGCAGCAACTACACGTGAACACGGCGCACAGATCGATACAGATCGTCCTGTGGCATATCCTTCTGTAATGATAAGGATGTTTGCGCTGTCGTTTGGCTGCACGTCGATGAATGCTCCGTTTATTGGTGCATCTTTCATTAGGCTTTTGTGACGTTTTGCCCCGGACTCATCAAGCGCGTCAGGTGCTGGCAGGTATTGCACTGAACGGTCACGATTATCAATGTCAGTCAGCCGTAATACACCATCACCACGAGCGGTAACGGGAAGAACGCAGTTTTCAAATCCTTTTGCCTTGAGGTACTCGCATTCCGATGATTGTGCTTTGTCCAGAACGTCCCGAACTCGCGGCGCGGCGGCTGCAATTTTCTGCGCCTCCAGTTCTGCGGATTCGCGCTGGCGCTGTTCAAGGGCTTCTTTCTGTTTCCGCTCTCTTTTGGCGCGCTCCTCGGACGTTAAGGGCGTATAGCTATCATCGGCAGAGAAGAAGCCTAATCCCATGCGCTCATCCACCAGCTTAGCGGCCTGACGTATTAGCGAGCCGGGTACGCGCTCATCAGATGATGCGCCCAGCTCTTTACGCGCAATGAGGTCGAGAATGCCGAAGCCACAGCCTTTGACGCCGCATGTACAGATATACGTGCCAGCCGCTGTGCCAGTCATATGAACCCGGAATTTATGCTTCCCGCACAGAGGGCATTCATGTTCTTTACTGCTTTGTTCGCATGGGATTAAAAACGCCGCACAAGCGGCGGCGTAGTTGGTTTTCATCCAGTGCTTAACGTTGTCGAGGGCGCTCATTTTACATAACCCCAATCATGGGCGTAGCGACCACCACTGGAAGTATTAACTCCCGCCCTAAGTTGGCGCTCGCTTGGCTCGCCAACTCGGACAGAGAAATTCTTTCCGGTAGATAGGTAAGGCTTACCGCCGATTGATGGATTGACGCCAGTTAAAATTACGCGCTCTCTTTCCGACGTATCTCGCATTATTTGTGCAGATTCTTCACTTTTGGCATAAATGGATACCAATTTCCCAGACATGCTTCCATTGATGCCCCCCGACTCCATGCGGAATGTGCGGTAAGGGCTAAATTTTCCCGGCTGCATTGGCCCAATAAACCATCCACTAAACTTAGAGGCGGCTTTTTCTTTCATTGGCTTTGGCGTACTGAATGGCACTGGCGTATTAGTTAAGCTCTTACTGGTGTTATCGGCTAAAGCTCTGGCGCGGCGTTTTGCTTTTTGGAGTTTTTTCTTACGACTGGCATGGCCTGCGCGGCGTTCTGGCTGAGCTGTAACGGAAGAAGGGCGATTATTCATTTGTTGCCCCTTCTACTACTCCTGAGCCGATGCGCTTTGCTGTTTCAATCAGATAGTTTTCAATGTCTTCAACGCGCCATACGCATAAGGCGGGAGAGATTTTTACCGATGCGGGGAAATTACCTTTCTTCATCTCCGCATAAATCCAAGACGTTGAGCGCCAGATCATCTCGCGAACTTCTTTGATGCGGATATGTTTTTTGGTTGGGTCAAAAGGTTTGTGTTTGAAGTTGATAGCGGTAGCAGCCATTACAGAGCCTCCCCATTCTGGATAACACCAGCGAAAGAGAGCACGTATTGACGGCTTGCAGATTGACGGGCAAGGCGTTCAGTAGCAGCGGTGATATGCAGCATAATCGGGCGGCTTGATTTGAGGTTTGCACGCTCAACAGCAGCAAATATGAAGGTTTTTAGACGATAGTGGGCGTTGATAGCCATAGAGGCGATCTCCTTTGACAGTGATTTTAAATCACCACCAAACGACGCCAATCGTTGGGTGGTGAGACTGATTGCAGATTGGCGTACCGGCGTCAAAGGATCCCGGCGCTTCGTGAGAAGCTCCACAACCAGCCTCACCATAGATACGGTGTGCTGAAATTTTGACAATAAAAAACACGCTTTGGCGCGTGTATTATCGCCTTTGACTGTTACCAGACGCCAATCCGGTACACCTAATTTTGCAGGTGCGTTGGTATGATGCGCTAAGTGCGGATGAAGTGTCAACATTGAATGCCCCTCTTTCTAATTCCAATTCAATGAAGGGAATTGTGGGGCATTACGTGAAGTTGAATCTAGTCAACCGCTAGCGCTGTCTCAAAGGTTGCAAATCTTCTATGTAGCGGTCAACGGTTCTTTTAGAGGGGAGAATCCATCCATCCCCTAATAGTCGGTCATGAAACTCTTGGTTGTTCTTGCCGGGATTCGCCATGAACTCATTTCGTATCTTTTCTTTTGCTGCACGTCCAACGGACGGCTGAGTTCCTTCCCCTGATTTTCTGCGCGCCCGTTGCTTTCCGATGAGCATCAGCTCGTTAAGCTTCGCTATTCTTGAAAGCGCAGCGTGCAATGAGTCATTCGATAAAATATCCCTTATCGAATCCGGTGTAACCTTTCGTCCATCGGGTAGTTTTATCTTCCCGTTTTTCTTTGCCTGCCACGGCAGACGCTCTATCGAGGCTTCTACGAAACCGACATTGCCAATCAGTAATGCAGCCACCAGCATAATTAAATCCTCGCGTGATACGTCGCTTAGTTTCTCAACAATGGCAGAAAAATACAGATCATCACGATTTCTGGGGGTATCAATCCAGTAGTCACCAGCTGCCGGATTTGTGTTTTCTTTTTTTTGTGATGGTGAAAACAGGTCGTGTCTATTGATGGCTTCGACAGCAATCCGGATATCGGTAAGCCCCGTCAATAATGTTTGAGCTTCTGGGCTGTTGTCTGGCACCGTCTTTAGTTTGTCTATTAACGGGCGCATTTCATCAAGCAATTCACGTTTTGTTAAGTAATTCATAGTGGTCACGGAATAGGGCGGTTATTGGGCTTGGAGGCTTTGTAAGTGATCCGCATACCACTGCATCATCTCTCGACGGCCTTCCAGATACTGCGCACGGTTATATGTGCCACGAATGGTATTGCGGTCAACATGGGCGAGCTGTAGCTCTATCCATGCGCTGTTAAAGCCTTTCTCATGCAGGATTGTGCTCATCATGTGCCGGAAGCCATGGCCGGTAAGCTTCTCTCCGTAGCCGCAGCGTTTAATGAGCTGGTTCATTGCCATATCAGACATGGGGCGGGTAACGTCGTTTCTGCCGGGGAACATCAGGCCGTAATTGCCACTGATTGCTTTAACGGAACGAAGCAGCTCGACTACCTGTTTAGACAGCGGCACAAGGTGAGGGCGGCGAGCCTTCATGCGTTCGGCTGGGATTTCCCATAAGGCGTTATCTAAATCGACTTCTTTCCATTCCCCCTTACGCAATTCGCCGGGGCGCAGCCCGGTAAACATCAGCAGACGGACGGCAAGGTTAACCATGATATTCCCGGTGGTTGTCTCCAGCGCCGCGAGAAAAGCAGGCAGCTCGGACGTATCAAGGGAAGCATAATGCCCGCGCTGGAAACGTTGCATAGCGGTAGCTAAATCACGCGCCGGGTTATATTTGGCTCTTCCGGTTACGATGGCGTAGGCGTAAACCTCCCCACAGCGGCGGCGTACTTTGGTGGCGAGTTCGTTAGCGCCGCGATCCTCTATCTTGCGAAGCAGGGATAACAGCTCCAGTGGCTCAATATCACCTATGGGACGCTTACCCAATACCGGAAACACATTGCGTTCAAACAGACGCTTTGTATCGTCAGCGTAGCTTTCTGACCATGTAGCCTTTCGTGTGGCCTGCCATTCAAGGCAAACACCTTCAAAAGAGTTAATAACTTTGCTGGCTTCTTTCTGCTCACGGCGTTCGTCTACCGGGCTAACTCCCTGAGCCAGCTTGGCGCGAGCGTCAGCGGCCCTAACGCGAGCCTGAGCGAGCGATATCTCAGGATATGATCCGAGGGAAAGCTTTTGCTTCTTGCCGTTCATTGAATAGCGGTAGCGCCACAACTTAGCGCCACCAGGCTTAATAAGTATCACCAGCCCAGCACCATCGGACATGACAAATTCTTTGTCACGCGGCTGAGCGTTCTTAATTTCGATGTTGGTTAAGGGCATAGTGTCCCTCCTGAAGTTCTAACAGCTCGAGGGTACTTTAAAGGGACACTTTTGTTCGTGCTTTAAGGTGCTATTCACTGGAAATGGTTGGATATGAAAAGTGGGCTAAAGCCTTGTGCGGTGCGGGTTTGCTGGGTTTTTCTGGAGGGCGGTAAAAGCGGTCATGGCGTCCCCTGCAGGAATCGAACCTGCAACTAGCCCTTAGGAGGGGCTCGTTATATCCATTTAACTAAGGAGACAAGCGGGCGTAGTATACCCGCTTTTCACGTCACGTTAAGAGGTCAACAGGCTGTTTGCCTGAAACGTGACCAGTCAGGCATCACGTTTCGCCTCTTTTTTCGTTTTTCCATCCTCGACTTCTCTTCGGCGTTTCTCTTGCGCTTTTGATTTAGCTTTTTTCTTGTTGCTCATATCATTACGAATCTGCGCATGGCTTATCAACGCGAAGATAAAGGTGCCACCGCAGATGTTACCTGCAAGCGTTGGCAGGGCAAACGGCCAGAAGAAGTCGCGCCAGGGGATAGTGCCGTTAAACACCAGATAGAGAACCTCGACGGATCCCACCACGATGTGGGCTAAATCACCAAGCCCGACCAGCCAGGTCATGATGATAATGACCACAATTTTAGCCGAGCCTGCAGCCGGGAACATCCAGACCATGGTGGCGATGATCCAGCCGGAGATAATCGCGTTGGCAAACATTTCTCCCGGCGTGTTTTTCATCACCTCCATCCCGATTTTGACGAACGCATCTCGCGTTTGCTCATCAAAAATAGGCATAAATTCAAAAGCATAAGCCGCAAGGCCGGTACCAATCAGGTTGCCGAGCAGCACCATTCCCCACAACCGTATCAGCAGCAGAAAGTTAATGCCGGTGGGCTTTTGCATCACGGGCAAAACGGCGGTGACGGTGTTTTCGGTAAAGAGCTGCTGACGCGCCATAATCACAATGATAAACCCAAAGGTATAACCGAGATTTTCCAGCAGGAAACTCCCCGGTACGCCATCAAGGTGGACGTGAAACACACCTTTTGCCAGTAGCGAAGCGCCCATTGACAGGCCAGCAGCAATAGCTGACCACAGCAGCGCCATGGCGTCGCGTTCAAGTTCCTTCTCCCCGTCCTGACGAATATGTTCGTGGATAGCCATCGCTTTGGACGGCAGGTTTTCCTCATCGACATCAATATTCTCGCCGCTCGAGTTTTCCTCGCTTTCCACCTCCAGTTCGTCGCTGGATTTATCGATTTTATCTTCCTTTAATTGATCCATTTTTCGCCGTACTCCGCACTTTTGCCATTCTGTTAAGCGTAGCGGTTTTTATCCGCTTGCTCCGGCTTATGGGACAATTCGCCCGAAGTTTGATCTGGCGGGGGTGTATTACCTCTTTTTGAGTACTCCCGGGCGCCATGCCTGACCTGGAGCGGCCTGGATGATGTGGTATGATTTCCACCCCTAAGAAAAGTAGTGATTTTTTTCCATGCTTGATGCCATCAAATTGACCTGCACCCGTGACGAGCGAACGCTATTTAACGCCCTGTCGTTTTCCGTTTCGGCGGGGGAGATGGTTCAGGTGGCAGGTCAAAACGGTGCGGGAAAAACCTCTTTATTACGCATTCTCGCCGGGCTTTCTCAGGCCGAAGAGGGTGAAGTGCGCTGGCAGGGGCAAATGCTGCAGCGTAGCCGCGACGTTTATCATCAAGATCTATTGTGGCTCGGGCACCAGCCCGGCATCAAAACCGTGCTCACCGCTTTTGAAAATCTCAGTTTTTTTCATGGGGATTGCCCTGCAGCGCAGCGCTGGCAGGCATTAGCCGAGGCGGGTTTAGTCGGCTTCGAAGATATGCCGGTCAGCCAGCTCTCCGCCGGGCAGCAGCGCCGGGTGGCGCTGGCACGGTTATGGTTGAGTAAGGCAAAGCTCTGGATCCTGGACGAGCCGTTCACCGCGATTGACGTCGCGGGCATAGAAAAACTCACGCAGCAAATGGTGCGGCATACCGAAGAGGGCGGAATGGTGATCCTCACTACGCACCAGCCGCTCGCCCTTTCTTCCGTGCGCCAGATTGTTTTGCAGGAAACTCATTCATGATGCGCAGAATTTTCTGGCAGGAACTGCGCGTGGTTTTCCGTAAAGGCGCAGAGATTGCCAATCCCCTGTGGTTTTTTCTTATCGTTATCACTTTATTCCCGTTAGGGATTGGCCCTGAGCCGCAGCTGCTGGCGCGTATCGCGCCGGGTGTTATCTGGGTTGCGGCGCTGCTCGCCTCTTTGCTGGCGATGGACAGACTGTTTCGGGACGACTTTCAGGATGGCTCGCTTGAGCAGCTTATATTGTTACCCGTGCCTTTGCCCATGGTGGTGCTGGCGAAAGTAACCGCTCACTGGGTGGTTACGGGATTGCCGCTGCTGATCCTCTCGCCGCTGGCGGCTTTGCTGCTCGGTCTGGATTTTTATAGCTGGCAGGTCATGGCGTTAACGCTGCTGCTGGGTACGCCGACGCTGAGTTTTCTCGGGGCGCCTGGGGTGGGCTTAACGGTGGGATTACGACGCGGAGGCGTTCTGCTTAGCCTGCTGGTGCTGCCGCTGACCATTCCACTGCTGATTTTTGCAACGGCGGCGATGGATGCCGCCTCGATGCATCTGCCGGTTGACGGCTATATGGCTATTCTCGGCGCGCTGCTTGCGGGGAGCGCAACGTTAAGCCCCTTTGCTACGGCGGCGGCACTGCGCGTCAGCGTGCAGTAACTTAATTTATTTTTGTGAGCGATTAATCATGTGGAAAGCGTTACATCAGCTTGCTAAACCAGAACGGCTGTATCAGCTTTGCGGGCGATTTGTGCCCTGGCTTGCCGTGGCGAGCGTGGTTTTGCTGACGGTCGGCGGCATCTGGGGGTTTGGCTATGCGCCAGCCGACTATCAGCAGGGACAGAGTTACCGAATCATGTATCTGCATGTTCCGACGGCCATCTGGTCAATGGGGATTTATGCCTCGATGGCGATTGCCGCGTTTATCGGGCTGGTGTGGCAGATGAAGATGTCCGATCTTGCCGTTGCCGCCATGGCGCCGGTTGGGGCGGTCTTCACCTTTATTGCGCTGATAACCGGCTCCGCCTGGGGTAAACCGATGTGGGGAACCTGGTGGATATGGGATGCCCGCCTGACTTCGGAGCTCGTTTTGCTGTTCCTTTATATCGGCGTGATTGCGCTCTATAACGCCTTTGACGATCGTCGCCTGGCCGGGCGCGCCGCGGGCATTCTGGTACTGGTAGGCGTGGTGAATTTACCGATAATTCATTTCTCCGTGGAGTGGTGGAATACGCTGCACCAGGGCTCAACCAATATGCAGCAAAGCATTGACCCTTCCATGCGCACGCCGCTGCGCCTGACCATCTTTGGTTTTCTGCTGCTGTTTATCACTCTGACGCTGATGCGTCTGCGCAATCTCATTTTACTTCAGGAACGTCGCCGCCCGTGGGTGCTGGCGCTGGTACAAAAAGGAAGAAAAGTATGAACGGTGCGTTTACCAGTTGGGCTGATTTTTTTGCGATGGGCGGCTATGCGTTTTATGTCTGGCTGGCCGTCGCTTTTACCATCGTGCCGCTGCTGGCGTTGGTGATGCATACAACCTTGCAGCGTCGTGAAATCCTCAGCGGCGTGCAGCGCCAGCAGGCGCGTGAGCAGCGTATTCGCGCGCAAAAGCAAACAGAGGCAATGTAAGTGAATACTCGTCGTAAAAACCGCCTTTACCTGGCGGTCGCCATACTGGTGGGGTTAGGACTCACTATCACGCTAGTGCTCTATGCGCTTCGCAGTAATATCGATCTCTTCTATACGCCGGGCGAAATCATCTATGGCAAAGGCGAAAGCCAGCAGTTGCCGGAGATCGGGCAACGCCTGCGCGTGGGGGGCATGGTGATGCCGGGCAGCGTAAAGCGGGATAAGCAGACGCTGAAGGTAACCTTCAAACTCTATGATGTTAACGGCGTGGTAGACGTGACTTACGTTGGCATTCTGCCCGATCTGTTCCGCGAGGGGCAGGGCGTGGTGGCGCAGGGCGTGCTGGAAAAAGACAACCTGATCGCGGCAAAAGAAGTGCTGGCAAAACATGATGAAAATTACACGCCGCCGGAAGTGAAAGAGGCGATGAATCAAAATCATCGGCGAGCGCCGCAGGCCTATAAGGACGGTGCGCCATGATGCCTGAAATAGGGAGCTTTTTGCTATGCCTGGCGCTGGGCTGGTCACTGTTGCTGGGCGTATATCCCCTGTGGGGCGTGCAGCGTAACGATGCGCGTCTGATGGCCTCGGCGCGTCCGCTTTCCTGGGCGCTGTTCCTGACGGTTTCCGCTTCGTTTCTGGTGCTGGTTCATGCGTTTATCGTTAACGATTTCACCGTGGCGTATGTCGCCAGCAACTCCAATACCGAACTGCCGGTCTGGTATCGCGTGGCGGCGACGTGGGGGGCGCATGAAGGCTCGCTGATGCTTTGGGTATTGCTGATGAGCGGCTGGACGTTTGCGGTAGCGCTGCTCAGCGGCGAGATGCCAAAAGATGCTCTGGCACGCGTGCTGGCCGTGATGGGGATGATTAACTTCGGCTTTCTGCTGTTTATCATTTTCACCTCGAACCCGTTTATCCGCACGCTGCCGGATTTCCCCATCGAAGGGCGAGACTTAAACCCGCTGCTGCAGGACATCGGGCTTATCTTCCATCCGCCGTTGCTGTACATGGGCTACGTCGGCTTCTCCGTCGCTTTTGCTTTCTCGATTGCCGCGCTGATGGCGGGCAAACTCGATTCGGCATGGGCGCGCTGGACCCGTCCGTGGACGCTCGCCGCCTGGTCATTTTTAACCATCGGTATTGTGCTGGGTTCCGGCTGGGCCTATTACGAGCTGGGCTGGGGCGGCTGGTGGTTCTGGGACCCGGTGGAGAACGCTTCGTTTATGCCGTGGCTGGCCGGCACCGCGTTGATTCACTCGCTTTCGGTTACGGAAAAGCGCGGCAGCTTTAAAGCCTGGACGGTGCTGCTGGCGATTACCGCCTTTTCGCTTTGCCTGCTGGGGACTTTCCTGGTGCGTTCCGGCGTGCTGGTTTCGGTGCACTCATTCGCTTCCGACCCGGCGCGCGGCATGTTCATCCTCGCTTTCCTTGTGATTGTTATTGGCGGTTCTTTGCTGCTGTATGCGGTGAAAGGCAGCAAAGTGCGCTCGCGTGTGGGGAATGCTTTGTGGTCGCGCGAGTCGTTTTTACTCGGCAATAACGTGCTGCTGATTGCCGCCATGCTGGTGGTGCTGTTAGGAACGCTGCTGCCGCTGGTGCATAAGCAGCTGGGGCTTGGCAGCATCTCTATTGGCGAGCCGTTCTTTAACACCATGTTTACCGCGCTGATGGCGCCGTTCGCTCTGCTGCTCGGCATCGGGCCGCTGGTGCGCTGGCGTCGGGATGAACCGCAGAAGTTGATTAAACGCCTGGTGATTGCGCTTGCCGTCACCGTGGCGCTTTCGCTGGCGCTGCCGTGGCTGATGCAGGACCGCGTGGAAGCGATGACGGTGGTCGGCTTGCTGATGGCGGTCTGGGTCTTTGTACTGGCGCTGATGGAAGTGTACGAGCGAGCGACTCACCGCCGTGGTCTGCTGCAGGGCCTGTGGAAATTGCCGCGCAGCCACTGGGGCATGGTGCTTGGTCACGCAGGGCTTGCGGTGACGGTGGTCGGCATCGCGTTTAGCCAGAATTACAGCGTCGAACGCGACGTGCGCATGAAAGCCGGTGAAAGTATCGATATTCATCAGTATCACTTTGTGTTGCGCGACGTTCAGGATCTGATCGGTCCTAACTATCGCGGCGGCGTTGGGATTATCGACGTGACGCGTAACGGCAAAGCGGAAGCGACGCTTCACGCAGAAAAACGCTTCTATAACAGCAACCGATCGATGATGACCGAAGCGGCCATCGACGGCGGCTTCACCCGCGATCTGTACGCCGCGCTGGGCGAAGAGCTGGACGACGGTAGCTGGGCGGTGCGGCTGTATTACAAACCCTTCGTGCGCTGGATTTGGGCTGGCGGATTACTCATGACTTTAGGCGGCGTTTTTTGCCTGCTCGATCCCCGCTACCGTTCGCGTAAAAAAATGCCGGAGGCCGCATGAAGCGCAAAGTGTTGTTTATCCCACTGGTGTTGTTTTTGCTGCTGGCGGCGACGCTGCTGTGGCAGCTTGCGCGTAATGCGCAGGGCGAGGATCCCACCGATCTCGAGTCGGCTTTGGTAGGCAAACCGGTGCCGGTATTCCGCCTGGAATCCCTCGAAAACCCGGGCAAAATATACGATAGGTCGGTGCTGACGGATGGCAAGCCGCTGCTGCTCAACGTCTGGGCGACCTGGTGTCCAACCTGCCGTGCAGAGCATCAGTTTCTCAATGGCCTGAAGGCGCAGGGGATTCGCGTGGTCGGTATGAACTACAAGGATGACCGCCAGAAAGCGATTAGCTGGCTGAATGAACTTGGCAACCCTTATACGCTGAGTTTATTTGACGGCAACGGCATGCTGGGGCTGGATCTCGGCGTCTACGGCGCGCCAGAAACCTTCCTGATCGACGGCAAGGGGATCGTTCGCTATCGCCACGCGGGCGATCTTAACGATCGCGTCTGGCAGCAGGAAATTAAACCGCTGTGGGATAAATACAATAAGGAGACGGGCGCATGAAGCGCGGTTTGCTTTTTATCGCGGTGCTGCTGTTGTCCTTTTACGCTTCCGCCGCCATCGACACCTACACCTTTAAAGATGAAGCGCAGGAGCAGCAGTTTCGTCAGCTCACTGAACAGCTGCGCTGTCCGAAATGCCAGAACAACAGCATCGCCGACTCCAACGCGATGATCGCCTCGGACATGCGCCTGAAGGTGTATGAGCTGATGCAGCAGGGCAAAAACAAACAGCAGGTTATTGATTACATGGTCGCGCGTTACGGTAATTTTGTGACGTATGAGCCGCCGGTTACCCCGTCGACGATTATTCTGTGGCTCCTGCCGGCGCTATTTATTGTCGGTGGGATTAGCGTGATTGTGCTTCGCAGCCGCAAACGGCGGGTCTATTTCAGTGAAGAAAGCGAAGGGCATGAGCGCCATGAGCCGGTGCCTGCTGCCAGCTACTGGATATTTCTGCCGGGTGCCGCTGTGCTTATCGCCATAAGCGTTGGGGTGTATCTGAAAGTCTCGGGCATCAAGCAGGTGCGCGAATGGCAACAGGTTACACAGCAAACGCCAGGGCTGTTACAGCGCGTTATGGATGCCAACGCCGAGCCGCTAAATATGGAAGATATGGCGCGTCTTGGGTTAGGTTTGCGTACCCGTTTGCAGCAAGAGCCTGATAACCTTGAAGGCTGGATGATGCTCGGGCGAATTGGTATGGTGTTAAATAACGCAACAACCGCTACACAAGCCTTTGCACATGCATATAAACTGTCGCCTGCTAACGGTGATGTAAAGCTGGGCTATGCTGAAGTGTTGACCCGTTCCGCAGATCCGCAAGACAACCTTCTGGGGGGGCGTCTTTTGCGTGAGTTGCTGAAATCCGATCATACTAATGTGCGCGCGCTTAGCCTGTTTGCCTTTAATGCCTTTGAGCAACAACAATATGGCGAGGCGATGGGTGCCTGGCAGATAATGTTGCGGATATTGCCGGCAAACGACCAGCGCCGCACCGTCGTCGAAAGAAGTATCGAACAGGCGAAGACACAGGCAGGTCAGACTACCATCAAACCTGAGAGCGTAGATAAACAATAACAGGGAGACGCATATGAATTTTCGCCTGACCGGGCTTGCTCTGGCCACGACGTTATTAGTCGGCTGCGCCAGCTCCGGCAACCAGGAACCACAGGGGCGCTCGGACCCGTTTGAAGGGTTCAACCGTACGATGTACAACTTCAACTTCAACGTGTTGGATCCCTATATCGTTCGTCCTGTCGCCGTTGCCTGGCGTGATTATGTGCCGCAACCTGCGCGTAACGGGTTAAGCAATTTCACCAGTAACCTTGAAGAGCCTGCCGTTATGGTGAACTACTTTCTCCAGGGCGACCCGTATCAGGGAATGGTGCACTTTACCCGCTTCTTCCTGAACTCCCTGCTTGGCATGGGCGGCTTTATCGACGTGGCCGGCATGGCGAATACGAAACTGCGGCGTGAAGAGCCGCATCGCTTTGGCTCAACGCTTGGCCATTATGGCGTTGGCTATGGTCCCTATGTCCAACTGCCGTTCTATGGCAGTTTCACGCTGCGTGATGAAGGCGGCGATTATGCGGATACGCTCTATCCGGTGCTGTCATGGCTGACCTGGCCGATGTCTATCGGCAAGTGGACGATTGAAGGTATCGAAACCCGCGCGCAACTGCTGGATTCTGACGGTCTGCTCAGGCAGTCCTCCGATCCGTACATCATGGTGCGCGAAGCCTACTTCCAGCGTCATGATTTTATCGCGAACGGCGGCAAGCTCTCTCCGCAGATCAACCCAAATGCGGCGTTGATTCAGGACGATCTGAAAGATATCGACTCGCAGTAAAAGATAAGCATAAAAAAGGCGAACCTGAGGTTCGCCTTTTTTGTTTCCGCGCGTCGGTTAGAACGCGTAGTTGAAGTTCATGCCGTACAGCCAGGCTTTACCTTCAGACTGGAAGGTGTATGGGCCTTCCTGGATTTCCACGTGCTGACCGTGCATGTAGGAAACGCCGAGGTCAACAGACGCGTCTTCGTTAAACGCATAGGTTGTACCCGCGCTCAGCCACAGGCGGTCCTGATCCGGAATAGAGATGGAGCGGTTGTTTGCCGGAACCGGGCTGTCGTCAAAGGCGATACCGGTACGGAAGGTCCAGTTCTTGTCCATAAAGTAGGTGGTACCCAGCGCAATGCGGTACGCATCTTTAAATTTCTCATCTTTCTGGAACAGGGTCTGGCCGTCGCTGCCGGTCGCTTTCAGCTCCTGGAACTGGCTCCAGCTGGTGTAGGTCAGGCTGTAGTGGATAGCCCACTGCGGCGCGACTTTGTTATAACCAGACAGTTCCCACATTTCAGGCAGGTTCAGGGTCAGAGAACCTGGAATGGTTTGACCGCTTGTACCCCACGGGAAGAGCGTGCCTGCACCAGGAATGGCATTAGCGGCACTATTAATGTTGCTCTTGTAATCCCCGTCAAAGTCAATTTTTACTTCTGAGCGGTAGGTGAAGCCGTAGCGATTGTCTTTATCGATTTCATAAAGAATACCGGCGTTCCAGCCGTAGCCCCATTCATCGCCTTTCAGTTTAGAAATCTGGCTACCTGGCGCAGCAAGACCTGCACCTGCCGTTTGTTCACCGGCATAACGTTCAATTTTAGCGTCGGCATAAACAGCATCAAACCCAAGGCCAAAGCTCCAGTTATCGTTTAAACGATAAGCACCGCTCAGGTTCAGGTTCATCGTAGTAAGGTCAGTTTTACCCGCATACTCACCAGCGATGTGGTTATTATTAAACTCGGTAGAAAGACCATAGTTCGAAGTAACTGACGCCCCCCAGCCGAATTGTTCATTAATTGGCGCAACAAAGTGCAGGTTAGGCACCCAGGCCGTCGGAGCGATGTTATCTGCGTCAGTACTACGGCCGGTGAACGGAGAACTACCCGAGATATTTACATCCGGGTCGATAAATATCGCACCGCCGGAAAACGACGGGCGGTCGAACATCATAATAGTCGCCGGGTTACGGCTGGCTGAGCCAGCGTTATCTGCAACCGCACCTTCCCCTGAATAAGCTCGGCCAAGGCCTGAGGAAGAGAACTCGTTTAACTGAAAGCCGGCTGCGTACGCCTGCGAGGAGACAATTGCCACTGCAACCGCCAGGGCGGCCTTTGGAAACAGGTTTTTCTGGCTCATGACCAAAACCTCATAGATTTATTTTTATACAAACAATGTTACACATGGTAACAGGAGCGCGAATAGTAGGGGCTGATCGGATACAGAGAAAGCAGACCAGTGGCGAGAGTATAGGTCTGACCAGATGGTATGTTGCAAGTTTGTATCTAAATTTTTTCAAAGTTGATCGTGAAAACGAGATCCGCCCGGCAAAATAGCGGCCAGGTTCAGTCACTCAAAGGTATGAATTTTGTTTTAGATCAGTTTTTGGTGTGATTTTGGTCACTTGCGGACGCAGATAAAATTAACGACTGGAGAGGCTTCAACAGGGAGCGTAAAATAAGCAGCAATTGTTGAATCCATTTGGCTTTGAATACAGAGGAAATCACGATGAGTAAAAATAGTGCTGATGAAACCCCGGTTTGCTGCTGTATTGACGTTGGCTCCATTATCGACAACACCGACTGCACCGCGACATACAGCCGCGTCTTCGCCAGCAAAGCAGAGGCAGACGAAACGCTCACCGCGCTGAGCGCAAAAGCTCGTGAAGTTGAATCTGAGCCGTGCCAGATTGCCCCACGTTACACAGAGGTTGATGGCGGCGTGCGTCTGGATATTGATTTCGTGTTCAGCTGTCAGGCTGAAACCATGATCTTCCAGCTCGGTCTGCGTTAACTTCTCCCCGCGCTCCCTTTCCGGGAGCGTTATTTTTCCCCTCCTAAAGCGTGTCCACCCTCCCAATTTTTTAGTCGCCCGGTTGGCTGAATGTAACTTTTTGGTTAAAACTGTGATCAGGTCAGACCACTTTTGGTCCGTTTACCATTTTTAACAGGGGAGCGTTATGAGTCAGGCACTTCCGCTGGTGACCCGTCAGGGTGACCGCATTGCCATCGTCAGTGGTTTACGCACGCCGTTTGCCCGTCAGGCGACCGCCTTCCACGGCATTCCCGCCATCGACCTTGGCAATATGGTAGTCAGCGAACTGCTGGCGCGCAGTGAAATCCCTCCGGAGATCATTGAACAACTCGTTTTCGGTCAGGTTGTGCAGATGCCAGAAGCGCCAAATATCGCTCGCGAAATTGTCCTTGGCACCGGGATGAGCGTACATACAGATGCTTACAGCGTCAGCCGGGCCTGTGCCACTAGCTTTCAGGCCGTAGCGAACGTTGCTGAAAGCCTGCTTGCCGGTACTATCCGTGCCGGAATCGCAGGTGGAGCGGACTCCTCTTCCGTTCTGCCGATTGGCGTGAGCAAAAAGTTGGGTCGCACATTGGTGGATGTGAATAAAGCTCGTTCTTTTGGTCAGCGCCTGAAACTTTTTTCCCGCCTGCGTCCACGCGATCTCCTGCCCGTTCCTCCGGCAGTTGCTGAATACTCCACGGGCCTGAGAATGGGCGATACTGCCGAGCAAATGGCGAAAACGCACGGTATTACTCGCGAACAGCAGGACGCTCTCGCGCACCGTTCTCACGAGCGCGCGACGCTCGCCTGGCAGGAAGGAAAGCTGGCTGACGAAGTGATGACGGCTTTCATTCCGCCGTATCGTCAGCCGTTTAGCGAAGATAACGTTGTTCGTAAAGGCTCATCCCTTGCAGATTACGCAAAGCTTCGTCCAGCTTTTGACCGGAAACACGGTACGGTGACCGCGGCTAACAGCACGCCATTAACCGATGGCGCGGCCGCAGTGATCCTGATGACTGAATCCCGTGCAAAAGAGCTTGGCCTCAAACCGCTGGGTTTTTTGCGCAGCTATGCTTTCACCGCGGTGGATGTCTGGACAGATATGTTGTCAGGCCCGGCATGGGCTACGCCGCTGGCGCTGGAAAGGGCGGGCATCACCCTTAACGATTTGACCCTGTTTGATATGCATGAGGCGTTTGCGGCCCAGACGCTCGCCAATTTGAAAATGCTTTCCAGCGAGCGTTTTGCTCGCGATGTGCTGGGGCGCGCTCATGCGACCGGGGAAGTGGATGAGGCAAAATTTAACGTGCTCGGCGGTTCGATAGCTTATGGGCATCCTTTTGCCGCCACGGGCGCGCGCATGATTACGCAGACGCTACATGAACTTCGCCGTCGCGGCGGCGGATTGGGCCTGGTGACAGCCTGCGCGGCGGGCGGTCTGGGTGCGGCAATGGTACTGGAGGTCGAATAATGAAACAGACAAGCGCCTTCTCACTGCATATTCGACTTGATAACGTCGCAGTGGTGACGATTGATGTGCCCGGCGAAAAGATGAATACCCTCAAAGCGTCGTTTGGCCCTGAGGTACACGCCATCATCAAACAGGTGAGGGATAATAACAGCCTGCAAGGCCTGGTATTTATTTCCGGTAAGTCCGACAACTTTATCGCGGGCGCGGATATCAACATGATTGCAGGCTGCCTGAGCGCACAGGAAGCGCAGGCTTTGGCTCGTCAGGGGCAGCAGATTATGGCTGAGATTGCCGCGCTGCCGATCCCGGTGGTGGCGGCAATTCATGGCGCCTGCCTTGGCGGTGGACTTGAACTGGCGCTGGCTTGCCATTCACGAATTTGTACCGATGATGAAAAAACGAAGCTGGGGCTACCGGAGGTGCAGCTGGGCCTGCTGCCCGGCTCCGGCGGCACGCAGCGTTTGCCGCGTCTGATTGGCGTAAGTAACGCGCTGGATGCCATCCTCACCGGCAAGCAGCTACGCCCTCGTCAGGCGCTGAAGCTGGGGCTGGTTGACGATGTTGTTCCACAATCCATTTTGCTTAATGCCGCCGTTGAGCTGGCGCTAAAAGGCCGTCAGCCCGCACGTGTTTTACCTGTTCGCGAACGAGTGCTTGCCGGTCCGCTTGGACGCTCGCTGTTGTTCAATATCGTGAGCAAGAAAACGGAACAAAAAACCAAAGGCAACTACCCGGCCGCGCAACGCGTGCTTGAGGTGATAAAAATCGGTCTGGAGCAGGGGGCACATAGCGGCTACGAAGCTGAGGCAAAGGTCTTTGGCGAGCTGGCGATGACGCCGCAGTCCGCCGCGCTGCGTGGGATATTTTTCGCCAGCACGGAGCTTAAAAAAGAGTACGGCAGCGATGCTGCGCCTCGTCCTGTGCATGCAGTTGGCGTGCTGGGCGGCGGGTTAATGGGCGGCGGTATCGCTTATGTCACGGCGACTAAAGGAAATCTTCCGGTACGCATCAAAGATATCGGCAACGAAGGCATTAACCACGCGCTGAAATACAGTTGGGATCTGCTGGATAAAAAAGTGCGCCGACGACATATGAAAGCGGCGGAACGTCAACGCCAGATGGCACGCATTTCTGGCGGAACGGATTACAGTGGTTTTCACAGCCGCGATATCGTGGTGGAAGCCGTGTTTGAAGATCTGGCACTTAAGCAACAAATGGTGGCAGAAATTGAACAGTACGCCGCGCCGCACACGATTTTCGCCTCTAACACTTCTTCATTGCCTATCGCGGATATCGCCGCCAACGCCGCGCGTCCGGAACAGATTATCGGTCTGCACTATTTCAGCCCGGTAGATAAAATGCCGCTGGTGGAAGTTATTCCTCATGCCGGTACTTCTGCGGAAACCATTTCCACAACCGTTGCTCTGGCGAAGAAACAGGGCAAAACGGCGATTGTGGTAGGGGACAGCGCAGGATTTTACGTTAACCGTATTCTGGCTCCGTATATTAACGAAGCGCTGCGCTGTCTGGTGGAAGGGGAGCCGATCGAGAAGATCGACGAGGCGCTGGTAAAATTTGGCTTCCCCGTAGGCCCAATCCAACTTTTGGATGAGGTGGGAATCGATGTGGGAACTAAAATTAGCCCAATTCTACAGCAGGCTTACGGCGAACGTTTTGCCGCGCCGGATGCGATTGCAGCAATATTGAACGACGATCGCAAAGGGAGAAAAAATGGACGCGGTTTCTATCTTTATGACCCGAAAGGGCGTAAAAGCAAAAAGCAGGCCGACCCTGCAATCTATAAGCTTATTGGGGTGACGCCGAAAGCGCAGCTGGCAGCAAAGGCTATTGCTGAACGCTGCGTAATGATGATGCTCAACGAAGCTGCTCGTTGCCTTGATGAAGGCGTTGTGCGCAGCGCGCGTGATGGCGATATTGGCGCCGTATTTGGGATTGGTTTCCCTCCGTTCCTTGGCGGCCCGTTCCGCTATATGGATAACACTGGAGTGGATGAAATTGTCGCCACGCTACAGCGTCTATCTGACCAGTACGCAGAGCGGTTTTCACCCTGCGACAGACTGTTAACGATGGTCGGGAATAACCTCACTTTCAGTGATTCGCTGAAACCTGAAGTGGAAATTGGGGTCAAAGAAGCATGAGTTTTGCCTCCCACAGGGAGGTTGTAAACTCGGTGAATGGACGTTGTCTGGTCATTTTGTAAACTATTATTGACTATACTTGCAGCACTGGAGTAAAAAACAGCGTTTCATTCGGTGTACGGATAAGGCACAATGCCCGGCTACTGAATATATCCTCTCAGCTGAGAGGGTCTATTGCGGTATTCCTGGTTAACAAAAGCGGTGCAATATGCAAGTTTTTATCATGCGTCATGGCGACGCAGCACTCGATGCCGCCAGCGACTCGGTACGTCCCTTAACCCAGTGTGGCTGTGACGAATCCCGTGTAATGGCGACCTGGTTGAAAAGTCAGGTAGCGGGTATCGAACGTGTTCTGGTGAGCCCTTACCTGCGAGCTGAACAGACCCTGGACGTGGTGCGGGAAGCGCTTAATCTCCCGGAAAAAGAAGACATCCTGCCGGAACTGACCCCGTGCGGTGATGTTGGCCTGGTAAGCTGCTATCTGCAGGCCCTGGCCAATGAAGGCGTTGAATCGGCGCTGGTGGTTTCTCACCTGCCGCTGGTCGGTTACCTGGTGTCTGAACTCTGCCCTGCAGAAACACCACCAATGTTCAGCACGTCGGCCATTGCCAACGTCACGCTGGATGCGGAAACCGGAAAAGGGGTCTTTAACTGGCAGATGAGTCCCTGCAATCTGAGGGTGGCGAAAGCTATCTGACAGCCGTAAGCCTAAAAAAGAGCCGCGAAATGCGGCTTTTATTGTTTGTGGCGATGGATGGCGCGTAAATTATAACTCGGCCAACCCTTTAGGGCGGGTAAGCGAAGCGCCATCCGCCGTCTGGCTTAAGGCAATTCCGGCGCCTGCCACTCTTCGACCTCAATCAGTACCAGCAAAGCCGCATCGCCGCCGTACTCCTTCGGCGCCTGATGAAATGCCATCACATGCGGGTGCTGTGCGAGCCACAGCGGTGTTTGCTGCTTTAATACATGTTTGCCATGCCCGTGCATTACACAGGCGCAAAAGACGTGTTCACGGCGACAGGCGGCGATCAACGCGCCCAGCTCTTGCTTTGCCTGAAGCTGCGTCAAGCCGTGCAAATCCAAAAACAGCTCAGGGGAGTAATCACCCCGGCGGATCTTCTTTAATTCGAAATGGTTTACATCTTCACGGACATAGCGCGTGGGGCCTTCCGTAGCAAGCCTTGGCTGGAACTCGTCGGAAAAATAATGACTGGCGTCCACCTGCTCCTGTAACAGCCGTTTCACCGGTACTTCCCGGGCTTTTTTACGCACCGGACGCTGAACAATAGTGTCCTGGGTGAGTTTTTTTGTACCGCTCATCAGATCACGGAAAAGGTTCTGATCGTCAACGCTGAGCGAAGGTTTTTTCTTCATCTCTTTCTCGTCTCGCAACTGCTTTGGCGCCAGTTTACCCGCTTTGTCGCTCATCACTAAATAAAACGCAAATTTCCACCTCGCTGCGGTGATTGCATGCTGATTTGTCGCGGTCTTCATGGCAAACTAATCGATTATTGAATTAGCGCGAACGGCCTGCGGAGGGCAACGTGGATAAAATTTTCGTCGATGAGGCAGTGAATGAACTGCACACCATTCAGGATATGCTGCGCTGGGCAGTCAGCCGCTTTAGCGCCGCCAACATCTGGTATGGCCACGGCACCGACAACCCGTGGGACGAAGCCGTTCAGCTGGTGCTGCCAAGCCTCTATCTGCCGCTTGATATTCCTGAAGATATGCGCACCGCGCGTCTGACTCCCAGCGAGCGTCATCGCATCGTTGAGCGCGTGATCCGCCGTGTGAACGAGCGTATTCCTGTCGCCTATCTCACCAACAAAGCCTGGTTCTGCGGCCACGAATTCTATGTGGATGAGCGTGTGCTGGTGCCGCGTTCACCTATTGGCGAACTGATTACTAACCGCTTTGCCGGTCTTTACGATGCCGAACCACAGCATATTCTGGATATGTGTACCGGCAGTGGCTGTATCGCCATTGCCTGCGCGTATGAATTCACTAATGCCGAAGTGGATGCGGTAGATATCTCCCTTGATGCGCTGGCGGTTGCCGAGCAGAACATCGCCGAGCACGGTCTGGAACATCAGGTTACGCCAATCCGCTCCGACCTGTTCCGCGACCTGCCGAAAGTGCAGTACGACATTATCGTGACTAATCCGCCGTACGTTGACGCAGAAGATATGTCCGATCTGCCGGGTGAATTCCGCTTTGAGCCTGAGTTAGGGCTGGCGGCAGGAAGCGATGGCCTGAAACTGGCGCGCCGCATTCTGGCCTGCGCGCCGGATTACCTGGCCGACGGCGGGATTCTGATTTGTGAAGTGGGTAACAGCATGGTACATCTGATGGAGCAGTATCCGGACGTGCCCTTCACCTGGCTTGAGTTCGATAACGGCGGTGACGGCGTCTTTATGCTGACCAAATCGCAGCTTATTGCGGCTCGCGAACATTTCAGCATCTATAAAGATTAAACAGTACAGACGGGCCGCAGGGCCCGTCGTCCGTCGCTCACAACACAATAAGAACAACGACAACGGTAAGGAGCCGTGATGGCAGGCAACAGCATTGGACAAGTATTTCGCGTAACGACATTTGGTGAATCCCACGGCATCGCGCTGGGCTGCATTGTAGACGGCGTGCCGCCTGGCATTCCTCTTACGGAAGCTGACCTGCAACACGATCTCGATCGCCGTCGCCCGGGCACCTCTCGCTACACCACGCAGCGTCGCGAGCCTGATCAGGTAAAAATTCTGTCTGGCATATTTGAAGGCGTGACCACCGGCACCAGCATTGGCCTGCTGATTGAAAATACCGATCAGCGCTCTCAGGATTACAGCGCCATCAAAGACGTGTTCCGTCCGGGGCACGCTGATTACACCTACGAACAAAAATATGGTCTGCGCGATTACCGTGGCGGCGGTCGCTCTTCCGCGCGTGAAACCGCAATGCGCGTGGCGGCAGGCGCCATCGCCAAAAAATATCTGGCGCACAAATATGGCATCACCATTCGCGGCTGCCTGACGCAAATGGGCGATGTGCCGCTTGCAATCAAAGACTGGGAACAGGTGGAACAGAACCCGTTCTTCTGCCCGGACCCGGACAAAATCGAAACCCTCGACGAACTGATGCGCGCGCTGAAAAAAGAAGGCGACTCCATCGGGGCGAAAGTCACCGTGGTTGCCGATAACGTGCCGCCAGGCCTTGGCGAGCCGGTATTCGATCGCCTGGATGCGGATATCGCCCACGCCTTAATGAGCATCAACGCCGTGAAAGGTGTGGAAATCGGCGAAGGCTTTGGCGTAGTGAACCTGCGCGGCAGCCAGAATCGCGATGAAATCACCAAAGATGGTTTCCAGAGCAACCATGCGGGCGGCATTCTCGGCGGTATCAGCAGCGGCCAGCAGATTGTGGCGAATATGGCGCTGAAGCCAACTTCCAGCATTATGGTGCCCGGGCGCACCATCAATCGCGAAGGGGAAGAAGTGGAGATGGTTACTCGCGGCCGTCACGATCCTTGTGTAGGGATCCGTGCGGTGCCGATCGCCGAAGCGATGCTGGCGATCGTCCTGATGGATCATATGCTGCGCCAGCGTGCTCAAAACGCCGACGTTACTTTCCCTTTGCCGCGCTGGTAATGCAATGAAAACCGCTCTTGTAGGGCTGCTGGCGTTGCTTGCCAGCGCCGCCGCTTTTGCCGCCACGCCGTGGCAAAAAATCAGCCATCCGGTTGTGGGCAGCCCGCAATCTATTGGGGCTTTTTCCAATGGCTGCATCGTCGGCGCCCAGGCGTTGCCGCTAAACGACGCCCGCTATCAGGTCATGCGCCAGGATCAGCGCCGCTATTTTGGTCATCCCGATCTGGTGATGTTTATCCAGCGTCTGAGTAATCAGGTGAATCAGCTCGGCCTCGGCACGGTGCTGATTGGCGATATGGGCATGGCCGCGGGCGGGCGTTTTAGCTCCGGACACGCCAGCCATCAAAGCGGGCTGGATGTCGATATCTTCCTGCAACTGCCTAAAACGCGCTGGACATCCTCGCAGTTGCTTAAACCGCAGGCGCTGGATTTGGTCGCAAGCGATGACAAACACGTTATTGGGCGTTTGTGGCAGCCGGAAATCGACAGCCTGATTAAACTCGCGGCGAAAGATAACGACGTGACGCGCATATTCGTCAACCCTGCCATTAAGCAGCAGCTTTGCCTGAATGCCGGGGCCGATCGCGACTGGCTGCGTAAGGTTCGTCCGTGGTTTGCCCATCGCGCGCATATGCATGTTCGCCTGCGCTGCCCGGCGGACAGCCTTGAGTGTGTCGATCAGCCGCTTCCGCCGCCGGGCGATGGCTGCGGTGCCGAGCTGCAAAGCTGGTTTGCGCCGCCGCTTCCGGGCAGTACGCCGCCGAAGAAGAAAACGCCGCCGCCAATACCCGCCTCTTGCCAGGCCCTGCTGGATAATCACCAAATCTGACGGATAAGCACAAATGGAATGGTTTATGGTTTCCCCCCTGATGCTGGTGGCGCTGTTTTTTGTCGCCCTGCTGGCGGGGTTTATTGATGCGCTGGCGGGCGGCGGCGGGCTGTTGACCGTGCCTGCTTTGCTGGCAGCCGGTATGTCACCCGCTCAGGCGCTGGCCACCAACAAGCTGCAGGCCTGCGGCGGTTCGGTTTCAGCCTCGCTCTATTTTATTCGTCGCAAAGTGGTGAGCCTTGCCGACCAGAAGCTCAATATTGCGATGACGTTTCTCGGCTCCACAACCGGCGCGCTGCTGGTTCAGCATGTTAAGTCAGACGTGCTGCGTCAGATCCTGCCGCTGCTGGTGATTGGTATCGGCCTGTACTTTTTGCTGATGCCAAAACTCGGTGAAGAAGACAGGCAGCGTCGGCTGTACGGCTTGCCTTTTGCGCTCATTGCGGGTGGCTGCGTAGGTTTTTACGACGGCTTCTTCGGCCCCGGTGCGGGCTCGTTTTACGCGCTGGCGTTTGTGACGCTGTGCGGATTTAACCTCGCAAAATCTACCGCTCATGCCAAAGTGCTGAACGCTACCTCGAACCTCGGCGGGCTGCTGCTGTTTATCATCGGCGGGAAAGTGATTTGGGGAACCGGCTTTGTAATGATGGCCGGGCAATTTTTGGGCGCGCGCATGGGTTCGCGTCTGGTATTAAGCAAAGGGCAGAAACTTATCAGGCCGATGATTGTTATTGTCTCGGCGGTGATGAGCGCCAAACTGTTATTTGATAGCCATGGAACGGAGATCCTCCACTGGTTGGGGGTTGCATAAATATGACCACAGCACACCATTATCAGGAGCTTATCGAGATCTTCGACAGCTGCTTTCAGGATGATTTTAATACCCGTCTGATTAAAGGCGACGACGAACCGATCTATCTTCCTGCCGACGCAGAAGTGCCGTACAACCGTATCGTCTTCGCCCACGGTTATTACGCGAGCGGCATACACGAAATTTCACACTGGTGTATCGCCGGTAAAGCCCGCCGCGAACTGGTCGATTTCGGTTACTGGTACTGCCCGGACGGGCGCGATGCGCAAACGCAAAGCAAGTTCGAGGATGTGGAAGTTAAGCCCCAGGCGCTGGAATGGCTGCTATGCGTGGCGGCGGGCTTCCCGTTTAACGTGAGCTGCGACAATCTGAGCGGTGATGTTGAGCCGGACCGGGTGGCGTTTCAGCGTCGTGTTCACGCCCAGGTCATGACATGGCTTGAGGAGGGCATCCCTGAACGCCCGGCACGTCTGATGGCCGCTCTGCGCGAATATTATAAAACCCCGCCGGTAACAGCAGAGCTGCTCCCCTGGCCGGAAGATTTAAACTGATTACCTGCAAAACGAGATGAGGAAGTAAGATGATCGCGGAATTTGAAACACGCATTCTGGCGTTAATTGATGGGATGGTTGAGACGGCCAGCGATGACGAGCTGTTTGCCAGCGGTTACCTGCGCGGCCACCTCACTCTGGCGGTAGCGGAGCTGGAGCATGGCGACGACCACTCGCCGGAAGCGCTGCATGCGATGGTTTCCAGCAGCCTGGCAAAAGCGATTCAGGCGGGCGAGCTCTCTCCACGCGATCAGTCTCTGGTGCTGGGCATGTGGGATAACCTGTATAAACAGGCGGAATTTAAGTAATCCGTAACAGGCGGTGGATGGCGCTTACGCTTATCCACCCTACAAAACAGGCGAACTTGAAAAGTTCCCAGGCCGGGTAAGCGCAAACGCCACCCGCCATCATTATTTAACCTCTCTGCCCCGCAATAACTTCCGCACCCAAAACCGATTCGGGCTTAACGCCGCAAGCGTGGCGCTATCGAGCGGGATCGGCTCATCGCTCATTTGCGCAGCCAGAATCTCTGCCGCCAGCGGGGCGGTACACAAGCCTCTCGAGCCCAGACCTGCCAGCATAAACAGGTTGTCATAAACCGGCGCGCTGATGGCGTTATCTTTCTCGTTGACCAGCTCAGCATAGCTTTCCAGCGTGCGGTTATAATCCGCTACGCTACCGATTACCGGCAGATGATCGCGCGTGGCGCAGCGCACGCCGCAACGCGCGCTGCCGGCGGAGATATCCACCTCTTTCAGCCAGTCGGCTTCCGGCAGGCAGTTGAGCAGGCGCTGGCGATTATGGTTCTGATCTTCCTCGCTGTAGCGCATATCCTGTACGCCACGATGGTAGCTTGCCCCGATGCAATGCTGCTGATTGTTCGGGTTAAGCGGAGTGAGATAACCGTCATAACAGAGCACCTGGCGGAGCGCCGCAAGGGCAGGACTGGTTGGGATATGGCTTACCTGGCCGCCGACTGCGGAAACCGGCAGCTTTTCGGTTTGCAGGAACTGATTAATTTTATGTCCGTTTGCCAGCACCACCACGACGTGCTGTTGCGACGCCTGTTCGGCAAACTCTACCTGCCAGCCATCGGCTGATTTATCCAGCGCCGTAACGCGATGCCGGTAATGCATTTTCAGCCCTTGATGCTGCGCCAGCCCCAGCGCTCCGGCGGTAAGCTGTGCCGGAGAGAGCCAGCCGCCCAACGGATAGGTGATACCGCCGCAGCCTGTTTCAACCCCGCTAATTTCAGCAACGGTTTTTTTATCTACGGCGTGAGCAAGCGGCTCCGGAAACGCCAGGCTTAGCATCTGCTCGATTTTATGCTGGCTTCTTTCATCCCAGCCGAGCTGCGTGACGCCGCACCAGGCATGATCGAACTCAACGGGCAGCGAATCATACAGGCGACGGGCAAAGGTGAACGCCGCGGCGAAAAAGTTCGTCAGCGAGGCATCGTGCGTGCTCAGGAGCGGGTAAAGCGCGCCCTGGCGGTTGCCGGAAGCGCCTTGCGCGGGCGCTTCATCTTCGCAGTAAAGCGTCACCTGCCAGCCGCGACGCAGTAGCGCAAGTGAAAGCAGGGCGCTGGCAACGCCTCCACCGACAATCGCTACCTCTCTTCCCTGCGCCGGAGGGCGCGCATACCACGGGGTTTGTGCCCGCTGAGGGAGATCCTGTTCCATTATCCCGGTTAACATGGTGCGCTTGCGCCCGAAGCCTTTGGCTTTCGTCATGGTGAAACCGGCCTCGCTAAGTCCCCGGCGCACGAATCCGGCACAGGTAAAGGTGGCCAGCGTGCCGCCAGGGCGCGCCAGCTTCGCCATCGCGTTGAAGAGGCCCGGCGTCCACATATCCGGGTTTTTCGACGGGGCGAAGCCATCAAGGAACCAGGCGTCAACCTGATTCGTCAAAGTGTCATCCAGATGTGGTATCAGTTCGTTAATATCGCCAAACCACAGGTCCAGCGTGATGCGCCCTTGCGCCAGCAGCAGCCGGTGACAGCCGGCAACAGGAAGCGGCCACTGTTGCTGGAGCGTCCCGGCAAACTCCGCCAGTTCTGGCCAGTGGCTGTGCGCCATGCGTAAATCAGCGGCGGTGAGCGGGAATTTTTCAAAACTAATAAAATGCAGGCGCTGGAGCGCGGCATGCGGCTGTTTTTCAGCGAAATGCTCAAAGGCCTGCCATAAAGTCAAAAAGTTAAGCCCGGTGCCAAAGCCGCTTTCGGCTACGATAAAAAGAGAACGATCGTGGGTGGTGAAACGCTCTGACAGCCGATTTCCTTCCAGAAAGACATAACGAGTTTCCTCCAGTCCATTATCATTAGAGAAGTACACGTCATCAAATTCTCGGGATACAGGTGTACCCTCTTCGTTAAAGCCAAGGTTAGCGGATTGTACAGGGGAGTGTTTCACGTAAGTTGCTCGTCTGGCAGGCGGAGAAACGATAGTAACGATGTGTGCGAAGCGGCGCAAATTTCAGACCGATTTGGCTGATCGGACTTGTTCGGCGTACAAGTGTACGCTATTGTGCCAGTCGAAATCCTAAATAGTGCAGTGAAAGAGGTATTGAATGAAACGTGCAGTGATTACTGGCCTGGGCATTGTTTCCAGCATCGGTAATAACCAGCAGGAAGTCCTGGCATCTCTGCGTGAAGGACGCTCCGGGATCACTTACTCTGAAGAGTTTAAAGATTCAGGTATGCGTAGCCACGTATGGGGTAACGTCAAACTGGATACCACCGGTTTGATTGACCGTAAAGTGGTTCGTTTCATGAACGATGCCTCTGTCTATGCCTATCTTTCCATGCAGGAAGCTATCGCAGATGCTGGCCTGAGCGAAGAGGTTTACCAGAACAACCCGCGCGTTGGCCTGATTGCCGGCTCCGGTGGTTCATCTAAAGCGCAGGTATTCGGTGCGGACGCAATGCGTAGCCCGCGCGGCCTGAAAGCGGTTGGTCCATATGTTGTGACCAAAGCGATGGGCTCAGCGGTTTCCGCCTGCCTCGCAACGCCGTTCAAAATCCACGGTGTGAACTACTCTATCAGCTCCGCATGTGCCACTTCTGCACACTGCATCGGTAATGCGGTAGAGCAGATCCAGCTGGGTAAACAGGACATCGTATTTGCCGGCGGCGGCGAAGAGCTGGGTTGGGAAATGGCCTGTGAATTTGACGCGATGGGCGCACTGTCCACCAAATACAACGAGACGCCAGACAAAGCATCCCGTACCTATGACGCGTACCGTGACGGTTTCGTTATCGCAGGCGGCGGCGGTATGGTTGTCGTTGAAGAGCTGGAGCATGCTCTGGCTCGTGGCGCGCACATCTACGCTGAAATCGTTGGCTACGGCGCAACGTCCGACGGCGCAGACATGGTTGCTCCATCAGGCGAAGGCGCGGTGCGCTGCATGAAGTTGGCAATGCACGGTATTGATACGCCGATTGACTACCTGAACACCCACGGAACGTCCACGCCGGTTGGCGATGTGAAAGAGCTCGGCGCCATCCGCGAAGTCTTCGGTGATAACTCTCCGGCCATGTCCGCAACCAAAGCGATGACCGGCCACTCCCTGGGTGCCGCAGGCGTTCAGGAAGCGATTTACTCTCTGCTGATGCTGGAGCACGGCTTTATCGCCCCAAGCATTAACATTGAAGAGATGGATGAGCAGGCGAAAGGTCTGAACATCATTACTGAAGCAACCGAGCGTAAGCTGAACACGGTGATGTCCAACAGCTTCGGCTTTGGCGGCACCAACGCCACGCTGGTGATGCGCAAAGTTGACGCGTAACACTGGGTTAATTTTGTAAGCGGGGCGCCTTTGGGCGCCCCGTTTTTTTATCGGCTACGGCAAACTACACAACTATCCAGAACAAAATCATTACCACAATCAGCGCAATTAACGCCAGTCCAGGACGAGCCGAGATGGCTTTAAACGGCTCCACGAATGGCGCGATAAACGGGTTGTAGATTGGCTGGATATTCTGTACCTCAAGCGCTGCCGCCTGGTGGCGCTCGGCCCGCTTCAAAAATACCTGGTTCAAAATATCCTGCACCTGGGCGGTGGTCAGCAGCGTCTGCGGCGTCGCCTGGAAGCGCTGCTGCGAATAATCCGTTATCTCTTTCCATTCAGCAGGCTCAAGCGGCTGTTTTAACGCGGCCTGAACGGAATGCAGAGTGGGGGCCGTTTGCTGGCTTAACGTCTGGCGCGCCTGCAGCCAGGTGGTCAGCAGCGTAAAATGTTTAGCTGGTATCAGCTCGCCGGTCTTCACGCCGGAAAGCTCCAGCATGGACTGCCAGATAAGCTTCCCTGACTCACCCGTTGCCGCAGTGAGTTTCGCAACCTGCTGATTCAGTGCGCTATGCTCTGCGGGCAGCAGAGGACGGTCGGTCGCCGGACGCTGCTGCGGCTGCGGAATGGTTAACTGGTTATTTTGCAGCAGCGTGAGCACGCTTTTTAGCTGCTGCGGCGTAAGCTGGCTGAGCGCGCTGTGGCCGAACTGCTGGCGAATATAGTCGCTTACGGCCTGGCGATTATTTCCCTGCGGCAGCAGGTCGCTGAGCTGCTGCACAATCTGGCGCGTGGCGTGCGTAGTCTGTACGCCAGCCAGACGCTGGTTGAGGTTCTGCTCGGCGGCCGGGAAATGGCGCGAGAGTAGCGGCATCTCGTTCTTCAGCCCCAGATCGTGTTTAACCCCGGCCCACAATTCAGCGCTCTGCAACTGGCTAAGCGCGACGATACGCGTGATCAGACGTTCCAGCACGGTACGTTGTTGAGATGACAGCGGTAATTCGCCTGCAGCAGAAGGCGCGGGAGCGGGTTCTCCCGGAGGGCGTGGCGTGGCCCCCTGAATGGGTTGCATGACTTTTCCTTAATCTGACCTGATGAGCGACAAAACATTACACGGTTGTTCGTTATGCCCGGACGCCAGATTATGGCACACTATCCGGCTTATTCTCGACGATTAACCTGACAGGTACGTAACGTGAAAATCCTCGTTGATGAAAATATGCCCTATGCCCGCGAATTGTTTAGCCGCGTGGGCGAAGTAACCGCTGTTACAGGCCGTCCGATCCCGCTATCCGAGCTCGCCGACGCGCAAGCATTGATGGTGCGTTCAGTCACTAAAGTGAATGCTGATTTGCTCGACGGTAAAGGCGTCAGCTTCGTGGGAACCGCTACTGCGGGCACGGATCATATTGATGAAGCTTACCTTGAGCGTGCGGGCATCGCGTTTTCGGCAGCGCCTGGCTGTAACGCCATAGCCGTAGTGGAATATGTCTTCTCCTCGCTGCTGATGCTGGCCGAACGTGATGGTTTCAGACTGACCGACCGCACCGTGGGCATCGTTGGCGTGGGTAACGTGGGTTCACGTTTGCAGGCGCGGCTGGAAGCCTTCGGCGTTCGTACGCTGCTTTGCGATCCGCCTCGTGCAGACCGCGGCGATGAAGGGGATTTCCAGCCGCTGGAAGAGCTGGTACGCGAAGCCGACGTGCTGACGTTCCATACGCCGCTGTTCAAAGATGGCCCTTATAAATCGCTGCATCTTGCCGATGAGCGGCTTATCTCAGGCCTCAGGCCGGGCTGTATCTTAATTAACGCCTGTCGTGGCCCGGTGGTGGATAACGCCGCGCTGCTGAAGTGCCTGAAAACCGGGCAGGATCTCAGCGTCGTGCTCGACGTGTGGGAGCCTGAGCCTGAGCTCAACGTCGAATTACTCGATCTGGTCGATATCGGTACGCCGCACATCGCAGGCTACACGCTGGAAGGCAAAGCCCGCGGCACAACGCAGGTGTTTGAAGCATTCAGCGAGTTTATCGGTCAACGCCAGCAGGTTGCGCTGGACACGCTGCTGCCGACGCCAGAATTTGGCCGTATCACGCTGCACGGTCCGCTCGATCAAGCCACGCTCAAAAGACTG
Source organism: Buttiauxella sp. (assembly GCA_032051265.1). GTDB lineage: Bacteria > Pseudomonadota > Gammaproteobacteria > Enterobacterales > Enterobacteriaceae > Dryocola. The sequence goes on from DAMBYU010000001.1 coordinate 261,889, forward strand.
GTTCATCTGGTGTATGATGTGCGCCGCGATGATGCGCCGCTGCGAAAAGTGGCAGGCCAGCCGGGGGAGTTCGACAAACTGCGTAAACATTACCAGGAACGCCGTGAATGGTCATCGCTTTATATTCAGTGTGATGATGAAAGTGCGGCGACTACCCTGCAAAATCTGGGCTTTAGCGCGGTTTATCACACCGCTCGTTAACCCTAATCTTCTGTCCCACCGGCATCTGTCGCCGGTGGGATGCTCTTTTTAAGTCTGGAGTAAACCAACATGTCTGAAGGCTGGAATATTGCCGTTTTAGGTGCCACGGGTGCCGTAGGCGCGGCTGTTCTTGAACTGCTCGCCGAACGCCAGTTCCCGGTTGGTGAATTGTATGCCCTTGCCCGCAGCGAAAGCGCCGGAGAAAATCTGCGCTATGAAGGCAAAACGGTGATGGTACAGGATGCCGAAGCGTTTGACTGGACGCAGGTGCAGCTCGCCTTTTTCGTCGCCGGCGCCGAAGCTTCCGCGCGTTACGCCGACGAAGCCGCCAATTCCGGCTGCCTGGTTATTGACTCAAGCGGCCTGTTCGCTCTTGAGCCAGATGTGCCGTTAGTGGTGCCGGATGTTAACCCGTTTGTGCTCGGCGATTATCGCAATCGTAACCTGGTCGCCGTGGCGGATAGCCTGACCAGCCAGCTGCTGACGGCCCTGAAGCCGCTGATTGAGCAGGGCGGATTGTCGCGCATTCAGGTGACTAATCTGCTGGCTGCTTCCGCGCGCGGTAAAGTTGCCGTTGACGCCCTGGCAGGGCAGAGCGCCCGTCTGCTTAACGGCATGCCGATTGATGAAGACGATCTGTTCGGTCGTCAGCTGGCGTTCAACATGCTGCCGCTGGTGCCGGACGCCGAAGGCAGCGTACGCGCAGAGCGTCGTCTGGTTAATGAAGTACGTAAAGTGCTGCAGGACGAAGCCCTGCCGATTTCCGCAAGCTACGTACAGGCGCCTATCTTCTACGGCCACGCGCAGATGGTCAATTTTGAAGCGATGCGTCCGCTTGCCGCACAAGAAGCGCGTGATGCTTTCGGTCAGGTCGAAGACCTTGAGCTGTCTGAGGAAGGGCAGTATCCGACTCAGGTATCCGACGCTTCCGGCAGCGCTCACCTCTCTGTCGGCTGCGTACAGAACGATTACGGCATGCCTGAGCAAATTCAGTTCTGGTCCGTGGCGGATAACGTCCGGTTCGGCGGCGCGCTGATGGCGGTAAAAACGGCTGAAAAATTAGTGCAGGAGTATATGTACTAATGTCCGACGAGTTGCCAGAAATCCCGCTTCACAAGATTGCGCTCGGCATTGAGTACGACGGCAGTAAATATTACGGCTGGCAGCGGCAGAATGAAGTGCGCAGCGTGCAGGAGAAGCTTGAAAAAGCGCTCTCGAAGGTGGCAAACGAGCCGATTAACGTGTTCTGCGCCGGGCGTACCGACGCAGGCGTGCATGCTACCGGCCAGGTGGTGCATTTCGAAACGCGTATGCAGCGTAAGGATGCGGCCTGGACATTGGGCGTAAATGCGAATTTGCCTGGTGACATCGCGGTGCGGTGGGTTAAAGCTGTGCCGGAGGATTTCCACGCCCGCTTCAGCGCAACGGCGCGTCGCTATCGCTATATTATTTATAACCAGCGTCTGCGTCCGGCGGTTCTCGCACAAGGGGTGACGCATTTTTATCATCCTTTAGACGCAGACCGGATGCACCGTGCCGCGCAGTGTCTGCTGGGCGAAAACGATTTTACCTCGTTCCGTGCGGTACAGTGTCAGTCGCGCACGCCGTGGCGCAACCTGATGCACATCAACGTGACTCGCTATGGCGCCTATGTAGTGGTGGATATTAAAGCGAACGCTTTTGTTCATCATATGGTGCGAAACATCGTCGGAAGCCTGATGGAAATCGGCTGCGGCAACCAGGCGGAAAACTGGATGGCTGAGCTGCTGGCGGCAAAGGATCGCAAACTTGCGGCTGCCACCGGCAAAGCTGATGGTTTGTATCTGGTGTCCGTGGATTATCCGGAGCATTTTGCGTTGCCTCTACCCCCTGTGGGCCCTCTGTTTTTAACGGACTGATGCAGTCGAGAAAGGTAAATCACTATGGATTTTATCCGCTTTATTATTGATTTTATTTTGCATATTGATGTGCATCTGGCGGAGCTGGTCGCGCAGTATGGTATCTGGGTTTACGCCATTTTGTTTTTGATTCTGTTTTGCGAAACGGGTCTGGTGGTCACGCCTTTCCTGCCGGGCGATTCTCTGTTGTTCGTAGCCGGGGCGCTTGCCGCCTTGCCAACCAACGATCTGAACGTGCACACCATGGTGATATTGATGGTGATTGCCGCGATTATCGGTGACGCCGTGAACTACACTATCGGGCGGCTGTTTGGCGAAAAACTCTTCAGTAATCCCAACTCGAAGATCTTCCGTCGCAGCTATCTCGACAAAACGCACGCTTTTTACGAGCGTCACGGCGGAAAAACGATTATCCTCGCGCGCTTCGTTCCGATTGTGCGAACCTTCGCACCGTTTGTCGCGGGCATGGGGCATATGTCTTATCGTCATTTTGCGATGTATAACGTCGTTGGAGCGCTGCTGTGGGTATTGCTGTTTACCTACGCCGGTTACCTGTTCGGCGATTTGCCGATTGTGCAGGACAACCTGAAGCTGCTGATTGTGGCGATTATTGTGCTGTCGGTTCTGCCGGGCGTAATCGAAATTATTCGCCACAAACGCGCTCACGCACGAGCGCAAAAATAACTTACGAGCGCGGTTCGACCACTTTTTTATCCAAAGTCGCGGGCCGTTATGTTTTAATGAGCACCATTTATGGTCTGGGGCAGGTCACACTGCCGCAGAAAAACTGGCATCGACCAGGTTCAAGCAGAAAGGTCATCAATGAGCTGGATTGAACGAATTCTCAATAAGAGCAATATCACCCCCACCCGTAAGGCGAGCATCCCTGAAGGGGTGTGGACCAAGTGCGACAGCTGCGGCCAGGTCCTGTACCGCGCCGAGCTGGAACGCAATCTTGAAGTCTGCCCGAAGTGCGATCACCATATGCGTATGGCGGCGCGTGAGCGCCTGCACAGTCTGTTCGACGAAGACTCTATGGTGGAACTGGGTAGTGAGCTTGAGCCGAAAGACGTGCTGAAGTTCAAAGATTCCAAAAAGTACAAAGATCGTCTGGCCTCCGCCCAGAAAGAAACCGGCGAGAAAGATGCGCTTGTCGTGATGAAGGGAACGCTTCACGGTATGCCTGTTGTCGCCGCAGCCTTTGAATTCGCCTTTATGGGCGGTTCTATGGGGTCTGTTGTCGGCGCGCGTTTTGTTCGCGCCGTTGAGCAGGCGCTGGAAGATAACTGCCCGATGATCTGTTTCTCCGCCTCCGGCGGCGCCCGTATGCAGGAAGCGCTGATGTCGCTGATGCAGATGGCGAAAACCAGTGCCGCACTGGCGAAGATGCAGGAGCGTGGCCTGCCGTATATCTCCGTGTTGACCGACCCGACCATGGGTGGCGTATCGGCAAGTTTCGCAATGCTTGGCGATCTGAACATCGCAGAGCCAAAAGCGTTGATCGGCTTTGCCGGCCCGCGCGTTATCGAGCAGACCGTGCGTGAAAAACTGCCGCCGGGCTTCCAGCGCAGCGAATTCCTGATCGAAAAAGGGGCGATCGACATGATCGTGCGGCGTCCTGATTTGCGCCTGAAACTGGCAAGCGTGCTGGCTAAATTTATGAATCTGCCGGCACCGAATCCGGACGCGCCGAGCGAACCTGTTGTGGTTCCGCCAGCGCCGGAAGAGGGTCAAGAGGCCTGATAGTCAACCAAGGCAGGGCCGCTCGCGGAACTGCCTTTTTTCTTGAACCGCAGACAGAACGGGTATCATGGAAAAACATCTCATCCCTCAAGCCACGTCGCCCCTGGCCACGTGGCTTTGTTATCTGGAAAACCTTCATTCCCAGGCCATCGAGCTTGGCCTTGAGCGCGTGAAAAAAGTGGCGGCGACCCTTGATGTGCTTAAGCCTGCCCCCACGGTATTTACCGTCGCCGGAACCAACGGTAAAGGCACCACCTGCCGCATTCTGGAAAGCGCGTTAATCGCAGACGGCTACAGCGTGGGCGTTTACAGCTCTCCACATCTGGTGCGCTACACCGAGCGCGTGCGTATACAAAATGAAGAGCTCGACGAGGCTTATCACACCGCAGCGTTTGCGCAGATTGAAGCCGCGCGCGGGGAGACCTCGCTTACCTATTTTGAATACAGCACGCTCTCCGCGCTGCTGCTGTTTAAACAGCTGAACGTTGATGTGGTGATCCTTGAGGTTGGGCTGGGCGGTCGTCTGGACGCTACGAATATCGTCGATGCCGACGTCGCCGTGGTGACCAGCATCGCACTGGATCACACCGACTGGCTGGGGCCGGACCGCGAAAGTATTGGTCGCGAAAAGGCGGGTGTATTCCGCGGTGGAAAACCTGCCGTTGTTGGCGAACCGGATATGCCGCGCACCATCGCAGATGTTGCATCCGAAAAGGGCGCGCAGCTGCTGCGTCGCGGCGTGGACTGGACTTATAGCGTTGAGGCGAATAGCTGGAGCTTTAAAGACGGGCAGGGCGAGCTTACCGGACTGCCGCTTCCGTTAGTGCCGCAGCCGAACGCCGCAACCGCGCTGGCCGCGCTGCGCGCAAGCTGGCTGGACGTTAGCGAAGCCGCCATCCGTGAAGGGATAGAGAATGCTTCCTTGCCGGGTCGCTTCCAGATTATTTCTGAGGCACCGCGCGTCATTCTGGACGTGGCGCATAATCCACACGCTGCGGCCTATCTTGCTGACCGGCTTGCCCGGTTGCCAAAAAAAGGACGCGTGCTGGCGGTAATAGGTATGCTGCACGATAAAGATATTGCGGGCACGCTGGCCTGTTTGGCGGCTCAGGTCGATAGCTGGTATTGTGCTCCACTGGAAGGGCCACGCGGTGCCACAGCGCAACAGCTGGTGGAACATCTTAAGTCTGGAGAAGTCTATGACAGCGTGGCTCAGGCCTGGCATGCGGCAATGGCGGCAGCCACGGAGAATGATACCGTGCTGGTGTGTGGCTCGTTCCACACGGTGGCCCACGTAATGGAAGCGCTGGACGCGGGGAGAGCAGGTGGCGAGTAAGTTTCAAAACCGATTAGTCGGAACCATTATTCTGGTCGCGCTGGGCGTCATCGTGCTGCCCGGCCTGCTTGATGGTCAGAAAAAACATTATCAGGACGAATTTGCGGCGATTCCACTGGTGCCAAAACCTGGCGATACGGATGAGCCTGATATGCTGCCTGCGGCCACGCAGGCGCTGCCTTCCCAACCCCCGGAAGGGGCGGCGGCAGAGGTTCAGGCCGGTAACGCGTTTGCGCCAGGTTTAGACACGGCAACGCTTCCGGGAGAGAATGGCGTGGATATCGACGAAGTCCCGGTCACGCGTGAAAAACCGCCTCAGCCAAAACCTGTTGCCGAGAAGCCGAAACCTAAGCCGGTTGAAAAGCCGCAGGCTAAGCCTTCGGCCGATCGCAGCGAGCAATCGCCGCAAACGGATAAACCTGTTAAACAGGAAGAGCAGTCTGCGCCAACCGGGAAAGCCTATGTCGTTCAACTGGGGGCGTTAAAAAACGCCGACAAAGTGAATGAAATTGTTGCTAAACTGCGTGGCGCCGGGTTCCGTGTTTACACCTCTCCGTCCACGCCGGTTCAGGGGAAAGTTACCCGTATTCTGGTCGGGCCGGACGCCTCAAAAGACAAACTGAAATCCTCTTTAGGGGAGCTGAGTTCGCTTTCCGGGCTTAATGGCGTGGTGATGAATTACACCGTCCGTTAGGTAAAATACCCGGCTCAAAAGGGCAAGTTTTTAATGGCGTTGACTATTAATTCAGCGCCATTATTTATTTACGCGTGGGAAGGAAATCCCTACGCAAACGTTTTCTTTTTCTGTTAGAATGCGCCCCGAACTGGACGTCAGGGCGATTTATCGCGAGATTTGGTCATGGTCTGGATAGATTACGCCATTATTGCTGTTATCGGCTTTTCGGCTCTGGTTAGTGTGATTCGTGGCTTTGTTCGCGAAGCTTTATCGCTGGTGACCTGGGGATGCGCTTTTTTTGTCGCCAGTCATTACTACACTTACCTGGCAGTCTGGTTCACAGGCTTTGAAGACGAACTGGTACGTAATGGGATTGCTATCGCGATACTGTTTATCGCGACACTTATCGTCGGCGCGATAGTCAACTATGTGATTGGCGCGCTGGTAGAGAAAACCGGCCTGTCGGGTACAGACAGGGTGTTGGGGATCTGTTTCGGAGCACTACGCGGTGCGCTGATCGTCGCCGCCATTCTGTTCTTTCTTGATACATTCACCGGCTTTTCGAAAAGTGATGACTGGCAAAAGTCGCAGCTTATCCCGCAATTCAGTTTCATCATCAGATGGTTCTTTGACTATCTACAAAGCTCGTCAAGTTTCTTGCCCCGGCCATAAGGCGGGGGTTGTGGCTTAGTGAGGAAAAGACAACATGTGCGGTATTGTCGGTATCGCCGGTTTTATGCCGGTCAACCAGTCTATCTATGACGCGTTAACGGTGCTCCAGCACCGTGGGCAGGATGCCGCAGGCATCGTCACCATCGATGCTTTAAATTGCTTCCGTCTTCGTAAAGCAAATGGCCTGGTGAGCGATGTGTTTGAAGCCCGCCACATGCAGCGTATGCAGGGCAATATGGGTATCGGCCACGTTCGCTACCCAACCGCTGGCAGCTCCAGCGCATCAGAAGCCCAGCCTTTCTACGTTAACTCCCCATACGGTATTACGCTTGCGCATAACGGCAACCTGACCAACGCCCACGAACTGCGCAAAAAGCTGTTTGAAGAGAAACGCCGTCACATTAACACCACTTCCGATTCTGAAATTCTGCTCAACATCTTTGCCAGCGAGCTGGATAACTTTCGCAATTATCCGCTGGAAGCAGACAACATTTTTGCCGCCGTTGCCGCCACTAACCGCCAGATTCGCGGCGCTTACGCCTGCGTGGCGATGATTATCGGGCACGGCATGGTCGCTTTCCGCGATCCAAACGGCATTCGTCCGCTGGTGATGGGTAAGCGCGATCTGGGCGACGGGCGCACCGAATATATGGTGGCATCCGAGAGCGTGGCCCTCGATACCCTGGGCTTCGAATTCCTGCGTGACATCGCGCCGGGTGAAGCCGTGTACATCACAGAGGCCGGGCAGCTCTTCACCCGCCAGTGCGCAGACAACCCGACCAGCAACCCTTGCCTGTTCGAGTACGTCTACTTTGCGCGTCCGGATTCATTCATCGACAAAATCTCCGTTTACAGCGCGCGCGTGGAAATGGGCAAAAAACTCGGTGAAAAAATCGCTCGCGAGTGGGAAGATCTGGATATCGACGTCGTCATTCCTATTCCGGAAACCTCCTGCGATATCGCGCTGGAAATCGCGCGTATCCTTGATAAGCCATACCGTCAGGGCTTCGTGAAAAACCGCTACGTTGGCCGCACGTTTATCATGCCGGGCCAGCATCTGCGTCGTAAATCCGTGCGCCGTAAACTCAACGCCAACCGCGCTGAGTTCCGTGGTAAGAACGTGCTGCTGGTAGACGACTCCATCGTACGCGGCACCACGTCCGAGCAGATTATCGAGATGGCGCGTGAGGCAGGTGCGAAAAAGGTTTACCTGGCTTCTGCCGCACCGGAAATTCGCTTCCCGAACGTCTACGGCATTGATATGCCAAGCGCCAACGAGCTGATTGCTCACGGTCGCGAAGTGGATGAGATCCGCCAGATCATTGGCGCAGACGGGCTGATTTTCCAGAATCTGGACGATCTGATCGAAGCGGTACGCGTCGAGAATCCGGATATCACGCAGTTTGAATGCTCGGTGTTCAACGGCGTATACGTTACCAAAGACGTAGACCACAAGTATCTCGAATACCTTGAGTCCTTGCGTAACGATGATTCCAAAGCGCTGCTGCGTCAGAACGAAGTAGAAAACTTAGAGATGCACAACGAGGGTTCATAGCCTCGTCGCCCCCTTAACCGGGGGCGATTCTTGCATCCATCCCCATCTTGCGGCAAAGTCAGCCCAGATAAACTCTTCGGGCAAGCTTCTATGAAACGGTTAATTGTTGGAATTTCAGGTGCCAGCGGCGCAATTTATGGCGTGCGACTGCTTGAGGCGCTGCAACAGGTGCCGGAGGTGGAAACCCATCTCATCATGAGCAACGCGGCCCGTCAGACCCTCGCCCTTGAAACCGATTTATCCCTGCGCGACGTACAGGCTCTGGCCAATGTGGTGCACGATGCCCGCGATATCGCCGCAAATGTCTCGTCAGGCTCGTTTAAGACGCATGGCATGGTCGTATTACCCTGCTCAATCAAAACGCTCTCAGGCATCGTTCACAGTTATACAGACGGCTTGCTGACCCGAGCCGCAGACGTGGTGCTTAAAGAGCGTCGTCCGCTGGTGCTTTGCGTGCGTGAAACTCCGCTGCATCTTGGCCATTTGCGCCTGATGACGCAGGCGGCCGAGCTGGGCGCGGTGATCATGCCGCCGGTGCCTGCGTTCTATCATCGTCCACAAACGCTGACTGATATTATCGACCAGACGGTTAACCGCGTGCTGGATCAGTTTGATATCGAACTGCCTGCCGATCTATTTACGCGCTGGCAGGGTGCCTGAAGGGGTGCGCCAGCGTGGTGCGTCACAAAACCGCCTGCATCAATTTGGGGCAATTTTGTAACCCCGATCGCTTTTGAGAGATTTAGTCCGCATTTTGCTCGGTAAAGACTTTGCCCCTTCGCCAGACCTGCTATCTTTCAACCAGACGACAGAGTTGCAACGTTTTATTAACATAAAACCACGCACTTTCTTTTACGCAGGGAAATGTGGCATGAGAACTGCAACTCCTCGTTCGCCATACACAACATGACATCACACATAATAAGAGACAACTTGAGGGTTATCTATGAAGAAGCAGGTTCTCGCTCTGTCTTTGCTGCTGGGCCTTACCAGCACCGTTTATGCAGCAATCCCACAGAACGTTCGTATTGGTACGGACGCCACCTATGCACCGTTCTCTTCTAAAGATGCGAAAGGGGATTTTGTCGGCTTTGATATCGATCTTGGTAACGAGCTTTGCAAACGCATCAATACCAAATGTACATGGGTAGGCAGCGACTTCGACTCGCTGATCCCTTCCCTGAAAGCGAAGAAAATCGACGCGATTATCTCCTCGCTCTCCATTACGGAAAAACGCCAGCAGGAAATTGCTTTCTCCGACAAACTTTATGCGGCCGACTCACGTTTGATCGCCAGCAAAGGCTCGTCAATCCAGCCGACGCTTGATTCCCTGAAAGGCAAACACGTTGGCGTGCTGCAGGGCTCTACTCAGGAAGCGTTTGCTAACGCCGAGTGGCGTCCGAAGGGTATTGACGTTGTGGCTTACGCAAACCAGGACCTGATTTATTCTGACCTGGCTGCGGGCCGTCTGGATGCGGCATTCCAGGACGAGGTTGCGGCAAGCGAAGGTTTCCTGAAACAGCCTGCCGGTAAAGAATTTGCTTTTGCAGGGCCTTCTGTGAAAAACAAGCAGTACTTTGGCGATGGTACCGGCATTGGGATGCGTAAAAATGATACCGAGCTAAAAGCCGCTTTCGATAAAGCGCTTGCTGAAATGCGCAAAGATGGCACTTACGACAAGTTTGCTAAGAAGTACTTCGACTTTAATGTTTACGGCGAATAAGTTTTTCCCGTAGTCTGTGGCCCGGTTATGCATATATTGTTAACCGGGCTGGATAAAAATGCAGTGCTGGAGCCTTGTTGGCTGCGCGTTTTTATTGCATTTTATCCATCTTGATTAGCCAGAACACGGCATTAGCGCTAAAAAGACAGTCTATCGAGGATAATTATGAAAAAGTTGGTGTTGTCCCTTTCTTTGGTGCTGGCATTCTCCAGCGTTTCCACAGCATTCGCCGCTATTCCCAAAAACGTCCGTATCGGTACCGATCCGACCTATGCCCCGTTTGAATCGAAAAACGCCCAGGGTGAATTAGTCGGTTTTGATATCGATCTGGCTAAAGAGCTCTGCAAACGCATCGAAACCAACTGTACCTTCGTTGAGAACCCGCTTGATGCGCTGATCCCTTCCCTGAAAGCAAAAAAAATCGACGTCATAATGTCTTCGCTTTCGATCACGGAAAAACGCCAGCAGGAGATCGCCTTTACCGACAAGCTATACGCGGCGGATTCCCGTCTGGTGGTAGCCAAAGGTTCCGCAATCGAGCCAACGCTGGAGTCGCTGAAGGGTAAACGCGTAGGCGTGCTGCAGGGCACCACTCAGGAAACTTACGGCAACATTCACTGGGCGCCGAAAGGCATCGAGATTGTCTCTTATCAGGGCCAGGACTCCATCTACGCTGACCTGACGGCGGGCCGTATCGATGCAGCCTTCCAGGATGAAGTGGCGGCCAGCGAAGGTTTCCTCAAACAGCCAATCGGCAAAGATTACCAGTTTGGCGGGCCTTCCATTAAAGACAACAAGCTGTTTGGCGTAGGCACCGGTATGGGGCTGCGTAAAGACGATACCGAACTGCGAGAAGCGCTGAACAAAGCCTTTGCCGAAATGCGCAAAGACGGCACCTACGAGAAGCTGGCGAAAAAGTATTTCGACTTTGATGTTTACGGTGGTTAACAGTGTCGTAGGGTGGATAAGCGCAAGCGCCATCCACCATTGATACAAATTGTGGCGGGTGCGCAATGCTTACTCGCCCCTATGCTTAGCTGAATTTGTGCAGACACTGACGACAGGATACGCACCATGTTGTATGGCTTTTCTGAAGTGATATTTAAAGGGGCGCTCGTCACGCTGGAACTGGCGCTAAGCTCCGTTATCCTCTCTGTGGTGATTGGTCTTGCTGGTGCGGGCGCCAAATTATCAAAAAATCGCCCGCTGGCGCTGCTGTTTGAAGGCTATACCACGCTTATTCGTGGCGTGCCGGATCTGGTGCTGATGCTGCTGATTTTCTATGGCCTGCAAATGCTGCTCAACAGCATTACCGATGCCTTAGGCATGACGCAGTTTGATATCGATCCGATGGTGGCGGGTATTATTACGCTTGGTTTTATCTACGGCGCTTATTTTACCGAAACCTTCCGCGGGGCTTTTCTCGCCGTGCCGCAGGGGCATATCGAAGCTGCTACGGCCTTCGGCTTTACCGCATCGCAAACTTTCCGCCGCATACTCTTCCCCGCTATGATGCGCTACGCCTTGCCCGGCATCGGCAACAACTGGCAGGTCATTCTGAAAGCGACGGCGCTGGTCTCATTATTAGGGCTGGAGGACGTGGTGAAGGCGACGCAGCTGGCGGGAAAAACGACCTGGCAGCCGTTCTATTTTGCGATTGTCGCCGGGATCATTTATCTGGTATTCACCACCCTTTCTAACGGTGTGCTGCTCTGGCTTGAACGCCGCTACTCTGTAGGCGTGAAGAGGGCCGAGCTATGATCGAGATAATTCAGGAATACTGGAAATCCCTGCTGTGGACGGACGGCTACCGCTTCACCGGCGTGGCTATCACGCTGTGGCTGCTGATTTCGTCCGTTGTGATGGGCGGGATTCTGGCGCTGTTCCTTGCCATCGGACGCGTCTCAAGCAATAAGTTCATCGCTTTCCCGATCTGGTTATTTACCTATGTTTTCCGCGGTACGCCGCTGTATGTGCAGCTGCTGGTGTTTTATTCCGGCATGTACACGCTGGAAGTGGTGAAGGGCACCGCGCTGCTAAACGAGTTTTTCCGCAGCGGGCTGAACTGCACCGTTCTGGCGCTGACGCTTAACACCTGTGCCTATACGACGGAGATTTTTGCCGGCGCCATCCGTTCGGTTCCGCATGGCGAAATTGAAGCCGCGCGGGCATACGGCTTTTCACGCGTGAAGATGTATCGCTGCATTATTTTGCCATCGGCGCTGCGTATCGCGCTGCCCGCGTACAGCAACGAGGTTATTTTAATGCTGCACTCCACCGCGCTGGCGTTTACTGCCACCGTGCCGGATCTGCTGAAAATCGCCCGTGACATTAACTCCGCAACCTACCAGCCGTTTACCGCCTTCGGTATCGCTGCGGTGTTGTACCTGATTATCTCTTACGTGCTGATAAGCCTGTTCCGCCGTGCGGAAAAACGCTTTATGCAGCATGTTAAACCCAGCTCTTCGCACTGAGTGGTTTCCATGGCTGAAAATAAATTAAACGTTACTGATTTGCACAAACGCTACGGCGAACATGAAGTGCTCAAAGGGGTTTCTCTGCAGGCCAACGCAGGCGATGTAATCAGCATCATCGGTTCGTCCGGCTCGGGGAAAAGTACATTTTTGCGCTGCATTAACTTTCTCGAAAAACCGAGCGCAGGCACGATTGCGGTGAGCAACCAGAACATCAATCTGGTGCGTGACAAAGACGGTCAGCTAAAAGTTGCGGATAAAAACCAGCTGCGCCTGCTGCGCACCCGGCTAACCATGGTGTTCCAGCACTTCAACCTGTGGAGCCACATGACGGTGCTGGAAAACGTGATGGAAGCGCCGATTCAGGTGCTGGGTCTTAGCAAGCAGGAAGCCAAAGAGCGCGCGATTAAATACCTCGCCAAAGTGGGGATTGACGAGCGCCAGCAGGCGAAATACCCGGTTCATCTTTCCGGCGGCCAGCAGCAGCGCGTTTCAATAGCCCGCGCGCTGGCGATGGAGCCTGAGGTTTTGCTGTTCGATGAGCCAACCTCCGCGCTGGACCCGGAGCTTGTGGGTGAAGTGCTGCGCATCATGCAGCAGCTGGCGGAAGAGGGGAAAACCATGGTCGTTGTGACGCACGAAATGGATTTTGCCCGCCACGTCTCAAGCCACGTGATCTTCCTGCATCAGGGGCGCATTGAGGAAGAGGGCGCGCCAGATGAGCTGTTCGGCAATCCGAAAAGTGCTCGCCTGCAGCAGTTTTTGTCCGGATCGCTTAAATAAAAACAAACCCCGTAAAAACGGGGTTTGTTTTTCAGTGCACCACATCTTCCAGCGCTTCTTCCAGATCGAAATACCGGAAGCCAAATCCGGACTCCTCAAGCCGTTTAGGCAGCGCTCGCTGCCCGCCCAGCACCAGAACCGCAGATTCGCCCATCAACAGCCTCACCGCTGTCGCCGGGGCACGCATAAAGGCCGGACGATTCAGTACGTGACCAAGAGCATGGGAGAACTGCTCGTTGCGTACGGGATAGGGCGAAACCATATTGAACGGGCCGCGCAGATCGTTGTTCAGCAGCCAGAGAATGCCGTTGACCATATCATCAACGTGGATCCACGCGAGATATTGCCTGCCACTGCCCACCGGACCGCCAAGACCTGAACGGAAAACCGGCAGCAGCTTTGCCAGGATACCGCCTTTTGGCGCCAGCACAACGCCGGTGCGCAGCAGGCAAACGCGGGTATTTTCGCTTTGCGCGCCGCAGGCGATTTGCTCCCAGCGGGCGCAAAGTTTATGGGTAAATTCGTTGTGCGGCGGTTCCTCTTCGGTGACCACCACTTCTCCCAGGTCGCCGTAGTAACCGGTGGCGGAGCCGGAGATCAGAACGGAAGGCGGCGTCTGGCTTGCTTTGATCATGTCAACCAGGCGATCGGTAATCTGCCAGCGGCTCTGGCACAGGCGCTGTTTCTGCGTCTCCGACCAGCGTTTATCGGCAATGGATTCGCCCGCGAGGTTAATGACAGCGTCAAAACCGTCGAGATTTGCATGGTTGTTAAGACCTTTCCACAGCTTGACGCGGGGGTCAAGCTTAGTCCGGGCTTTGTCCGGATCCCTTGTCACCACGGTAACGCTGTGTCCGGTTTCCAGCAATCGTGGAACCAGATGACTGCCAATAAGCCCGGTACCGCCGGTAATCAGTATCTGCATGCGCCTCTCCTGTCGGGTGCGCCTACCGCCGCCAGCTCATGGTCATTGATACCGAGTCGGCATAGCGCAGCGCGTGAAGTTTATCGATCTCTACTTCAGCATACGACACCCATGGATGGTCACATGCGATATCGAGCACATCCTGAGTTAATTTTTCCAGCAGAGAGAAACGGTTATTCTCCACTAACTGAATGATGTTCTTGGTGATGGTGCGGTAGTTAAGCGCATCGTTGATGTCTTCACTGGCGCGGGCCCGGTCTGCGGGATAATGAATCGCGACGTTGACGACGATATCCTGACGGTTGGTAATCTCTTCTTCTTTAATGCCGATAAAAGTGCGCAGGCGGAGATTTTTAATGCGGATAATAGCGTCTGGCTGAGGGGATGACATTGCAGGTTTCCTCCGTGTGTAGTTTCCCGCCACAGATTACACCACAGCGGGAAGATTTAGACACGCAGGCTTAAAGGATTTCCGCCTGTTGGTAAGCCCGTTCCGTTGCCGGACGCGAACGAATTCGTTCAACCCAGTTTTTTACGGCGGGATAGGTAGCCAGATTAATGCGCTGACGTTCGTGGGAGACTGTCCACGGGTAAGTGGCGATATCAGCGATGCTGTATTCCTGCCCGCCCAGCCACGGCGTTTTTTCCAGCTGTCTGTTGAGCACGCCATACAAACGCTGGGTTTCCACCTGATAGCGCTCGATGGCATAGGGAACGGTCTGTGGCGCAAAATGGTTGAAGTGATGATTCTGCCCCAGCATCGGGCCAAACCCGCCCACCTGCCAGAAGAGCCATTGCAGGGTATGGGTGCGCTCGCGGAGATCTTTGCTGAGCAATAAATTCGTTTTCTCTGCCAGATAAAGCAAAATTGCCCCGGATTCAAAAATGCTTAACGGACCGCTGCCGTCGGCGGGCAGATTATCGACTATCGCCGGGATTTTATTGTTCGGCGCGATGGCAAGGAATTCCGGCCTGAACTGATCCCCTTTGCCAATATCAATGCGATGAATGTTGTAATCCAGCCCCGCCTCTTCCAGAAACAGCGTAATTTTGTGGCCATTTGGCGTTGGTGCGTAAAAGAGATCGATCATGGTCAAACTCCGTAATATCAAATTTTGGCAAGCCTTTGCAGTATAGGCTTTATGGGATGAGGCGGGCGATCAAAGTTGAAGTTTGCTCAGGTGACAGCTACGGTTTTTCGCTATATGTTCAGAGCTCGGAAGCGATGATAACGAGGATAATAATGAGCCAGCCTGCGATAACACTTTGGTCCGATGCCAACTATTTCAGCCCCTACGTGCTGTCGGTCTACGTTGCCCTGAATGAGAAGGGGCTTAATTTCACCTTACAAACCGTCGATCTCGACGCCGGGCAAAATTTGCAGCCCGGCTGGAAGGGCTACGATCTCACGCGCCGGGTGCCGGTGCTGGCGGTGGATGATTTTCTCCTCAGCGAATCCTCGGCCATTGATGAATATCTGGAAGAGCGCTTCGCACCACCAACCTGGGAGCGCATCTATCCTCTCGATATTGAAAAGCGTGCGCGTGCGCGCCAGATTCAGGCCTGGCTGCGCAGCGATCTGATGGCGATCCGCGAAGAGCGTCCGACGGATGTCGTTTTTGGCGGCGCGAAAAAGCCGGCCCTTAGCGAGGCGGGTCAGCAGGCTGCCGGGAAGCTTATTTCGACGGTTGAAGCTCTGCTGCCTGACGGCCAGCAGAACCTGTTTGGCGAGTGGTGTATCGCCGATACGGATCTTGCCCTGATGCTGAACCGGCTGATTCTCAACGGAGACGACGTGCCCGAACGCCTGCAGGAGTATGCGGCGTTCCAGTGGCAGCGCGCTTCCGTGCAGCGCTTTATAGCCCGTTCAGCGAAACGAGCGGGCTGATTCCTACGGCTTTGTCCGCTATCATTAAGCCCGTTACTGTTAAAAGAGATGTGGATTTATGAAGCTGATGTTTGCCTCCGATATTCATGGGTCGTTGCCGGCAACCGAGAAGGTGCTGGCAATCTTTGCGCAAAGCGGCGCGCAGTGGCTCGTTCTGGTTGGCGATTTACTCAATCACGGGCCGCGCAATGCCTTACCTGAGGGATACGATCCGGCGGCGGTAGCGCAGCGGCTTAACAGCGTGGCGGATAAAATCGTCGCCGTGCGCGGCAATTGCGACAGCGAAGTTGACCAGATGCTGTTGCACTTCCCCATTACCGCGCCTTTTGCTCAGATTCTGTTACCGGGACAGCGTCTGTTTGTCACCCACGGTCATCTTTTTAACCCTGATAATTTGCCGCCTCTGGCACCAAACGATGTGCTGATTTTCGGCCATACTCATCTTCCGGTAGCTGAAAAACGTGACGGGCTTTACTGCTTCAACCCGGGCTCCGTAACTATTCCGAAAGGGGGTTTTGCTGCGAGCTATGGCATGTTGAATGACGGTGTTCTGACCGTTCACACGCTGAATAACGATGGGGTTATTGCGCAGGTCGGCATTACCCCGTAACTTACCGTTTGTAAAACCGATAACGCGCCGTAAGAGCGCCCTTTAGAGAAGGTTTCCCGATGGTGGAACAGAGTCATGTTGTTGGCACGGAATGGGTAGACATTGTCAATGAAGACAATGAAGTGATAGCGCAGGCCAGCCGCGAGCAGATGCGCGCGCAGCGTTTACGCCATCGTGCTACCTATATTGTTGTTCATGACGGCATGGGCAAAATTCTGGTGCAGCGCCGCACTGAGACGAAAGATTTCATGCCGGGCATGCTCGATGCCACGGCGGGCGGCGTCGTTCAGTCTGATGAACAGCTTCTCGAGTCTGCACGCCGCGAGGCGGAAGAAGAGCTGGGGATCGCCGGTGTTCCCTTTGCCGAGCATGGCCAGTTCTATTTCGAAGATGAACACTGCCGTGTGTGGGGCGGTTTGTTCAGCTGCGTATCACATGGTCCGTTTGCGCTGCAGGAAGAGGAGGTCAGCGAGGTGAGCTGGATGTCTCCGGAGGAAATTACCGCCCGCTGCGATGAGTTCACTCCAGATTCGCTGAAGGCGTTGGCGCTGTGGATGACGCGCAACGCCAAAAATGAGAAGCAGTCGGCGACGGCTGCGGAGTAATTTTACTGCTTCAGGGCGAACAGGCTTGCCTGTCCGCCCTGCGATAGTATCCCCGTCCTGTTTTCAGCAATCCCGCAAGGTCTTAGCCGTTTGCTGTAAGAGCTTATAGCTCTCATAGCGTGCCCGGTGCGTCTGGCGATAAGCCTCCTGTGGCGCAAACTGCCGATCCAGCTTCGTCATCAACGACATGGCTTCATTGACGGTTGCGGCTATATTCCCGGCGACCGCCCCCAGAATCGCCGAGCCTAACAGCACCGGCTCGCTGCATGACGTGGAAAGGATCGGTAGATCGCAGGCGTCGGCCAGCAGCTGGCGGACCAGCGGATGCTGACCCGCGCCCCCGCTGATGACGATTTTATCCGTCTTAACGCCCTGGTGACGTTGTGCGTCGACAATCTGCCGCAGCCCGTAGCCAATACCGCATAAACCAGCGACGTACAGGGCGACCAGGTTGTCCAGATCTCTTTCCATTCCTAACCCGGTGATGGCCGCCCGGGCATGAGGATCGGCGAACGGCGCGCGGTTGCCTAAAAACTCAGGCACAACATGAATACCGCGAGCAAGCTCGATAGCCCTTGAAGGATCCGTGAGCTTAGCCAGCGCCAGGTCAGCCAGGTAAACCGGTAACGGAACGTTGAGCGCCCGGGCCTGTACGCTTGCCCCGGCAGCGGCAGGGTGGAAGGCTACCAGCTGGTCGATAGCCGCGCCGGCAGCGCTTTGGCCGCCTTCGCTTAGCCACATGCCCGGCACCATCGCTGAGTAGTAAGGCCCCCACACGCCGGGAATATAAACGGGTTTTTCTGTGGAGGTCATCGTGCAGGCTGAGGTGCCAAAAACCCAGGCAAGATTATGCAGCGCGCCATTATCCACGCCTGCCGTGCCGATCCCGCCCGCGTGGGCATCAATCATACCGATGGCGACAGGCGTGCCGACAGGTAAGCCCATCTCATCGGCCGCAGCCGCGCTGAGCCCCTGGCCGCAAGGTGTACCGGGCTCCACGATTTGCTGGCCAATACGCATAAATTCTTCATCCGCCAGTTCATCGAGCCCGATGGTGCGGAAGTAGTCAGGATCCCAGCGTTTTTCGTGTGCCAGATAGGTCCATTTACAGGTTACCGTGCAGGTTGAGCGAGCCAGATCGCCCGTGGCGCGCCAGGTAAGAAAATCCGCCAGGTCGAAAAACTGCCAGGCGTTATCGTAAACTTCCCGGCGATTCTCCTTCAGCCAGAGGAGTTTCGGGGTTTCCATCTCCGGTGAAATTTTGCCGCCGACATATTGTAATACGGGATGCTGAGTGGCGTTAATGCGTTCGGCCTGTTCGGTGGCGCGGTGATCCATCCAGACAATAATATTGCGTTCCGGATCGCTACTGTCTCCCACCGGTAGCGGCTCGCCGCCTTTTCCCAGCACCACGAGAGAACAGGTAGCATCAAAGCCAATGCCGCTCACGCTTGCCGGTGATATGCCAGCCGCGTCCGTCGCTTCGCGAATGCTCTGACATACCGCCTGCCAGATTTCGTTGCTCGACTGCTCAACTTTATTGCCCGCGTAGCGATGTAGCGTGATGGGGCGCGTGGCATGGGCAAGCAAATGTCCTGAAAGATCGAAAATCCCGGCGCGTACGCTGCCCGAACCGACATCCACCCCGATAAGGGTGTTTTTTTCTATGGTTGCATTTTTCATCTTCGTAACCCGTTTCCCCGATTCAGAGATCGACGCTGTTCGGCAGGATAACCAGATCGCGAACGGTGACGTTTTTATTGCGGGTGACCATAAACAGCACGGATTCCGCGACTTCAATCGGCTGCATCAGGCTGCCGTTCGCCAGGGCTTCTTCCATTTTCTCTTTCGGCCAGTCGTCGAGCAGGGCGGTTACCACCGGCCCCGGCAAGACCGCGCCCACGCGCACGCCATATTGCGCAACCTGACGACGGGTGGAGTGCACAAACGCCTGCACGGCAAATTTTGATGCGGTATAAATCGGCTCCCAGATGACCGGCACCACGCCGGCAATGGAGCTGGTGAAGATGATATCGCCTGATTTTTGGGCGATCAGGTGAGGCAGAACCGCGCGGACGCTGCGGAATGCGGCATTAATATTCAGATTCAGCACGCGGTCCCAGACATCCGGGTCGCCTTCCGCTATCGGGCCGCCAATGTAAGCCCCGGCGTTGGCATGGAAGATATCCAGGCGTCCGGCACGTTCCAGAATGCCGGTGAGTATATTATCGACCTGCTCCGGCTGCATAAGATCCACAACCAGCGCAAAGGCGTTGTCACCCATTTCCGCCGTCAGTTTTTCCAGCTTTTCGCCGTCACGGTCGATAAGCACAACTTTGGCGCCCGCGGCCAGCAGAGTTCTCGCACATTCAAGGCCAATACCTGAAGCTGCACCGGTAATGGCGGCGACTTTACCGCTAAGCGAGCTATTCATAGAGGAGAAGGCATTTTTCATTTTATAATCCTTGTCAGATGGTCAGAATTTGTCATGCTGTCATTCTTGCTCAATCGATAGAGCAGCTTTAGCACCAGATGAAATTTGCGGCAAGCACGATAAAAAATGGAGAGAAAAATTTGTGATACGCGCCAGGAAAACGAAGAAAATTACCATTTACGATTTGGCGGAGCTGACCGGAGTTTCAGCCAGCGCGGTAAGCGCGATCCTTAACGGCAACTGGAAGAAGCGCCGCATCAGCGCAAAACTGGCGGAGAAGGTCACTCAGGTGGCGCAGGAGCAGGGATACGCGGTTAACCGACAGGCCAGCCTGCTGCGTAAAGCAAAATCACGCGTTATCGGCATGGTGGTGCCGAAATATGACAACCGCTATTTCGGCTCAATCGTGGAAAAGTTTGAAGAAATGGCGCGCGAGCGCGGTCTTTTTCCTATCATCACCTGTACCCGTCGCGATCCGGAGCTGGAGCTTGAGGCGGTACGCACCATGCTTTCCTGGCAGGTGGAATGGGTGATTGCGACCGGTGCGACGCGGCCTGATGAAATCTCCGAACTGTGCGCGCAGGCGGGGGTGCCAACGTTAAATCTCGACCTGCCGGGTACGCTTGCGCCCTCGGTCATTTCAGACAATTATGCCGGGGCGAAGGCGCTTACCGAACGTATTTTGCTGACTGCGGAAAAGCGTTTCGGGAAAAAGGTCTCTTTAACTTTTGTCGGTGGCCGACGCAATGACCATAACACCCGTGAACGCCTGCGCGGATTCCGCGATGCGCATCAGCAACGGGGGATGCCGGTTTGCGCAAAAAATATCTTTATTGAAGGCTATTCACCTAAACATGTGCAGGCGGCGCTGGTCGGGTTTACGCCTGCGGACGACGGTGTTTATGGCCTGTTTGTCAATTCCACTATATCGCTTGAAGGCGTTGTGCAGTGGCTGGCCGCGCGAGGACAAACGGGTATTGGGCAGCCGCCGATGGGCTGTTTTGACTGGGACCCGTTTGTTCCTCTGCTGGGACACGATATCGATATGGTTCGCCAGGATGTGCCCGCCATGCTGGAGGCGGTGTTTTCAGTTATTGATTCTGGCGATACCAAAATTCAGTGCATCGAAATCCCGCCCACGCTGGTGCCGTGAGCCGCCACGTTGTCAGGCGCGTCAGCGTGTTAGCAGCCAGCGGGCCGTGTGTTCGTCGGTGACCAGACCGTTAACCCATTTGCCCTTAAGCGCGGCAAAAATGGTGGAGCGTTTATCTTCTCCGCAGGCGGCGGCAATACGCGGACACTGGCTGTGGCGGATATCATAGCTGGTGATCAGATTGTTGATATCGCTCTCCACAACCTCGCCGTTCGCATCAATAAAGCGCCCAAGTATTTCACCGACCGCGCCTTGCAGGGTTAAGGTTGCAAGCTGTTCAGGCGTAATAAACCCATCCCTGAATATCGGGCTCTCCTGCGAAAGCGCGCCGATGCCGACAAAAATAACGTCAGCGTCGTTTGCGACACTTAACACGTTGTTGAATAAGCGATTCGAACACCACATCTGATGTTCAAGCGACGTTTGCGCATAGCGTGGCGCAGGCCACTGATAGTAATTAGCCTGAATTTTACTTGCCAGCAGCAGGGGAACATCGTCGTAGTAATTGCATTTTCCTTCGGCGTCCATGGCGCTGATTAAGGCGACGCAGCGCGCGTTAGGGCTGTCGAAATCGATGCGTCTGATGGTCTTTTTCAACGTTAACCCGGAGCCGATGCCGATAATTTTGTCGTTATCCGCTCGCAGGTATTTTTCCATCAGCTGATAGCAACCGAAGGAAACGCTGTCGAGGGTTACCTCGCTGGTAAAGGCCGGCACGATGTTGCATTCAATAAGATCATATTTTTCTTTGAGCATCTGCGCGTAGTTCAGACAGCTTGCGACCGGGTGATTCAGGCCGATGGAAACGATGCCTTCTTCTTTCGCGGCGGCGATTAATCGCTGCACAACCGGACGGGAGGTGCCGAGCTGCGTGGCGATTTCGCTCTGGTTCTGTCCGGCAATGTAGTACATCCACGCGGCACGAACTTTCTGATCCAACCGTATATCTTCTTCAGTTATCAATTTTTTCAGCGCCTTAAAGTTTTCTTGCGGAAGATTTTCTGCGTGTGAATCCCTGCATTCTGGCGCGTGCAGCAGGTACAGGCAACTCTATTTTATTTGCATCTGGTCATTTGTAATTTAATGGGTCAATTGCTCTTTTGTGACGTAAAGCTCTTAAATAAGTTAATTGTTCTATTACAGTCTTGCTCATCAACTGGAATGGAGAGCAACGTTATGACTACGCAAAATACCTGGTTACACATTGGTCTGGGATCGTTTCACCGCGCGCATCAGGCGTGGTATCTGCACCGCCTGCTTGCTGAAGGGGATACCCGCTGGCATATCGCCACCGGTAACATTCGTAATGATGCGGAACATACAATCGCCGCGCTGGCCGCGCAAAATGGGCGCTACGTGCTGGAGACGGTCAGTCCGGAAGGGGAGCGTGAATATGAAGAAATTACCTCCATCCAGAAACTGATCCCCTGGCAGGCCGACCTGCAGCCCCTGATTGCCGAAGGCGCGAAGCCTGACACTAAAGTTATCGCCTTTACCGTGACGGAAGGAGGCTACTACCTGAATACCTCCCACCGGCTGGAGGTCAGCAACGCTGATTTAGCCTGCGATCTGCAGGGCGGCAACAAAACCATTTACGGCGTGATCACCCGCATTCTTGAACAGCGCATGGCGAACAATGCCGGTCCGTTAACGCTGCTGAACTGCGATAACGTGCGGCATAACGGTGAACGTTTCCACGACGGGCTGTTGGAGTTTCTGGTGCTGACGGGAAAAGAGGCCGTTATCGACTGGCTTAAAGCCAACGCTACCTGCCCAAATACGATGGTTGACCGTATCACGCCACGTCCGGCGGCCGATCTGCCTGCACGTATTAAAGAGAAAACCGGTATCGATGATAAAGCGCCGGTGATGGGGGAAACCTTTATCCAGTGGGTAATTGAAGATAACTTCCGCGACGGGCGGCCTGCGCTTGAAGCCGTGGGTGTGGAAATGGTGGCATCTGTTATTCCTTACGAAGAGGCGAAAATCCGCATTCTCAACGCTTCCCATAGCTGCATCGCCTGGGCCGGTACGTTGATGGGCAAGAAGTTTATTCATGAAAGCACGCTGACAGAAGCCATCTACGCCATTGCCGATCGCTATGTGACGGAAGATGTGATCCCATGCCTTGGGGACAACGGCATTAATCTGCCGCAATACCGTGATGTGGTCCTTAAGCGTTTCACCAACCCTTATATCGAAGATACCAACCAGCGCGTGGCGGCGGACGGCTTCTCCAAAATCCCGGCGATGATTACCCCGACGATGATCGAATGCTACCAGCGTGGCGCCATCCCACACGCGACCGCCATGCTGCCCGCGCTGTTCTTTGTTTTCATGGAGCAGTGGCATAAAGGACAGCTGCCTTACGAATACCAGGACGGCATTCTGAATGCCGACGCGGTGCACGCCATGTTCAACGCTCAGGACCCTATTGCGCTCTTCGCCGCAGACAAAGCCCTGTTTGGCGAATTAGCGCAGCGGGATGATTTCGCCGCCTTGCTGCGTGAAAAAATTCAGGCTGTCTATTCGCTGATCCGCTGAGGAATTAATCATGTATTTAGGCATCGATCTTGGCACTTCTGAAGTTAAGGCGCTGGTTATTGACGAAAACGGCGACATTGTGACCAGCCATAGCGCGCCGCTGACCATTCAGCGGCCCCACCCGCACTGGTCAGAGCAAAGCCCGCAGGCCTGGTGGGAAGCCACCGACTACCTGATGACCACCCTTAAAGAGAAATGCGGGCAGCACTGGTCGGCGATAAAAGCTGTTGGCCTCTCCGGGCAGATGCACGGCGCGGTATTGCTTAACGCGGCAGAAGAAGTTATTCGCCCGGCTATTTTGTGGAATGACACCCGTAGCGCAATGGAGTGCGCGGAGCTGGAAGAGATCGCCCCGGAGCTGCACTCCATCGCCGGTAATCTCGCCATGCCCGGCTTTACAGCGCCGAAGCTGCTGTGGGTTCGCAGACATGAGCCGGAAAATTTTAAACGCGTCGAGACAGTTTTACTGCCGAAAGACTATCTGCGGCTGCGGATGACGGGGAAAAAAATCTCTGATATGTCCGATTCTGCAGGCACGCTGTGGCTTGATGTCGCCAGGCGTGACTGGTCAGACAGCCTGCTTGCTAAGTGCGGGCTATCCAGACGCCATATGCCGACCCTGGTGGAAGGCTGTGAGATCTCTGCAACGCTCACGCCGGAAATTGCCGAACGATGGGGGCTTAACCCGTCTGTCGTGGTGGCCGGTGGCGGTGGCGACAACGCGGTCAGCGCGATTGGCGTGGGGGCGGTTAATCCCGGTGATGCTTTTATTTCGCTCGGGACTTCCGGGGTGCTGTTTGTGGTGAATGAAGCGTATCGCCCGGCGCCTGCCTCTGCGGTACATGCGTTTTGCCACGTCTTGCCCGACCGCTGGCATCAGATGAGCGTGATGTTAAGCGCCGCCAGTTGCCTGCAATGGTTTTGTCGCCTGGTGGGCGTCACCGAAACGGTGCTGCTGGAAGAGGTGGCGCAGCTAAGCGACGGCGAAAGGGCAAATGCGCCGATGTTTCTGCCCTATCTGTCCGGCGAGCGCACGCCCCATAACGATCCCAACGCCAAAGGAATGTTCCACGGTCTGACGCATGCCAGCAACCGGGCAACCATGGGTTACGCCGTGCTGGAAGGCGTCAGTTTTGGTCTTGCCGATGGCCTGCGGGTGCTTCAGGGAAGCGGCACGCACGTTCAGCAATGTTCGCTGGTTGGCGGCGGCGCGCGCAGCCCGCTGTGGGCGCAACTGCTGGCGGATGTTCTCAATATGCCCGTCGTCACGCACAAAGGTGGCGAGACAGGAGGCGCGCTGGGCGCAGCAAGGCTGGCATGCCTGGCGACAGGTAAAGATCCGGCCACGGTCTGTAAAAAGCCGGAAATTTATCAAAGCTGGCTTGCCCGTCCTGAGCAGCATGAAAGCCTGATGAGCAGATATACGCAGTTTAACGCCCTGTATCTTAACGATCTGAATTATAGAACCTTCTGATTTTAATAATAAAAATGCTCCCGGCTACGGCCGGGATATACCCCTGTACACGATAAACGAGGTCACTATGTCTGTTGCAAACAAACAGTGGTTTGGGTTACCGCTACACCTGCTGTGGGGCTACATCGCTATCGCCGTGTTTATGACCGGGGACGGCTTCGAGCTGGCCTTCTTGTCCCACTACATCAAAGAGCTGGGGTTCTCTCCGGCGCAGGCCTCTTTTGCCTTTACGCTCTACGGCCTGGCAGCGGCGCTGTCCGCCTGGGTTTCCGGCGTGGTGGCTGAAATCATTACGCCACAGAAAACCATGTTTATCGGCTTTGTGCTGTGGTGCGTTTTTCATATTCTGTTTTTGACCTTCGGCCTGGGGCACGCAAACTATGCGCTGATCCTGCTGTTCTACGGCATCCGTGGCTTTGCCTATCCGCTATTCCTTTACTCTTTCATCGTGGTGATTATCCATAACGTGAAGAGTGAAAACGCCAGTTCGGCGCTCGGCTGGTACTGGGCGGTTTACTCCATTGGCATCGGCGTGGCGGGCAGCTATATTCCGAGCTTTACTATCCCGCTTGTCGGCGAACTGGGTACGCTGTGGATGGCGTTGTTCTTCTGCCTGGCCGGCGGGCTGATTGCGATGATCTCGCTGCGTAAGGTGCATACCCCGACACACATGCACAATCTTACTACCCGCGAGAAATTTAATGAGCTGAGCCGCGCTATTACTCTGCTGTATACCAACCGCAGCATCATGTATTCGAGCATGGTGCGTATTATCAATACGCTTTCTCTGTTCGGTTTTGCGGTGATTATGCCGATGATGTTTGTGGATGAGCTGGGCTTTACCACCTCTGAATGGTTGCAGGTCTGGGCGGTATTCTTCTTTACGACCATTTTCTCCAATATTTTCTGGGGAATAGTGGCTGAAAAAATGGGCTGGATGCGGGTTGTTCGCTGGTTTGGCTGCATAGGAATGGCGCTCTCCAGCCTGGCGTTCTACTACGTGCCGCAGCACTTTGGGCATAACTTCGCCATAGCGTTGCTACCGGCAATCTCGCTGGGGATTTTTGTCGCGGCGTTTGTACCGATGGCGGCGGTATTCCCGGCGCTGGAGCCTCGCCATAAAGGGGCGGCTATTTCGGTCTACAACCTCTCTGCGGGCCTCTCCAACTTCCTTGCTCCGGCTATTGCGGTTGTTCTGCTGCCTTATTTCAGCACCCTCGGCGTCGTTATCGCCTACACCACGCTGTATATCATCGCCTTCTTCCTTTGCCACTTTATCCGTGTCGAACAGCCAGGCTTTGAGAGCTATGCCGCCGACGCGGCGAAAGCGACGCTCAGAGTATCGTAATAAACCTGAGGCTGGCCTGATACGCCAGCCTCAGAAAAAATGGAGCAGCAATGAGCGTGCAGGCGGTTATTTTTGATATGGACGGCGTCATTATTGATTCCGAAGGCTTCTGGCAGGATGCGCAAATTGAGGTGCTTGCAGGCCTTGAGATAATCATCACCGCAGAGGAGTGCGAGAGATACACAAAAGGAAAACGTATCGATGAAATCGCACGCACTTGGTGTGAAAGATATGCTCTGACGGTTCAGCCGCGGCGGCTGGAGGAGCAAATAGTTACGCAGGTTTGCGAGTCTGTCAGAACCCGGGGGATGGCGATGAGCGGTTTGTACCAGGCTTTACGCTGTTTCCATACCAGCGGCTATCGCATGGCGCTGGCGACCTCATCCAGCCAGCAGATTATCGCGGCCGTATTTGACAGGCTGGCGCTATGGAAATGGTTTGAAGTGATTTGCAGCGCTGATGATGAACATTCTGGTAAACCGCATCCCGCAGTCTATCTCACAGCCATGCGCAAACTGGGTCTTGAAGCCGCTGAGTGTCGGGTGATTGAAGACAGCCTGAGCGGATTTATCGCCGCTAACCGGGCCGGAATAAAAACTTTTGTCGTCGCCCCTGATTATCAGGAGGCAAAATTTTCGGCGGCGGCAGGGCGTTACGCCACGCTTAACGAACTTATTTATGCACTGCCACTTGATACGCCGCCGGTGCTTGCCGGCTGCTACTGACAAACATGGAAGCGCAGAAATCATCCCGGGAGAGTAAACGGTCTGCTGATCCCTATTTCTGCGCTTCCTGTTTCTTATGCATCAGGCACGGCCGTGGCTAACGCGCGAGCGTCGGGCCATTGAGTCCACAATAACGGCAACGGCAAGCACGCCGCCGGTTATCATATATCGCAATGACGAAGGCAGATTAAGCAGCGTCAGACCGTTAGAAATACACTGGATAACAATGATGCCCAGCAGGGCGGAATACGCGCTACCCCGTCCGCCAAACAGGCTGGTGCCGCCAATTACCGCCGCGGCGATGGCGTTTAAATTAACATCTCCCGTTCCGGCTTGCTGACTGGCCGACGCCAGCCGGGAAGCGGCAAGGATCCCACCGGTTGTGGCGAGCATTGAGCAAATCATAAAAGCGCTGACGTAAATGCCCCGTACGTTGATACCTGAACGGCGGGCGGCTTCGCGATTACCGCCAACCGCAAACATCGAACGGCCCCATTTTGTTCGCTTGAGTGCATAGTTGAGCACCACCACCACGAGGATAAACAGGCCGAAAACCCACGGAATGCCGCGGCCGGTATTGAGATAAAACACTATGAATTCAAAGACGGCAGTCATAAAAACAGTGCGGATCCACAGCGCGCCGAGAGGTTCGGAAGAGAGGTTTACCCCGGCCCGCCGCGCGCGGATGCGTAACCCTTGCGCGAGCATGATGACGCCGGGTAACAGCGCAAAAATATGCGCCAGCCAGCCGGGCATCACCAGAACCTGACCAAAGCGCACCAGCGGGGAAACGTAGGGGAGGTTGATGCTGCCCGACGGCCCGAGAATATAAAGCTGCATCCCCAGCAGCGCCAGAAGGCCGGCAAGGGTAGCCACAAAGCTTGGCATACCTAAACGGCTGTAAAGTTCGGCATAAAGCAGGCCCACCACCGCACCAACCGCGAGGGCGACGGCTATTGCTCCGATGACAGGCCAGCCCTGATTTACCCACAGCACGCCAATGATGGCTGAAGCCAGACCGCTCATAGAACCTACCGAGAGATCGATCTCTCCCAGCAACAGCACGCAGACGATACCCAGTGAAATAAAGCCGACCGTGGCGCAGTCAAAGAGCATATTGACGAGGTTATTCGGGGCCAGATAAACAGGGTTAAGCACGGTAAAGACCGCGGAGATAATGATAAGGCCCAGCACGACCGGTATCATCCCTAAGTCGCCGGTCTTGATGCGAGTAATATAGCCGCGTAGCAAGCCGAAAATAGTGTCCTGATGCTGGACGCGTTCATCACTGCGATCTAACGTTGTTTCGGCATTGAGCGGTTTTTTGGTGGTGGTATTCATCTGTCAGCGCGCCCCCAACGTATTTTCCTGCGTTTTTCTTTCCACCCGCCGTGAGACGGCGTTCTCCGTCGCCCCGGTTATCGCGGCAACTAAATCCTGATTGGTTGCTTCCGGGGTGAAAATACCTTTGTTGCGGCCCAGACGTAACACGACGATACGGTCCGCCACGGCCCGCACATCCTCCATGTTATGGCTGATAATAATCACGCCCAGCCCGCGCTCGCGTACGCGCTCAATAAGGTTGAGCACCTCTGCGGTTTGCGCGACGCCAAGGGCGGCGGTAGGTTCATCCAGCATAATTATCTTCGGATTCAGCAGTAGCGAGCGCGCAATGGCGACGGTTTGACGCTGGCCGCCGGATAATGAGGCGACCGGCTCGCGTACTGAAGGAATGCGCGCCGCCAGCTCTTTGAGCAGCGTCCAGGCGCGGACTTCCATGGTCACCTCATCTAATTGCCAGGCAGACAGTTCGTGTCCGAGAAACAGGTTTGCCACCACGTCCAGATTTTCGCATAACGCCAGATCCTGAAAGACGGTAGAGATACCGTACTCCAGCGCCTTACCCGGGCTGTCGAGGGTTATCTTTTCACCTTCAAACTCAACCGTCCCGGAAGTCGGTTGATGAACGCCTGCCAGCACTTTGATTAATGTCGATTTACCTGCGCCATTGTCTCCGACTAAAGCGACAACCTCGCCTGCGTAGACATCAAGATCGATATCCGTCAGGGCCGAAACGGCACCAAAATTTTTAGAGACTTTGCTTAATTTAAGCAGCGGTTTTTCCGTGCGGGGTACGGGGTTATTTTCTATTAACATAGCCAGAACCTTTATATCGTCCGTGCGTCCGCAGTTCTCTCTAACGGACGCACTTATCGTTACCTAGTTAATACCCAGTTTTTTACAGGCCTGCTGATACTCACCGGTACAAACCTGCTCCGGGGTCTGAATTTTTTTGTCGAAAATTTCTGCCTTGATGTTTTTGGCGGTAATGACCGCTGGCACAAAGAGTTGCGACGGCGTGTTGTAGAGGGTGGAGCTTGCTTTTGGCGTCTGCCCGTTAATTAACTGCACGGCGACGTTCGCGGCGGCGGCGGCAACAATTTCCGAAGGTTTAGAAATGGTGTTGTACTGGTCGCCGGAAATAATTAACTGTAAGGCGGCGATAGTGGCATCGTTGCCCGTAACCGGAGGAATGGGCTGTACGCCGCCTGCTTTAAAGGCGGCGATGGCGCCGCCGCCCGTGCCGTCGTTCGCCGCAACCACACCTTTAATCTGGTCGCTAAAGCGGGTGATTTGGCCTGCTGTCCACTCCTGCGCTTTAGGCGGCGCCCATTCCGGCGTATCAAATTCCGCCAGCGTTTTATAGCCGGAATCTTTCAATCCACGGTGAATACCATCGCGAATAAGTCCCGCTGCGGCATCGGTCGGCGAACCGTTGATCTCAAGTACGCCCGCTCCGGCAGGGACGCCCGTCGCTTTAAGGTGCTCAACCAGCGAGGTGGAAATGGCGTAACCAATACCTTCGTTATCAAAAGATATATAGAAATCTGCGGGCTTAGCGGGGACAGGACGATCGTAGGCGATCACTTTTACCCCCTGCGAGTGGGCGATTTCGACCAGTCCTGCCGCAGCGGAAGAATCAACGGGGTCCAGCACAATCACCTTCGCGCCTTGCGCAATGGCAGAGTTAAACTGCTGCTGCTGCAATGATGCGTTGGCGTTGGCGTTCTGATAGATGACCTTGCACTGCTGGCAGAGCTTGCTTAGTTCTGCTTTAAAGCCTGGAAAATCATGCTGTTCGTAACGGGTGGAGGCCTGATCGGGCATTAAAAAAGCCACGGTCGCAGCCTCTTGCGCATGCGCAAGGCCGGTAAAACCAAATATTGCCATCAGGGATGCTTTGAACATTGTAGGGTAACGCATTTTTCTGCTCCTCACTGACTCGAACATGATGACCGTCTCACGGGCTGCAGCCGGAGGCGGAGGTTATGTTTTAACGTTAAGAAACCAAAATGAAGCTTTTTATTAGCATTGCGATTACATTTGCTCAATCGGTGAAGCAGATTTGCCACTACTCATTTAGGTTGTCAAGATTAGTCAGAAAAGCGATGTGGTTTTTGTGATTAACAGCAGAATAGACGGGGTTATGGGCGCTCCGGAAACCGCATTCAGGCAGGCGGATAAGCTTGTGTCATCCGCCGGATGATGACCTGTGGGTTACATTGCTCTAGCAGCTGTCCCTCATACACAACGATGAGGCAATCGTCGGGTTGGCATCCCAGGGCTCATCGTTGATCCTTGCCAGCAGCGCGCGTCCTGCTTCAATGCCAATCTTACGGTGCGGCACCGCGATGGTCGTAAGCGCTGGCTGGCATACGCGGCTCACGTCGCTGTCGCCGAAGCCGACAATCGCCAAATCGTCCGGGACCTTGATGCGCCTGCGCTGGCATTCATACAGCGCTCCGCAGGCCAGCTCGTCGGACACGCAGACCAGCGCATCCAGCTCCGGCCAGGCGAGCAAAAATTCAGGCAGTTGCGCCGTTCCGGTAGAAAATACCGGAGGAGCGGCGGCATTTATCACGCGGTCAGGCGACATATGATGACGCAGCATCGCCTTGTACCAGCCCTGAAGATGCTGCTGAAAAATCCACTGTTCCTGCCGGGCGCACAGCAGGCCGATATTCTGATAACCGCGTTTAATGAGCATTTCGGTCAGTTCAAACATCGCCGCAACGTTATCTATACCGATATTCATATCGATAGGATCTTCACGCGTTGCGCCAATCTCCAGCACCGGAATAGTGGCCTGGGTCAGCCAGCTCCGTACGGTCTCACTGTGATCCGCGCTAAGTAGAATCGCCGCTGCCAGGTTGGAGGTTAACAGCGTCTCAAGCAGCTTTTCTTCCTGCTCCAGCCGGTGCTGCGATTCCGCCAGCACGATCTGGTAGCCCGCCGGCTGCAGCACCTGCTGGAGGCCGGCGAACATTTCGGTGCAGCCAGACCCGGCAAGGCTTGGCACCACCATCGCAATGGTATAAGACGACGCCGAAGCCAGAGCGCTGGCGGCCAGATTGGGCATATAGCCCAGTTCGGTTACGGCGGCTTCTATTTTCTCTCGCAGTTTGTCTGAAACCTGATCCGGGGTGCGAAGGGCACGCGATACGGTCATGGTGCCGACCCCGGCCAGCTGGGCCACATCGGCAAGCGTGACCTTCCCTGTACTTCGTCGCTTTCGGGTAATGGACATGGTTATGCCTGTTTTTATCGTTGTCATAACAGCTTCACCCCTGAATCTACAGGGGAAATAGTCTTCAAGTATACGCCCTAAATCTGCCTGGATAATGCGTTTTCAGGTAATGATTATGATTTGATAGCGCTATCACAAATTTGCATCATTGTTTTTGGTAGCGCTATCTTTGTGACTATCATCACTGTCAGAAGGTGAGACGTTGAATAAAGTTTGCCCAGCTTGCTGGTCCGTTACAAAACCAAAAGGAGAACAACGTGCTCAATCGCTGGTTACACGACGGCACCATCAACGTGCAGGAGGGGGTCAGTAGCTGGACGCAGGCGCTGGAAATTTGCGCGCGGCCTCTGCTGGCGGCGAAAGTCATCACGCCGGACTATCTCACCGCCATCATGCGGCAGCATCGCTTGCTCGGGTCATATTATGTTCTCGCGCCTGGCCTTGCGATGCCGCATGCCCGTCCGGAAGAGGGGGCGCAGGGGTTGGGGTTATCCCTGCTGAAACTCGAGAAAGGCGTGAGTTTTGAATCATTGGAGAACGATCCGGTCGATGTGATTATTATGCTCGCCGCACCTGATAACCACAGCCATATTGAAATGATAGCCGCGCTGGCGGAATTATTTTCTGATGATGCGGATATGGCATTACTGCATAAGGCGCTAACCGTGGAGGATATTAAAAATATAATTAATCGTTACTGATCCAACCTTCTATTTCTGAAATTCCACATTGCATTTTAAATGCGATGCGGCTGTACGCTACCTAAAAAAAGGAAACAATAATGAAAATCATGGCTATCTGCGGCTCGGGTCTTGGCAGCAGTTTTATGGTCGAGATGAATATTAAAAAAGTGCTTAAAAAAATGAATATCGAGGCGGAAGTTGAGCATTCGGATTTATCCTCAGCGACGCCGGGTGCGGCAGACCTGTTTGTGATGGCGAAAGATATCGCCGCCAGCGCCAGCGTGCCGGATAACAAGCTGGTGGTGCTAACCAACATTATCGATATCAACGAACTGGAAAATAAGCTCAGCGCTTATTTTGCTAATCGCTAATCCTGAAATGGCGAGGTGGGTATGTTTATCCTGGAAACGCTTAATTTTATAGTTGATATTCTAAAGGTGCCCGCCATTCTGGTTGGGTTAATTGCTCTGATTGGCCTGGTTGCGCAAAAAAAGTCGTTTTCTGATGTGGTAAAAGGTTCGATTAAAACGGTATTGGGCTTTATTGTCCTGGGCGGCGGGGCAACGGTTTTAGTCAGCTCGTTAAATCCTCTGGGCGGTATGTTTGAACATGCCTTTAATATTCAGGGGATCATTCCTAATAATGAAGCCATCGTTTCTATTGCGCTGGAAAAATACGGGGCTTCCACGGCGTTGATCATGGCGTTCGGCATGGTGGCGAATATTATCGTCGCACGCTTCACGCGCCTGAAATACATCTTCCTGACGGGCCACCACACCTTCTATATGGCCTGCATGATAAGCGTCATCCTCACCGTTGCCGGATTTGAAGGCGTGGCGCTGGTGTTCACCGGGTCGCTGATCCTCGGGCTGATTATGGCGTTTTTCCCGGCGATTGCGCAGCGCTACATGCGGCGGATCACCGGTACGGACGATATCGGCTTCGGCCACTTCGGCACGCTGGGCTATGTGCTGTCAGGCTGGATCGGCAGCAAATGCGGCAAGGGATCGCGTTCAACGGAAGAGATGAATCTGCCGAAGAACCTGAGCTTCCTGCGCGACAGCTCCATCTCTATCTCGCTGACCATGATTGTCATTTACATGATCCTCGCGGTCTGCGCGGGTAAAGACTATGTCGAAAGTCAGCTTAGCGGCGGGCAGAACTTTCTTGTTTATTCGATTATCCAGGCGATTACCTTTGCCGCTGGCGTATTCATCATTCTGCAGGGCGTGCGGTTGATTCTGGCGGAAATCGTCCCGGCCTTTACCGGCTTTTCGGAAAAGCTGGTGCCGAATGCGCGGCCGGCGCTGGATTGTCCGGTCGTCTATCCCTATGCGCCTAATGCCGTGTTGATTGGCTTTCTCTTCAGCTTCCTCGGCGGGCTGGTGGGGCTGTTCCTGCTTGGGCAAATGAAGCTGGTGCTGATTCTGCCGGGCGTGGTGCCGCACTTCTTTACCGGCGCTACGGCGGGCGTGGTGCCGCACTTCTTTACCGGCGCTACGGCGGGCGTGTTCGGTAACGCTACCGGAGGGCGACGCGGTGCCATGCTTGGCTCGTTTGCTAACGGGCTGCTGATTACCTTCCTGCCTGTTTTGCTGCTGCCGGTGCTTGGCGCGCTGGGCTTTGCCAATACAACTTTCTCGGATGCGGACTTTGGCGTGGTGGGCATCGTGCTGGGCAATCTGGCGCGCTTTATGTCTCCGGTGGGGATCACCGCGCTGGTGGTTGGTCTGTTCGCCATGCTGGTGGGGTTCAACTACCTGAGCAAAAACAAGAGCCAGACGGCGACACAAACTGAAAACGATACAGGGGCGAAATAATGAATAACCTGGCAGAGGTCACGGCGCTTGCGCGCAATATCCGCATAGAGACGTTAAAGGCGTTAACGCAGCTCGGCTTTGGGCACTACGGCGGCAGCATGTCGGTGGTGGAGACGCTGGCGGTGCTGTATGGCGATGTGATGCGTATCGATCCGGGCGACCCGGACTGGGCAGGGCGCGACTACTTCGTCCTGTCGAAAGGGCACGCGGGTCCTGCGCTGTACAGCACGCTGGCGCTTAAGGGCTATTTCCCGGTTGAGCAGCTTTCGACGCTAAACGTAAACGGCACCCGGCTGCCAAGCCATCCCGACCGCCTGAAAACGCGTGGTGTGGATGCCACTACCGGCTCGCTCGGACAGGGGATCTCCATCGCTGCGGGCATGGCGCTTTCCCATAAGCTTGCCGGGCGCAGTAACCGCGTGTTCTGCATTGTTGGCGACGGCGAGCTTAATGAAGGCCAGTGCTGGGAGGCGTTTCAGTTTATCGCGCACCACCGGCTCGGCAACCTCACCGTATTTATCGACTGGAACAAGCAACAGCTGGACGGCGAGCTGGACGAAATTATCTGCGCTTTTGATCTCGAAGGAAAATTTAACGCCTTCGGTTTCGATGTGCGGACGGTGAAAGGTGACGACATTAATGGATTACTGGAGACGGTGAAACCCGCGCGCGGTGCCGATGAGCGACCGCTGGCGGTCATTCTTGACAGCATCAAAGGGCAGGGCGTGCCGTACCTGGAGCAGCTTAGCAATTCACACCATATCCGCCTGACGGAGCCCTCAAAACAGGCGCTGGAACAGGCTATCGCACAGCTGGAGGCGACAGATGACAAATGACAGCACAGAGATGCGTAAGGTCTACGCAGGGTTTGTACAGCAGCAGATTGTCGACGGCTGCGAGATTATTGCGCTTGAAGCGGACCTGATGAGCTCGATGGCGATGGACAGCGTGCAGCGCGATTACCCGCAGCAGGTGATTAACTGCGGCATCATGGAGGCGAACGTGATTGGCGTGGCGGCCGGACTTGCGCTTACCGGGCGTAAACCGTTCGTTCATACCTTCACCGCCTTTGCCAGCCGCCGCTGTTTCGATCAGCTGTTTATGGCGCTGGACTATCAGCGTAACAACGTGAAGGTCATCGCTTCGGACGCGGGAGTGACGGCCTGCCATAACGGCGGGACTCATATGTCGTTTGAGGATATGGGGATCGTGCGCGGCCTGGCGAATTCCGTGGTGCTGGAGGTGACGGATGCGACAATGTTTAAGGATATCCTGAACCAGCTAATGACGCTTGAAGGGTTTTACTGGATACGTACCATCCGCAAACAGGCGGTGAAGATTTACGACGAGGGCGCGACATTTACCATCGGCAAAGGCAACGTGCTGCGCGACGGCGAGGACATCACGCTAATTGCCATTGGGATCATGGTGGCAGAAGCGCTGAAGGCGGCAGAGATGCTGGCGGAGCAGGGCGTTAAAGCTGCGGTAATCGATATGTTTACCCTCAAGCCCATCGACCGCATGCTGGTGCAAAAATACGCCGGGAAGACCGGGCGCATAGTCACCTGTGAAAACCACAGTATTCACAACGGACTGGGCTCGGCGGTGGCGGAAGTGCTGGTAGAGACGTGCCCGGTGCCGATGCGACGCGTAGGCGTGAAAGAGCGCTATGGCCAGGTAGGGACGCAGGACTATTTGCAGAAGGAGTATGGTCTGACGGCGGATGATATTGTGAAGGCGGCCCAGGAGCTGCTGTAAAGGCAAAAGAAAAGGCCGCATAGCGATGCGGCCTTTTTGTTACTCAGCGGGACTTAGTCCTGCTGGGAAGACTGAATCGCAGTCAGCGCGATGGTGTAGACAATATCGTCTACCAGCGCGCCACGAGACAGGTCGTTAACCGGCTTGCGCATGCCCTGCAGCATTGGCCCGATGGAAATCAGGTCTGCTGAACGCTGTACCGCTTTGTAGGTGGTGTTACCGGTGTTCAGATCCGGGAAGATGAACACGGTCGCACGGCCTGCAACAGGGGAGTTTGGCGCTTTAGATTTTGCTACGTCTGCCATTACTGCTGCGTCGTACTGCAGCGGGCCGTCGATAACCAGATCCGGGCGTTTTTCCTGCGCGATACGGGTCGCTTCACGAACTTTCTCAACGTCGCTACCTGCACCAGACGTGCCGGTGGAGTAGGAGAGCATCGCCACGCGTGGTTCGATACCGAATGCAGTCGCGGAATCCGCAGACTGAATAGCGATCTCTGCCAGCTGTTCAGCGGTTGGGTCCGGGTTGATCGCGCAGTCGCCGTAAACGTAAACCTGCTCAGGCAGCAGCATGAAGAAGACGGAAGAAACCAGCGAGCTGCCCGGGGCAGTTTTGATCAGCTGCAACGGTGGGCGAATGGTGTTCGCCGTGGTGTGAACCGCACCGGATACCAGGCCGTCGACTTCGTCCTGTTCCAGCATCAGGGTGCCGAGAACCACGTTGTCTTCCAGCTGCTCACGCGCAACCGCTTCGGTCATGCCTTTACTCTTACGCAGCTCAACCAGGCGGGCAACGTAGCTTTCGCGAACCACTTCTGGATCGACGATTTCGATGCCTGCGCCCAGCTCAACGCCCTGCGCCGCAGCAACACGGGTGATTTCATCCGGGTTACCCAGCAGCACACAGGTCGCGATGCCGCGTTCAGCACAGATAGCCGCAGCTTTCACGGTACGTGGCTCGTCGCCTTCCGGCAGCACAACGCGTTTACCGGCTTTACGCGCCAGTTCGGTCAGCTGGTAGCGGAACGCTGGCGGAGACAGACGACGGCTACGCTCGGAGGTGGCAGTCAGGGATTCGATCCAGTTTGCATCGATGTGGCTTGCCACATATTCCTGCACTTTCTCGATACGCTGGTGGTCGTCGGTCGGCACTTCCAGATTGAAGCTCTGCAGGCTCAGAGAAGTCTGCCAGGTGTTGGTTTCAACCATAAATAACGGCAGGCCGGTCGCAAATGCGCGCTCGCACAGCTTGCTGATGCGTGCGTCCATTTCATAGCCGCCGGTCAGCAGGATAGCGCCGATCTCAACGCCATTCATTGCGGCCAGGCACGCTGCCACCAGCACGTCCGGACGGTCTGCTGAGGTGACCAGCAGAGAGCCTGGACGGAAGTGTTCCAGCATATGCGGAATGCTGCGCGCGCAGAAGGTTACGGATTTAACGCGGCGGGTTTTAATATCGCCTTCGTTAATAATGGTCGCATCCAGGTGGCGGGCCATGTCGATTGCACGAGTGGCAATCAGATCGAAGCTCCACGGCACGCAGCCCAGAACCGGCAGCGGGCTGTCGGAAAACAGCTCTTTCGGATCGATATTCGCGATGCTTGCTTTAGAAGAGTCGTCGAAAATCTCAGACAGATCCGGACGGGTGCGGCCTTGTTCATCAACCGGGGCATTCAGTTTGTTAATGATAACGCCGGTGATGTTGGTGTTCTTGCTGCCGCCAAAGCTGCTGCGGGCCAGCTCAATGCGCTCTTTCATCTGCTCCGGGGAGTTGTTACCCAAAGACATGACGAAGACGATTTCGGCATTCAGCGTTTTAGCAATTTCATAGTTCAGGGACTGCGCAAACTGGTGTTTACGAGTAGGCACCAGGCCTTCAACCAGCACCACTTCAGCGTCTTTGCTGCTCGCATGGTAGTTGGCGATGATCTCTTCCATCAGCACGTCCTGTTGATTGCTGGACAGCAGCGTCTCAACGTGGCTCATGCGCAGCGGTTCAGCCGCAGGGATGGTGGAGTTCGCACGCACGATGCTGGTGGTCTGGTCAGGCTTATCGCCGCCGGTACGTGGCTGGGCGATAGGTTTGAAGACGCTAAGGCGGACGCCTTTCTGTTCCATAGCGCGGATCACACCGAGGCTGACGCTGGTCAGGCCGACGCTGGTTCCGGTAGGGATCAACATAATAGTACGGGACACGGTATAACCTCTTTCGTTTTCGCAAGCGTAACGCTTGCGAGACTCAGAAAACAACACCGCCAGCTAAGGCTGGCGGCGGGAGAATCAGGCGGTCAGGCGGAATGCATCCTGAGCGATAACCAGCTCTTCGTTGGTGGTAATGACCAACGCCGGGCGGGTACCCTCTTTATTGATGAAGCCGGACTTGCCAAAACGTGCAGCCAGGTTGCGCTCGTGGTCAACTTCAAAGCCCAGAACGCCCAGTTTGTCCAGAGACAGCTCGCGTACCATTGCTGCGTTCTCACCGATGCCGCCGGTGAAGACTACCGCGTCCAGACGGCCATCCATCAGCGCGGTGTAAGAGCCGATGTATTTCGCCAGACGGTGGCAGTAAACGTCCATTGCACGCTTAGCGTCTGCTTTGGTTTCGTAGTTATCTTCAACATAACGGCAGTCGCTGGTGACTTCGGTCAGACCCAGCAGGCCGGACTCTTTGGTCAGCATTTTGTTGATCTCTTCAACGCTCATGCCCAGGGTGTCATGCAGGTGGAAGATAATTGCCGGGTCGATGTCACCAGAGCGGGTGCCCATCACCAGGCCTTCCAGCGGGGTCAGGCCCATGGAGGTATCAACGCATTTACCGTTACGGATGGCAGAAACGGAACCGCCGTTGCCCAGGTGGCAAGTGATGATGTTCACTTCTTCCACAGGTTTGTTCAGCATTTTTGCTGCTTCCTGGGTTACGTAGAAGTGGCTGGTACCGTGTGCGCCATAGCGACGAACGCCGTGTTCTTTGTACAGTTTATACGGCAGGGCGTAGAGGTAAGACTCTTCTGGCATGGTCTGATGGAACGCGGTGTCGAACACGGCAACGTTTTTATCAGCCAGGGCAGGGAAGGACTTCAGCGCCTCAGCGATACCGATCAGGTGCGCCGGGTTATGCAGCGGTGCAAAAGAGGCTGAATCTTTGATACCCTGAATCACAGAGTCGTCGATAACGACGGAGCTTGTGTATTTCTCGCCGCCGTGAACAATGCGGTGACCGATTGCGGTTAGCTGCTCGGACAACTCTGGTTTTTGTGCCAGAATAGTATTAACCATATAGTTAAGAGCTTCGCTGTGAGCGGCGCCTGCGCCCAAAGCCGCTTCTTGTTTACCGCCATCCATTTTCCACTTGATACGCGCTTCTGGAAGATGGAAACATTCGGCTAAACCAGAGAGGTATTCGTCACCGTTTACCGCATCGATAATTGCGAATTTCAGTGAAGAGCTACCGCAGTTCAGAACCAGCACTAACTTACTCGACATGGAAGTACCTACTTTTTCGTGGCTAAAAAAACGTCAGATAGTCTCTCAGCGTAGCGCATGATGAGCCTGACATTTATGATTAACGTCATGCCAAAGTCGTTTTTTTGGCATGGCGAATAAATAATCCAGAGTTTACGCCATCTTGCGCATTTTTTCGGCAAAGGCGGATTGAGTGACAGTTTGACAACCGGCGGCGTCCCGTCTCAGGCCATCAAAAACCCGCACAGGATAACCTCCGGGGCCCTTAAAGACAAAATATTTTGAACCATGTCATTTTGAGTTGTTATCTTGCACAATAATTTTATTTTTTATATTCGAAGTTGAGGTAAAGCCATGTCGACACCCCAGAATAGCCACATTAGCTGGTTTAGCTTATTCGGTCGTGGCCAGTATTATTCGAAGACCTGGCCCGTAGAAAAGCGCCTCGCGCCCCTCTTTGTCGAAAACCGTGTCATACGCGCCACGCGCTTTGCGATCCGCTTTATGCCGCCGCTTGCCGTCTTCACGCTAACCTGGCAAATCGCCCTTGGCGGCCAGCTTGGCCCTGCCGTTGCTACCGCTTTATTTGCCTGCAGTTTGCCGATGCAGGGGCTTTGGTGGTTAGGCAAGCGTTCCGTTACGCCGCTGCCGCCCACTCTTCTGCACTGGTTTTATGAAGTGCGCGGAAAATTACAGGAATCGGGCCAGGCATTGGCACCGGTAGAAGGCAAGCCGGATTATCAGGCCTTAGCCGACGTGCTCAAGCGCGCTTTCACACAGCTCGATAAAACTTTTCTGGATGATTTGTAAAACGGGTACCGTTAGGCCTATAAAGGAAGGCATACTTTTTAGCGGGTTTCTCCCTGCATACAGGAGCTAATAGATGGAAATGACTAACGCCCAGCGGCTGATTTTATCCAATCAGTACAAAATGATGACTA
The DNA here is from genome assembly GCA_032051265.1 of Buttiauxella sp. Classification (GTDB taxonomy): domain Bacteria; phylum Pseudomonadota; class Gammaproteobacteria; order Enterobacterales; family Enterobacteriaceae; genus Dryocola. The sequence continues at coordinate 301,907 of DAMBYU010000001.1, forward strand.
TGCTCGATCCGGATAACGCCGAGCGCTACCGTCGCCTGCAAACTATCATCGAGCGCGGCTACGGCCTGCAAATGCGTGAGCTGGACCGTGAGTTTGGTCAGTTAACGGAAGAAACCTGCCGCACCGTCATCGATATTATGGAGATGTATCACGCGCTGAGCGTTTCCTGGGCCAACCTGAAAGACAAGCAGAACATCGACGAACGCCGTGTGACTTTCCTGGGCTTTGATGCAGCAACGGAAGCACGCTTCCTGGGCTATGTTCGCTTTATGGTTAACGTTGAAGGCCGCTACGCTCATTTTGATGCGGGTACGCACGGCTTTAATGCGCAGACGCCAATGTGGGAAAAATATCAACGCATGCTGAAAGTGTGGCAGTCCTGCCCGCGTCAGTATCACTTAAGTGCGAACGAGATCGCGCAGATTATCAATGCCTGAGGGGATAAGTGTGGTGAAGTGTAAAGGTTTCTTGTTTGATTTGGATGGGACTCTGGTTGATTCCCTGCCAGCGGTTGAGCGTGCATGGATAAACTGGGCGAAGCGTTTTGATATCTCTCCTGCGGAGGTACTGGGCTTTATCCACGGCAAGCAGGCGATTACTTCACTGCGCCATTTTATGGCGGGCGCGTCCGAAGAAGAGATCCAACAGGAGTTTACGCGGCTTGAGAAAATTGAGTCGCAAGACACCGACGGTGTAACGGCGCTACCCGGCGCCGTTGAACTGCTTGCGCACCTGAACGAAGCAGGCATCCCCTGGGCTATCGTTACCTCCGGGTCCGTACCGGTTGCCGCGGCGCGTCGTCTGGCGGGCGGCCTGCCTGAACCAGAAGTTTTCGTTACTGCGGAGCGCGTGGCGCGCGGTAAGCCTGAACCAGACGCTTATCTGCTTGGCGCGCAGCTCTTAGGACTTGAGCCGGAAGAGTGCGTCGTGGTGGAAGATGCCCCGGCGGGCGTGCTGTCAGGCCTTGCGGCTGGCTGTCATGTTATCGCCGTTAACGCGCCGGCGGAGACGCCACGCCTTGAGCATGTCGATTATGTATTACGCTCGCTAACTGAGCTGCTGATTCAAAAATTACCGGACGGCAGCGTGGAAGTGCTAAGAAAACACTAATCATATGATTTAGCCCCGCACCGGCGGGGTTTTTTTATGGCATTCTCCGGGCGTTGGTCAATTTTCAGAAACAAGGACAGGTTTTGAATTCGGAACTGATGTGGGTGCTGTCATTGCTTGGCATCACGGTAGTGCTGTTTGCCACCGGCAAGGTGAGAATGGATGCCGTTGCCCTGCTGGTTATCGTCGCTTTTACCCTGAGCGGTACGCTAACGCTTAGCGAGGCTTTTTCCGGGTTCAGCGATCCCAACGTGATTCTGATCGCCGCGCTTTTTATCATTGGCGACGGGCTGGTAAGAACGGGCGTTGCCACTAAAATGGGTTCCTGGCTGGTGGACGTAGCCGGCAGCAGTGAAACTAAAATGCTTGTCCTGCTGATGCTTACCGTCGCCGGGCTGGGCGCCTTCATGAGTTCCACAGGCGTGGTCGCCATCTTTATCCCCGTTGTGCTGAGCGTCTCCATGCGCATGAAAACGGCACCGTCACGCCTGATGATGCCGCTCAGTTTTGCCGGACTTATCAGCGGCATGATGACGCTGGTCGCCACGCCTCCTAACCTTGTGATCAACAGCGAGCTGCTGCGAGAAGGGCTACAGGGTTTCAACTTCTTTAGCGTAACGCCCGTGGGCCTGGTCGTGCTCGTACTGGGTATCGCGTATATGCTTTTTGCCCGCTTTGCCCTGAACGGCCAGAACAAAGAAGAGGGTAAAGCGGGGTGGAAGCGACGCACATTTCGCGATTTGATAAAAGAGTATCGCCTGACCGGCCGCGCCCGTCGCCTGGCGATTCGCCCCGGATCGCCGATGGTTGGCCATCGTCTGGATGATTTAAAATTGCGTGAACGCTATGGCGCCAACGTGATTGGTCTTGAGCGCTGGCGCAGGTTTCGCCGGGTAATAGTAAACGTTACCGGGATAACCGAATTCCGCGCCAGAGACGTATTGCTGATTGATATGTCCGCATCCGAGGTCGACCTGCGTGAATTTTGTAGCGAACAGATGCTTGAGCCGATGATCCTGCGTGGGGAGTATTTCTCTGACCAGGCGCTGGACGTGGGCATGGCGGAAGTATTGATGATCCCGGATTCGGAACTGATCGGGCAGACGCTGCGCGAAATTGGTTTTCGTACCCGTTATGGGCTGAACGTTGTGGGACTTAAGCGCAACGGCGAGGCACAGGAAGGCCTGCTGGTGGATGAATCTCTCCAGCTCGGCGATATCCTGCTGGTGGTCGGCGACTGGAAGCTAATCAGCCAGCTGAACCAGAAAAGCCGTGACTTCCTCGTGCTGAATCTGCCCGTAGAGGAGGGTGAGGCTTCTCCGGCGCACAGCCAGGCGCCGCATGCGATTTTTTGTCTGGCGCTGATGGTTGCGCTGATGCTGACCGATGAAATCCCAAATCCCGTTGCCGCCATCATTGCCTGCCTGCTGATGGGCAAATTTCGCTGTATAGACATGGAGAGTGCCTACAAAGCCATTCACTGGCCGAGCATCATTTTAATTGTCGGGATGATGCCGTTTGCGCAAGCGCTGCAAAAAACCGGCGGCGTGGATCTGATCGTCAGCGGACTGATGAAGGTTGGGGGCGGCTACGGGCCATATATTATGCTCGTTTGCCTGTTTGTAATGTGCGCGACGATAGGACTGTTTATCTCAAATACCGCTACGGCGGTACTGATGGCGCCTATCGCGTTAGCCGCCGCAAAATCCATGGGCGTTTCGCCTTATCCGTTCGCCATGATCGTCGCGCTTGCGGCTTCTGCCGCCTTTATGACGCCCGTTTCTTCACCGGTAAATACGCTGGTGCTGGGGCCGGGTAATTATAAATTCAGCGACTTTGTGAAATTAGGCGTGCCCTTTACCATCATCGTGATGGTAGTGAGTGTCGTAATGGTGCCGGTACTGTTTCCGTTCTAGTTTCCTTCCCTCTCCTGAAGAGGGAAGGAAAGGCTAAAGTGGAGAATCCTGGCTAATCTCATCAAGCGAAAGCTGGAAACTAGGCACGAACACCTGCATGAAATAGTCCATCTCTTCGCTGTGTCTGTCCGCAAGGGTCTTTTCCAGGCGGCCTTTAGCCAGAAGAAATTCATTGTTTCCGGCCGATAACTCTTCCAGACATTTCAGGTACGCACACAGCGCATCCGCCTGTTTAACGACGGCTTTTTCTTCCTCGCTGTACTGATGCTCATCGATCAGCGGCGCCCAGATATCCCGCAGCTCTTCTGGCACCATATCGATTAACTTCTGCTGGGCAATCTTCTCGATGGCTTTGTACTCATGGGCGATTTGCGAGTTAAAGTATTTAACTGGCGTCGGGAGATCGCCGGTCAGCACTTCGCTGGCGTCATGATAGAGGGCCAATAGCGCAACGCGTTCGGCATTCACATTGCCGTTGAATTTGCGGTTTTTGATCGCGCCAAGGGCATGAGCAACCATCGCAACCTGAAGGCTGTGCTCCGATACGTTTTCAGTGCGCACGTTGCGCATTAGCGGCCAGCGATTGATGAGCTTCAGACGGGAAAGGTGGGCGAAGAAATGGCTTTGACTCATGAGGACACCTGATCTGGCAAAGAAAACCATTGTGCGAGGAGAAAGGGGAAGATGCAAACCTCTTCCCCGGCCACTCTCTACTGGCGGTAATTTTCGAGGAATCTTCCCAGCTTGTTGATGGACATTTCCAGTTCATCCACGCGTGGTAGCGTCACGATACGAACGTGATCGGGCCATGGCCAGTTAAAAGCCGTTCCCTGAACCAGCAGCACTTTTTCCTGCAGCAGGAAATCGAGCACCATTTTTTGATCGTCGTGGATGTTAAAACGCTTTGCGTCGATTTTCGGGAACATATACAACGCACCGTGTGGCTTCACGCAAGAAACCCCCGGAATATCGTTGATCAGCTCCCATGCACGGTTGCGCTGCTCGTAAAGGCGACCGCCCGGCACGATGAATTCGCTGATGCTCTGGTAGCCGCCAAGCGCGGTCTGAATGGCGTGCTGTGCCGGAACGTTGGCGCACAGACGCATAGAAGCCAGCATTTCCAGCCCTTCAATATACCCTTTGGCATGTTTCTTCGGCCCGTTGAGCACCATCCAGCCCTGACGGAAACCGGCAACGCGGTAGGTTTTGGACAGGCCGTTAAAGGTGATGGTTAACAAATCGGGGGCCATGGCGGCAATAGAATGGTGCTGCGCTTCGTCGTAGAGGATTTTGTCGTAAATCTCATCGGCGAAGATGATGAGGTTGTGCTGACGGGCCAGCTCAACGATTTCCATCAGCAGCTCTTTTGAATACACCGCACCGGTTGGGTTGTTTGGATTGATTATTACAATGCCACGGGTGCGCGGCGTGATTTTGGCACGAATATCATCAAGATCCGGGAACCAGTCGGCGGATTCATCGCAAAGATAATGTACCGCTTTACCGCCGGAGAGCGACACGGCGGCTGTCCACAACGGGTAATCCGGCGCCGGAACCAGCATTTCATCGCCGCTGTTGAGTAGCGCCTGCATCGACTGGACAATCAGTTCGGAAACGCCGTTGCCGATATAGATATCTTCGACGGTCACATCCCGCATGCCCCGCGCCTGATAATGTTGCATGATGGCCTTGCGTGCCGAGTACAACCCTTTTGAGTCGCAATATCCCTGCGCGCCAGGAAGGTTACGGATCACATCGACAAGGATTTCATCCGGGGCTTCGAAACCGAACGGGGCAGGGTTGCCGATATTCAGCTTAAGCACTTTGTTGCCTTCTTCTTCCAGGCGTTTCGCCTCTTTGAGAACCGGACCGCGGATGTCATAACAAACATTATCTAATTTGCTGGATTTTTCGATAGGGGACATGGAGCTTCGACCTTAAATGTTAGCGTTGCTTCCTGCCGTGGAAGCAACCAGGCACCAATGTACTCCTGGCTGACGCAGATTTGAACCCAAACGAAGCGCATGAGAACAATTTATCTTCAGCATGATGTAAAACAAAAAGGGCCCCTGGATTTATTTTTTGGATATTAATTTTGTTATATTTATCAGTTTCAGGATAAGAAGCTGGAAATGTGCATTTATTATGATCGTATGTTCCGCGAGAATGCGGGTTATGCAGCGGCTGATTCTGTTAGTCAAAAACGCAATATTGAAAAAAGGTATAAGCAAAATTGAATATTCAGGCAATCAAAAGTGGACAACAACGACGGAGAGTTAAAGAGATGTTTATAAACTTAGCCGGAGATGTAATTAATAAATACCCCAGCAATTATTAAGCAGCTTTTATTATAGAAGGTAACGATATCAGCAATAGCCAGGAATAAGGGTTACTGGAAAGCTTAAAAGAGAATGCGATCGAATAATGCATAATAGATCTTATAAATCAATGCAATTTGAGGTAAGCTACCTAAGTTGATAGGATTGCCTTAATGCCCTCATCTTTAAGTAATTGCCTGCTTTATAAGGCGTTATTTGACATTTTGGTATATCACATTAGCGCTGACTCCAGCCTTATGTACGGCGCGTTCCCCTGTCGGGAATGACCAGTTTAAATAAGACCAGATCCTGAAGTAGATTTACAATAGCGGCTCAGCTTCAATTTAATCGACTGATATGTCTGTCGTCTCGTTATAGGTTGAATTAGCAAGCGTAATACCCCGCAGAGCGAGCTTCGCATAATTGATCCACTCTGGCGGAAAATAAAATATTAAAAAATCAGGACGGCGGTCTCTAAAAAAGCACGATGTTTTAAGAGACGTTCTGTAAATGGAATTGCTTTATCTCTTTGATAAATCACAGCAATAGAACTAAGGCAGACTCGTAAGAGCAACCTACTAGTGAAAAAATTATGATTAACGCAAATCGCCCGATACTTAATCTCGACCTCGATCTGCTGAGAACTTTTGTCGCGGTCGCCGATCTCAATACCTTTGCGGCCGCCGCCGCGGCGGTATGCCGTACCCAATCCGCGGTCAGCCAGCAGATGCAGCGCCTTGAGCAGCTGGTAGGAAAAGAGCTCTTTGCCCGTCATGGTCGTAACAAGCTGTTGACCGAACATGGCATACAGCTACTGGGGTATGCGAGAAAAATCCTGCGTTTTAACGATGAAGCCTGCACTTCGCTTATGTTTAGTAACTTACAGGGCGCGTTGACTATCGGGGCTTCTGATGAAACCGCAGATACTATTCTTCCTTTTCTGTTAAACAGAATCAGCTCGGTTTACCCTAAACTGGCGCTGGATGTGCGGGTCAAACGTAACCCTTTCATGCTTGAAATGCTCAATCAGCAGGAAGTTGACCTGGTTGTCACCACCTCGAAACCCGCCCATTTTGACTCGATTGTTCTGCGCACCTCGCCAACGCTGTGGTACTGCGCGGCAGATTACGTCTTTCAGCGGGGTGAAGCCGTGCCGCTGGTTATGCTTGACGATCCGAGCCCGTATCGCGACATGATGCTTGAATATCTTGATGCCGAGCGCATTCAGTGGCGTATCTCTTATGTTGCCTCAACGCTTGCAGCGGTCAGGGCAGCGGTGAAAGCAGGCCTTGGGATCACCGCCAGGCCTGTTGAGATGATGAGCCCCGAGCTGCGGGTTCTGGGCTCGGCCGACGGGCTTCCCGTTATGCCGGATACAAACTATCTGCTTTGCCGCAATCCGCAGACGAATAACGAACTGGCGCAGGCCATTTTCAGCGCCATGGAAACTAATCCCAGCCCTTATACCTACGCCATCACCTCAGATGAAGGAGATGACCCTTCGTTGATTGAGGGCAGAATGGAATAGTTTTACGCTTCGTTAGTAACAAAATGTTAACTGTAAAAACAGGCCGCTTGGGTGATTATTTGCTCCAGCGGCCTGTTTTTTACGCGTTTAGGCTTTTCGTGCCTTTACAGGCGAGAAAAATAATTCACAAACAACAAATTACTCAACGGCGTTCCGTTTTGCTTTTTCCCCGTAGACGCTGACAATAGCGGCGAAAATATGTTAAAAAACACACGGCATTGTTGCTTCTTTTTGAAGTGAATTAACAAAAGCGTGTCTCAGATCAAGAAAATACTCCCAATGAGGGGGAGGAATAGTTGAGATTTCCTGCCAAAATAGACGGGCTGTTTAAAATTTTCCACACTACGGACACGATTCACCACCATGAAAATCGCATTAATAACTCTGTATCACTGAGTTTTAACGCATTAAATGTTAATGAAATGATGTCAATGTAAACTAATGTGTGGATACTTTTGTTAAAGTTGACAAAAGGTTATAGAAAGGAGTAAAAAACCCCATCAATTTGCTGGTAAAATTTTGATTCCGGCAGTTATTGTAAGGTTAATTGTTCCTCCCCATGAATCGATGTGGTGTTCATCTGCCAACAAGAGTAGAGATTCTGGCGCCACTTTTGATGAGTAAGCAATGAGTATGTCAACATCCACTGAAGTTATCGCTCATCACTGGGCGTTCGCTGTCTTTCTTATTGTTGCCACTGGCCTGTGCTGCGTAATGCTGCTCGGGGCATGGTTCCTTGGCGGGAGAGCCAAGGGCCGGCACAAGAATACCCCCTTCGAGTCAGGTATCGACTCCGTTGGTTCCGCGCGTTTACGCCTTTCCGCTAAGTTTTACCTGGTGGCCATGTTCTTCGTTATCTTCGACGTGGAAGCCCTGTATCTCTATGCCTGGTCTACTTCTATTCGGGAAAGTGGCTGGATTGGTTTCGTGGAAGCTGCAATTTTCATTTTTGTGCTACTGGCAGGCCTGGTGTATCTGGCGCGTATTGGCGCGCTCGATTGGACTCCTGCGCGTTCGCGCCGTGAGAAAATCAACCCGGAAACCGACAGTAGAACTCAACGTCATACGCGCTAACAGCGAGGCAATAAGATGGACTATACGCTCACCCGCATAGACCCCAACAACGGTGAGAATGACCGTTATCCCCTGCAAAAACAGGAAATCGTAACCGATCCTCTTGACCAAGAAATTAACCGTAGCGTGTACATGGGCAAGCTCGAACATGCGCTGCACGATATGGTTAACTGGGGGCGTAAAAACTCAATCTGGCCTTATAACTTTGGCCTTTCTTGCTGCTACGTTGAGATGGTGACCTCGTTTACCGCCGTGCACGACGTGGCGCGTTTTGGTGCAGAAGTTCTGCGCGCATCACCACGTCAGGCTGACCTGATGGTGATAGCCGGCACCTGCTTTACCAAAATGGCTCCGGTTATTCAGCGTCTTTACGATCAGATGCTTGAGCCGAAATGGGTTATCTCCATGGGCGCTTGCGCAAACTCAGGCGGCATGTACGACATCTATTCCGTAGTGCAGGGCGTGGATAAATTCCTGCCGGTTGATGTTTACATCCCGGGCTGCCCGCCGCGTCCTGAAGCCTATATGCAGGCGCTGATGCTGCTGCAAGAGTCAATTGGTAAAGAGCGTCGCCCGCTGTCGTGGGTGGTTGGCGATCAGGGCGTTTACCGCGCCAACATGCAATCAGAGCGCGAACGTAAGCGTGGCGAGCGAATTGCTGTGACCAACCTGCGGACACCAGACGAGATTTAATTTGCGCCTGTAGTCAGAATGGCTTCGCATATCAATAATATAACGCGAAGCACTGACCGACAGTCACCACAGAACCATTTGCAATGGTGAGAAATATGACCGATTTAACCGCGCAAGATGCCACCCAGCAAAGCTGGCAAACCCGCGATCATTTAGATGATCCGGTGATAGGTGAACTGCGTAACCGTTTTGGGCCGGATGCCTTTACCGTTCAGCCAACCCGTACCGGCGTGCCGGTTGTCTGGGTCAAGCGTGAACAGTTACTGGAAGCAGTTGATTTCCTCAAGAGACTTCCAAAACCCTACGTCATGCTGTTCGATTTGCATGGCATGGACGAACGTCTCCGCACCCACCGCGACGGTTTACCGGCCGCGGATTTTTCCGTTTTCTACCACCTGATTTCTATCGATCGCAACCGCGATATCATGCTCAAGGTGGCGCTGTCTGAAAACGACCTGAACGTGCCGACCGTGACCAAAATTTTCCCTAACGCCAACTGGTATGAGCGTGAAACCTGGGAAATGTTTGGCATCACTTTCAATGGTCACCCGCACCTGACGCGCATCATGATGCCGCCAACCTGGGAAGGCCATCCGCTGCGTAAAGACTACCCGGCGCGCGCCACCGAATTCGATCCGTTTGAATTAACCAAACAGAAAGAAGACCTCGAGATGGAAGCGCTGACCTTCAAACCGGAAGACTGGGGTATGAAGCGCAGCAGCGAGCATGAAGATTTCATGTTCCTGAACCTCGGGCCAAACCACCCATCCGCGCACGGTGCATTCCGTATCATCCTGCAGCTCGACGGTGAAGAGATTGTCGATTGCGTACCGGATATCGGTTACCACCACCGTGGCGCTGAGAAAATGGGCGAGCGTCAGTCCTGGCACAGCTACATCCCTTACACCGACCGCATCGAGTACCTCGGCGGCTGCGTGAACGAGATGCCATATGTGCTGGCGGTTGAAAAGCTGGCGGGCATTAAGGTGCCTGAGCGCGTTGATGTTATCCGCGTCATGCTCTCCGAACTTTTCCGTATTAACAGCCACCTGCTGTACATCTCGACGTTCATTCAGGACGTAGGTGCGATGACCCCGGTGTTCTTTGCGTTTACCGATCGTCAGAAAATCTACGATCTGGTCGAAGCTATTACCGGCTTCCGTATGCACCCGGCCTGGTTCCGTATCGGCGGTGTGGCGCACGACCTGCCGAACGGCTGGGAACGTCTGCTCAAAGAATTCCTCGACTGGATGCCAAAACGTCTGGATTCCTACGAGAAAGCCGCCCTGCGTAACACCATCCTGAAGGGACGTTCTCAGGGCGTTGCGGCTTACGGTAAGAAAGAGGCGCTGGAGTGGGGCACAACCGGTGCTGGCCTGCGTGCAACCGGTATCGACTTCGATATCCGTAAAGCGCGTCCTTATTCTGGTTATGAAAACTTCGACTTCGAAATCCCGGTCGGCGGTGGCGTGAGCGATTGCTACACCCGCGTGATGCTGAAAGTAGAAGAGCTGCGCCAGAGCCTGCGTATTCTTGACCAGTGCCTGAAAAATATGCCGGCCGGCCCGTTCAAGGCGGATCATCCGCTGACCACGCCGCCGCCGAAAGAGCGCACGCTGCAACATATCGAAACCCTGATTACTCACTTCCTGCAGGTTTCCTGGGGCCCGGTTATGCCGGCCAACGAATCCTTCCAGATGATTGAGGCAACCAAGGGGATTAACAGTTACTACCTGACCAGCGACGGTAGCACCATGAGCTACCGTACCCGCATCCGTACCCCGAGCTTTGCGCACCTGCAGCAAATCCCGGCGGCTATCCGCGGCAGCCTGGTTTCTGACCTGATTGTCTATCTGGGTAGTATCGATTTTGTAATGTCTGATGTGGATCGCTAACTATGCACGATAACCAACAACCCCAGGCTGAAGTTTTTGAGCTAAGTCAAGCTGAGCGTGAAGCGATTGAGCACGAAAAACATCATTACGAAGATGCTCGCGCCGCCTCTATCGAAGCGCTGAAAATCGTTCAGAAACAGCGCGGCTGGGTGCCGGACGGCGCAATTTACGCCATCGCTGATGTGCTGGGCATTCCTGCCAGTGACGTAGAAGGCGTAGCCACCTTCTATAGCCAGATTTTCCGCCAGCCGGTGGGCCGCCACGTTATTCGCTACTGCGACAGCGTGGTTTGCCACATTACGGGCTATCAGGGTATTCAGTCCGCTATTGAAGCAAAACTGAACATCAAACCGGGTCAAACCACGTTTGATGGTCGCTTTACCCTGCTGCCGACCTGCTGTCTGGGCAACTGCGACAAGGGGCCGACCATGATGATTGATGAGGATACTCACAGCTATCTGACGCCGGAAGCGATCCCCGATCTGCTGGAGCAGTATAAATGAAGACGATTATTGCGACTCCCGAAACCCATCCGCTGACCTGGCGGTTGCGCGATGACAAACAGCCGGTCTGGCTGGATGAGTATCGCAGCAAAAACGGTTATGAAGGTGCGCGTAAGGCTCTGAGCGGCATGGCGCCGGACGACATCGTTAATGCGGTGAAAGACGCAGGCCTGAAAGGTCGCGGCGGCGCAGGCTTCTCCACCGGTCTGAAGTGGAGCCTGATGCCAAAAGACGAATCCATGAACATCCGTTACCTGCTGTGTAACGCCGATGAAATGGAGCCGGGCACCTATAAAGACCGCCTATTGATGGAGCAGCTGCCGCACCTGCTGGTGGAAGGCATGCTGATCTCCGCCTTCGCCCTGAAAGCGTACCGTGGCTACATTTTCCTGCGCGGTGAGTACATCGAAGCGGCAGTGAATTTGCGCCGTGCGATTGCTGAGGCGACGGAAGCGGGCCTGCTTGGCAAAAACATTCTTGGTTCTGGTTTTGATTTTGAGCTGATCGTGCACACCGGCGCCGGGCGTTATATCTGCGGTGAAGAGACCGCGCTGATTAACTCCCTGGAAGGCCGCCGCGCGAACCCACGCTCAAAGCCTCCTTTCCCTGCATCAAGCGGCGTCTGGGGCAAACCAACCTGCGTTAACAACGTAGAAACTTTGTGTAACGTCCCGGCGATTCTGGCCGATGGCGTGGAGTGGTATCAGGGCATTGGCGGCGGCATGAGTAAAGACGCCGGCACCAAACTGATGGGCTTCTCTGGGCGTGTGAAAAACCCTGGCGTCTGGGAGTTACCGTTCGGCACCACCGCACGTGAAATTCTCGAAGATTATGCCGGCGGCATGCGTGACGGTCTGAAATTCAAAGCCTGGCAGCCGGGCGGGGCGGGGACCGACTTCCTGACCGAATCCCATCTCGATTTACCGATGGAGTTTGAAAGCATCGGCAAAGCGGGCAGTCGTCTGGGTACAGCGCTTGCGATGGCCGTCGACCATGAAATTGGCATGGTGCCGCTGGTCCGTAATCTGGAAGAGTTCTTTGCCCGTGAGTCCTGCGGCTGGTGTACACCTTGCCGTGACGGCCTGCCGTGGAGCGTAAAAATTCTGCGCGCCCTGGAGCGGGGCGAAGGCCAGCCTGGAGATATCGAGACGCTTGAGCAGCTGTGTCGTTTCCTGGGGCCGGGTAAAACCTTCTGTGCGCATGCGCCGGGTGCGGTTGAGCCATTGCAGAGTGCGATTAAATATTTCCGCGACGAATTCGAAGCAGGCATTGCCAAACAGGACTTCGGTAACACGCGTGCCATTAATGGCATTCAGCCGAACCTGTTAAAAACGCGCTGGTGATATAACCCCCTCGCATCAAGGCCGAGGGTGGTATTGCACAAGAATTTTTGATTAACGCCTGAATTTATTCAGGCCAACTGGAAGCATGCTGACTATGGCTACGATTCATGTAGACGGCAAAGAATATGAGGTTAACGGGGCGGACAACCTGCTTGAAGCTTGTCTCTCCTTAGGGCTTGATATTCCTTATTTTTGCTGGCACCCGGCGCTGGGCAGCGTCGGTGCTTGCCGCCAGTGTGCGGTGAAGCAATATCAAAACGCAGAAGATACCCGTGGCCGCCTGGTGATGTCCTGTATGACACCAGCATCCGACGGCACCTTTATCTCCATTGACGATGGCGAAGCGAAGCAGTTCCGCGAAAGCGTCGTGGAGTGGTTGATGACCAACCACCCGCACGACTGTCCGGTCTGTGAAGAAGGCGGCAACTGCCACCTGCAGGATATGACGGTGATGACCGGCCATAGCTTCCGCCGCTATCGTTTCACCAAGCGTACCCACCGCAACCAGGATCTCGGCCCGTTCATTTCTCATGAAATGAACCGCTGTATCGCCTGTTACCGCTGCGTGCGTTACTACAAAGATTATGCCGACGGCAAAGACCTGGGCGTGTATGGCGCTCACGACAACGTCTACTTCGGCCGTCCGGAAGATGGCGTGCTTGAAAGCGAGTTCTCCGGAAACCTGGTAGAAATTTGCCCGACCGGCGTCTTCACCGACAAAACCCACTCCGAGCGTTACAACCGTAAGTGGGATATGCAGTTTGCGCCAAGCATCTGCCAACAGTGCTCTCTGGGCTGTAACACCAGCCCTGGCGAACGCTACGGTGAACTGCGTCGTATCGAAAACCGCTATAACGGCACGGTTAACCATTACTTCCTGTGCGACCGCGGTCGTTTCGGCTATGGCTATGTGAACCTGAAAGATCGTCCTCGTCAGCCAATTCAGCGCCGTGGCGACGATCTGATCGCCCTGAACGCGGAACAGGCGATGCAGGGCGCGGCGGATATTCTGCGCCAGTCGAAGAAAGTGATCGGTATCGGCTCGCCACGCGCCAGCGTGGAGAGCAACTTTGCGCTGCGTGAACTGGTTGGTGCGGATAACTTCTATACCGGCATCGCTGCCGGTGAGCAGGCTCGTCTGCAACTGATGCTTAAGGTACTGCGTGAAAGCGGTATTCACACGCCTGCGCTGCGTGAAATCGAATCCTACGATGCGGTGCTGATTCTGGGTGAAGATGTTACCCAGACCGGTGCTCGTGCCGCGCTGGCGATTCGCCAGGCCGTGAAGGGCAAAGCGCGTGAAATGGCAGCGGCGCAAAAAGTGGCCGACTGGCAGATTGCGGCAATTCTCAATATTGGCCAGCATGCGAAACATCCGCTGTTTGTCACCAACGTGGATAGCACCCGTCTGGACGACATTGCGGCATGGACCTATCGTGCGCCGGTAGAAGATCAGGCGCGCCTGGGCTTCGCGATTGCCAACGCGCTCGACAGCAGCTCCCCGGCCGTAGAACTGGATCGCGACCTGAAAAACAAAGTCGAGGTGATTGTTCAGGCGCTGGCGGGCGCTAAAAAACCTCTTATCGTTTCCGGGACTAACGCCGGTAGCGAAGCGGTAATTCAGGCGGCAGCAAACGTTGCCAAAGCGCTGAAAGGCCGCGGTGCCGATGTCGGTATCACCATGGTGGCTCGCGCGGTAAACAGCGTTGGTCTGGGTATGATCGGCGGCGGCTCTCTTGAAGAGGCGCTCAGCGAACTGGAAAGCGGTGCTGCCGATGCGGTAGTGGTGCTGGAAAACGATCTGCATCGCCACGCAAGTGCTGCCCGCGTTGACGCAGCGCTCGCCAAAGCGCCGCTGGTGCTGGTTATCGATCATCAGCGTACGGCGATCATGGATAAAGCCCATCTGGTGCTCTCCACCGCAAGCTTTGCAGAAAGTGACGGTACGGTTATCAACAACGAAGGCCGCGCCCAGCGCTTCTTCCAGGTTTATGACCCGGCGTACTACGACCACAGCGTTGCGATGCTCGAAAGCTGGCGCTGGCTGCACTCGCTGCACAGCACGTTGCTGAGCCGTGAAGTGGACTGGACGCAGCTCGATCATGTGATCGACGCCTGTGTTCAGCGGCTGCCACAGCTGGCCGGGATCAAAGAAGCTGCGCCTGACGCAAGCTTCCGTATCCGTGGTCAGAAGCTGGCTCGTGAACCGCATCGTTACAGTGGTCGTACGGCGATGCGCGCTAACATCAGCGTGCACGAACCGCGTCAGCCGCAGGACAAAGACACGATGTTCTCCTTCTCGATGGAAGGGAACAACCAGCCGTCCGCACCGCGTTCGCAAATTCCGTTCGCATGGGCGCCGGGCTGGAACTCACCGCAGGCATGGAACAAATTCCAGGCCGAAGTGGGTGGTCATCTGCGTCATGGCGATCCGGGCGTAAGGCTGATTGAAGCAGCCGATACGGGCATTGATTTCTTTACCACCGTGCCGGAAACCTTCCAGGCGGAAGAAGGGAAATGGCGTATTGCGCCGTACTACCATCTGTTTGGCAGCGATGAGATGTCCCAGCGTTCACCGATCTTCCAAAGCCGTATGGTCGCGCCGTACATCACGCTGAACCCGGCTGATGCCGCGAAGCTTGGCGTTAACGCAGGCCAGCTAATCTCCTTTAGCTATGAAGGTCAAACGTTGAGTCTGCCGCTGCAGCTTTCCGCAGGGCTTGCGGCAGGGCAGGTTGGTCTGCCGATGGGAATGCCTGGCATTGCCCCGGTTCTGGCCGGTGCTCGTCTTGAAAATCTGCAGGAGGCGGCGTTATGAGTTGGTTGACACCGGATGTTATCGACATTCTGCTGAGCATTCTCAAAGCGGTTGTGATCCTGCTCGTGGTTGTCAGCTGCGGCGCGTTCATGAGCTTCGGGGAACGTCGTCTGCTTGGTCTGTTCCAGAACCGTTACGGACCGAACCGCGTAGGCTGGGGCGGCTCGCTCCAGCTGGTGGCGGACATGATCAAGATGTTCTTTAAAGAGGACTGGGTTCCGCGCTTCTCCGATCGCGTAATCTTTACGCTTGCGCCAATGATCGCCTTCACCTCGTTGCTGCTGGCCTTTGCCATTGTGCCGGTCAGCCCGAACTGGGTCGTGGCAGATCTGAACATCGGCATTCTGTTCTTCCTGATGATGGCAGGCCTGGCGGTTTATGCCGTTCTGTTCGCGGGCTGGTCAAGTAACAACAAATACTCCCTGCTGGGTGCGATGCGTGCTTCTGCGCAGACGCTCAGCTATGAAGTGTTCCTTGGTCTTTCCCTGATGGGCGTGGTGGCACAGGCGGGTTCGTTCAATATGGGCGACATCGTCAACAACCAGGCGCACCTGTGGAACGTCATCCCGCAGTTCTTCGGCTTTCTCACCTTTGCGATTGCGGGCGTGGCGGTTTGTCACCGCCACCCGTTTGACCAACCGGAAGCCGAGCAGGAACTGGCCGATGGTTATCACATCGAATATTCCGGCATGAAGTTCGGCCTGTTCTTTGTGGGTGAATATATCGGCATCGTCACCGTCTCTGCTCTGATTGTGACGCTGTTCTTTGGTGGCTGGAATGGCCCGTGGTTACCACCGTTCATCTGGTTCGCGTTAAAAACCGCGTTCTTCATGATGATGTTCATTTTGATTCGCGCAGCGCTGCCTCGTCCACGTTATGACCAGGTAATGTCCTTCGGCTGGAAAGTTTGCCTGCCGCTGACGCTTGTCAACTTGCTGGTGACCGCCGCGGTCATTCTCTATCAGGCACCATAAGGGGTGAAAAAACCATGACATTGAAAGAGTTAGCGGTTGGTTTCGGCACCCAGGTACGCAGTATCTGGATGATCGGTCTGCACGCTTTCGCCAAACGCGAAACGCAGATGTATCCGGAAGAACCAGTGTATCTGCCGCCACGCTATCGTGGCCGCATCGTGCTGACGCGCGATCCGGATGGCGAAGAGCGTTGCGTTGCCTGTAACCTGTGTGCGGTTGCCTGCCCTGTCGCCTGTATCTCTTTGCAAAAAGCAGAGACGAAAGATGGCCGCTGGTATCCGGAATTCTTCCGCATCAACTTCTCACGCTGCATTTTCTGCGGCCTGTGCGAAGAAGCCTGTCCGACTACTGCGATTCAGCTGACCCCGGACTTCGAGCTGGGCGAGTTTAAGCGTCAGGATCTGGTATATGAAAAAGAGGACCTGCTGATCTCCGGTCCGGGTAAATACCCGGAATATAACTTCTACCGGATGGCAGGTATGGCAATCGACGGCAAAGATAAGGGCGAAGCGGAAAACGAAGCCAAGCCTATCGACGTCAAAGGCCTGTTACCTTAAGGAGTCAGGAATGGAATTTGCTTTTTATATATGCGCCCTTGTGGCGATCCTGACCACCCTTAGGGTGGTAACTCACAGCAACCCGGTGCACGCCCTGTTGTATCTGATCATCTCTTTGCTGGCTATCGCCGGGGTCTTCTTCTCCCTGGGCGCTTATTTTGCCGGTGCGCTGGAGATTATCGTCTACGCCGGGGCCATCATGGTGCTGTTCGTCTTCGTCGTTATGATGCTTAACCTCGGCAATTCGGTGGTGCAGCAGGAGCGCGAGTGGCTTAAACCACAGCTGTGGATTGGCCCGGGTCTGCTTTCTGCGATTCTGCTTGTCGTGCTGGTTTATGCGATCCTCTCCCTTAACGATCAGGGCATCGACGGTACGGCAATTGACGCGAAACAGGTTGGTATTGCGCTGTTTGGTCCATACGTTCTGGCCGTTGAGCTGGCTTCCATGCTGCTGCTGGCCGGTCTGGTTGTTGCCTTCCACCTGGGTCGTGAAGACCGCGCCGGTGAAGTGCTGAGCAACCGCCAGGCAGATATGGCTACAAAAAGAAAAACGGAGGAGCACGTATGATCCCGCTGCAACATGGACTCATTCTCGCCGCCATTTTGTTCGTGCTGGGGCTGACGGGACTGGTTATCCGTCGCAACCTGCTTTTCATGCTGATCAGTCTGGAAATCATGATTAACGCCGCGGCACTCGCTTTTGTGGTCGCCGGTAGTTACTGGGGCCAGGCCGACGGTCAGGTGATGTATATCCTGGCGATTAGCCTTGCGGCAGCCGAAGCCAGTATTGGCCTTGCGCTGTTACTGCAGCTCCATCGTCGTCGCCAGAATCTGAATATCGATTCAGTAAGTGAGATGCGTGGATGAACCTTCTCTGGTTAACCATTCTTTTGCCATTCGTTGGCTTTGTACTGTTGGCATTTTCTCGTGGCCGCTGGTCGGAAAACCTCTCTGCTACGGTCGGGATTGGCTCTATCGGTCTGGCGGCGCTGGTCACCGCCATTGCGGGCGTTGATTTCTTCAACAACGGCCGTCAGGCGTTTGTGCAGCCGCTGTGGACCTGGATGTCGGTAGGCGATTTTAATATCGGCTTCAATCTGGTGCTTGACGGCCTGTCGCTGACCATGCTGTCCGTGGTTACCGGCGTTGGTTTCCTCATCCACATGTATGCCTCCTGGTATATGCGTGGGGAAGAGGGCTACTCCCGCTTCTTCGCCTACACCAACCTGTTTATCGCAAGTATGGTGGTGCTGGTGCTGGGCGATAACCTGCTGCTGATGTACCTCGGCTGGGAAGGCGTGGGTCTGTGCTCCTACCTGCTGATCGGCTTCTATTACACCGATCCGAAGAACATTGCTGCGGCCATGAAAGCATTCGTCGTTACCCGCGTGGGTGACGTGTTCCTCGCTTTCGCGCTGTTCATCCTTTACAACGAGTTGGGCACGCTCAACTTCCGCGAAATGGTTGAGCTTGCGCCTGCGCACTTTGCCGAAGGCAATGAGATGCTGAAGTGGGCAACGCTGATGCTGTTGGGCGGCGCGGTGGGTAAATCTGCACAGCTTCCTTTGCAAACCTGGCTTGCGGACGCGATGGCTGGCCCAACGCCGGTTTCAGCGCTGATCCACGCGGCCACCATGGTTACCGCAGGCGTGTACCTGATCGCTCGTACTCATGGCCTGTTCCTGATGACGCCTGAAGTGCTGCATCTGGTGGGTATCGTGGGCGCGGTGACGCTGCTGATGGCGGGCTTTGCGGCTCTGGTGCAAACCGACATCAAACGCGTGCTGGCTTACTCCACCATGAGCCAGATTGGCTACATGTTCCTGGCGCTCGGCGTGCAGGCGTGGGATGCGGCAATCTTCCACCTGATGACGCACGCGTTCTTTAAAGCGCTGCTGTTCCTGTCGTCCGGTTCGGTGATTCTGGCCTGCCACCATGAGCAAAACATCTTCAAAATGGGCGGCCTGCGCAAGTCGATTCCGCTGGTGTATGCCTGCTTCCTGGTCGGTGGCGCAGCGTTGTCTGCCCTGCCGCTGATTACCGCAGGCTTCTTCAGTAAGGACGAAATTCTTGCCGGAGCGATGGCGAACGGACATATCAACCTGATGGTTGCAGGCCTGGTCGGTGCGTTTATGACCTCCCTGTACACCTTCCGCATGATCTTCATCGTCTTCCACGGTAAAGAGCAGATCCACGCTCACGCGGTCAAAGGTATTACTCATCATCTGCCGCTGATTGTGCTGCTGGTGCTGTCCACCTTCGTTGGCGCCATGATTGTTCCGCCATTAGCCGGTGTACTGCCGGAAACCACAGAGCTTGCGCACGGTAGCGTGCTGACCCTTGAGATTACCTCAGGCGTGGTGGCTATCGCCGGTATCCTGATTGCAGCATGGCTGTGGCTGGGCAAACGCACTCTGGTAACGGCTGTCGCTAACAGCGCGCCGGGCCGTTTCTTCGGTACATGGTGGTTCCATGCCTGGGGCTTCGACTGGCTGTATGACAAAGTCTTCGTGAAGCCGTTCCTTGGCATCGCATGGCTGCTCAAACGCGATCCGTTGAACTCTATGATGAACATCCCGGCGGTGCTTTCCCGCTTCGCAGGTCGTGGCCTGCTGATGAGCGAGAATGGTTATCTGCGCTGGTATGTGGCATCCATGAGTATCGGTGCGGTGGTGGTTCTGGGCCTGCTGTTGGTCTTACGCTAATTCAACGTTTCCTCCCCCGCCGGGGGAGGGATGTGAGTGATGTTTTGGTTTATTTTGACTTAGGGACACAAATGCCATGCTATTACCCTGGCTAATATTAATCCCCTTTATCGGCGGCTTCCTCTGCTGGCAAACCGAGCGCTTCGGCGTAAAAGTGCCGCGTTGGATAGCGCTGGTGACCATGGGGCTGACACTGGCACTTTCGCTGCAACTGTGGTTGCAGGGTGGCTACTCTCTGACGCAGGCTGCGGGTCTGCCGCAGTGGCAGTCAGAATTTGTCCTGCCGTGGATCCCGCGTTTCGGGATAGAAATCCACCTGGCGCTGGACGGCCTGTCGCTGTTGATGGTCGTGCTGACCGGTCTGCTCGGCGTGCTGGCCGTACTCTGTTCCTGGAATGAAATCGAAAAATATCAGGGCTTCTTCCACCTGAACCTGATGTGGATCCTGGGCGGCGTTATCGGCGTGTTCCTTGCCATCGACATGTTCCTGTTCTTCTTCTTCTGGGAGATGATGCTGGTGCCGATGTACTTCCTGATTGCGCTCTGGGGCCACAAAGCCTCCGACGGGAAGACGCGTATTACTGCGGCAACCAAGTTCTTTATCTATACCCAGGCAAGCGGTCTGGTGATGTTGATTGCTATCCTCGGTCTGGTGTTTGTGCACTACAACGCAACCGGCGTGTGGACCTTCAACTACGAGCTGCTGCTGAAGACGCCGATGTCCCACGGTGTGCAATGGCTGCTGATGCTGGGCTTCTTCATCGCCTTCGCGGTGAAAATGCCGGTGGTTCCTTTACACGGCTGGCTGCCGGATGCGCACTCCCAGGCGCCAACGGCGGGTTCCGTTGACCTGGCAGGTATCTTGCTGAAAACCGCAGCCTACGGTCTGCTGCGTTTCTCTCTGCCGCTGTTCCCTGAAGCGTCCGCTGAATTCGCGCCTATCGCCATGTGGCTGGGTGTCATCGGTATCTTCTACGGCGCGTGGATGGCCTTTGCACAAACCGATATCAAGCGTCTGATTGCTTATACCTCCGTCTCCCATATGGGCTTCGTATTGATTGCCATTTATACCGGCAGCCAGCTGGCCTACCAGGGCGCGGTTATCCAGATGATCGCTCACGGTCTTTCCGCAGCGGGTATGTTCATCATCTGCGGTCAGCTCTACGAGCGTCTGCACACCCGTGATATGCGTCTGATGGGCGGCCTGTGGAATAAAATTAAATGGTTGCCGGGTCTGTCGATGTTCTTTGCCGTGGCGACCCTCGGGATGCCGGGCACCGGTAACTTCGTTGGCGAGTTCATGATCCTGTTCGGCAGCTTCCACGTTGTGCCGGTTATTACCGTGATATCGACCTTCGGTCTGGTGTTTGCCTCTGTTTATTCTCTGGCGATGCTGCATCGCGCCTACTTCGGTCAGGCGAAGAGCGAAATCAGCGATAAACAGCTGCCGGGAATGTCGCTACGCGAGTTCTTTATCATCCTGTTGCTGGTGGTGCTGTTAGTCCTGCTGGGCTTCTATCCTCAGCCGATTCTGGATACCTCGCACGCTGCGATGAGCAATGTGCAGCAGTGGTTCACCAGTTCAATTTCAACTACAAGGCCGTAATTCGCCATGACGATAACTCCTCAACATTTGATCGCGCTGCTGCCGCTGCTCGTCGTCGGATTGACGGTGGTGGTTGTGATGCTCTCCATAGCGTGGCGACGCGACCATTTTGTCAATGCAACACTGTCCGTAATCGGCCTTAACGCCGCACTCGTCTCCCTGTGGTTTGTGGGACAGGCGGGGGCGATGGATGTCACTCCGCTGATGCGCGTTGACGGCTACGCCATGCTCTATACCGGGCTGGTGCTGCTGGCAAGCCTCGCCACCTGTACGTTCGCTTATCCATGGTTGCAGGGTTACACCGACAACCGCGAAGAGTTCTACCTGCTGGTGCTGATTGCCGCCATGGGCGGTATTCTGTTGGCTAACGCGAACCATCTGGCCGCGCTGTTCCTCGGTATTGAATTGATTTCTCTGCCGCTGTTCGGCCTGATTGGCTATGCCTTCCGTCAGAAACGTTCGCTGGAAGCAAGCATCAAGTACACCATCTTGTCTGCCGCAGCGTCGTCATTCCTGCTGTTTGGTATGGCGCTGGTGTACGCCGAGTCAGGCAACCTGTCGTTTGTCAGCCTCGGCAAGAGCCTGGCGGACAACATGCTGCATGAGCCGCTGCTGCTGGCGGGTCTGGGCCTGATGATTGTCGGCCTTGGCTTTAAACTTTCTCTGGTGCCGTTCCACCTGTGGACGCCAGACGTATACCAGGGCGCACCTGCTCCGGTTTCCACCTTCCTGGCAACCGCCAGCAAAATCGCCATCTTTGGCGTGGTGATGCGTCTGTTCCTCTATGCGCCGGTGGGCGATAGCGAAGCCGTGCGCGTGGTGCTGGGTATTATCGCCTTCGTCTCCATTATCTTCGGTAACCTGATGGCGCTGAGCCAGACCAATATCAAACGTCTGCTCGGTTACTCCTCCATCGCGCACCTGGGTTATCTGATGGTGGCGCTGATTGCTCTGCAAAGCGGCAGCATGTCGATGGAGTCGGTGGGCGTTTATCTGGCGGGTTACCTGTTCAGCAGCCTCGGCGCGTTCGGCGTGGTCAGCCTGATGTCCAGCCCATACCGTGGCCCGGATGCAGATTCTCTGTACTCCTACCGTGGTCTGTTCTGGCATAAGCCAGTCCTGTCTGCGGTGATGACGGTGATGATGCTTTCCCTGGCCGGTATCCCGATGACGCTGGGCTTTATCGGTAAGTTCTACATCATCGCGGTAGGCGTGCAGGCGCACCTGTGGTGGCTGACCGGCGCAGTTGTGCTGGGCAGCGCCATCGGCCTTTACTACTATCTGCGCGTGACGGTGAGCCTCTATCTGAGCGCGCCTCAGCAGCTCAACCGCGATACCCCAACAAACTGGGCGTTTACCGCAGGCGGCGTGGTTGTGCTGATCTCTGCCGTGCTGGTACTGCTGCTGGGCGTTTATCCGCAGCCGCTTATCGACCTGGTACAGTTAGCGAAACCGCTGATGTAAGCTGAGCCACATCGTTTTAAACCGCCGCTTGTCGGCGGTTTTTTTATGCGTGAAGATAGTCAACTCATCGAATGAGAAGGAAGATCAGCAATGTTAACCTGGCAGGATTTACACCATTCACAACTGAACGTTAGCGATCTCTATAGCGTGCTGGCGCTGCGTAACGCGGTGTTTATCGTTGAACAAAATTGCCCGTATCAGGACATCGACGGCGACGACCTGGTGGGTGAAAACCGGCATCTGCTGGGCTTGCGTGACGGCAAACTGGTGGCCTATGCCAGGATCCTGAAAAGCGATAACGCACTGGAGCCGGTGGTGATTGGCCGCGTGATTGTTGATTCAGGCATGCGCGGTGAAAAGTTGGGCTATAAGCTGATGGAGCAGGCGCTGGCTTCATGCCGGCAGCACTGGCCGGAGAGTACGATTTACCTTGGGGCGCAGGCGCATTTGCAGTCGTTCTATGCTCACTTTGGTTTTAAGCCGGTGACAGAAATTTATGATGAGGACGGTATTCCACACGTTGGCATGGCAATCGATAAAGCCTGACAAGAGGAAAAAATGAGCGCCATTGTCTATAGTTAGCGGACGAGCACATTTCCTTCCCCTTTTGTGGAAATAACACGGAGAAAAATAATGCAACCGTATGAATCTCGTCTTGATGATGATCTGACCCTGCTTAGTGAAACGCTTGAGGAAGTCCTGCGTTCTTCCGGCGATCCGGCGGATCAAAAGTATATCGAACTGAAAGAACGAGCCGAGCAGGCGCTTAACGATGTTAAAGCACGCGTCAGCAATGCTTCCGACACGTACTATTACCGCGCTAAACAAGCCGTTTACCGTGCCGACGATTACGTGCGTGAAAAGCCCTGGCAGGGAATTGGCGTAGGCGCCGCCGCAGGGCTGGTGCTTGGGCTGCTGTTAGCCCGACGCTAAGGCAAGCCTGGCGCACCTTAGACGTGCGCCAGATAAAATGAAATCTTACCCCCTGGGTGGGATTTTTTTTTATTGCCATAACCACGTATAATCAGGGGCTTTTCAGGGAAGGTGAGGTACACGTGAATTCAATAACCGTCGCGCTGCAACAGCTCCAGCTTGCATTGACAGAAGAATTTGCGGACGAACCCGGCCTTAAGCGCCTGTGTGTCGACGTTACTTTAAGCGATGATTCCGATCCGCTAGCCTGGCTTGCCTGCCAGCATCTTTATCCGCAATTTTACTGGCAGCAAAGAGATGGCGATGACGAAGTTGCCGCGCTTGGCGCCGTGCGCCAGTTTAGCGCCCTGGCAGATGCCCAGTCCTTCCTGAATAGCAGGCCTGAAACGCCCTCGCTGCGTGTCTGGGGGCTGAATGCTTTCGATCCGGCGCAGGGCTTTTTGTTTTTGTCGCGCCTTGAGTGGCGGCGAAAAGGGGGAGAGGCCTGCCTGTGGCTTCACCTTTACAGCGAAACATCCTTAAGGGATGACGCAAGGAAAGCCGCGGCTTTTCTTGAGCAAATCCTCCCGTCTAAGCCCCTGCTTCCTCTTAATTTACACTGTCTGAGCGAACGTCATCAGCCAGGGCAGGATGAATGGCATGCGTTGATTGGCAAGGCTACGGTCGCGATTGGCCGCGGTGAGATGGATAAAGTGGTGCTGGCACGTGCCACCGATCTGCACTTTTCCGCGCCCGTTTCCCCCGCAGGGTTTATGGCCGCCAGTCGGCGTGTAAATTTCAACTGCTACCACTTCCTCATGGTATTTGATGCTCATAGCGCTTTTCTTGGCTCAAGCCCTGAACGGCTATGGCGGCGCATTGATTCCGCTTTGCGCACCGAAGCCCTGGCCGGAACCGTCGCCAACCATGTTGAGGATTATCAAGCCTGGTCTTTAGGCCAGTGGCTATTAAAAGATGACAAAAACCAGCGTGAAAACATGCTGGTTGTGGAAGATATCTGCCAGCGCCTGAAACAGAAAGCAGGCGTGCTGGACGTGTTGCCAGCGCAGGTGGTTCGCTTGCGCAAAGTACAGCATCTGCGTCGTTGTATCTGGACTGAACTGCTTAAGGCGGACGACGCCGTTTGCCTTGAACAACTGCAGCCCACGGCAGCCGTAGCGGGCCTGCCGCGCGAGCCGGCCAAATCATTCATTAATGACTTTGAACCTTTCGAGCGTGAATGGTACGCGGGATCGGCGGGGTATCTTTCCCGTCATCAAACGGAGTTTTGTGTCGCGCTACGTTCGGCAAAAATCATTGATGCTACGGTCAGACTCTATGCCGGAGCGGGCATTGTCGCGGGCTCAGATGCGGCTCAGGAGTGGCAGGAGATAGAAAATAAAGCCGCCGGATTACGCACTTTATTGACCAGAACAGCCTTCTGAATGACACATTACCGGTTCATATCAATATATTCACTCCAGCAATAATTATAATGAGTCAGCAAAATTGACTCAGGATCTGAACATGTCGATAAGCTCTTTTAACCGCCGCTGGGCGCAGGTGATCCTTGAAGCGCTCACCCGCCACAGCGTGCGCCACGTCTGCATTGCCCCAGGCTCACGCTCGACGCCGCTGACCTTAACAGCCGCAGAAAATCCGGCTTTTATTTGCCATACCCATTTTGATGAGCGCGGGCTGGGGCATCTCGCCTTAGGCCTGGCGAAAGCCAGCGGCCAGCCTGTCGCGGTGATTGTCACCTCCGGCACGGCGGTAGCCAATCTGTATCCTGCGCTGATTGAGGCGGGGCTTACCGGTGAAAAACTGATCCTGCTGACGGCAGACCGTCCGCCGGAGCTTATCGACTGCGGTGCAAACCAGGCTATCCGTCAGCCGGGTATGTTTGGCTCGCATCCAACCGTCAGCGTGAACTTGCCGCGCCCCACGCAGGATATCCCCGCAAGCTGGCTGGTTTCCTCCATCGACAGCGCTCTGGGTCAGCAAACAGGCGGCGGCGTGCATATCAATTGTCCCTTTGCGGAGCCGCTTTACGGCGCACCCGATGACGCCGGGGTTAGCTGGCAGCAAACGCTGGGCGACTGGTGGCAAAGTGAAAAACCGTGGCTGCGAGAAATCTACGGTAGTGAAATCGTCAAACAGCGCGACTGGTTTTTCTGGCGGCAGAAACGTGGCGTTGTCGTTGCCGGACGCATGAGCGCGGAAGAGGGCGAGCAGGTAGCGGCATGGGCAAAAATACTTGGCTGGCCGCTGATAGGCGATGTGCTCTCGCAAACCGGGCAACCTTTACCCTGCGCCGACCTTTGGCTGAGTAACAGCCAGGCGACGACGGAGCTGGGGCGCGCGCAAATTATTATCCAGTTTGGCAGCAGCCTGACGGGCAAACGCGTATTGCAGTGGCAGGCGACCTGCTCGCCGGAAGAGTACTGGCTTATCGATCCGCTCCCCGGCAGGCTCGATCCTGCTAACCATCGCGGTCGCCGTTTGTCCTGCGCTATTGCTGACTGGCTGGAGCTGCATCCCGCCGAAAAACGTCCTTGCTGGGCAGAAAAGCTGGCGCCGCTGGCGCGTCTTGCGCAGGACACTGTCGCCCTCGGCACCGCTGAATTTGGTGAAGCGCAGGTGGCTGCCCGCCTGCCTGAACTGCTGCCGGAGGCGGGACAACTGTTTGTCGGCAACAGTCTGGTGGTGCGGCTTGTGGATGCGTTTGCGCAGTTACCGGCGGGTTATCCGGTATACAGCAACCGGGGAGCGAGCGGCATCGATGGATTATTATCCACTTCCGCTGGCGTACAGCGCGCCACTGCCCGTTCCACGCTTGCGATTGTGGGCGATCTCTCCGCGCTGTACGACATGAACTCTCTGGCATTACTCCGCAAGGTTTCCGCGCCCTTTGTCCTGCTGATCGTAAACAACAACGGTGGACAAATTTTCTCGCTCCTTCCCACGCCTGCGCAAGAGCGGGAACGTTTTTACTGTATGCCGCAGGATGTGAATTTTGCCCACGCGGCGGCAATGTTCAGCCTGGCTTATTACAATCCGGGCTCGTGGAACGAACTGCAGGAGGTGGTGAGCAGAGCATGGCTTTTGCCGCAGGCCACCATCGTCGAAATCACCGTGCCGGAAACGGATGGCGCGCAGACGCTACAGAACTTGCTTGCACAGGTTAGCCAGGCATGATTTTGCACGCCGTAGCCACGTCTGGCCGCCAGGTTGATTTACCATGCCTGGTCTGGCTGCACGGTTTTTTGGGCCGCGGGCAGGAGTGGGCCATGTTTCAGGAAGCCTTTGCCGACTGGCCGCAGCTACGTGTGGATTTACCCGGCCATGGCGGGTCGGCTGCTGTTACTGCGGATGGATTTCCTGCCGTCGATAAACTGCTGCGTAACACGCTTATTAGTTACAACATACTAAAGTACTGGCTGGTGGGTTATTCGCTCGGTGGACGCGTGGCGATGTATCACGCTTGTCAGAGTGAAAACGCAGGCTTACTCGGGCTAATTGTCGAAGGCGGCCATCCCGGGCTTGCCGATCCTGTTGCCCGTAAAAATCGGCAGGCATCGGACCGCGCCTGGGCGCAGCGCTTCCTTCAGGCGCCGCTCAGGGAAGTCTTGATGGACTGGTATCAGCAGCCGGTTTTCAGCTCGCTGACTCATAAAGAGCGGGATGAGTTAAGCAGACTGCGCGGCCAGAACAATCCCGCAACGCTCGCTGCCATGCTTGAAGCTACCTCCCTTGGTGTTCAGCCCGATCTGCATGCGTGCTTACAGAAGCTACGTGTCCCTTTTCATTATGTTTGTGGTGAGCGGGATGAAAAATTCCGCACCGTGGCGGCAAGCCTGCGTCTGACACCACAGCTTATTCCCGCAGCCGGGCACAACGCGCACCGGGAAAATCCTGCTGCATTCAGTGCCCGCCTGCTGAATTTATTGCATCAAACTATTGAGGTCACCCCATGATTTATCCTGATGAACAAATGCTTTACGCCCCCGTCGAGTGGCAGGACTGCTCGGAAGGTTACAGCGATATTCGTTACCACAAATCCTCTGACGGCATCGCCAAAATCACCATTAACCGGCCGGAGGTGCGCAACGCTTTCCGTCCTTTGACCGTTAAAGAGATGATCAACGCGCTGGCCGATGCCCGCTATGACGATAATATCGGCGTCATCATTCTGACCGGCGAAGGCGAAAAAGCTTTCTGCTCCGGTGGCGATCAGAAAGTGCGCGGCGACTACGGCGGCTATCAGGATGCGAGCGGCACGCACCATCTGAACGTGCTGGATTTCCAGCGTCAGATTCGTACCTGCCCTAAGCCTGTGGTGGCGATGGTTGCCGGTTACTCCATCGGCGGCGGCCACGTGCTGCATATGATGTGTGACCTGACCATTGCGGCGGAAAACGCCATCTTTGGCCAGACCGGTCCAAAAGTCGGCTCCTTTGACGGCGGCTGGGGCGCGTCTTATATGGCCCGCATCGTCGGCCAGAAAAAAGCGCGTGAAATCTGGTTCCTTTGCCGTCAGTACGATGCGAAAGAAGCGCTGGATATGGGCCTGGTAAATACCGTGGTGCCGGTTGACGAGCTTGAAAAAGAGACCGTGCGCTGGTGCCGTGAAATGCTGCAAAACAGCCCGATGGCGCTGCGCTGCCTGAAAGCCGCGCTGAACGCGGACTGCGACGGCCAGGCCGGCCTGCAGGAACTGGCGGGTAACGCCACTATGCTGTTCTACATGACCGAGGAGGGTCAGGAAGGGCGCAACGCGTTCAACCAGAAGCGCCAGCCGGACTTCAGCAAATTCAAACGGAATCCATAATGCGAAGCGTGGGGCTGTGGCGCTTTCAGGTGCCGATGGATGCAGGCGTGGTGCTGCGCGAACAGCGCCTGAAAACGCGCGACGGCCTGCTGGTGCGTTTGACGCAGGGCGATAAAGAAGGCTGGGGCGAGATATCCCCTTTGCCAGGCTTTAGCGTCGAAACGCTGGAGGATGCAAAGCTGGTGGCGCTGCAGTGGCTCGCCGCCTGGCAAGCAGGCGTCGACGCTGCGCTGCCTGAAATGCCGTCCGTTGCATTTGGCCTTAGCTGTGCGCTGGCGGAAATCAGCGGCGAATTGCCAGCGGCAGCCGATTACCGTGCGGCACCGCTTTGTACCGGCGATCCGGATGAACTGTTCGCCATGCTGTCAGCCATCCCCGGTGAAAAAGTGGCGAAGGTTAAAGTCGGCCTGTACGAAGCCGTGCGCGACGGCATGGTAGTTAATCTTCTGCTGGAAGCCGTGCCCGATCTGCGATTGCGTCTGGATGCAAACCGTGGCTGGACGCCGCTAAAAGCGCAGCAGTTTGCCAGATACGTTAATCCGGCATTGCGCCCGCGCATCGCATTTATTGAGGAACCGTGCAAAACCCGCGAGCAGTCCCGCGAATTCTCTCGTGAAACAGGTATCGCCATTGCCTGGGATGAAAGCCTGCGCGAGGCGGATTTTGTGTTTGCTGCGGAACCAGGTCTGGCGGCTGTCGTTATCAAACCGACGCTTACCGGCAGCCTGGCGACAGTGCGTGCGCAGGTTGCAGCGGCGCACTCGCTGGGGTTGACGGCGGTAATCAGCTCGTCTGTCGAATCCAGTCTTGGGCTGACCCAGCTGGCGAGAATCGCCGCGTGGCTCACGCCGCAGACCATTCCGGGTCTGGATACGCTTTCGTTAATGCAGGCGCAACTGGTGCGCCAGTGGCCGAACAGTGCTTTACCCTGTCGGCAAATTGAGAGTCTTGAGCGCGTAATATGAATTTTGTTACCTGGCCCTGGCAGCACTGGGCAAAGAGTTATGGGGCATCTCCGGCCTTAAAGCTCACGGATGAAACTCTCGACTGGCAAACGCTTTGCCAGCGTGTTGATGCCCTGGCCGATGGGTTCAGGCAGCAGGGCGTTTGCGAAGGACAAGGCATTGCCCTGAGAGCGAAAAACAGCGCGGAAGCCGTGCTCTGCTGGCTGGCATTGCTGCAGTGTGGCGCGCGCGTCCTGCCGCTCAATCCCCAGTTGCCGGATAGTTTGCTCACGCAATTGCTGCCCGGTTTAACCCTCAGCCACGCTCTGGTACTCGGTTCTGCGTCTCCCGTCCCCGGCCACACCTCTTTGAGCGTCGCTCCACGCAAAGCCTGGCAGGTTGACTGGCTACCGCAGCGGCTGGTTTCGATGACGTTAACCTCCGGCTCCAGCGGTTTACCAAAGGCTGCGGCGCATACTGGCGCTGCGCACCTTGCCAGCGCAGCGGGGGTTTTGTCGGCGATGAATTACGGACAGGGCGATAGCTGGCTTTTATCGCTACCGCTGTACCACGTTTCCGGACAGGGGATTTTATGGCGCTGGCTGCTTGCCGGTGGATGCATGGTGGTGCGTGATCTGCATGCTCTTAGCGAGGCGCTTCAGGGCTGTACTCATGCTTCACTCGTGCCAACGCAACTTTGGCGCTTGCTTGAGCAATCTCAGCCCCTTGCCCTGCGTGAAGTGCTGCTCGGCGGCGCGGCGATTCCGGTTGAGTTAACCGAGGCGGCGCAGGCGCGCGGGGTGAACTGCTGGTGCGGCTACGGTTTAACCGAACTGGCTTCTACGGTATGCGCCAAGCGTGCCGACGGGCTGCCTGACGTTGGCGAAGCGTTGCCCGGGCGAGAAGTAAAAATCGTCGGGCGGGAAGTGTGGATACGGGCCTCCAGCCTTGCCAGCGGCTACTGGCAGGGGGGCAAGCTGGTTCCCTTGCTTAATGAACATGGCTGGTTCAGCACGCGGGATCGAGGCGTGTTAAACGGCCAGCGGTTAACCATCCTCGGGCGTCTTGATAATCAGTTTTTCAGCGGCGGTGAAGGTATCCAGCCAGAAGAGATCGAGCGCGTACTGGCGGCTCATCCGGCGGTAGAGCAGGCGTTTGTTATCCCGATAGAAGATGCTGAGTTTGGCCATCGTCCGGTTGCGGTGATTGAGACGGATGCCGACTTTGATATGACCCGGCTTGAAAACTGGGTGCAGGGGAAGCTGGCTCGTTTTCAGCAGCCTGTGCGCTGGCTGCGTTTACCCGCGTCGGTAAAACAGGGCGGGATTAAGGTTTCACGTAAAGCCGTGCAGGAGTGGGGTGCGACGCAGAAAAGCGCTGGCTAAGCATTCAGCGTCCTCACCATTTTTATCTCCCTTAACTTACATCAACAGCGGCTTTACGCTGGCGACGAATCAGTTTAAGCACCGGCGGCACGACAATGACGAGGATCGCCATCGCTAGCAGACTTTTTGCCACGCCGCTTTCCCACAGAATATTCAGACCGCCGTTGCTGATCGACAACGCGCGGCGTAGATTCTGCTCCAGCATTTCCCCCAGCACAAAACCGAGAATTAACGGCGACATAGGAAAATGCATTTTCCGCAGAACATAGCCAAACACGCCCAGCCCGACCATCAGCAATAAATCAAATGTTGTGCTGTGTACCGCGTACACACCTACCGCAGAAACGGCGGCAATGGCGGGCACCAGGAACCACAGCGGGATAGTCAGCATGCGGGTGAACAAGCCAATCAACGGCAGGTTCATTATCAGCAGTATCACATTAGCAATCAGCAGCGAGGCGATCAGGCCCCAGACGATATCGGGCTGTTCGGTAAACATCGCCGGGCCAGGCGTGATGTTATAGAGCGTTAGCGCCCCCATCATCACCGCCGTGGTGCCTGAACCCGGTACGCCAAGGGTAAGCATCGGAATAAACGAGCCGCAGGCGGAAGCATTATTGGCCGCTTCGGGTGCGGCAACGCCGCGAATATCGCCCTTGCCGAAGTTGTCGCTATTGCCGCTGATTTTTTTCTCCGTCATGTAGGTGATGGCGCTGGCGATGGTTGCCCCTGCGCCGGGCAGAATGCCGACAAAAAAACCGATGACCGATGAGCGTAACGTTGCACCGGTGCACTGAGCAGCCTCTTTCATGTTGAACATCATGCGGCCGGTTTTGCGTACTAATACCTGACCGCTGCTGGTGCTTTCCAGCATCAGCAGGATTTCGGAAACCGAGAACAAGCCGATAACCACGACGATAAACTGCACGCCGTCGGAGAGATGGACGCTGTCAAAGGTAAAACGATAGACCCCGGTATTTGCGTCTACGCCAACGGTTGCCAGACCCAGCCCAATTAACGCCGCCAGGAAGGATTTCAGCGGATTTTGCGCCATCATGCTGCCAAGGCAGGCTATGGCAAAAACCATCAGCGCGAAGTATTCCGCCGGGCCAAAAGCGAGCGACCACCGTGCAAGCAGAGGAGCGAACAGGATAATACCTGAGATAGCTATCATCGAGCCGATGAACGAACTGACGGCGGAGATAGACAGCGCTACGCCACCGCGTCCCTGCTTCGCCATCGGATAGCCGTCCAGCGCGGTCATAATGGCGGCGGCATCGCCTGGCACGTTAAGCAAAATTGATGAGATGCGTCCGCCATATTCGCAGCCGATATATACCGTTGCCAGCAGAATAAGCGCTGATTCAGGCGGCAACTTGAGGGCAAACGCCAGCGGCAGAAGGATCGCCACTCCGTTAATCGGACCGAGACCCGGCAGCAATCCGACAATCGTGCCGACAAAGCAGCCAATCAGGGCAATCATCAGGTTTTCAGGCGTCAGGGCGACGGCAAATCCCTGAGAGAGATAAAACCAGGTATCCATAAATCCTCCGTTAACTCAGAAAAAAGCCAAGGGGCAGGGTTACGTCAAGCAGGCGGTCAAAGGCGTAGAATAAAGCGCCGCCTAACATCACCCCGGAAAGGGCGGCTGCCGTAACAGTGGCACCGAACAGCAGGCCGATACAGAAGGTAATAAGCGTTGTCGCCAGCGGGAAGCCCAGCCATTCAAACCCCCACGCATAGCAGCCCAGCGCCATAACCATTACCAGCAGCCGTTGTAATACCTGGCGTCCCGGCCACTGGACAACGTCCGGATGGCGAAGCAGCAGTAATACAGCACAAATCAACATCAGGCCGATAATTGCCATGGGAAACGGACGCGGCCCAACGGGCTCGTAGCTATATTCACTTTGTATCTGCCAGCTAATAAACAGCCCGGCAACGCAGAGCGCAATCCAGATCCCGGCAAATATACGATCGCTCATTCTTGCCTCCCGCTTACTTAGCCAGCCCAAAGGCTTTGGCCTGTTCGTGGTAACCCACTACCTGTTTTTTGACATACTCGTCCAGCTCTTTGCCGGTCATATTGAACTCAAACAGCCCGCGCAGGTCGCGCTGCTTTTTAAAGTCTTCGCTTTGCTGGAGTTTATTGAACGTCTCAACCCACCACTGGTATTCAGCGTCGCTGACTTTCGGCCCGACATAAAAGCCACGAATGATAGGCCAGACAAGATCGAATCCCTGCTCTTTAGCGGTAGGGATTTTTGCCAGTTTGCCCGGCAGACGTTGGTCAGAAAATACGGCCAGCACGCGCAGCTTGTCGCCGTTCAGATAAGGCACCATCTCGCTCAGGTCACCGGAAACTGCCTGTACGTGATTGCCCATTAAGGCCGTAACGGGTTCGCCACCTCCCTCGAACGCGACGTAGCGCATTTTGTGGGGATCCACTTTCGCTTTTTGCGCCAGCAGCGCCGTCTTCATCCAGTCCTGGCTACCGATGGAAGCGCCTGCGCCGAACACCACGCTGTTGGGATCTTTCTCCAGCGCGGCCATCAGGGACGGCAAATCTTTCCAGGGCGAATCAGCCCGTACCGCAATCATGCCGTAATCGGTGCCGACGCTCGCCAGCCAGCGTACGTCATCCACGCCATAGCGACCGAATTTTCCCTGCGACAGGTTCAGCAAAGAACCGCCAGAAAATGCCACCACGGTGCCAGCCTCCGCAGGTCGCTGGGCGACAATGGCGTTATAGGCTACGGCCCCCACGCCGCCGGGCATATAGGTTACGCGCATTGGTTTTTCGAGCACGCCGGTATCCAGAAGGCTGACCTGGATGAGCTTGCAGGTCAGATCAAAACCGCCGCCGGGTTTGGCTGGAGCGATACATTCGGTCCGGGCAGGAACTTGTGCTGCCGGGACAGAGAAAGCCGACAGCAGCAGGGCCGTGGCGCTAAACGTGCAGAGCAGGGTACGATTCATAGGCATCCTCAGGTCAAAAAATCCGCTAGATGTTTCGCGTTCTGTGAACCACTTTGTAGTAGTTCGGTTGCGAAATTGTTAAAACATTAACCTTTCATTTCCCTTTCATGACGGCAGAAACTTTACAGGATGTGATATGCGTCTCTTACTGGCGGAAGATAACCGTGAGCTGGCTCACTGGCTTGATAAAGCACTGGTCCAGGCAGGGTTTGCCGTTGATTGTGTTTTTGATGGTCAGGCAGCCGATCACCTTTTACAGAATGAAAACTATGCTGTGGCGGTGCTGGATATCGGCATGCCGCGGCTAAACGGGCTTAATGTACTGCAGCGTATGCGTAAACGGGGCCAGTCGCTGCCGGTGCTGCTACTGACGGCTCACGGCGCGGTTGCCGATCGTGTTAAAGGGCTTAATGCGGGGGCGGATGACTATCTGCCGAAACCCTTTGAGCTGGAGGAGCTGGATGCGCGAATACGGGCGCTAATCAGACGCAGCGAGGGGCAACTACATGAACAGCAGCAGCTTGGACAGCTGGCACTGCATCCGGAAGGTTATTTTCTTCTTAACGGCAAACCCCTGGCGCTGACTCCGCGCGAACAGACTATTTTAACCGTGCTGATGTATCGCCGTACGCGCCCGGTATCGAAACAGCAGCTTTTTGAACAGGTGTTCAGTCTTGGTGATGAAGCTAACCTGGAAAGCATTGAGCTGTATATTCATCGTTTACGTAAAAAAATGCTTAATGGCGATGTGCAGATTACCACCTTGCGCGGGCTGGGCTATGTGCTGGAAAGGCACAAATGATCAGGGCAATGAAACCTAAGTCGCTGTTCGGACAACTGCTGCTGTTTCTGGGGTTACCGCTCATTGTTCTCTGGGCATTTTCTGCGTACAGCAGCTATTTAAGCGCGATGAAGGCGGCGACCCAGGCCTACGACAGAACGTTGCTGGCTTCGGCGAGGACGGTGGCAGAGCGTCTGGTGGTTCGCCACGGACACCTGGAAGTTGACGTGCCCTGGGTTATGCTCGATAGCTTCGAACTAAACATGAACGACCGACTTTTTTATAAAGTTACCGACACCAACGGGCGGGTTATCTCTGGCTATGATGACCTGCCCGATATGCCCCGGGATACGCCGCGTACCGAGCACTATCCCGCACTGGCGTGGTTTTATGATTCTATTTACCAGCAGCAGCCTTTGCGTGTTGCGCGCTTTTTGCAGCCGGTGAACGAAGGCGGCGTGACGGGGATGGTGCAAATTGTGGTTGCTGAAACGCTGCTCTCACGGCGCTATCTGGCGGGCCAGCTGTTGCTCTCTGCTTCCTTGACGCAGGGCGGGCTGGTGTTGTTGACGTTAACGCTGGCATACGGCTTATTGCGCCGGGTGCTAAAACCGGTGCGTCTTCTTTCGCGGATTATGACACGGCGTGCGCCGGATGACTTAACGCCTTTGCCCGATATTCTGCCGTGGTCGGAAACCCGGCTACTCATCCTCTCTTTCAATCGTTATATCGAACGCTTACGGGGGCTTATCGATCGACAAACGCGCTTTAACGCTGACGCCTCTCACCAACTCAAAACGCCGCTGACGGTACTCAAAACCCAGGTGGGCGTTGCTTTGAAAAGTCGCGAACCGCAGTTGTGGCGAGAGAGTCTGCAGGCAATCTCCTCAACGCTTGATAACACCATCGTTTTAACCGATCGTCTGTTACAGCTTTCTCGCTTAACCCGTGCGGATAAATCAGCAGGCCAGACGCTGGAGCCGGTAAATCTGGTAGAGGTGGTACAGGCGAGTTGTTTTTCACGGCTGAGCCAGGCGCGCAGTAAGCATATTGATCTGGGCTATGAAGGTTTGTCGACGGCCAGCGTGATGGGTGAGCCTGTTTTGCTGGCAGAAATGTGTGCGAACCTGCTGGATAACGCGCTTAAATATACGCCTGAAGGCGGCATCGTCACTATTAAAGTGACTGCAAATGTGGCGCAGCATGCGGTGTGGCTTGAGGTCGAGGATAGCGGACCGGGGATCGATACAGACCTGGTACGTTTCGCTCTGCTACCTTTCCATCGCCTTGATAATGCGGCAGAACAAAGCGGGGCAGGGTTAGGGCTGGCGCTGGTTAACGATATTGCACGTTTACATAGCACGCGTCCGGATCTGTTGCGAAGCCCGGCATCAGGCGGATTACTGGTGCGTATAAAATTATTGGCAATGTAAAAAAGGCGGAGTTGAACCCCGCCATTTGCAGGTTATCTTTCTTTTAACGCTTTCAGCGCGTTGGCCACGCCCGCGCCATAGTCCGGATGAACCTCGCTGAACAGGCCAATCTGCCGTTCCTGAATGTACGCCGGAACGTCTTTCATATCCCCGGCAATACGGTTAAACATACGCTGATGTTCTTCTTCGCTCAGCAGGTTAAACAGCGCACGCGGCTGGCTGAAGTAGTCGGTGTCTTCGCGGTGATTCCAGTGGTCGGCCGCGCCTTCCAGACTCAGCGGCGGTTCGCTGTAATCAGGCTGCTCTTGGAAAACGTTGAAGCTGTTTGGCTCATAGGTCGGGCCGTTGCCGCTGTTGCCATCGATGCGCATTGCGCCGTCGCGATGGTAGTTATGGAACGGACATTTCGGCGCGTTCACCGGGATCTGGTGATGGTTTACGCCTAAACGGTAGCGTTGCGCATCGCCGTAGGAGAACAGGCGGCCCTGCAACATACGGTCCGGAGAGAATCCAATTCCCGGCACCACGTTTGCCGGAGACATCGCCGCCTGCTCAACTTCTGCAAAGTAGTTGTCCGGGTTGCGGTTAAGCTCCAGTACACCCACTTCGATCAGCGGATAGTCGCCGTGCGGCCAGACTTTAGTCAGGTCAAACGGGTTGTAAGGGGTATTAGAGGCATCCGCTTCCGGCATCACCTGCACGTAAAATTTCCAGCGCGGGAAATTACCGCCTTCAATGGCTTCAAACAGATCGCGCTGGGAACTTTCACGGTCGCAGGCAACCAGACCCGCCGCTTCTTCATCCATCATGTTGGCGATTTCCTGCTGGGTTTTCAGATGGAACTTCACCCAGAAGCGCTGATTATTATGGTTGATAAAACTGAAGGTATGGCTGCCAAAACCGTGAATGTGAC
Source organism: Buttiauxella sp. (assembly GCA_032051265.1). GTDB lineage: Bacteria > Pseudomonadota > Gammaproteobacteria > Enterobacterales > Enterobacteriaceae > Dryocola. The sequence continues at coordinate 338,589 of DAMBYU010000001.1, forward strand.
GATACGAACGCGGCAGGCCACGGTCGCTGAAGTCGATGGTTAGCTGATGCAGTGACTCCGGCAGGTGGGAGAAGAAATCCCATTTGTAGGTAGGGTTACGCAGATTGGTGCGCGGGTCGCGTTTAACCACATGGTTAAGATCCGGGAACTTCATCGGGTCACGCAGATAGAAAACAGGCGTGTTATTGCCGACCAAATCCCAGTTGCCTTCTTCGGTATAGAATTTGATGGAGAAGCCGCGGATATCACGCTCCGCATCGGCGGCGCCACGCTCGCCGGCCACGGTTGAAAAACGGATAAACAGATCGGTTTTCTTACCCACGTCCGAGAACAGCTTTGCCCGGGTGTACCGGGTAATATCATGGGTGACGGTGAAAGTGCCGTATGCGCCTGAACCTTTGGCATGCATACGACGCTCGGGGATCACTTCACGATCGAAGTGGGCCAGCTTTTCAAGAAACCAGACATCCTGTAATAACATTGGACCGCGACGGCCTGCGGTAGCAACATTATTATTATGGGCGACGGGCGCCCCGGCTGCGGTAGTTAATCCTTTTTTAGTCATTGTTATCTCCTTAACTAATAAAAAGTGGGTCATAGCTGCGTGTCTGAAACCGTTGCTATTGTTCAGCAAGAGAGAGTCTGAGAGCAATCTGGCGCTTTCTATCGCTGCTATTCCTTGATCCTGTCACGCATATACGGATCTTTTTCAAATTCTTACAAACAAAGGGTGATTAGCCTTGCTAAGGCGTTGATTACATAACGCCGGTCTGTACAATCGGCTTTTTTTCGGGAAGACCCGTTTTCTACAGTTCAGGATCCAAGGAATGAATAAATTAATCATGGCTGGTATTGCCGGCTTAACACTGGTTTCGGCTACCGCCAACGCTATCAGCATCAGCGGTGAAGCGGGTGAAAAATACACCAATGTGGGCGTGGGTTTTGGTACTGAAACGAGCGGTCTTGCGGTAACGGGCAACTATGCGCATAACGATGATGACGGCGACGTTGCGGGTCTGGGCTTAGGCCTGAATGTGCCACTGGGTCCGTTTATGGGCACCGTGGGCGGTAAAGGTATTTACCTGAATCCAAAAGATGGCGATGAAGGTTACGCGGTAGCCGTTGGCGGCGGTCTGAAGTGGTCTGTTTCCGACAGTTTCGCAATCTTTGGTGACTACTACTATTCCCCTGATTCACTCTCCAGCGGCGTGAAAGATTACCAGGAAGCAAAAGCAGGCGTGAGCTGGACAGTTATGCGTCCAGTCACTATTACCGGCGGCTATCGTTATATCGGCCTGAAAGGCAAAGATGGCGATCGTGATAATGTGATTGCAGACGGTCCGTACGTAGGCGTTAGCGCCGGGTTCTAACCCTCCAGGCCACGGCGCCAGTCGTGGCCTTTGTATTTCCCCTCCATCTCTTTGCGCTTAAGGTATAGTGAATCGTTATCTTCCCGCGGAGTAAAACGATGATAAAAGTGGAAATGCTCTCTACCGGCGACGAAGTGCTGTACGGGCAAATTATTGATACCAATGCAGCCTGGCTTGCCGATTACCTCTTTAACCAGGGTCTGCCGATGTCGCGCCGAAATACGGTAGGCGACAGCCTGGACGATTTGATCGCGGTGCTCAAAGAGCGCAGCGAGCAGGCCGATATCCTTATTGTCAACGGCGGGCTTGGACCGACCAGCGACGACCTGAGCGCACTGGCTGCCGCGCGTGCTGCGGGTGTCGAGCTTGTGGAGCATAAAGAGTGGCTCACGCGTATGGAGCAATTCTTCTCCGATCGCGGGCGTGTAATGGCCCCGAGCAACCGTAAGCAGGCGCTTATCCCGGCGAACAGTGAAATGGTGGACAACCCCGTTGGCACGGCTTGCGGCTTCGCCATGCAGCTAAACCGCTGCCTGATGTTCTTCACGCCCGGCGTGCCGTCTGAATTTAAAGTAATGGTGGATAAACAAATTATGCCGCGCCTGCGCGAACGCTTCACGCTGCCCGAGCCGCCGGTTTGCCTGCGTCTGACAACGTTCGGACGTTCGGAAAGCGAGCTTGCGCAGAACCTTGAGCCGCTTGCATTGCCCGCAGGCGCGGTGATGGGCTATCGCTCATCCATGCCAGTCATTGAGCTGAAGTTGACCGGGCCTGCCAGCCTGCGCCAGGAAATGGAGGCCGTCTGGCCGGAAGTGCGGCGTGTGGCGGGTGAAAGCACAATTTTTGAGGGAACGGAAGGCCTGCCCGCGCAGCTTGCCGGGCGCATGAAAGCGAAAGGGCTGAGCATCGCTGTTAGCGAGCAGTTCACCGCCGGTCTGCTTTGCCTGCAGCTTGCCTCTGCGCAAGCGCCTCTGGGTAACAGCGGCGTGCTGGCTCCGGTGGTTGAAACGCTTATGGAAACGACACAGCGGGCGAAAGATTTAGCCGGGCAGACGGGCTGCGATCTCGCGCTGGTGGTCGGCTCTGTGCAGGACGATCGTCTTAATTTCGCGTTGCGCACCCCAACGGGCACGCACGGTTTATGCGTGAAATTTAACGTTAATCGCCATGGTTTGCGTATCCGCCAGGAAGTGTGCGCCATGATGGCGCTAAATATGCTGCGCCGCTGGCTCAACGGCTGGGATGTTGCAGCCGAACACGGCTGGATCAATGTCGTCGAGACCCTGGAGAGCTAAAGCTCTGACTCCCAGGCTGCGACAATCGGGTGGTTTATATCGAGCATAAACGAGCGAATAACGAAAATATGGTGTGATGGAATGCACCATTTCGCTTATTTGTAATAAAAATGTAACATGATGTGCGACGTTTCACACTAAACGGAGACAATAATCATTACTATGCGCTCGCAAAAGAACATTGCTTAACAAAAAACAGCCACGGAGGCATTTATGCTAAGTATTTTCAAACCCGCAGCGCATCAGCCACGCCTGAAGAGGGAGCACATCGACCCAACCTATCGACGTCTGCGCTGGCAAATCTTTATGGGGATTTTCTTCGGTTACGCCGCTTACTATCTGGTGCGTAAAAACTTCACCCTTGCAATGCCATATCTGGTGGAACAGGGCTTCTCGCGTGGCGACCTGGGCTTCGCACTTTCCGGTATTTCCATCGCCTACGGTTTTTCAAAGTTTATTATGGGGGCGGTTTCTGACCGCTCGAACCCTCGGGTCTTCCTGCCCGCAGGGCTCATTCTGGCGGCCGCCGTTATGCTGTTTATGGGGTTCGTGCCCTGGGCGACCTCGAGCATTGCGGTGATGTTCGTACTGCTGTTTTTATGTGGCTGGTTCCAGGGGATGGGATGGCCGCCGTGCGGGCGTACTATGGTGCACTGGTGGTCGCAGAAGGAGCGCGGGGGAATTGTCTCCATCTGGAACTGCGCGCATAACGTCGGTGGCGGGCTTCCGCCTTTACTGTTCCTGTTGGGGATGGCGTGGTTTAACGACTGGCACGCCGCGCTCTACATGCCTGCTTTCGGGGCGATACTTGTGGCGCTGATCGCATTGGGTTTAATGCGCGATACGCCGCAGTCCTGCGGTTTACCGCCAATCGAAGAGTATAAAAACGATTACCCGGACGATTACAGTGAAAAAGCGGAAGAGGAACTGACGGCTAAACAGATCTTCATGCAGTATGTCTTCCCGAACCGTCTGCTGTGGTATATCGCCATCGCCAACGTCTTTGTTTATTTACTGCGTTACGGCATCCTCGACTGGTCCCCGACCTACCTCAAAGAGGTGAAACATTTTACGCTGGATAAGTCCTCCTGGGCCTACTTTCTCTATGAGTACGCGGGGATCCCCGGCACGCTGCTTTGCGGCTGGATGTCGGATAAGGTATTCAAAGGAAACCGCGGTGCGACAGGCGTGTTCTTCATGATTCTGGTGACGATTGCGACGGTGGTCTACTGGTTAAATCCGCCGGGCAACCCAGGCGTTGATATGGCCTGCATGATAATCATTGGCTTCCTGATTTATGGCCCGGTAATGCTCATTGGCCTGCACGCGCTTGAGCTGGCGCCGAAAAAGGCAGCGGGCACGGCAGCAGGGTTCACCGGCCTGTTCGGCTACCTTGGAGGTTCGGTCGCGGCGAGCGCTATCGTGGGCTATACCGTTGACTTCTTCGGCTGGGACGGCGGCTTTATGGTGATGATCGGCGGCAGCGTGCTGGCGGTTGTGCTGCTGATTATCGTGATGATCGGTGAGAGAAAGCATCATCAACAGCTAAAGATAAAAGGCAGCTAAGCGACATAAACTAAAAAACCTCCCGCGGGAGGTTTTTTACATCTCGATTTCAATATCGCCCTGCGCCTGGCAGCAGCAGGGCAATATCTCACCGGGCTGGATGAAGGCCAGCGGCTCGGTAAGCCAGCTGACCTCTCCTGCGACCAGCCTGATACGACAGGAACCGCAATAACCCTCCCGGCACTGATATTCGACGGCGACCTGATGATGCTCCAGCGCCGCCAGCAGGGAAGGGTGCTCTTCCTGACACATCAACTGTGCGCCGGTGATACGAAGCGTAATGCGGCTCATGGCTTAAAGCTGGAAATTGCTCAGATCGTCGGCGTCGATATTGGAATCAATTTGACCGACCAGATAAGAGCTCACTTCCACCTCCTGCGGCGCAACCTGCACGTTATCTGACACCAGCCAGGCGTTGATCCATGGAATCGGGTTAGAGCGGGTTTTAAACGGCAGATCGAGGCCAACGGCCTGCATGCGGATGTTAGTGATGTAATCCACATACTGGCAGAGGATGTCTTTATTCAGGCCAATCATCGAGCCGTCGCGGAACAGGTAGCTTGCCCACTCTTTCTCTTGTTCAGCCGCCAGCACGAACAGGTCGTAGCACTGCTGACGACACTCGATGGCGATCTCCGCCATTTCCGGATCGTCTTCGCCGGAACGCATCAGATTCAGCATGTGCTGAGTACCGGTCAGGTGCAGCGCTTCGTCACGGGCAATCAGCTTGATGATTTTGGCGTTGCCCTCCATCAGCTCGCGCTCGGCGAAGGCGAAGGAGCAGGCAAAGCTTACGTAGAAGCGAATCGCTTCCAGCGCGTTGACGCTCATCAGGCAGAGATAGAGCTGTTTTTTCAGCGCGCGCAGGTTAACGGTGACTGTTTTGCCGTTGACGTTATGCGTGCCTTCGCCGAGTAAATGCCAGTAGCTGGTCATCTCAATCAGATCGTCGTAGTAGCCGGAGATATCTTTGGCGCGCTTAAGGATTTCTTCGTTAGTGACGATATCGTCAAACACAATCGCCGGGTCGTTGACGATGTTACGGATGATATGCGTGTAAGAGCGCGAGTGGATCGTTTCAGAAAACGCCCAGGTTTCAACCCAGGTTTCCAGCTCCGGAATCGAAATCAGCGGCAGCAGGGCGACGTTCGGGCTGCGGCCCTGGATTGAGTCGAGCAGCGTCTGGTATTTCAGGTTGCTGATGAAAATGTGCTTTTCATGCTCCGGCAGGGCCTGGTAGTCGATGCGATCGCGGGAGACATCCACCTCTTCCGGACGCCAGAAGAAGGAGAGTTGTTTTTCGATCAGCTTTTCGAAGATGTCATATTTTTGCTGGTCGTAGCGTGCCACGTTTACCGGCTGGCCAAAGAACATCGGCTCAGCAAGCTGGTTGTTTTTCGTCTGTGAAAAAGTGGTGTAAGCCATGAGGTCAAATCCTGTCATACGTCGAAAAAATCCCCTCAGCGAGGTGAGGGGATTTTGCGTTAGATTTTACATGCGCCGCTTTCGCAGCCGTCGTCCTGGATTGAAGGCGCCAGGTCGTCCTGCGAATCTTCCGCGCCGTCACGGGTGTTTTGATAGTACAGCGTTTTCACGCCGAATTTATAGGCGGTGAGCAAGTCTTTGAGCAGCTGCTGCATCGGCACTTTCCCTGACGGGAAGCGTGACGGATCGTAGTTGGTATTGGCAGAAATCGACTGGTCGATAAATTTCTGCATCAGACCGACTAACTGCAGGTAGCCGTCGTTGTTCGGCAGATCCCACAGCAGCTCGTAGCTGTTTTTCAGCTCTTCGTAATCCGGCACGACCTGACGCAGGATACCGTCTTTGGACGCTTTGATGCTGATATGGCCACGCGGTGGTTCAATACCGTTAGTCGCGTTTGAAATCTGCGAGGAGGTTTCAGACGGCATCAGGGCGGAAAGCGTGGAGTTACGCAGACCGTGGGTTTTGATGGACTCACGCAGCCCATCCCAGTCGAGGTGCAGCGGTTCGTTGCTGATCGCGTCCAGGTCTTTCTTGTAGGTGTCGATCGGCATAATGCCTTTCGCATAGGTGGTTTCATTGAACCACGGGCAAGCGCCTTGCTCTTTCGCCAGTTCGTTAGAGGCTTTCAGCAGGTAGAACTGAATGGCCTCGAAAGTTTTATGCGTCAGGTTGTTTGCGCTGCCATCGGAGTAACGCACGCCGTTTTTCGCCAGGTAGTAAGCAAAGTTAATCACGCCGATACCCAAGGTGCGGCGGCCCATTGCCCCGCGTTCTGCGGCAAGAATTGGGTAATCCTGATAATCCAGCAGCGCATCCAGCGCACGCACGGCAAGCGTCGCCAGCTCTTCGAGTTCGTCCAGGCTTTTGATGGCGCCCAGGTTGAAAGCGGAGAGCGTACACAGCGCGATTTCGCCGTTTTGGTCGTTAACGTCATTCAGCGGTTTAGTCGGCAGCGCGATCTCCAGACACAGGTTTGACTGGCGAACTGGCGCGATAGCCGGATCGAACGGGCTGTGGGTGTTGCAGTGGTCAACGTTCTGAATGTAGATACGGCCGGTGGAAGCACGCTCCTGCATCATCAGGGAGAACAGCTCGACCGCTTTCACACGCTGTTTGCGGATGCTGTCATCTTTTTCGTATCTGGTGTACAGGCGTTCAAACTCTTCCTGATCGGCGAAGAACGCATCGTACAGCCCCGGGGTGTCGGACGGGCTGAACAGCGTAATGTCTTCACCTTTCAGCAGGCGGGTGTACATCAGCTTGTTGATCTGCACGCCGTAGTCCATATGGCGAACGCGGTTGCCTTCCACGCCACGGTTGTTTTTCAGCACCAGCAGGCTTTCAACTTCCAGATGCCACATCGGGTAAAACAGCGTTGCGGCACCGCCGCGCACGCCGCCCTGAGAGCAGGATTTCACCGCCGTCTGGAAGTGCTTGTAGAACGGGATGCAGCCGGTATGGAAAGCTTCGCCGCCGCGAATCGGGCTGCCCAGCGCACGGATACGACCGGCGTTAATACCGATGCCGGCACGCTGAGAAACATATTTCACGATCGCGCTGGAGGTGGCGTTGATGGAATCCAGGCTGTCGCCACACTCGATCAGTACGCACGAGCTGAACTGACGAGTTGGGGTACGCACGCCAGACATAATTGGCGTAGGCAGAGAAATTTTGAAGGTAGAAATCGCATCGTAGAAGCGCTTCACGTAGCTCAGACGGGTTTCACGCGGGTAGCCGGAGAAGAGGCAAGCGGCGACCAGTATATAAAGGAACTGCGCGCTTTCGTAGATTTCACCGGAGACGCGGTTCTGGACCAGATATTTTCCTTCCAGTTGCTTAACCGCCGCGTAGGAGAAGCTCATGTCGCGTTCATGGTCGATAAAATCGTCCATCTGCCGGAACTCTTCTTCCGTGTAGTCTTCCAGCAGATGCCGATCGTATTTGCCAAGCTCGGTCATTTTTACCACGTGGTCGTGCAGCTTTGGCGGTTCAAACTGGCCGTAGGCTTTTTTACGCAGGTGGAAGATGGCCAGGCGGGCGGCAAGATACTGGTAGTCCGGGGCTTCACGGGAAATTAAATCGGCGGCAGCCTTGATAATAGTCTCATGAATATCAGAGGTTTTAATGCCGTCATAAAACTGGATGTGAGAACGAAGCTCGACCTGGGAAACGGAGACGTTGTTCAGTCCTTCGGCGGCCCAATCGAGAACACGATGGATTTTATCCAGATTAATGCGCTCGGTTCGACCGTCACGTTTTGTAACCAGCAGACTCTGATTCATGTGAGTTGTACCTGTCCGTGAAAAGAAATATCCCCCCGTTTATCCACAGTCATCAGCTTGTGGCTAACCTTGTGGATAAATACTATATGTAGGGGGTTTGGGAATAATTGACCGCTATATGGTGAGTATTCTAGTAACTAATCGGCTGAGAACAAGTATTGATTTTGGCGCTGATTTGAGGTTGTGGCAGGCGAAATTTCGCTAAGTCCACGGCACATAAGGCCTGTGTCAATTGTCAATGGGATGCAAAAAAAATGATATTTTTGATCGAGTGCTGATTTCTTAAACTTAATGGATAATTGCGCAACCTGATGCTGCGCAAAATCCATAGTCTTAGCTTATGAATCGCGGGCCAGGCTACTTTCTGTATGCAACATATAGTTAACATCCACGCCGGGGCCGAGGCTGAATTTGTTAGTCAGCGGGTTAAAGTGCAGCCCGGTCATATGGCGCTCGCGCAGCGGTGTTTCATCAACCCAGGCCAGAAGCTCGGCAGGCTTGATGAACTTCTTCACGTTATGCGTGCCTTTTGGCACCATGCGCAGGATATATTCGGCGCCGACAATGGCCATCAGCCAGGATTTACCGTTGCGGTTAAGCGTGGAGAAGAAGACATGGCCGCCCGGCTTTACCAGTTTTGCACAGGCCTTCACCACGGATTGCGGGTCGGGCACATGCTCCAGCATTTCCATGCAGGTGACCACATCATAAAGCCCGGCATGCTTGTCGGCATGTTGTTCAACCGTCTCCTGCACGTAATCCAGCTCAATACCGCTTTCCAGCGCATGCAGGCGCGCAACCTGCAGGGGTTCAAAACCCATGTCCAGCCCGGTTACGTTTGCTCCTTCACGAGCCATACTTTCAGCGAGAATGCCGCCGCCGCAGCCCACATCAAGCACCTTTTTTCCAAACAGGCCGCCTGCACGTTGATTGATATAGCCCAGGCGCAGCGGGTTAATCCGGTGCAGCGGTTTAAATTCGCCTTCTGGATCCCACCAGCGTGACGCAACGGCTTCGAATTTGGCGATTTCGTCATGGTCGACATTCTGGGGGGTCGATTGACTGTGGATTACCGGTTGGTTTTCGGCATTCATAGGGACTCTCACTCCTTGCTCGTTACGAACGGGAAGTATATCAGCCTGCGGCGACGAATAAAGCGCTGTGCAAACGCGTTCAGGTTTCCCCCCCACGCGGCGCTTGTGTTATAATTTGCGACCTTTGAATCCGGGACACAGTAGAGGGATAGCGGTTACATGAGCGACCTTGCCAGAGAAATTACACCGGTCAACATTGAGGAAGAGCTAAAGAGCTCGTATCTGGATTATGCGATGTCGGTTATTGTCGGCCGCGCACTGCCAGATGTCCGCGATGGACTCAAGCCGGTACACCGTCGCGTACTATACGCCATGAACGTATTGGGCAATGACTGGAACAAAGCATACAAAAAATCCGCCCGTGTCGTTGGTGACGTAATCGGTAAATACCACCCTCATGGTGATACCGCCGTTTATGACACGATCGTCCGTATGGCGCAGCCATTCTCCTTACGTTATATGTTGGTCGACGGCCAGGGTAACTTCGGTTCTGTCGACGGCGACTCCGCCGCAGCGATGCGTTATACGGAAATCCGTATGTCGAAAATCGCCCACGAACTGATGGCCGACCTGGAAAAAGACACGGTGGATTTCGTCGATAACTACGACGGCACCGAGAAAATTCCGGATGTTATGCCAACCAAGATCCCGAACCTGCTGGTTAACGGTTCGTCCGGTATCGCGGTGGGTATGGCGACGAACATCCCGCCACATAACATCACCGAAGTGATCAACGGCTGTCTGGCCTACATTGAAGATGAGAACATCAGCGTAGAAGGGCTGATGGAACACATCCCGGGGCCTGACTTCCCAACGGCTGCCATCATCAATGGCCGTCGTGGCATTGAGGAAGCGTACCGTACCGGTCGCGGCAAAATCTACATTCGCGCGCGCGCGGATGTAGAAGCCGATGCCAAAACGGGCCGTGAAACTATTATTGTTCACGAAATCCCGTATCAGGTTAACAAAGCACGTCTTATCGAAAAAATCGCCGAGCTGGTGAAAGACAAGCGCGTTGAGGGCATCAGCGCCCTGCGCGATGAGTCCGATAAAGACGGGATGCGCATCGTTATCGAAATTAAACGCGATGCGGTGGGCGAGGTGGTGCTGAACAACCTCTACTCCCAGACCCAGCTTCAGACTTCCTTCGGTATCAACATGGTTGCCCTGCACCATGGCCAGCCGAAGATCATGAACCTGAAAGAGATCCTTTCGGCGTTCGTGCGCCACCGCCGTGAAGTGGTGACTCGCCGGACTATTTTCGAACTGCGTAAAGCTCGCGATCGTGCTCATATCCTTGAAGCACTGGCCGTTGCGCTGGCAAACATCGATCCAATCATCGAATTGATTCGTCGTGCGCCAACGCCTGCCGAAGCGAAAGCGGGACTGATTGCCCGTTCGTGGGAGCTGGGCAACGTTTCTGCGATGCTTGAGCGTGCCGGTGGCGATGCCGCGCGTCCTGAATGGCTGGAGCCAGAGTTTGGTATTCGTGACGGGCAATATTTCCTGACCGAGCAGCAGGCGCAGGCTATTTTGGATCTGCGTTTGCAGAAGCTGACCGGCCTTGAGCACGAAAAACTGCTCGACGAATACAAAGATCTGCTGGAGCAGATCGCTGAGTTGCTGCATATCCTGGGCAGCGCAGAGCGCCTGATGGAAGTCATCCGTGAAGAGCTGGAAGCCATGCGCGATCAGTTCGGTGATAACCGTCGCACCGAAATCACAGCGAACACCGCAGATATCAACATTGAAGATCTGATCAACCAGGAAGATGTGGTGGTCACCCTGTCTCACCAGGGCTATGTGAAATATCAGCCGCTGACCGATTACGAAGCGCAACGTCGCGGTGGTAAAGGTAAATCTGCCGCACGTATTAAAGAAGAAGACTTTATTGACCGTCTGCTGGTCGCCAACACCCACGATACGATCCTGCTGTTCTCCAGCCGTGGTCGCCTCTACTGGATGAAGGTTTACCAGCTGCCGGAAGCGAGCCGTGGCGCCCGTGGCCGTCCGATCGTTAACCTGCTGCCGCTGGAAGCTAACGAACGTATCACCGCGATCCTGCCGGTACGCGAATATGCTGAAGGCATTAACGTCTTCATGGCAACCGCAAGCGGTACGGTGAAGAAGACTGCGTTAACAGACTTCAGCCGTCCACGTTCTGCGGGCATTATTGCCGTTAACCTCAACGAGGGTGACGAGTTGATTGGCGTCGATCTGACCGACGGCAGCAACGAGGCCATGCTGTTCTCAGCCGCCGGTAAAGTGGTGCGCTTCAAAGAAGACGCCGTTCGTACCATGGGCCGTACCGCAACAGGCGTTCGCGGTATCAAGCTTGCAGGCGTTGATAAGGTCGTTTCTCTGATCATTCCACGTGGCGAGGGGTCTATCCTCACCGTGACGCAGAATGGTTACGGTAAGCGTACTGCGGCGGACGAGTATCCAACCAAGTCGCGTGCGACTCAGGGCGTGATTTCCATTAAAGTGACCGAGCGTAACGGCAGCGTTGTTGGCGCGGTACAGGTGGAAGATACCGACCAGATCATGATGATTACCGATGCAGGCACGCTGGTTCGTACCCGCGTATCTGAGGTAAGCGTGGTCGGTCGTAACACCCAGGGCGTTATCCTTATCCGTACAGCGGAAGATGAAAACGTTGTCGGCCTGCAACGCGTTGCTGAGCCGGTAGATGAAGAAGAGCTGGATTCTATCGACGGCACCGTGGCGGAAGGTGATGATGAAATCGCACCAGAAGCCGAAGGCGACGACGATGTAGCGGACGACGCGGACGAATAATCCGCATTCTGCTGTCTGAAACGGCTCGTCCTGCTACAGGTTGGTGCTTTTCAACGCTTAAAACGCCTGGTGCATTGCATCGGGCGTTTTGTATTTTAATGCCGAATAAGAAGGGCGTTACGATGATGTATCCACCTGTTTCCAGCCGGCTAAACATCGTCAGTGTGGCAACGCGGTGTATCCAGGCACGACGCGATACAATGTACTATCCTTCCTGGCATTCATGGCTCAATTAATAAGGCAAAAAATGACTCTCCCTGAAAAATATATACATGTAGAACGCTGGGCATTCGGTGATACAGAACGGCAGGCGGATGAACTGGTGAAGCTGGTGCTTGATGGTGTGAAAACGGCCACCTGCTCCAACCTGGACGGAGAGGGTATTGCGCAACCGGGTGATATCTTTGTGGTGGTAGATGGCAAGAATGAGCCAGTTTGCGCAATAGAACTGACCACGGTAGAGATGAGCACTTTTGATCGGGTGGACGAATCCCATGCCCGGGCGGAAGGGGAAGGCGATCGCTCGCTGGCTTACTGGCGCCGCGAGCATAAACGCTTTTTTGAAGAGTACGATCTGTTCTCACCCGATATGACGCTGGTGCTGATGCACTTCAAGGTTATCGAAAAGTTCTGATTGTCTTGCCTGATGGCCACTACCTCCCGCTAACGGATAAATAGTGATAGCGATAAACCCGTTTTCTTTGCCGTTGCGGGCTGCGGCTTTTGCGGCTACCTTATCGCCATCCAACGTATTGTTAATGCGCAACCAGGGTTAATTTGAAATATCTCGTCTCTTTTCGCAACACGTTAAAAATCTCCCGCTATCTTTTCCGGGCGCTGGCGCTGCTGTTATGGCTGTTGATAGCCCTCTTTTCGGTGTTCTATATCGTTAATGCGCTGCATGAAAAAGAGTCGGATATTCGTCAGGAATTTAATACCAGCTTTGAGCAGGCGCAGCGCTATATTCAGCGTACCTCGGATGTGGTCAAGGAGCTGAAATATATTGCTGAAAACCGGCTCAGCGCCACGAACGGCGTGCTGCCTGCGATTGAAAGAGACGACAGCAAAGTTGAAACCCCAGGTTTCATGCCCCTGTTCCCGGATTCAGACTGTTCAGCCGTGAGCGCTTCCTGGCGCAACTCTTTGCAGTCGCTCGCCTGGTTCCTGCGATACTGGCGCGAAAATTTCTCTGCGGCCTACGATCTTAACCGTGTCTTCCTGGTGGGCGGCGACAATCTTTGTATGGCGGATTTTGGCCTGCGTGAAATGCCGCTTGAGCGGGAAAAAGCGCTGAAAACCCTGCATGAGCGTATCCTTAAATATCGCAATGCGCCACAGGATGAACGCAGCAACAGCATTTACTGGATTGGCCAGGGGCCGCGTCCCGGTATCGGTTATTTCTACACGCTAACGCCTGTTTATCTGGCAAATCGCCTGCAGGCGCTGCTTGGCGTGGAGCAAACCGTGCGCATGGAAAACTTCCTCACGCCCGGAACGCTGCCGGTCGGCGTCACCCTTCTTGACGAAAATAGCCATCCGCTGATCACCCTCACCGGGCCTGAAACAAAAATAAAGCCTGACGCGCGCTGGATGCAGGAACGCTCATGGTTTGGCTATACATCCGGCTTCAGGGAGCTGGTACTGAAGAAAAATCTTCCGCCGTCATCATTAAGCATTATTTATTCCGTGCCGGTCGACATAGTGCTCGAGCGTATCCGTATGCTGATCCTGAACGCGGTGCTGCTGAATGTGCTGGTGGGGATCGTGCTGTTTACGCTTGCGCGTATGTACGAGCGAAGAATATTTATCCCGGCGGAAAACGACGCGCAGCGTCTGGAAGAACATGAGCAGTTCAACCGTAAAATCGTAGCTTCCGCACCGGTGGGCATATGTATCCTGCGAACGCAGGACGGCACCAATATACTGAGTAACGAGCTGGCGCATAATTACCTGAATATGCTCACGCACGAGGACCGACAGCGGCTCACGCAGATCATCTGCGGGCAGCAGGTGAACTTTGTCGACGTGGTAACCAGCAACCATACCAATCTGCAGATTAGCTTCGTTCACTCGCGGTATCGCAATGAAAACGTAGCAATTTGCGTGCTGGTGGATGTCAGCGCACGCGTGAAGATGGAAGAGTCGTTGCAGGAGATGGCGCAGGCTTCAGAACAGGCCAGCCAGTCGAAATCGATGTTCCTTGCCACCGTCAGCCACGAGCTTCGTACTCCGCTTTACGGCATTATCGGTAACCTCGATTTGCTGCAAACTAAAGCTTTGCCAAAAGGGGTCGATCGTCTGGTTACGGCGATGAACAACTCCTCAAGCCTGCTGCTGAAAATCATCAGCGATATTCTTGATTTCTCAAAAATTGAATCTGAACAACTGAAAATCGAACCGCGCGAGTTTTCACCGCGTGAGGTGATGAGCCACATCACGGCAAACTATTTGCCGCTGGTGGTGCGTAAACAGCTCGGCCTTTACTGCTTTATTGAACCGAATGTACCGCTGACGCTGCTGGGCGATCCGATGCGTTTGCAGCAGGTGATTTCTAATCTGTTGAGCAACGCGATCAAGTTTACCGATGTTGGCTGCATTATTTTGCACGTCTCGGTGGACGGGGATTATCTCCGCTTCCGGGTGCGTGATACCGGCGTGGGTATTCCTGCCAAAGAGGTAACGCGGCTGTTTGATCCGTTCTTCCAGGTAGGGACAGACGTGCAGCGAAACTTCCAGGGCACCGGTCTTGGGCTTGCTATCTGTGAAAAACTGATCAGCATGATGGACGGGGATATTTCGGTCGACACGGAATCCGGGATGGGCAGCCAGTTTACCATTCGTATTCCTCTTTATGCGGCGCAGTCCACGCCGCTTGCTCAGGTTGACGGCCTGGCAAACAAACGATGCTGGCTGGCGGTGCGGAATGCTTCACTGAGCGACTACCTTGAATCGCTGCTTAAGCAAAACAATATTCATACCGAGCTTTACTATGGCGAAGCACCGGACAGCGACGATGTGTTGATAACCGACGATGCGCTGAAAGCGCCGTGGGGCGGGCGTGCGGCGATCATTTTCTGTCGCCGCCATATCGGTATCCCGCAGGAGCTGTCGCCTGGCTGCTGGACGCACAGCGTGGCTGCCCCTCATGACTTGCTGAATCTGCTGGGACGCATCTACAGCATTGATGTCGACGTGCCGGGCAGCACGACGGTAATGCATTCCCCAGGGGAAGCCTGCGAGCAGAATGACGACATGATGATCCTGGTGGTTGACGATCATCCGATTAACCGGCGTCTGCTGGCCGATCAGCTTGGATCGCTGGGCTACCAGTGTAAAACGGCGAATGACGGCGTGGATGCGCTCAACGTGCTGGGTAAAAATCATATTGATATTGTGCTCAGCGACGTAAATATGCCGAATATGGATGGTTATCGTCTGACGCAGCGCATCCGTCAATTGGGGCTAACGTTACCGGTCATCGGCGTGACGGCGAACGCGCTTGCGGAAGAGAAACAGCGCTGTATCGAGTCGGGTATGGATAGCTGTCTGTCAAAACCGGTGACGCTGGATGTGATTAAGCAAACGCTGACCGTTTATGCGGCGCGTGTAAGAAGCAGCAGGAAATAAGCACAATGCCCTCACCCCCGAGCGGAGGTGAGGGCGGAGGGATTACTCTTTTTCAGCCGGTGACAGGCTTACGGAAGAGAGGTAATTCAACAGCGCGATATCGTTCTCAACACCCAGTTTCATCATCGCTGATTTCTTCTGGCTACTGATGGTCTTAATACTGCGGTTCAGCTTGCGGGCAATTTCTGTGACCAGGAACCCTTCAGCAAACAGGCGCAGCACTTCGCTCTCTTTTGGCGACAGGCGCTTGTCGCCGTAACCGCCAGCGCTGATTTTTTCCAGCAGGCGAGAAACGCTTTCCGGCGTGAATTTCTTGCCCTTTTGCAGCGCGGCCAGCGCCTTAGGCAAGTCCGTTGGTGCGCCTTGCTTGAGCACAATCCCTTCGATATCCAGATCCAACACGGCGCTCAGAATGGCCGGGTTGTTATTCATCGTCAGTACGATGACGGAGATATTCGGGAAATGACGTTTGATGTATTTGATAAGCGTAATACCGTCACCGTATTTATCTCCGGGCATGGAGAGATCGGTAATCAGCACGTGCGCGTCTAATTTCGGAAGATTATTGATAAGCGCTGTGGAATCTTCAAACTCACCGACAACATTCACCCACTCGATCTGCTCGAGGGACTTACGAATGCCGAACAGAACAATCGGATGGTCGTCGGCAATAATTACGTTCATATTGTTCATGTAATAGGCTACCTTGCTACAGCAAACTCTTGACGTATGCGTCAATATCGCTGATATATTTTTGTATGTTGGCAGCATCACTTTCGCGAATGTGATGCTCTAACGTTTCACATAACTGCTTGCCGGGTACCAGATTGAGCATGGCAAACACCCCTTTTAAGCGGTGCGCCGTCTGTGCCAGCGCAGCAAAATCGCTGGTCGCTGATTCAGTATACAATCTCCTTACATCTTCCGGTACCGTGTCGACAAAGAGTGAGTAATAGCCGCTGGCATGAAGCTGCGCATTTTCATCGCCGCCCAAAGGCGACTCGGGCATCTCTTCCTGCGCCAGCTGCTCTTCTATCAACTGAAGGACAGCATCCTGCATCGCGTTGCTGATATTAAAGTTAACGCGGAACTGGCCCGGGCCCAGTTTACGCATTCCGTTTTCATCATCGCTTAAAAGCAATCCGGAAGATGTAAGATTAGACGGATTATCAGTCAGGAAGATATCAAACTCTTGACTGGCCAATCTTTCATCAGGCGTGATGCAGTCTGCTCCCCAGTTTTCAAGCTGACGGGTCACGATGTTGCGCACTTCATTAGAGGTGATATCCAGCATCGCTATCACTTCATCAAGCAGCTTTTCATCCTGCTCTTCCGGCTGCGGCTCAGCGGCCATCTTGATGTGCAGATTGTACCGCGTGCCGATATCGGGGCGAGTTTTGATATTCAAATGGCCGCCCAGCTTGCGTGAAAGCCGATCGCAAAGATAGAACGTCAGGCCATCAGCTTTACCATAACGGTCTTCGCTGGTTTCGTTGAGGAACGGGAAATGCAGATTGTCGATTTCATCATTACCGATCCCTTCGCCGGTATCCAGCATACGGAACAAGAGGCGGTCCGGGGCTGATTCCTCTTCGCATATTTCAAGGGTAATTTTGCCAATCTGCGTTGTGGTGACGGAATAGTGCAGCAGCAACTGCAGGATTTTACGCAGCGCCTCGCGGTCGCCGTGACGTTCCTCGTCAGCCGGTAGCTGATTATTGATCAGCAGCTGCAGACCTTTACGCTTGATAATCGGCAGCATCTCCAGCGCCACTTCATCGATCAGCGCCTGGATAGTAAACGGGGTAGTGGTGGTTTTCCAGTTATCGGCTTCCAGCATATTCAGCAGCTGAATTTCATCGACGAGCCGGACAATGGTCTGGGCCTCGTTTGCAAACTGTTTGTATTCAGCTGTGTCAAACGCCGCCGCTCGCTCAGCAAGATTCTTCACCGGCACCTGCAAAGCTTCGCCGATGTGTTGCATAAACGCCACGCGGCCCTGCTGGTTTTTCTCATACAGGCGCTGCGCCTGCTTCAGCTTTTTGTTTACCAGGATTTCGCGATCCTGATCGCGGATAACGAAAATCTGCGTACGTGGAGCAATCTGGCTGCGGAACTGACGGATCTCGTAGAGCTCATTATTGATGGTGGCCTGAATCACGCCCTGATGCTGATCGGCCATCGCAATAATATTTTGCAGGTTCAGATGAGGCAGCAGATGGTCGGCAATATTGTTGCTGATAACCGTTCTGTTGGCGTCAAGGTCATGTACCAGCAGGCCCAGCGGCAGCAGGGCGACGATTTCCTCGTTCAGCGCGCGCAGCACCTGCAACTCGCCGTTGCCATTCGGCACTTCCGATGAGCGCGGGGCCTGCTGGCGGAACGTGGTGTAACCAAACAGCGCCAGCGCCAGCAGACCGATGTTAAGCAGCAGCGGCAGCAGGATATTTTGCAACGTATCCATCAGCAGCGTGCCAAAAGGCACCTGCCACACCAGGCGCAGATGCGTGCTGGCTAACGGCGAGGCTATTTCAATGCGCGCGCTATTAAAGTTGATGGTGACGCTGTCCGGATCCTCTTTAACACCCGCCTGCACGGCGCCAGGAGTGTCATCCGGCTCCAGCTGGAAGCTGTCCAGCGCCATGGTTGGCGGGATAAGATCGTTAATCGGCAAGTCAAATGCGACAACCGTGGCCAGATGCCCGGGCTGATTGAAGGTGGTACGCAGCGTAAAATAATGGCCGTTTTGCCACACCAGACGCCGCAGTGGGGAGAAGCTTTCTCGTTCATCCAGCGCATTCGCCTGCTGCAGCATCTCAGCGCGGCGGGAATCGACAATTGATCCGACGCCAGTCTCTTTAAACCCGGACGAGAGATCCTTTAAGGGCAGCGTTGAAACCAGGATCATGCTGTTGTCCTGGCCATTCAGATAATACATCGACCACGGACTATTTTCTGCGCCCCAGAGCGTATCCAGCCAGGTTGAGATGCGCTGCGTCATCTCAAGCGTGGAACTGTCATGAGAGCCGAAAATCAGCGCTTCCGTTTTGCGGCGAGGCTTTTCAAGATAATAAACGTCCTGGCGCAGGCGTGTTTCCTGCAGGCCATCGCTTGCGCTGCCGGGCGCTGCGGCAACGTTGTCGTAGATTTGCCACGTGGCGTAACGGTAGGTATCGACACGCTTATGCAGTGCATGCGTGATGCCGACTATCTGATAGCTTTTATCCTTTAGCCAGGCGTTAACGGCGCTTTGTACCATCACACCCATGGCGACGAGCAGCACGACGATCAGCAGCAGAAAGAAACGCGTGATATTGCCGGGAATAAGGGAAAATTTGTTAGGGATCATGCCGTCTGACTGACTCATTATAAGCGCGTAACCCGGCGAACACTCGCCACTTTAGAGAAATTACCACGCTACCTGTTTGCGCAGGTAGCGTGGCGGTGAGCGATGCATTAAACGCACCCGGGCTAAGAATACCTGCATCAGGCGCTGCCGTCATCGACTCTCTTATATGTACAAGGAGTATAAGGATAAATTGCGTTATTTCCAGACGGTTGATAATTAGCCCAAATGATGATGCGTGAAGCGGACAGTGCAGGATCTAAAAAGGAGGATTTCTGTACAATGTTATCGCATCTGTACAGCTATTATGGTGGCCTTGCTCATTTAACAAAATAACGCTTTGCAAGAAAATTCTTAATGCTCAATGGCATGGGAGTGAAAAGGTGGGATTGTTTATTTAATAATCGTTATCTATTTGTGCTATGTAGCACAAAAATAATTTTATAGCGTAAAGAAGCGTAAAAAAAAACCGGATGCAAGCATCCGGCGTTAATAGGGGTAAACAGACATTCAGAACTGAATGACGGTAATAAATAAAGTTAATGATGATAGCGGTATGTATTTTATAGATAAATCTGCAAAAAATTTTATCATTCAGTGCTACACCTTTTTTCTTGTTTAACTCGTTGATTTAATTGATTAGGATATTTTTTTTGATTATTAATGCCTATATTTTTAGCGATTCGTGCGAAAAAAAGTTCCCTCAAGTATACATTTTGATACATCTGTAAGCGCAAATGAAACATCTCTATAGTTTTAGTATCATATTCGCATTGGATTATTCTGTATTTGTTTTGGACAATGAGTCTGCCGACTGATTAGAGGGTAATCAGTAAGCAGTGGCATATAAAAAGGCATATAACAGAGGGTTAATAAAATGAAAGTTAAAGTACTGTCCCTCCTGGTCCCAGCTCTGCTGGTAGCAGGTACCGCTCACGCGGCTGAAATTTATAACAAAGACGGCAACAAATTAGATTTGTACGGCAAAGTTGATGGCCTGCACTACTTCTCTGATGATGAGAGCGCAGATGGCGATCAGACCTATATGCGTCTGGGCTTCAAAGGCGAAACTCAGGTAAATGACCAGATCACCGGCTACGGTCAGTGGGAATACCAGATCCAGGGCAACAGCGCTGAAAGCGAAAACAATGCATGGACCCGTGTTGCGTTCGCAGGCCTGCGCTTTGGTGATGCTGGCTCCTTCGACTACGGTCGTAACTACGGCGTAATCTACGACGTTGCTGCATGGACCGACGTTCTGCCTGAATTCGGTGGCGACACCTACGGCGCAGATAACTTCCTGTTCAGCCGTGCAAATGGCGTTGCAACCTATCGCAACACCGACTTCTTCGGTCTGGTTGACGGCCTGAACTTTGCCGCTCAGTACCAGGGCAAAAACGGCAGCACCAGCGGCGAAGATGAAACAGGTCGTGGCGTGCTGAAGCAGAACGGTGACGGTTATGGTCTGTCTCTGACTTACGATCTGGGCGAAGGCTTCAGCGTAGGTGGTGCGATGGCTTCTTCCAAACGCACCTGGGATCAGAACAACACCGCAGCGCTGGGTGACGGCGATCGTGCTGAAGCCTATACCGGTGGTCTGAAATATGACGCCAACAACGTCTATCTGGCTGCACAGTACACCCAGTCTTACAACGCTACCCGTTTCGGCGGCGACTCTTCTTCTGCAGCTTACGGTTATGCTAACAAAGCACAGAACTTCGAAGTGGTTGCGCAGTACCAGTTCGACTTCGGCCTGCGTCCATCCGTGGCTTACCTGCAGTCTAAAGGTAAAGACATCGAAGGTTACGGCGACCAGGATCTGCTGAAATATGTTGATGTTGGCGCGACTTACTACTTCAACAAAAACATGTCCACCTACGTTGATTACAAAATCAACCTGGTTGACTCCAACGACTTCACTGATGCCGCAGGCATCGGTACCGACGACATCGTTGGCGTTGGTCTGGTTTACCAGTTCTGATCCCGACTTTCGTTGCTAAAGGCGCCTGCGGGCGCCTTTTTTATATCAGCATTCTCAACAGCGCTTCGCTTTTCCCGCCTTACGCCTCCCTTTGATATACTCTTGCGCCTCTTAACGGGAGATCTAAAACAATGGAACGAAACTTTATTCAACGCGGCTTATTTGCTCTGGCGCTTCTGATGCTGGCCGGCTGCGATAGCCAGACCGCGAAAGAAAGTACGGCTTTAGTGCTGGAAGGCAAGACCATGGGCACCTTCTGGCGCGTAAGCCTGGCCGGCGTGGACAATACCCGCCAGGACGAATTGCGCACGAAAATTCAGGCGCAGCTTGATGGCGACGATCGTCTGCTGTCTACCTACAAATCTGATTCTACGCTGTCGCGCTTTAACCAGTCCCGCAGCAGCAGTCCTTATCCGGTGCCGGAAGCGATGAGCGATATAGTTACAACATCCTTAAGGATCGGCGCCAAAACCGGGGGCGCTATGGATATCACCGTGGGTCCGCTGGTTAATCTGTGGGGATTCGGCCCGAATAAGCAGCCGGTAAAAACGCCGGACCAGGCGCAAATCGAGGCGGCAAAAGCGCTCACCGGGCTGCAGCATCTGGCGGTGATCAATAAATCCGGCCAGCAATGGTTACAAAAAGATCTTCCCGGTCTGTATGTCGATCTTTCAACTATTGGCGAAGGTTATGCTGCGGATCATCTGGCGCGGCTGATGGAGCAAAACGGTATCAGCCGGTATCTGGTTTCTGTGGGCGGGGCCGTTGTGACGCGCGGAACGAATTCCGAAGATAAAGCCTGGCGCGTGGCGATTCAAAAACCAACAGACCGGGAAACTGCGGTACAGGCAGTTGTCGATTTAAATGGTCACGGCATCAGCACCTCCGGCAGCTATCGCAACTATTACGAACTCGAAGGTAAGCGGCTTTCGCATGTTATCGATCCCACAACGGGCGCACCTATCGAGCACAAACTGGTTTCCGCAACGGTGATTGCTCCCACGGCGATGGAAGCCGATGGCTGGGATACTGGCCTGATGGTGCTTGGCATGGAAAAAGCCAAACAGGTTGCTCAAAAAGAGGGGCTGGCGGTGTATTTGATTGCCAAAGAAGGCGAGGGGTTTACGACGTGGATGTCGCCGCAGTTTAAAACTTTCCTGCTGAGCGAGTAAAATTAGATAGCAAGAATGTGGGTTTCCCAAAACGGCGATGCTGTCAAAGTGAGTCTGTGACAGCAAGACCAGGAGAGAGTCATGACAACTATCAATGACATTACCGCTGACGGCCGCCGCTGGCAGGCCGTGGAAACCCGGGACAGCCGTGCAGACGGGGAGTTTGTCTTTGCCGTGAAGACGACAGGCATTTTTTGCCGTCCTTCCTGCTCCGCACGGCATCCGCTGCGTAAAAACGTTCTTTTCTTTGCCGATGCGGATGCCGCCATGCAGGCAGGATTCCGTCCCTGCAAACGCTGTCAGCCGGATAAAATCGCTCCGGAACAGCAGCGCGCGGAACGCATTACCCGGGCCTGTCGTATTATTGAGGCGAGTGCAGAACCGCTTACGCTTGCGGCGCTTTCAGCCCGGGTGGCAATGAGCCCTTTCCATTTTCATCGTCTGTTTAAAAGCGTGACCGGTCTGACCCCTAACGCATGGCAGAAAGCGCTGCGGACACAAAGATTACGCGACCAGCTAGCGCAAGGCGAACCGGTTACCCGCGCCGCCTATGATGCCGGTTACCAGTCGGGCAGTCAGTTTTACCAGCAGGCGGATGCCGCGCTTGGCATGACTGCACGCCAGTATCGCCAGGGCGGCGAGCGGGTAGCTATCCGCTTTGTGGTCGGCACCTGCCTGCTTGGCGAGTTTCTGGTTGCGGAAAGCGAACGCGGGATTTGTGCCGTTTTGCTGGGCAACGCGCCGGAAAGATTAATTGCTGAACTGGAGACCCTGTTTCCGCATGCTAAATTAGTTTCTGATGATCACGGATTTGCTGAGCGCGTTGCACAGGTGGTGAGCTTTATGGAACATCCTGCCCGACAATTTGATCTGCCGCTCGATATTCAGGGCACTGCTTTTCAGCAGCAGGTCTGGCAGGCGCTGCGGGCGATCCCGCCGGGTGAAACCGCAAGCTATCAGGAGATCGCGGTACGTATTGGCAAACCTGCGGCGGTAAGGGCAGTAGCTGGCGCCTGTGCGGCCAACCGGCTTGCCGTGATCGTTCCCTGTCATCGCGTGGTGCGCAACGACGGGGCGCTTTCCGGTTACCGCTGGGGCGTTGAGCGTAAACAACAGCTTCTGAACATTGAATCGGAAGAGAGGAAAAACTAATGCTCGATCTCTTTGCGGATGAAACCCCCTGGCAGGAACCGTTGGCAGACGGCGCCGTTATCCTGCGGCGCTTTGCCCGCGCCGATGCCGACGAGTTAATTAAGCAGATCGAGAATGTGGCGCAGCGTTCACCGTTCCGCCAGATGGTGACGCCGGGCGGTTATACCATGTCGGTGGCGATGACCAACTGCGGTGAACGAGGCTGGACAACCAGGCAGCAAGGCTATCTCTACTCGCCGGACGATCCCCTGACGGGCCAGCGCTGGCCCGCGATGCCGCAGGCTTTTCGACGCTTATCTGCAGCGGCCTCAGCCGCTGCGGGTTATCGCGATTTTTGTCCGGATGCGTGTCTCATTAACCGTTATGCGCCGGGGGCGAAACTCTCTCTTCATCAGGATAAAGACGAACCTGACCTGCGTCAGCCGATCGTTTCTGTTTCGCTGGGGCTACCGGCTGTTTTCCAGTTTGGCGGCCTGAAACGTAACGATCCGCTGGTGCGGATCATGCTGGAGCACGGCGATGTGGTGGTGTGGGGCGGGGCGTCCCGCCTTTTCTATCACGGTATTTTGCCGCTAAAACCCGGTCACCATCCCGCCACCGGCGAAGCGCGCTATAACCTCACCTTCCGCTGTACCGGAAAAAGCGAATAAAAATAAGAATTATTCTTGCTGTTGAAAGATTGCCGTTTAAACTGCTCGCTGTTTTTGATAGCGGGTAATAAGCGATGGAACTTTTACGAGTAGTTTACCGGCAGTATCGCTGGCCTTTCCTGATGGTGATGGCGTTAAGCCTCGCCAGCGCGGCGTTGGGTATTGGCCTTATCGCCTTTATTAACCAGCGGTTGATTGAAACGCCGGACATTTCCGTGTCGGTGCTGCCTGAATTCCTCGGCCTGCTGTTATTGTTGATGGCTGTGACGCTTGGCTCGCAGCTGGCGCTCACCACGCTTGGCCACCATTTTGTGTTTCGCCTGCGCAGTGAATTTATCAAACGTTTAATGGATACCCACGTTGAGCGTATAGAACAGCTCGGCAGCGCTGCGCTGCTGGCGGGGCTGACCAGCGATGTGCGTAACATTACCATCGCGTTTGTTCGCCTGCCGGAACTGGTGCAGGGCATTATTCTGACCTTTGGATCCGCAGCTTATCTTGCGTGGCTTTCGCCCAAAATGCTTGGCGTAACTGCAATCTGGGTTGCGATAACTATTCTGGGCGGTTATCTGCTGGTGGCCCGTGTTTACAAGCACATGGCGCATCTGCGTGAAATAGAAGACCAACTCTATAACGATTACCAGACGGTTATCGAAGGGCGCAAAGAACTGGCGCTTAACCGTGAACGTGCGGAGCGCGTGTATGAGGATACTTACATTCCTCACGCCAGCGATTATCGCCGCCATATTATTCGCGCGGATACTTTCCACCTGAGCGCGGTGAACTGGTCGAACATTATGATGCTGGGCGTGATTGGCCTGGTGTTCTGGATGGCCAACAGCCTCGGCTGGGCTGATACCAACGTTGCGGCAACGTATTCTCTGACGCTGCTTTTCCTGCGCACGCCTTTGCTTTCGGCGGTCGGGGCTTTACCAACGCTGCTTAGCGCTCAGGTCGCCTTCAACAAACTGAGAAAGTTTGAGCTGGCGCCGTTTGAAGCCGCCTTCCCGCGTTCTGAAGAGGCCGGTAAGTGGCAAACGCTTGAGTTGCGTGACGTGGTGTTCAAATATGGCGATAACGCCTTCACCGTTGGGCCGTTAAACCTGAAAATTGAACGCGGTGAGCTGATATTCCTGATCGGCGGCAATGGCAGCGGTAAATCCACCATGGCGATGTTGCTCACCGGTCTGTATCACCCGGTTTCGGGGGCGATTTATTTAGACGACAGGCAAATTGACGCGGGCAATCTGGATGACTATCGCAAGCTTTTCTCAGCGGTCTTCACCGACGTCTGGCTGTTTGACCGACTGTTAGGTCAGCAGGGCAGGCAGGCCAATCCGGAGCTGGTTGCAGCCTGGCTTGAGCGCCTGAAAATGAGCGAAAAGCTGGAGCTGGACAACGGCACCATCCTGAACCTGAAGCTTTCTAAAGGCCAACGTAAACGTGTGGCGCTGCTGCTTGCCCTTGCGGAAGAAAGGGACATTATTCTGCTGGACGAATGGGCCGCGGATCAGGACCCTCATTTCCGCCGTGAGTTTTATCAGGAGTTGCTGCCGCTGATGCAGCAGATGGGCAAAACGATTTTCGCCATCAGCCATGATGACCATTACTTTATTCATGCCGACAGGCTGCTCGAAATGCGTCAGGGACATTTGTCCGAACTGACGGGCCATGAACGCGAAAGCGCGTCGCGAGACGCCGTGGCGAGAACAGGTAGTTAATAAGCAAAAACCAGCCGTTTGGCTGGTTTTTTGTTTTTCATATGGCTTCAGGCTATAAATAAACTCGTCGTTATCAAGGAATAAACGCCAGATGCCATCAGCCACCGTGAAGTACAACCCCAAGCAGCGTGCTCAGGATCGCGCACGAATCCTGCAAATTCTTCTCACCAACAGAGCCGTTGCTGGCGGCATACTTGGGCGTGTGCCTGCGCCTGACGCGCACACGCCTGAGCAGGATATCGCTGAAATCGTCTCGCTGGTTGCAAGGCTCCCCGCCCCGGATCTTGCGGACGTGCTCGAGGCGCTTCCCACGGAAGAGCGGCATGCATTATGGAGCCTGGTAAAAGAGGATAAGCGCGGGCATGTGTTGATCGAGGCTTCGGAAACCGTCTGGGACGATTTGATCGAAGATATGAGCGACAAGGAGTTACTCAAGGCGCTGCGCCCGCTCGATATAGATGACCAGATTTACCTCGCGCAATATTTATCGCGTGATTTGATGGGTCAGCTGTTAGCCACGCTCCCGCAGGAGGAGCGCGCGCAGGTTCGTAAGGTGCTGCATTACGACAAGCACAGCGTCGGCGCCATCATGGACTTTGAGGTGATCACCGTCCGTGCGGATGTCACTCTTGCTGTCGTCCAGCGTTTTCTGCGTATTCGTGGCAAAGTCCCGCAAAACACCGACAAACTCTTTGTCACTACCCGGAATAAAACCCTGCTGGGGGAGCTGGGTCTGACAACCATTCTGCTTCATCCACCGGAAACGCCCGTTCTGAAAGTGATGGACGATAATCCCACCTGTTTTGCGCCGGAAGACGACGATGAAATCGCGGCGAGAACCTTTGAAAGGGATAACCTGGTAAGCGCCGCCGTCATCGACAGCAGCGGGAAGCTGATGGGCCGTCTGACCGTTGATGAGATTGTTGACGTTGTGTACGAGGAGACGGATAACGATCTCCGCCGCATGGGGGGCCTGAGCGCGGAAGAGGACGTTTTTGCGCCGGTAAGCAAAGCAGTTAAAGCGCGTTGGGCATGGCTTGCTATCAACCTGTGTACCGCCTTTGTCGCCTCACGGGTGATCGGCATGTTCGAACATACCATTTCACAGCTGGTGGCTCTGGCTTCGTTAATGCCGATTGTTGCAGGTATAGGCGGCAATACCGGCAACCAAACTATCACCATGATTGTTCGCGCGCTGGCGCTGCAGCACCTGCAGGCTGGAAACTACTCGTTTTTAGTGCTGCGTGAACTGGGGGTGGCTTTAATAAACGGCATCGTCTGGGGCGGGGTGATGGGCGCGGTAACCTGGCTGCTGTATGACGATCCGGCACTTGGCGGCGTCATGACGCTCGCGATGGTGCTCAATCTGTTAGTCGCCGCGTTAATGGGCGTGCTGATCCCGATGATCATGACGCGGTTGGGTAAAGATCCGGCTGTGGGATCAAGCGTAATGATCACTGCCTTAACCGACACCGGCGGATTCTTTATCTTTCTGGGATTAGCGACTATTTTCCTGCTTTAAGCGCTACTTAACCGTCCACGCCTGGGAGAATTTTCTGTTGCTGAATAGTTCAAACAGGCCGCACACCTGTTTTAGCCGCAGCACTTCATCGGCATCCATCCCCAGCTCGTTGCTGATTTTTTCATCACTCCAGCCAAGCTGCGACAGTTCTCGTACTATCTCCGCCATGGCATTGATTTGATGACGCCCACGCGCACGGTTATGCCGGATTGTTGCGGCGATGCGGCGGCTTTTATCGTTGCCTGCTTCAGACATCACCACCACGGGCACGTAGCCAAGCAACCTCTTCTTCAGTTCGGCAGTTTTTTTGCCTAATTCAAAGCGGTGAAAGCCATCAACTATCACGTACTTATCGGA
This sequence comes from Buttiauxella sp., assembly GCA_032051265.1. Lineage (GTDB taxonomy): Bacteria > Pseudomonadota > Gammaproteobacteria > Enterobacterales > Enterobacteriaceae > Dryocola. The sequence goes on from DAMBYU010000001.1 coordinate 366,008, forward strand.
CGTTCCCGTTGGTGAAACGACGATTGGCTGGGTGAATCCATCCTGCACCAGCGAGGTGGTAAGAAGTCGTTTTTCGCAAGGAGCCACGTTATTGGGGTTGTAATCGTTGGTAGCGAGCTGTTTTGCTTTTACCCACATCACGCAATCTATCGGCTCTTCCCGGAAAGGGCTAAATTCATGCAAAGTTTGCCTGATTTCATTGATGGCTTCGATACGCTGCTCGTCCGGTAGCGTACTTAAAAATGCTTTCAATGCGGTCTGGATCTGCTGCGGGGTTAAAGGATGTTCCATTGCTGACGTTTCTCCTGGATGCGCTTGTTGTAACGCTGATAGTTCGTCGATTTGGTGGGGCTAAAGGAGAGGGCCCGACACCAGTAATCGTTGCTCAGTAAAACCTTACAGATACGCCTCCATGATGGAATATCCTTGCTGCCGGTATCTTTTTCCTGCTCATCGGGGATATCGTCAGGAAAACCCCGGGTTTGATACCAGTGCAGGTAGACGGCAATTTTGTTGCGATAGTGCTCGGCGGTAGCTGTTGGGATGCTATCAAGTAACGCGTGGGCATATTCTCGCCACGTCAGATGTTCAGGTTTATTTATCTGGCGACGGGCGTAGAAATCGCCGCTGCCCGATGCGTACAGGCACCCGCTGTTTGCGCCGCTTACTCGTTGGCAAAGCAGGGCCCAGCGTTCAGGATCCAGCACGTGGTATAACCACAGGCCCTGGCGCTGCTCCGGGCCAAAGGGCTCACAGACCCGCATATAGCGCATCGGCACGCCAGCCTGATACATCAGAGAATAAAGCGAGTTGCAGGTTTCACCGGTCAGAGCAAACCATGTCCAGATATCCGCTGTTTTCCAGTCATAGAGGGGATAGACGTTATAGGCATGCCCGCTGGGCGTCGCGGTAGTCCAGGGTTTGTCATCGGCAAAGCGCAATTTTCGCGCAGAGGCAATGGTCAGGAAACGGGTGTAGGATTCATCAGCCCGAATGCCGATAAGAATAGCCGCAGGGCGAAGGTTGGAAAACCATCTGGAAAATTCATTAACAAAATCTTCGAAACTCATTGCCGGACGGTAAAACGAGAAATAGTCAGCGTCGGTAATGGCACCGGCTGGAGGTTGACGAACCCAGGAAACGCCCTCCTGCCAGCACACCCATTCTGGCTGAAATTGTGACACTGCGTTAGGTGTGGTGAGCGGGAGCGCCACCCAGTAAAACTCCTCCACCACATCTTTATACTGCTCGCGCATCTCTTCAACGTGAGCAATGGTATGGCTAAACTGTGCCTCCCAGTCCACAAACAGCACGCTAAAGCGCCTTTTAAGCTGACGGGCCATCATAGCGGTGAGATGAAACATCGCCGTGGAATCTTTGCCCCCGGAAAACGATACGCAAATACGATCGAAGTTATTAAAAACCCAATGCAGACGATCGTTAGATGCTTCTAATACATTTTGATGAAGTGGAATTTTTCGCGAAGACATAAATAATATTTTGGATAATTATTCTCTTGCAGGAATGCACAACCATACCTTTAAACTTCTAATTTTACAATGAGTTGCTTATTATAAGCCGTTTATTATTGATGGCATGAATAGGCCCCAAAAAAAGCATTTATTTAGCGAATAAATAAAGTTTAAATATCATGTTTATATTCTTTTCGCTATGCGTCAGATCACCTTATTGCCTGTAGCAAAGCCGTTGCCACAGGTCAGACGCTGAAAGGCGAGTACCTTGTTAACTGTGCAGAGGATGTATATGTCATGGAAGCCAGGAAAGAAATCGGCAATATCGCAGAAGGGATGGCGTATAAAGTAAAGGGGTTACACTTCCGATTAACCCCTTTATCTTTCAGTTATGCTGTGTTGCGCTCTGTCCATGCGTCAGTGTATTGAATGTTCCCATCTTTGTACTTCCATGTGATTTTTTCGTACATTAGTGAAACGCTTTCCATATGGTTCAATTGTGAGTTGCCAGCAATCTTAGTGTTTGGCACTCCCGGATTTACACCGGTGATCTTCACACCTTCCATCAGGATATTGAAGTATTCAACCTCTTGCCCTGCATCGTTGATGTGATAAAAACGAATCTCAGCACTTTTCAGTGTCTGACCAGTAGCAACGGCTTTGTAAAGGTAAGGCGAGGATGAATCGAACTCTTTTTCAAAGCAGAACGGGGAGTGTGATCGGGTTCCTGTGATCTTACCGTTTGCCCGGTCAACTGGAAGATTCAGACCGTGACTCATGCCAACAATCTCTATTGAACCTTCACGATCCATAACATCTACAGATCCTTTAATATCTGCGCCGCCGTCGTCTTTAAGCCATAAATATGGGGGAATAGGCATTTCAATTGCTCCTTATTGTTGTTATTAACTTCATGATTATAAAGTAGAAAGCCATGGAGGCTATTACATTTAATCCGATCATCACGTAATCGAACATATAATAAATATCTTCTGGGGTAGGATTTGAATTGAACCAACCCACCATTTTTATAACTGTGTCATTGCCGATCAATGGATGTGCAGAGAAGTAAGGAACACCGATCTTTGACACGATACAAAAGAGGGCAATAAACAAAATTATTTTGAGAAACCTACGGGCAATTTTTGGAATAGCCACCATCGATCACCTCAATTGTTCCGTATGACTCTAAAGCCGTTCCCGGTACTTTTTCTTTTTGCTCTCTTAACAGCGCATCCCTCAGTCTGTTGAAATCTGATTGATTGGCAATAGTTATGCACCCATCTGAAACCGTACCGGGATGGAGCCTGAATCCGCCTCTATCAACTTTTTCATAGAATGTTGAATCATCTATCGAACCATCATCACGGAACAGGGCGAACCATTCAGCGTGATCTACGTGATAGTAAAATATGCTTTTGTATGTATCGATCCCCCATGCCCTTAACCTGTTCCAACTGCTGCCTGTTGGCCTGTCAACAATGTAATATTTCCCCGGCGGTAATGGGCCACTACCTTTAATAATTCCGCAAGCGCCCTTGTTCTTGTATGCCCCATCACCAGAAAAGGCAATGAATACGCCGATCCCGTCAATGGTCAGGGGGGAATAATCAGCACCGTTCAATATCAACCTTCCGTGCAAAGCCATAAATAACCATTTTTATTATGTTGTTATTGGTCGCTTATCGTACAACTAAGGAATGAGAATCAGGAATAAAATTTTCCGTGAAAATTCTGAAAGTGGCAGCTTATTAACCCTTGCTTAAAAGCGGGATAGTCGTTCTACAGTTTAGGATTTGACCTTTTCAGCGCTTGGCGCAAAAGCTCGTTAGGGTGGGAAACGAATGAACATAGTAAATGCGTGCCTGTGTAGCACTTTCATTCGGGTGAGAAAATATTTTGTGGAATATAGCCATTCTTACCAATTGGTTCAGCAAGGGGATTTTATCAAAGAGAGTTGAAAGTGGGACATGCGAAACCACACCAGATGCAGTAGAACCGGGCGGAAAAATAGGCTAACAAATGGATCTAAGAGGTTGAATTGGTCGGCACGGAGAGATTCGAACTCTCGACCCTCGCCACCCCATGACGATGCGCTACCAGGCTGCGCTACGTGCCGACAACTGGGTAAAAATATTACCTTTTTTATCGGCTATTGCAAGAACGCCGTTCGCTAAGTGGTTTATAAATATACAATCAGTTAGCGATAAAGCGTTTCTCATCGGTCAGAACCTGAAGCAATAAGCCGAGCTGCGGTTTTGTCTCTTCCACGCGTTCGCCCTGCAGATCGTAGATGCGATAGTTGCCGTTGTTATCAAGCACCAGCGTCATATGCGGCATGGTGATTGCCAGGCTGTTGTTATCTGCCCCCACAACCCAGTTATTACGGCGCGTGGCGGCAAACAGATCTTCGCCCTGCGAATATTCATTCGCCGCTGTTTTAACGTGCAGCAGGCGCTGCATCAGAGTCGTCATCACATCCTGATGATCGGTCAGTTTACTGATGGTCTGGGCAGGCGTGCCCGGCCAGTGAATAACCAACGGCACCTGAATACGCGAACGCGACCAGCCGAACGAATCCCGCTCATCACCCAGCGGAACGCCGTGGCCTGCTGTCACAATAACAACGGTATTATCCAGCTTGCCGGAGGCTTTCAGGGCATCCAGCACTTCCTTAATCCTGTCGTCCACGTTACCCGCTGCGCGGGCATAGCGACGGGTGAAGTCCTGTTTGTTGCTGTCGCCATTGATGCTGGTGCCGTTAAAGGCGATCCAGGAGAACCAGCGGTTATCCTCGGAGGCATATTTTGTTAGCCAGTTCATCCACTGCGAGGCAGTCTGGCTATCTGACTGGCTTTTGGCCGACGGTAAAGAGAAGTCGGAGAGCAGCGCCTGGCGATACATGGACGAATTAAAGCCATCCGAAGCAAACAGGCCCAACTGATAGCCCTGCTGGTTTAATGCGGTAATCAACGCGGCCGGGATACGAGCGGAGAGCACGCCATCCATATAGGCCGGCGATATGCCATAGAACAGCCCGAAGATGCCGTTATCGGTGCTGTTTCCCGCGCTCATATGCTGCGTAAAGTTAATATTGCTGCGCGCAAACGCATTGAGGGCAGGGAGATCTTTAGCAAAGCGAGAAGCGTTCAGGCCGTCCACGGTTATCAGCAGGACGTTATGACCCGTGCCCATATCGCTAAACTGCAGATTGCTTAGCGGATACTGTACCGACACCGCCTCCGGGTTACCCTGTTCAACGAGGCGGCGCTGGTACTCCTTCGCATCCAGCAGCCCGTGTTTTTCAAGAAAACGACGCGCCGTCATTGGATAGGCCAGCGGCAGGTTGGCACGTTGCATGGTAATCGGCCGGTAGAAATTCGCATCCGCCCAGATATACATAATGTGGCTGCTGAAAAAGGCGACAAAGAACAGTGCGACAACGGGTCTGGCAAAATATCTGCGCCGACCGAGGCTGCGTAATTTCTGCCAGCTCCAGGTGGCAAACAACATTTCAACAAGCAGGATCACGGGCACGCTGATAAACATCAGCTGCCAGTCACGCGCCATTTCGCTCTGGTCCGGGTTAATCACCAGTTCCCAGACGATAGGGTTGAGATGCAGGTGGAAACGGGTAAAGACTTCGCTGTCGATAAGCAGCAGCGTTATGCCCGCGGTGGCAAAGGCCGCCGATAAAAAGCGCATCAGGCGCTGGGAGATCACCACAAAGGTCAGCGGGAAAAGGATCAGCAGATAGGCGGCAAACACTAAAAAGCTGAAGTGACCGATAACGCTCAGGTAAGAATAGATACGTCCGGTGAGCGTTGTCGGCCAGTCGGCGACAAACAGATAGCGGCTACCCAGCAGCGTGGCCAGCAGGATATTAAACAGGGCGAACCAGTGTCCCCAACTGACCATCTGGGAAACTTTTTCGCGATAGCGCTGACGGTTAGTCACCATAACTCGTAGCTACAATCCCTTAATGAGCTTGATCTTCGCTCACGGAGGCTTGCAGCGCCTGCGCGAAGGAGCGAGCCAGCGTATGGCGTTGTGCAGAGGCCACGCTGGTATTAATCAGGTTAGTGACCATATTCCCCAGCACCATCAGGGAAAGATCGGTAGGCGCACGATGCTTTTCCAGCACGCCAGCCAGCTCGGTCAGCAGTTCTTCTACTTGTTCATCACTATAGCGGGATATTTGTGGCATAAATTAACAATCAGTCAGGTTCAGGAAAGGGCGTTATCTTACCGTAGGAAGACCTTTTTTTCTGCTTTTTTATCTTCTGTTGCACATAGCCTGCGGCAGTGGTTGAATACCGCCCGGTCTAAAAGGAGAGTTTATCATGAGTCTGGATATCAACCAGATTGCCCTGCATCAGCTTATCAAGCGCGGCGAAGAGACGCTTGAAGTGGTGCTGCGCGATTCCCTGCTGGCAACTAACGGCGCCGTAGAAGAGATGATGGCTGAGCTTCACCGTGTTTATAGCGCAAAAAATAAAGCATACGGGTTGTTCAGCGAAGAGAGCGAATTAGCACAGGCGCTGCGTTCACAGCGTAAAGGCGATGAAGATTTCCTCGCCTTCAGCCGTGCGGCAACCGGTCGCCTGCGCGACGAGCTGGGGAAATATCCCTTCGCGGACGGCGGCATCGTATTGTTCTGCCATTACCGCTATCTGGCCGTTGAGTATCTGATGGTGGCGGTGCTTAATAATCTGAGCAGTATGCGCGTCAATGAAGAGCTGGATATCAGTTCAACCCACCATCTGGATATCAACCATGCGGATATCGTGGCGCGTATCGATCTGACCGAATGGGAAACCAACCCGGAATCGACTCGTTACCTTACATTCCTCAGGGGGCGGGTAGGGCGCAAGGTGTCCGATTTCTTTATGGATTTCCTGGGCGCCAGCGAAGGCCTGAATGCCAAAGCGCAAAACAAGGGCCTGTTACAGGCGCTGGATGACTTCACCAACGAAGCACAGCTGGACAAAAACGAACGTCAGAATGCGCGCCAGCAGGTGTACGCCTACTGCAACGAGCAGTTGCAGGCCGGAGAAGAGATCGAGCTTTCTTCGCTGGCAGAAGAACTGCCGTGGGCCGTAGATGATAAGAATTTCCAGCAGTTTACCGCACAGAAAGGTTACGAGCTGGAAGAGAGCTTCCCGGCGGACCGCAGTACGCTGCGCCAGCTCACCAAATACGCCGGCAGCGGCGGCGGGTTGACGATCAACTTCGACGCCATGCTGCTGGGCGAGCGTATTTTCTGGGACCCTGCCACGGACACCCTGACCATCAAAGGCACGCCGCCGAACCTGCGTGACCAGCTACAGCGCCGTACATCGGGCAAATAGCCGGGCAATTGTAGGTCGGATAAGCGTAGCGCCATCCGACGTTCGCCATCCGACAATTCCCGCCAGCCAGAAAGCAAAAAACCCGCCGAAGCGGGTTTTTTTTCGAGCTCTGTTCGCGATTAAGCGCGAACGAAGTCGACGTGAGACAGTTTTGGCTTGAACGGGTGACGCTGAACAGCCTGAACCTTCACTTTTACTTCTGTACCGTCGACAACCAGAGTCAGAACTTCTTCGTAGAAACCAGGCTTAGCTTGCAGGTTCATTACGGAGTCGTGATCCAGTTCGATAGAGATTGCAGCTTCGGAACCACCATAGATGATTGCCGGGAATTTGTTAGCTGCACGCAGGCGGCGGCTCGCACCCTTGCCCTGCTCTTTGCGTTTTTCTGCATTGATAGTAAACATTAACTGTTTCTCTCTTAAATACTCCTGTTACAGGCGACCCAGCAACAGGAAAAGTTTTCTGCTTTGCGGATGCAAAAGCGGGCGCATTATAGCCATATCTGACTATGTCGGCAATGAAAAGTGCTTTCAGCCGCGTAATTCGTTCGCGCGACGGAAGCGTCCTTCGTAGTCGAATACCTTTTCGCGCACGTTCCAGAACTGGCCGTTTTTACGCGCGACCACGAAATCCGGATGGCGAAGCAGCGGCTGTTGCGCGACAACATCTGCGATGGTTATCCAGCGCAGCGGGACGCCAGGCGCCCGGCTATGCGGGCGAATAAACAGCTGTTCGAAGGCCATTCGCTGGGCTGGTGTATGCAGACGGAAGCGCTCGCTCACATCGGCACCCTCTTCGTCGTAATAGGTGACTTTCAGCCACTCGCCTTTGGCGTCGCAGCCTTGCTGGAGCGTCATGCCGCCGCAACGCAGCACCAGCGCATCTTTAAGCTTCAGGGCCGCTTTTAGCATATCGTCCGGATCGACCAGCACATGATCGCACTGGTGGCAGCGGCGGGCGGCAATATCGTTTTCCGCATTGCACTGCGGACAGTTTTTAAAGCGGAAGCGATAATCACACTGCTCCCGGTGCCCCTCATCATCCTCGAACCAGCCCTGACAACGGCGGCCAAAATGTTCGATGATGGTGCCATCGCCGGTGGTTTTACCCCAGAACGTATTGGCGAACCCGCAGGACGGGCAGAAAACCTGCACCGGAACGTTGTCGCTTTTTCCCTTTGCATTGCCCACTTCCGGCGTAAACAGGTCGTGCGGGTTACCGGCGTAATCAAGGATTAAACAGTCTGTTTTGCCGGGGGCGAGGCGTAATCCGCGGCCAACAATTTGTTGGTAAAGGCTTACTGATTCCGTCGGGCGCAGAATGGCGATTAAATCGACATGCGGCGCGTCAAAGCCCGTAGTCAGCACGGCTACGTTGACCAGGAAGCGGAACTGCTGGTTTTTAAAGGCTTCGATTAACGTATCGCGTACCGGCCCTGGGGTATCCGCCGTAATCAGCGCGGCATTGTCAGAAGGTAAAAGGGCGGTGATTTCTTTTGCGTGCTCGACGGTCGCGGCAAAAATCATCACGCCGCGCCGCTGGGCGGCAAATTCCACAATCTGGCTGATGATATGCGGCGTGATACGCTTTTGTTGCTTCAGCTCACGGTTGAGGTCGGCCTCGCTAAACAAGCCGTTAGATTGAGCCTGCAACCGGCTGAAATCATACTGCACAACCGGCATATCTAACCTTTCCGGCGGCGTTAAATAGCCGTGCTTAATCATGTAGCGCAGCGGCAACTCGTAAATGCAGTCGCGGAACAGCGCTTTTTCATCGCCGCGCACCATGCCGTGGTAGTGGTAATGGTAAATCCAGCCTTTGCCCAGGCGATATGGCGTGGCGGTAAGCCCCAACAGGCGCAGTTTAGGGTTTGCGGAGCGCAGATGGGCGAGAATTTGCTGATACTGGCTTTCATCCGCTTCGCCGATGCGATGACACTCGTCGACAATCAGCAGAGAAAACTCACCGTGAAACTGCTCAAGGTTGCGGGCAACCGACTGAACGCTGCCGAAAACAACCTTGCCGTGGCTCTCTTTGCGTTGCAGACCTGCGGCAAAGATATCGGCCTCAAGCCCCAGCGCGCGATATTTGGCATGGTTCTGGGCTACCAGCTCTTTTACGTGAGCAAGCACCAGAACGCGCCCACGGGCAATGCGCGCCAGCTCTGCAATCACCAGGCTCTTGCCAGCGCCGGTGGGCAATACAATCACGGCGGGTTCAAGGTGTTTGCGGAAATGGGCGAGGGTGGCATCCACCGCTTCTTGTTGATAAGGACGTAAGGTAAAAGACATTGGCATTCAGGTTTCTAAAACATCAGCGCAGATTATGGCACGAAACGGGGTTTTAACTTGAGAGAGTTTTTGATGTCGCTATACTGGCAAATTAATTAACAGGCAAACGATTTACGCTGCAAAAGCGGCTCAGATGTCCGGCCAGTTTAGCTGTAAACTGGCACCTCCATGAAACAGGCAAGACTTAATGCGACTCGATAAATTTATTTCTCAGCAGCTCGGCGTGAGCCGTGCCATTGCTGGCCGTGAAATACGTGCTCAACGTATCACCATCGACGGAGAAGTGGTGCGTGACGCCTCTTTTAAGCTCAATCCCGATCATCAGGTTGAGTTCGATGGCAATCCCCTGAATCAGCAGAATGGCCCCCGCTATTTTATGCTGAATAAGCCACAAGGCTATGTGTGCTCAACCGAAGACCCGGATCATCCAACGGTGCTCTATTTCCTCGATGTGCCGGTAGCACACAAGCTGCATGCCGCCGGGCGTCTGGATATCGACACCACAGGCCTGGTGCTGATGACCGACGACGGCCAGTGGTCGCACCGCATTACCTCCCCGCGCCACCATTGTGAGAAAACTTACCTGGTAACGCTTGAATCGCCGGTTGCCGATGACACCGCCGAGCAGTTTGCCCATGGCGTACAACTGCATAACGAAAAAGATCTTACAAAGCCTGCCAGGCTTGAGGTCATCACCCCGACGGAAGTCCGGCTGACCATCAGCGAAGGGCGTTACCACCAGGTCAAACGCATGTTTGCCGCCGTAGGCAACCGCGTGACTGGTCTGCATCGTGAGCGCATCGGTGAAATCGAACTGGACCAGGATCTGGAGCCGGGCGAATACCGCCCGTTAACGGAACAGGAAATTGCCAGCGTAGGCATGCCAAAAAGCTAACTTCAGGAGTTACCGTTGAGTACCAAGCAGAATTCGTCAGTCGGTATCGTTGTCATTCTTGGCCTACTGGCCATGTTAATGCCGCTGTCGATTGATATGTACCTGCCGGCTTTGCCGGTTATCGCTTCCGAATTTGGCGTGCCTGCCGGTAGCGCACAGATGACGCTGAGTACCTATATTCTCGGCTTTGCTATCGGCCAGCTTTTTTATGGTCCAATGGCGGACAGCATCGGGCGTAAACCGGTGGTGCTCGGCGGTACGCTGGTCTTCGCGGCGGCGGCCATCGCCTGCGCGCTGTCTCAGACCATCGATCATCTGATTGCCATGCGTTTCCTGCACGGCCTTTCGGCAGCGGCGGCAAGCGTGGTGATTAACGCCTTAATGCGTGATATCTACCCCAAAGAAGAGTTCTCGCGCATGATGTCGTTTGTCATGCTGATAACCACTATCGCGCCGCTGGTTGCGCCGATGGTGGGCGGGGCGGTACTGGTATGGTTTAGCTGGCATACGATTTTCTGGATCCTCGCGCTGGCCGCGCTGCTGGCTTCAGCGATGATATTTTTCCTGATTCATGAAACGCTGCCGGTTGAACGCCGCCAGAAATTCCATCTGCGTACCACCATTGGCAACTTTGCCACGTTGTTCCGCCACAAGCGTGTGCTCAGCTATATGCTGGCGAGCGGCTTCAGCTTTGCGGGAATGTTCTCGTTTCTCAGCGCCGGGCCGTTTGTTTACATTGAGTTGAACCACGTCGCGCCGCAGCATTTCGGCTACTATTTCGCGCTTAATATCGCGTTTCTGTTCATCATGACAATCGTCAACAGCCGCTTTGTGCGTCGTGTTGGCGCGCTGAATATGTTCCGCCTCGGCCTGTATGTGCAGTTTGCGATGGCTATCTGGCTGGTTATCAGCGCCCAGTTTGATTTTGGCTTCTGGGCGCTGGTGCTTGGCGTGGCAGCCTTTGTGGGCTGCGTTTCGATGGTGTCATCTAACGGCATGGCCGTTATCCTGGATGAGTTTCCTCACATGGCGGGGACGGCATCGTCACTGGCCGGGACCTTCCGTTTTGGCATCGGTGCCCTGACGGGTGCGCTGCTTTCTATCGCCACCTTTAACACCGCCTGGCCGATGATTTGGTCAATCGCCGTGTGCGCTACCTGCTCAATACTCTTTTATCTCTACGCCAGTCGCCCCCGCAAGTCCGCAGCCTAATACTAAACGGGTACGTCACGTACCCGTTTGTTAATCCAAATCAACGAAATTTCTGCATCAGTGCCTACAATTTGTTTCTGAAATGTAAACGGTACAACAACGAAAAGTCACAGCTTTGTAGTTAAAAAGGTTGAGTTAGATCACAGAAAGCGTTACATATAGCGCCGAAACGCGCGCGCAGGCGCACAAACAAGCGTTATTCATAAAAAAATAATCCCATTATTACAGCGGATGTAAGCGGTTTACGGGTTGTTTATGCGCAATTTATCAACATTGTGTTAACCTTTGTGTAAACTATTTAAGTAATACTTTTGTACGAATTTCTTCGGGGACACGATTTTGAATACGTTACAACTTTCCATCGTTCATCGCTTACCGCAAAGCTATCGCTGGTCGGCGGGTTTTGCTGGTCTGAAGGTTGAACCGATTCCGCAACATGCCCGGGACGCCGAGAACTGTCTGATAGGCCTGAAATTGCTCAGTGAAGACGGTGAAAAAGCGTGGCCAATCATGCACAAACTTAGCCAAGCGCTTAGCGATATTGAAGTGGATTGCTCGGTGGTGGAGTGTGAAGGCGAGCCGTGCCTGTTCGTTAATCGTCAGGACGAACCGGCGGCAACCTGCCGCCTGAAGAATTTCGGCGTGGCGATTGCCGAATCCTTCTCCGGCACCCATCCGTTCTGATTGTTGTGGGCTCAGGCCAGCGCCAGAAGCTGGCGAGTATATTCTGTCTGCGGCGCCGCGAAGACTTTCTGACATTCACCCTGCTCGACAACTTCCCCCTGCCGTAACACTATTACCTGGTGACACAGCGACTTGACGATTTTTAAGTCATGGCTGATGAATATGTACGCCAGGCGATGCTTTTCCTGTAGCGATTTTAGCAGCGCCAGAATTTGCGCCTGCACGGATCTGTCTAACGACGAGGTTGGCTCATCCAGAATGATCAGCTGCGGTTGTAAGATAAGCGCGCGTGCGATAGCAATACGCTGACGTTGTCCCCCAGAAAACTCAGCCGGATAACGATGACGGGTTTCGGGATCGAGCCCGACCTCATTCAACGCCACAATCACTCGCTTTTCTCGTTCAGCCGCGCTCAGCCCCGGGTGATGAACCCGCAAACCCTCTTCAACGATCTGTAAAACGTCCAGCCGTGGGTTAAGCGCCGAGTTGGGGTCCTGAAACACAACCTGAATACGATGGCGAAGCGGCAGAAGCTTTTTGCGGTTTAACTCGTGCAGCGGATGCCCGTCGAACCAGATGCTGCCGCTGGAGTGTATCAAGCGCAGCAGCGCCATGCCGGTGGTGCTTTTCCCGGAACCGGATTCGCCAACCAGCCCGATACATTCCCCCGGACGTAGAGAGAAATTTAATCCTTTAATGCCGTAATGGTAGCCGACCGTTTTTTTAAGCAGGCCGCGGCGAACAGGGAAGGCAACTTCTAAGGCCTCCACTGTTAACAGCGGAGGCTGGGTTTCATCAAGCGGCCAGGGATCGCCGCTCGGTTCAGCAGCCAGAAGCTGTTGCGTGTAAGCATGCCGCGGGGTACTCAACAGCGTGGCGGCTTTGTTCTGCTCTACGCATTTTCCGTTCCGCATGACCGCAATAGTATCTGCAAGCTGCCTTACAATGCCGAGGTTGTGGGTAATAAACAGCAGCCCCATGTTCAGCTCCTGCTTCAGCTCTTGCAGCAACTGCAGGATTTGCGCCTGAACGGTGACGTCAAGCGCGGTTGTTGGTTCATCGGCAATCAGCAGTTCGGGGCGGGTGAGTAACGCCATGGCTATCATCACGCGCTGGCGTTCCCCGCCGGAAAGCTGGTGGGGAAAATCTGTCAGCCGTGTGGCTGCGTTACGAATGCCAACGCGATCCAGACAGGTCAGCATTTCAGCTCGCGCCGCTTCACGACGCATGCCACGGTGTAAAGAGAGAACTTCATAAAGCTGTTTCTCAATGCTGTGCAGCGGATTTAGCGATACCATCGGCTCCTGGAAAATCATGGCAATTTTATTGCCGCGAACGCCGCGTAGCATGCGCTCCGGCGCGCGCAGCAGCTCCTGGCCTTTGAAGTAAATCTCACCTGCTGGATAAACCACCGGCGGCGAGGGCAGCAGGCGCAGTACCGAAAGGGCGGTAACGCTTTTTCCTGAACCGGATTCACCCACCAGCGCCAGCGTTTCTCCTGCTTCAATCTGCAACGACAGATCCTCCACCACCTGGCGGGTAACATCACCCTGACGGAAAGCAATGGACAGGTTATTAATGGCAAGTAGCGGAGTGGTCATGTCAGCGCGCCTTAGAGGGATCAAAGGCGTCACGTACCGCTTCGCCAATAAAAATTAATAGCGTCAGCAGGATAGCCAGGTAAACAAAGGCGGTAATGCCAAGCCAGGGAGCCTGCAGATTGTTTTTACCCTGTAACAGCAGTTCGCCGAGAGACGGCGAGCCAAGCGGCAAGCCGAAGCCGAGGAAATCCAGGGATGTTAATGTGGTAATCGACCCGCAGAGAATGAACGGCAAAAATGTCAACGTGGCGACCATGGCATTGGGCAACATATGGCGGGTCATGATCGCCCAGTCGCCCACGCCCATGGCCTGGGCGGCACGAATATAATCAAAGTTACGCGTGCGTAAAAACTCCGCGCGTACCACGCTCACCAGACTCATCCAGCCAAACAGCACCGTTATCCCCAGCAGCCACCAGAAGTTGGGCTGTACCACGCTTGAAAGCAGGATAATCAGGAAAAGCGTTGGCATACCGGACCACACTTCTATAAAGCGTTGTCCCCAAAGGTCAGTCTTGCCGCCGTAATAGCCCTGCACTGCGCCAGCCAGAATGCCGATGAGGCTGGAAAACAGCGTCAGCATCAGACCAAAAAGAATGGAGATGCGCGTGCCGTAAAGCAAGCGCGCCAGCACGTCGCCGCCGTTGGCGTCCGTGCCCAGCCAGTTCTGGCTGCTCGGCGGTGACGGGAAGGGGACTTTGGTCGCATAGTTAATGGCGTTATCCCCAAAGCGAATCGGCGCCCAGAGCGCCCAGCCATCGCGGCTCAGGTGTCCGGCAAGCCAGGGGTCCTGATAATCCGCGGCGGTAGCCAGCGGGCCGCCGAAATCGCTTTCGCTGTAGTTGACGACGACCGGGAAGTAAAAACGATCCTGATAATGCACGACCAGAGGACGATCGTTGGCAACCAGCTCCGAGCCCAGGCTCAGAACAAACAAAATGGCAAAAATCCACAGGGACCAGTAGCCGCGTCGGTTCTGGCGAAAGCGCGCCCAGCGGGCCTGGTTCATCGGGCTTAAACGGCTCATCCGCGCCCCTCAAAGTCGATACGGGGGTCTACAAAGGTGTAGGTAATATCGCTGAGAATATTCAGCAGCAGGCCAATCAGGGTGAAAATATACAGCGTGCCGAACATCACCGGGTAATCGCGTGACAGGGTTGAGTCATAGCCCAGCAGGCCAAGCCCGTTGAGCGAGAAGATAACTTCAATCAGTACCGAGCCGGTAAAGAACATGCTGATAAAGGTGGCCGGGAAACCGGCAATAACCAGCAGCATGGCGTTGCGGAACACGTGGCGGTAAAGAATTTTCTTTTCTTCGAGGCCCTTTGCGCGGGCCGTTACCACGTACTGCTTGCGGATTTCATCCAGAAAGGAGTTTTTAGTCAGCATCGTCAGCGTGGCGAAGCCGCCAACTACCGTGGCGAGCACCGGCAGCGTAATGTGCCAGAGATAATCGGTCACCTTTTCGTACCAGGGCAACGAATCAAAGTTTGTCGATACCAGACCACGCAGCGGGAACCAGTCCAGATAGCTTCCCCCGGCAAACAGCACAATGAGTAAAATCGCGAATAAAAATGCCGGGATAGCGTAGCCGATAATAATGAAGGTGCTGCTCCAGATATCAAAGCTGCTGCCGTTGCTGACGGCTTTGCGGATCCCAAGCGGCACCGAAACCAGATAGATAATCAGCGTGCTCCACAGGCCAAGGGAAATGGACACCGGCAGGCTTTCTTTGATCAGATGCAGTACGGATGCGCTGCGAAACAGGCTGTCGCCAAAATCAAAACGCACATAATCCCACAGCATGTTGAAGTAGCGCTCGTGAAGAGGCTTATCGAAGCCATAGCGGTGGGTGATTTCAGCGATCACCTCCGGGTCCAGCCCGCGAGAGCCGCGATACTGGTTATCCGTGCCGTTGCCTACGCCGACTCGTGCATGGCCGCTGCCCATCGTATCAGCGCTGACGCCGGGTATCCCCGAACCGTGTCCAAACTGAATATTGGCAATAGCCTGGTCCACCGGGCCGCCGGGCGCGATTTGCACGATAAAAAAGTTGATGGTGATGATCGCCCACAACGTCGGGATGATGAGCAATAAACGCCTGAGCAGGTAGTTTCCCACGGTTTTCCCTTAGCGCCGCAGCTCTGGCAGCTGCGCGGCTTTGTTAACGTCATACCACCAGGTATCGAACCCGGAAGTGTAGAGCGGATGGATCGCAGGTTTGGAGAATTTATTCCACCAGGCGAAACGGTCTGCCGACATGTACCACATTGGGATCATATAAAAATTCCACGTGAGCGCGCGGTCAAGCGCCCGGCCCAGCGGCAGCAGCTTTTTCTTATCACCCTGATTGGCGATTATCTGATTCACCAGCTTATCCACCACCAGGCTTTTGACGCCGGGCGCATTGTAGGTGGAATCAACGTACTCCGAGGCCCAGGCAATCTGCACATCGGCGCTTGGATAAGGCATGGCGCTGTAGAGGGTTGGCATCATATCGTAATCACGGCTGCGCAGGCGGTTGGTGAGCTGCGAATTATCGACCTGGCGGATTTCCATCGTGATGCCCAGCCGCTGCAGATTATGCTGGAACGGCAGCACCCATTGGGTGTTTCCGGTGGTGCCGATTAGCAGTTCAAAGATGAAGGGCTTACCGGTTTTGAGGTTAACCAGCTTCTGTTTTTTCAGCTCCCATCCAGCCTCTTTAAGCAGCGCCAGCGCTTTTAAGAGGTTATCGCGATCAAAGCCGTCACCGCTGGATTTCGGTGGGTTGTAGATAGTGGTGAATACTTCCGGGGGCAGATCCTTTTTCAGCGGCGCAAGCAGCGTGAGCTCATCGGCATCCGGATAAGAGCGTGCCGCATATTCCGTGTTCTGGAAGTAGCTGTTTGCACGACTGTAAGCGCCGTAAAACAGGGCCTTATTCATCCACTCGAAATCAAACGCCAGCCCAACGGCTTCACGAACTTTGCGATCGGCAAATATCGGGCGCTGGATATTGAATGCCAGCCAGCGTGTATCCTGAGCGGCATCATTTTCCTGCGCTTCTTTGACGATGAAGTGATTAGCAAAGTTCTTACCGATATAGCGCGTAGCCCAGTTTTTGGCCGAGCTTTCGGCCCGGAAATCAAAGGCTCCGGCTTTGAAAGCCTCAAAGGCGACGTTGTCATCCAGATAATAGTCGTAGCGGATAGAATCGAAATTCCAGCGCCCGCGGTTGACCGGCAGATTGGCGGCCCAGTAATCGCGAACCCGGGAATAGGTGATGTACTGCCCCATACGCCATGCGGTGATTTTGTACGGGCCGCTCGCCAGCGGCGGCGCGGAAAGCGGGTCGCTCAGCTTGTGGTTCTGCCAGAATTTTTGCGGAAACACCGGCAGGGAAAACAAACCCAGCATGCGCTCTTTGCTCGGCTGGGCCAGTTCGATGCGCACCGTCAGCGGGGCGATGGCTTTAACTTTGACACCTTTATAGATCAGCCGGAACTGCGGCACGCCTTCGGTCATAAACTTGTTGAAGGTGAAAGCGACATCTTCGGCGGTAATACGCGAGCCGTCGTGAAAACGCGCGCGGGGATTCATTTCGATTTCAGCCCAGGCGAAATTTTCCGGGTAGCGCGCCATTTCCCCCACGAGCGGGTAGTAGCTTCCCGGTTCGTCATCTGAGGTGGTAAACAGCGGATCGTAAAGCGTTTCCGTGCGCACGCCAGGATTGCCGCGCAGCGCGTAACGGTTGAAGTTATCAAAGGTGCCAATCGCGGAGAGCGTGATATTACCGCCCTTTGGGGCCGCAGCATTCACGTAATCAAACTGGGTGAAATTGATGGCGTATTTAGGCTCTCCTAATACGGCAAAGGAGTAGCTTTCTTTGATGTTTTCCGCCTGACTCCCGATGGCAAACAGGCTAAGGCAAAGTAGAATAACCGCGCGCGCAAGCATCAATTCGCTCAGTCCTTGTTGAAGGGGACAACCGCGATCGTTTCATTCCCGAAACGATAAACAGGCCAACATCCCATCGCTTTATAACACCATGATGGTAAATCATAAGTCAGGCGGCGATGATTGTGAAATTAATGGATCTCTTTCAAAAAATTATAGCCTTCCTGCGACTGACTCCAGCTTAAGAGCTGCGTCAGCGTCAGCGGACGGCTGAAATAGTAACCTTGTAAGTAATTCACTCCCCGCTCAATCAGCCATTTAGCCTGCTCCCGTGTTTCAACGCCTTCCGCCACGGTCGTCATATCCAGACGCTTAGCTAACGTCAGAACCGCGTCGAGCACCGGCGTGGTAACCGTTTCCATGCCGATGGAGTTCACGAAGCCCCGATCAATCTTCAGGTAGTCCAGCGTGAAGCGCTGCAGGTAAATCAGAGCGCTGTGCCCGGTGCCGAAATCGTCTATCGCGATTTCGAATCCCTGCTGGTGTAGCCAGAGAAACAGGTTCATGGCCTCCTTCTCTTTAAGCATATCCCGTTCGGTAATTTCAAATACAACCTTGAAATGATGCGCAGGCAAGGAGGCGGCAAACGCCATAATATCTTCTTTAAACGTCGGGGCGTGCAGATGGCTTGGTGCCAGGTTGATGCCAAGCTTCGCGCCTGCGGGCAGCACATGCTGTAGTTGCTGAGCATCCCGGGCGACCAGGGCAAACAGGTGTCGGGTTAACGGCACGATAAGCTGCTGCGCTTCGGCAAAGGCGATAAACGCATCGGGTGGAATAATACCTGCGGCTGGATGTTCCCAGCGCAATAATGCTTCAATTCCCTGCATCTCTAATTTTTGCGCGTCAACGACTGGTTGATACACAACATAAAACTGCCCACGCTTGATACCGGTGAGGATCTCTTTGCCCGAACGCATACGAACGAAGAGAAAATAGCTGCACAAGACGCCGCTGAACAAGCCGAAGATTAGGCCCGCCAGCACCGAAAGCTGAATATCTTCCAGAGGCCACAGCGCGCCGTAGAGGTAAATTTTTATGGGGTAATCATTAATAGCGGCGATGCGGGTAGGGCGGGGAGGTAAGGAATCTGTGTTAACGACTTCCGGGGAAAGCGTCGTTAACGCCCTCTCCCCAACCACAATCGCCATGGACAGTACGTCGCTTTGACGAGCGGTAAAAAGCAAGTAGGGCATTAAATTCGCGTTCAGCGTGACAAAGACTCCTCGCTCGCCCACTTCCTGATTTTTAAACCAGGCCGCTAGCGTTGGCTTGCCGGGCATCATTGGCGTGCCGGACATAATAAACAGATCGTTATTTTTATTTAAATCGATGCCGGGAATTAAACTGTTCATCGCCATATTCAGCGGTCCGGTAGCGGATGAGCAATAGGCAACGCCATGGCGAACTAAGACTAGTGCGCGAACGTTAACGGTAAACGCCGCTCTGGAGGTGAGCTCTCCGCTGACGAGGCGGCAGTCGGCAATGGTTAATGGTTGAATGCTGTCTACGGCGGCATTTAGCTCATAAAAGAAGGAACTCAAATAGTGGCGGGTTTCTGTCGTCAGCACATCGTAATCCGCTTCGCGCTTGTTATGCAGCCCCAGGCTGGTTAAACCGCTAAACAGCAAAGCGATCGCCAGGCCAAACACAATGCTGAAATAAGCAATCTGTCTGGGGGTGGAAAAATAGCGCGCAAAAATATTCTTTGAAGACATGAAAAAATTGTTCCTGCTGACGCAAGAGACGCATGATTGCTGAGGTTTTTTCGACTATAGCGCAAGATGCATAGTGGCGTCATATAGTTTCATACAGAAATTATAGCTGCCAGCAAAGCGTGTAGGAGCGTGATGCGCTGATTTTGAAAGAGTTAAGACGCTGCGGTGGCAGCGTCTTCTTTATCTCGTCTGGCTGGCAGCCAAGGGAATTAACTGCCAGTTAAAGAGAATCAGCTACGGCTTAATACGCGGCGCGCTTCATTGTAGCGCTTATTCCAGTAGGGTTCGTTTATATTGGAAATCATGACGCCACTGCTGGTGGAGGCGTGTACGAACTGGTTATTGCCAATATAAATGCCGACGTGACGACCCGTAGAACCCGCGCGGAACAGAACTAAATCTCCGGTGCGCAGTTTACTGCGTGAAACGGATTTACCCATTTCCTGCTGTTCATAAGTTGAACGAGGCAGCTCTAAACCGAACTGGTCACGGAAAGTTTGCTGCACGAAAGCAGAACAATCGATGCCTTTTTTGTTGCTACCGCCAAGGCGGTAACGCACGCCTTTCCAGCTAGCATATTGATCCATGAGACGTGATTTCACATCAACATTACGGACCATCTCTTCGAATTCATCCTGAGAGGCTTGCAGTAAAAAACTGTCTTTATTGCCGACTGCATGCGTCTCAGAATGCATATTTGCGGTGTTTGTCGAGCTACATGCTGAAAGCATCACTGCCACAGCAACTGCGGGAATCGCCCGCAAGATATATCTCAAAATAGGCTGAGATTTGACCATTTTATTTCTTTTCCCTTGATGTCCTTAACGATGCGAATCGTTATACAAAATACCAACGTGACGAGACTAATTATCTGAGCGCTGTGAAACAATTACCTCTGAACAGAAGTGTGGCTTGACGCACAATTTTATTCACATCGGGAATGAATCAGATTAACCGCACAAAACGCATTTGAGAGTACCCTATCACCACAGGCATGGCGAGGGGTTTTCTCAGCTTTTTTATAAGAAATTGTGATGTTAAAAGGACAAAAATAAATTTGCGTAAATTTTATCCAAAAGTGCTGCTAATCTGTGCAGCCCCTTCAAATATCTGGAAAATCAGCCAGGACAATTAATAAGCAGTGCGGCATTTTCTGACAAAAGCAACAGGGATCCATTACGGATCCCTGAAATTTGCGTTAAGTAATGTTTATTTTATGTTATGAACTTGTTTTATTTTTACCGGGGAGCGTGCGATTAAGCGCGTTAATTAACCCATCGCTGAGTGGGGTTAATAGCACCCAGGGTAATCCCAGCAGCGCGATGGATAACGATCCAACAAATACATCGGTAAACCAATGCGCGCCAATCATTATGCGTGGAAAGGCAAATATCAGGAAAATAAGCAGCGCGATAAAGAATGCTTTTTGACCAAAATAACGCAGCACAAAGCCGGTGAAAATGAGCAGCATTAAACCGTGATCGCCTGGGAAACTATCTTTCGAGGCATCTTTGGTAGGGAAATGCAGCAGCTCGCTGACGCGGTGAATATCGGTGAAATAGAGCGTTGGGCTGACATGGGAAACCGGAATCAAATGACCCAATTGATTAATCACCACGGCGCTTAGCAGCATGACAACGCCCATGATAACCAGGCGTCGGCGTCCGGCAGGCGTGTCGTGCCACCAGAACCAGAAGAACAGCGACCCCATAGCCAGCAAAGAAATGCCGTCGAATATGCGGTTATTAGTGATGGCTACCAGCACCAGGAAAGCGTAGCTTTTTACCAGCTCTTCATTAAAGAAATGAAAAATGCTGGCGTCGAGCGTGAACCAGAATCCATGGTTTTCAGGTAGATACCAGCTAAAGAACAGCGCCAGAGCCAGCGCGTTCAGTAGCAGGATCGGTATTAAGCGAATTTTCATCATCCAGGCTTTCGTTATCTTCTGACAAGTCGGGGGAGGGTAGACTTACAAACTTAAACGTAGCTTCAACAGAGCGCTTTGCAAGCTGTTCCAGTCCGTATCTTCGCTATTTATCAATTCGATACGACTGTCCGGCGGCGCGACGCTTTGCGTCTCGATATGCAGGTCGTCACCCTGCCGATTAATGCGCACCAGCCCTTCAGCAATGCGTAAGACGCCTTTTACCCTGCCAACCGGCGCAAGACGTGCCCATTCCAGAATGCCAACCGTGTCAAAAATAGTATCCGCATCAAAGATCCAGCCGCAGGCAACGTAACCCTGTCCGCTGTTAATGCTGCGCCGCCAGCGCTGGTGTTGCGGCAAATTTAGCGCCGCCAGCCCGCGACTTGCTGCATGGCTGTGGCTATGTTCGGCGCTACGCGGTAGCTCGCGAAGATTTTGACGCGGCTGGTCCAGCAGCGCGGTATCAATTTGTCCCTTCTCCGCCAGCACAATTTCTCGTCCGCCAGCGTGCTGTTGCTGCCAGTTAGCAAGCGCCTGACGGCTGTCATCGGTGGCACGGTCATTTTTATTAGCGACGATGATATCGGCGGCGGCAAGCTGATCGCGGAAATTATCATTATTAACGGCGCGCTCATCCAGCAACTGGCGAGCATCCAGCAGGCAAAGCGTGGCTTTCAGATCGATCCACGGCTGGTAAACTTCCGCGGTAAGCATATCGAGGATTTGTTTTGGGTGCCCTAAGCCCGTGGGTTCGATGAGCAGGCGGTCAGGCTTTCCCAGGCGTAGCAGGGTATTTAAACCAACCTGCATCGGCAGCCCGTTGACACAACACATGCAGCCGCCGGGGATTTCTTTGAGCAGTGCGCCGCTGTCGGCCAGCAGAGCGCCGTCAATGCCGACTTCACCAAACTCATTGACCAGCACAGCCCACTTTTCATCGCTGGGTTTGTTGGCCAGTAAATGAAGAATAGTGGTGGTTTTTCCGCTGCCGAGAAAACCGGTAATCAGGTTGGTTTTAGTCACAGTCGCTCCGAATTGGCGTTAAGGTTAGCCAGTATCCTGAACAACATTTGCGAAAAAATGAAGAGTAAACACGGCCTGTCATAAAACAGGGCCGTGTAAAGGGCATGGATTGTTAATTACAGCAGGTTCGCCACGGCCTGTTTTGCGCCTTTATTGCGCAATTCGTCCCAGGCGGCGCTGACACGCCGCACAAACGTTTCGTTGCCCGGCAGATCGCTTCCAAAGATTTCAGTGAGGCTAAGCAGGGCTGATACGCGCTCCTCGTCCGAACTCTTCTCCACCAGATCTCTGATTTTTTGCGCCAGCGGATCGCGCACATCGATAGCGTTTCCCGCATCGTCAACACCGCTGACATAGCGCATCCACCCCGCGATACCCAGCGCCAGACAAGGCCACTCATCTTCCTGCTGCAGATGCCAGCGAACGCTCTCCAGCATACGCTGCGGCAGTTTCTGGCTGCCATCCATAGCGATTTGCCAGGTACGGTGCTGTAACGCAGGATTGCTGAAACGCTCTAAAAGATTGTGCGCGTACTGGCGCAGATCGACGCCCGTCACGCGCAGGGTTGGGGCCTGTTCCCGCATCATTAACTGATGGGCCGCACGGGAGAAATTCTCATCCGCCATGCAATCGTTAATATGCTGATAGCCCGCCAGATAGCCAAGCCAGGCAAGAAAAGAGTGGCTGCCGTTGAGCATGCGCAGCTTCATTTGCTCCCACGGCATCACATCATCCACCATTTCAACGCCGGCGACTTCCCACTGCGGACGGCCCGCCACGAAATTATCTTCAATAACCCACTGGATAAAAGGCTCGCCAGAAATTGCGCAGGGATCTTCAACGCCTAACGTATCGGTAATTTCCTGCAGGGATTCCGGCGTGGCAGAGGGTACAATGCGATCGACCATAGTGCTCGGGAACGTGACTTGTTCACGTACCCAGTCGGCGAGTTCCTGGCTGCGTTTTTCCGCCATGCCGATAATCGCATTGCGCACAACGTGGCCGTTATCAGGAATGTTGTCGCAGGAAAGCACGGTAAAAGGAAGCAGGCCGCGCTCGCGACGGCGATTTAAGGCCTCAACCAAAATACCCGGCGCGGAATGCGGTTCAGCCGGGTTTTGCAGATCGTGAATAATGCGAGCGTTCGCGGTATCCAGCTTGCCTGTTGCCGGATCGATGCAATAGCCCTTTTCAGTCACGGTAAGCGAAACAATGGCCACCTGCGGCTCGCAAAACTTCTCGATGATGGCTTCCATCCCGTCGAGTTTTGCATTCAGACACTCATTAACGGCACCAACGATAATAGCCTGGTTGCCGTCGCGGCCTTTTTCCAGCACGGTATACAGATGATCCTGAGCACGCAGGGCGCTCATTAACTTATCGCCGCTAAACAGGCTAATCTCACAGATCCCCCAGTCGCCTCCCAGCGCGTTAAGCACCCGGTCGGTCAGCAGCGCCTGGTGCGCACGGTGAAACGCGCCAAAACCAAAATGCACAATGCGTGTCTTTAACGCGCTACGGTCGTAACGGGGCTGCTGGATACTCTCCGGCAGGCTGGCTGAGGCAATTGTCTTCATAAAATGCAAATCCTGATTAACGTATTAGTAACAACTGCAGTGTAAAGTTATATGACAGAAAATAGAATTGGTGTGCTGGCTTTATCCCTTTAATGTGAGCCGGATCAACCAATTTCAGGGATAAAATTGACCGCCGGAGGGTTTGCGGTATGGTAGTCGCCAGCACAATATTTTAAAATTGGTATGACAACTTATTAATTGAGGATCTGGTAATGGAACAAACCTGGCGCTGGTATGGCCCGAAAGACCCGGTATCACTGGATGATGTGCGTCAGGCTGGCGCAACCGGTGTTGTGACCGCCCTGCATCACATTCCGAACGGAGAAGTCTGGCCGGTGGCTGAAATTAAGCAGCGTCAGGCTGAACTTGCCGCCAAAGGGCTGAGCTGGTCAGTTGTAGAAAGCATTCCGGTGCATGAAGAGATCAAAACCCACACGGGTGATTACGACAGGCATATCGCTAACTACCAGCAGAGCATTCGCAACCTCGCGGAATGCGGCATTGACACCGTCTGCTACAACTTTATGCCAATCCTCGACTGGACGCGTACCGATCTGGAATATGAACTGCCGGACGGCTCCAGAGCGCTGCGTTTTGACCAGATCGCTTTTGCCGCTTTTGAGCTGCATATCCTGAAACGCCCCGGTGCAGAAGCAGATTACAGCGAAGAAGAGCAGCGTCAGGCGCTGGACTACTTCCATAAAACGTCCGCTGCCGAAAAAGAGAAGCTGACGCGCAATATTATTGCGGGCCTGCCGGGTGCGGAAGAGGGCTACACCCTGGATCAGTTCCGCGCTCGCCTGGCGGAATATGACGGCATTAATAAAGAGCAGCTGCGTGAAAATATGGCTTACTTCCTGCGCGCTATTGTTGCCGTGGCTGAAGAAGTCGGCGTGCGCCTGGCTGTTCATCCGGACGATCCACCGCGTCCTATCCTCGGCCTGCCGCGCATTGTTTCGACTATTGAAGACATGCAGTGGCTGAAAGAAACGGTCGACAGCATCAATAACGGTTTTACTATGTGTACCGGCTCATACGGCGTGCGTGCGGACAATGATCTGGTGCGAATGATTGAAACCTTCGGCGATCGCATTCACTTTACCCACCTGCGCGCCACCTGCCGCGAAGACAATCCGAAATCCTTCCACGAAGGCGCACACCTTCAGGGCGATGTGAATATGGTTGCGGTGGTGAAAGCGATTCTGACTGAAGAGCAGCGTCGTAAGGCGAGCGGTGATTTACGTCCGATCCCAATGCGCCCGGATCACGGCCATCAGATGCTTGATGATCTGCATAAAAAAACCAACCCTGGCTACTCGGCGATTGGCCGTCTGAAGGGACTTGCGGAAGTTCGAGGCGTGGAGCTTGCGCTTAAGCAAACGCTGTTCCCGGATTTGCTGAAATAGCGTTACCGCAGAGGTAAAAAACGCGCCTTTTGGCGCGTTTTTGTTTTCTTAGTCAGCGCGGCCCATAGAACGCTTCTCAGCGATATGAATGCGGATCTTCTCGCCGGTTACCATATATTCCGGCACCTGAATCACCAGACCGGTGGACATGGTGGCAGGTTTGGTGCGGGAGCTTGCGGAAGCGCCTTTAATGCCCGGAGCCGTTTCAACGATTTCCAGATCCACCGTTTGCGGCAGCTCCAGCGCCAGCAGCTGGCCGTCCCAGGTCAAAACCTGCATATCCGGCATGCCGCCTTCAGGAATAAACTGTAATTCTTCTTCAATCTGGTCTTTGGTGAAGATATATGGGGTGTAATCTTCTTTATCCATAAAGACGTATTCGTTGCCATCGATATAAGAGAAATCAACGAAACGACGGGTCAGGGTAATGGTATCGACGATATCGTCACCTTTAAAACGCTCTTCAACCTTCTGCCCGGTGCGCACATCGGAAAAACGCATCTTATAAAGGGTTGCCGCGCCGCGCGCGCTGGGGGACTGAATATCGATATCTTTCACAATCAGCAGCTTGCCGTTGTAGTTCAGTACCATGCCTTTTTTGACTTCGTTAGCTCTTGCCATCGATGTTTCCTGTAAAAATTGAGGGGCGAAAATATTGCGACAAATTACTCGCGAGGTGCATTTCAGGCAAGCGGATTTCATCACCTGCAAGACAAAGTATAAATGAACGTAGCAAAGCCCGGGCGCTACTGTTACAGTCCGCGTACTTGCCAGCCCACCGGAGAATCGCTGATGGACTGTCGTCCTGATTGCGGAGCCTGCTGTACCGCGCCTTCTGTCTCAAGTCCGATCCCGGGCATGCCCGACGGCAAGCCGGCAAATACCCCCTGCGTTCAGCTTGATGAACGAAACCTCTGTAAGCTGTTTCGCTCGCCGCTGCGTCCGAAGGTTTGCGCAGGCTTACAGCCCTCGCGTGAGATGTGTGGCGCCACGCGCCAGCAGGCTATGGATTATCTTATCTATCTTGAAGCGGCTACCGCGCCTTAAACATCTTTAATGCGCGCCATGCACCAGGCGGTAACGGCTATCATGCCCAGCGCGATAAAGAAGACGGTGTGATAGTTCCAGATCTCGGCAACCACCCCTGCCAGCGAGCCGGCGATAATCCAGCCCACGCGCGTGGTATTGGTATAAAGCGTGGTCGCGGCTCCCGCCTGGCCCGGCATCAAATCCTGGAAATAAAGCATGCCGATCCCTGCCAGGATCCCGATAAAAATCGCGTTCAGCAACTGTAAAGCAAGCAGCATAATTTCATTGTGCAGCGTCAGCATACCGAGATAAAAAAGCAGGCCCGCAACGGCGGCGATACGCATCAGGAAGCGCTTACCAAAACGCCTGGCGTAATAGCCTGCAATCAGCATGGTGGGAATTTCCAGCCCGGCTGCCGTCCCCATCATCACCCCCGCAAGCTTCTCCGGCAGATGCAGTTCACTAATGATGTAGAGCGGCATATTGATAATGTACAGGCTGTTACAGCCCCACATCATGGTGCAGGCGACAAACAGCAGTAGCGCATCACGACGGTTGCGGCGGGGCGCCTCAAGCTTGCCGGTGGCGACCACCGGCTCTTTGCGCATTGAAGGCAGCAACAGCCATACCATCAGGCTGCAAACCACAAATGCGAAGGCCGCGCTGAGATACATCGTGGTAAAGCCAAATCCCAGCGCCAGCGCATAGGCGACTGGCGGGCCGATAACCCAGGCAAGCGAAACCTGGGCACGCAAAATTGAGCTGAACATCACGGCTTCGCGCCCGGTGCGGTCGGCATGTTCTCGGGCAAGGGCGAACATTTGCGGGTTGGCGGTGGAGCCGAAGCTGCTCAGGAATACGCCAACAAAAAGTAAGACAAAGTAGTTACGGTTCCATGCAAACAGCACGCAGGCCAGCGCACCGAGCAGGCAGCAGACGAAAATCAGCGATTTACGATCGCCTTTACGATCCGAGCGTCCGGCCAGAAACTGGCTGACCAGAATCCCGATGACCGCGCTGCCGGTAAAAAAGAAGCCAACCATCGCCGGACGAGCGTGCACTTCCTCGGTTAAAAACAGGCTTAGCGTCGGCGTTTGTAAGGCACCAGCAATACCGGTTAAAAAAGCTACAATCAAGAAGGCGGAAGAGGTCAGATCGAGAGGCTTACGGGCTGCGGCAACGGGTGTGTTTTGCATGGGGTCAGAATCGGTTAACGGGGAACGCGCGGAGTTTACGCGCCTCGTCACAAAATAAACAGTTGTTCAAATCAAAAGCGACACAAAAAGTCAAAACGGCGTTCTGATTTTAATTCTCATTGTCCGGCTTTCTGCCTTAACTGCTTCAGCTTTACCGTTTCGATTAAGCGGGAAATGTGCGTAACCTCAAAATTCTGGCAACAAAAGCACAACAATGCTTGCCTGGATGCCGGGGAAAATACACACTTCTTGAAACGTTTCAGCGTCGTCTTCAGGTAAATCCAGCTCGGGGTGGCGCTTTTTTTCTCATACAAGCTGAATCGTTTCAATTCAGCAGGAGAGGGAACCATGTTTCAGTTATCTGTGCAGGATATCCATCCGGGCCAAAGCGCCGGAAATAAAGAAGAGGCCATTCGTCAGGTTGCCGCTGCGCTGACAAAGGCGGGTAATGTAAGCGAAGGCTATGTAGATGGCATGCTCGCCCGTGAAGGACAAACCGCGACTTATCTTGGTAACGGTATTGCTATTCCACATGGCACAACCGATACCCGCGATCTGGTGTTAAAAACCGGCGTTCAGGTGTATCAGTTCCCACAAGGGATTGAATGGGCCGAAGGCCAGAAAGCCTATGTGGCCATCGGCATTGCGGCCAGCTCTGACGAACATCTTGGCCTGCTGCGCCAGTTGACTCACGTGCTGAGCGACGACGCGGTGGCGGAACAGTTAAAAACCGCGACCACCGCAGAAGAGCTGCGCGCGCTGCTGATGGGCGAAAAGCAAAGCTCAGCGCTGCTGTTTGATAACTCTCTTCTGGCGCTGGATGTCAGCGCAAGCGACCTGATGACCCTGCAGGCGCTCAACGCAGGCCGCATCAAGCAGGCCGGTGCTGCCGACGCCGCTTTCGTAAGCCAGGTCGTGTCCAGCAAGCCGCTGTATCTCGGTCAGGGCATCTGGCTGAACGACAGCACCGAAGGCAACCTTGCAAGCGCGGTAGCGATCAGTCGTCCGGCCTCCGCTTTTGAAGCAGAGGGCGAGCCGGTTTCCCTGCTGATAACCGTCGCCGTGGCTGACGATCAGCCGCTGCTGGTGCTTAACCGCCTGAGCGACATGCTGATTAACAACCGGGCTGAACGTCTGCTGAACGCCGATGCGCCAGCGTTGCTGACGCTGCTGACCAGCGATGAGGCTGCGGCTGAAGATCGGCTGACAGAAGAATTCACCATCCGTAACGAACATGGCCTGCACGCGCGGCCGGGCACCGTTCTGGTGAATACCATCAAACAATTTACCAGTGAGATAACCGTGACAAACCTCGACGGCTCCGGCAAGCCAGCCAACGGGCGCAGCCTGATGAAAGTGGTTGCGCTCGGCGTGAAAAAAGGGCATCGCCTGCGTTTTACCGCCCAGGGTGAAGATGCGCAACAGGCGCTGGCAGCCATTGGCGAAGCCATCGCCGCCGGTCTTGGCGAGGGGGCAGCATGAGCAGACGTGTCGCAACCATCACCCTCAATCCGGCCTATGACCTGGTAGGCTACACCCCGGAAATTGAGCGTGGTGAAGTAAACCTGGTTCGCACCACCGGCCTGCATGCAGCCGGGAAAGGCATCAACGTTGCTAAGGTGCTTAAAGATCTTGGTATTGACGTAACCGTTGGCGGCTTCCTCGGCAAAGATAATCAGGACGGCTTTCAGCAACTGTTCAGCGAGCTGGGTATTGCTAACCGCTTCCAGGTCGTTCAGGGCCGTACCCGTATCAACGTCAAGCTGACTGAGAAAGACGGCGAAGTTAGCGACTTTAACTTCTCCGGCTTTGAAGTGACCCCGGCGGACTGGGAGCGTTTTGTTGCCGACTCCCTGAGCTGGCTCGGCCAGTTCGACATGGTCTGCGTCAGCGGCAGCCTGCCCGCGGGCGTGACGCCGGAAGCTTTCACCGACTGGATGACGCGTCTGCGCAGCCAGTGTCCGTGCATTATCTTCGACAGCAGCCGCGAGGCGCTGGTGGCGGGTCTGAAAGCCGCGCCGTGGCTGGTGAAACCTAACCGTCGCGAGCTGGAAATCTGGGCCGGTCGCAAGCTGCCGGAAATGAAAGATGTCATTGAAGCCGCGCACGCATTGCGCGAGCAGGGCATCGCTCACGTGGTTATCTCATTGGGTGCTGAAGGCGCGCTGTGGGTGAACGCTTCGGGTGAATGGATTGCTAAACCGCCTAAGTGTGAAGTTGTCAGCACCGTCGGCGCCGGTGATTCCATGGTGGGCGGCTTAATTTACGGCCTGCTGATGCGTGAATCCAGCGAGCACACCCTGCGCCTTGCAACGGCTGTTGCTGCCCTGGCGGTGAGCCAGAGCAACGTTGGCATTACAGATCGCACGCAGCTGGCCGCCATGATGGCCCGTGTCGACCTGAAACCGTTTAACTGATTCAGGAGAGGAACAATGAAAACGCTGCTGATTATCGACCCTGCGCTTGGACAGGCACGCGCCTATCTCGCGAAAACCCTGTTAGGCTCTGCGGCGCACAAAGCGCATCTGACAGTTATCGATAACCCAAACGAAGCCGAGCTGGCAATCGTTGTGGGCACCGCCATCCCGGCGGATAACGCGCTGAACGGCAAAAATGTTTTTCTGGGTAATATTGACCGCGCGGTGCTGCATCCGGAGCTTTTCTTAAGTGAAGCGAAAGGAAAAGCTAAACCCTACACCGCACCTGCTGGCGCAGCGGAACCCGTTGCTGCGACAAAAGGTCCGAAACGTATTGTTGCGGTCACCGCTTGTCCGACCGGCGTAGCACATACCTTTATGGCTGCTGAAGCCATTGAAACCGAAGCGAAAAGACGCGGCTGGTGGGTGAAGGTTGAAACGCGTGGTTCCGTAGGTGCGGGCAACGCCATCACGCCGGAAGAGGTTGCCGAAGCGGATCTGGTGATTGTCGCGGCGGATATCGAAGTGGATCTGGCGAAGTTTGCCGGTAAGCCGATGTACCGCACTTCAACCGGCCTTGCGCTGAAGAAAACCGCGCAGGAGCTGGATAAAGCGGTTGTCGAAGCCAGGCCTTATGAAGCGACAGGGCAAAGCGCCGCGGCCGCGAAAGAGGGCAAAAAAGAGGGCGCTGGCGCTTATCGTCATCTGTTGACCGGCGTCTCTTACATGCTGCCGATGGTGGTGGCGGGCGGTTTATGCATCGCGCTTTCCTTCGCATTTGGTATCGAAGCGTTTAAAGAGCCGGGTACGCTTGCGGCGGCGCTGATGCAAATTGGCGGTGGTTCTGCCTTTGCGCTGATGGTGCCGGTTCTGGCGGGTTATATCGCCTTCTCTATTGCTGACCGTCCGGGTCTGACGCCGGGGCTTATTGGCGGTATGCTGGCCGTGAGCACCGGTTCTGGCTTTATCGGCGGTATTATTGCCGGTTTCCTCGCGGGCTACGTGGCGAAAGCCATCAGCACTAAGCTTAAACTTCCGAACAGCATGGAAGCGCTGAAACCGATTTTGATCATTCCGCTGCTTTCCAGCCTGATCGTTGGCCTTGCGATGATCTACCTGATCGGTACGCCGGTTGCGAAAATCCTTGAAGGCCTGACCCACTGGCTGCAAACCATGGGCACCGCGAACGCGGTACTGCTTGGCGCCATCCTCGGCGGCATGATGTGTACCGATATGGGCGGCCCGTTGAACAAAGCGGCATACGCTTTTGGCGTCGGCCTGCTCAGCACCCAGACTTACGCACCGATGGCGGCAATCATGGCGGCAGGGATGGTTCCACCGCTGGGGCTGGGCCTGGCCACGCTTATTGCACGTCGTAAATTTGACAACGCGCAGCAGGAAGGCGGCAAGGCGGCGCTGGTGCTCGGCCTGTGCTTCATTACCGAAGGGGCGATTCCGTTCGCGGCTCGCGATCCGATGCGCGTTCTGCCTTGCTGTATCGTTGGCGGCGCGGTGACGGGTGCCATCTCCATGGCGATTGGTGCAAAACTGATGGCACCGCACGGTGGTTTGTTCGTACTGCTGATCCCTGGTGCAATCACGCCGGTGCTGGGTTATCTGATTGCGATTGTGGCGGGTACGCTGCTGACAGGCCTGGCTTATGCCTTCCTGAAGCGCCCGGAAGCGGAGCTGGCGGCAAAAGTCGCTTAATCACCGCCCAGGGATATATGTTGCCTCAACGCCTCCGGCAGATGCCGGGGGCGTTTTACTTTCCAGTGCCGGAAAGCCCCGGTTACATCCTCAATTGCCACCCGAAGATTGCCAGATGAACCATGTGGTTCAAGACTTAGGGTATTGTCAGACTGCTGTCGAGGAAAATATGCAGCGTTCAATAGCCACAGTTTCTGTTGCCGGTACCTTACCTGAAAAACTTCATGCCATAGCCGATGCGGGTTTTCGGGGCGTGGAAATCTTTGAGCCTGACCTGGAGACATATGAAGGTCATACCCGTGATATCGCGCGTCTTGCTGCCAGTCTCGATCTGCAAATCCTGCTGTATCAGCCGTTTCGTAACTTTGAAGGGATGCCAGCAGAAACTATCGCGGCAAAGCTTGAGCGCGCTCGCAGAACGTTTGACACCATGCACCAGCTTGGCTGTGAACAGCTCCTGCTGTGCAGCAATGTCGATAAGCTCGGCGTTGCAGACCCGGACAGGCAGATTAACGATCTGGCGAAAATGGCCGATCTCGCGCAGCAGCACGGCATAAAAGTAGCTTTTGAAGCGCTGGCGTGGGGCAGGCACATTCATCGTTATTCGGTAGCCTGGGAGCGTGTTAAAGCCGTTGATAGTCCGGCTTTAGGTCTGGTGCTGGACAGTTTCCACGTGCTGTCGCTGGGCGATGAGCTGCAGCTCTCCGGGATACCGCTGGAGAAAATCTTTTTTGTGCAGCTGGCAGATGCGCCGCGCAAAAACCTCGAGGTGCAGGAGTGGAGCAGGCATTTCCGTTGTTTCCCTGGAAAGGGCGATCTGCCGGTGCTCGGGTTTGCCAGCGCGTTGGTGGAGAAAGGCTACCGCGGGCCGTGGTCGCTTGAAATCTTCAACGATGAATATCAGGCAGCCGCCCCTTCTTGCGTGGCGGCGGCAGGTTTTCGTTCACTGGAATGGCTGGAGCAACAATTAAGCGAGCGCTTCGTAAAACAGGCGTAAGCAGAGGGTTGGGCGGATAAGCAATAGCGCTATCCGCCGTCATACATTACGCCACAGCTTGCTGGCTCTGCTGGGCTTTCAGCCAGGCTATTTCTTCCGCCCAGATATCCGGATTGATGGTTTCCAGAATTAAGGGAATACCATCAAAACGGCTGTCGCGCATGATCCAGCTAAACGGCGTATGCCCGATATTGCCTTCGCCGAGGCTGTGATGACGGTCTACGCGGCTGGCGAACATACTTTTTGCATCGTTGAGATGCATACCGCGCAGATATTTGAAGCCGACAATCCTTTCGAATTCGGCGAAAGTTTTTTCGCACTCTTCAACGGTACGTAAATCATAGCCTGCGGCAAACGCGTGACAGGTGTCGATGCAGACGCCGACGCGGGATTTGTCTTCAACGCCGTCGATAATCGCCGCCAGATGCTCAAAACGGAAGCCCAGATTGCTGCCCTGACCGGCAGTATTCTCAATCACCGCCGTCACGCCCTGGGTTTTATCCAGCGCAATATTAATGGACTGCGCGATCTTCGCCAGGCATTCCTCCTCTGAAATTTGCTTCAGGTGGCTGCCGGGATGGAAGTTCAGCAGCGTCAGGCCAAGCTGCTCGCAGCGTTGCAGCTCATCGATAAAGGCCTGGCGTGATTTTTCCAGCGGCTCTTCAGCCGGATGCCCGAGGTTAATCAGAAAGCTGTCGTGGGGCAGGATCTGGCCCGGCCCGTAGTTGTACTTTTCGCAGGCGCGTTTGAAATTGCTGATAACTTCATCGGTGAGCGGGGCGGCCCGCCATTGACGCTGGTTTTTCGTAAACAGGGCAAACGCGGTGGCTTCCAGTTCGTGGGCGCGAATGACGGCGTTTTCTAACCCGCCCGAGGCGCTAACGTGCGCTCCAATAAACTTCATCTTTGTCTCCTGTCAAAACCCGCTACCGGGAAACGGACAATGATAGCGGGTTAGCGAGGAGATTTCCGTTCCAAATTATGCGATCAGGTGGTGAATACCCAGGTTAATGGCAGCCCCGCCCACTATCAGCCAGACAAACAGCACCAGCGCCATCAGCAGCGGGCGCACGCCTGCTTTTCTCAGCGCGCTGATATGGGTGGTCAAGCCCAGCGCCGCCATCGCCATTGCCAGCAGGAAAGTATCCAGCGTCACCAGCATATTCACCAGCCAGTTAGGCAGCAGGTGGAACGAGTTAAACATCGCCACCAGGATAAACAGCACCGCAAACCATGGGATGGTGATTTTGCTCGCCTGGTCGGCACCTGCCGGAGCAAGCTGTTTGACTCTTGCTGCCAGCAAGAGAAGAAACGGCGCCAGCATCATCACGCGCAGCATCTTGGCAATCACCGCAGCGTTTTCTATTTCCGGGCTGATGGCATGTCCGGCAGCCACAACCTGCGCTACTTCGTGCATGGTTGAACCCGTGTAGATCCCAAAGGTTTCAGGCGTGAACCAGTGGGCCACAAAAGGGTAAATCATCGGATAGATGAAGATCGCAAGCGTACCAAAGATAACCACGGTAGCCACCGCCACGGTAACTTTGCTGGCTTCTGCTTTAACCACCGGCTCGGTCGCCAGAATGGCCGCCGCGCCGCAGATGCTGCTGCCTGCGCCAATCAGCCAGCTGGTTTGTTTATCCAGGCCAAACGCTTTCTGGCCAAGCCAGCAGGCGAGGGTAAAGGTGCTGGTCAGGGTCAGGATATCGATGATAATGCCGCTGACGCCCACATCCGCAATTTGCGAAAACGTCAGGCGGAAGCCATAAAGGATAATGCCCAGCCTTAACAGATGTTGTTTCGCAAACAGCACGCCGCCGTCGCACTGCTGCCAGATTTTAGGGTACAAAGTATTGCCGATGAC
Source organism: Buttiauxella sp. (assembly GCA_032051265.1). Taxonomy (GTDB): domain Bacteria; phylum Pseudomonadota; class Gammaproteobacteria; order Enterobacterales; family Enterobacteriaceae; genus Dryocola. The sequence goes on from DAMBYU010000001.1 coordinate 400,317, forward strand.
CATCCCGCACAGGATAGCGAGCGTCAGCGCGCCCAGGCCAAGGCCAGCCACGGCAGGTATATTGCCTATCCATAATGCAAACACGGTGATAGCGCCTGAAAGCGCAAGCCCCGGCAAAAAATGCCACAGTGCGTGCCGGTAAGCGGAAACAGTAAGTTCAGTCATAGCCTTCTCCTTTGCGTTGGCTAAAGGTTAAGGCCGGCTGGTTTAAAAATAAAATTGATTATATATTTATAATCAATCTGAATAAGTAATATAGCCTTCATCCCTGGAGCTGCCGCCAACATAGCGGCAGCTCCAGTTATAGCGGCTACAGGCTAACCATTGTGAGTATGGGAACTTATGCACATTACACTGCGACAACTTGAAGTCTTCGCCGAGGTCTTAAAAAGCGGTTCAACTACCCAGGCCTCGCAGATGCTTGCGCTGTCGCAGTCGGCGGTGAGCGCGGCGCTTGCGGACCTTGAAGGCCAGCTTGGCGTTCAGCTTTTTGACCGTGTTGGCAAGAGGCTGGTAATCAATGAACACGGGCGACTGCTCTATCCGCGCGTGGTTGGGTTGCTGGAGCAGGCGGGTGAAATAGAACAGCTTTTCCGGGAAGACAACGGCGCTATCCGCGTTTATGCCAGCAGCACCATCGGCAACTACATTTTGCCTGAAATGATAGCCCGCTATCGCCATGATTTCCCTACTTTGCCGCTGGAGATGAGCGTTGGCAACAGCCAGGACGTGATTAACGCCGTGGCCGATTTTCGCGTGGATATCGGGCTTATCGAAGGCCCGAGCCATATGACGCAACTGGTAACCGAGCCCTGGCTGGAAGATGAGCTGGTGGTGTTCGCCTCACCTTCAGCGCCGCTGCTCGCGCAGCCTGTTACGCTTGAGTCACTCGCCGCCCAGCAGTGGATCCTGCGTGAAAAAGGATCGGGCACGCGTGAAATCGTCGACTACCTACTGCTTTCGCATCTGTCGCAGTTCCATCTGGGCATGGAATTAGGCAACTCGGAAGCGATAAAGCATGCCGTCCGCCACGGGCTTGGGATTAGCTGCCTGTCGCGCCGGGTGATTGCCGAGCAGCTGGAGAGCGGCTCGCTGGTCGAAGTGGCGGTGCCGCTGCCGCGCCTGACGCGGACGCTTTACCGCATTCATCACCGCCAGAAGCATATTTCCAATGCCCTGCAACGCTTCCTGGGCTACTGCAAAGAGTAGGGAGCCTCTGGCGCAAATCGCGAGCGAGCCTGAGTCATAAGCACTTTACTTATAATCCAGCGGCGATCATGAAGGTCTCTTATAACCCGGCATTTCTGCTATATGAACGGGGTGGTTTTGTTACAATCGCGCCTCATTTTTTCGAAGGACCGCAATTTTCTATGGTTTCTCAAGATAAAACCACACAAGCGCCTGGCTTACGTCGTGAGCTGAAAGCGCGTCACCTGACGATGATCGCCATTGGCGGTTCTATCGGTACGGGGCTTTTTGTCGCATCCGGTGCGACCATTTCTCAGGCGGGCCCCGGCGGCGCGCTGTTGTCATACATGCTGATTGGTCTGATGGTCTATTTCCTGATGACAAGCCTCGGCGAACTCGCCGCTTATATGCCCGTTTCCGGCTCTTTTGCCACCTACGGTCAGCAATATGTTGAAGAAGGCTTCGGTTTCGCGCTGGGCTGGAACTACTGGTACAACTGGGCGGTAACCATCGCCGTTGATCTCGTCGCCTCACAGCTGGTGATGAATTACTGGTTCCCGGATACGCCAGGCTGGATCTGGAGCGCGCTGTTCCTTGGCATCATGTTCCTGCTCAACTACATCTCCGTGAAAGGATTTGGTGAAGCGGAATACTGGTTCTCGCTGATTAAGGTCACCACCGTCATTATCTTTATTATCGTTGGCGTGATGATGATCGTTGGCATCTTTAAAGGGGTGGAACCTGCGGGCTGGAGCAACTGGACGATTGGCGATGCGCCGTTTGCCGGTGGGTTCTCAGCCATGATAGGCGTCGCGATGATCGTCGGTTTCTCCTTCCAGGGCACCGAGCTTATCGGCGTGGCGGCGGGCGAATCTGAAGATCCTGGTAAGAACATTCCGCGTGCCGTGCGTCAGGTTTTCTGGCGTATCCTGCTGTTCTATGTCTTCGCGATTCTGATTATTAGCCTGATCATTCCTTATACCGATCCAAGCCTGCTGCGCAACGACGTGAAAGATATCGGCGTCAGCCCGTTCACGCTGGTCTTCCAGCACGCGGGGCTGCTCTCTGCGGCGGCCATCATGAACGCGGTTATCCTGACAGCGGTTCTCTCCGCGGGTAACTCCGGCATGTATGCGTCCACCCGTATGCTCTACACCCTGGCCTGCGACGGCAAAGCGCCGCGTATTTTCTCGAAGCTCTCTAAAGGCGGCGTGCCGCGTAACGCGCTGTATGCAACCACCGTGATTGCGGCGCTGTGCTTCCTGACCTCTATGTTTGGTAACCAGACCGTTTACCTGTGGCTGCTCAATACCTCAGGTATGACCGGCTTTATCGCCTGGCTGGGTATTGCCATCAGCCATTACCGTTTCCGTCGTGGCTATGTAAAACAAGGCTTCGATATTAAAGATCTGCCGTACGTTTCGGGCTTTTTCCCGCTAGGGCCGATCTTTGCTTTCGTGCTTTGTTTAATCATCACCCTGGGTCAGAATTACGAAGCGTTCCTTGCTGATACCATCGACTGGGGCGGCGTTACCGCAACCTATATTGGTCTCCCGCTGTTCCTGATTATCTGGTTCGGCTATAAGCTGACGAGGGGCAGCCGTTTTGTGAAGTACAGCGAAATGACTTTCCCGGCCAGTATTAAGAAATAAAAACCTGAGGGCGCGATTATCGCGCCCTTTGCTTTTCTGCTTTAGCCACTCCTCTTTTCGTAAACGCCATAATTGAATTGATAAGCATTATCATTTGATTTATGGTTAGCGCCACATTTTGCATTACCGCAGCCGCCCGCCAAAGTAGCGGATGGCGCAACAAGGAATGTGAGCGCATTCATCTTAAGTGTTTGTTGTATTTACCTCATGGAGAGAAAAGGAATGTTAAGGTTGAATCCCATCGTCCGGGGAGGACTGTGCGCGTCGGTTATTACATTGGCGTTTCCCGCTGCGGCAGAAGAGCGTGAAGATACGGTAGTGGTAACCGCTTCGGCTACCGAACAAAACCTCAAGGATGCGCCAGCCAGCATCAGCGTCATCACCCAGCAAGATCTGCAAAAGAAACCCATTCAGAATCTGAAAGATGTGCTGCAGGAAGTGCCCGGCATACAGTTGACGAACGAAGGCGATAACCGCCAGGGCGTCAGCATTCGCGGTCTGAGCAGCAGCTATACGCTAATCCTCGTTGACGGCAAGCGCGTCAACTCCCGCAATGCCGTATTCCGCCATAACGACTTTGACCTCAACTGGATCCCGGTTGACGCCATCGAGCGTATTGAAGTGGTACGCGGCCCGATGTCTTCCCTCTACGGTTCCGATGCCCTGGGCGGCGTGGTGAACATTATTACCCGTAAAGTGGGTAAAGCCTGGCACGGCACCGTCTCGCTGGATTCAACCCTTCAGGAAAACCGCGACCGTGGAGATGCCTGGAACGGCAATTTCTTTACCAGCGGCCCGATTATTGACGATCTGCTGGGCGTTAAGGTCTATGGCAACCTGGGCAAGCGCGAAAAAGATAAACAGGAGCCGTCCGGTACCAGTGCTACGGGCGAAACGCCGCGCATTGAAGGCTATACCACCCGAGGCGCCAGCACGGAATTCACCCTTACGCCAACCGACAATCAGGACATCCTCTTTGGCTATGGTTTTGACCGCCAGGATCGTGATTCTGACTCGCTCGATAAGAACCGTATGGAACGCCAGGACTACTCCATTTCGCACAATGGCCGCTGGGATTACGGCAATACTGAACTGCGCTTTTATGGTGACAAAGTTGACAACCTGAACACGGGAAGCAGCGATGCCATCACCTCCCGCAATAACAGCGTTGACGGCAAGCTGACGCTGCCGCTTGGTGAGATCAATCAGTTACTGACGTTTGGCGGCGAATGGCGTCACGATAAGCTCAGCGATCCGGTTAACCTGACGGGCGGCAGCAGCGCCGAGACTTCCGCCAGCCAGTACGCGCTGTTTGTGGAAAATGAGTGGCGTATCTTTGAGCCGCTGGCTCTTACCACCGGCGTGCGCATGGACGACCACGAAACCTACGGCGATCACTGGAGCCCGCGTGCATATCTGGTCTACAGCGCAACGGATACCGTGACGCTAAAAGGCGGCTGGGCAACGGCCTTCAAAGCGCCTTCTTTGCTGCAGCTTAGCCCGGACTGGACCAGCAACTCCTGCCGCGGATCCTGTAAAATTGTCGGTGCTGCGGATCTGAAACCGGAAACCAGCGAAAGCTTCGAGCTGGGTCTGTATTTTGCGGGTGATGAGGGCGTTCTTGACGGCGTGACGGGAAGCGTGACCGCGTTCCAGAATAACGTCGACGATATGATTGGCATCAACCGCACTGCAAGCGTTAGCGAAGCGCCTGGTTATCCTAACTTTGTCGGCTTCGACAGCGACGGCCGTCCGATCTTTAAATATTACAACGTCAACAAAGCGCGTATTCGTGGCGTTGAAAGCGAAGTGAAAGTGCCGTTTAACGAGCGGTGGAAACTGACGCTGAACTACACCTACAACGACGGACGAGATCTGAGTGACGGCGGCAACAAGCCTCTGCAAAATATGGGCTTCCATACGGCTAACGGTACCGTAGACTGGGCGCCGCTGGATGACTGGTCGTTCTACGTGTCGGCAAACTATACCGGCAAGCAACGTGCGTTAACCGAGGGCGCGGCAACGCCTGGCGGTTATGTCATCTGGAATAGTGGCGCTGCGTGGAAGGCGACGAAAAACGTCAAGCTGCGCGCGGGCGTGCTGAATCTGGGTGATAAAGATCTGAACCGTGACGATTACAGCTACAACGAAGATGGCCGTCGCTACTTCGCGGCGGTGGATTACTCGTTCTAATTCTTCTCCTTAACCTTAGTATGGCTCTCTCCCATAGGGGAGAGAGCCATACTACAAGGTTGGCGTGGGGATAAAGCGTTTTATGCCAGATGCTCCGCATGGAACCGCAAATGGTCCTCCACGAAGGAAGCGATAAAGTAATAGCTATGGTCGTAGCCCGGCTGCACGCGCAGGGTTAACGGCCAGTTTTTTTGCCTTGCCGCTTCCGCAAACTGTGCAGGTTGCAGCTGATCGGCCAGGAACTGGTCCGCATCGCCCTGATCGATAAGCGTCGGTAAGGCGTTTGCCGGATCGGCGTTCATCAGCAGGCAGCAGCTATCCCATTCCCGCCACTGGCTTTCATCCGTACCCAGATAAGCGGTGAACGCTTTTTGTCCCCACGGCACGCGCACTGGATTCACAATCGGCGCAAAGGCGGAAACGGAGCAGAAGCGGCCCGGGTTTTTCAGGGCGATGCTTAACGCGCCGTGTCCACCCATCGAATGCCCAAAAATCGACGCCTTTTCGCTGACGCTGAAATTATCGGCAATTAAGGCAGGCAGCTCGTCGCAAATGTAGTCATACATGCGGAAATGCCCGGCCCACGGCTGTTGGGTCGCGTTGAGATAGAAGCCCGCGCCCTGGCCCAAATCGTAGCTTTCATCATTCGGCACGTTCTCGCCGCGCGGGCTGGTATCCGGCATCACCAGAACCACTCCCAGCTCCGCCGCTACGCGCTGCGCGCAGGCCTTAGTGGTGAAGTTCTCATCGTTACAGGTCAATCCAGACAGCCAGTACAGAACGGGTGGGGGAGTGGTGCGCGGCGGAGGCAGAAAGATACTGAATGTCATCGGGCAGTTGAGTGCCGCGGAATCATGACGCCAGCGCTGCTGCCAGCCTTCAAAACATCGGTGTTCTTCGAGGAGTTCCATCAGAACGTTTCCTTAATTATCTTCACTATCAATGAACAACTTTCACTTCACCCCAGTCTAGTCATGCTGCATCATGCTGACAACGATATTGTAACAATTGAGGTTGCTGTGGCGGTACGGATTGCGTTAACGGGTTTTCTGGTGCTGGTGGTGGCGATGGGTATTGGCCGCTTTGCCTTCACGCCGCAGGTGCCGCTGATGATAAGCGAAGGCCAGCTCACGTTAACGGGTGCCGGACTGGTGGCCGCCATAAACTACCTGGGTTATCTGGTCGGCGCGTGGGATGCAATGCGCGCCCGGCAGCGAGTAGAGCTGCGTTTGCTGGTCGGAGTCTGGGGCGCCGTCATCCTTACGCTGCTTTCGGCCACCGTTGATTCCGCGCTCTGGCATGCGCTCATTCGCTTTCTGATTGGCTGGGCGAGCGGCTGGGCGATGGTGCTTATCGCGGCCTGGAGTAATGAACACCTGGCGCATCTCGGTAAGCCTGGCCTGAGCGCGGCGGTATTTGCAGGCCCGGGTGCCGGCATAGTTATCAGCGGCTTACTGGCGGTCGGCATTCACAGCCTTCGGCTGGAGGCGAGTGAAGCCTGGCTGATTTACGGGGTGCTGGCGCTTCTTTTTGTGCTGCTAATCGCCCGTAACCTTCCGCGCAAAGGCGAATTACATCGTCCGGAAACGGCACCGGAACCGCTGGTGCTGACTGCGCCGCTTAAACGGCTGGTCTGGAGCTACAGCCTTGCGGGCTTCGGTTATATTCTGCCCGCCACCTTTTTATCGCAAATGGCGAACGCCCGCTTTCCGGACAGCCTGTTTGCGCAATTTGTCTGGCCGGTGTTCGGCGGAGCGGCGGTTACAGGAATAGTGCTCGGCATCGCCACGCGTCAGATGCTGCACAGCAATCAGCGGCTGGCGCTGGTGCTGTGGCTACAGGCACTGGGTGTTTTCGCCCCGGCGCTTGTTTCAGGCATGACAGGCCTGGTGCTGGGCGCGCTGCTGGTAGGCGGCGGTTTTTTATGTGCCGTGCAGCTTTCCTTGCAGTATGGCCGTGAAATGGCACCGCAGCACACGCGTTATCTGGCCGGATTGTTAACTACGGGTTATGCCGTCGGGCAACTGGTTGGCCCTGCGCTGTCGGCGTTATCGACCGCCTTAACGCATCAACTTGAGCCCGCGCTTTATATCGCCGGCGCGGCGTTAATCGTTGGCGGCGGCCTGGTCTGGAAAAGGTTCTGACGATTTCAATAATTATCCTTTGCACTACTGGATTATGCGGGCGCGCTCCCGCACAATGAGCGCACACTTTGTCCCACGTAGGGCAGAGGTCAGCCACACCTGCAGGAGAAAACAGCATGTCTACACTCAGTAAAGAAGCCGCTCTGGTTCACGAGGCTTTGGTTGCACGCGGCCTGGAAACGCCATTGCGTCCGCCGTTGCGTGCACTGGATAATGAAACCCGCAAACGCGAGATCGCCGAACATATGGCGGAGATCATGCAGTTGCTGAACCTCGATCTGAGCGACGATAGCCTGATGGAAACGCCGCATCGTATCGCTAAAATGTACGTTGATGAGATTTTCTCCGGCCTGGATTACGCTAACTTCCCGAAGATCACCGTCATTGAAAACAAAATGAAAGTTGATGAGATGGTGACGGTGCGCGATATCACGCTGACCAGCACCTGCGAGCACCATTTTGTGACCATCGACGGCAAAGCAACGGTTGCGTATATCCCGAAAGACACCGTGATTGGCCTGTCGAAAATTAACCGCATCGTGCAGTTCTTTGCCCAGCGCCCGCAGGTTCAGGAGCGTCTGACGCAGCAAATCCTGATTGCGCTACAAACGCTGCTCGGCACCAACAATGTGGCGGTTTCTATTGATGCGGTTCATTATTGTGTGAAAGCTCGCGGTGTGCAGGACGCGACCAGCGCCACTACCACCACGTCGCTTGGCGGCTTGTTCAAATCCAGCCAGAATACACGCCAGGAGTTCCTGCGTGCCGTCCGTCATAGCTAACCCTTAAGCAGAGCAGGCAGGAAACATGGAGAGAAACGTTACGCTGGATTTTGTCCGGGGCGTCGCTATTCTCGGCATCCTGCTGCTAAATATCGTGGCCTTCGGTTTACCGAAGGCGGCGTATATTAATCCCGCCTGGTCGGGGTCTGTCTCCCTGAGCGACGCCTGGAGCTGGGCGGTGCTCGATTTATTTGCCCAGGTCAAATTCCTCACCTTATTCGCTTTGCTGTTCGGCGCAGGCCTGCAGATGTTGTTACATCGCGGCAAACGCTGGATCCAGTCACGCCTTACGCTGCTTGTTCTGCTCGGTTTCATGCACGCTCTACTGCTGTGGGATGGCGATATCCTGCTGGCTTACGGCCTGGTCGGGCTGGTTTGCTGGCGCATGATTCGCGATGCGCCAGGCACCCGGCAGCTGTTCAATACCGGTGCGCTGCTCTATCTCACGGGCGTGGGCGTTTTGCTGCTGCTTGGTTTTATCTCCGGCGATGCGCCCAATCGTTCCTGGGTTCCGGATGCGGCAAATCTTCAGTATGAACGGCTCTGGAAGGTGAATGGCGGTGTAGAAGCTATCAGCAACCGCGTCGATCTGCTCTCGTCAAACCTGCTGGCGCTGGGTGCCCAGTATGGCTGGCAGCTGGCGGGGATGATGCTGCTGGGAGCCGCCCTGATGCGCAGCGGCTGGCTGAAAGGCCAGTATAGCCTGCATCATTATCGCCGCCTCGGCGCATGGCTGATTGCAGTAGGGATGCTGATAAATCTGCCTGGCATTTACGCCCAGTGGCACGTCAACTGGGACTACCGCTGGTGCGCGTTTTTGCTCCAGGCTCCCCGTGAACTGAGCGCCCCGTTTCAGTCGATTGGCTATGCCGCGCTGGCGTTTGGCTACTGGCCGTGGCTCTCAAAGCTGCGTCTGGTGGCGGCCATCACCTGCGTCGGGCGCATGGCGCTGTCGAATTATCTGCTGCAAACGCTGGTCTGCACCACGCTGTTCTTCCGCTTCAATCTGTTTATGACCTTTGACCGGCTGCAGCTGCTGGCCTTTGTCCCGGCGGTGTGGGCCGTGAATATCCTTTTCTCGGTGCTCTGGCTGCGCCGCTTCCGCCAGGGGCCACTCGAATGGCTATGGCGTCAGTTAACCGCCCGGGCTGCGGGTGTATCGCAGCGGCATTCAGCAAGATAATGATATACATCACAAAGGTTAACAAATTGTATGTAAACGTTTTCATGACTGTGATCGTCTTCACGTAAACCCGCCTCTACTCCACGCAAAATAGCCTCCTTGCCAAAAACAGGGTGCAGCTATGAGACCGACTCTTTCAACGGCCAGGTGTTCATTATGATCACCATTCGTGACGTTGCCCGTATCGCCGGCGTTTCAGTGGCGACGGTATCCCGCGTGCTTAACAATAGCGCGCTGGTCAGCGCTGAAACCCGCGAAAGCGTAATGCGGGCCGTCTCCCAGACAGGATATCGACCTAACGCAAATGCGCAGGCGCTGGCCACCCAGGTCAGCGATACCATTGGCGTGGTGGTGATGGACGTCTCCGACCCCTTCTTTGGCGCGCTGGTGAAAGCGGTGGATGTCGTGGCGCAGCAGCACAATAAATATGTGCTGATCGGCAACAGCTACCATCAGGAAGAAAAAGAACGCCATGCCATCGAAGTGCTGATTCGCCAGCGCTGCAATGCGCTTATCGTCCATGCGAAAGCGTTGGGCGATGCTGAGCTGGGCGAATTCCTCGATCATATTCCCGGCATGGTGCTGATAAACCGTATCGTGCCCGGCTACGCCCATCGCTGTGTCGGTCTCGACAACGTAAGCGGTGCGGTAATGGCAACGCGAATGCTGCTTAATCAGGGACATCAGCGTATCGGCTACCTTGCTTCCAGCCACAACATTGAAGATAACGAACAGCGTCGGGAAGGGTGGCTGCGTGCCTTAACAGAGCAGGGCATCACGCAGCCGGAAAGCTGGGTTGGCGTTGGCTCGCCGGATATGCAGGGTGGGGAAGCGGCAATGGTTGAGCTGCTGGGGCGCAACCTGCAGCTCAGTGCGGTATTTTCTTACAATGACAGCATGGCAGCAGGGGCGCTTACCGCATTGAAAGATAACGGGATTATTGTTCCACATCACGTTTCCGTTATCGGTTTTGACGATATTCCTATCGCCCGTTACACCGATCCGCAGTTAACCACCGTGCGCTATCCGGTTGTTTCAATGGCTCGTCTGGCCACCGAACTGGCGTTACAGGGCGCGGCAGGAACCTTAGACCGCGACGCAACGCACTGTTTTATGCCGACTTTAGTTCGTCGTCATTCGGTGGCACCAAAGCAAATTGTGGCGCCGATCACTCTCTGATTAAAGACTTTGATGTAACCGGTTTCAATCTGTGAGTAAATTCACAGTTAATTAACATTACGCTGTCTATGATGTCAGCGTTTTATAAGCTGAAACTCTATGTAACGGTGACACAGCAGTTTCACCACGGGTATTGAGCGAAAAACGCCCCATAAAATGCAGTTCAGGATCGTTACAGAACACGGAAGAGCAATTATTTTAGGATAATTTTCGGCATTTAGTAACGTTTTCATAACATTACTGCCCTGCCATGAATTTAACCAGAACTACCCTGCAAAAAAACCGGAGATACCATGAATAAGAAGGTTTTGACCCTGTCCGCCGTTATGTCTTGCATGCTGTTTGGCGCCGCTGCTCACGCTGCTGATACCCGTATCGGCGTGACCATCTACAAATACGACGATAACTTCATGTCCGTCGTGCGCAAAGCTATTGAGAAAGATGCAGAGGCCAGCCCGGACGTTGAGCTGCTGATGAACGACTCCCAGAATGATCAGTCCAAACAGAACGATCAGATTGACGTGCTGTTGGCTAAAGGCGTGAAGGCCCTGGCCATCAACCTGGTTGACCCGGCAGCAGCAGCCACGGTTATCGAAAAAGCCCGTGGCCAGGATATTCCTATTGTCTTCTATAACAAAGAACCTTCGCGTAAAGCGCTGGATAGCTATGACAAGGCCTTCTACGTGGGTACAGACTCTAAAGAGTCCGGGATCATTCAGGGCGATCTGATTGCTAAGCACTGGGCGGCAAACCCGGCGTGGGATCTGAACAAAGATGGTCAGGTTCAGTTCGTGCTGCTGAAAGGCGAACCAGGCCACCCGGATGCTGAAGCTCGTACCACTTACGTTATCAAAGAGCTGAACACTAAAGGTCTGAAAACCCAGCAGCTGCAGTTAGATACCGCCATGTGGGACACCGCTCAGGCGAAAGATAAGATGGACGCGTGGCTGTCCGGCCCGAACGCTAACAAAATCGAAGTGGTTATCGCCAACAACGATGCGATGGCAATGGGCGCGGTAGAAGCGCTGAAAGCACACAACAAATCTTCTATTCCGGTCTTCGGTGTGGATGCCCTGCCAGAAGCGCTGGCGATGGTTAAATCTGGCGCAATGGCCGGTACCGTACTGAACGATGCCAACAACCAGGCGAAAGCAACCTTCGATCTGGCGAAAAACCTGGCCGACGGTAAACCTGCGGCGGAAGGCACCAGCTGGAAAATTGAAAACAAAATCGTACGTGTTCCATACGTCGGCGTTGATAAAGACAACCTCGCGGAGTTCGTCGGTAAATAAGTAGACAGACTGCAACGGGCGTACGCAAGTGCGCCCGATTCAGATCTTACGCTCAGTGACACTATCGCAGCCAGGTATAACTATGGTCAGCAATCAGACATCTTCGCCTGAATACTTGTTGGAAATGACCAACATCAACAAGTCATTCCCCGGCGTTAAGGCACTGGATAATGTGAATTTAAAAGTGCGTCCTCATTCCATTCACGCATTAATGGGAGAGAACGGCGCGGGTAAGTCCACGTTATTAAAATGCCTTTTTGGGATCTACAGTAAAGATTCCGGCAGCATCCTTTTTCAGGGACAAGAAGTAAATTTCTCCAGCACTAAAGAGGCGCTGGAAAATGGTATTTCTATGGTACACCAGGAACTTAACCTGGTATTACAGCGTACCGTGATGGATAACATGTGGCTGGGTCGTTACCCAACCAAAGGCGTGTTTGTCGATCAGGATAAAATGTATCGCGACACCAAAGACATTTTTGATGAGCTGGATATTGATATCGATCCGCGCGCCCGCGTAGGCACACTGTCCGTATCACAAATGCAGATGATCGAAATTGCCAAGGCATTTTCTTACAATGCCAAAATCGTCATTATGGATGAGCCCACCTCATCGCTGACGGAAAAAGAAGTTAACCATCTGTTTAAAATTATTCGTAAATTAAAAGAGCGCGGCTGCGGCATCGTCTATATCTCGCATAAAATGGAAGAGATATTTCAGCTGTGCGATGAAATTACTATTTTGCGTGACGGACAGTGGATTGCCACCCAGCCGCTTGAAGGGCTGGACATGGACAAGATTATTTCCATGATGGTAGGCCGTTCTCTGAATCAGCGCTTCCCGGACAAATCCAACGTGCCGGGCGAAGTGATTATGGAAGTACGCAACCTGACCTCTTTGCGCCAGCCGTCCATTCGTGACATTTCCTTTGACCTGCATAAAGGGGAAATTCTCGGGATTGCCGGTCTGGTCGGTGCCAAGCGTACTGATATCGTGGAGACATTATTTGGTATACGTGAGAAGTCTTCCGGAACCATTATGCTGCACGGCAAAAAAATTAATAACCACACCGCGAACGAAGCAATTAACCACGGTTTTGCGTTAGTCACCGAAGAGCGTCGCTCGACCGGGATTTATGCGTACCTGGATATCGGCTTTAACTCGCTGATTTCGAACATTCGTAAATATAAAAACAAAGTTGGCCTGCTTGATAACACCCGGATGAAAAGCGATACCCAGTGGGTTATCGATTCCATGCGTGTTAAAACGCCAGGACACCGTACGGCGATCGGTTCTCTGTCCGGCGGTAACCAACAGAAAGTTATTATCGGCCGCTGGTTGTTAACGCAGCCGGAAATTTTAATGCTTGATGAACCTACCCGTGGTATCGACGTAGGCGCAAAATTTGAAATTTATCAGCTGATTGCTGAACTTGCCAACAAAGGGAAAGGAATCATTATTATTTCGTCCGAAATGCCGGAGTTGTTAGGGATTACAGATCGTATTCTGGTGATGAGCAATGGTCTCGTTGCTGGAATTGTAGACACTAAAACAACCACGCAGAACGAAATATTACGTCTTGCGTCTGTGCACCTTTGATAATTTAGGGGCTATTAAAAAATGAGTGCGTTAAATAAGAAAAGTTTTCTAACTTATCTGAAAGAAGGCGGCATTTATGTCGTTTTGCTGGTGTTACTGGCGATCATTATTTTCCAGGATCCGACGTTTTTAAGTCTGATGAACTTAAGTAACATTCTGACCCAGTCTTCCGTGCGTATTATTATCGCGCTGGGCGTGGCAGGGCTGATTGTAACTCAGGGTACCGACCTTTCCGCGGGCCGTCAGGTTGGTCTTGCGGCGGTTGTCGCGGCAACGTTCCTGCAGTCCATGGAAAACGTCAACAAAGTTTTCCCTGACATGCAAACCATGCCCATTCCGGTGGTTATCCTGATTGTCTGCGTTATCGGCGCAATCATTGGCCTGGTGAACGGTATTATCATCGCTTACCTGAACGTGACGCCGTTTATCACCACTTTGGGTACCATGATCATCGTTTACGGTATCAACTCCCTCTACTACGACTACGTAGGCGCATCACCGATTGCGGGGTTCGACAGCGGCTTCTCGACCTTTGCCCAGGGCTTTATCAAGATGGGTAACTTTAAGCTGTCGTACATCACCTTCTATGCGTTGATTGCGATTGGCTTTGTCTGGATCCTGTGGAACAAAACCCGTTTTGGTAAAAACATTTTTGCCATCGGCGGTAACCCGGAAGCCGCGAAAGTGTCCGGCGTGAACGTTGCGCTGAACCTGCTTATGATTTACGCGCTGTCCGGCGTGTTCTACGCCTTCGGCGGGATGCTCGAAGCTGGTCGTATCGGCTCGGCGACCAACAACCTCGGCTTTATGTACGAACTGGATGCGATTGCGGCGTGCGTAGTAGGCGGCGTGTCATTCAGCGGCGGCGTAGGCACGGTGGTTGGCGTGGTAACCGGTGTTATCATCTTTACCGTTATCAACTACGGCCTGACCTATATCGGCGTGAACCCTTACTGGCAGTACATCATCAAGGGCGCGATTATTATCTTCGCGGTTGCCCTGGATTCCCTGAAGTACGCACGTAAGAAATAAGTTATTCCCCTCATCCCGACTCTCTCCCAAAGGGCGAGAGCCAGGGTGAGGATAAATTCTCTGCTACTTCTTCTCTTTCTTCTGTATTTCCAGCAGCTGCTCTGGCGTTACCGCCGGGTAAGCCTGCGCATCCTCCGGGACTTCATGCAGGGCCGGGATCGGCACTAACGGGCCGAGGAAACGTGGCTCACGCTTGAAAATATAGACATCCGCAAGCGCGCCCAAACGAGCGGCAAACTCACGTATTCTCACCGTCATCATATTCTTAGGCGAAGGTACGGCGTAGCACTGCGCCTGAATTCCCATATGCAGAGCGATAAACAGCGCGCGTTCGCAGTGAAAGCGTTGCGTAATGATAATGAAGTCGTTGGTATCGAAAACTTTGCGCGTCCGAACGATGGAGTCCAGGGTACGGAAACCGGCGTAATCCAGCACGATATCGGCAGGGTCGACGCCGCCTGCGATCAAATCTTTGCGCATGGTCATCGGTTCGTTGTAGCTGGTCTGGGCGTTATCGCCGCTCAACAGCAGGTAGTTAACCTTGCCGCTGTTATAAGCGTTAAGCGCACCCTGAATACGGTAGCGGTAGTACTGATTAATAACGCCGGTGCGGTAATACTTGGCGGTGCCGAGCACAACGCCGACCTGGCGATAGGGCAGGTCCTGCAATTCGTCGTAAACGTAGGGGGCCGTTTTCCAGCTCATCCAGCGGTCGAGGCTCAGCGCTGCCAAAAGAGTCAAGCCGATGATGACTAACAGGCTGTAAAACACGCGCTTCAACATGGACTTGCGGACTCATGAGTAAGATGAAATTTTATCCAAGGCTACTTTACCCGGCGATTAAGAGCAAGGTATGTGGATTTGGTTGCACTAAATTTCAACAAAGCGGGTGGGGGACACCCGCAACAAAAAGGTTAATCAAGCAGGATACGTTCGACGTTCTGACAGCCCAGTGCGTTAAGCGTGGCGGCGGTTGCATCCCACTGGGTTAGCGGGGCATCGTCACGTTCGGCCAGACTAGCTCGCTGAATATCGCTGTAATCATAACCAGAAAGGCTCAGCACATTCAGCGCGGCCTGCAACGGAGGCAGGGACGGGTTGAAGGCGGCGTTTTCCGCGTAGCTTCCACAGATGATTTTGCCGTCGCGCAGTGCCAGCGCAACGCCTGCAGGCGCGTTGCTGTATGGCGCATGGCTACGGTTTGCCGCCGCGATCGCCGCCTGAGCTAGCTCGTCGCCCTGCAGGGCAAAGCCGTGATCCCTTTCGTCCAGCAGCAGCGTGGTGATATCCAGATCGCGCGGGCCGAAAGCATCCGGCAGGTAGTCGCCGAGCGTGGCAGGCTTGCGGCCTGGAAGATTAATCTGCAGTTTCACGCCGCTGTTTAACTCATTCATAAACTGGCGGCAGTGGCCGCACGGCGTGTAGTTCACCGTAATGGAGAGCAAAGCCTTTTCACCGCGCATCCAGGCATGGGTGATGGCGCTTTGTTCCGCATGCACGGTTTGCTGCATGGTGGTGCCTGCGAATTCCATATTGGCGCCAAAATAGAGATTGCCGCTGACGCCGCGGGCTACGGCGCCCACGTTGAAATGCGATAAATCTGTACGGGCACAGGAAGCGGCAAGCGGGAGCAGGGCGAAGGCCAGCGCATCATCATCCAGACCGGTCTGGCGTTCCAGCGCTTCCACTTCCTGTGCGCTAAACATGGCCGGGAAGTGGTCATCGGTAAGCAGAGGTTGCAGGGCAGCCTGCAGGGAAGCCGGGAGCTGTGCGAAAGCAGCATGAAAACGAGAGCGCATGTGTCTTTAGCCTCAAATAGGTAATGGAGCCGTAGTGTACGGCGCTACAGAGGCTTTATATGTGATCAGTGTCTAATTGCAAATGCAACGGATGAAATAAAAAAAGAAAATGCGCGATCTGTCGCAAGTTTTAGCCGCACAGCGCCACGATAAGCGGGAACAGGAACGGGGCGATAAGCGAGGTTATGATCCCGCAAAGCACCAGCGCCAGCGAACTAAAAGCGCCCTCCTGGAAATCCAGTTCTGCGCAGCGTGCCGTGCCGAGGGCGTGAGCAGCCGTGCCCATCGCCAGGCCACGTGAAGCTTTGGTCGTAATACGCATGACGTTCAGCAGCGCGTGACCAAAGACAGCCCCAAGGATCCCTACAAAAATCACACAGACCGCGCTGATAGCGGGAATACCGCCGATGCTGCCGCCCACGGCCATCGCAATCGGCGTGGTGACGGATTTTGGCAATACGGATGCGGCAATTTCTGGCGTAGCGCCCATATATAGCGCAATGGCGGTGCCGCTTATCATCGCCACTATGCTGCCGATAAAGCAGATGGTAATGATGGATTTCCAGCGGGCGCGGATCTGGTGTAACTGTTCATAGAGCGGGAAGGCAAGGGCGACCACTGCGGGCTGCAGCAGATCGTTAAGCACCTCGCTGCCTTTAAAATAATGCTCATAGGGCGTGCCGGTAAAAACCAGCAGCGGAATAATCACCACCATGGAAACCAGCAGCGGGTTTAACAGCGGAGAGTTAAAACGTCCGCCAAGCTTACGCGCGCCAAAAAAAACCAGCAGCGACAGCGGTAAAGACCACCAGATAAAGTGCATCATTTTTTGCCAGCCTCGCTTTTACCGACAATTTTACGTTTGCCGTGAACCAGATGAGAACTCCAGCTCACGACGATCAGCACCAGCAGGGTACTGACAAAACAGGAGACCACCAGCGGACCAAACTGCGCCTTTAGCACTGCGTAATATTGCATCACGCCCACGCCAATAGGTACAAACAGCAAAGCCATATAGCGAATCAGCAGATGCGCACTCGGCTTAACCCATTTCGCCGGCAGGATTTGCAGCGAAAGCAGCACAAACAAAATCAGCATACCGATAATACTGCCGGGGATAGTTATCGGCAGCAGCGAAGCAACGGCGACACCCGCGTATAAACACAGGTAAATCAAGATAAAAGATCGCAGATACTGCCAGATAACGGTGAGCGAGTTGCGCATGGAAATGGTCCTTTAGGAAACGCATTCATCATACAATTAAACTTAATTTTGTGCTACCGATCACACATGAATTATGAGCATACCAAATATTCCTGCGGCGCAGGTTCCGGAAACCTTTGGGTAATGGCCGCAGGCATAAAAAAGGCGACCCGAAGGTCGCCTCATGGCACCATGCAAAACTTAATTCAGACGTACCGGCATACCGGAGCGGCTCTGAACGGCCTGGTCCACAACGTTGGTATCAACGTCCGGCTGAGCGGTAATCGCCGTCACGTTATCTTTCAGCGTGATGGGCACGATCTCACCAGAGTTGAACTGCGCTTCGGTGGTCGAGAGCGGGTTATGCACTTCAATATAGCGCGTACCATCCGGCTCCACCGTCGCTTTCACCGGCTCATCAATAAACTGTACGCGAGTGCCGACCGGCACGTTTTCGAACAGGAATTTGATGTCTTCGTTACGCAGACGCACGCAGCCGTGGCTTACGCGCAGGCCGATGCCAAAGTTAGCGTTAGTACCGTGAATCGCATACAGGCGGCCAATATAGAGCGCGTACAGACCCATAGGGTTGTCCGGACCTGCTGGCACAACGGTTGGCAGTGGCGTACCGGCAGCCGCGTACTCCGCATGCATTTTGGCAGTTGGCGTCCAGGTCGGGCCTGCTTTCTTGCGTTCTACTTTCGTAGTCCAGTTGATCGGGGTGTCTTTACCCAACTGGCCGATGCCGATTGGCAGCACGATAACGGTGTTGGTGTCTTTCGGATAATAGTAGAGGCGCATTTCAGCACTGTTGATAACGATGCCTTCATGAACGGTATCCGGCAGGATAAGCTGCTGAGGAATATTCAGGATGGTACCAGGTTTTGGCAGATACGGGTCAACGCCTGGGTTAGCTTCCAGCATATTGGAAAGCCCCATCTGGTAACGCGCGGCAAATTCTTCCAGCGGCGCGGTGCTACCTTCAGGAATGGTGATGACCTGGTTCTGACCAATCAGGCGGCTGCCATCGGTTGGCAGAGGATAAGTCACGGCGGAAGCTGTTTTGCAAAAAGACGCTACAGCCACAAATGCCAGTAAAATCGAGCGTAATTTTATATTCATGTTGTGCGAAATATTTATGGCCACACAGGCTAGTTAGTTAAGAATCAGATGGGGTAAGCCGCGCATTATATGTGCATTCCCGCAGTCTGGGAAATCAGATGTGGATTAAATCACACTTTTTTCACATCGCCTGAATTATAGACGGTGCACAAGCAGCGCGATCCATAAACGCACTTATGGCATACTGTGTCCGATATCACAAATACATCACCTCTTTTATCAGGACATCTCTGTGCTAGTTTCCAGTAACGTCACTATGCAGTTTGGCAGTAAGCCGCTGTTTGAAAACATCTCCGTCAAATTTGGCGGCGGCAATCGCTACGGCCTGATTGGCGCTAACGGTAGCGGTAAGTCCACCTTTATGAAGATCCTGGGCGGCGATTTAGAACCGACCCTGGGCAACGTCTCTCTCGATCCGAACGAGCGCATCGGTAAGCTGCGTCAGGATCAGTTCGCCTTTGAAAAATTTACCGTTCTTGACACGGTGATCATGGGCCACGCTGAACTCTGGGAAGTTAAAGAAGAGCGCGATCGCATTTACGCGCAGCCAGAGATGAGCGAAGAAGATGGCTACAAAGTTGCCGACCTCGAAGTGAGATACGGCGAAATGGACGGTTATACCGCCGAAGCGCGCGCGGGCGAGCTGTTGCTGGGCGTAGGCATTCCTGTAGAACAGCATTACGGTCCGATGAGCGAAGTCGCGCCGGGCTGGAAACTGCGCGTGCTGCTGGCGCAGGCGCTGTTCTCCAATCCAGATATTCTGCTGCTCGATGAACCGACGAACAACCTGGACATCGACACCATTCGCTGGCTGGAAACCGTGCTTAACGAGCGCAACAGCACCATGATTATTATTTCGCACGACCGTCACTTCCTGAACATGGTCTGTACCCATATGGCGGATCTGGATTATGGCGAGCTGCGCGTCTATCCGGGCAACTACGACGAATATATGACGGCGGCAACCCAGGCTCGTGAACGCCTGCTTGCTGATAATGCGAAGAAAAAAGCGCAGATTGCCGATCTGCAATCCTTCGTTAGCCGCTTTAGCGCCAACGCCTCTAAATCGCGTCAGGCAACCTCGCGCGCTCGTCAGATTGATAAAATCAAACTCGACGAAGTAAAAGCGTCCAGCCGTCAGAATCCGTTCATCCGTTTCGAGCAGGACAAGAAGCTGTTCCGTAACGCGCTGGAAGTCGAGGCGCTGGCCAAAGGCTTTGATGAAGGCCCGCTGTTCAAAGGCGTAAACCTGCTGCTTGAAGTCGGTGAAAAACTTGCGGTACTGGGGACCAACGGCGTGGGTAAATCTACCCTGCTGAAAACCCTGATCGGCGAACTGGAAGCGGATGCCGGAGCCGTGAAATGGTCCGAAAATGCGCAGATCGGCTACTACGCGCAGGATCATGAATATGAATTCGAAAACGATCTCACCGTGTTCGACTGGATGAGTCAGTGGAAGCAGGAAGGCGATGACGAGCAGGCGGTGCGCAGTATCCTGGGCCGTCTGCTGTTCAGCCAGGACGACATCAAAAAGCCTGCCAAAGTGCTTTCCGGCGGTGAAAAAGG
This sequence comes from Buttiauxella sp., assembly GCA_032051265.1. Classification (GTDB taxonomy): domain Bacteria; phylum Pseudomonadota; class Gammaproteobacteria; order Enterobacterales; family Enterobacteriaceae; genus Dryocola. The sequence goes on from DAMBYU010000001.1 coordinate 420,252, forward strand.
TCGCATGCTGTTCGGCAAGCTGATGATGGAGCGTCCGAACGTGCTGGTTATGGACGAACCAACCAACCACCTGGACATGGAATCCATTGAATCGCTGAACATGGCGCTGGAAATGTACCCGGGCACGCTGATCTTCGTTTCCCACGACCGTGAATTTGTCAGCTCGCTGGCAACGCGCGTGATTGAAATTACGCCAGAACGTGTCATCGACTTTACCGGCGGGTATGAAGATTACCTGCGCAGTAAAGGGATTGATTCCTGAGCGTAAAAACCCCGCCTCGGCGGGGTTTTTTAGTTTACAGGCTCCAGCTGTTACCTTCTGTCCCTTCCACCACCAGCCGTCTTGTTTCACCCGCCGGCAACGTCAGCTCCAGCTCCTTCCATGCCGGCAGATAATCACCTTTGCGGTTAAAGCTGATGTGGATCTCCTGTGCGGTGCTGCGAATCTCCCACTCGAGCCACAGCGCGTTGCCTTGCTGATAACCCCAGGATTCGCCGTCATCGTCAAACAGGCTGCCTTTGGCTACGCCCGTGCCACGCAGCGGATAGACTTTCAGCTCACGTACGTTATCGGCCTTTGCATCTACATGTGAGATGCGTGCCGAATGCGGCAGAGCGGCACCGGCGCGTACCAGCAGCGGCAGGCGTTCTAACGGGGCGTCGAGGACGATACTCTGACCGCCGCTGTACCACTGGCCGGTGTAATAGTCGTACCAGCCTTCACCGTTTGCCGGGAGCCAAACTTCACGCTCACGTTGGCCGGGTTCAACCACGCTTGCCACCAGTAAATCGCGGCCCAGCATGAAATCGTCGCACTCTTCAAAGGTTCTGGCGTCGTGCTCATGATCAAGAAACGTCGGGCGCAGCATCGGTTCGTCATCTTTGTGCGCCTGCCACAGCAGCGTGTAGAAATAGGGCAGCAGACGATAACGTGTTTCGATGGCGCTACGAATTGCCGGAGTGATGGCCGGATACATCCAGGGCTCGTTCACCGTCTGGTCGTCATTCCAGGAATGAATAGTGAAGCGCGGATGCATCACGCCGTTTTGCACCCAGCGCACAAACAGCTCCGCATCCGGTTTATCGCCGGAGAAGCCGCCTACATCGTGCCCGACGTTGTACAGTCCGGAAAGGCTCATTCCCACGCCCATGCGGGTGTTGTAGCGCAGCGTTGTCCAGTTGGTGCGGTTATCGCCGCTCCAGGTTTGTACATAACGCTGCATACCGGCGCAGCCGGAGCGTGAAATCAGATAAGGGCGTTTTTCCGGCGCGAAAGTTTGTTGCGCTTCCAGCGAGGCGCGCATCATCAGCAGCGGCATCACCGGGCGGATATGCTTGATGGCAATCTGTTCGCCAAAGCCGTGGCAGCGCGCTTCGCCGTCCCACACCTCAAATTCGTTATTGTCGTTCCACGTTGAACCTATGCCCATTTCCAGTAACTGTGTGGTAACGCCGTTCTGCCACCACTTCACCGTTTGCGGATTGGTGAAGTCGAGGTGGGAGCCTTCATCATCCCAGAAGCTCGAACGCTCCGGCCCATCCTGCTCTGAATCCTGGATAAACAGCCCGCGTTCCGCCACTTCTGCATAGCGCGGATGATCCTGTAACAGACAGGGTTTGATGTTCGCCGCCAGTTTAATTCCGGCGTCCAGAAACGCCTGGCTCATCACCTTCGGCTGCGGTACTTTGTCGTAGTTCCAGTTAAACACGTAGCGCTTGTTATTGATGGAGGTATAGCCCGATGAGAGCTGGAAAGAGTCACAAGGAATAGCATGCTCTTCACACAGGCGGATAAAGCTTAATAACTGCTGCTGCGCGTCCGGCGCATCGGTGTAATGCATGGTTGAACCGCTGTATCCGAGGCTCCATTTTGGGCCAAACAGCGTTTTACCGGTCAGGCGTACAAAGGCTTTGGTGACATCCAGCACTTTAGGGCCGAGGAACAGGTAATAATCCACGTCGCCGGATTCCGCCTGCCAGCGGCGGTAGGGCAGGTGATAGTTATCGATCTCGTTGCCCAGATCCAGCCAGCAGTTGCTGAGGTTGTCGTAAAACATCCCGAAGCTGACGTCCGGGCGGCGGGTGATGGTAAATGGAATATGCTTATACAGCGGATCGGTTGATTCCGCGTTGTAGCCCATGGCGTCGAGGTTACGCATTTCGTAGCGTTTACCGGTGCGGGCTAACGGTCCGGCTTTTTCACCCAGCCCATAATAGCTTTCCTCTTTATAACGACGCTGATAGTGCGCCACGCCATCGCCGTGTGCGTTCAGCAGATAGGCGCTGGTCGGGCGGTCGCTTGCAAGCAACTGCCACCGATCGTTGTCGTTTTTGTACTCCCACTCCAGCCACAGCGGCTGATGGACGGTCACGCGTAATTTTTCGGTGCTGATGCGCAGCGTGTCGCCGCTTTTTTCCAGCTCCAGCTCCGGTAGCGCAAAGCCCTCCAGACTTTCACGCGCGCGTCCTTCCCACGGCACATCGCTTTGTGGCGCGATGCTCCAGGTACGGTTTAAAGCCAGCCGGTTCTCGCGTTTAATCAACACGCGGAACATCCCCTGTTCCAGCACGTACAAACAGAGCCGATGTTTGCCGTCCACGCTTAATTCAACGTGATGCGCATCGGATTTCAACAGTGTCCAGTTCTTCAGGGTTTTCATCTTTCACTATCCATTTTTAGTTCAGGCGCGCTTAGTGCGGCGTTCAGCAATAAAGGAGACCAGGAATATGGCGCCAATCAGATCAAAGAAGCCCATGGCGATAAACAGCGGGTTGTAGCCAATTTTGTCGGCGGTGACGCCAATCAGCAGCGAGAAGAGGAAGCTTGCGATCCAGGCCGCAGAGCCGCGCATGCCGTTAACGGTGGCCATCTGGCCTTTGTCAAAAGAGTCCACGACAAGGGCGCTCAACATGCAGGAGATTATCTGGTGTCCAAAGCCGCCTACGGAAATCAGCGCGATGGTGATATAGGGATCTTTGGTGATAGCGACCAGCGCCAGGGCAATCATCAGGAAAGCGCCGGTCACGGAACTGGCCACGATAGAGTTGGTGCGCGTGCAGCCAAACCAGCGGGTATAAATTTTCGTCAGATAGCCACTCGCCACGCTGCCGAGGTCGGCGGCGAGGAACGGCAGCCAGGCGAACATGGCTATCTGTTTCAGATCCATACCGCGCTCGCTGGCAAGATACAACGGCACCCAGAAACTCAGCACGGCCCAGGCCGGCTCGGCCATAAACGCGGGGATGGCGATACCGTAAAAACGTTTATTTTTAGCAACGGTTTTCAGAGCGGTAAAAAACGGTAATTTTACGGCTGGCGGTTCGTTATCCTGCTTGATAAACGCCAGCTCCTCTTTGCTCAGGTTCGGGTGCTGTTCAGGGTTATGGTAGAACAGCCACCACAGCACGACCCACAGTAACGCAAGCACGCCGGTAAACATAAATGCGCCCTGCCAGCCGAAAGAAGCGTGGGCGAAATAGATAATTGGTGGGGCAAGCATTGCGCCAATGGAAAAGCCCACGCCTGCCCAGCCCGCAGCAACAGGGCGTTCCTTTTTCGGGAACCATTCACCAATGGTTTTGGCGTTGGCAGGCGTTGCGGCAGCTTCCGCGCCGCCCATAAAGAAACGCAGAATTGCCAGCTGCAGCCAGCTACCAGCCCCGGCATGCATAATGCAAACCACGGCCCAGACGCCTGCGCAAACCAGAAAACCGAGCTTCAGGCCAATCACGTCTATCAGCCAGCCGCAAACAGGCTGGAAGAGGGTATAGGCCAGCTGAAAAGCACCGACGATCCAGGAATATTGCTCGGTGGTAATGCCAAGGGAATTTTTCAGTTCAGGCGCAAGGATCCCCAGTGAGTTGCGAGTGATGTAGTTGACGGTGACGCCCAGTAAAAACAGCACCAGTACCCACCAGCGTAAATTGCGGATGGTCCGTTTCGTCTTTACCGCCGTTACTTCCTGTTGTATGCCATGACTCATGATGTTCTCCACGTAGCAGAGTAGCTTTCGGAATTGGTATAACAGCCTTTTAGCTGCGATATAATTATTAATATATTGATTAATATTGTTTTTTATAAAATTCCTGCCGTCGCGGCCAGGAAAAGATGTTCGACCTTTTGAGCCTAAATCAGTTATAAAAGTGCCAACAGAGGATTTGATGCAATAATTTTCATAACTATGCAGGTAGCCGCTCAATAAAGGCAAAATTGCGAGAGAACAAGCCTGATTAAAACCTGTGAAAATTTTTTCATCAGCAAAATGGGCGAAGATCACAAAATGAGTAAAAAGCTAAAAATCGCCGAAATTGCGGCGCAAACCGGGCTTTCCATCAGTACCGTCTCTCGCGTGCTGGCAGGCAAAGCCAACACCAGTGAAGCGGCAAAGCAGCGGATATTGAACTGCGCGCAGCAAAAAGGGGTGCTTAAAGGCATGGCTGCGGGAAGATTATTACTTAACAGTCTGGTGGTGTTCGCGCCGCAGCGGGCGTTCGAAGAGCGGCTGGATGTATTCTATTATCGCGTGATTCAGGGTATCAGCAAGGCGCTGAGCTTCCATGAGGTCCGGTTGCGTTACTGCGCGCTTGAAGAGCACGACAGCGATGCCAACCTGTTTCTGAGCAAAATAAACGAAGCGGAAACGGAAGCGGCGATCCTGCTCGGTATTGACGATCCGCATATTCACGATCTGGCGGCGGATCTCGCCAAACCTTGCGTGCTGATTAACTGCCGCGACCGCAAAATGCGCCTCCCGGGGGTGGCACCAGACCACCAGCTAATTGGCGAGTTCGCGGCAAGCTACCTGTTCGAACAGGGGCATAAATCGGTGGTCAATATACTTTGCCTGCGCCGCTACACCATGGAGCTGCGCCTGGCGGGTATTCGCGACGCGTGGGAAGCGCACAACCTTCCGTTTGACGAAGGCCGGCATTTGATTACGGCGCAAAGCTTCAGCGCCAAAGAAAGCGAGCAGATTATCACAGCTTTTCTCGCCGCCACGCCGCGGCATATGCTGCCGACAGCGCTGCTGGTAGGGGGGGATTTTATGGCCGCGGGTGCGGTCAGCGCTCTGCAAAAGGCGGGGCTGAGGGTGCCGCACGACATTTCGGTAATGAGCATTGACGGCTTTAACCTTGCGGCGATTCACGATGTCCCGCTCACCTCGCTGCACGTCCCACGCGATGAGCTGGGCGAGGAGGCCGTACATATTCTCCAGCAGCGGCTTATTCGCCCTGAGGCGCCGGTCGGGAATCTTCTGCTAAACGGTACGCTTGCGGTGCGGGAATCAGTACGCCGTATACGCTCTGACAAAGGCCATACGGCGGTGCGAAGCGACGGACTTTACGACGAATGAGTTCCGCACACCTCACACTGCGCAAAACGCGTGAGCTTCATTTCGCGAAACTGACAGGACATAGCGTCGTAGATAACGATTTTTCCGGCCGCAGGCGTACCGTAATGCGCCAGCACCTTAATGGCTTCCATCGCCTGCAAAGAGCCTATTACGCCCACCAGCGGGGCCATCACGCCCGCTTCGACACAGGTGAGGGCATTTTCCCCAAACAGGCGGCTCAGGCAGCGATAACAGGGTTCAGCTTCCTGCCAGGTGAAAACGTTGATTTGACCTTCCATGCGAATTGCCGCGCCGCTAACCAGCGGCTTTTTCGTGTTAAAGCAGCACTGATTGAGCTGGTTACGAATGGTAACGTTATCGGTACAATCCAGTACCAGATCGTGCTTCGCCACGACCTCAGCAAGCTGCGGCTCATCCAGTAGCGCGTCGATGACTTCGAGCGAGATATGAGGATTAATAGCGGCCAGCGCTTCCCGCGCGGAAGCCACTTTCGGCTGCCCGATAGTCGCGTCTCGATGCAGCGTCTGGCGTTGCAGATTAGATAGCGCAACGGTATCGAAATCCAGCAGCGTGAGATGTCCCACGCCCGCAGCGGCAAGATACTGCGCGGCGGCACAGCCAAGGCCGCCAAGCCCGACAACCAGCACGCGCGCGGCCTTCAGCGCTTCCTGTCCATCAAAATCAAAACCGCGCAGAATAATCTGGCGGTTGTAGCGCAGCATTTCTGCATCGCTCAGTTCGGCAGCCATTGTCAGCCTCCAAACAGCATGTTAAACGGCTCGATCTCGACCCATTCGCCCGCTTCAACGTTGCCGCGTTCACGCTCCAGCACGATAAAGCAGTTGGCCTGGCTGAATGAGCTGAAAATATGCGATCCCTGGTGCCCGGTGCTGAGCACCTCAAGCTGGCCGTCTTCCGCGGTGCGCATAATGCCGCGCTGGAAATCCAGGCGCCCCGGCGATTTTTTCAGCCTGCCAACCGTGCGTGCACGCTGGCGTGGCGGGAGCGCATTACCCTGCTGGCCGCTCAGTCTGGCCAGCAACGGCTGCACGAGCTGATAGAAGGTCAGCGCCGCAGAGACCGGGTTACCCGGCAGGCCGCAGAACCAGCTATCTGGCAGGCGACCAAAAGCAAAGGGTTTGCCAGGCTTGATGGCCAGCTTCCAGAAGCCCACTTCTCCCAGCTCTTCGAGAAGCGGTCTGGTGTAATCCGCTTCGCCAACGGAAACGCCGCCGCTGCTGATCACCACATCGGCCTGGCTGTCTGCTTCAATAAAAGCAGCGCGCAGGGCTTCCGGGTCGTCTTTGATAATGCCTAAGTCGATAACCTCGCAGCCGAGCTGGTCGAGCATCAGATGAACGGCAAGACGGTTGGTGTCATAGATTTGTCCGTCGCCCAGCGGCTGGCCCGGCAACTGAAGTTCATCGCCCGTTGAGAACACGGCGGCGCGCACTTTACGCAGCACCGCGACATCGGCAATACCCAGCGAGGCGATAAGCGGCAATTCTGCGGCGGTCAACTTTTTGCCTGCGGGCAGCACGCTGGCGCCGCTGCGGATATCTTCCCCGCGCAGGCGGATGTTCTGGCCTTTTTTCACCGGTGCATTAAACCGCACGCCGCTTTCGGTCACTTCTGTCTCTTCCTGCATGACGACAGCTTCAGCGCCCGCGGGCACAGGAGCGCCGGTCATAATTCTTACGCAGCTCCCTGCTGGCCACTCGTCGCTAAACGGCTGCCCGGCAAAAGCTTTGCCCGCAACGGGCAGCGCGCCGCCCGCAGTAATATCGGCCATGCGTACTGCGTAACCGTCCATGGCTGAGTTATCAAAGCCTGGCACATCAACTGGAGAAGTGACAGGGCGTGCGGTTATGCGCCCGACGGCCTGTAATAGCGGGATAGTCTGCGATTCGGTGACGGGAACAATGCGCGAAAGCATCTGCTCCAGAGCGGTTTCAAGGGGGATCAGCCCGGCGGTAAATTCCATGAAAACTCCTGCGGCGGGGGCAAAGTAAGGCGCATATTATGGCAGATAAAGCCCCGTCGCTGAATGTTCCATTAGAGGTAAGGCGCGCGGCCAATTTCCTTTACAACGCATTTACATCTTTCTATATTCAAAAATCGAATTAGTTAACGGCAACCTTTCTGATATCTATAGAAAAAGTGTTGCCGGAGGACCATCAGGACAGGGCCATGTCGTTATGAACAAAGCGGTAATTGCGATTCACGGTGGAGCAGGCGCCATCACTCGCGCGCAGTTAAGCGCTGAGAAAGAGCAGCTTTATATTCAGGCGCTCTCAGAAATCGTCGAGGCCGGGCAGGCTATTCTGGCATCGGGCGCAAGCGCGCTGGACGCGGTGACCGAAGCGGTACGCATGCTCGAAGAGTGCCCGTTGTTTAACGCCGGGATCGGCTCCGTCTTTACCCATGCGGGCACACACGAACTCGACGCCTGCATTATGGACGGCAATACGCTGGATGCCGGGGCCGTTGCGGGCGTCAGCCATATTCGCAATCCGATTATCGCTGCGCGAAAGGTGCTGGAATACAGCCCGCATGTGTTACTGATAGCTGAGGGCGCCGAGGCATTTGCGCGGGCGCAGGGGCTCGAGCCCGTTTCGCCTGAAATTTTCTCTACGCCGGAACGCCGGGAACAGCTGGAGCGCGCGCAGCTTAATAACCAAACCGTGCTGGATCACGATGGCGGCGAGCCACTAGATCCAGACACTAAATTTGGCACCGTCGGCGCCGTGGCGCGCGACAAATTTGGCAATCTCGCGGCGGCGACTTCAACCGGTGGCATGACAAATAAAATGCCCGGGCGGGTGGGGGATTCTCCCCTGGTCGGCGCGGGTTGCTATGCCAATAACGCCAACGTTGCTGTCTCCTGCACCGGCACGGGTGAAGTCTTTATACGCACGCTTGCCGCTTATGATATCGCCGCATTAATGGAATACGGCGGCCTGAGCCTGCATCAGGCGACGGAACGCGTGGTGATGGAAAAGCTGCCCGCGCTTGAGGGCAGCGGCGGCATTATCGCCATCGACAATGAAGGCAACGTGGCGCTGCCATTCAACAGTGAGGGGATGTACCGCGGCTATGGTTATGTCGGCGATGCGCCCAGCGTAGGAATTTATCGCGACCAGGAGCGTTGATGCCGCACAGTGATGAACTGCCAGAAGACCAGGTGCTCAGCGTTAAAGATCTGAACATCCGATTTCGTCAGGAAAAAACGTACAGCGAAGCGGTGCGTCACCTTTCGTTTGACCTCAAACGCGGTGAGACGCTGGCGATTGTCGGCGAGTCCGGCTCGGGTAAGTCCGTTACCGCGCTGGCGTTAATGCGCCTGCTGGAGCAGTCCGGCGGCCTGGTCGAAGGTGAGAAATTCCTGCTGCGCCGCCGCAATAAGCAGGTTATCGAACCCTATAAATTAAGCTCCTCGCAGATGCGCAACGTGCGCGGCGCTGATATCGCCATGATTTTTCAGGAGCCGATGACCTCGCTTAATCCCGTCTTCCCGGTGGGCGAGCAAATCGCAGAATCCATTCGTTTACATCAGGGCCTTGACAGCAAGGCGGCGATGCTTGAAGCGCAGCGTATGCTTGAGCGCGTACGCATTCCCGAAGCAAAAGCCATTCTTGGCAACTATCCGCACCAGCTCTCTGGCGGAATGCGCCAGCGCGTGATGATTGCGATGGCGCTCTCCTGCCGTCCGGCGGTACTGATTGCCGACGAACCGACCACGGCGCTGGACGTCACCATACAGGCGCAGATCCTTCAGCTTATCCGCGTCCTGCAGGACGAAATGGAGATGGGCGTCATCTTCATCACCCACGATATGGGCGTGGTGGCGGACATAGCGGATCGGGTGCTGGTGATGTATCGCGGCGAAGCGGTAGAAACCGGTAGCGTGGAGCAGATATTTCGCGCGCCAGCTCATCCTTATACCAAAGCGTTGCTGGCTGCGGTGCCGCGTCTGGGGTCGATGAGCGGTTCAGATCTGCCGCGTAAATTCCCGCTGGTCGACCCGAACGATCCCGCTAAACACGAGCCGGAAATCGAGCAGGACACCATACCGAAAGGCTCAGCGCCGGTTTTACAGGTGCGTGATTTAGTGACCCGCTTCGCTATTCGCAGCGGCATTTTCAACCGCGTCACTAAACAGGTTCATGCGGTAGAAAAGGTGAGTTTTGATTTGTGGCCCGGTGAAACGCTTGGCCTGGTGGGCGAATCCGGCAGCGGTAAATCTACCACCGGGCGTTCGCTGCTGCGGCTGGTGGAAACCCAGGGCGGCAGCATCAGCTTTAACGGCCAGCGTATCGACAACCTGCCGAATGCGCAGATGCAACATGTGCGCAAGGATATCCAGTTTATCTTCCAGGATCCTTATGCTTCGCTGGACCCGCGTCTGACGGTCGGCTATTCGATTATGGAGCCGCTGCTGGTGCATAACATGATGCCAAAAGCGCAGGCGCAGCTTCGCGTCGCATGGCTGCTGGAGCGCGTGGGCCTGCTGCCGGAACACGCCTGGCGTTACCCGCATGAGTTTTCCGGCGGCCAGCGCCAGCGTATCTGCATCGCCCGCGCACTGGCGCTAAACCCGAAAGTGGTGATTGCCGATGAATCCGTCTCCGCGCTGGACGTCTCCATCCGTGCGCAAATCATCAACTTGCTGCTCGATTTACAGCGCGAATTTGGTATCGCATTTTTGTTTATTTCTCACGATATGGCGGTTGTGGAAAGGATCAGCCATCGCGTGGCGGTGATGTATCTGGGGCAGATTGTCGAAATAGGCCCGCGCCGTGCGGTGTTTGAAAATCCACAGCATCCCTATACCCGTAAGCTAATGGCTGCCGTTCCGGTTGCCGACCCGGCGCACCGGCGCCCGCACCCCGTTCTGCTTTCTGATGAGATCCCAGGCGCCACGCGCAGGCTTGGGGATGAACCACAAGTTGCTCCGCTGGTGGCCGTGGGGCCCGGGCATTTCGTTGCCCGACACCCGATCGGCAGCCATGAAAACCATATTTAGGCAGGGATAATCAGGAGAATACCACTATGACAAATACCACTAAAAAATGGCTGGTTGCGGCAGGCCTCGCCTCTTCCGTACTCGCCGCGCCGGCCTTTGCTGCGAAAGATGTTGTCGTGGCCGTGGCTTCCAATTTCACCACGCTCGATCCGTATGACGCCAACGATACGCTCTCGCAGGCGGTGGCAAAGTCGTTTTATCAGGGGCTGTTTGGTCTTGATAAAGACATGAAGCTGCAAAACGTACTGGCGGAAAGCTATACCGTGTCCGATGACGGCCTGGTTTACACCATCAAACTGCATCCGGGCGTAAAATTCCAGGATGGGACGGATTTCAATGCCGAAGCGGTGAAGGTCAACCTTGAGCGCGCCAGCAACCCGGATAACCATCTCAAACGCTATAACCTCTACAAGGCGATTGCCAAAACCGAAGCGGTAGACGCCACTACCGTGAAGATCACCCTTAAACAGCCATTCTCGGCGTTTATTAATATTCTTGCCCACCCGGCCACGGCGATGATTTCGCCAGCCGCGCTGCAAAAATATGGCAAGGACATTGGCTTCCATCCGGTGGGCACCGGCCCGTATCAGCTTGATACCTGGAACCAGACGGATTTTGTGAAGGTGAAAAAGTTCACCGGCTACTGGAAGCCGGGGCTGCCAAAATTGGATACCATCACCTGGCGCCCGGTTGTGGATAACAATACCCGCGCGGCGATGCTGCAAACCGGCGAAGCGCAGTTCGCGTTCCCTATTCCTTACGAACAGGCGGCCAGGCTTGAGAAAAACGGCAAGCTGGAGCTGGTGGCTTCGCCGTCCATCATGCAGCGCTACATCAGCATGAACGTCACGCAAAAACCGCTCGATAATCCGAAAGTGCGCGAAGCGATTAACTATGCCATCAACCGTCAGGCGCTGGTGAAAGTGGCGTTCGCCGGTTATGCGACACCGGCCGAGGGCGTTGTGCCGCCGTCTATCGACTTTGCGCAGAAATATAAGCCGTGGCCGTACGATCCGGCTAAAGCACGCGAATTACTGAAAGAGGCTGGCTTCCCGAACGGCTTTGAGACTACGCTCTGGTCTTCACATAACCACAGCACCGCGCAAAAGGTCCTGCAGTTCACCCAGCAACAGTTGGCGCAGGTAGGCATTAAGGTAAAATTGACAGCGATGGATGCCGGGCAGCGTGCTGCAGAAGTGGAAGGCAAGGGGCAGGCGGAAAGCGGTGTGAGAATGTTCTACACCGGCTGGTCGGCCTCTACGGGCGAAGCCGACTGGGCGCTGTCGCCGCTGTTTGCTTCCCGGAACTGGCCACCAACGCTGTTTAACACCGCGTTCTACAGCAATCCGCAGGTGGATAAAGATCTGAGCGAAGCGCTGAAGACCACCAACCGCGATGAAAAAGCGAAGCTCTACAAAGAGGCGCAGGACATTATCTGGAAAGAGTCTCCGTGGGTGCCGCTGGTGGTGGAAAAACTGGTCTCGGCGCACAGCAAAAATCTGACCGGATTCTATGTGATGCCGGATACCGGGTTTAGTTTTGATGACGCGGACTTGAAATAAAGCGGTAGATTTTACCCACCCCTGAACCTTCCTGGCAGGAAGGTTCAGGGGAAGGGAAACGTAAAGGGCGACCATGTTTAACTATTTTCTTAAACGCCTGCTGGGCCTTATTCCAACGCTGCTTATCGTGGCGGTGCTGGTGTTTCTGTTCGTCCATATGCTGCCGGGCGATCCCGCACGTCTTATTGCCGGGCCGGAAGCGGACGCCCAGGTTATTGAGATGGTTCGCCAACAGCTCGGGCTGGATTTACCGCTCTGGCAGCAGTTCTGGCACTTTATCAGCAACGTTGTGCAGGGTGATTTTGGCACCTCAATGGTGTCGCGCCGTCCGGTTTCTGAAGAGATCGCCAGCCGCTTTATGCCAACGCTATGGCTCACCTTGACCAGCATGGGGTGGGCGGTGATATTCGGTCTGTTTACCGGCATGGTCTCCGCCGTGTGGCGTAACCGCTGGCCGGACCGGCTCAGTATGGCGATCGCCGTATCGGGCATTTCGTTCCCGGCGTTCGCGCTGGGCATGTTGCTGATGCAGGTATTCTCCGTCGAACTGGGCTGGTTGCCGACTGTCGGGGCCGATAGCTGGCAGCACTATGTTTTACCGTCCATCACGTTAGGCGCGGCGGTGGCGGCTGTCATGGCCCGTTTTACCCGCGCGTCGTTTGTTGACGTGCTGCAGGAAGACTACATGCGTACCGCCCGCGCCAAAGGGGTGAGCGAGACGCTGGTGGTGATTAAACACGGGCTGCGTAACGCCATGATCCCGGTTGTCACCATGATGGGCCTGCAGTTTGGCTTCCTGCTCGGTGGTTCGATTGTGGTGGAGAAAGTCTTTAACTGGCCAGGCCTTGGCCGCCTGCTGGTGGATTCGGTCGAAATGCGTGATTACCCGGTGATTCAGGCGGAAGTGCTGCTCTTCTCGCTGGAATTTATTGTCATCAATCTGGTGGTGGATATGCTCTACGCGGCCATTAACCCTGCAATCAGGTACAAGTAAGGATGCGACTTTTTAACTGGCGACGTCAGGCGGTACTCAATGCAATGCCGGTGGTGCGGCCCGATGCCGTGCGCACGCCGTGGCGTGAATTTCTGCGGCGGCTGCGTCAACAGCCCGTCGCGCTGGTCGCGGGCTCGTTTGTGCTGCTGCTGATAGCGATAGCGCTTGTTGCCCCCTGGATTGCTCCGTTTGATGCGGAAAATTACTTTGATTACGACAGCCTGAACGACGGCCCGTCTGCGCTGCACTGGTTCGGCGTGGATTCGCTGGGGCGGGATATATTCAGCCGCGTGCTGGTTGGCGCGCAAATCTCGCTGGCAGCGGGCGTTTTCTCGGTGCTTATAGGCGCGCTTATCGGCACCTTCTTCGGCCTGCTGGCTGGTTATTACGAAGGCTGGTGGGATCGCGTAATCATGCGCATCTGCGACGTGCTGTTTGCTTTTCCAGGCATCCTGCTGGCGATCGCCGTGGTGGCGGTAATGGGCAGCGGAATGGCAAACGTAATTATCGCGGTGGCGATTTTCAGCATTCCGGCGTTTGCTCGTCTGGTACGCGGCAATACGCTGGTGCTAAAACATCAAACCTTTATCGAATCGGCGCGCAGCATCGGCGCCCCGGACTGGACGATAATTTTCCGCCATATCTTGCCCGGCACGGTATCGTCCATCGTGGTTTATTTCACCATGCGTATCGGCACCTCGATTATTTCAGCGGCAAGCCTGTCATTTCTGGGATTAGGCGCGCAGCCACCCACGCCGGAGTGGGGTGCTATGCTAAACGAAGCGCGAGCGGATATGGTGATGGCCCCGCATGTGGCGCTCTTTCCGGGCCTTGCGATCTTTCTGACGGTGCTGGCGTTTAACCTGCTGGGAGATGGTTTGCGGGACGCGCTGGATCCGAAGATTAAGGGCTAGTTGCGAAAAAGGCGGGGGGCGCTAGCGCCTACCCGCCGCAAAGGAATTAAACCAGGGTGCCCCACAGGTCATATTCGTCCGCGTTTTCAACCTTCACGCGCACCACATCACCTGGTTTCAGTTTGGTTTCGCCGTTGAGGTAAACCGCGCCGTCGATTTCCGGGGCGTCTGCCATGCTGCGGCCAATCGCCCCTTCTTCGTCCACTTCATCCACGATAACCAGAATCTCGCGGCCTACCTTTTCCTGCAGGCGCTCGGCGGAGATCTGCTGCTGTAGCTGCATGAAACGGTTCCAGCGTTCCTCTTTCACCTCTTCCGGCACCTGATCCGCCAGTTCGTTGGCGGTAGCGCCTTCTACCGGGCTGTATTTGAAGCAGCCAACCCTGTCCAGACGTGCTTCTTTAAGGAAATCGAGCAGCATCTGAAAATCTTCTTCGGTTTCGCCAGGGAAGCCGACGATGAAGGTGGATCTCAGGGTCAGATCCGGGCAAATTTCGCGCCATTGCTTAATGCGCTGGAGCTGTCTGTCCACGCTGCCCGGGCGCTTCATCAGCTTGAGGATGCGCGGGCTGGCGTGCTGCAAGGGAATATCCAGATACGGCAGGATTTTGCCTTCGGCCATCAGCGGGATCACATCGTCAACGTGCGGGTACGGGTAAACATAGTGCAGACGCGTCCAGACGCCGAGCTTAGAAAGCTGTTCACACAGGCTGACCATGCTGGTTTTGACCGGTTCACCGTTGTAGAAGCCGGTGCGGTGTTTAACGTCCACGCCGTAAGCGGAAGTATCCTGCGAGATAACCAGCAGCTCTTTCACGCCCGCATCTACCAGACGTTTCGCTTCGGCCAGCACATCGCCCACAGGACGGCTGTCGAGATCGCCACGCATGGAAGGGATGATGCAGAAGGTGCAACGGTGGTTACAGCCTTCGGAAATCTTCAGATAGGCATAATGACGCGGCGTCAGCTTCACGCCCTGTTCCGGCACCAGGCTCAGGAACGGGTTGTGCTTAGGCTTTGGCACATAGTGGTGAACATGCTGTAAAACTTGTTCATAGCTGTGCGGCCCGGTGATTTCCAGCACCTTCGGATGCACTTCACGAATTTGATCTTCTTTGGCACCCAGGCAGCCGGTCACAATGACTTTGCCATTTTCGTTCAGCGCTTCACCGATCGCTTCAAGCGATTCTTGTACCGCGCTATCAATAAAACCACAGGTGTTCACGATAACCATATCGGCATCGTCATAGCTGGGCACGACGTCATACCCTTCGGTGCGCAGCTCGGTGAGAATTCGTTCTGAATCGACAAGGTTTTTCGGGCAGCCGAGGGAGACAAAGCCAATACGGGGTTGATGCATGGGTGTACGCTCACAAAGTAAACAGGAAATAAAAACCGGCCGATTCTACACGGGTTTACGGCCACGCTCTACCAGATGTTATCGCGGGCAACTTTTCAGTTTTTTCCTGCCCTTTATGACATCTCTTATTTTGCTTGCCGCAGCGGTACGCTTTATTATCACTGCCGTTTCATCCAATGATAATGACCTCATCCACAAGGACCCTTTAATGCGCAAGATCCTCGCTTTAACCGGCATGGTTGCGGCCACGCTGTTGCTGTCCGGCTGTAACGCTATTCCTACGCCGCTAAATACGCCCTCAGAGACGGCGCAAAAATTTGTTTGCGGCGGGGAAAAACTGGCGCTGGACGGCGATTATGCTTTTTATAACGGCAGACGCTACTCCTACCAGCACATGAGCGGCGGCCAGGCGCTGTATCGCTACCACAGCAGCCAGCTTGCGGTGAAAAAAGAAGGCAATAACCGCACGCTGGTCATCGACCTGAGTTCAAAGCCATGTGTTGGCGCAAATTAACCCCGCTTTGTTGCTAATGAGCTGTCGCCGCGCGTGAAGGCTTACCAGAGGCTAACCCTGACGTTAAGTTGCCTGCTGGCAGGATGCGGCACGCTCTCGAACGTGGCACCCGTGGCGGAAGTGCCGCAGCAGGCGCAGCGAGCCTGTGGCGATCCCCAGCCGCGCAATATTGACGTGTGGTTACCGCTGATGGTTGAGCAACACTCTCCCGGCATGGTGGTGGGCGTTATTGACGCTCAGAATCAGCGCCATTACTGGCGCTATGGCGTGACGGATCGCGAACATCGCAACCCGATCAATGAGAATACGCTCTTTGCGGTGGGGTCGCTCAGCAAAGGAATGACCGCTGAAGCCACGGCGGTGCTGGTGGCGCAGGGCCGCCTGCACTGGTCAGATACGCTTGAAACGCTGCTGCCGCCGACGGTTTCTCTGAGCGATGATGCGAAGAAAATTACGCTGCTACAGCTCGTCACCCACACTTCCGGCCTGCCGCGGCAGAATATGGACTTGCCGATGCTGGCCGCATTCGTCCGCTATCTGGGGAACGGTGAAAACTTTTATACCCATCTCGACAGCGACCGGGTCGTTGAGGATCTGGCGTACTTTGTGAAGCCTGCAAGCGATGAGCCTCGCTATTCAAACCTCGGCTACGCGGTGCTGGATTATGTGTTGAAATACCAGACCGGGCAGCGAGCGGACCAGCTTGTGGACAGGTTGCTGTTTGCTCCTCTGGGCATTCATAACGTCAGCTTCACGCCACAGAAGCTAAAAGGCTGGCCGCTACGGGCGATTGGTCACGCGGGCAGCCAGCCGAAATTTATCCCGGCCGGACAGGTTGTGCCGGACTGGCAGTTCACGGGCAATATGCTTGGTGCAGGCGGGCTATATGCTGATACCGCCGGTTTGCTTACCTTTGCCGCCGCGCACCTTGGCAGCACGGGAAATAGCCTGCTGGACAGCGCCATGCGCGACACCATGCAAGTTTATTATCCGCGCGAAAAAGAAGCCGCAAACATTGCCTGGGTAAGTGATACCTATGGCGAACAGACCATCACTTACCAGGTGGGCTATATCGGCGGCTATTCCAGCTATATTGGTATCGACCGGCAAAATCACTTCGCGGTAGTGGTTTTGCAAAACAGTTTTACCTGGCAGAACAACCTGGGTCACAGCGTGCTGCGTCAGCTATGGCGCGAGCAAAACAGAGCATCGATCTGCGGCAACAGTGCCGCCCTCTGAAGCACATTTCTCCCTCAGTTTTGCGTTACGCAAGGATACTGCGGCGGATCAAATTCTGCTGCAATAAAGCCCTTGCCGGCTAAAAATTGACCATACTCTATATAAGTATTATGGGTTCACTTCATAGGGAGGATAAATGCATGTCCAGGAGTACGCTCAGGCGCGATCTTCTGCAAAAGATGATCGTCGCAAAAATAGACGTCGCAGCTTATCTCTCGTTGCGGCGGGCGAAAGGTTATATGACGGTCGTCGAGAGTGAACATCTGCGCGATAATCTGTTCGATCTGTGCACCGAGTACCGCCAGAATTTACCCGACGTGGAAAGCGTATTTTTGCCGCAGGAAATTGCCTCCTTTGACAAAGGCATTGCGGCGATTTCTTCTGCCGCCGTCTGTCTGATGACCGGGCAGCATGACTGCCCGCACTACATCGCCATAGACGCCGATAAGCTCGAAAGCTGTCTGGAGAAGCTTTCGGGCAGCCTGAACGGGCTGCTTGTCAGTCGGCAGGCCATCGAGGCGTAACCACGGGGGAGGCAACTCCCCCCACTGCATTTTAAGATTGTGTAAAAATCCTCTCCCGATGCATGCAGGCGGCTACCCTTATGCTGTTAACAGAAAAGGAGATGCTGTATGTCCTGGTCTTCATCCCGCTCGCTTATCTTCGCCGCCTTGATACTCTCTTCAACCGTTGTTCAGGCAGCAGAGGTGAAAGTCGACGTGCTGCAAAGCAAGCTCGATCATCCCTGGTCGCTGGCATTCTTGCCGGATAATAAAGGCATGTTGATTACGCTGCGTGACGGTCAGCTCCGCCACTGGCAGCCGGGCGCTGGTTTGGGCGATCCCATTGTCGGCGTGCCTGATGTCTGGGCACACGGCCAGGGTGGGCTGTTCGATGTGGTGCTGGCGCCTGATTTTGAACGCAGCCGCAAAGTATGGCTTAGCTTTGCGGAAGCTGGCGCGAATGACAAAGCGGGGACCGCCGTGGGTTATGGCATCCTCAGCGCCAACCTCAAACGGCTGGAGAATTTTAAAGTTGTGTTCCGTCAGCAGCCCAAACTTTCCACCGGCAACCACTTTGGCGGGCGCATGGCTTTCGATGGCAAAGGGCATCTGTTTATCGCGCTCGGGGAAAACAACCAACGGCCCACCGCGCAGGACCTCGATAAGCTGCAAGGTAAAGTGGTGCGTCTTAATGAAGACGGCACGGTTCCCAAAGACAATCCGTTTGTCGGCAAGCAGGGTGCCCGTGCTGAAATTTGGTCTTACGGACACCGTAATCCACAGGGGCTGGCAATCAATCCTGCAAATGGCGAGCTGTGGCTGAACGAGCATGGTCCGCGCGGCGGCGACGAGATCAACATCCCGCAGGCGGGCAAAAACTACGGCTGGCCGCTTGCGACATGGGGGATTAACTACAGCGGAATGAAGATCCCGGAAGCGAAAGGGGAAATCGTTAAGGATACCGAACAGCCGAATTATTACTGGAAAGTCTCACCGGCGGTAAGCGGCATGGCGTTCTATAACGCAGATAAATTCCCGCAGTGGAAAGGGAAGCTGTTTATCGGCGCGCTTAAGGAGAAAAACCTGATTGAGCTGACGATCGATGGCGATAAGGTGACCGGGCAGCAGCGCCTGCTGGACTCGCGTAAACAACGCATCCGCGATGTGCGTGTCGGCCCGGACGGATTTGTCTACGTCCTGACCGACGAGTCTGACGGGCAGCTGCTGAAGCTCAGCCCGTCAGCTTAGTGGGATCATAACGATTTTCTGGAACGCTGGGCGCTGGGTCAACTGTTGATACCAGCGTTGCAGATTAACGTGCGTCCCCCATTTCACATCAAGGTTCAGCAATGCGTAAAGCGTGGGCCCCAGCGCGATATCTGCCGGCCCAAACTCTGCACCGCCGAACCACGGCTGTTTCGCCAGTTCGGCATCCAGAATGCTAAACAATTCGTCGCACTGCACGATGCTTTCTTCAATCAGCTTCTGGTCGCGTTGTTCAGGAGCGGTCCGCACAAGACCCATAAAGACGCCTCGGTATGGAATGACCAGGGTGGTTGCCGCCCAGTCCATCCATTTCTCGCCGTATGCACGCGCGGCGGGTTCGCTTATCCACAGTGAATCCTTGCTGTACTGAGCCGCCAGGTAACGCACGATGGCATTAGATTCCCACAGCGTCAGATTTGTAGCGTCATCATGAATGCACGGCACCAGCGCGTTAGGATTCATCGCCAGATATTCTGCATCGTGCGTTTTACCAAATTTTCCGCCCGCCGGAATGGAACGGTACGCCAGGCCCAGCTCTTCAAGACACCACAGCACCTTCTTTACATTGGTCGAATTATCTCTGCCCCAAACGGTTATCATAGTTGCTCCTGATTGATGAGTACGCTTCATATTCAGCATCTCTGTCGTTTAAGAAAACACCTTATCACCGCAACAAGCCATAAAAAAATAAGCCAGACGGCGGCAGGTACGGAAAATTTCGAATAAACTTAACAAACTTTACCAACGCCGTATTTCCTTAAGTAGATTCGCACGCTAGCTTACTTACAACTTGAAATACTGTGTGGCGGCGTGAGTCGTGACTTTTTTGAATGGATACACGGGTGGTTTTATGAAGAATTTGCTAATCCCTGCGTCGTTACGAGCCCTGTTTGCAGGGACGACCCTTCTGTTACTGGCGGCTCCGGCGGTCGCGGCAGAACAGACGACGGCAAATGCTCCACAGGTTGACGCCAGAGCCTGGATTTTAATGGATTACGCCAGCGGAAAAGTGCTGGCGGAAGGCAACGCTGACGAAAAGCTCGATCCGGCAAGCCTGACCAAATTGATGACCAGCTATGTGGTAGGCCAGGCGCTGAAAGCAGAAAAAATTCACCTTACCGATATGGTGACCATCGGTAAGGACGCGTGGGCGACCGGTAACCCGGTGCTGCGCGGCTCCTCGCTGATGTTCCTGAAACCGGGAGATTTAGTCTCGGTGGAGGATCTGAACAAAGGGGTAATCATCCAGTCAGGTAACGATGCCAGCATCGCCATCGCGGATTTTGTGGCGGGCAGCCAGGACTCTTTCGTGAGCCTGATGAATAACTACGCGCAAAAACTCAAACTTACCAATACCACTTTTAAAACGGTACACGGCCTGGATGCGCCGGGGCAGTTCAGCACCGCGCGCGACATGGCGCTGTTAGGCAAAGCCCTGATTCACGATGTGCCGGAAGAGTACGCTATTCACAAAGAGAAAGAGTTCACCTTCAACAAAATCAAGCAGCCAAACCGCAACCGCCTGCTGTGGAGCTCAAACCTTAACGTAGACGGTATGAAAACCGGCACTACGGCAGGGGCCGGATACAACCTGGTGGCCTCGGCGACTCAGGGCGATATGCGTCTGATTTCCGTAGTGCTGGGCACCAAAACCGACCGTATTCGCTTTAATGAAAGTGAAAAGCTGCTGACGTGGGGTTTTCGCTTCTACGAAACCGTTACGCCAATTAAGCCGGACGCCACCTTTGTGACGCAGCGCGTATGGTTTGGTGACAGCCGCGAAGTGAAGCTTGGCGCGGGTGAAAGTGGCTCAGTGACTATTCCACGTGGGCAGCTGAAAAACCTGAAGGCAAGTTTCACGTTGACCGAGCCGCAGCTTACCGCGCCGCTGAAAAAAGGCCAGATTGTCGGCGCTATCAACTTCCAGCTAAACGGCAAATCCATTGAGCAGCGCCCGTTAATGGTGATGGAGGATGTAAAAGAAGGCGGCTTCTTCAGCCGGATGTGGGATTTCGTATTGATGAAGTTCCACGGCTGGTTCGGCAGCTGGTTCTCCTGATTACCAGAGCAGTTTGATACTCTCCGCCGTGGCGTAATCCATAAACTCCACGGCGGGTTTTTCATTGCTGATAATGGCATGGAACGATGACAGCGGCCCCATGCAGGCTGGTCGCACCTTGCCGAACTTACTGCTGTCCACCACCAGCACGCAAAGCTGCGACATCGAAAGCGCCCAGTGTTTTACCGGCAGTTCATCAAGATTAAAACAGGTGGCGCCGTGACGCGTATGCAGACCCGCCGCCGAGAAAAAGGCGATATCCGGGCAGAGATTGCGCAAACATTCCTGAAAATTAATCGGCTTGAAAATCGCATTGCTGGCGTGAAATTCACCGCCGCTTAAAATAACGCGGCAGTTGGGTTTGTCCTGCAAGGCGAGAAAGGTATTCAGGGAGTAGCAAACGCCGGTAAACGCCAGTTCGTCATCCAGCGCTTCAATGATGTAAGGCGTGGTGGTGCCGCAATCAAAAAACACCGTCTGATGCGGGCGGATCATCGCCGCCGCCAGGCGCGCAGCCTGACGTTTTTCTTCAATATGGCGTGTCTTCTGGTCGCTCAATAAATAGTGGCTGGCGGTTGAGCTGCGCGGTTCAAGCACCACATAGCCGCCCAACAGCACCACGGGCCCGGCTTCGCTGTTCAAATCGCGACGGATGGTCATCTCTGACACGCCCAGCAGGCTGGCCGCATCTTTAAGATGAATTTTATCGCTGCGTTTTAACGCCTGAATCAGGCGATTGATGCGTTCGTCGCGCCGGGTTTCCATCATGTAATCTGCATATTCCATTTCCTCGCCCCGCAAGCATAAGGGGAAGGGGAGTTATTCGATAACGCATATTACCTGCGGCAAAACGCTTAGTCACGCACCCAGCCCTTACGAATAAACAGCGCGAAACAGAAGCGGTGTCCCTGATGCAGACGCTTATAAATCTGCGCTCCCAAGGCGTTCCACAGCATTTGCGCCACCCCGCAGGAACAAAGGCCCACCAGCAATCCGCCCAGCATATCCAGCGGCCAGTGCACGCCCAGATAGACCCGCGACCAGGCGATTGCGCAGGCGAGGGTAAATAACACCGCGCCGGACCACAAGCGATGCCAGAACCAGAAAGCCAGCGCAAAGGTGAAGATCACCGTACCGTGATCGCTCGGGTAGGAATCATCCGCGGCGTGATGGAGAAAGTTGTAGCCGACACCGTCAACAAACGGGCGATCGTGCGGAAACAGATGACCGACAATCCAGGAAAGGGAAACGCTGATAACGATTGCCATCGCGGTTTTAATTACCATCTCGCGTTGGGCGGTAATCTGTTTACGCTGGCCCCACAGCCAAAGAACGGCAATCAGCAGCGGGACTATGTTTATCAGATCTTTGGCAATAAAAATGGCCAGCCTGATTATCCATTCCGGCGAGGCTGGCGTGGCGTTAATCAGTAAAAAGAGCGTCTGATTGAGGTGTTCCATCATAGCGATTTTGGTTCCTTAACTATCCAGGTGGAGAGGATGCCGTACACCACCAGCTGCGTTAACCATACCCACCAACCTGCCCACAGGTTGTGGCTGAAAAAGTGTGCGCCGCGCATTACCTGGCCGTAGCCCATGGCAAGCCCGAGCGCGGTGCCTCCCGCCAGGCAGCACCAGGCAAGCGTCGGGCGCTCGCGGTAAAACAAAAAAAACAGCGCCATCACGGCAAACCCGCTTGAAGCGTGCCCGCCGGGGAAACAGCGTCCGGGGCCGCTCCCCTCCGGCACCTGGCCGAACAGCGGATAGGAGATCGCTTTGCCGCCGTACTCCACCAAATCCCAGGGGCAGGAGTGATGGCTGGTCGCTTTCAGAATGCCCACGGTCAGGGCGCCCAGGCCAAACAGCACGGCGACCGTTATCAGGCGGGGCTGACGACGAATCAGGCCATAAATCAGGGTGATAACGCCCCCGGCGATAACGATATCTTTCAGTAGTCGATGATTGAGCAGATCGAGCAGACGATCCTTTTGCAGCGGAAAACTACGGCTTGCTGCGTCATACCAGTAACCCGTCATCAGCCTGTCCAGGCCTTCATTGCGCGACAGCCACGTAAACACGACGGCAAGCGCCATGAGGCTGATGAACTGGTAAAGGTAAAAGCGTACCGACAGACGGTAAAGCGGGTTTATCTTAATTACCAAACCTTTACCTGGTAAAAGGGCATTATCCTGAGCGGCCATAGCATTATTTTTGAGAGAAAAAATTCAGCATACGCAGGAGATATTAAGAAAACCTTAAACAAAATGAAGGTTGTGCGCTATCTGCAGGCGTGGTCCATAATTCACTATCTACAGCGCGGGCAATTTATTAAACTGCGCGTGATTTCGTTTCTTCAGGTCATTATCCTCTCGAGTAACTAATGCAAAATAATAAAAGACTGGGTCGCCAGGCACTGCTTTTCCCGCTGTGCCTGGTGCTTTATGAATTCTCAACCTATATCGGCAACGACATGATCCAGCCGGGCATGCTGGCGGTTGTCGAGCAGTACAACGCGGGCATCGAATGGGTGCCGACGTCGATGACGGCCTATCTGGCGGGCGGGATGTTTTTACAGTGGCTGTTAGGGCCGCTCTCTGACCGCATCGGCCGCCGCCCGGTGATGCTCACCGGCGTGGTGTGGTTTATCGTCACCTGTCTTGCCACCCTGCTGGCGCAGAACATTGAGCAGTTCACCATCCTGCGCTTTTTACAGGGTATAAGCCTGTGCTTTATCGGCGCGGTGGGATACGCAGCGATTCAGGAGTCATTCGAGGAGGCGGTGTGTATCAAAATCACCGCGCTGATGGCGAACGTAGCGCTGATTGCGCCGCTGCTCGGGCCTCTGGTGGGCGCGGCCTGGGTGCATTACGCGCCGTGGGAAACCATGTTTATTCTGTTTGCGCTGCTGGCGGCGTTTTCCTTCTTTGGTCTGCATCGCGCGATGCCGGAAACGGCGACGCGTCTGGGCGAAAAGCTTTCGTTAAAAGAGCTCGGCCACGACTACAAGCTGGTGCTGAAAAATATCCGATTTGTGGCGGGCTCGCTGGCGATAGGTTTTGTCAGCCTGCCGCTGCTGGCGTGGATTGCACAATCGCCGGTGATTATCATCAGCGGCGAGAATCTCAGCACCTACGAATACGGTCTGTTGCAGGTCCCGATTTTTGGCGCGCTGATTGTGGGTAACCTTGTGCTGGCGCGCCTGACCTCGCGTCGCAGCGTCCGCTCGCTGATTATTCTTGGCGGCTGGTGGATTGTGCCTGGCCTGGCGGTAGCCGCGGCAGCAACGGTTGTTTCGTCCCACGCGTACCTGTGGATGACCGCCGGTCTGAGCCTGTATGCATTTGGTATCGGCCTTGCGAACGCGGGCCTGGTGCGTCTGACGCTATTTGCCAGCGAGATGAGCAAGGGCACGGTGTCGGCGGCGATGGGGATGCTACAGATGCTGATTTTCACCGTCGGCATTGAGGTCAGTAAACATGCTTACCTGCAGGGCGGCAGCGGCCTGTTCAGCCTGTTTAACCTGCTGGGTGGCGTGCTGTGGCTGGGTTTGATGTTTGTATTTTTGAAGGATAAGTCGGTGGGCAACGCTACGGACGTTTGATGTCTGAATTGTATGTAAAAAAATACCCCGGCTTGCCGGGGTATTTTGCTTGCTGCTTATTTCACCGCCATGCCAGGCTGCGCGCCGCTGTCCGGGCTTAACAGGAAGATATCTTTTCCGCCTGGGCCTGCCGCCATCACCATCCCTTCCGAGATGCCGAAGCGCATTTTACGCGGCGCCAGGTTTGCCACCATCACCGTCAAACGGCCTTCCAGTTTCTCCGGCTCCGGGTATG
Organism: Buttiauxella sp.; assembly: GCA_032051265.1. GTDB lineage: Bacteria > Pseudomonadota > Gammaproteobacteria > Enterobacterales > Enterobacteriaceae > Dryocola. Next base: position 444,878 of record DAMBYU010000001.1, read on the forward strand.
CAGAACGGATACCGGAGAAGACGTTGCGGGTTTCGCCGCCGAGATCCAGCGTCAGGCGCAGCAGCTTGTCAGAACCTTCAACAAATTCCGCTTTCTGAATCAGCGCAATACGCAAATCCACTTTGGCGAAATCATCAAAGGCGATGGTTTCACCGATCGGGTCGTCCGCCAGCGGGCCGGTTGCCGGTGCGGCTGCTGCTTTGACTTCTTCTTTCGAGGCTTCAACCAGCGCTTCAACCTGTTTCATTTCGATGCGGTTATACAGCGCTTTAAAGTTGTTCACTTTGTGGTTCAGCAACGGCTGCTGGATAGCATCCCAGGTAAGCTCGGTATTCAGGAAGGCTTCAGCACGTTCGGCAAGCGTCGGCAGAACCGGTTTCAGCCAGGTCATCAGCACGCGGAACATGTTGATGCCCATGGTGCAGATGCTTTGCAGGTCGGCATCGCGGCCTTCCTGTTTTGCCACCACCCACGGCGCCTGTTCATCAACGTAGCGGTTTGCCACGTCGGCAAGCGCCATGATTTCACGTACCGCGCGGCCGAACTCACGGCTTTCCCAGGCTTCGCCAATACTGGTCGCGGCGTCGGTAAAGGTTTTGTACAGCGCCGGGTCGGCAATTTTCGCAGACAGCTGGCCATCGAAGCGTTTGGCGATAAAGCCCGCGTTACGGGAGGCGAGATTGACCACTTTGTTGACGATATCGCTGTTCACGCGCTGCACGAAATCTTCCAGGTTCAGGTCGATATCGTCGATGCGTGAGGAGAGCTTCGCGGTGTAGTAATAGCGCAGGCTGTCGGCGTCAAAGTGGTTCAGCCAGGTGCTGGCTTTGATAAACGTCCCGCGAGACTTGGACATTTTCGCGCCGTTTACCGTCACATAGCCGTGCACGAACAGGTTAGTAGGCTTACGGAAGCCGCTGCCTTCAAGCATTGCCGGCCAGAATAGACTGTGGAAGTAAACGATATCTTTACCGATAAAGTGATACAGCTCGGCGGTGGAGTCTTTCTTCCAGTATTCGTCAAAGCTTGCTGTATCGCCGCGTTTATCACACAGGTTTTTAAATGAACCCATATAACCGATTGGCGCGTCCAGCCAGACGTAGAAGTATTTACCCGGCGCGTCCGGAATTTCGAAGCCGAAGTAAGGCGCGTCGCGGGAGATATCCCACTGTTGCAGGCCTGACTCGAACCACTCCTGCATTTTGTTTGCTACCTGCTCCTGCAACGCGCCGGAGCGGGTCCAGGCCTGCAGCATTTCGCTAAACGATGGCAGGTCGAAGAAGAAGTGCTCGGAGTCACGCATTTCAGGCGTAGCGCCGGAGACCACGGATTTCGGGTCGATAAGCTCGGTTGGGCTGTAGGTTGCGCCGCATACTTCGCAGTTATCGCCATACTGATCCGGTGATTTACATTTCGGGCAGGTGCCTTTCACGAAACGGTCCGGCAGGAACATGCCTTTTTCCGGATCGTATAGCTGAGAGATAGTGCGGTTTTTAATAAAACCGTTCTCTTTCAGGCGACCGTAAATCACCGACGCCAGCTCGCGGTTTTCATCGCTGTGCGTGGAGTGATAGTTGTCGTAGCTGATATTGAAGCCGGCAAAATCAGTCTGATGCTCCTGGCTCATTTCACCAATCATCTGCTCTGGCGTAATGCCCAATTGTTGAGCTTTCAACATGATAGGCGTGCCGTGCGCGTCATCCGCGCAGATGAAGTTGACCGTATTGCCGCGCATTCGTTGGTAACGGACCCAGACATCAGCCTGAATATGCTCCAGCATGTGACCGAGGTGGATTGAGCCGTTAGCGTACGGAAGTGCGCACGTTACCAATAATTTTTTCGCGACATGAGCCATAGTAGGAATTGCATCTTCTAATGAGAAAAGGGCTTTGATGTTAACCGAAAGCCCGCCCTGCGGTAAACCACACAAGGTGCACAAGGAAATTTTATCGCGCCTTGCGGCATCTGGTATGCTTAGCAAACTGCAATGTAAGCCAAAATATAAGGAGTCGGGATGAGCTCTCAATCCCAGGCAAGTAAATCCCCCGAGCAGCTACGCGCGATGGTCGCCGGGACGCTGGCCAATTTTCAGCACCCAACCCTGAAACATAATCTCACCGTGCTTAAAGCTCTGCATCACGTTGCTATGCTTGACGATACGCTGCACGTTGAGCTTTTAATGCCTTTCGTGTGGAAAAGCGGCTTTGAAGCGCTGCAGGAGCAGTGCAGTTCAGATTTGCTGCGTATTACCGGTGCGAAGGCCGTGGACTGGAAGCTCAGCCAAAACGTCGCCACCTTAAAACGTGTGAAAAACCATCCTGGCATCAACGGCGTGAAAAATATTATCGCCGTAAGCTCTGGTAAAGGCGGGGTAGGGAAGTCGAGCACCGCGGTTAACCTGGCGCTGGCGCTGGCGGCCGAAGGGGCAAAAGTCGGTATTCTGGATGCGGATATCTACGGCCCGTCGATTCCAAATATGCTGGGAGCTGAACACGAACGTCCTACTTCCCCGGACGGCACGCACATGACGCCAATCTCCGCACACGGACTTGCCACTAACTCCATTGGATATCTGGTCACCGACGAAAACGCCATGGTGTGGCGTGGCCCGATGGCAAGCAAAGCGCTGATGCAGATGCTGCAGGAAACAATGTGGCCGGAGCTGGATTATCTGGTACTGGATATGCCGCCGGGCACCGGTGACATTCAGCTTACCCTTGCGCAAAATATCCCGGTAACGGGCGCGGTGGTTGTTACCACGCCGCAGGACATCGCGCTAATCGATGCCCGCAAGGGAATTGTGATGTTCGAAAAAGTTGATGTGCCGGTGCTGGGCATCGTTGAGAACATGAGCGTGCATATCTGCAGCAACTGCGGCCACCATGAGCCAATCTTTGGCACCGGTGGCGCGCAAAAACTGGCGGATCAGTACCATATTGCTCTGCTGGGCCAGATGCCGCTGCATATCACGCTGCGTGAAGATCTGGATGCCGGTAAACCAACGGTTATCAGCCGACCGGATAGCGAATTTACCGCTCTTTATCGCCAGCTGGCGGGACGAGTAGCGGCTCAGCTTTACTGGCAGGGCGAAGTTATTCCTGCGGATATCGCCTTCAGGGCGGTTTGATTGACAGGGCGGGTGGCACAGGCTTACCCGCCCTTATCGTTTAAATCACAAAGTGCATTAAAAAATACTCTCCGCCCGGTCCTTCGCCACGGGCTTCAATACGCCAGCCGTGTCGCTGATAGAACTCTACCGCATGTTTATTCTTCACCAGACATTTCAGCGCACCCGTGCTGCTGAATTCCGACTGTACTTTTACCAGTAAGGCATGACCTACGCCGCGTCCGTTGTGCTCGGGCGCCACAAACAGGTTATGCAGAAAGTTGTCATTTACCCATACCGAGGCAAAACCCAGCCGGTGCCCATCTTCTTGCGCCACCCAGATTTGCTCATCTTTAGTCGCTTCATCGAAATCTTCCAGTTGCCAGACGCTGCCGTCCAGCCACGACCAGGCTTCACGCCGGGCATGCAAATACAAAGTTCTTAAAAAAGGACGATCGCTTTCGTTCCAGGGACGAATTATCACGGCATATTCCTTCCGTTTTTAACGAAACTATAATTATTGAGCGTGGCACAGGGGGTAAAGCGGCGTAGTTTTTATTACAATATCCCTGCTTCTCTATATACTGCCCGCTTTTCGAGAGTTTGAACGAGAGATACTCACCATGATGAATAATGACGTATTACGCAGCGTGCGCTACATGCTGAACCTGAACAATGATGACATGGTGAAAATTTTCGCCCTGACAGATACCGCGGTTACCGTTGAGCAAATCGTCACCTGGACCAAAAAGGAAGACGAAGAAAAATTTAAGCTCTGCCCGGATATCCTGATGGCAAACTTCTTAAACGGTCTGATTTACTTTCGACGCGGCAAAGATGAAAGCAAGCCTGCGCCAAAAATTGAACGCAAAATGACCAATAACATCGTCCTGAAAAAGCTGCGTATTGCGTTCGATCTCAAAAGTGACGACGTGCTGGAAATTCTGACTTCGCAGGAGTTCCGTATCTCCATGCCGGAAATTACCGCCATGATGCGCGCGCCAGAGCATAAGAACTTCCGTGAGTGCGGTGATCAGTTCCTGCGCTACTTCCTGCGTGGCTTAACAGCACGTGTGCAGAAGAAGTAAAATTTTTTGCGGCCAATCAATAGCAGGGCGGGTAAGCGAAACGCCACCCGCCCTTAAAGCGATAGGTATATCTGGTTTTTTATAAAGGACGATCGGTTGTCACCACCACCTCTGGCTGTGAGCGTCGACCAAACATCCCCATTGCACCGGCAAGAACCGCTTCAACAATAAACATGAAGAAGGCGAACCAGCTAGCTTTTGCTGTGGCAGCTGCGGCTTTATCTGCGGCTTCACGGGCTTTTTGCTCGGCTTCTTTCTTCATCTCCTCATATTTAGCTCGTGCCGCCTGATAGTTTTTCTCAGTCTGAGCCACTATCTGCTCGGCTTCTGCATCTGATTTACCCGTCCTGGCGATAATGATGTTTTTCAGGGCTTCACGATCGGCTGCCTGGAAAGTGCTTTCATTTCTCTGGGTCAGGCCTTTAATAAAGCTGGCTATATCGCCTCCCTGATTTAGCTGATTTTGCGCCCGATCGCCTTCATTTTGTGCCTGGTTTTGTAAGGTTTCCGGCTGCAGTTCCGGTTTGCCCGTTTGCCGCAACGTTGTTTCAAGTTCATTTTGCAGGCTATCAAGGTTGATATTATTTTCCTGAAGTTTATCTTTCGTCATCTGCGTTACCGAAGGCGCTACCGCGGAAATTCCGCTGCCCAGGGCTTGCAGACCCGCACCAGCAACGTTTGCCGCTCCACTCATTGCGCTGTTAGCCAGTGAAAGTAAAAACCAGGTACAAATCAGGGTGTTCACGCCAAACATTAAAACGCCGTGCAGCGCACCTTCACGATGGGCCAGTCGCCCGCTGATAAAGCCACCCGCGGCGATTGCAATTAACATGCTGATACCGGTCCAGATGGCGGCACCGGTAGCAATACCGTCCATAGGATGCTGCTCTTGTAACGGATCTATTGTAGTGGTGCCGATTGCCGTACCCAGAATAGCGAACAGCAAATAAACCACCATAGAAATAACTACGCCTGCAAAAATAGCACTCCAGGAAATACGTTTCAGCGGGGAATAATTACGTCTGGCATAGGCAAGGTCGTAATCTCTGTTATCAGGAGCTTGAGGATCTATCATGGCACATCTCCCTATTTCAGCATTGAAAGTGAGGATGAGAATGGAAGTATAAAATTAAAATCTAGCTCTTAATTTAAATTCTGTGAAGGAATGCTTAGTAAATTAATACAAAAAGCCGCCGGAGAAGTGCTCAACGTCTAAAGAGCATTTTACCAAAGCGGCTTATCAAATTAACTATAATGGCCTTACAGGATCGGTGGGTTCAATAATCCTGTCGGGGTCTTCAGGATCGATATCATCCGAAAAAGGTTCCTCATCATCAGGAACACGAGGAACAGGCTCATCATCAGGAAGCGGATCAACGAAATCAGGGCGTTCGGACATATAACCTCCAACTAAAACCTGCGTTAATTCAGCTAATCAAAACTCATCTCTGGTTTTGTTTAGGTTTCTTTTCATCGTTTTTAGGCTTTTTTTCCTGGTTCTTAGGCTGATCTTTCGAAACCTGTAAAATTATGTTTTTCATCATCAACTCCGATAGCGTAAGTAGCATTTTGCTACTTTCGAAGTATAGTTATTTACTCTTATTACCGCGAGCGAGACGGTATATATAAAGAAGCAGGCAGAGGTGCATTTTAAAAGGATTTTTAAAATCGATGGGGATTTCATCAGCTTATAAATAAACATCCGACGTATAGCTGCTCAGCCAGTTTACTTATTTGTTTCTCGCCCGCAAACCGCACCGCTGTTTGCCGAGCGGCCTGGTGCTTAGGTTTAAATGAAAAAAACGGGTCACGGCAAGAAGCAGGCCGTGACCCGGCCCGTCATTCCCTGGCTACCTGCCTGTTTGTCGGCTTTTCAAGGATCATGGTTTGTGTCTGGCTGAGACTAATATTCGCGGCGCGGAGCATTTTGAGAATTTCATACAGCAGGTCGCTACGCGCTGAGCTGACCATGCGCGGGCTGTTTACATAGCCGGTTACGCTCAGCACAATCCCGGTTGGCCCCAGTTCTTTAAAGCTCACCGATGGCGGTGGGTTTTCCAGAATGGATTCATGCAGGGTGTAGGCCTCAAGCAGTAAATTACGTACCTGCTCCGGATCGATGTCCAGCGGGAAGGTCAGCGCGATAGTAGCTACGCCTTGCGCATTGCCCATAGTGGCGTTTCGCACATTCTGTGAAATGAGCTGCGAGTTCGGCACGATAACCGTGGACTTATCCCCAAGCTGAATTTCGGTGGCGCGCACGTTGATGCGGCGAATATCTCCCTCCACGCCGCTGATGCTGACCAGATCGCCCACTTTAACCGGGCGCTCAGTAAGCAGAATAAGGCCGGAGATAAAGTTCTTCACAATCTCCTGTAGACCAAAACCAATACCTACCGACAGGGCGCTGACAATCCATGCCAGCTTGTTCCATTCGATACCCAGCATCGAGAGCGTCAGCATGATGATAAGCACGTAGCCTACGTTGGTGAACAGCGTTACCAGCGAGGCGCGCAGGCCCCTGTCCATCATGGTTTTCGGCAGGAAATCGTTATCCAGCCAACGACGCGTGGAACGCAGGACGTACCAGCCAATCCCCAGGCACAGCACGGCGTTCACCGCGTGCGCCGGGATAATATTCATCCCTTCGAGGCCTTTCCCGCCCCAGATATCTACGATTTTATTCAGCAACTCCAGCGGCGTGGTGGATCCGAACGTACCGTTAAGTAGCGCAACGGCGGCCATCAGCAGCAGGGACGTTTTGCCCACTGCGGAGAACAAAGTGGAAGCGAGCGACAGGTGTCGGTCATTAACGCTGAGCGTGCTTTTAAGAATTTTGCCGCTGTGAGTATTGGGGGAGAATACGCTTTCGCATAGATCCACCACAAAGTGAATAAGCAGATACAGGCAACTGACCACCAGGCCAATCCACAGCAGCTCGAAGGTCACAAAGCGCGCCAGCGGGATGTAGCCTATCAGCAATGCCAGCAGGATAACGAAAGCCGTCAGGCTGATAATCAGATGGATAATGCCGGCAAGCGTGGAGCGGGCTTCGGTTTGCTCTCCCTCAGCGCGCATTTTGCGGCGTATACGGTTGACGCGGATTGGCGCCACGAGGCAATTAAGGGCAACCAGCAGAGCCGATAAGCCGTTACCAAAAAGGGTTGCGTCAATACTTGCGCCAACCAGCGCATTCAACTGTTCAATGGTGCCGAAGATAAAGATAAACGTCGCCAGCAGGATAGGGAACGTGGCCAGCGTTTTAGCCAGCGGATCGGCAATGCCCGGCAGGCGCCAGGAAGGGTGGCGATTGGACAGTAATGCAATGCCCAGACCGGCGATTATCGCTGAGAAGTAGGTGAGCTCGACAAGCTGCTGCGCAAATTCAATTATCTGATCGGTGATATCTGGCAGACGCGTAAAAATATAGCAGAGCAGCTGCATGCTGATCCCAAGCGTCAGCATGGTACTCAGGGTAGTGAAACAGGCAAGGAAGCTGCGGCGAAAACGCCCCTGCGGCAGCCAGCGCGGCAGGATCCAGTTAATCGGCACATCCAGCGCTCTGCGACCGAACAGGCCTATGCCCAGCGCCAGAAACAGATAGAAAGCGGTGCCAAACCGCCACTCTTCTTCCCATGCCTGATCCCAGGCGTCGCTGAGCTGAGAGCCAAAGTCATCAAAGCGGGCCGCGTCTTTGTCGCTGGGATCGATAAGAGGCGTCCAGAATTTCTCACTCAGGATACTGCCGGTGTTCAGGGCGATCTGCGTTTTCAACGCATCGCGACGCAGACCGTTAATCTGCCCCGAGAGGTTTTGCGCACCCACGACGATGGCTTTGGTCTGCTCGATTTGCGTGGTGAGAAGGTTTTTGCTGTTATTTAATTGCTTACGCTGGCTTATGACCTGCGACGTTTCTTTCAGCGTGTCCGGCGCTGGCGCCGGGCCAAGTACATCCAGCTGGGCCCGGACCTGGGTCAGCTGTGGCGCCAGAGCTACCGCCAGCTGTTCGGCGTCGGCGGCAAGTTTTAACGCATCGTCGTTCAGGCCGGTGAACTGCTTATCAAGTTTTGCGCTCGAGGCACGCTGCTTCAGAGAGTCCAGGCGTTTTTGTAGCGCCGGTAGCTCGGTGTTGGCATTGACTTTTACCGGCTGCTCAGCGCCGGTTTGCCCGGTACTTTCATCCGCCTGAGACAGCATTGGGGTGAACATCAAACAGGACAACAATGCCAGTAATAACGGCACTCTTAACATTTTTTGCATGGCAGAAGATACCCGGAAAGTCGAAAAGTAACGCTTTGAAAGCAACCGGCTAAGGATACCCTTAATTTGCAGGAAAAATAGTTCTGTTTGTCTGACTCAGCGCTGTTATGCAGACTAACTGGCGATGGAACCGGCGGGGCGGGGAACAGCCCCTCGCTAAAGGGGCTATTAATTAAGCTTTTTTCATCCATTCGATGAGTTGATTATCAGCATTCAAAAGGGCTGCTTTACCAGTGCGTTTATAAACAACGACTTTATAGATGCCTTGCTGATAAACAGTAGCGTCTTTGTTATCTTCTTCAACGTATGCATGCATATCATCCAGATAAGCAAAGCCATCTTTGCTAACCCGGAAAATCATTCCCTTGCCTTTGTAACGTAAGGCCTTAGATTTATGCGCCGCTTGTGCATGTTGATCGGCATTGTGATGCTTTTTAGCTTCGCGTTTATCACTCCATTCTTTTACTACTTGATTAGAGTTTTCATAAGCCTGCTTCTGTGAAGCGCCCAGGATAGCGGCTTGTCGCTGGCTTTCAGCCATATAACATGCATCATGGCTGACGCCTTCTGCTAAACATTCATTCATGCGGCTTGCTTTCGTTGAGCAGCCAGAAAGCGCAGCTGCAGCACTAACTACAAGAATAGCTAACGTTAATTTTTTCATTTCACCATCACCATCATTATTTTTAAATTGTATATATAATGCATGTTTATATTCGACATGCTTTCTGGAATTGATATTTGTTTAAAACATCAATTAATTAAATTCCTGTTTTTGCCTGTTTGCTTAAACGAGATTTTTCATTAATGGAAATGTGAATGACCGCCAAAACCTTCAGATTTACTATTATCATGGCCATAACCATGACCGCCGAAAGCGTGAGAGTGAGCATTATCAGCTCCGCGAGCAGCGCCATGTTCAGCGTGTGAATTGTTCTTACTGCGATCGCTTCCGGAATGATGAACAGCAGGAGCAAACGGGCTCACTAGTCCTACAGTGATTTGAGCTGTGGGATTATCTTGTGCGATAGCTCCCGCCGTGGTGGTAACGTTAACGCCGTTAATAGTTGTATTAACTGGTGTTGAGGGTGCAAGCGAGCTTGCTGCGACATTGATTGAGCTATTCATATCAGCCTGTTGATTCACTGCTATGGCTTGTTGTGCTGCAATGCTTGCAGACTTCATAGCGGCGGCATCCACCGTGTTCACAAGCGCGCCAGCCGAAGCTATAGCGGCGCTTTTCATCTGTGCTGCATCAACCGTGTTCACTACAGCTATATTAGCTTGAGCTATGTTGACTCCCACTCGATAAGCCGTACCGGTGCTAATAGCGGCTTGAGCAGGTGAAGTAGCTACATTAGTTACTACTCCTGCAGTAGGAGTGGCTTGTGTGAAATCACGCTTAAATTGCGGGGCAGTTGATAAGGTAGAGGTTGAAATAGCGTCACCAGTTGAGGAGGCAATAGTTTGGGTTGTGCTAACCGGCTGACCAACTGTAGAGGGTTGAGAAGCTAAAGTGGCCGGGCCGGTGCTGTATACGCCAGTTTTAACACTGGATGGCTTAGCATTCATAGCATCAATCTTAGCTTGCGCAGCGTTGTAAGCGGCATGATTAACACCATATGCAGCATTACGAGCATCTAAGGCGCGTTGTTGACTCGCACTAAGGGTAGAGCGACCTAATGCATCCATTTTGTCGTTGATTTGGCTTATTGAAGATGAAGCGTTATTCGTGTTTCCAACAGATTGCGAGGTATCCATTGAACCATTGATAGCTCCTTTAGCTGCATTATATGCATCGTTCACCCGCGTCGAAACATTGTTATTATTTGCATTATCCTCAATAGCTGAGCCTAAACGATCGTTCATAATGCTGAAGTTCTCATTTGCATAACTATTAAAACAGAATGCAGCGGTAATTACGGCGATAAACGTTTTCGCATAACTTTTCATATTTGCTATCTCATTACTTTTTATTTTTAAAGATTCGTTAAAAGATTATTTAAAACGACGTTTCATGGGTAGTAACGTATGCTTACTATCATGAATGGTAAAGGAGTAAACTTTGACATATGTCACAAAAAGCACGAAAAGCTAAAGCCTGAGTTGCCGGTCTGAGGGGGTTGTTTAGCGTTACCTGAACTATATTTAGGTAATGTGTATCGAATGTTAATAAATTAACACTAAACATCTTTCTGCTTAACTTGATACGCTATTTCAAATGAAAGTCATCGTTCCGTTATATGACAATGGTGTTTTTTAGTCGGTTAAAAGCTATAGGCAGCCTTGATAACATTTTTTATTTTTAATAAATAAAGGCCCTGAAGTTATAAGGTGGGTAATATTTCAGAAAAACGTTTAGCTTAAATAAAAATGATAGGGTTGGAAATATAGACTCACAAGCTCGCTGCGCATTATCTAATAACGCTAGCTTAACGATCGGTGATGTCGCATTTGTCCGGCGTAAAGAAAAGATGAACTGACAGGCGAGCTTGCATCAGCAAGCTACTTCCCCTAAGCTGCCAAAAAGTAAGTTAATTTGTACCAATGACTCGGGGTGCCCTTCTTTGTGAAGGCTGAGAAATACCCGTACCACCTGATCTGGATAATGCCAGCGTAGGGAAGTCAGATGCCTTTCACGGTTATCGCTTCTACACGCAAGGCAGGAGCGAAAACATGCAGCCTGACCTTCTCGATTTACACGTTTTACACCACTTCCGAACCCGCTCTCCGCTAACGCACTGTATGACTAATGATGTCGTGCAGACGTTTACAGCTAACGTTTTGCTCGCCCTTGGCGCGTCACCGGCTATGGTCATTGAGGCCGAAGAGGCGGAGCAGTTTGCGAAAATTGCGGATGCCTTGTTGATCAATGTCGGCACGCTCACCGCACTCCGTGCGCAGTCAATGCGTCGGGCGATTGAAAGCGCGGTTGCGGCAGGTAAGCCCTGGACGCTCGATCCGGTGGCGGTGGGGGCTCTCTCTTTTCGCACACACTTTTGTCAGCAGATCCTGAGCCTGAAACCGGCGGCGATCCGTGGGAACGCTTCGGAGATACTGGCGCTTGCCGGAATGAGCGCAGGCGGACGCGGGGTGGATACCACGGATAGCGCGGCGACGGCCTTGCCTGCGGCACAGGCGCTGGCTCGCCAGACCAACGCGATTGTTGCGGTGACGGGAGAGGTGGACTACATCACCGACGGGCAGCGAACGCGGACCGTGCCGGGCGGAGACCCGCTGATGACGCGGGTGGTCGGGACCGGTTGCGCGCTGTCTGCCGTGGTCGCAGCCAGCTGTTCACTGCCGGGAGACCGTCTGGATAACGTTGCCGCCGCATGCGGGATGATGAAACGGGCGGGCACGCTTGCCGGGCAGCAAAGCCGGGGGCCGGGCAGTTTCGCCGCCGCGTTTATTGATGCGCTCTGGAACCTGGAGGTGCAGCCATGAAACGCATTAACGCACTCACTATCGCAGGCACCGACCCAAGCGGCGGGGCAGGTATTCAGGCGGATCTCAAAACCTTTTCGGCGCTGGGAGCGTATGGCTGTTCGGTGATCACCGCGCTGGTGGCGCAAAACACACTAGGCGTGCAGTCGGTTTATCGCATTGAACCCGATTTTGTCGCCGCCCAGCTCGACTCGGTGCTAAGTGATGTACGTATCGATACCACCAAAATCGGCATGCTGGCTGAAACAGATATTGTTGAGGCGGTTGCCGAACGCCTGGCCTTTTACAAAGCGCAAAACGTGGTGCTGGACACGGTGATGCTGGCGAAAAGCGGCGATCCGCTGCTTGCCCCATCCGCGGTGGAAAGCCTGCGCCGTCGTTTATTACCGCAGGTGGCGCTGATTACACCAAATCTGCCTGAGGCGGCGGCACTGCTTGATGCACCGCACGCCCGTAATGAGCGAGAAATGAAGGAGCAGGGAGATGCCCTGCTGGGGATGGGATGCCAGGCCGTATTGATGAAAGGCGGGCATCTGAATGATGCCGAGAGCCCCGACTGGTTATTTACCCGTGAAGGCGCGCAGCGTTTTACCGCACCGCGTGTACAGACGCGAAATACTCACGGCACGGGTTGCACGCTCTCTGCGGCGCTTGCCGCCCTTCGCCCACGTTACGGCGACTGGTCACAAACCATTCTGGCGGCGAAAAAATGGTTAACTCAGGCTTTAGAGCAGGCTGATTCGCTGGAGGTGGGTCACGGTATTGGTCCGGTACACCATTTTCATGCGTGGTGGTAAAGCCCTGAGCGAGTATACTGACTCAGGATTTTCGGCCAGGAAAACAGAGATGGAACAAGCGCATACCCGGTTAATTGCTCAACTGAATGAACGTATCGCGGCGGCGGATAATACCCCGCTGTACCTTAAGTTTGCCGAGACGGTAAAAAATGCCGTCCGCAGCGGTATGCTTGAGCATGGCAATATTTTGCCCGGCGAGCGTGACCTGAGCCAGTTGACCGGCGTTTCCCGTATCACCGTACGCAAGGCGCTGCAGACGCTTGAAGATGAGGGTATGGTGACGCGTTCTCGCGGATACGGCACACAAATCAATAATATCTTTGAATATTCACTCAAAGAGGCACGAGGCTTCTCTCAGCAGGTAGTGCTGCGTGGTAAAAAGCCTGACACGCTTTGGGTCAATAAGCGTGTGGTGAAATGCCCGGATGATGTGGCGGCGGAGCTGGCAATTACCCCGGCGAGTGACGTTTTTATGCTTAAACGCATTCGTTACGTGGATGAAGACGCCGTATCTATTGAAGAATCCTGGGTGCCGGCCGGGCTGATCCACGATTCCGATGCGATTGGGATTTCACTCTACGATTACTTCCGTAGCCAGAATATCTACCCGCAGCGCACGCGATCCCGCGTCAGTGCAAGAATGCCGGACAGCGAGTTCCAGGCGCATATCAAAATGGACGAGAAAATTCCGGTGCTGGTGATCAAGCAAGTGGCGCTTGACCAGCAGCAGCGGCCAATTGAGTACAGCATCAGCTACTGCCGCAGCGATTTATACGTCTTTGTGTGCGAGGAGTAGCTCCTCGCGCGTCGGTGCACAGTCACCGCCACGGTGACTCACCACCCACGCTGCAACGGCATTGCCCAGTAATACAGCCTCTGCCAGGGACCATCCCGCGGCCAGTCCGGCAAGCATGCCGCCCGCATGACTGTCGCCTGCGCCAATGGTGTCGGCAACGGTAGCGGGGAAGGCCGGGACGTGCCCTTGTGCTACGCCATCGTAATACCACGCGCCGTCTTTATCGTGACGGATAATGAGCGGACAGCCGTAACGCTGCTGCCACGTCATACCCAAATCTTCTACTGCAACGCCAGTACGCTCGGCGGCAATAAGTGCTTCCTGGCGGTTCAGCGACACAATGGGTTGGCAGGCCATGATCCGCGCCATCAGCGCATCGGGGATATCGGCGATCCGCGGACCAAAATCAATAAACGCGGTAACATTCGTTAGCCCTTCAAGCCAGCCGGTGAGCAGTTCGCCGCAGGCTGAGGCAAGCTGATAGCCGGACAGATACACCAGACTGTGTTCAGGCACCGACAGGGCGTCCAGCCAGCTGGCCTGCCACTGGTTTTCCACGCCGCTGAACGACATAAAGGTGCGTTCACCGTCAGGCTCAACCAGCGCCAGACACCAGCCGTTATCGCCATTTTCCGCTTCCACCGCACTGTGGAGATCTTGCTTTGCCATAGCGTGACGGATGATATCCGCCCACACGCCATGACCGACCGGCAGCGCGTTTTGCGCGGCAATACCGAGCCGCTTCAGGGCAATGGCAATATTTAGCGCACAGCCGCCAATATTCACGCCTTGCTGTTTTAACTCGATGTCGCAGCCGCGCCAGGGCAGGGCATAGGCATCGGCAATCACGTCTATTACCGCCGCGCCCAGCACCGTGACCGGGCGCTGGGACGTTAATGCAGGAAGGCGGCTGGAGAGTTGTGCGTTCATACTCCCTCTCTCTGCTCCCGGAAGTGCAGCAGTTTTTCACAGTAATAGCCGAAATCCAGCTTGTTAACCTCGTCGAGTTCAGCCTTCAGCGTCGGGTCAATGGCGTTAACCCCCTGCAGTGCGCCGCAGATAGCCGTGGCCATCGCCCCGATGGTATCGGTGTCGCCGCCGAGGTTGGCGCACAGGATGGCGCAGCGATTTGGATTGGTGCCGGCCAGTTCCACCATGGCGATAGCGGCCGGAACGGATTCAATTGTGCTGGTTCCCGCGCCTATCAGCTGGTAAACCTGCTCGCTGGCGGATTCAACACCCCGGGCCTCGCGTACTACCTTAAGAGCCAGTTCAATGCGTGCTGCCAGCGAAGCGCTAAAGGTTGTGACCGTCGTCTCCTGAGCCGCACGGGCAATGCTGGGCAGGGCATCGACGATGTTCTGCCAGCGCGCGCCGTCAATGGCACGCGAAACCGCCCAGGCAATGACGACCGCGCCCGCAACCGCCAGATCCGATTTGTGCGTCGGGCTGGAGGCAAGCGCCACCTGAGCGACAAAATGCTTAAGGCGCGTCGCCGGAAGCAGGCAGCCCAGCGTGGAGGCGCGCATCGCCGCCCCGTTGGTCACGCCGTTATTTTCCAGTTCACTGACCGGCTTGCCGTCACGAATGGCGTTCAGGGCAATTTTAGACGTCGGCCCGAGCACGTTCTTGTTAAAGGCATCAAACTCCTCCGCCCAGAGCAGAATATGTTTACCGACCGCGTCGGCATTAATTTCCCCGTCGCACTCTATAATGGCGTCTGCCAGGCTGAGCGCCATGGAGGTATCGTCAGTAAATTCTGCTCTGGCAAAATAACAGGCGGCGTTGTTCTCTGCCGGGCCGGGCAAAAAGCGATCGATCCAGCCGAAATGGGCTTTCACGCGGCTTCTTGGCCACAGTTCCGATGGCATACCCATCGCATCCCCTAAGGCTTGCCCGTAAAGCGCGCCGAGAATACGTTCTGCTTTCATTTAACTTCCCCTCGTGTCAGCGCGGTATCGCCATCCACCACCTCAATTGCGGCGATTTCAGTATCCGATTCGCGGAAAAACAGCATAAACAGCACGGCGATGACGGCGATCATGATCGCGCCAAACGTCCACATTCCGGCCCAGTTGAAGGTCAAGCCATTCACGGGCTCTTTATAAGCAAACATCTTTTCCATCATTACACCGCCCAGGCGGTAGCCCAACAGGCTGCCAAAGCCCTGACAGCACAGCGTAATCAGCCCTTGCGCCGCGGTGCGCATGTGCGCGGGCGCTTTTTTATCCACATAGATATAGGCGGTGACATAGTAGAAGTCATAGCTCACGCCGTGCAGCAGGATGCCGAGGAACAGCAGGGCATAGGTGAAGTACTCTTCCGCGCCGCCGAATACAAAAAAGGCGTAGCGAATGGCCGCGGTGATAAGACCAAGTAACAGTACCTTTTTGATACCAAAGCGCTTCGTAAAGAACGGCAGCGCCAGCATAAAGAAGATTTCGGAGAACTGGCCCAGCGTCATCCAGCCGGTGGCATTTTTCATCCCCACTTCGGTGAGATAGCCATTGGCGAAGATGTAGTAGAACGCCAGCGGCATAGCGAACAGGAAGGAGCAAAAGAAGAACACCAGGAAATTCTTATCGCGCAGCAGGATCAGCGCGTCCAGGCCAAGCATGACTCTGATATCCAGTTTCCCCGTGCTCTTCGGTGGGGTATCTGGCAGGAAGAACGCAAACACGCCGAGCAACGCTGAGCTGGCAGCCGTGAGCAGCAACGGAATATTGGTATCTGAAATATCGTGATAACCCATCATCTGCGGCAGGAATCCGCACGCCAGGCCAGAGGCAATCCAACCAATGGTGCCCATCACGCGGATACGCGGAAAATCAGCTTCGACATCGTCTATGTTTGCAAAGGCGATACTGTTCGTCAGCGCAATGGTGGGCATATAGGTGAGCGAGTAGGCCAGCAGCAGCGGGAAGAAACCGCTGAACTCGGTTTGCTGAGCGGCGAAGTACATCAGAATTGCGCCCGCAAACATCAATACCGCCAGCACCTTTTGCGCCGCAAAGAAGCGGTCCGTCAGTGAGCCGACAAGGATCGGTGAAAGAATAGCGGCGATAGCGGTACAGGCATAAGACCAGCCAATTTCCCCGGCGGTAAACCCGCTTTTACTCAGCCACAGCCACAGCGGCACAAACCATGCGCCCCAGATAAACCATTCAACAAACATCATGAATGACAGTTGGACTTTCGTTTTCATTGTTTAATCCTGCATGTCAGTGAGAGTACGCCTTTAACATACCATTTGAAGATACCTTTTAAATACCTTTGTGGTCATTGTATGATCAGCGTAACAGTTTTGTTGTATATGAATCGAGCCAGCAGATTGTGCTGAAAGAAGGGGGGCTAAGTGGAAAATCTATCCGGTCGGTACCAGGCTTACTTTGCCCAAAAAATCTGGGTTTGGATCACTCGCTCCGATGAAAAGTCGGAACTTACGGGAGCCTCATTATGACAGATATTACGCAGTTGCTTGGCAAAGACGCCGACAGCCTTTTACAGCATCGTTGTATGTCTATTCCAGCCGAGCAGCTTTACCTGCCCGGCCATGACTACGTTGATCGCGTCATGATCGATAACAATCGTCCGCCTGCGGTACTGCGAAACATGCAGACGCTGTATAACACCGGGCGTCTGGCCGGGACCGGTTATCTTTCTATTTTGCCGGTAGACCAGGGCGTCGAGCACTCAGCGGGTGCCTCCTTTGCGGCGAACCCGCTCTATTTCGATCCGAAGAATATTGTGGAACTGGCGATTGAGGCGGGCTGTAACTGCGTGGCCTCCACCTATGGCGTGCTGGCCTCCGTTTCCCGCCGCTATGCTCACCGTATTCCTTTCCTCGTTAAGCTTAACCATAACGAAACGCTAAGCTATCCGACCACATACGATCAAACGCTGTATGCGAGCGTTGAGCAGGCGTTCAATATGGGCGCCGTGGCGGTGGGGGCGACTATTTACTTCGGTTCACCTGAGTCGCGCCGCCAGATTGAAGAGATTTCCAGCGCGTTTGAACGTGCCCATGAGCTGGGTATGGTTACCGTGCTGTGGGCCTATTTACGTAACCCGGACTTCAAAAAAGATGGCGTGGATTACCACCTCAGCGCCGACCTTACCGGGCAGGCCAACCACCTGGCCGCCACCATTGGCGCAGATATCGTTAAGCAGAAAATGGCCGAAAACAACGGCGGCTATAAAGCGGTTAACTTCGGCTATACCGATGACCGCGTCTACAGCAAGCTGACCGGCGACAACCCGATTGATCTGGTGCGTTATCAGCTTGCTAACTGCTACATGGGTCGGGCGGGGCTTATCAACTCAGGCGGTGCCGCCGGTGGCGAAACGGATCTCACCGATGCCGTTCGTACGGCGGTAATTAACAAACGTGCCGGTGGGATGGGACTTATCCTTGGCCGTAAGGCGTTTAAAAAATCGATGGTCGATGGCGTGAAACTCATCAATGCCGTTCAGGATGTCTATCTGGATAGCAAAGTGACGATCGCATAGCGCTTTCCCCTCACTCCGACCCTCTCCCCTACGGGGTTAGGGTGAGGGAGATTTCGACCCGAAACCGTATTTCATTTCATTCAAACCCTCGTCCCGATCGACTTCACACTTCCCCCTCCTTTTGTGAAAAGTGTCACTCCCTGCCGTGCATATGCCCAATAAATGGTCGATGCTTAGCGGAATTTGTCTAAGGCAGTGAACGAATTTTGCGCTTAAAGTTAATTTCGAAACGGCTTTTCAAATTACAAAGCGGCTCTGAACCTCTGTAGTGTTAAGGACTGATAATGAAAATAGAATCTGTAAACGTCACCGTCTTCCAGTATCCGACGCGCCGGGTTTCCGACAGCGCCGGGCATTCGCATCCGGGGCCGGAAAGCATGGCCAAAATGGCGATGATGACGATCACGGCGGACGATGGCACCAAAGGGTATTCGTTCGCGCCCCCGGAAGTGGTTCGTCCCTTTGTGGTTAACACCTTCTTTCGTAAGGTGCTGGTGGGCCAGGATGCGTTCAATCGTGAGCGTATCTGGCAGGATCTGGTCCACTGGCAGCGTGGTAGCGCGCATCAGCTGACCGAGCGCGCGCTGTCGTTTGTGGAGCAGGCGCTGTGGGATCTGATTGGCCGCAAGCTGAACATGCCGGTCTGGAAGCTGCTGGGCGGTTTCCGCGATAAAGTGCCCGCTTACGGCAGCACCATGTGCGGTGACGACCTGCCCGGCGGGCTGTCTACCCCGGAGGAGTACGCGAGCTTCGCGGAAAAGCTGGTTGCGCGGGGCTATAAGGCCATCAAACTCCACACCTGGATGCCGCCAGTTTCCTTTGCCCCTGACCCAAAAATGGACGTTAAAGCCTGTGCGGCGGTGCGTGAAGCCGTAGGAGCGGACATCGAGTTGATGATCGACGGCTATCACTGGTACAGCCGCAGCGAAGCGCTGTATATCGGCAAGGAGCTGGAGAAACTCAACTTCGCGTGGTTTGAAGAGCCGATGGAAGAGGAGAGCATGGCGTCTTACGCCTGGCTGGCCGAAAATCTGTCGATCCCGATTATCGGGCCGGAAAGCCTGGGCGGAAAACACCACAGCCGTGCGGACTGGGTTAAAGCAGGAGCGTGCGACATCCTGCGCGCGGGCGCGAACGGCGTAGGGGGCATTTCACCCACGCTCAAGGTCGCAAATCTGGCGGAGTCGTTCGGCATGGATTGCGAAGTTCACGGCAACGGCGCGGCGAGCCTGGCGGTAATCGGCGCGATTAAAAATTGCCGCTGGTATGAACGCGGCCTGCTGCACCCGTTCCTTGACTACGACGAACCCGCAGTCTATCTCAACAGCCTGATCGATCCGATGGATGAAAACGGGATCGTCACTTTGCCCAACCGGCCGGGGCTCGGCGAAGAGATCAATTTTGCGTATATCGAAGCCAATACCGTCAGCCACGACTGACAGATAACAATACTTCTACCCTACAAACGGTATACACAGATGAAGAAAATCTCCCTAACGAGAGCGGCGTTACTGACGCTCTCGCTGATGATGGGGAGCGGGGCGGCGTACGCGAAAACGCCGCCCGATCAGCTCATCATCGGCATGAACATGAACAACCTGCTGACGCTCGACCCGGCCGCCATGACCGGCAACGAAGTGGTTGGCATTGTGGTGAATCTCTACGATTCGCTGGTGGAGCTCGACCCCAACGAACTCACCAACGTCAAACCGGCGCTGGCGAAATCCTGGGATATCGCGCCGGATGGCAAAACTCTGACCTTCCATCTGCGCGAGGGCGTAACCTTTCACTCCGGCAACCCGCTGACCGCACAGGACGTGGTGTGGTCGATGCGCCGCCTGCTGCACCTGAACCTGGCCCAGGCCTCGGTCTGGAAATCCTACGGCTTTAACAAGAAAAATATCGACCAGCAAATTAGCGCACCGGATGACCAAACGGTGCAGATAGTCCTGCCTAAAGCCAACGACCCGCAACTGGTAATTTACTCGCTTGGCGCGCTGGGTAATCTGGGGGTGCTAGACAGCAAGACCGTGCAGTCTCACGCGGTTAATAACGACTGGGGCAACCGCTGGCTCACCACCAACGAAGCTGGCTCCGGCCCGTTTATGCTTGAAACCTGGCAGGCAAAAGATGTGCTGCGCATGCAGCGTAATCCGCATTACTGGCGCGAAGCGCCCAAAATGAACCGCATCGTGCTGCGTCATTTTCAGGAGTCGCAAACCCTACGTTTGATGATCGAAAAAGGCGATCTGGATATTGCTAACAACATGGCGGTATCCGACATCAACGCCCTGCGTAAGGACCCGCAGCTTACGGTCGAAGCCGTGCAAAAAGGAACGGTCTACTATGTGGCGATGAGCATGAAGGAGGCCCATTTCGCCAATCCGAAAGTTCGCGAAGCCGTGCGCTACCTGATTGATTATCAGGGCATCAACAAGGCGCTGATGCCGGGCTACGGCACCCTGCATCAGCGTCCGATCAAGGCGGGAATGCCCTCGACGCTGCCCGACCCGGGCTACAGTCTGGATATCCCGCGCGCCAAAAAGCTGCTGGCGGAAGCGGGCTATCCGGACGGGTTTGACACCACGCTGCGGGTCCTTGCCGATCAACCCTTTTTGAATATCGCCATTGCCGTGCAGTCCACGCTGATGCAGGCGGGCATCAACGCCAAAATCATCACCGGCACCGGCAACCAGATTTACGGCGCGATGCGCGAGCGTAAGTTCGACATGCTGGTAGGGCGCGGGGGCAGCGGCGTTGAACCGCATCCGCACTCCAGCCTGCGCGCGCTGGTCTATAACCCGGACAACAGCGACGAGGCGCGACTTACCAATTTCCAGGGGTGGCGCACCAGCTTCTACGACAAGCCGCTTAACGAGATGATCGACCGCGCCCTGCTGGAGCGCGACCCGCAAAAACAGATCGCCGATTACCAGCAAATCCAGGTGCGCTATGACGCGCTGATCCCGGCCATGGTTCCGCTGTCGCAAATGGTGGACTCGGTGGTGGTGCGTAATGAGGTGAAAAACTTCCAGTCGCACCCGTCGGCGACCACCTTCCTGCGTGAAGTCTATAAAACCGGAGGTGAAAAATGAGCGTGGCAATCCTCTCTCCCGGCTCCCGTACCCGTCGCTTCTCGAAAAGGCTGACCCAGGTGCTGATCACGCTGTTTGGCCTGCTGCTGCTCACCTTTTTCATCGGGCGCGTAATGCCGGTTGACCCGGTGCTGGCGATTGTCGGCCCGGACGCCGACCACAGCACCTATCAGCAGGTCTACCAGCAGCTGGGCTTTGATAAGTCGCTGCTGACGCAGTTCGGCATTTACCTGAATAACCTGCTGCATGGCGACTTAGGCAACGCGCTGCTGACCGGCAAGCCGGTGACCGACGATATTCGGCGTGTCTTCCCGGCTACGCTGGAGCTGGCGACAATGGCGATTATCGTGGGTGCCGGGCTCGGCATTCCGCTGGGCGTCCTGGCGGCGGCGCGGCGCAACAGCCTTTCTGATTACGTGGTACGCATCATCAGCCTCGCGGGTTATTCCACGCCGATCTTCTGGGTCGGGATGATGGGGCTGCTGCTGTTTTACGCCTGGCTCGGCTGGGTGGGAGGCGCCGGAAGGCTGGACTTAGGGCTGGACGGTATTGTGCCGCGTCGTACCGGGCTTATGACCGTCGATGCGCTGCTGGCAGGCAACGGCGCGGTGTTCTGGAACGCGATTAACCATCTGGTGCTGCCTGCTTCACTGCTGGGTTTCCACTCGCTGGCCTATATCAGCCGTATGACCCGCAGCTTTATGCTGGCGCAACTGTCGCAGGAATTCATTATCACCGCGCGGGTGAAGGGGTTAACGGAGCGTCAGGTGATCTGGAATCACGCGTTTCGCAACATCCTGGTGCAGCTGCTGACGGTGGTGGCGCTGGCCTACGGTTCGTTACTGGAAGGCGCGGTGCTGATTGAAACGGTCTTCTCCTGGCCGGGCTTTGGCTCCTATCTTACCGGCAGCTTACTGCTGGGCGATATGAACGCGGTGATGGGCTGCGTGCTGCTGGTGGGGCTGATCTTTGTCATGCTCAATCTGCTCTCCGACATGCTTTATCAATTCTTTGACCCGAGGACGAAATCATGACCGTTTCTCTGGATACGCCGCTGGGAACACGCCAGCGCGAAAGCCGCCAGCGTCTGAAACGCACCTTTACTCGTGCCGCCGGTTTTGTGGGCAAAATGGCGCGCAACCCGCTGACGGCCATCGGCGGCGGCATTGTTCTGCTGCTGCTTTTCGTCGCCGCGTTTGCCCCGTGGATCGCCCCCTATAACCCGCTGGTGCAGGATCTTAACAACGCGCTGGTCGCCCCGAACGGGCAGCACTGGTTCGGAACCGACGAGTTCGGGCGCGATATTTTTAGTCGCCTGGTGTATGGCTCACGCATCACGCTCTACATCGTGCTGCTGGTATCGGTCACCGTTGGCCCGCTCGGGCTGCTGCTGGGCGTCACCGCGGGTTATTTCGGCGGCAAAGTCGATGCGGTGCTAATGCGGGTGACGGATATTTTTATCTCCTTCCCGAGCCTGGTTCTGGCGCTGGCGTTTGTGGCGGCGCTCGGTCCCGGACTTGAACATGTGGTGATTGCGATCACTATCACCGCCTGGCCGCCGATTGCCCGTCTGGCCCGTGCGGAAACCCTCTCACTGCGCCAGGCCGATTTTATCTCCGCCGTGCGTTTGCAGGGCGCTTCTCCGGCGCGGGTGCTGTGGCGACATATCGTGCCGCTGTGCCTGCCGTCGGTGATTATCCGTATCACCATGAATATGGCCGGGATCATCCTGACCGCCGCCGGGCTGGGGTTCCTCGGTCTTGGCGCACAGCCGCCAGAGCCGGAGTGGGGGGCGATGATCTCCAGCGGGCGCACCTACATGATGGAGTGCTGGTGGGTAGTGACTATTCCGGGGCTGGCGATCCTTACCAACAGCCTGGCGTTCAACTTCTTAGGAGATGGCCTACGTGACATCCTCGATCCTCGCAGCGAATAATGCGCCCCTGCTCGACGTGCGCGATCTCCACGTCGATTTTATCAACGGTAGCGCGGTAACAAACGCCGTTCGCGGCGTCTCTTTCCAGTTAGGACGCGAAAAGCTGGCTATCGTCGGCGAATCCGGTTCCGGCAAATCCACGGTAGGGCGCGCGCTGCTGCGCCTGCACCCGGCGAAGGCGCGCATCGGCGCCACGCGCATGCATTTTGGCGAAGTGGATCTGCTTTCGGTCAGCGAGGCGCAAATGCGCGGTATTCGCGGCAAACGCATCTCGATGATCATGCAGGACCCGAAATATTCGCTCAACCCCGTGGTCTGCGTGGGCGACCAGATTGCCGAGGCCTGGCTTACCCATCATCCGGGCCGTAAAGCCGAGGCGAAAGCCAAAGTGCTGGAGATGCTGGACGTGGTGCGTATTCGCCAGCCGGAGCGGGTCTACCATCTCTACCCGCATGAGATATCCGGCGGGCAGGGGCAGCGCATCATGATCGCCATGATGCTGATCACCGACCCGGAGCTGGTGATTGCCGACGAACCCACCTCGGCGCTGGATGTGTCGGTGCGCTTACAGGTGCTGGGCCTGCTGGACGATCTTGTGGCGTCACGTGGGCTGGGGCTGATTTTTATCAGCCATGACATCAACCTGGTGCGCAGCTTTTGCGATCGGGTGCTGGTGATGTATGCCGGACGGGTGGTGGAATCCATCGCCGCCTGCGATCTGCACAACGCCAGACATCCCTATACCCAGGGCTTAATCAACGCGCTGCCGGAGCTGAACCATCGCCGCCCGGTGCTGCCGGTATTGCAGCGTCAGGCCAGCTGGCTCACCGAATAAGGAACAGAGATGATCGAAATACAAAACCTCAACCTGGCGTTCGGGGAAGGCGAGAAACGCAATCAGGTGCTGGACGACGTCAACATTCATGTCGGGGAAGGGGAGATCTACGGGCTGGTGGGCGAGTCTGGCTCAGGGAAAACCACGGTGCTGAAATGCCTCGCCGGGCTGTTTACCCACTGGGACGGCGCGCTCTCCATTGCTGGCAAACCGCTGGGGCGGAACATCAGCGTTGAGCGTTGTCGGCGCGTCCAGATGGTCTTTCAGGACCCGTATGGCTCTTTGCATCCGCGCCACACCATTGGCGACATTCTGGAAGAGCCGCTGCAAATTCACGGCATTGAGGATCGGGATCGACGTATTCACGGTTTGCTCGATAAGGTGGGGCTGAACCGGGCTTTTCGCGATCGCTATCCGCATCAGCTTTCCGGGGGCCAGCGCCAGCGCGTGGCCATCGCCCGGGCGCTGATTCTGGAACCGCAGGTGCTGTTGCTCGACGAACCTACTTCGGCGCTGGATGTCTCGGTGCAGGCTGAGATCCTGAATCTGCTGGCGGATTTACAGCGTGAGTCGAATCTGACCTACCTGATGGTGACGCACGATCTCGGAGTTATCGCCCATCTGTGCCAGAAAGTGGCGGTGATGCAGTATGGCAAAATCCTCGAAACCCTCACCGTGGACGAACTTGTCGCCGGAAACGCCAAAACCGATTACACGCGGATGCTGGTTAATGCCAGTCAGCAGTACAGCCGGGAGATGGCGCGGGAAGTGGCAGTGTATTAACGCAATAGCGGACAATCAGGCGGCAGACGGCAGTTGAGCGCCCCGGGCAGCAGCGAAATGCGAAAATGCTCCCCGCTCAGCGGTTCACCGTCCAGGTTGAAGGTCATTCCGTGTGGGGCGATCACCTCAAACCACGCCGACTGCCCGTCGATGATATTCGGGCTTTCCTCCGGGCGGGTCAGGGTAGTAAACAAAGCCGGCAGCAATTCTTCCCCGGTATAAATACGCAGATCCAGCAGCCCGTCATTAATGAGAGCCTGCGGGCAAAGCTGTTGTCCGCCGCCGGCCTGGCGGCCGTTACCGATACCTATCACCAGCGCGTCGCCTTCCCAGCTAAAATTTTCTCCGCGAATTTCACAGCGGTCGGGTTTTAGCGTGTCGAGACGCAGTAAGCCATGGATAAAATAAGAGACGCCGCCAAGGGCGGCTTTTAGTTTTTCCGGCGTTTCGGTCGTGATGCGTGTACCAAACCCGCCCGTCGCCATATTCATAAAGAAAGCCGTTTTATTGACCTCAACCAGGTCGATAGCAAAAGCGCGGCCGACCATCGCCAGCTGCAGGGCCTTATCCAGCTCGATGGGGATGCCGATGCTGGTGGCAAAATCGTTTGCCGTTCCCAGCGGTAAAATGCCCAGCGCAGGGCGGTTAGCAGGGTCGCGTTGTGCAAGCGCTGTCGCCACTTCATTGATGGTGCCGTCGCCTCCGCCTGCCACCACGGTTTCCACGCCCAGTGCAATCGCCTCATCAACATAGCGGGCGGCATCGCCCTGTTCCCAGGTGACGCGTATATGCAGCGTGTAGCCTTCTTCGCGCATTACGTCGACCGCGCTACGCAGCTCTGGACTATTGGCACCCTTGCCGTTGAGGATCGCAAACGTTACCGGAAACTTTTCCATGGTTTACCTCAGAAAGATCAATGATAAGAAAGTGTATCGCATGAAAGACGCGGGTGGATAAGAACGAACCGAATTAGCGCAAAAAAGAAGGCCTGCGCAAGGGAGATTGAGCAGGCCAAGGAGGTGGTTCCTGGTACAACTAGCATTTATGGGTTATGTTTTTCAGCCCGCAAATAATAACTAACTCAGGCCGGGCGGTGTGTGATCGATTTCTAAGAATCCTCTCGCCGGGAAAAATAATCCAAATTAACTAGTTAGCATGCGGATTACGGGTGGTCTGACCTGCCAGGTTGCGCATTAGCAGTGCATAATCCAGCGACACATCCTGCGGTACAGGCAACCATACGGTGTGACCATCGCCGGGCGCTACGTCAATCGGCTGCGCTTTGCCGTTTTCTAACATTTCCAGCGTAAAAGTCACATTGCCCTGCGGGGTCATTAACTCAAGGCTGTCGCCGAGCAGGAATTTGTTTTTTACCGCCACGGCTGCAAGGTCGCCCCGACGCTCGCCCGTAAATTCCCCGACAAACTGCTGGCGCTCGGAAATAGAATGGCCATATTCGTAGTTCTGATGGCTTTCGTGCGTATGACGACGCAGGAAACCTTCGGTATAACCACGGTGCGCCAGCCCCTCCAGCGTTTGCAGAAGCGTTGGATCGAAAGGTTTGCCTGCCGCAGCGTCATCAATGGCACGACGATAGACCTGGGCGGTGCGCGCGCAGTAATAATAGGATTTCGTCCGGCCTTCGATTTTTAAGGAATGCACGCCCATTTTCGTCAGGCGCTCCACATGTTCGATGGCTCGCAGATCCTTAGAGTTCATGATATAGGTGCCATGTTCATCTTCAAACGCGGTCATATACTCGCCGGGGCGTTTAGCCTCTTCCATCATGAAGACTTTATCGGTCGGCGCGCCCACGCCAAGCGTAGGCTCGATATTCTGTACCGGGATAGGTTCATGAACGTGGACGATGTTGCCCACCTCATCTTCTTTACCTTCTTCTACCTTGTATTCCCAGCGGCAGGCGTTGGTGCAGGTGCCCTGGTTTGGATCGCGTTTATTAATATAACCTGAAAGCAGGCAGCGGCCGGAATAGGCCATGCACAGCGCGCCGTGAACAAAGATTTCCAGCTCCATTTCCGGCACCTGCTCACGGATTTCCGCGATTTCGTCTAACGACAGTTCGCGCGAAAGGATGACGCGGGTAAGCCCCATCTGTTTCCAGAATTTCACCGTCGCCCAGTTAACGGCATTGGCCTGTACCGACAGATGAATATCTATCTCAGGGAAAGCTTCACGCACCAGCATGATCAGGCCCGGATCGGACATAATCAGCGCGTCCGGTCCCATCTCGACAACCGGCTTCAGATCGCGAATGAAGGTTTTCAGCTTGGCGTTGTGTGGGGCGATATTAACCACGACGTAGAATTTTTTACCCAGCTCATGGGCTTCGTTGATGCCGAGCTGCAGATTTTCGTGGTTAAACTCGTTATTACGCACGCGCAGACTGTAGCGCGGCTGGCCCGCGTAAACGGCGTCTGCGCCATAGGCGAAAGCGTAACGCATATTTTTCAGCGTTCCCGCTGGCGATAAAAGTTCTGGTTTAAACATGATGTTCCCGGTCTGATGTCAGGTCAGAACCGCTTCACCTGATGAAGCGGCGATCGCAAGGTTTTGGGATTACCCCAATTTTAGGGCGGGAATTGTAGCGTTTATTGCCGCCAGAAACCACCTCAGGCGTGGGGGGATTGCACGCCCAGCGTAATCACCCGCTGGGCCGAGGCGATGGTGGAGGGGCGATGATTTGTCATGAGGCATAAAGCAAGCTGAAGATGGATGCCGATATGCAGTAATCTTTGGTAAATTCTGCCAGCTCTGCGGTGTTTGTTTTGAAATGCTGAAGCATCATGTCGATCGCTGCGGCTTCATTCGGCGCTTTTGTTTCAAAGGGCATTTTACGGAATCCTTCTGCTTTTAAATTTTTTATGTTCTGCGCAGAATGATTTTCTTTCTCGTAAACATTTACGGCTATATCACTTAAATAGAAAACATAAACTTTCATATTCGATCCCTGGTGCTTAGAACCGAACAGAAACTTTTCTGCTCGGTAAGGGTAAATAATTAGCGCTGACTGCCTACCCTCTCTTCTTCCACCTGTACAGCCACCTGAGCCAGCGTTTGATGCGCCAGTGTTATCCGAACCGCCTGGAATAGTGTCTGATTTGATGAAGATTCAGACACAATTTAAATTTACTGGAAGCTATAGGAAACAAAAAGAGAGTGGTGAAAAAAGATGTAATTATGTGATTTATTTCATTTAATGAGACGAAATGGCTGCAAAAAAGTGCGTATAAAGTTGAGTTGAGGCGTTTTTCTGGCGTCGTGGTTCCAATAAAATGCCTCAGTCAGAGGCATTTCGGGGATTCAGGCCATGCGGCAGGCGTCTGCTTCCCAGCGATATCCCACGCCATACACCGCGCGGATAAACGACTGTTCTTCGTCCAGCGCTTCGAGTTTGCGGCGCAGGTTTTTGATATGGCTGTCGATGGTTCTGTCCGTTACGACGCGGTAATCGTCATAAAGATGGTTCAATAGCATTTCGCGTGAAAATACCTTACCCGGCTCGTGAGATAGGGTTTTTAGCAGGCGAAACTCCGCCGGCGTTAAATCCAGCACTTTGTCGCGCCAGCTTGCCTGAAAACGGCCTTCGTCAATAATCAGCGGGCTCTCTTCGCCCTGCGCAATGGATTCCTGTTGACGTTTGCAGCGGCGCAAAATGGTTTTAACGCGAGCTACTACTTCTCGCGGGCTGTAGGGCTTGCAGATATAGTCATCAGCGCCAATTTCCAGACCCAGCAGGCGGTCTATCTCCTCAATTTTGGCGGTCACCATAACGATGGGCAGCTCCGAGAAACGCCGGATTTCGCGGCACAGGGTCAGGCCGTCCGTGCCGGGCAGCATTAAATCCAGCAGGATTAAATCAGGCGGCGTCTGACGAACGTAGGGCAGTACCTGGTCGCCGTGGGTAATCAGCGTGGGCGCGTAGCTCGCGGCCTTCAGGTAATCGATAAGCAGCAGCCCAAGTTTCGGTTCATCTTCAACAATCAAAATGCGCGGAGCATTGGCATCAATCGGAAAATCGGTCATACGTTTCTCAATGATTCTGGATCCAGCGGTAACTCTACTGTAATGCTAACGCCGCCGAAAGGCGAATGGCCAGCTTTCAGGGTGCCGCCGTGGGCGCTAACGATGTTCTGGCAGATGGATAACCCAAGACCTGAGCCGCCGCTTGCACGGTTTCGCGAGCCTTCCGTGCGGTAAAAACGATCGAAAAGCATAGCGAGTTGCTCGTCGTTTACGCCGGGCGCGCTGTCGGCAAACGTCATGACGAAGCGCTGCTGTATTATCTCGCCGGAAATCGAGAGCTGGCCGCCCGCGTCGGTATAGCGCAGGCTGTTTTCCAGCAGATTATTAAACAACTGCATCAGCCTGTCGCTGTCGCCAAAAATAGTGACGCGATCGGGTAAAGCGAGGCGAATTGAAAGCCCACGGGAATCAAAGCGCTGGCGAAATGCGCCTGCCACCACTTCCAGCAAGGTAATGATATCAAGAGATTTTTTCTGGTAGGCCAGCGCCCCTTCATCCGAGAGCGATAGCTGGTGCAAATCGTCTACCAGTTTAGTTAGCGTGGCGACCTCCATTTGCAATGAAGCCACCGATTCCGGTGTGAATTTGCGTACGCCGTCCTGAATCGCCTCCAGCTCACCGCGCAAAATCGCCAGCGGAGTGCGTAGTTCATGTGAAATATCGGCCATATAGGCACGGCGCATGTTGTGGTTTTTTTCGAGCGTGCTCGCAAGCTGGTTAAAATCCTGTGCCAGTTTGCCCAGCTCATCCTGGCTGGTAGAGTCTACACGAGCGGTGAAATCGCCCGCGGCCAGCCTGTGCGTTCCCTCAACCAGCCGTTTGACCGGCGCAAGAAGGCCACGCGCCAGCAAGAAAGTTGCCGCCGCGGCCAGCAAAGTGGCGAGTGCGACGATAATCCAGCTTGTGCGCCGCTGTTGACGGTCAAAATTGATGTCCGTATTCCGCGTTAACCGCTCTACGGGGGAGGCGACAACCCAACCCACGTCCCGTCCGTTAACGTTAATGGAGCGACGCATTCCATCGGATGGCACCGGCCCGCGTGGGCCAACCAGCTCTTTGTTATTCTGATCCACTACCCAGAACTGCGTGCGCCAGCCGTGCGGCGGCATGTTCAGGTTACGTCCGTCCTCGTCATGTTCAAATGATTTCAGGATCTGAAACATAAAGCGGTCGTTATGGCGTAAAAATTGCCAGTTCCCATGCAGCGCGTACTGCTCGCCCAGCGCGTCACCCAGCATTTCAAGACGCTGTTCGTTGCCGTGTTTGATGTAGTCGATAAACCCGCGTTCGAAACTCAGGCGTACGCCCCAGTGCATGATCGCCAGCACCAGCAGGCAGGTGGAAAAGATGGCGAGAAACAGCTTGCCGGTAATGCCCGGTCGCCAGAATTTCATGTTTAGCTCCTTTTACGCCGCGAGATAATGACGTTTTTTGTGGTGTCCTTGGGTACGCGGGTAAAGACCAGCGCAGGCAGGGCGATAATCACCGCCATACTCAGATAGGTATAAAGAAAGACGCTGTGCACCACCGGGCTGTCCGGCGCTATCTGGTGATGTCCATACATGCCAAGCAGCATCCCGGCGACGGTAACGCCAATACTCATGGAAAGCTGCATCACCATCGACAGCAGGCTGTTGCCGGAGCTCGCCATGTCGTCCGGCAGATCTTTCAGCGTCAGGGTGTTCATGGAGGAAAAGCGTACCGAGTTGACCATCCCCTGAATAACCAGCACCACCGGCAACAGGTAGTACCAGCCGAGCAGCGCGGTTGCCATAAACAGCAGGCTAATCAGCGCCAGCCCAAGCGTTGAGGCGACCAGCACGTGGCGATAGCCAAAGCGATTGACAACCTGCACCACGATTCGCTTCATACCCATGCTGCCCAGCACCATCGGAATCATCATCAAACCGGCGTGGAAGGGCGAAAACCCGAGGCCGATTTGCAGGAAGACCGGCGTCATAAAGGGCAGCATGCCGCTGCCGACACGTCCACAGAAACTGCCGAAAAGGCCGAGCGAAAAGGTGCGCGTCTTAAACAGACCGGGCTTGAACAAAGCCCTGTCGTTGCCACGGGCATGCCACAGATAGAGCATGATGGCTAGCGCCCCGCTGCCTACCAGCAGGGCGAGAGCAAGCGAAGAGATCCCCAGCCCTTTTTGCCCGTCGAGGGCAATAGTGAGCGCCGCCATGCCAAACGCCAGCAGCAAAAAACCCGGCACGTCAAAGCGGCGGGTTTGCATGGTGTAATTTGGCATCAGCCAGAGCGTGGCGATAGCGCCAATAATTCCCACGGGCAGGTTGATAAGGAAGATCCAGTGCCAGGAGGCATACTCCACCAGGATGCCGCCCAGCGCCGGGCCAAGCAGCGGCCCAATCTGGCCGGGGAGGGCCACAAAGGTCATCGCCGCCATGTACTGCTCACGCGGGACAATTTTCATCACCGTAAGCCTGCCCACCGGTACCATCATCGCTCCACCGATGCCCTGCACCACGCGGGCCATAACTAAACCGTCGAGCGTCGAGGCGTGGGCGCAAAGCAAGGAGCCGGTGGTAAACAGCACAATGGCGGTGAAGAAAATATTGCGCACGCCGACCCGGTCCGCGAGCCAGCCGCTGGCGGGCAGCATGACCGCCACGGTCAGCACATAGGAGACGATGACCGAATGCATATGCAGCGGGCTCTCTCCAAGGCTTGTCGCCATTGCGGGCAGGGCGGTATTAACAATGGTGGTGTCCAGCGACTGCATAAAGAAGCCGAAAGCAACGATCCACAATTGCCAGCGAACGGCTGCGGGCAGGTCGGTCATTTAGCTCAGCACCTCATCTTGACGATTTTTGCGGGTAAAACGTAACCGTAGACTCTCAAAGAACAAATAGACAACCGGCGTGGTATACAACGTCAGCAGCTGGCTGACGATCAGGCCGCCAACGATGGTTATTCCCAGCGGCTGGCGCAGCTCGGCGCCGTCGCCGCTGGTCAGCACCAGCGGTAGCGCGCCAAACAGGGCGGCAAGCGTGGTCATCATAATCGGGCGGAAGCGTAACAGGCAGGCCTGGAAGATGGCATCGACCGGCGACAGGTTGCCGTTACGCTGCGCGTCTATCGCGAAGTCCACCATCATGATGGCGTTTTTCTTCACGATGCCAATCAATAGCATAATACCTATCAGCGCAATCAGGCTGAAAGGCGCGCCGAACAGCTCCAACGCGAGCAGCGCACCGACGCCTGCCGAAGGCAGCGTTGAGAGAATGGTCAGCGGGTGAACGTAGCTTTCATACAAAATGCCCAGCACGATGTAGACGGTGGCAATAGCCGCAAGAATCAACATCAACTGCGATTTCATCGTATCCTGAAACACCTGTGCTGTGCCCGCATAGCTGCCGCGCACCGTTGAGGGTACGCCAAGCGATGTCATGGTGCGGTCAATGGCCTCGCTGGCCTCGCTTAGTGAAACGCCCGTTGGCAGGTTAAAGGAAACCGTCGAAGCCGCCGACAGGCCCTGATGGTTTACCGAAAGCGGCGCGTTCGCAGGTTGCCATTTCGCGAAATAAGAAAGCGGAATCGGCTTGCCTTCGCTGTTGGTGACGAACATCTGCTCCAGCGCGCTGATGTCCTGGGTATAACGCGGATCGACTTCCATCACCACTTTGTACTGGTTAAGGGGCTGGTAGATGGTCGAAATCTGCCGCTGCCCGAAGGCGTTATTCAGCAGGCTGTTGGCATCGCTTACGCTGATACCCAGCCGCGACATGGTTTCACGGTCGTAGATCAGATCCATTTCCGCGCCGTTGTTCTGGCTGTCCGAGTTGACATCGGCAAGCTGCGGCAGCTTTGCAAACGCCTGACGGATTTTCGGTTCCCATTCGCGCAGGTCGGCAAGGTTATCGGACAGCAGCGTATACTGATAGCTGGCATTGGCAGAACGACCGCCGACTCGAATATCCTGTACCGCCATCAGGAACAGGCTGGCGCCCGGCTCTTTTGCCAATGCTTTACGTAACCGGTCGATGACCTGTTGCGCCGTCTCTTTACGCTCGCTCAGCGGTTTGAGAGAGATAAACATCATCCCGCTATTCACCCGCGACCCGCCGGTAAAACCGGTGACATTATCCACCGCCGGATCTTCGCGAATAATCTTCATAAAGTCCTGTAACTTGCCGCGCATGGCCTGGAAAGAGATGCTCTGATCGGCCTGAATATTACCCATCAGCCGCCCGGTATCCTGCTCCGGGAAGAAGGTTTTCGGGATGGCGATATAGAGCCAGACGTTGAGCGCAATTGTGGCTACCAGCACCAGACCTGCCAGTTTCGCGTGGTTCAGCACCCACTTAAGCGAACGGCCATAACCTTCCTGCATCGACACCAGCGCGCGGCCGAAACCACGCTTGCGATTAGGCTTATGCTGCGGTTTGTTCTTCAGTAACCAGCCGCACATCATCGGCGTTAAGGTGAGCGAGACGACCAGCGAAATACCAATAGCCACCGAAAGCGTGACGGCAAATTCCTTAAATAAGCGCCCGGGCAGGCCGCCCATCAGCAGCAACGGCAGAAAAACGGCGACCAGCGAGAGGCTCATGGAAAGCACCGTGAACCCGACTTCCCTTACGCCCTGAAGCGCCGCCTGAAGCGGTTTTACGCCCGCTTCAAGATGGCGAGAGATGTTCTCCAGCACCACGATCGCATCGTCCACCACAAAACCGGTGGCGATGGTAAGCGCCATCAGCGAGAGGTTATTGAGGCTAAATCCGCACAAATACATGGCGATAAAGGTGCCGATCAGGGAGACCGGCACGGCGACGGCCGGGATCAGCGTGGCGCGGCCGGAACGCAGGAACAGAAACACCACCAGAATGACCAGCGCGACGGAAATAACCAGCGATTGTTCAACCTCGGCAAGAGAGGCGCGAATCGTCGGCGAGCGGTCCTGTGCGATCTGCAAATCAATGGAGGCGGGAATAGTGTCCCGCAGCTCCGGAATTTTCGCCCGAATGCGATCGACCGTCTCGATGATGTTCGCTTCCTGCGATTTGCGGATCATCAGCAAAATCGCCGGCTTAGCATTAGTCATCCCGGCGTTACGCACGTCCTGTACCGAATCGGTGACGTTGGCCACATCGCGTAGCTGCACCGCGCCGCCGTTGTTGTAATGGATAATCAGCGGCTGATATTCCGCTGCGGTTTTCAGCTCATCGTTGGTCTGAAGCTGCCAGCGCCGGGCGTTTCCTTCCACCGCCCCTTGCGGGCGACGCACATTGGCGTTGTTTATCGCCGTGCGCACCGCGTCCAGCGAAACGCCCTGGTTAAACAGCGCCTGCGGATTGAGATCCACGCGCACAGCAGGTAACGAACTGCCGCCCACGTCGACATCGCCCACGCCGTCAATTTGTGCGACGGTTTGCGCCAGCTGCGTGGAGGCAAAATCATAAAGCTGCCCCTGCGAGAGCGTGTCTGAGGTCAGTGTCAGAATGATGATCGGCGCATCGGACGGGTTGGCTTTGCGATAGGTAGGACGGCTCGGCATCCCGCTTGGCAACAGGCTTTGCGCCGCGTTGATGGCGGCCTGTACGTCGCGCGCCGCGCCGTTGATATCGCGGTCAAAATTAAATTCCAGGATAATGCGCGTGCTGCCCAGCGAGCTGGAAGAAGTCATTTCGTTAACGCCTGCGATTCGACCCAGCGCACGCTCCAGCGGGGTTGCTACCGAGGAGGCCATGGTTTCCGGTGAGGCCCCCGGCAGCGAAGCGCTGACCATGATCACCGGGAAATCCACCTCCGGCAGCGGGGCTACCGGCAGCAGGCGAAAACCGAGCACGCCGCACAGCGTAATGGCAAGGGTCAGCAGGATCGTCGCGACGGGCCTGTAGATGAACAGGGCGAAGAATTTCACTGAGCTTCTTCCTCACGCTTGCCAAATCGCTGGAGGGTGTAGTGCGACAGACGGTCGAACAGCAGGTAGATAACCGGCGTGGTAAACAGCGTTAACACCTGGCTGACCAGCAGTCCGCCGACCATACCAATCCCCAGCGGGCGACGCAGCTCGGCGCCAACGCCGGTAGAGAGCATCAGCGGCAGGGCGCCAAGCAGAGCGGCAAGCGTAGTCATCAGAATCGGCCGGAAACGCAGCAGACAAGCCTGATAAATAGCTTCATACGGCGCCATGCCCTGTTCGCGCTCCGCCGCCAGGGCGAAGTCGATCATCATGATGGCGTTTTTCTTCACGATACCGATGAGCAGGATGATGCCGATAATCGCAATCACATCCAGCTCCGCCCCGGCCAGCATCAGCGCAAGCAACGCCCCGACGCCTGCGGTGGGCAGCGTCGACAGGATCGTGACGGGATGAATAAAGCTCTCATACAGCACGCCCAGCACGATGTACATCGCCACCACAGAGGCGACAATCAGCCAGATGGTGCTGCCCAGCGCCGCCTGGAAGGCGAGGGTGCTACCCTGGAACTGGGTGGTGATATCCGCCGGGAACGAAAGATCTTTTTCCGCATCGGTAATCGCCTGTACCGCTTCGCCTAACGAATAGTTATCCGGAACGTTAAAGGAAATCGTCGTCGACGGGAATTGATCGAGATGGTTTATCGAAAGTGGCGCAAAACGCTGCTCGACTTTGGCGATAGCGCTGAGCGGCACGGTGCCGCCTGAGGTCGCGGTCAGGCGAATATTATCCAGCGCGCTCAGGCCCGGCGTGGTGCTGGTGTCGTGCTCAAGCACCACGCGATACTGATTTGCCTGGGTGTAAATAGTGGAAATCAGGCGCTGGCCGAAAGCGTTATATAGCGCGTTGTCGACATCGGACATAGAAATACCCAGACGGCTGGCGCTGGCGCGGTCGACGTTCACATAAGCCACCAGTCCCCGGTCCTGCCAGTCGCTGCTGACGTCTGAAAGCTGCGGCAGCGTTTGCAGTTTATTCATCAACTGCGGTACACGGGTGCCTAACGCATCCAGCGAGGTGGCCTGGAGCGTGAACTGGTACTGCGTGCGGCTGACCGTAGTATCAATGGTGAGATCCTGAATCGGCTGCAGGTAAAGCTGTACGCCAGGGACCTTTGCCACACTGGTTTGCAGGCGTTCGATCACGGCTTTGATACGGTCAGCGCGATCGGCAAGCGGTTTAAGATTGATTTGCAAACGAGCGCTGTTCAGCGAAGGGTTCGTGCCGTCGACGCCGACAAACGACGTCAGGCTTTCCACCGCCGGATCTTTCATTATCACCTCGGCAACCTGCTGCTGACGCTGGGACATACTGCTAAAAGAGACGGATTGCGGAGCCTGAAGCGTACCCTGAATAACGCCGTTGTCCTGAATCGGGAAGAAGCCTTTCGGAATAAATATCCACAGCACAACGGTCAGCGCAAGCGTGCCAAAAACCACGCCAAGCGTGAGCCACGGATGATTCAGCACTTTCGTTAACATGCGGCCATAGGCGGCAATGACGCGTTCGAAAAAGCGCTCGCTTGCGCGAGAAAAGCGGTTCTGTTTACGCAGCGATTCATGGCTTAACATGCGCGCGCACATCATCGGCGTGAGCGTGAGCGAGACGACGGCAGAAATTAAAATGGCCACGGCAAGCGTCACGGCAAACTCGCGGAACAGGCGACCAACTATATCTCCCATAAACAAAAGTGGGATAAGAACCGCGATAAGGGAGAAGGTCAGCGAGATAATTGTAAAGCCGATTTCACCCGCGCCTTTGAGCGCTGCGGCCAGCGGTTTTTCACCTTTTTCGATATAGCGCGAGATATTCTCGATAACCACAATCGCGTCGTCCACCACAAAGCCGGTGGCGATGGTGAGCGCCATCAGCGTCAGGTTGTTAATCGAGAAATCGAGGAAAACCATCACCGCAAAGGTGCCGACCAGCGACAGCGGCACCGCCACGGCCGGGATAATTGTCGCAGGCACGTTGCGCAGGAATACGTAGATAATCATTATTACCAGCGCGATGGCGAGCATCAGCTCATGCTGCGTATCCGTTACGGAAGCGCTGATGTTAGTCGTGCGGTCGCTCAGCAGCTTTACCTCGACCGATTTCGGCAGGCTCTGGGTGAGCGTTGGCAGCATCTGGCGAATGCTGTCGGCGGTATCGATGATGTTCGCGCCGGGCTGGCGCTGCACGTTCATCACAATCGCCTGTTGTTTATTGGCCCATGCGCCAAGCCAGCTATTTTCGGCACCCTGTTCCACGGTCGCCACATCGCCAAGGCGAACCGCCGCACCGTTCTGGTAAGCAATAATCAGATTGCGATACTCTTGCGCAGACTGCATCTGGTCGTTGGCGGAGAGCGTTACGGCGCGCTCCGGGCCATCGAGACTGCCTTTTGCGGAGTTAACGTTCGCGCTGGTAATCGCGGTACGTACGGTTTCGCTGGTTAAGCCCAGTGAGGCAAGGGCAGGGGCGTTCAGCTTCACGCGTACCGCAGGACGCTGTCCGCCGGAAAGGGTAACCAGGCCGACGCCGGAAACCTGAGAAATTTTCTGCGCCACACGTGTTTCCACCATGTCTTCAACCTGGGTCATCGGCATGGCGGTGGAGGTGACGGCGAGCGTCATGATTGGCGGATCTGCCGGATTCACTTTGCTATAGACCGGCGGGTTTGGCAGGTCAGAAGGCAGAAGGTTTGTGGCGGCGTTGATTGCGGCCTGTACCTCCTGCTCGGCCACATCCAGCGGCAAAGTGAGCTGGAACTGGAGCGTGACTACAGACGCGCCGCCCGCGCTTTGCGAAGACATCTGTTTTAAGCCGGACATCTGCCCAAACTGACGTTCCAGCGGAGCGGTAACCGCGGAGGTGACAACGTCCGGACTGGCGCCCGGATAGAGGGTGATAACCTGAATGGTTGGATAATCCACTTCCGGCAGCGCGGAAACCGGCAGGAAGCGATAGCCGATAATCCCCGCCAGCAGGATAGCCAGCATAAGCAGCGTGGTAGCCACCGGGCGCAGAATAAACAGGCGCGATGGCCCACCCGTTGCGCTGGGAGGTAAGACCTGCATCAGGATTGTGCTCCGTTACGTTTGTGCGCAGGCTTCTCGTCCGCTTTGCTACCCAGCATGCTGGCGGTTTGCGCTTCGACCACTTCCACTTTTGCGCCTTCGGTCAGACGGTCAATACCGTCAGTGACGACGCGATCGCCAGCAGAGAGTCCGGCGGAAATCACCACTTTCTGACTATCCTGAATACCAGTAATGACCAGATGTTTGCTGACTTTGTTATCGGCGTTCAGCACCCAGACAAAGTTACCTTCGTTGCCCATTTGCAGCGCGCTCGTCGGGATAACGACCGCGTTTTGCTGGGTATCGACCAGCATGCGGGCGTTAACAAACTGATTCGGGAACAGGGTGTCATCTTCGTTATTAAAACGGGCTTTAAGTTTGATGGTGCCGGTGGTGGCGTCAATCTGGTTATCTAAGCTCAGCAGGTTGCCGACGCTGAGCTTCTGCTTGTTGGTGCGATCCCATGCTTCAACGCGTAAAGGGCTACCCGCTTTTTGCGCTTTAACGACGGTGGCGATGTCGCTTTCCGGCAGCGTGAAAACCAGGTCAATAGGATGCGTTTGGGTCAGTACCACAATGCCTGTAGTATCCCCGCTGGAGATCTGGTTGCCGACATCGACCTGCTTCAGGCCGACACGTCCGTCAACCGGCGCGGTAATGCGGCTCCAGTCGAGCTGTAGCTGAGCGCTGGCAACGGAGGCTTCATCCGCTTTTAACGTACCTGCGGATTCACTTACCAATGCCTGCTGCGCGTCCAGCTCCTGACGGGAAACGAGGTTGGTTTTCACCAGTTGCTGATAGCGGGCCAGATCGCGCTGCGCATTGGCAAGCGTTGCCCGATCTTTTGCCAGCTGCCCCTGCGCCTGTGCCAGCGCGACTTTGAACTGGCTTGGATCGATCTCAGCCAGCAAATCGCCGGCTTTGACCTGCTGCCCTTCCTGGAAATGAATCGCCAGCAGTTGCCCATCCACGCGGCTTCGTACGGTAACGGTATTCGCCGCAGTAATAGTGCCAAGGCCGGTGAGATAACGTGGTACGGATTCGCTGGTCGCCGTGGCTGCCTGAACGGGAGCAAGTGCGCCGCCACGCATGCCGTGACGCCCGCCGCCGGAACCCTGCTGCTGGGCGGATTTCTGCGCCTCAGTTCCGCTTGTGGCGCCGCTGCGCCAGAAATAAACGGCCGCGACGGCAACAATAATAATCCCCGCAATTAACAGCCAACGGATGTTGTGCGCACCTTTCATAGTTATACGTCTTCTCTTCCTGAAACGATTAGCTTAATGATACTAGTGTAGAGAGCCCCGGGCGCTGAAAAATGAAGGAAATATGAAGTACTGTATGGATAAATCCGATTGCGTGGTTTTCTTCGGCACGTCTCGCAGCCTGCGATTGCTGCTAATGAACAGCGTGGCAACGATTTGAAGGTCACCATGCTCAAGCGTTATGTAGAAGCGCTGGGCGGCAAGCTTTCTTTGCTGGTATAGCTCCCCGAAGGGAGCAAGGACTTCCAGATTTAAGCTAAGCCACGGCTTACCGCTTAGTTCCGAAACACTACTTCGGCCCAGCGGGCAAGGCCTGCGGTCACCGAGCCGAAATCATCGCCTCCGGCAAGCTCAATGCCCGGTAACTGCTGCGCCAGAGCATGTTTGATCATAGGCGAACGGGCGCTGCCGCCGGTGAGATAAATCACGTCCGGCTTCACGTCGCTGGTTTCCAGCGCCAGCGTAACCTGCTCCAGAATGCGCTGTAGCGGCTGGCTGATAGCGCTTGAAAGCTCTGCCTGGCTAATGTCGCAGCCCAGCTCTTTGGCGATAAACGGCAGCATCGTGGCAACCTGTTTGCTGTCGGAAAGGGCTATTTTGCTCTCTTCCGCCGCCCGCACCAGGCGATAGCTCAGGCGCTGACGCCATACCTTTTGCAGGTACGCCACCTTATCCGATTCGCGCGCGTCGCGTACCAGTTCGCCCAGCATTCTTCCGTTGGCGGTGCTGTAAAATTCGTTCTGTGCCGGAACATCGTTAATGGCAACGGCGTTCCACCATGGCAATACGGGAAGGGCAATCCCTTTTTCCGTTTGTCCGCCCATGCCAAGAAGCGGCGAAAGCTGTTTGAATGCCAGCATAATGTCGAGATCGTTTCCGCCAACGCGGCAGCCGCTGTGGCCGAGCAAACTCTGTTCCCGATCGCGGCGCGTATGCCATTGCGGACCCATAAGCAGAACAGAGCAGTCCGTAGTACCGCCGCCGATATCAACGACCAGGACCTGTTTCTCTTCGCTAAGCGAAGCTTCAAAATCAAGCCCTGCGGCAACGGGTTCAAACTGGAATACCACTTCCTGGAACCCGGCGCGAAGTGCCGCTCGTTCAAGAATGCCCTGCGCCTGCCGGTTGGCCTCTTCGCCGCCCAGGCCCTGGAAGTTAACCGGACGGCCAATCACGGCCTGGTTAATCGGCTCTGCGACCTGAGTTTGCGCCTGGTGGCGAATATGTACCATCATGGCGCAGACCAGATCTTCGAATAACGCGACCTGCTGTGGTTTCAGCCCGCTGGCACCGAGAAATGATTTCGGCGACTTTACGAAGTAAACCTCTTCTGGATCTTCCATATACTGCCGCAGTGAACTCAGGCCAAACTGCACGCTGCCTGGCCGGACGTCGATATCTTCTTCGCGGTTAAATGACACGGCGCGACGCAGCAGCGCCTGGGTTTCATCGCCGCTCGCCGGAATCTGATGGTGGCGATAAAGCCATTCGCTGACCGCCTCGCGCGTGGGCGCGCACAGCATAGAGGGAAGCAGGGAAGAACCATTTTCCATTTCCAGCAGCTGAGGCGCACCATCGCGCATCACCGCAACTGAACAGTTTGCCGTACCATAATCAAAGCCGATAAATTGCATAATATCCCCATGCCGGTGAGAAGGGGGGCGACTTTAGCGGAATGCGTCGCCGTGGGCAACCGAATATCAAAGCAAGGCAGCATCTGGCGTTTGCTATTATGCTAACGCCATAAATGACACGGGAACAGGCTATGTTTGAACTTGGTTACCATCCGCCTTATGACTGGGAGTGGATGTTCGGTTTCCTGGCCGCACGTGCGGTTTCCGGCATTGAAACCGTTACGCCGACGCGCTATTGCCGCAGCTTTGCGCTGGGCCAACATCAGGGGTTAGTCACGTTCGAACCGGATGAAAAGCGCCACATGCTGAAAATAACGTTATCCGCTGGATTGCTGCCGGTGGCGGAAGAGGTGCTGGTGAGAATAGGGCAATTGCTCGATCTGGATCGCAAGCCTCAGCCGATGCTGGAAAGCCTTGGTGAACTGGCTCAGGCGCGGCCCGGGCTGCGCTTGCCGGGCTGTATGGACGCTTTTGAACAGGCGATTCGGGCCATTCTGGGGCAGTTGGTGAGCGTGGCGATGGCGGCGAAACTTACCGGAAAAGTGGCGCAGACCTTTGGGGAGCCGCTTGCTGGGTTTGCGCACTGGCACCTTTTTCCCAAAGCCTCCAGGCTTGCAGCGCTGACGCCGGAGCAGCTAAAGCCGTTAGGGATGCCGTTAAAACGCGCAGCGTCGATTATCAACCTGGCACGGCTGGTAGAGGCTGGAGAGTTTCCGCTGACGGCCCCGGCGGATATTGAGCTGGGAGTGAAGCAACTGATGATTCTGCCGGGGATTGGGCGCTGGACGGCAAACTATTTTGCGTTACGCGGCTGGCAGGCAAGCGATGTGTTTTTACCTGACGATTACCTCATTAAACAGCGTTTTCCTGGCATGACCCCCGCCCGGATCCGCCGCTACGCGGAGCGCTGGCAGCCCTGGCGCTCTTATGCGCTGCTGCATATCTGGTACAGCGACGGCTGGCTGCCGCTCAGTTCAGACCCCATCAGTTAATCGCAAAATAACCGCTATTCAGCAGCATAGCCAGCGGTTGCGGTGCGCTGATGGTATCACCGAAAATTAAATCTATACCGATACCGGAAAGGGTATCCATCACCATCGGAGAATCCGCCGGACCGGCGATGGCTTGTAGCGCAAGGCGTTGCGCATGGCCGTGAATGATGGTCACCATCATTTCGTCCATCAGATTGCAGTGTACGTTCTGGATAAGTTCGCTATCGATAAGGAGATAGTTGAAGGCCTGACGGCCGATCCGGTCAAAAACATCCAGATCCCGGCCTGTGTGGGTCAAAATCATCTGGCAGCCCCGGTCGCGAAGGCGCTGCAGATTTTTGTGCGCATGTTCGTGTTCGCTCAGCAACGAGTCGCTGTTGATCTGCAGATGCAGCAGACGAGCCGGGAGCGGGCTGCTGCCCAGCATGGCAATCAGCTCATCGACAAAAGCGTTGCTTGCCAGTCCGGCAGAAGAGAGGTGAAGAGCAATGCCAAATCCTTTCTGCGCGATCTGTGCCGCAAATTGTCGGAAGAATTCATTGAACACCCGGCGGTCAAGCGCGAGCTGCAACTCGCTCTCAACAAGCCCGCTACGGAAGCTATGTTCTTCTATAGCTTCCCCTTCGCTGCTTAAAAACCTGAGCGACAGCAGATAAAAGCTGGTGGACTCAGGCACACGCGGCGGCGCTGCGGCCTGGGCAAGCACCATAATCGGGTTTTCATTGATGATGCGCCACTGTTCATCTATAGGCAGCACGCTGCGGCTTTTTTGCAGGTAATGCTGCTGTACTTCAAAGACGGTGACGCGTCCGCGACCGCTATTTTTCGAGGTATAGCAGGCGATATCCGCCTGGGATAAGACTTCTGAAGCTACCTTGTTGTCGGCGTCGATCTGGGTGATCCCGGCGCTGGCGCCGATACGGTGCAGGCTGCCATCCCAGACGAAGTGATAGTCGTTGATGGTATTGATAATACGCTCTGAAATATAGCGGGCATTCTCCGTTGAGCAATCCGGCAGCAGCAGGCCGAACTCATCGCCGCCCAGCCTTGCAAGGAAGTCGCCGGTGCGCAGCATGCTCAGCATCAGAGAAGAGAGTTCACGCAGCAGCGCATCCCCGGCGGCGTGCCCGGCGGTATCGTTCACCGCTTTGAACCTGTCGAGATCGATAAATACCAGCGCATGGCGCTGACGGTTTTCGCCTGCGCTTTGCAACAGACGCTTGAGATGGTTTTCAAAACTTACGCGGTTGGCAAGATGCGTAAGGCTGTCGTGCGAGGCGCTATAGCTAAGCTGTTTGAGCATCTTACGCGACTCGGTAACGTCCTGAATAACGAGCACCGAACCGATACTTTGTCCGTCTAACGTCGTCAGCGGCGTAACGTTATAGTGAATGTCATGATTGCCGCCTTTACGGCAGTGGAGCACCACATCCTGTTCGATGGCCATGCGCGAAAAATCGCCGCTGTGGATGTTTTCCAGCGCAGGTCCGGTTTCGCCAAAGGTAATGCGTAAAATCGTGAGGATATGCTGCCCAATCGCCTCGTCCTGCGGCCAGCCGCTGAGTTTCTCCGCTATCGGGTTCATAAAGGTGACGTTCATATCGATATCGGTACAAATCACCGCTTCACCGATGGAATCCAGCGTGATGTGCAGTCGCTCTTTTTCCTGATACAGAGCTTCGTTAAGCTGTTTGACCTCGGTCATATCAATATTGATGCCGAGCAGGCGTTCCACATCACCATTTTTATTCAGCACCCGGTTGGCCAGGGAGCGAATATGTCGAATGCCGTCAGCAACTTTTATGCGGTATTCCAGTTTGAACGGCATACGCGCGCGTAACGATTCATGCA
Organism: Buttiauxella sp.; assembly: GCA_032051265.1. Classification (GTDB taxonomy): domain Bacteria; phylum Pseudomonadota; class Gammaproteobacteria; order Enterobacterales; family Enterobacteriaceae; genus Dryocola. The sequence goes on from DAMBYU010000001.1 coordinate 488,322, forward strand.
CAATTTTTTCCGCCTGCGGCAGATCTTCAGTGACGATGCACTCCGCCCAGAGTTTGTAACTGGGCTTCACGTGTGGCTGTACTTCGTAGAGATCAAACATGCGTTTGTCCCAGCTAATCACATCGCTTGCCAGATCCCATTCCCAGATGCCGATACCGCCAGCTTCGTTGGCAAGCGTGATGCGCTCCATCAGGCGTTTATTGACCCACTCGGTGTGCTTGAGGTCGTTGATGTCTTCAATCTGGGCTATCAAATAAAGGGGAGAACCATCGGTATCGCGGACCACGGATACTGCCAGCAGGGCCCACACCACACTCCCCTCGCTGGTGTAATAGCGCTTTTCCATTGAATAGCTGTTGATATCGCCTGCGAGCAGCATTTCAAGCTGGTGAAGATCGGCATGCAGGTCTTCAGGCCAGGTGATCTGCTGGAAGGTCAGCGCACGTAGCTGATCTGCCGTGTAGCCCAGGAAATTGCTCAGGGATTTATTTACCTGAATCCACTGGCCCTCGATGGAGACCAGCGCCATGCCGATTGCGGAGTATTCCATCGCGTTACGAAAACGCGCTTCGCTCTCGGTGATGTGCTTGCGCTCTTCGCGAAAGGAATACATCACCATCGTCATGACGTTAAGCGGGAGCAAAATCATCAGGAAAGGGAGCCACTGAGCGTTATCCGCCATTGGCAGATTCGGCATCGCCATCGAAACGCCGTTGGGTGCCATCATTAAAGACACCGCCATCAGCGTGGCGAGGAAAATGGTAAAGGCTTCCAGACGCGGCAGCCGGATTGCGCTCCACATCAGCAGAACGATGATAAAGGTGAAGGGCCAGGGGGCAAAGCGTAGTACGAGATAACTTAATGCGAGGGTGATAATGAAAGTTATCACCGCTTCGAGCAATATTTTCGGGTTGTAATGACGCCAGAAATAGCGGGGTTTGATGAGTAGTCCCGCCGGGAGCAACGCCAAAGCGCCAATGGCCTCGGAGAGCACCCAGAGGAAAAACAGTTTTATCGCGCCATCCCCGTCAGGACCAGCCAGCCAGATGACGATCAGGCCGCTTATAATGGGCGGTACTACCGCACTACAAAGCGCAAGGCGAATCCAGCCGTTGAGGTTCTGCAAGGGATGTTGCGCAGGCAAAAAGCGGCGCATGAGCATTGCCGTCATCAATGCCTGAATAATATTGATCACGGTGAAAAAGAGGTTTATTTCCTTTAAAGGAAATAAAAATGCCGTGGCACCCACACTGCCCGCTGAGCAAAAAACGGCTATCAAAGGCCACAGACGTGATGGATTGCGAAAAAAAGCGACTGTCATCACCGAGGTGGGGAACCATAACGGTGCCACTATGGTGCCTGCGGAGGTTAACTTGAGTGAGTAAAAAGTAAAAATAAAGCTCAATAACCCCAGACCCAGCAGGAGCAACTTGTGTGGAGTAGTGTCCTGCTTATGTATATTATTTTTGGTCATTCCCGCGAAATCCGTTGAGGCAGTGCCGCCAGGTGCATGCCCGGATGCAAAAATAGATAGGTTCGGTTTATGCTAGTACAAACAATTTACAATTCCTATGGCGTCCGCTCATAATTTAACATCAAGGTGTTATAAAAAATGCGGCCGCTCCAGGCTTATTTTCATTTATACCGTCGGTACGTTATTTGCCCGCTGAAAACCCTGCTGCAAATTATCATTCTCAGGGCCGCGGGCTCGCAGCTTGCGCAAAATCTTCTGCAAATAACCATTATTCTGGTATCACCCGGCAGTTATCCCTATAATTGCCGCGTTTGACGCAACTTGCGTCGCCCTTCCTTAACATTAAGTCTACAAGGCTCGTTAACAACATGACTGACAAGTCCCATCAATGCGTCATCATCGGGATAGCCGGCGCATCGGCTTCAGGAAAAAGTCTCATTGCCAGTACACTGTATCGCGAACTGCGCGATCAGGTCGGTGACGAACACATTGGTGTCATTCCAGAAGATAGCTACTACAAAGATCAAAGCCATCTGTCGATGGAAGAACGCGTTAAAACCAACTATGACCACCCCAGCGCGATGGACCACAATCTGCTGTTCCAGCATCTGCAGATGCTGAAATCCGGCAAAGCCATTGAGCTGCCGGTGTACAGCTATGTGGAGCACACCCGCACCGCTAACAGCGTTCACCTGGTGCCGAAAAAAGTCATTATTCTGGAAGGGATTTTGTTACTGACGGACGCCCGGCTGCGTGAAGAGATGAATTTCTCTATTTTTGTCGATACGCCGTTAGATATCTGCCTGATGCGCCGCATGAAGCGCGATGTCAACGAGCGTGGCCGCTCCATGGACTCGGTGATGGCCCAGTATCAGAAGACCGTCCGCCCAATGTTCTTGCAGTTTATTGAACCCTCTAAACAGTATGCCGATATCATCGTACCTCGCGGGGGTAAAAACCGCATTGCTATCGATATTCTGAAAGCTAAAATTAGCCAATTCTTTGAATAATCTCATCGCCTGATGGCCCATTGCGGGCGTGCTTTTCTGGACGAAGGTTCGACACACGCTCGCAAAATACGATGAATTTCCAGTAATTATCTGTCGTTCCGTGGATATCTGTAGCCCGGTGTGGCAGGGTAAACCTAACTGTGCTTGATAAGGAGAATCTGCGATGCGTTTATGTGACCGCGATATTGAAGCCTGGCTTGATGACGGGCGTTTAACGATTACTCCACGTCCACCGGTTGAGCGCATCAACGGCGCGACCGTTGATGTACGCCTGGGAAATAAATTCCGTACCTTCAGCGGGCATACTGCGCCATTCATCGATCTTAGCGGTCCGAAAGATGAGGTTACCGAAGCGCTGGAACGCGTGATGAGTGATGAAATTGTGCTTGCCGAGGGCGAAGCGTTTTTTCTGCATCCGGGGGAGCTGGCGCTGGCGGTTACGCTTGAGTCGGTTACGTTACCTGCCGACCTGGTGGGCTGGCTGGATGGCCGTTCCTCGCTGGCTCGCTTAGGGTTAATGGTTCACGTCACCGCGCATCGTATCGATCCGGGCTGGCATGGCTGCATTGTGCTTGAGTTCTATAATTCCGGTAAATTACCTCTGGCGTTACGCCCGGGCATGATGATCGGTGCGCTAAGCTTCGAACCTCTTTCTGGCCCCGCCGCGCGTCCTTATAATCGCCGCCAGGATGCGAAGTATCGCGATCAGCAAGGTGCCGTAGCCAGTCGTATTGATAAAGACTGAGTTAACGCCTTCAAGAGGATGCTATGAGACGATTATTAACCGCGCTGATGATTTTGCTGGTTGTGATAGTAGCCGGCCTTTCTGCGTTGGTCCTGTTGGTCAATCCCAACGATTTTCGCGCTTATATGGTGCGTCAGGTAGAACAGCGTAGCGGTTACCAGCTTGTATTAGAAGGGCCTTTGCGCTGGCATGTCTGGCCGCAGCTCAGCATTTTGTCCGGGCGAATGTCGCTTACGGCTCCCGGTGCGACCCAGCCTCTTGTCAGTTCAGATAATATGCGCCTTGATGTGGCGCTCTGGCCTTTGCTTTCGCACCAGCTCCGGATCCGCCAGGTGATGCTCAAGGGCGCGGTCATCCAGCTCACCCCGCAAAGCGAAGAGCGTAAACCCAAAGACGCGCCGGTAGGTCCTTCAGGAAATACTCCCCCTGTTCCCGAAACGGAACCCGGCTGGTCTTTTGATATCGCAAGGCTCAAGGTCGCCGACAGCGTATTGGTCTTCCAGCATGACGATGACGAACAGATCGCCGTGCGTAATATCAACCTGCAAATGGAACAGGATGATAAAAAGCAGGCCCATGTGGAGTTCAGCAGCCGTATCAATCGCGACCAGCGCGATCTGAATTTATCGCTGGTTGCCGATCTGAATACGAGCGCTTTCCCACAGAGGCTGGATGCAACGATTTCCCAGCTCAATTATCAACTTAAGGGCGCCGACTTGCCCAAAGAGGGCATTACTGGCGGTATCACGTTACAGGCTAGCTGGGATCAGCCGGAGAAAAAACTCGAGCTGAACAACCTGCAGCTCACCGCTAATGACAGCGATCTGCAGGGCAGGGCGAGCGTAGCGCTGGGCGAAAAGCCGCGGTGGACGGCAGACCTGAAGGCGACCAATCTGAATCTGGATAAACTGTTCGTGGCAACAGCGACAACGAACAACACGGTGGCACAGCGCGGTCAGCAGCAGCATACTTTACCGCGTCCGGTTATTGCCGCAGGCGAGGAGGAGACTTCCTATCGCAATCTCCGCAACTTTAGCGCACAGGTTTCTGTCGCTGCGAAAAACGTGCACTGGCGTGGGCTCGAGTTTACCGACGTCCACTCCTCCGTCAGCAATGATTACGGCCTGCTTAAGATTACCGAACTGGCAGGGCAATTTGGCAAAGGAACTATGTCTTTGCCGGGCGTGCTTGATGCGCGTGATGACGTACCGCTTCTGACTTTCCACCCACAAATAAATAATATTGAAATTGCCCCTGTTCTGACCGCTTTCCACTATCCAATAGCCCTGTCAGGCCTGCTTTCAATGCAGGGTGAGTTCAGCGGCGATAAGCTGGATGCCGAAGCATTCCGTCGTTCATGGCGGGGAGAGGCAAATATTACGATGGCCAACTCTCGTCTGCAGGGTATGAATTTCCAGCAGCTGATTCAGCAGGCCGTTGAACGCAGCAACAGCGATGTTAAGGCGCAGCAAAGCTATGAGAATGTCACCATACTGGATAGTTTCACCGCTGCGGCCACGCTGGATAAGGGCCAACTGGATCTGAAGAAAATGAACGGCAGCTCTTCGCTATTAGCGCTGACAGGCGAAGGGACTATGGATCTTGTGAAAGAGGCGTGTGATACCCGCTTTTTTGTGAAAGTAACAGAAGGCTGGGAAGGCGACAGCAAGCTTATCACTATGCTAAAAGAGACGCCGATCCCGCTGCGGGTTTATGGCCCGTGGGAGAAGCTGAACTACAGCCTGCAGGTTGACCAGGTGCTGCGAAAACAGCTCCAGGACGAGGCGAAGCGCCGTCTGCAACAGTGGGTGGATCGCAATAAAGAGAGCAGCAAGGCAAAAGATGTACAGCGGTTACTGGATAAGCTTTAGGTAAAAAGGGGTGGATGGCGGCTTGCGCTTATCCACCCTCTAAATGCCGGATAAAGTCGTAGGTCGGGTAAGCGCTAGCGCCACCCGACACCACCCAAGCTAAACCTCGTAATCCATCTCGTCATTTTCCGTCAGCGGCACAATCTGTACCCTCTGCACACGGTGGCTTTCAACCTGCAACGTTTTCAACTGGTAGTTACCCACCTGAACGGTTTCCCCGGCGGCAGGCACCCGCTGAAGATATTCCATCAGCAGGCCAGCAATAGTGTGATAGGTACGCCTGTCATCAAGCGGCAGCGGAATATACTGCACCAAATCCTCCAGCGGCATATGCCCATTTGCCGTCCAGCTGCCGTCCGGATTTTTCTGGATGTCGTGGCGGGCGTCAATCTCTTCAACCTCGTTAGGCAGATTGCCGGCGATAGTCTCCATCACGTCACTTAACGTCACAATCCCTTCAATCGAACCAAACTCATCCACCACAAATGCGAAGTGCGTACGCGCGTTGCGGAACTGCTCCAGCGCCTGCAGAAGCGGCAGCTTTTCAGGGAAGACGAGCGGCTGGCGAATCAGCGTTTCGAGATTGAGCGGCTCGCCTCGCAAAGATTGCGTAAGCAAATCGATAATGTGCACCACGCCGAGCACTTCATCGCCGTCATCGGTTATCACTATGCGGGTGTGCTGATTTTTGTCGAGGATCTCCCGAACATGCTCGTCCGGCTCCGTAAGCTTCACATGCTCCACGTCGTGGCGTGAAGTCATGATGCTGCTGACGGTACGCTGGTTAAGATGCAGCACGCGCTCAATCATCAGGCGCTCTTGCGGATTAAAAATCCCGTTCTGTTGGTCATGATCGGCAATCAGGGAAGCCGTCTGAGCATCAAGCTCCGCCTCTTCTTTTTTACCGTTGAGCAACCGTAAAACGGCTTCGGCGGTGCGCTGTCGCAAAGACTGATCCGCTGACAGAAAACGGCGGCGGTTAAAAATGGCCAACTGATTTAGCGACTCTATTAATACAGAGAAGCCAATTGCGGCATAGAGATAGCCTTTCGGGATGTGATAGCCGAAGCCGTCTGCCACCAGGCTAAAGCCAATCATCAGCAAAAAGCTCAGACACAGAATAACAATGGTTGGATGGCTGTTTACAAAGCGCGTCAGGGCTTTGCTGGCAAGCAGCATCAGGCTGATGGCAATAATGACCGCCGCCATCATGACGACCAGATGGTCCACCATCCCCACGGCGGTGATCACCGAGTCGAGAGAAAATACCGCATCAAGAATGACAATCTGCGCGACGACGGGCCAGAAACGAGCGCCTCGCCGCTGGGTTTGCGCTTCACTGTCTTTCCCCTCCAGCCGTTCGTTGAGTTCCACCGTCGCTTTGAAAAGCAGAAACAGCCCGCCCAAAAGCATGATTAAATCGCGTGCGCTAAAGCTAAAACCTCCCACGGTAAAGAGGGGCGTTGTAAGCGTTACAAGCCAGGAAATCGATGCCAGCAGCAGCAGGCGCATGAGCATGGCAAGGACAAGCCCGGTGACGCGGGCACGGTCACGTTGCGCAGGCGGGAGTTTCTCAGCGAGGATGGCGATAAACACCAGATTATCAATGCCCAGCACCAGCTCGATTACCACAAGCGTAACCAGCCCGGCCCAAATTGATGGATCGGCAATCCATTCCATATAGCGGTATGCACCTTTTTTTTGATGAGGAGTTTAAGCATTAAAGTATGACAAAGGTCACAGTGAAAGAATGGGTAATCATCCGCTAAATTGCAACGGCTCCTGAGATAAATCTTAGCTAATAGCCAGAATGGATGTTTTTTACTGTTATATATCCATCAAATAACCAGGGTAAATGATTAAAAAAGGAATAAATTAAACCAACGATATGTATTTATTATGACGGAATATATATGAGATATATCTGTATATGCTGGCGCCGTTAGGTTGAATGAAATATTTTGTCAAGGTAAAGAAAATCCTAAATACTGCATTTTGCGGTATTAATATTATTCTTAAAAGTATCGCTATTCCTGGCAGGCACCTTGCCTGTGTTTGGGTTAGCTGTAACAATCGATAACAGTTCTGGCAATGGATGTATTTTTATAATTAGTTAGTGTGGCACTTTAGCGCTTCATTACTCGTAACTGTGCCTTATGGATAAATAGATACAGATTTATCTCAGGATCAGTGTCCTCTTATTATCTACTGTTGTTTCAGTGGGTTGGTGCCTGTAAGCCAAGGGCGGTAGCATGCCTGAAGGCAAGAGTTTAAGCCTCAGTTATTCTGTCAATAGGATATCAGGAAATAAGCAAATTTTAGGATTGATGCCAGTTATTAACGCAAACCAGATGCGCAATTTTCTGCTGCGGCCATTCGGTAATTGGTCGCTTATTTTATTCGCTCAGGATAATTACTCTGCCATAGTGATAAATACTCAATGATAAAATACAAACTTAAATTGATGCCTTTATTGGTATCTGTAACCCTGATAAGCGGTTGCACAGTGCTTCCCGGTAGTAATATGTCAACGATGGGAAAAGATGTTATCAAGCAGCAGGATGCGGACTTCGATCTGGATCGCATGGTTAACGTTTATCCGTTAACGCCGCGGCTGGTGGAACAATTACGCGTGCGTCCGGCCGTTGCTCAGCCAAATATGCCGCTGGACCAGGAGATTGCGGATTACCAGTACCGTGTCGGGCCGGGAGATGTGCTTAACGTCACCGTCTGGGATCACCCCGAGTTGACCACGCCGGCCGGGCAGTATCGTAGCTCAAGCGATACCGGTAACTGGGTGCAGTCTGACGGCACCATGTTCTATCCCTATGTGGGCAAAGTAAAAGTGACCGGCAAGACCCTTGCCGAAATTCGTAGTGATATTACCGGCCGCCTTGCGCAGTACATTGCTGACCCGCAGGTGGACGTTAATATCGCCGCTTTCCGCTCGCAAAAAGCCTATATCTCAGGGCAGGTGAATAAATCTGGCCAGCAGGCGATTACCAACGTTCCGTTGACCATCCTCGACGCCATCAACGCCGCAGGCGGCCTGACAGACACTGCCGACTGGCGCAACGTGGTGCTGACGCACAACGGCCAGGAAAAACGTATCTCACTGCAGGCGCTGATGCAGAACGGCGATCTGAGCCAGAACCATCTGCTCTATCCGGGCGATATTCTTTTTGTTCCGCGCAACGATGACCTGAAAGTCTTTGTGATGGGCGAAGTGAAGAAACAAACCACCCTGAAAATGGACTTCAGCGGCATGACGCTGACCGAAGCGCTCGGCCAGGCGGAAGGGCTGGACATGACCTCGTCTAACGCCAGCGGCATCTTCGTGATCCGACCGTTGAAAGGGCAGCAGGGCGGTAAGATCGCCAACATTTACCAGCTCGATATGTCCGACGCGACCTCGCTGGTGATGGGCACTGAATTCCATCTGCAGCCTTACGACGTGGTCTACGTCACAACCGCACCGGTAACGCGCTGGAACCGCCTGATCAACCAGCTGCTGCCAACCATCAGCGGTGTTCGTTATATGACGGATACGGCCCAGGATATCCATACATGGTAATGCCCTATGTTTAATAAAATTCTTGTGGTGTGTGTGGGGAATATTTGCCGATCGCCGACCGGCGAACGCCTGCTCAGAACTTACCATCCCGCGCTTACCGTTAACTCAGCGGGGCTAGGGGCGTTAGTGGGGAAGGGTGCCGATGCCAGCGCTGCTCGCGTGGCGCTGGAGCATAATCTTTCCCTTGAAGGACATTGCGCGCAACAGATTACAGCCCGGATGTGCCGCGATTACGACCTGATCCTCACGATGGAAAAACGCCATATTTCCGCAATCTGCGAAATAGCGCCTGAGATGCGCGGCAAAGTGATGCTCTTTGGTCACTGGGATGCGGAGCGGGAAATCCCCGATCCTTATCGCAAAAGTCGCGACGCTTTCGAAGCGGTCTATGACCTTCTCGATCTTTCCGCCCAAAAGTGGGCTAACGCACTCAACGCTCATCAGGGATAACAATGACTGACAAAGTACATCGTTCGGGCGCCTCGACCGAGGGCAATGATGAAATCGATATTGGCCGTCTGTTTGGCACCGTTCTTGAAGCCCGCTGGTGGGTGCTGGGCATCACGGCGGTTTTTGCGCTACTGGCCGTGATTTACGTCCTGTTTGCCACGCCAATCTATAAAGCCGATGCGCTGGTGCAAATCGAACAAAATGCGGGTAATTCGCTGGTTAATGACATCAGTTCCGCACTTACCGATAAGCCACCGGCTTCTGCCGCTGAGATGCAGTTAATCCAGTCCCGGCTGGTGCTGGGAAAAACCGTTGAGGATCTCAGCCTTGATATTGCCGTGGCTAAAAACACCTTCTGGCTGTTTGGTGCCGGCTGGGATCGCCTTCACGGTCGCCAGAATGACACCGTAAAAGTCACCGATTTCAACCTGCCTGCGGGCGCGGGCAAAGATATCTTTACTCTTGAAGTACTCAGCCCAACCCAGTATCTGCTTACCAGCGACAACGGCTTTAGCGCGAAGGGGCAGGTTGGCCAGACGCTGAGCAAAGACGGCGTCTCGATGAAAGTGGACGGTATTAAAGCGCAGGTGGGCGACACCTTCACCGTCACCAAATACTCCACGCTCGGCATGATTAATCAGCTGCAGGGCAGCCTGACGGTGGCTGAAAACGGTAAAGATACCGGCGTGCTGAGTCTCTCTTATACCGGTGAAGACAAAGATCAGATTCGTGCCATTCTGGACCGCATCACCCGCAACTACCTGGAGCAGAACGTTCAGCGTAAATCGGAAGAGGCGGCGAAGAGCCTTAAATTCCTGGCGCAACAGTTGCCGGAAGTGCGCAGTCGCCTGGATGCGGCAGAAAACAAACTGAACGCCTATCGCCAGCAGCAGGACTCGGTGGATCTGTCGCTGGAGGCGAAATCCGTCCTCGACACCATGGTTAACATTGATGCGCAGCTCAATGAATTGACCTTTAAAGAAGCCGAAATTTCCAAGCTCTACACCAAGGCTCACCCGGCCTACCGTACGCTGCTGGAAAAACGTAAGACGCTGGAAGATGAAAAAAAGCGTCTTAACGACCGCGTCACCGCCATGCCGAAAACGCAGCAGGAAATCGTGCGTTTAACCCGCGATGTAGAGTCCGGTCAGCAGGTGTATATGCAGCTGTTGAATAAACAGCAGGAGCTGAAAATTACCGAGGCCAGCACCGTGGGCGACGTGCGAATCGTTGATTCGGCAATCACCCAGCCTGGTATCGTTAAGCCGCAAAAGGCCCTGATTGTGCTGGGCGCAATTATTCTTGGCCTGATGCTGTCCATTGTCGGCGTGCTGCTGCGCTCCTTGTTTAACCGCGGTATCGAAAGCCCGACGGCGCTGGAAGAAGCGGGGCTTAGCGTTTACGCCAGCATTCCGCTGTCTGAATGGCAGAAATCCCGTGACAACGCCACCGTGCGTAACGTCAAAGGCGCGAGGCGCAATAAACAAAGCCAGCTGCTGGCGGTGGGCAATCCTACGGATCTGGCGATTGAGGCCATCCGCAGCCTGCGTACCAGTCTGCATTTTGCCATGATGCAGGCCCCCAACAATGTTCTGATGCTGACCGGGGTAAGCCCGTCCATCGGTAAAACATTCGTCTGCGCCAACCTTGCTGCGGTGATTAGCCAGACCAACAAGCGTGTGCTGCTTATCGACTGTGATATGCGTAAAGGCTATACCCACGAACTGTTGGGCACCACCAACGTGAATGGCCTTTCCGATGTGCTTTCCGGCGTGGGGGATGTCACGCGCTGTGCGCAGAAAACCTCGGTGCCTGATTTCGACCTCGTCCCGCGCGGGCAGGTGCCGCCGAATCCTTCCGAGCTGCTGATGAGCGATCGCTTTGGCGAACTGGTGAAGTGGGCAAGCGCGCACTACGACCTGGTGTTGATTGATACCCCGCCAATTCTTGCCGTTACCGACGCCGCCATTGTTGGCCGTCACGCGGGCACCACGCTGATGGTTGCGCGTTATGCGGTAAACACGTTGAAAGAGGTAGAAACCAGCGTCGGCCGCTTCGAGCAGAACGGCATCCAGGTGCGCGGCATCATCCTTAACTCCATCTTCCGACGTGCGGCAGGTTATGAGGATTACGGTTACTACGAATACGAATATAAATCTGACTCTAAATAAGCCTGCGCTAAATGGCAGCTTATCCGCCCTACGTTGCGCATGCGCAGGGTGGATAGGCGGCAGCGTCATCTACCGTGAAAGCCACACTTTTCTCATCAATGAGACTTTTTTGGGGAGTGTCATGAATATCACTACATCGCGCCCGCTGATTTCTATTTATATGCCTACCTGGAATCGTCAGCAGTTGGCCATTCGCGCCATCAAATCCGTGCTGCGCCAGGATTTTGCAAACTGGGAAATGATCATCGTTGATGACTGCTCCTCCTCTTTTGAACAGCTTCAGCTTTTTGTTGAAGAGCTTAACGATAAGCGTGTGCGCTATACCCGTAACGATTACAACTCCGGAGCCTGCGCGGTGCGTAACCAGGCTATTCGTCAGGCGACAGGTGAATTTATTACCGGTATTGATGATGACGATGAGTGGACGCCGAATCGACTTTCCGTCTTCCTGGAACACAAGCATCAACTGGTCACGCACGCTTTCCTGTATGCGAATGACTACGTTTGTGAAGGGCAGGTGTATTCGCAGCCGGCCAGCCTGCCGCTTTACCCAAAATCGCCATATTCCCTGAGGCTGTTTTTTAAGCGCAATATTATCGGCAATCAGGTTTTCACCTGCGCCGATCGCTTCAAAACCTGCCTGTTTGATACGCACCTGGCGGCGGCGCAGGATTACGATATTTTCCTGCGCATGGTGGTGGAGTACGGCCAGCCGTGGAAAGTGGAAGAAGCGACGCAAATTTTGCATATCAATCATGGCGAAATGCAGATCACTAAATCGCCTAAAAAGTTCGCGGGCTATTTTCACTTCTATCAGAAGCATAAAGATAAATTTGATCGGGGCAGCAAGAAATATCAGCTCTTTACGCTCTACCAGATCCGTAACAAGCGCATGTCGTTACGTACGCTGATGGCGCTGTTGACCGTGCGCAATACCAAGCGCCTGGCCGATGGGCTACGGGGGAAATAATCGTGCTTGAAGATCTGCGCGCAAACTCCTGGAGCCTTCGTCCTTGCTGCATGGTGATGGCCTATCGCATCGCCCATTTCTGCTCGGTGTGGCGCAAGAAAAACGTTCTGAACAATATCTGGGCGGCACCGGTACTGCTGCTCTATCGCTTTGTGACCGAATGCCTGTTTGGCTATGAAATCCAGGCCGCTGCCACTATAGGGCGACGGTTTACCATTCATCATGGTTATGCCGTCGTTATCAATAAGCACGTGGTCGCCGGGGATGATTTCACTATTCGTCACGGCGTCACTATCGGTAACCGCGGGCAAAGCCTGGCCTGCCCGGTGATTGGCAACGGCGTCGAACTGGGCGCTAACGTCATCGTAATTGGCGATATCACGCTTGGTAATAACGTCATCGTGGGGGCGGGCAGCGTGGTGCTGGACAGCGTACCGGACAACGCTCTGGTGGTGGGTGAGAAAGCGCGAGTTAAGGTAACCAAATGAATATAATGCAATTTAATGTGCGCCTTGCTGAAGGGGGGGCGGCGGGCGTTGCGCTTGACCTGCACCAGCGCGCCCGCGAAGCTGGACTATCTTCGCGCTTTATTTACGGTTATGGAAAGGGCGGCAGGAAAAGCGCCAGCCACGACAAGTTCGCCGACGTTGAAAAACATACTCCACGACTGACTTCTGTTGCCAATATTGTTTTGTTCCGCTTTTTCAACCGCGATCCGTTCGGCAACCTGAACAGGCTTTATCGCAAAGTTACCCGCGCCTCCGGCCCGGTTGTGCTGCATTTCCATGTGGTACACAGCTACTGGCTGAACCTTGAAGAGATGGTGACGTTTTGCCAGCGCGTAAAGAGCCATAAGCCGGAGGTGACTTTTGTCTGGACGCTGCACGACCACTGGAGCATTACCGGACGCTGCGCCTTCCTCGATGGCTGTGAAGGCTGGAAAACCGGCTGTGCAAAATGCCCGACGCTGAACAACTACCCGCCGGTTAAAGTTGACCGTGCTCATCTGCTGGTAGACACCAAGCGGCAACTGTTCCGCGAAATGCTGGCGCTGGGCTGTCAGTTTATCTCCCCAAGCCAGCACGTAGCCGATGCCTTTAACCAGATCTACGGCGCAGGGCGCTGCAAGATCATCAATAACGGCATTGATGTGGCAACCGAAGCGATTCTCGCCGAGCTGCCCTTAACCCAGCTAAGCCATGAAAAACCAAAGGTAGCGATAGTGGCGCACGACCTGCGCTACGACGGCAAAACCAATCAAAAGCTGGTTCAGGCCATGATGGCGCTGGGTCAAGATATCGAACTGCACACCTTCGGTAAATCCTCCCCATTTAACGGCCCAAACGTGGTGAACCACGGTTACATGACCGACAAGAAAGCGCTGATGAGCGAGCTTAACGAAATGGACTCGCTGGTGTTCAGCTCAAAAGTGGACAATTACCCGCTGATCCTGTGCGAAGCGTTATCCATCGGCGTGCCGGTGCTTGCGACGCAAAGTGAAGCCGCGGACGAAGTGCTGCGTAAAGTGGGCGGCAAAACCTTTAGCGAAGCGCAGGTGCTGGAGCTGGTGAAGCTTTCGAAAGCGGAACTGGCACAGCGGGTGTTTGGCATGGATTTGCAGGCTTTCAGAACCACAAGCCGCAAATCTTACAGCGGACAACAGATGCTGGAGGAGTATGTCTCGTTCTATCAGAATCTGTAGCTACCTGCTGTTACCCTTTATCTATCTGGTGGTTAACCTAAAGCTTGCCTCGCTGGGAGAGAGCTTCCCGATAACGATAGTGACCTTCTTACCCGCTATCCTCTTTTTGTACATTGAGCGTATCAGCGTCAAAAAGTTGATGATTGCGCTGGGCATAGGCGCCGGATTAACCGCCTTTAACTACATCTTTGGCCAGTCGCTGAATGCGGGCAAGTATGTCACCTCGACATTATTGTTTGTTTACATCGTGCTCATCCTGGCAATGACCTGGAGCTGCCGCTTTAAAACTATTTCAAGCCGCAATCATCGAAAAATACTGCGCTTATTTTATATTGTCGTCGGCATTGTTGTGACGCTGGCGGCGGCGGAAATGGCGCAGATTATTCTTACCGGTGGCAGCAGCCTGATTGAGAAAATTTCGAACTTTCTTATTTACAGTAACAGTTATGTCCTGAACTTTATTAGCTTTGGCGGGCGGCGTACTACGGCCCTTTATTTTGAACCCGCATTTTTCGCTCTGGCGTTAATCTCAATTTGGCTCAGCATTAAACAGTTTGGTATCAAAACCCCAAAAACAGATGGTATGATTCTTTTAGGGATTGTCCTGTCAGGATCGTTCTCAGGGGTGATGACTTTCATCCTGTTTTACCTTCTTGAGTGGGCTTTTCAGTATCTTAATAAAAGTGCCATAAAGAAGAAGTTGCCGCTGGCGATTATTTCTTTATCGGTATTTTTAGTAGGGTTAATGTTCGCCTTCCCTTATATAGCTACGCGGCTCGGCGATTTGGGTACCGAAGGATCGTCATCTTACTATCGTATAATAGGCCCGCTGGCAATGGTGGGATATTCTCTGACAAATATTAATGGCGTGGTACGTTTTGGTTCTTTATATGAATATGTCGCATCATTCGGAATCTTTAACGGTGCGGATATCGGTAAAACAGTAGACAATGGCCTGTATCTGCTGATTATTTATTTTTCCTGGTTCGCAGTGCTGTTGACGATTTGGTACATGTGGAAAGTCTTTAAAATGATGCGCACGGCGTTTGGCAATAATGAAAATTTCCGCGTGCAGCTCTGGCTTTTTACTCCGGTATCACTGTTTTTTACCGGTTCAATTTTTAGTCCGGAATATGCTTTCTTGATTGTTTGCCCGTTTATTTTACGTAAGGCACTCAAGATAACGAACCGCTGATGAGGTCCGCAATCATGTTATTAAGTGTAATCACCGTTGCCTGGAGAAACTTAGCCGGGGTGGAAAAAACCTGGCGGTCGCTGGCCCATCTGGCGCAGGCATCTGACATCACCTTTGAATGGATTGTGGTGGATGGTCACTCACAGGACGGCACGGCAGAATTTCTGGAAAAGCTTAACGGTCAGAATAACTTACGCTTCGTCAGCGAGAAAGATAACGGCATCTACGACGCGATGAACAAAGGTATAGCTATGGCCCAGGGCCGCTACGCATTGTTCCTTAATTCCGGTGATATTTTCCATCAGGATAGTGCCGCCTTTGTCCGTCAACTGGCGCAGATGCCAGCTACAGACAAGACGATGGTTATCGGCGACGCCTTATTAGACTTTGGCGACGGTACAAAAATGCAGCGCCGCGCAAAACCCGGCTGCTATATTTATCATAGCCTGCCTGCCAGTCATCAGGCGATATTTTTTCCGCTGGCGGGGCTGCGAAAATATCCCTACGATCTGCAATACAAAGTCTCTTCTGATTATGCGCTGGCGGCCAAAATGTATAAAAATGGCTATGCATTTAAACGCCTCAAGGGTCTGGTATCCGAGTTTTCCATGGGCGGCGTTTCAACGTCCAATAATACTGAATTGTGCCGCGATGCAAAAAACGTTCAGCGCAAAATATTAGGCGTGCCTGGTTTTGTTGCTGAACTGTCATACAGGCTACGCCTGCGCACAACCGGTAAAGCAAAAGCGCTCTACAACAAAGCGTAATTGCTATAAGGAAATATTATGCAGGAATTAAGCGGCTTTTCCGTGCCAAAAGGATTTCGGGGCGGTAACGGTATTAAGGTGCAACTGTGGTGGGCGGTGCAGGCGACATTATTTGCCTGCTCACCGCAGGTGTTATACCGCTGGCGCGCATTTTTATTACGCTTATTTGGCGCGAAAATTGGCAAAGGCGTAGTGATTCGCCCATCAGTGAAAATTACCTATCCGTGGAAATTAACGCTGGGTGATTACGCCTGGGTTGGGGATGACGCTGTTTTATACACCCTGGGCGATATCACTATCGGTGCAAACTCCGTGGTGTCACAAAAGTGTTATTTATGTACCGGCAGCCACGATTATATGAGTCAGCATTTTGATATTACCGCCACACCCATTGTGATTGGCGAAAAATGCTGGCTGGCAACGGATGTA
The DNA here is from genome assembly GCA_032051265.1 of Buttiauxella sp. Taxonomy (GTDB): domain Bacteria; phylum Pseudomonadota; class Gammaproteobacteria; order Enterobacterales; family Enterobacteriaceae; genus Dryocola. The sequence goes on from DAMBYU010000001.1 coordinate 504,680, forward strand.
TTTGTTTCGCCCGGCGTCACGATCGGTGATGGCACCGTCGTGGGTGCCCGCAGCAGCGTTTATAAATCATTACCGGCGAATGCCGTTTGCCGGGGTAACCCAGCAGTAAAAATACGCGATCGAGCGTAAGGCCTTTATTTATAAATAAGGCACTTAATTTCCTCTTCAATCACAGGACTTATTATGACTAAAGTAGCTCTCATCACGGGTGTAACCGGACAGGACGGCTCCTATCTGGCAGAACTGCTGCTGGAAAAAGGTTATGAAGTGCACGGCATTAAGCGCCGCGCTTCTTCTTTCAATACCGAACGCGTTGACCATATTTATCAGGATCCGCATACCAGCAACCCTAAGTTCCACCTGCACTACGGCGATCTGACGGACAGCTCCAACCTGACCCGTATCCTTTCCGAAGTGCAGCCGGACGAAGTATACAACCTGGGCGCGATGAGCCACGTTGCGGTTTCTTTCGAGTCGCCTGAATACACCGCTGATGTAGATGCGATGGGTACGCTGCGTCTGCTGGAAGCCATTCGCTTCCTCGGCCTTGAGAAGAAAACCCGTTTTTATCAGGCTTCCACCTCCGAGCTGTACGGCTTAGTGCAGGAAACGCCGCAGAAAGAGACTACGCCTTTCTACCCGCGCTCCCCATACGCCGTAGCCAAACTGTACGCTTACTGGATCACCGTAAACTACCGTGAATCCTACGGCATGTACGCCTGTAACGGCATTCTGTTCAACCACGAATCCCCACGCCGCGGCGAAACCTTCGTTACCCGCAAAATCACCCGCGCGATTGCCAACATCGCTCAGGGCCTGGAGAAGTGCCTGTACCTGGGCAACATGGATTCCCTGCGTGACTGGGGCCATGCCAAAGACTACGTGAAAATGCAGTGGATGATGCTGCAGCAGGAAACGCCGGACGATTTCGTTATCGCAACAGGCGTGCAGTATTCCGTGCGTCAGTTCGTGGAAATGGCCGCGGCTCAGTTGGGTATCAAGCTGCGCTTTGAAGGCACCGGCGTGGACGAAAAAGGCATCGTGGTTTCCGTAACCGGTCACGACGCACCGGGCGTGAAGCCAGGCGACGTGATTGTCTCCGTTGACCCGCGCTACTTCCGTCCTGCTGAGGTTGAGACCCTGCTGGGCGATCCAACCAAAGCACACGAAAAGCTGGGCTGGAAGCCAGAAATCACCCTGCAGGAGATGGTTGGCGAGATGGTAGCAAAAGACCTGGAAGCAGCGAAGAAACACTCCCTGCTTAAGTCACACGGTTACGAGGTCGCCATCGCGCTGGAGTCCTGAGCATGAACAAAAAACGTATCTTTGTTGCCGGCCACCGCGGGATGGTCGGATCGGCCATCGTCCGCCAGCTTGAGCAACGTGATGACGTCGAGCTCGTGCTGCGCGGTCGTAATGAACTGAATCTGCTGGATGCTGCTGCGGTTAACGCTTTCTTTGCCAAAGAGGGTATCGACCAGGTTTACCTGGCCGCCGCAAAAGTAGGGGGTATTGTGGCGAACAATACTTACCCGGCGGACTTCATCTACGAAAACATGATGATCGAGAGCAACATCATTCACGGCGCGCATACGCACAACGTGAACAAGCTGCTGTTCCTCGGCTCATCCTGTATTTATCCGAAAATGGCCCACCAGCCAATTGCGGAAAAAGAGCTGCTGCAGGGCACGCTTGAAGCCACCAACGAGCCGTATGCGATTGCTAAAATCGCTGGCATCAAACTGTGCGAATCCTATAACCGCCAGTACGGTCGCGACTATCGCTCGGTGATGCCAACCAACCTGTACGGGCCGAACGATAATTTCCACCCGAGCAACTCGCACGTTATTCCGGCCCTGCTGCGTCGCTTCCATGAAGCTACTGAACAGAATACGCCGGACGTGGTGGTGTGGGGCAGCGGCACGCCGATGCGCGAGTTCCTGCATGTGGATGACATGGCGGCGGCCAGCATTCACGTGATGGAGCTGGATCCGGAAGTGTGGGCTGAAAACACCGAGCCGATGCTTTCGCACATTAACGTCGGCACCGGCGTGGACTGCACCATCCGCGAGCTGGCGCAGACTATTGCGAAGGTGACGGGCTACCGTGGCCGGGTGGTGTTCGATGCCACTAAACCGGACGGTACGCCGCGCAAACTGCTGGACGTTACCCGCCTGCGCCGTCTTGGCTGGTACCACGAGATTGCCCTGGAGCCGGGCCTTGCCAGCACCTACCAGTGGTTCCTCGAAAATCAGTCTCGGTTCCGGGGGTAAGCATGTTTCTGAGTCAGGAAGATTTCGCAACCGTAGTCCGTGCTACGCCGCTAATCTCCATCGATCTCGTTGTTGAAAACCTGGCGGGTGAATACCTGCTGGGCCTGCGCACCAATCGCCCGGCCCAGGGCTTTTGGTTTGTGCCAGGCGGACGCGTGCAGAAAGATGAAACTCTGGCCGAGGCTTTTGTCCGCTTGACCGAGGCAGAGCTGGGCCAGCGCTTCGCGCCTGAAGACGGTGAGTTTTACGGCGTGTGGCAGCACTTCTATGACGACAACTTCTCCGGGCAGGATTTTTCCACCCACTACATTGTGCTCGGCTTCCGCCTGCGGGTGGACGATAAGCAGCTCCGCCTGCCGACCGAACAGCACAAAGATTACTGCTGGCTGACGCCGGAAGCGTTACTGCGTCGCGATGACGTGCACGACAACAGCCGGGCCTACTTCATCAGCCAGGGCAAAGGGAAGGTACCCGGTTTATGAAAATTCTGGTCTACGGCATTAACTACTCACCGGAGTTGACCGGTATCGGTAAATACACCGGGGAAATGGTGGAGTGGATGACCAGCCAGGGCCATGAGGTGCGTGTTATCACCGCGCCTCCTTATTATCCGGACTGGGAAGTACACCCGGACTATTCGGCACGGGCTTATAAAAAAGAGCAGGGTGCAGCGATCGTCTGGCGCTGCCCGTTATACGTGCCGAAACAGCCTTCTACCTTAAAGCGCCTGATTCACCTGGGCAGCTTTGCGGTGAGTTCATTTTTCCCGCTGCTGGCGCAACGTCGCTGGAAGCCGGATCGCATTATCGGCGTGGTGCCAACCCTGTTTTGCGTTCCAGGCATGCGGCTTCTTGCCCGGCTGAGCGGCGCGCGCACGCTGCTGCATATTCAGGATTACGAAGTGGATGCGATGCTCGGTCTGGGCATGGCGGGTAAAGAAAAGGGCAAGGTAGCCCGCCTGGCGCAGCGCTTTGAGCGAAGCTGCCTGCACAACGTCGACAATGTCTCGACCATTTCTCGCTCCATGATGAACAAAGCAATCGAGAAGGGCGTTGACCCAAAGCGCGTGATCTTCTTCCCCAACTGGTCGGAAGTGGAGCGTTTCCGCGACGTTACTGCGCAGGATGTGCTGGCGTTACGTGAAAGCCTGCAGCTGCCTGCGGATAAAAAAATCATTCTCTATTCCGGCAATATTGGGGAAAAACAGGGGCTGGAGACGGTCATTGACGTCGCCGCGCGTTTTGCTGACCAGCCCTACCTGTTCGTGATTGTCGGCCAGGGCGGCGGGAAAGCGCGCCTGGAAAAACTGGCGGCGGAAAGGGGCCTGCGCAACGTGGCGTTTCACCCGTTGCAGCCTTACGACGCGCTGCCTGCACTATTACGCCTTGCTGATTGTCATCTGGTTATCCAGCGTCGCGGCGCCGCAGATGCCGTGCTGCCGTCCAAGCTGACCAATATCCTTGCCGTTGGCGGCAATGCGGTGATTACCGCCGAGCCGGAAACCGAGCTCGGCCAGCTTTGCGAGCAGTATTCCGGCATCGCCGTGTGCGTGGAGCCAGAATCTGCCGACGCGCTGGCAGCCGGAATTGAACGCTGCCTGCAATTGCCTGCGCACAACACGGTGGCACGTGAGTATGCCGAACGCACGCTCGAAAAAGAGAACGTGCTGGGTCAATTTATTGCTGATATTCAGGGTTAAATCATGAATCATTCGCAGCTTTATCCGGTCATTATGGCTGGGGGAAACGGCAGCCGTTTATGGCCGCTGTCCCGCGTGCTTTACCCGAAACAGTTCCTCTGCCTGAAAGGGGATCTGACGATGTTACAAACTACCATCTGCCGTTTAAACGGCGTGCAGTGCGAAAGCCCGGTGGTAATTTGCAACGAAGAACACCGTTTTATCGTCGCAGAGCAGCTTCGCCAGCTTAACAAGCTGACGGAAAATATCGTGCTGGAGCCTGCCGGACGCAATACCGCACCGGCCATTGCGCTGGCAGCCCTCGCAGCCATTCGCCACCAGCCGGATACTGACCCGCTGATGCTGATCCTTGCCGCCGACCACGTGATTCAGAATGAAGAGGCTTTCCGCGACGCGGTGCATAACGCGCTGCCGTATGCCGAAGCGGGCAAGCTGGTGACCTTCGGCATCGTGCCGGATATGCCGGAAACAGGTTACGGCTACATTCGTCGTGGGCAGGCGGAGCACGCAGGCGTGGACGCCCTGGCGTTTAGCGTGGCGCAGTTTGTCGAGAAGCCAGATATGGAAACAGCCCAGGCTTACGTTGCCTGCGGGGAATACTACTGGAACAGCGGCATGTTCCTGTTCCGCGCCGGGCGCTACCTCGAAGAGCTAAAAAAATTCCGTCCGGATATTCTCGAAGCCTGCGAAAAAGCGATGGCGAACGTCGACCCGGATCTGGATTTTGTGCGCGTGGACGAGGCGGCATTCCTGGCCTGCCCGGACGAGTCAATCGACTACGCGGTGATGGAAAAAACCGCCGATGCGGTGGTGGTGCCGATGGATGCGGGCTGGAGCGACGTGGGCTCCTGGTCCTCCCTGTGGGAAATCAGCGCCAAAAGCCCGGAAGGAAATGTGCATCATGGCGATGTTATCAGCCATGAAACTGAAAACAGCTATATCTATGCGGAATCCGGCCTGGTCACCACGGTTGGCGTAAAAGATTTAGTGGTGGTGCAGACCAAAGACGCCGTGCTGATCGCCGATCGCGACCACGTGCAGAGCGTGAAAAAGGTGGTTGAGCAGATTAAGCACGACGGCCGCCACGAACACCACAACCACCGCGAGGTTTATCGCCCGTGGGGCAAATATGATTCCATCGATTCCGGCGAGCGCTATCAGGTAAAACGCATCACCGTGAAGCCGGGCGAAGGCCTCTCTTTGCAGATGCATCACCATCGCGCCGAACACTGGATTGTGGTGGCGGGGACGGCAAAAGTCACCCTTGGCGATGAGATTAAACTGCTGGGCGAAAACGAATCTATCTACATTCCGCTGGGCATGACGCACTGTCTGGAAAACCCCGGAAAAATTCCGCTCGATTTGATTGAAGTGCGTTCCGGCACTTACCTCGAAGAAGACGACATCGTCCGTTTTCAGGACCGTTACGGGCGCATTTAACGCGTAAATATTCATTGTTCCCCGCAGCCTGGCGCTGTGGGTTGGGTAACTGTTGCCCGAAGGAGCGAAACGATGCAAAAACTGACCTGTTTTAAGGCCTACGACATTCGCGGCAGGCTGGGTGAAGAGCTGAACGAAGATATCGCCTGGCGTATTGGCCGCGCTTACGGCGAATACCTGAAGCCGAAAACTATCGTGCTGGGCGGCGACGTGCGCCTGACAAGCGCGGCCCTGAAGCTGGCGCTGGCGCGTGGCTTACAGGATGCGGGCGTGGACGTGCTGGATATCGGTCTTTCCGGCACCGAAGAGATTTACTTTGCCACCTGGCATCTGAAAGTGGACGGCGGCATTGAAGTGACCGCCAGCCACAACCCGATGGACTATAACGGCATGAAGCTGGTGCGCCAGGGCGCGCGGCCCATCAGCGGCGATACCGGGCTGCGCGACGTGCAGCGTCTGGCGGAAGCGAACGACTTCCCACCGGTGGAGGAAGCAAAACGCGGCAGCTATAAGCAGATTTCCGTGGTGGAAGCCTATATCGACCACCTCTTCTCTTACATCAACGTGAAGAACATTAAGCCGCTGAAGCTGGTGATTAACTCCGGTAACGGTGCGGCGGGTCCGATTGTCGACGCCATCGAAGCGCGCTTTAACTCCCTGAACGTGCCGCTGACCTTTATCAAAGTGCATAACACTCCGGACGGCAGCTTCCCGAACGGTATTCCTAACCCGCTGCTGCCGGAATGCCGCGACGACACCCGCAACGCGGTGATCGAGCACGGCGCGGACATGGGCATTGCGTTTGACGGCGATTTCGACCGCTGCTTCCTGTTCGACGAAAAAGGGCAGTTTATCGAGGGCTACTACATCGTTGGCCTGCTGGCTGCGGCGTTCCTTGAAAAATATCCGGGTGAAAAAATTATTCACGATCCTCGTCTGGTCTGGAACACGGTGGATATTGTCACTCAGGCCGGCGGCGAACCCGTGATGTCGAAAACGGGACACGCTTTCATTAAGGAGCGTATGCGTCAGGAAGGTGCCGTTTATGGCGGAGAGATGAGCGCCCATCACTATTTCCGTGATTTTGCCTGGTGCGACAGCGGGATGATCCCGTGGCTGCTGGTGACCGAACTGCTGTGCCTGAAAGGCAAAACGCTTGGCGAGCTGGTGTGTGACCGCATGGCGGCGTGGCCGGCAAGCGGCGAAATTAACAGCAAGCTTGCCGATCCGAAAATCGCTATTGAGCGTGTGCATCAGCACTTCGCGCCGCACGCCCTTGATATCGACAACACCGACGGCGTGAGCATGGCGTTCGGCGACTGGCGCTTCAACCTGCGCAGCTCTAACACCGAGCCGGTGGTGCGCCTGAACGTGGAGTCGCGTAATAACGAACAGCTGATGCAGGCGCGAACACAGGAAATTATGGCGCTGCTGAATCAGTAATCCGGTTTCCCCCTCGCTCTGTCTCTCTTTATCAGGAGAGGCGGGGGGAGGGTGTGAAGATCTAATAAAGGTAAAACGATGACAAATCTAAAAAAGCGCGAGCTGCCAAAAACGAATGCATCGTTAATCTCCATGGTGCAACGTTTCTCAGATATAACCATTATGTTCGTCGGGTTATGGGTGGTGTGTAAGGTTAACGCGTTGCCGTTTTTGTACATGCATTTACTGATGGCCCTGCTTACCCTCGTTGTATTCCAGATGATTGGCGGCATTACCGATTTTTACCGCTCCTGGCGCGGCGTGAAAATTTCCAGCGAACTGCTTCTGCTGCTGCAGAACTGGACCCTTAGCCTGATCTTTAGTGCCGGTCTGCTGGCCTTTAATCCTGATTTTGACGGCTCTTTCTGGGTCTACTTTGCCTGGTATGTATTAACCAGTTTCGGCATGGTTGTCTGCCGTTCGTTTATCCGCTTTGGCGCGGGCTGGCTGCGCAATATGGGCTTTAACACCCGCCGTATTGCTATCGCAGGCTCTTTGCCCGTTGGCCGCACGCTTGCCAGCAGTTTCCGCAACGAGCCCTGGTTAGGTTTTGAAGTGACAGGGGTATATGACGATATGCAGCCCGCCACCGATCTTGGCGACTACGCCGGCAGCTTCTCGGATCTGGTTGAAGAGGCGCGTTCGGGCCGTATCGATAACGTCTACATCGCGATGGCGATGAGCGAAGAGGCGCGCATTAAGGATCTGGTGCGTGAACTGACGGATACCACCTGTTCGGTGCTGCTTATCCCTGACGTTTTTACGTTCAATATCCTTAACGCACGCACCGAAGAGGTGAACGGTGTGCCGGTTGTACCGCTGTTTGATACGCCGCTCAATGGCGTTAATCGGGTGCTGAAACGCCTGGAAGATATCGTGCTCTCTTTGATGATTCTGCTGCTGATTTCTCCGGTGTTGTTGTGTATCAGCGTGGCGGTGAAAGCCACTTCTCCCGGACCGGTTATCTTCCGCCAGACCCGTTACGGAATGGACGGCAAGCCGATTAAGGTGTGGAAATTCCGCTCCATGAAGGTAATGGAGAATGACGCCGTAGTAGTGCAGGCCACGAAAGGGGATAAGCGTATTACGCCGGTCGGTAATTTCTTGCGCCGCACTTCGCTTGACGAGCTGCCGCAGTTTATCAATGTGCTGCTGGGCGGCATGTCGATTGTTGGTCCACGCCCTCATGCCGTGGCGCATAACGAACAGTATCGTTCGCTGATTGAAGGCTACATGCTGCGCCATAAGGTGAAGCCGGGTATTACGGGCTGGGCGCAGATCAACGGCTGGCGCGGCGAAACGGACACGCTGGAGAAAATGGAGAAGCGCGTTGAGTTTGACCTGGAGTATATCCGCGAGTGGAGCCTGTGGTTCGACATCAAAATCGTCTTCCTGACCATTTTCAAAGGCTTTGTTAACAAAGCCGCGTACTGAATGAGACGCTCATGAGCCTGAGAGAAAAAACCATCAGCGGCGCCAAATGGTCAGCCCTCGCGACGATTATTATTATCGGCCTGGGGCTGGTGCAGATGACCGTGCTGGCGCGTATCGTCGACAACAGGGAGTTTGGCCTGTTAACCGTTTCGCTGGTGATTATCGCGCTTGCGGATACGCTGTCGGATTTTGGCATCGCCAACTCCATTATCCAGCGTAAAGAGATAAGCAACCTGGAGTTGACCACGCTCTACTGGCTGAACGTGGGCCTGGGGTTAGTGGTCTTTGCCGTCGTGTTTTTGCTGAGTGATTTTATTGCCGGCGTGCTGCATACCCCGGCGCTATCACCGCTGATTAAAACGCTCTCTTTCGCGTTTATCATTATTCCCCACGGCCAGCAGTTTCGCGCTTTAATGCAAAAGGAGCTGGAGTTCTCAAAGATAGGCTCCATTGAGACGATTTCCGTGCTGGCAGGCTTTAGCGTGACGGTAAGCGCGGCGATGTATTACCCGTTCGCGATGACCGCTATCATCGGCTACCTGGTTAATACCGTGGTTCGTACCTCTTTGTTTGGTTTTTTTGGCCGCAGGATTTACCGCCCGGGTTTTCACTTTTCGCTTAAGTCCGTCAGTGCCAATCTGAAGTTTGGCGCGTGGCTGACGGCGGACAGCGTCATTAACTACGTAAACACTAACCTTTCTACACTGGTGCTGGCGCGCATTCTCGGTGCTGGCGTAGCGGGCGGATATAACCTCGCTTACAACGTGGCGGTGGTGCCGCCGATGAAGCTGAACCCGATCATTACCCGCGTACTGTTCCCGGCGTTTGCCAAAATTCAGGATGATACCGACAAGCTGCGCGTGAACTTCTACAAGCTGCTGTCGATTGTCGGCATCATTAACTTCCCGGCGCTGCTCGGCCTGCTGGTGGTCTCGAATAACTTCGTGCCGCTGGTATTTGGCGAGAAGTGGCTCTTTATCACTCCGATTCTGCAACTGCTGTGCGTGGTTGGCCTGCTGCGTTCCATTGGTAACCCGATTGGTTCGCTGCTGATGGCGAAGGCGCGCGTGGATATCAGCTTTAAATTCAACGTATTTAAAACCTGCCTGTTTATCCCGGCGATTATCGTTGGCGGGCATCTGGGCGGCGCGCTTGGCGTAACGCTTGGTTTCCTGTTCGTGCAGGTGGTGAATACGGTGCTGAGCTATTTCATCATGATTAAACCGGTGCTGGGGCCGAGCTACCGGGAGTATATCCAGAGCCTGTGGTTACCCTTCCGGCTGTCATTACCAACGGTAATGTCAAGCTTCGTTGTGGGACAACTGTTGGCGGGGCAGATGCCATCAGCATTACTTTTCACCCTGCAGGTGGCTGTGGGAGTAGGAAGTTTCATGCTAACGCTTGCTTTATCGCGCAACAGCCTGGTTGTCGAGCTGAAAAAAACATTTTGCCGCAGCGAAAAACTCAAGTCGCTGTTGCGGGTTCAATAATAAGACCGTTATTCCTGATGGAAAACGGTCCGCGAATAAAAACTTTTAGAGGTAATAATGAAATTATTAATTTTGGGTAACCACACTTGTGGAAATCGTGGCGACAGCGCCATTATGCGTGGATTGATTGATGCGATATACCAGCAGGAACCGGAGGTGGACGTTGAAGTAATGAGCCGTTTTCCGGTTAGTTCCGCATGGTTACAAGGGCGGCCAATTATTGCAGATCCTCTCTACCAACTGAGTCAAAAACAGCAGGCCGCGCCGGGCATGAACGGGCGAATAAAGAAAGTGCTGCGTCGTCGTTATCAACACAAGGTTCTGCTGGCGAAGGTATCGAAAGAGGGCAATTTCCGCAATTTCAGCATTGCGCCAGAGTTTATGGAGTTTGCCCAGTCGTTAAAGAAATATGATGCGATTATTCAGGTTGGCGGCTCTAACTACGTCGATCTCTATGGACTTACGCACTTTGAATATCCTCTGTGCGCACTGATGGCAAACAAACCGATTTATATGGTGGGGCACAGCGTTGGCCCGTTCCAGAATGCCGATTTTAACCAGCTGGCAAATTATGTCTTTGCCCGCACGAATGCCCTTATTTTACGCGAAACCGTCAGCCGTGATCTGATGGATGCCAGCGGAATTGATACCAGTAAGGTAGAGCAAGGGGTGGACACCGCGTGGCTGGTCGATCGCAGGGATGACACTTTTGTTGCAAATTATGCGGTGCAACACTGGCTTGAGGTCATTGGCCGCCAGAAAACCATTGCCGTTACGCTTCGTGTACTTGAACCATTCGATAAACGTCTGGGCACCACGCAGCAAGCTTATGAACAGGCATTTGCCGAAATGGTAAATCGCGTCATTGATGATGGATATCAGGTGATAGTGCTCTCTACCTGCACAAGTATCGATCGCTATAATCGCGATGATCGTATGGTCGCCCTCAGTATGGCGCAGCATGTTAAGCGGCCGGAACAGATGCATATCGTAATGGACGAGCTTAACGACCTTGAGATGGGCAAAATCCTGGCTGAATGCGAACTGACCATCGGCACGCGCCTGCACTCCGCGATTATTTCGATGAACTTTGGTACGCCAGCCATCGCCATCAACTACGAACACAAATCCGCAGGCATTATGCAGCAGCTGGGCATGCCGGAAATGGCAATTGATATTCGCCAGCTTCTGGACGGCTCCCTGCAGGGCGTTGTTGCCGATGTGCTGGGCCAGCTGCCGGTGATTAATGCGCGCCTTATTCAGGCGGTGAATGCCGAGCGTGAAAATGGTCTGCGCATGGTTGAATCCGTGTTGGCACGCGTGAGGGAGGCAAAATGAAGGTCGGCTTCTTTCTGCTCAAATTCCCGGTCGCCTCAGAAACCTTCGTACTCAACCAGATCGTTGCATTTATCGATATGGGATATGAAGTGGAGATCGTCGCGATGCAGAAGGGAGATTTGGCCAACACCCATGCCGCGTTCAAAGAATACAACCTTGCTCAGAAGACCACCTGGTTGATGGATGAACCCGAAGGTAAAGTGGCGAAGCTGCAATCCCGCGCGTTGAATACTTTGCGCGGTTCGTTGCGTACTCGTACCTGGCGTGCGCTGAACGCCTCGCGTTACGGTGACGAGGCAAGGAATCTGATCCTTGCTTCCATTTGCGGGCGTAACCCGCAAACGCTGCAGGCGGATGTGTATATCGCCCACTTTGGCCCGGCGGGGGTAACCGCCGCCAAGCTGCGCGAGCTCGGCCTGCTGAAAGGAAAAATTGCTACCGTCTTCCACGGCATCGATATTTCTGGGCGCGAGGCGCTGACACGCTACACGCCTGAATATCAAAAGCTGTTTACGCGTGGCGACCTGATGTTGCCGATAAGCGAACTATGGGCTGGGCGTCTGAAAAAAATGGGCTGCCCACCTGCGAAAATTGCCGTTTCGCGCATGGGCGTGGACATGGAGCGGTTCTCTTTGCGTCCGGTAAAGGCTCCCGCCAGCACGCTGGAAATAATCTCCGTGGCGCGTCTCACGGAGAAAAAAGGGCTGCACGTGGCGATTGAAGCCTGTCGCCTGCTCAAAGAGCGCGGTGTCGATTTTCGTTACAACATCCTTGGTATCGGCCCGTGGGAAACCCGTCTGCGCACGCTTATCGAACAGAATCAGTTAGACGACGTGATCTTTATGCCGGGCTTTAAGCCGAACCATGAAGTAAAAGCGATGCTGGATAAGGCCGATCTGTTTTTATTGCCGTCCGTTACGGGCGAGGATGGAGATATGGAAGGCATTCCCGTCGCGCTAATGGAAGCGATGGCGGTAGGTATACCTGTGATATCTACCGTTCACAGCGGTATTCCGGAGCTCATTGATGCGGGCCGTTCAGGCTGGCTGGTGCCGGAATATGATGCCATTGCGCTTGCCGACAGACTGCAGGCTTTTGCCGAGGTAGAAGCAAGCGAGCTGACACCGATGCTGGCTCAGGCCCGCGAGAAAGTCGAAACCGAATTTAATCAGCAAGTTATCTATCGAAAGTTAGCCCATCAGCTCCATACGCTGTAAACCCACCGAGTGAAGCTTCACGAGGACGTATGCGCAAAAGATTTGAACCTAACTCCCCTCCGTTTTCCTCTTCCCGCCGCAGACTTTTATGGGCCAGTTCAGTGCTGGCCGCGGTGCCTTTAGTTTTACCTCGCACGGTTCTGGCGGCCAGCAGCAAAAGCGAGGTAAACGTCCAGAAATTTTATGGTGCCGACTGGCCCGCCGCGTTCAAACAAGCCTTTGCCGCTGCTGATACGGTTGTCGTGCCCGCGGATTTAGTCTGCGACAACATCAATACCGCCATTTTTATGCCCGAGGGTAAAACATTGCGGGTCGCAGGTGGCCTGAAAGGCAACGGTAAGGGGCGTTTTGTGCTGCAGGATGGCTGCAAAGTGCTGGGCGAGAAGGGCGGACGTTTTAATAATATAATCCTCGACGTGCGCGGCTCGGACTGTACCATCCAGGGAATTGATATGAGCGGCCACGCCCCGGTGATGCAGATTTATATTGGCGGTAAGGACAAGCGCACTATGCGCAATTTGTTAATCGATGACATTAACATACACGATGCAAACTACGGCATCCTGCGCCAGGGCTTCCACAACCGTATGGAGAAGGTGAAAATCACCAATGGCCGTTTCAGCCGCTTGCAGGGCGACGCCATAGAATGGAACGTGGCGATTAACGACCATGACCTGCTTATCTCCGATCATGTGATTGATAATATTGACTGCACCAACGGCAAGATAAACTGGGGGATCGGTATCGGGCTTGCGGGCAGCACCTACAATAACGACTATCCGGAAGACCAGGCGGTAAAGCATTTCGTGGTGGCCAACATCACCGGCAGCAATTGTCGCCAGCTTGTTCACGTGGAGAACGGCAAGCATTTTATTATCAGAAATGTGAAGGCGCGCAATATTAATCATACATTCAGCAAAAAGGCCGGGATTGATAATGCCACGGTAGCAATTTATGGCTGTGATAATTTCGTGATTGATAATATCGATATGGTTAATAGCGCCGGGTTTCTTATTGGCTATGGTGTTATCAGGGGCAACTATTTGTCTATCCCACAAAACTTCAGGCTTAATGACATCACGCTTGATAATACCAACATGCAGTATAAGGCCCGGGGCATCCAGATTTCGTCTGGTAACGCCACCTCGTTTGTGGCCATTACGAACGTGACCACGAAGGGCGCCACGCTTGAGCTGAATAACAAGCCTCAGCATCTTTTCCTCAGAAATGTCAACGTGATGCAACGCGCAAGCACGGGGCCGGCGCTGAAGCTACGTTTTGATTTACGCAAGGACGTAAGGGGCCGCTTTATGGCAAAAGAGGACACGCTGCTGTCGCTCGCCAGCGTTCGGGCGGTCAATGAGAAAGGCGAAAGCTCGGTGGATATCGACCGGGTGGACCACCAGCATGTGAATACCAGTAACCTTAATTTTGAGTTGCCTTCGTTGCGTAAATAAACAATCAAGCGACTTTACGACTTTTCTGAGCCCTTATTGACTTTAATAAGGGCTTTTTAGTTTTGTATCCCCTGAGCCTGGGGATAAGATGAAGTACAAACTTTGGGGATCAATTCATGCTGGCATCAGAGCACGAAAAGACTATAATCCTCCAACCATTTAAGAGGTGGGACTAAACATGACTAATTTGAAAGCAGTTATTCCGGTAGCCGGACTTGGCATGCATATGTTGCCTGCTACAAAAGCCATCCCGAAAGAGATGCTGCCGATTGTCGATAAGCCGATGATCCAGTACATCGTCGATGAGATCGTGGCTGCGGGTATCAAAGAAATTGTCCTGGTAACCCACTCTTCCAAGAATGCGGTCGAAAACCATTTCGATACGTCTTATGAGCTTGAAGCATTGCTGGAACAGCGCGTTAAGCGCCAGCTGCTGGCCGAAGTACAGTCTATCTGTCCGCCGGGCGTGACCATTATGAACGTGCGTCAGGCTCAGCCGCTCGGACTTGGCCATTCCATCCTCTGCGCTCAACCTGTCGTTGGCGATAACCCGTTTGTTGTTGTACTGCCAGATGTGGTGCTGGACAACGCAAGCGCCGACCCACTGCGCTATAATTTGGCTGCTATGGTTGCGCGTTTTAATGAAACAGGGCGCAGCCAGGTGTTGGCTAAGCATATGCCGAATGAAGATCTGTCAGCGTATTCCGTTATCACGACGAAAGAGCCTCTGAATAATGATGGCCAGGTGAGCCGCATAGTCGACTTCGTTGAAAAACCAGATCAGCCGCAGACGCTGGATTCCGACCTTGCTGCCGTAGGGCGTTACGTCCTGTCAGCTGATATCTGGCCTGAGCTTGAAAAAACCGAAGCGGGTGCATGGGGCCGTATTCAGCTGACCGACGCCATCGCTGCGCTGAATGAAAAACAGCCGGTTGAAGCCGCACTGATGACAGGTGAAAGCTACGACTGCGGCAAAAAAATGGGTTACATGAAGGCGTTTGTTAACTACGGTCTGCGTAACCATAAAGAAGGGCAAAAGTTCCGGGAAAGCATCCAGAAGATGCTGGCGCGTTAATCGTAACCCTGTGAAAATAAAATGTTTATGAAAAAACGGCGGTTAAGTGGCTGTGGAGATGTATCAAACATCTTTATGGAACTGACTGCCGTTTTTTATGTAAGCCCTTGATGAAGCAAAGGAATTTTTTTGATGCGTAACGCATTCGAAGAGACATTTATCTAAGTATCTCGTCGAATGTCTTGCCACCCCGTTAGATTTTCAGTGCACTGGTAGCTGTTGAGCCAGGGGCGGTAGCGTGCTTGATATACTGACAAATGCATATCAAAATTCATACCGATTCCTATAATTACAACTTATGAATTATTCAATGCAGAATATAGTATTCACAATTTAGGCGGAAGCCATGGGGATAATCCAGTACGTGGTGTTCCGCTTACCTCTTAAATTTATGCGTTTAAAATATTATCAGGAAAAAAATAATGAGTATCGATCTAAGTAGTTGCACAATTGGTATAATTGGCCTGGGATACGTTGGTTTACCCTTAGCAGTTGAGTTTGGGAAAAAATATAACACCCTTGGTTTTGATATCAATAAAAAAAGAATCCAGGATTTAACCAATGGTATGGATTTTACTCTTGAGTGCTCTTCTGAAGAGTTAAATGAATCAACTCAGTTAGCATACTCTTCAGATCTTGAAAAATTGAGTGACTGTAACGTTTATATAGTCACGGTGCCTACCCCTATTGATGAATATAAACAGCCCGACCTCACTCCATTAGTCAAGGCTTCAGAGACATTAGGTCAAGTACTTAAAAAGAACGATGTTGTTATCTATGAATCAACAGTATACCCTGGCGCAACTGAGGAAGTTTGTATTCCAGTTCTGGAAAAAGTTTCCGGACTAAAATTCAATCAGGATTTTTTCGCAGGCTACAGTCCGGAACGAATCAACCCGGGCGACAAACAACATCGTGTTACTACCATTAAAAAAGTTACTTCTGGTTCCACCCCGGAGATAGCAGAGTTTGTCGATCAATTATATAAAAGTATTATTATTGCTGGTACGCATAAAGCTTCTTCAATTCAAGTAGCGGAAGCGGCGAAGGTTATTGAAAATACTCAGCGAGACCTCAATATCGCTTTGATTAACGAACTTGCTGTGATTTTTAATAAATTAGGCATCGATACTGAAGAAGTACTCAAAGCTGCTGGGACAAAGTGGAATTTCTTGCCGTTCCGACCAGGCCTGGTTGGTGGGCATTGTATTGGAGTTGACCCATACTATCTGACACATAAAGCTCAGGCGATTGGCTACCATCCAGAAGTTATCCTTTCTGGTCGTCGCATCAATGATGCTATGAGCAAATATGTTGCCTCACAATTAATTAAAGCGATGATCAAGAAGCGCGTACAAGTTGAGGGGGCTCGTATTTTACTTATGGGGTTAACTTTCAAGGAGAATTGCCCCGATCTGCGTAATACTAAAGTTGTTGATATCATCAGTGAACTTAAAGAGTACAACGTTGCCGTTGATGTTTACGACCCATGGGTAAGTGCGGAAGAAGCGAGGCATGAATATGGCATTGACGTTCTCAAAGACATGCCAGCCAGCAACTATGATGGTGTAGTTTTCACCGTTGCGCACTCACAGTTTAAAGAACTATCAAACAAAGATATTAAAAATCTGGTTCAGCCAAATGGTGTTATCTACGATCTAAAATATATTATCGATCCGCAAATTGTGGACATCAGGCTTTAACTATTTCTCCAGCATATTGATATAAGCTGCATCTTAACAAGGAACTATTGTGAAATTTGATGAAATTGAAAATTATCTTTTGATTAACCAAAAAACATGGCTGATAACCGGAGTAGCAGGTTTTATTGGTTCTAATCTGCTGGAATCTTTGTTGTTGCTAAATCAGAAAGTTATTGGCCTGGATAATTTTGCAACAGGTCATCAACACAACCTTGATGAGGTGCAGTCGCTGGTTTCAGAAAAACAATGGGCACAGTTTACCTTTATTGAAGGCGATATACGTGATCCTGAAGTTTGCCAGAAAGCAGCAGCGGGTGTTAACTATATTTTGCATGAAGCGGCTTTAGGCTCTGTACCACGTTCAATCGCGGATCCGTTGACCACGAACGCAGCAAACATTACCGGTTTTTTGAATATGCTGGTTGCAGCCCGGGATCAAAATGTAGACAGCTTTACCTATGCGGCAAGTAGCTCAACTTATGGCGATCACCCGGCTCTGCCTAAAGTAGAAGAAAATATTGGTAATCCTCTTTCACCATATGCCGTTACTAAATACGTAAATGAGCTTTATGCCCAAGTTTTTGCCCGGACTTATGGTTTTAAAACCATCGGGCTTCGTTATTTCAATGTATTTGGTAAACGTCAGGATCCGAATGGAGCTTATGCCGCGGTTATCCCTAAATGGACTGCGGCTATGATCAATAACAATGACGTTTTTATTAATGGTGATGGTGAAACAAGTAGGGATTTCTGCTATATCAAGAATGTGGTGCAGATGAATATCCTGGCTGCTTTAGCATCCGATACGGCAAAAAACGAAGTTTATAACGTTGCGGTTGGCGATCGTACTACACTTAATGATTTATTTTTTGCTCTCAATAATGCTCTGAAAAATAATAAAGTTATATATAAAAAATCAGCTGTCTATCAGGACTTCCGCTCTGGTGACGTTCGTCATTCTCAGGCAGATATTAGTAAAGCCGTAACTCGTTTAAATTACTCACCAACTCACAACATTTCGCAAGGTATTGATGAAGCGATGCCATGGTACGTTAATTCTTTGTTAGCGAACTAAAAATAAAGAGATAAATTTACTTTGGCCTAACCTTAAGCTTTGTTGGAGAATATAAAAATGAAGGGAATTATTCTAGCTGGTGGTTCTGGAACACGGTTATATCCCATAACTAAAGGGATATCTAAGCAGTTGCTGCCTATCTATGATAAACCGATGATTTATTACCCGCTATCAGTATTAATGTTAGCAGGGGTTCGAGAAATATTAATCATTACTACGGAAGAAGATTCTAAGAATTTTCAACGGTTGCTGGGTGATGGTTCGCAATTTGGTGTACATTTAGAATATGCGATTCAAAAAACACCGGATGGTCTTGCCCAGGCATTTATCATTGGTGAAAAATTTATTGGTAGTGACAGGGTTTGTCTGGCTTTAGGTGATAACATTTTCTATGGCCAAGGATTCTCACCTAAACTCAAAGAAGCGGCTGGAAGAACTAAAGGGGCAACAGTATTCGGATACCAAGTAAAAGATCCGGAACGTTTTGGCGTTGTAGAGTTTGATGAAAATAAACGCGCATTATCAATTGAAGAAAAACCGCAACACCCTAAATCAAACTATGCTGTAACAGGCCTCTATTTTTACGATAACAAAGTTATTGATATTGCAAAAACAATCAAACCTTCTGCACGAGGTGAGTTAGAGATAACTAGTGTAAACGAAGTATATCTTCAACAGGGTGAACTTAACGTTGAGCTACTTGGGCGTGGTTTTACCTGGCTTGATACAGGTACGCATCAGAGTTTACTTGAAGCTTCACACTTTGTAGAAACGATAGAGCAACATCAAGGTTTTAAAATCGCCTGCCTCGAAGAGATCGCCTTTAATAATCAATGGTTAAATAAAGAGCAGGTGCTTCGTCAGGCAAATGAATCTATAAAAAATGGATATGGTCAATACTTAATGTCGTTGATCAAGGATTAGTGATGAGCAATAAACCTATTTTCGTTACACAACCAAACCTTCCTCCATTAGCCGAATTTGTTCCTTATTTAGAACAGATTTGGAAAAATAAGCAAATGACGAATAATGGACCGATGCATCAACAATTGGAGCAGGCATTGTGCGATTATTTAGGGGTTAAATATATTAGCCTGTTTAATAATGGCACTATTGCTTTACAAACCGCAGTCCAGGCTCTTGATTTATCTGGTGAAGTCATCACTACACCTTATTCGTTTGTAGCAACTAGCCATGCCTTAGTTTTGAATGGTTTAAAACCCGTTTTCGTTGATATTGATCCTGTTACTTTAAACCTGGATCCGTACAAAATTGAAGCTGCTATCACTCCTAAAACGACCGCTATCATGCCCGTGCATTGTTACGGTAATCCATGTGATGTAAAGGCCATAGAAGAAATAGCGATAAAATATAATCTGAAAGTCCTCTATGATGCCGCCCATGCGTTCGGTGTAGAAGATGAAGAGGGCAGCGTGCTTCGCTATGGTGATCTTAGCGTATTAAGTTTTCATGCTACTAAGGTATTCAGTACGTTTGAGGGCGGGGCTATAGTTTGTTCAAGCAAAGAGATAAAAGAGCGTATTGATCGCCTGAAAAACTTTGGTTATGAGGATGAGCTCACAATTAATAGTATTGGTTCGAACGGTAAAATGAGTGAAGTGAATGCCGCTTTTGGTTTACTGCAACTTAACTATATGGCGGATTTCCTTGCGGGTAGAACACGTGTTGATAGCTTTTATAGAGAATATCTGACTAATATTAAAGGCATCACTATCGTTCCGACAACGGGTCAAAAAATTTCCAATCACTCCTATTTCCCTATCCTGATTGGAGACGAGTATCCACTCTCACGCGATGAATTATATGATTTATTAAAAAGTCATAATATTTTTGCTCGCCGCTACTTCTACCCGCTGATATCCGAATTTGGTGCATATAAAAACAGTTCCCTTTGCATAAGTCATGATATCAATACGGCTTTAAATATGTCATTCAAGGTCTTATGTTTGCCAATGTATCCTGAATTAGATGAACAAAATTTAGCAAGAATCGTGAGTATAATTAAGGATGTCAAATGATAGCCATAATGCAACCTTATTTATTCCCTTACTTGGGTTATTTTCAACTTATTCATGCTGTAGATACGTTTGTTTTATATGACGATGTTAACTATATTAAACAAGGTTATATAAATAGAAATAGCTTATTGAGTGCTGGTGAAACACAAAGATTTACCATACCCGTGCCCGGTGCTTCCTCTTTCAAAAAAATATGTGAGCTAGAATATTCGATACAAAATAATGATAAATTTCTGAAAGGAATAGCTCAAGCATATTCTAAGGCCCCGTATTATAATGATGTGTATCCTATCATTGAAAAAATTATTAATTTTGAAGACAGAAATATAGGTGCTTTATGCAAATATAGTTTCGAAGTTATTTTTTCTTATTTGGGGTCATATAAGAAATTTTTGAGATCAAGTGAGATTGATTACGATCACAATGGTCCAGCTTCAGATAAACTTATAAGCATCATTAAAAGGCTTAACGAAGATAGTTATTTAAATAGCTATGGTGGCCGCGAGCTTTACGACGGAGAATTTTTCAAAAGCTGTGGTGTTAAACTTCAATTTATTAAAATGAATAACATTAAATATCAACAAGGGAACGTTGATTTTATTCCAAACCTTTCAATTATTGATGTTATGATGTGGAATGATATCAATGTTGTAAAAGAGCTCTTGCAAGCATACGATATTATAAGGTAAGCCAATGAATAACAGGCAGACTATTGTCAGTTTCTTAGATAAGGAAATTAAAAAAAATCAACTTTTATACCATGCAATATTAAATCATCATGTAAGTATAAAAGCTTATCTTAATAAATTAAATCAAGCAGCTACAATAGAAGATTATGAGAGTAACGGCGTTTTAAGTGGCGTAGTTTGTTATTATTGTAATGATCCTGAAAGGATTAATGGATTCATTACATTATTAATTGTTGCAGAAAACGAGCAAAAAAAAGGTATAGCGACAAAGCTCTTAATTAAAGCAATTAATTGTATGAAACAACGCTCTTTTGAATATTGTATTCTGGAAGTAAATGTTAATAATTATAAAGCGATAGCATTCTATAAAAAAAATGGCTTTTCAATCTTCAAAAGTAATGACATTTATCACACGATGCGTATAGCTCTAAAATAATGAGATAAAGGCCGTGTCCCTTAAAAAAAATATTATTGCCAATTACATTAGTCAAATTTATGTCAGCGCCATAGGTATTTTGATTCTTCCACTATATATAAAATATATGGGGGCTGAGGCTTATGGTCTGATTGGGTTCTTTACCATGTTACAATCATGGTTTACTTTGTTGGATTTAGGATTAACACCTACGATTGGGAGAGAGACTGCTCGCTATTATGGTGGGATGACATCAGCACTTCAGTACCGGCAATTACTCAGGGCCTTAAATGTAATATTTGTCAGTATTGCTATTGCTGGTGGTGGCGCCTTATTTTTATCTTCAAAAATTATCACGCTTCACTGGCTGCATATTAAGGAACTTCCGATAGAGAATGTTATATTATGCATAAAAGTAATTGCTTGTTGTGTAGCTATGAGGTGGCTTTGTGGTCTTTACCGTGGAGTAATTTCAG
This sequence comes from Buttiauxella sp., assembly GCA_032051265.1. Lineage (GTDB taxonomy): Bacteria > Pseudomonadota > Gammaproteobacteria > Enterobacterales > Enterobacteriaceae > Dryocola. The sequence goes on from DAMBYU010000001.1 coordinate 525,982, forward strand.
GCGCCGAGAAGCAGGTATGGTTAAGCTCTTTTAACGTATTCATTTCCACGTTACGATTTATCTGTGTTTTTATTACGATGTACTTTTATGGATTTAATGCAGTTGTATTCTTTATTCATCAATTAGCTGTAGCACTCATTGAATTTGTTGGTTTTTATGTTATTAGCCGGAAGTTAATCCCACATCCGAAAAATAAAATTGGCTGGTCATTTCAGCCAGTTAAAGCGATTTTAGCCTTTTCCTTAACCGTTGCTTTTACTTCTTCTATTTGGGTGATGATAACTCAAACGGATAAGCTAGTTCTATCTGGAATATTATCTTTGGTACAATATGGTCATTTCACTCTGGCTGTACTCGCTGCCAGTGGAATTATGATAATTAGTGGGCCGATAAGCACGGCATTATTACCTCGTTTTGCTCGACTTTATGCAGAAGGTAATTATCAGAAATTAATAAAATTGTATCATACAGCAACTCAATTAGTTTGTGTGCTTGCCAGTTCAGCTTCAATTGTGTTGGCGTTTTGTGCTGAACCTCTTCTATTTGTATGGACGGGAGATCGTGAGTTAGCACGTGTAAGCGCACCCATTCTTTCTTCTTACGCTCTTGGTAATGGTATTTTGGCTATTTCTGCATTCCCTTATTATTTGCAATATGCCAGAGGAACGCTTAGGTATCATTTTATTGGTAATATAATTATGCTGCTAACTTTGGTGCCGGCAATTGTATTTATGGCGAATTACTATGGTGGGATTGGCGCCGGATATGCATGGTTAACCATTAATATACTATATTTAATATTGTGGGTAGGGTTCGTGCACTCAAAACTTGAACCAGGAATGCATTTGAAGTGGTTATTTAATAATGTACTTAGGATTTATATCCCAGTTGCTTTTACTATATATGCAATTAAATATATGTATAAATTTCAATATAAAAGGCTGGATGATTTATTTATGATATTTGTATTGGCATGTGTCGGTTTGAGCGTTGCTGCCCTGTCCTCGAGTGAATTTATTAAAATACTGCAAAAGAAATTGAGAAAAAAATGAATAATAAAATAAAAGTTTCGGTTTGCATAGTAACTTATAATCAAAGTAAATATATTCGCCAATGTTTAGTAAGCCTTATCAATCAAGATTGTAATTTTCAATATGAAATTATTGTTAGTGATGACTGTTCTACAGATGGCACACAAGATATTATTCGCCAATTGCAAAGCGAGTATCCTCATTTAATAAAGGCATTTTTACATGAATCAAATATGGGGGCCTATCATAACTATTTATTTGCTCATCAGCAGGCTCAAGGCGAGTATATTGCGCATGTTGATGGTGATGATTATTATTTTCCGGAGAAATTGAGAATTCAGGCTGACTATCTCACAATAAATGATAACTGCAATATAGTCTGGCATCCGATGCTTTTTGATAATGGTAAAGATATTTACAGTGGTTATGCCCGTGCAAATGTTGATTTTATGAGTATGCATTTTGACCAGCGAGCAATTATTCAATTTATTTCAGTCGGTAAAAATAGCTCCAAAATGTATCGACGGACTGTTCGTGACTTTGAATTACCTGACTTCGAACTTGTCGATTATTTTGCTAATGTTGAGCAAGTTAAATCCGGGTTAGGATGTTATGCTTCTAACGAGCCATTAGGTGTATATCGTGTTGGAATTGGTGTGTCATCTACAGGTAATAAAACACGTTATCTTTTGATAGAGTCTTTGAAATATTTTTCAAAAAAATACCCTCAATATAGACTAGAAATAAATACTGCTATACTTACGTATTTGCTGCGAGACGCAAAATCAAGACGTTCTACAACCATTATTTTTTTGAAATTATGGATTAAAACTTTCCATCCTTTATCATTGTTTAAGTTGCTGCGTGGATTACCTGTAATGAAAAAATTAAATTTTAAGGTCTAGTTTATGCTTAAATATATAAAGGAAGATATTGATGCTTTTACAAATTGTGGTTCCTTTACTTCTAAAGTTAAATGTTGTTTGATTAGCCATTCCTTCCATCTCACTTTTCTTTTTCGCCTTGGTCATACACTTTCTGCTATACCTTTAATTGGTGTAATCTTTAGAGTCTTTATTGAATATTTCATAAGAGTTATATACTCCAGTGATATAAGTTTACGAGCTAAAATAGGTCCTGGGCTAGTGATAATGCATGGGCATGATATTGTCATAGGAAGAAATGTCGTAATTGGTAAAAACTGTAAGATTTTGAATGGAGTTACATTAGGAAATAAAGACACAGAATCTAATGTTAACCAACAGCCTACAGTAGGCGATAACGTTATTATCGGCTCTGGCGCTAAGATATTAGGTGCTATCCATATAGGTAGTAATGTAAAAATTGGTGCAAACAGCGTTGTTATAAAAGATGTACAATCATTTACAGTTGTTGCAGGTATACCTGCAAAAATTATCAATCACATAAATAATAATATTTAGACATAGGGCAATAAAAATATGTTTAGAGCAGGCTTGGTTTTTATTGCGGTGTTTTTTTATTTGCTTTCACCAACTTTTAATTTTTTAGATGTTTCTTCTTCCATAATCATTTTCGCTATAGTTATTATTATTTTTTTCTTGGAAAAAAACATTTACTCGTTTTCAAAAAATATAGTTTATTGCGTTATTTTTTTGCTTTTTTTGGGGGGGTATTCGGCGCTTGCTCAAGTCACAATTCTTGATATAACTATTAAACCGGATAATTTCGTGTTCCTAAAAATAATGATTAATAACATCATGTATCTTGTTTTTGGTGTTATGTTTGTTAGCATACTTGAAAAGTACAGTGGCATAAATTCTTTATTAAAAGTTATCGGGTTTTGTATCTTTATTAATTGTTGTATAATTTTGCTTACCTCCTTAATTCCTGGTGTAAAAGACATCACAGAATCATTACTATCGCAACAGCACGAATCTAACTTAGACTATGTTAACGGTTTTCGAGCTAGAGGTTTTGCTGCAGCAGGCGGATTCTCTCTCTCTGTGATATGTATTATGGCGGCATTGTTCTTGATGCATCTTAATTTGAATAAGTATATTAGCAGCGCAGTTACTTTGATCATTGTTGCTGTGATTGCTTTATCACAAATATTTATTGCACGTACAGGTTTATATGCAATATGCCTCTTAATATGTTTTTGGTTTTTTTATGCCTTTTTAGTCAACAAAGACAGAGCCTCTCTTGTATTCTTTAGCGTAATTACTATTTTCATGTTGCTGAGTTTTATAAGTATATATGGATCCCAGTTAGATTTTATATTGTCTTGGGCTTTGGAGTTAGTAAATAATTTCTTGGATGGAGACGGACTTCACACAACAAGCTCTGATGATTTAGTATCAATGTATAATATTCCATCTGATACGCTGAAAATAATATTTGGTTTTGGCTTTTATGAGGCGGACGTTTCATATAGGTCTGACTCCGGATATATAAAATCGCTTTATTCCTTAGGTTTGCTGTCCATATTTTTATATGCATTTCACTATATAATGCTATGTAAAATGTTGCCACATAAGTACCCTGAACTTAAAAGAATGTTCATAATTTTATTTGTATTATTAATGATACTGGAAGTCAAAGGGCCTGTTTTTTATCAAAACTATCCTTCAAGGTTATTATTCTTACTTTATGGTTATTTGTTTTGCAAAAAAACTAAATGATTTTGCTAATAAGTTTCGGGAAAATAATCATATTTGGTCATGTAATTCATATTAGGAAGCGTTGAATGTGTGGTTTATCTGGATATTTATCCTCACGAGCTATAGATAAATGTATCTTGAATCTGATGATTGCTCAGATTCATTACCGTGGACCAGATAGTTGCGATGTTTGGGCTGATACAGGTATAGGCTTGGCCCATACCCGTCTGGCAATCGTCGATCTTTCCGAGGCTGGCCATCAGCCGATGGCGTCAGCTTGTGACAGATTCATGATTTCTTTTAATGGCGAAATATATAACCATCTGGAATTGCGAAAAGAATTAGAAGAAGAAAATAGTGCACCAGTTTGGAAAGGCCACTCAGATACGGAAACCTTACTTGCATGTTTTAGTGCCTGGGGTATTGAAAGAACCTTAAAGGCAACGGTAGGAATGTTTGCCATCGCATTATGGGATAAACAGGAGCATCAATTAACGCTGGCAAGAGATAGGGTTGGTGAAAAGCCTCTCTATTGGGGATGGCAAAACGATACATTATTATTTGGTTCTGAATTAAAAGCGTTAAAAGTGCATCCGGATTTTTCTGCAGATATTAATCGCGATGCAATCTGTTTATTAATGCGCCATAATTATATTCCGGCTCCCCATACTATTTATACAGGCATCTATAAACTCACGCCTGGGCATTTTATTACATTTTCTGCTAACTCAAACAATAATACGTCTGTTTCAAACCCATACTGGTCGATGAATACGGTTATTGAATCAGGACTATCAAATCCTTTCCAGGGCAGTCAGAAGGAAAGTACCGACCGTCTGGAAGCAATTATTTCTACAAGTATTCGCGATCAAATGCTTTCTGATGTGCCATTAGGGGCCTTTCTCAGTGGTGGAGTGGATAGTAGTTTGATTGTTTCGTTAATGCAAAAATTTTCATCAAGACCGGTTAAAACATACGCCATTGGCTTTGAGGATGAGCGATTTAACGAAGCACCTTACGCTGCTGCCGTTGCCAAACATTTGGGTACCGAACATACTGACATGTATGTGTCAGAAAAAGATATTCTGGATCTGGTGCCATCATTATCCGACATCTATTGCGAACCCTTTGCCGATAGCTCGCAGCTTCCCACTATTATGGTGGCGAAAATGGCGCGCCAGCATGTTACCGTAGCATTGAGTGGTGATGCTGGCGACGAATTATTCGGTGGTTATACTCCTTACCAATTTACACCGCGCTATTGGAATAAAGTACAATCCATTCCACTCAACATAAGAACTATTATTGCGAAATATATTACCAATATCCCATTGCCTCAGCGCATTAATAAGCTTGCAACTTGTATGGATGCGGCTACGCAGGAAGAATTTTATCGCAGAATTATTAGCCACTGGCAGGCGCCTGAGTCTATAGTTCTGGATGGAAAGGAGCCTGCTACAATGTTTAACAGCCCGACATTATGGCCGCAGAATGTCAATTTTGTTGAATGGATGATGGCTGCGGATGCTCAGGTCTACATGACAGATGATATTCTGGTGAAAGTCGATCGTGCATCAATGTATAGCAGTCTTGAAACAAGAGTACCTTTACTGGACCATCGAGTAATTGAATTTGCATGGCAACTACCGCTTAACTATAAAATAAAAAATGGAACTGGCAAGATACCTTTGCGTGATATTCTTTACCGCCATGTTCCTCGTGAATTGATTGAGCGACCTAAAAAGGGTTTTTCTGTTCCCCTGGCCGCCTGGCTACGCGGTCCGCTCAAACAGTGGGCGGAGTCGTTACTCGATGCGGGAAGGCTTAACAGGGAAGGTTATTTTAATACTTCTGTTATTCGTGCCAGATGGGAGCAGCATTTGTCAGGAAAAATGGATTATTCTCGTCAGCTCTGGAATGTTTTGATGTTCCAGGCATGGCTGGAGAAAAACCATTGAAAGTTGTCCATATCATTATTGATTTGAATGTCGGTGGCGCTGAACTAATGTTAAAACGCCTTATTCTTCAGCAGCAAACGGGACCTACAATCGAGCATATTGTTATCTCTCTCACCGATAGAGGAACGCTTGGCGATGAATTAAGCCGTAACGGAATTCATATTGAAGCGTTAGGAATGCGTTCATCGATAAGCGTCCTTAGCTGTTTTTTCCAATTACGCAGGCGGCTTAAAGCACTACATCCAGACATTGTGCATACATGGATGTATCACAGCGATCTTCTGGGTGGACTGGCTGCACGGACTCTGGGGTTACGCAATATCATCTGGTGTGTTCGAAGTACCGATATCAATAAAGGGGGTAGCAAACTAACTCTATTGATTCGGAAAATATGTGCTGCTCTGTCAGATTATATACCTGCGAAAATAATCTATGCGGCAAACGCATCAAGAAAAGTTCATGAAAATCTTGGCTACAAGCATAGTCGATCACAAGTTATCCCCAATGGATTTGATTTATCTCGCCTGGAGGCAAGTGATGAACAGGCGGATACTCTGAGAAAGTATTTTAAGATTCAAGATGGCCAGCGCGTGATAACTACAGTAGGTCGCTATAGTCCAGTAAAGGATCATATAACTTTTATAAATGCTGCTGCACAACTTGCACGAAGCGATAAGGCGCTACGCTTTTTGATGGTAGGTCGTGGCTTAAGTGCTGATAATTTAGCATTGATGAATGCCATTAATCAGACTGATTGTGCGGATCAATTTATCCTTGCAGGGGAGCGCAACGATATTCCATGCTGTCTGAAGATATCGGATATTTTTTGCCTTCATTCTGTTACAGAAGGTTTCCCAAATGTTTTGGGAGAAGCGATGGCGATGGGAGTACCTTCTGTTACTACGGATGTTGGCGATGCGGCTTTTCTAATTGGTATGGAGCAGTATGTAGTCTCCGCAAAACAACCTTCCCAATTAGCGCAATGTATTCATAAACTACTAGATATGGATTATTCTAAGCGTAAGGCTTTGGGATTAACGCTGCAAGAAAGAATAAGAAACAATTTTTCGATGCAGAGTATTTCGCAAACGTATCTTAACCTGTACCTAAAGATTAATAATGAATAAGCTTGCTTTTGTAATTAATAACGTTGATTTTCTTTTGTCTCATAGACTACCCATTCTGCTTGCTGCGCAGCGACAAGGTTATGAAATTTTTGTAATTGCGCCCAATGCTGAAAATGATGACCGATTAAAGCAATATGGTGTATCGTGCCATAATATCACTCTCTCGCGTGGTGGAAATAATCCTATAACTGACATTAATACTACTTTTCAGCTCACGCGAATTTTTAAAAAAATTCGTCCAGACATTGCTCATTTAGTCACTATTAAACCAGTGTTGTATGGTGGGCTTGCTGCTCGTTTGTCGAAAGTACCAGCAGTTGTTGCTGCGGTGTCGGGTTTAGGTACGGTCTTTCTCAGCAAGGGAATCGTCAGTTATATTCGCCGATGGTTTGTAGCAAAACTTTATCGTATTGCCTTTAAGCAAAAAAAAATCGCTGTGATATTTCAAAACCCTGACGATCGAAAATTAATCCTTGGTTTGAAAGCATTGGAAAAATCGCAAGCGCATATAATAAGGGGCTCCGGCGTTGATTTAAATAATTATCCTTTCCGATCGGAGGCTCTTCAAAACACTATTGTAGTGATGGCGGCGCGATTATTACGTGATAAAGGTGTTTATGAGTTTGTCGAGGCTGCGCGGATTCTTAAGTCTCGAGAGATAGCGGTTGAGATGCGTTTAATTGGTGCCCCCGATCCGTGCAATCCCACCAGTATAACCGAGGATGAACTGAAAGCCTGGCAAAAAGACAGGCTCGTAAGTTTACTTGGTTATCGAAGTGATATTGCGGAACAGTATGCGCAGGCAAATATCATTTGTTTACCTTCTTATCGTGAGGGATTACCTAAAGGTTTAGTTGAAGCAGCTGCCTGTGGACGTGCGGTGGTAACTACCGATGTTCCGGGTTGTCGTGATGCCATTGAAGCTGGAGTAACGGGTATTTTGGTAAAAGTACGCGATGCTGTCGCATTAGCTGATGCTATTCAGAGGCTATATGAACATCCTGATGAACGTATAAGGATGGGGATCGCAGGTAGAAATTTAGCAGAACGTGCATTTTCGATTGACGAAATTGTAGAACAGCATCTGACTATTTATCGTCACTTACAGTGAATTTTATCCAAAAATTATTCATAAAAGGGGTGCTTTCGGTACTGCAATGAAAAAATAATACTCATTGCCATGCACTAACCCTGCTTTGGATCACCAAACGCTATCCCATCGCCCTAATCCTGAGTTAACATCTAGGCCACATTTCAAGCTGCGGCGCGTGCCGCGGTGACCAAACCTGACAGGAGTATGTAATGTCCAAACAGCAGATCGGCGTCGTTGGTATGGCCGTGATGGGGCGCAACCTGGCGCTGAACATCGAAAGCCGTGGCTATACCGTTTCCGTGTTCAACCGCTCCGGCGACAAGACTGAAGAAGTTATCGCTGAGAACCCGGGCAAGAAGCTGGTTCCTTACTATACGGTACAGGAATTTGTAGAATCCCTGGAAACTCCTCGTCGCATTCTGTTGATGGTTAAGGCAGGTGAGGCCACGGACAAAACCATCGACTCCCTCAAGCCATACCTTGAGAAAGGCGACATCCTGATCGACGGTGGTAACACCTTCTTCCTGGACACCATCCGTCGTAACCGTGAACTGTCCGCAGAAGGCTTCAACTTTATCGGTACCGGCGTTTCTGGTGGTGAAGAGGGAGCGTTGAAAGGCCCATCCATCATGCCTGGCGGTCAAAAAGAAGCTTATGAACTGGTAGCGCCAATTCTTAAGCAAATCGCAGCAGTTGCTGAAGATGGTGAACCTTGCGTGACTTATATCGGTGCAGATGGCGCAGGTCACTATGTGAAGATGGTTCATAACGGTATCGAATATGGCGACATGCAGTTAATCGCTGAAGCTTATTCGCTGCTTAAAAATGGCCTGAATCTCTCCAATGAAGAGCTGGCGACCACCTTTACCGAATGGAATAAAGGTGAGTTAAGCAGCTACCTCATCGACATCACCAAAGATATCTTCACTAAAAAAGATGAAGAAGGTAAATACCTGGTCGATGTGATTCTTGATGAAGCGGCCAACAAAGGTACCGGTAAGTGGACCAGCCAGAGCTCGCTGGATCTTGGAGAACCGTTGTCTCTGATCACCGAATCTGTTTTTGCGCGCTATATTTCTTCTCTGAAAGAGCAACGCGTTGCAGCTTCTAAAGTGCTGAGCGGTCCTCAGGCTACGCCATTCGCAGGCGATAAAACTGAATTTGCGGAGAAAGTTCGTCGCGCATTGTACCTGGGTAAAATTGTTTCCTACGCACAGGGTTTCTCCCAGCTACGTGCTGCATCAGAAGAGAACAACTGGGATCTGAACTACGGTGAGATTGCAAAAATCTTCCGTGCGGGCTGTATTATCCGTGCCCAGTTCCTGCAGAAAATCACTGATGCTTATGCAGAAAACCCAGCCATTGCTAACCTGTTGCTGGCGCCTTACTTCAAGAAGATTGCAGACGAATACCAGCAAGCGCTGCGTGATGTGGTTTCTTATGCGGTGCAAAATGGGATCCCAACGCCTACTTTCTCCGCAGCTATTTCTTACTACGACAGCTATCGCTCGGCGGTTCTGCCTGCAAACCTGATTCAGGCGCAGCGCGACTACTTTGGTGCGCATACTTACAAGCGTGTAGATAAAGAAGGCGTATTCCATACTGAGTGGATGGAAAAATAGTTTTTTCAGGAAGTTATAATGTGAATTGAAACCAGTGGGAGTTGCTCCCCACTGGTTTTTTCTTTTTAATCTTTATATACATTTGCTTTTATTTTCTTGCTGCCGATAGTAATAAAAGTCGGATAACAAGATTCAACTTTTCTGAGGCTTTATGAAAATCATAGTAACGGGCGGCGCAGGTTTTATTGGTTCTGCCGTAGTTCGCCACATTATTGACGCTACCAGTGACGAAGTTTTGGTCATTGATAAACTGACCTATGCTGGAAATCTTGAGTCCCTCGCACCTGCTGCCGACAATGAGCGTTACTCATTTTATCAAACTGATATTTGTGACAGGGTTAAATTAGATGAAATTTTTGATGCTTTTCAACCAGATGCGGTAATGCACCTTGCGGCTGAAAGCCACGTTGATCGTTCAATTGATGGGCCAGCAGCCTTTATTGAAACAAATATTGTTGGAACCTACGTCCTGCTGGAGGCAGCACGGCATTACTGGACCCGGCTGGCACCAACGGCCAAGGAAGCCTTTCGCTTCCATCATATTTCGACTGATGAAGTTTATGGCGACCTGCACGATACCGAGTCGCTGTTTACCGAGACGACACCTTATGCGCCGAGCAGCCCATACTCCGCATCAAAAGCTTCCAGCGATCACTTGGTTCGCGCCTGGCTACGTACCTATGGTATGCCGACTATAGTGACCAATTGTTCCAACAATTATGGGCCTTATCATTTCCCTGAGAAACTGATTCCTTTAGTTATTCTCAATGCCCTCGAAGGCAAGCCGCTGCCTGTCTATGGCAATGGTTGCCAGATCCGTGACTGGTTGTACGTTGAAGATCATGCCCGTGCGCTTTACAAGGTGGTCACCGAAGGCAAACCGGGTGAAACCTACAACATTGGCGGGCATAATGAGCGCAAGAATATTGATGTCGTGAAGACTATTTGTCGTCTGCTGGATGAAATAGTAGAGACTAAGCCTGCTCAAATTACTCGTTTTGAAGAGTTAATTACCTACGTAACAGATCGTCCGGGACACGATCTGCGCTATGCTATTGATGCCTCTAAAATCGAGCGTGAGCTTGGCTGGAAACCTGGCGAAACCTTTGAGAGCGGGATCAGAAAAACCGTTGCATGGTATCTGGCGAATGAGTCATGGTGGCAACGGGTTATAGACGGTTCATATGCGAGAGAACGTTTAGGTCTCAATAATTAATTCAAAATATATAGATTTAATATGAAGGAGATTGTTCCGGCGGATGATGCTGGTCAGCGGCTCTATCCAATCACTCACGAGATCTCAGAGCAATTGTTGCTATTTTAGGATAATTCGCTGATTTAGCATGTGATTTTTATCATGCTGGCTTGGATCTTCGATACTTACTGATTGCTATGCTTGAGAATCTCCCTTCGTTTAAGCATTTGTTTGGTGATAATAATCATTTAAGTATCAACCTTAGCTATGAAATCAGGTTCGCCCGGAAGATCTGGCGCAACTCTTTGCCATTGACGAAGAGTTTATTAATAGTGAGAGTTGCGCCATGGAACGGGGATGAGATCTTCTTTGGCCATGGCTTCAAAGTTGCCTCTCTTGAAGAAATTGCCTGGTGCAAAAGGTAGATGTCTGCAGAACAGGTGCTTGATAGTATCAGCTTATGGAGAAGTCTTCATAGGATCAATGTTTGATGCAATTGGTCATAAATTGATCGCATTAACGAGTCGGGTTAGTTGGTTTATTTAGCTTAAATAACTCTCAAATTTTGCTATTTATCATAAAAGCAACATTATATTTTTTGCAGGCGCTTTGTTGAGCGCCTGTTTGATTTTTGACAGGCCCTTGACTATTGGCAAAAATTTACAGCAACGCTAAGGCTCATATTTTCAACAGGTTTTTTCGGGCTATTCTGAGAAAAATTCTTGGTTCTCCCCAGGTAATTTTGCCGTTATATGATTATACTTATCTCGGCGAATTCATCGCATTTTATGAACTATTTCTCTTAGGGTAATCATGAATCAAGATAACAATAATGTGATGAAAAATCACATTGGGCGCGATCCAGAGTCTATTGATTTAATTGATCTTTTATTACAGCTATGGAGAGGGAAGGTGACTATCATTGCCTTTACCGTCCTGGCTATTATTATCGCAGCTATCTACCTTTTTGTTGCTAAAGAGAAATGGACTTCCACAGCGATCATTACTCAGCCGGATGCTGCGCAAATTGCAACCTATAGCAATGCCTTAAACGTTATTTATGGCGACTCTGCACCAGGTATAACGGATGTACAGAATCGCGTAGTGGGGCGCTTAAGCTCCTCCATGTCAGCCTTGTCGGAGACGCTTGGCAATCAGATGCAACCTGAAACGCTGACGATTGAACCTTCTGTTAAAGGTCAGGCTTTGCCACTGAAAATCAGTTATGTTGGCGACACGCCGAAGAGTGCACAGTCTAAAGTAGCCCAGTACCTTCAACAGGTTGATGAACAAGTCGGTGAGGAGTTAGGGGTTGACCTTAACGACAGCATCAAGCTGCAAATCACTACCCTTGTCGATTCGCTGCAGACGCAGGAAAAAGTGGCTCAGGAACAAAAAGAGTTGCGTATTAAGCAAATCAGTGAGGCGCTGAAATTTGCCACCGAAGCAAAAGTTGCCTCACCGCAGGTTCAGCAAACCTCTGACGTAACGCAGGACACCTTATTCTTGCTCGGTAGTGAAGCATTAACGTCAATGATTAAAAACGAGTCGACCCGCCCGCTGGTCTTCTCAGGAGCTTATTATCAGACCAGAAAAAATCTGTTTGATATTCAGAATCTGAAAATTGACCCTAAAACTATCCATGCCTACCGCTATGTCATGAAGCCTACTTTACCTCTTCGCAGAGATAGCCCTAAACGTGGTATTACGCTGATACTGGCTACGCTGCTGGGTGGGATGATTGGCGCAGGTGTAGTGTTAGGACGTAACGCTATTCGCAATTACAAACCTCTTGCTTAGTTTTTCAGATCAAAAAGGCCGCATCAGCGGCCTTTTTTACCTCCGGCAAAAATCACTTATGCCGTTTACGCAGATTCTCAATCACCGCGCTCAAATCTAAATCCTGATCCTGCAGCAGCACCAGCAGGTGATACATCAGATCTGAAGCTTCATTGGTCAGTTCATGACGGTCATTAACCGTAGCGGCCAGAGCCGTTTCCACGCCTTCTTCACCCACTTTCTGCGCGATACGTTTGGTTCCGCTGGCGTACAGTTTTGCGGTGTACGAGCTTTCCGGATCGGCAGTTTTGCGCGATGCCAGCAGCTGTTCCAGTTCGTACAGGAAATGCCAGTCATGCTTAGCCTGAGCGAAGCAGCTTGAATTTCCGAGGTGGCAGGTCGGGCCAATCGGATTTACCAGCACCAGCAGCGTGTCGTTATCGCAATCCGGCGTTATGCTGACCACGTTCAGAAAGTGGCCGGAGGTTTCACCTTTCGTCCACAGGCGCTGTTTGGTGCGTGAATAGAAGGTGACTTTGCCGCTTTGCTCGGTCTGAGCCAGCGCTTCGGGGTTCATATATCCCAGCATCAGCACTTCGCCGGAGACGGCGTGCTGAACGATGACCGGCATCAGGCCGTCTGTTTTTTCCCAGTCAAGCTGGCCGCGCTGTTGTTCTGTTAACACACTCGAATCTCCACGCCAAGGTGCGCCAGAAATACTTTCAGCTCACCAATATTAATAATCTGTTTATGGAATACAGACGCTGCCAGCGCACCGTCCACGTCCGCGTCGCGGAAGGCTTCCAGGAAATGCTCCATGGTTCCTGCACCACCTGAAGCAATCAGCGGCACGTGGCACACTTCACGCACTTTGCGCAGCTGTTCCAGGTCATAGCCGTTACGTACGCCGTCCTGGTTCATCATATTGAGTACAATTTCCCCGGCGCCGCGTTTTTGTACTTCCTGTACCCAGTCCAGAGTTTCCCACTGCGTTACCCGCGTGCGGCTCTCATCGCCGGTGTACTGGTTGACGTGATATTTTCCCGTCTCATTATCGAACCAGGTATCAATGCCAACTACGATGCACTGCACGCCAAAGCGGTCGGCCAGGCGAGTAATAAGTTCAGGATCGGCCAGGGCAGGGGAGTTGATGGAAATTTTGTCTGCACCAAACGACAGGATTTTTGCCGCATCGTCGACTGATTTAATACCGCCCGCAACGCAGAAAGGTATGTCGATAACTTCCGCCACGCGCGATACCCAGCTTTTATCCACCACGCGGCCGTCGCTGGAGGCGGTGATATCGTAAAACACTAATTCGTCGGCGCCTTCCTGTGCATAGCGCTGGGCGAGAGGCACGATGTCGCCGATGATTTCATGGTTGCGAAACTGCACGCCTTTTACGACCTGGCCGTCACGCACGTCCAGGCAGGGGATTATCCGTTTTGCCAGCATGAGATCGCCTCCGCTACGTTGAATTTACCTTCCAGTAAAGCGCGCCCGACTATCACGCCGCGCACGCCCGTGCCGCGCAGGGCCGCAATATCGTTGATGTCGCCAATCCCGCCCGAAGACTGAAATGCGATCTGTGGATAGCGCGCGCAGACTTCATCATAAAGTGACACATTAGAGCCTGCGAGCGTTCCGTCACGGGAAATGTCCGTACAGAGTACGTGTTTCAGGCCAACCGGTAGATAGGTTTCTACCAGTTCTTCCAGAGAAACGCCGGAATTCTCCTGCCAGCCGCTGACCGCCACCTGTTTATTGCCTTCTTCGTCGATGCGTACATCCAGCGCCAGCACCAGCGCTTCGGCACCAAAACGTGTGAACCAGCCTTTTACCACTTCAGGTGATTTTACCGCAGTGGAGCCAACCACCACGCGTGCAACGCCTGCTTCCAGCAGAGCCGCAACGTCTTCTTCAGTACGCACGCCGCCGCCAACCTGTACCGGGATCGTTACCCCAGCCACCAGCTTCTTGATCAGTGGAATCTGGCGTTTAGCAGGATCTTTAGCGCCGGTTAAATCAACCAGATGCAGCACTTGCGCACCTTGTGCCTGGTAATCCTGCAGGCGAGGCAGCGGATCGCTACCGTAATCGCGCTGCTTGCCATAATCTCCCTGATGGAGACGTACCACTTTGCCATCAATTAAATCGAGAGCGGGAATAATCATCGTGCTTACATCTCCAGGAAATTCTTGAGCAATTTTGCTCCGGCGGCGCCTGACCGTTCAGGGTGGAATTGCACGCCGTAGAAGTTGTCTTTCTGCACGGCTGCGGTGAACGGTTCGCCGTAACTCGCCTGCGCGATTGTGCTGGCGCATACCGGCATTGCGTAGCTGTGAACAAAGTAGAAGTACTCGCCGTCTTCGATATCGCGGAATAGGCGGTCGCCCGCCTTTGGATAGACACGGTTCCAGCCCATGTGCGGCAGCGGCAGCCCGAAGTCGGTCATCTTCAATACGGGCTCGTCAATAATGCCGAGGGTGTTGACGCCCTGATTTTCGTCGCTATGGCTGCCCAGGATCTGCATACCGAGGCAAATGCCCAGTACGGGTTGCGTGCAAGCCTGAATCAGTTCGATCAAATTGCGTTCGCGAATCTGATCCATCGCCGCCTGCGCAGTCCCAACGCCCGGTAGAAAAAGTTTGTCCGCACGCAGCACTATGTCAGCATCCCGGCTGACAACCGGGTCGTAGCCCAGGCGCTTGATAGATGATTTTACCGACAGCAGGTTGGCGCAGCCGGTATCAAGGATCACCACGTTCATCACAACACTCCTTTTGAGGAGGGCAGCGTATCGCCTTCAACGCGAATAGCCTGGCGCAGCGTGCGGCCAAAGACCTTGAACAGGCTCTCGACGCGGTGATGGTCGTTTTTACCTTTGGTCTTCAGGTGCAGCGTGATGCCCATGGTATAAGAGAGCGAGCGGAAGAAGTGCTCGACCATCTCAGTGCTGAGATCGCCCACGCGCTGGAAGTTATACTCGGCTTTATACTCAAGGTGCGGACGGCCGGAAATATCCAGCGCGCAGCGCGCCAGGCATTCATCCATCGGCAGCGTAAAGCCGAAGCGGGTAATGCCGCGTTTGTCGCCCAGCGCGATTTTTAGTGCTTCGCCCAGCGCAAGACCAGTATCTTCAACGGTGTGGTGATCGTCGATATAAAGATCGCCTTTCACGGCTATTTCCATGCGGAAGCCGCCGTGGGTGGCTATCTGATCCAGCATGTGATCGAAGAAACCAACGCCGGTGTTGATCTTGCTGCCGCCTTCGCGATCGAGCCAGACCTGCACGTCAATCTGCGTCTCTTTGGTAGCGCGCTCAACGTGGGCATAACGGTCACGCCTGGTAAGCTGGTCGCTTATCATCTGCCAGGTCAGGGATTCGCCATGATAGCGCAGCCCCTGAATGCCCATATTTTCCGCCAGCTCGATGTCGGTGGCGCGGTCGCCGATCACATAGCTTTTCGCTTTATCCAGCACGCCTTCTTCCAGATACCCTTTCACCATCGCAATTTTCGGTTTGCGGCAGTCGCATGCATCCGTCGGTAAATGCGGGCAGATCAGAATATCGTCAAAACTCACCCCCTGGGAGGTGAACACCTGCATCATCAGGTTATGCGGCCCGTCAAAATCGGCCTGCGGGAAGCTTGACGTGCCCAGACCATCCTGATTGGTGATCATCACTAATTTGTAGCCCGCTTTTTGCAGCTGTAGCAGAGCAGGGATCACCGCCGGTTCAAAAGCGAGCTTGTCCATGCGATCCACCTGGAAATCAGCAGGCGGTTCGGAAATTAAGGTGCCGTCACGGTCGATAAAAAGAATTTTCTGGCTCACACGCCCTCCGTGGCCGTCAGGCCGGGTTGTTGACGTAGCGCAGCGATGGCGCGCTCGCACTCTTTCAGGGTGCCCACGGTAATTCGCAGGCAGCCGCTTAACGATGGTTGTTTATTCTGGTCACGTAAGATAATGCCCCGATCCCACAGCGATTTAAACACCGCGCTTGAGGCGGTTATCCTTGCCAGCACGTAGTTGGTTTCGGAGGCAAAAACCTCTTCGACACAATCTACCTCTTTCAGGGCCGCGATCAGGTATTTCCGGTTAATCAGTATTTCCGCCACACGCTCGCGCATGGCGTTTATTCCCTGCGTGCTTAATGCCTGAGCCGCGATATCCGCAACGGGCGTAGAGAGCGGATAAGGCGCAATCACTTTCATCAGCAGGTTGATGACTTCTTCGTTAGCTAGCGTAAAGCCGCAGCGCAGGCCAGCCAGGGCAAAGGCTTTGGATAGCGTGCGCAGCACGACGAGGTGTGGATATTCCTCAAGCCAGCCGGCAAGCGTTGCCTGCGGGCAAAACTCGATATAAGCCTCGTCTGCCACCACCAGCGCCTTGCCGCGCGCCATTTCCAGCAGCACGCGAAAATCCTGCGGATCGATGAGCTGCCCGGTTGGGTTGTTCGGGCTGCAAACATAAATCACTTTTACGCCTGCAAGGTTTTCAGCAATAGCCGGTAAATCGAGCTGCCAGTTTTCCAGCGTTTGCACCATGCGGCACTCCACGCCGAAGGATTCTGCACTAACGGTATACATGCCGTAAGTTGGCGGGCAGTAAAGCACGGCGTCTTTGCCCGGCTCGCAAAATGCACGGATCAGCAATTCAATACCTTCGTCGGCACCGCGGCTAACCAGCACCTGCTCCGGCTTTACACCGGCGTAGGCGGCGTAGCGTTCAATCACCAGCTTCGGCTGGCATTCCGGGTAGCGGTTCAGCGATTGCTGGCTCAGTTCATACTCAACGGCGGTCGGATATTCATTTGCGTTCAGCCACACATCGCCGTTGCCGCCCAGGCGGCGGGCCGACTGGTAGGGGGTCAGGGCGCGAACGTTCTCGCGGGCTAACTCTTCAATGCTCATTGCATCTCCTCCTTTTTATTACTGTTCAGGGCTGCAACGCGCAGAGTTACGGCGTTTTTGTGGGCATCCAGCAGCTCGGCGGCGGCCAGCGTTTCAATGGTTTTCGCAAGGCTTGCGAAACCCTGCGGGGTGAGTTCCTGCACGGTCATGCGCTTCTGGAAATCGGCCAGCCCAAGGCTTGAGCAGGTTGCCGTGTAGCCATAGGTTGGCAGCACATGGTTGGTGCCGGAAGCATAATCGCCTGCGGATTCCGGTGACCAGTCACCGAGAAATACCGAACCGGCGCTGGTAATGCTGTCGACCAGCTCACGGGCGTTACGCGTCTGAATAATCAGGTGTTCAGGACCATACTGGTTGGAAATCTCAATGCACTGCTGCAGATCCCGCGCCACAATCAGGCGGCTGCTTTCCAGCGCTTTGCGTGCTGTTTCCGCACGTGGTAACGCTGTTAACTGACGCTCAACGGCTTGCGCTACGGCCTGCGCCATGTTTGCATCCGGCGTAAGAAGAATAACCTGTGAGTCCGGACCGTGTTCGGCCTGAGACAGCAGGTCAGAGGCTACAAAGTCTGGCGTTGCGCCACTGTCGGCAATCACCAGCACTTCAGAAGGCCCGGCAGGCATATCAATTGCCGCGCCATCAAGACGCTGGCTGACCTGGCGTTTCGCTTCGGTGACAAAAGCGTTGCCTGGCCCGAAGATTTTATCCACTTTGGGAATGCTTTCGGTACCCAGCGCCAGCGCGGCAATGGCCTGCGCTCCCCCAACCTGAAACACCTCCTGCACGCCACAAAGCTGCGCGGCATAGAGGATTTCATCGGCAATCGGCGGCGGTGAGCAGAGCACCACCTTCTTACAGTCTGCAATACGAGCCGGAGTGCCCAGCATCAGCACCGTTGAAAACAGCGGAGCCGAGCCGCCTGGAATATAAAGACCGACGGAAGCAACCGGGCGGGTAACCTGCTGGCAGCGCACGCCCGGCATGGTTTCAACATCTACCGTTGCCAGCTGCTGCGCGAGGTGGAATTTTTCGATGTTGGCGACGGCAACCGCCATCGCTTCTTTAATCTCCGTACCAAGACGCCCGACCGCCGCGGCAATCTCCTGCTCGCTAACCTTTAACTGCTGAACTTCAGTCTTATCAAATTTAGCGCTGTATTCGCGCAGCGCCGCATCACCGTTGGCCTTAACGTTACTCAGGATCTCCGCCACGGTGCGCGTGATGCTTTCTGATGCGGAAATAGCCGGGCGCATCAGCAGCGCATCCTGCGCGGCTTTATCGCAGTCATTCCAGAAAACAGGCGTGTTGAAGTTCGACATCGGCTTACTCCATCATCTTCTCAATTGGCAGCACCAGAATGGAGCTGGCCCCCAGCGCCTTGAGTTTTTCCATGGTTTCCCAGAACAGGGTTTCGCTGCTAACCATGTGCATCGCCACGCGCTGCTGATCGCCTGCAAGCGGCAGAATAGTTGGGCGCTCGGCGCCCGGCAGCAGGGCAACAATCTCATCCAGACGCTCGCTCGGCGCATGCAGCATGATGTATTTGGACTCACGGGCCTGAATCACGCCCTGGATACGGGTCATCAGCTTGTCGATGAGCTGCTGCTTGGCTTCGGGCATTTCGCCGTCGCGCTGAATCAGGCAGGCTTTGGAGCGATAAATCACCTCCACTTCGCGCAGGCCGTTAGCTTCAAGCGTAGCGCCGGTAGAAACCAGATCGCAGATTGCATCAGCAAGCCCGGCGCGCGGGGCGACTTCAACGGAACCGTTTAATAAGCAGGATTTAAACTGGACGCCTTTACCATCGAGGTAGCGCTTAAGCAGGTGCGGATAAGATGTCGCGATACGTTTATTGTTCAGACAGCCAGGGCCATCCCAGGGATCGTCGACGGAGATTGCCAGTGAAAAGCGACAGCCGCCGAAATCCAGGCGGCGCAGCGTGAAATAGCGCGGGTCTTCACCCTGAGCGCGACGGGTCAGCAACTCTTCTTCCAGCACGTTTTCACCGATGATGCCGAGGTCTACCACGCCGTCCATCACCAGGCCCGGAATATCGTCGTCACGCACGCGCAGGATATCAATCGGCATATTTTCCGCCAGCGCAATCAGACGCTGGGTGTGCAGGTTGATTTTTATGCCGCAGCGGGCCAGTAATTCGCGGGAATCATCGCTAAGTCGCCCGGATTTTTGAATAGCTATGCGTAAACGGTTGTTGTCTAACATTGGTAGTTGCCCCTTAGTCATTCCTGTCTGACGTCCAAAAAAAAAGCCCCCGAAAGAATTCTTCCGGGGGCTTCATCACACGTTCATGCACCTCTGGAAGATCTTTTCGTCTCCCAGCACACATCGCCTGAAAGACTAGTCAGGATGATGGTGGTGATGGTGGCTTGTAGTCTGAACGCGTGTCATAAAATTCTCGTATGAATGGTTATTCATGATGTGCTTTTAACGTAAACCAGATTCAGCATTGAGCGCAAGGGCTTTTTACCGCCATGTTTAATATTCTGTTTAAGCCCGTTAATTGTCAGTTCGCTTATCGTGGCGTAGCCTTATTACAGGCTGGTTAAAGCAGCGCAGAAGAAAATGCTGCGTCTCAGGAGATAAGGCATGAAAAAGGTTGCGATTGTCGGGTTAGGATGGTTAGGCATGCCGCTGGCGCTGTCATTATCAGCGCGAGGCTTGCAGGTTACAGGAAGCAAAACTACGCTCGACGGCGTTGAAGCAGCCCGCATGTGCGGCATCGACAGTTATCAGCTGCAACTGACGCCTGAACTGGTTTGCGATAGCGACGATCTTGATGAGCTGCTAAATGTTGATGCGCTTGTCATCACGCTTCCCGCGCGCCGAACCGGCGAAGGCGATGATTTTTATCTGCAGGCGGTGCAGGAAATTGTCGACAGCGCGCTGGCGCATCAGGTGCCGCGCATTATTTTTACCAGTTCAACTTCCGTTTACGGAGAGGCAGAGGGCAGGATCAAGGAAGATTTCCCGCTTAGCCCCGTCACCGCCAGCGGACGCGTATTAAAAGAGCTGGAACAGTGGCTGCATGATTTGCCCGGCACGTCAGTTGATATCCTGCGTCTTGCGGGTCTGGTTGGGCCAGAGCGGCATCCGGGACGTTTTCTTGCCGGCAAATCTGACGTGGCCAACGGCGGGCATGGCGTCAACCTTGTCCATTTAGAAGACGTTATTTCTGCCATTACGCTGTTGCTGGAGGCTCCCAAAGGCGGACACATCTATAATCTATGTGCGCCCGTCCATCCATCGCGTGAAGAATTTTATTCTCAGATGGCGCGCCAGCTGAATCTGGCGGCGCCGACGTTTCGTGCGCAAGAGAAACCGGGCCACGGCAAGCTGGTGGACGGCAGCCGTATTTGCAATGAACTGGGGTTTGAATATCACTATCCAAATCCGTTAGTAATGCCCATGCAGTAGCGCAGCGGGTGGCATTGCTCGTTACCGCCGGGGGCGAGTTTGAAACCATTGCTGGAGGTACTGATTATTCTCGATGCCCTCGATAAAGAAGGAAGCTTTGCTGCGGCGGCGACAAAGCTCTTTAAAACACCTTCTGCCCTCAGCTACACCGTGCAAAAACTCGAAAACGATCTCAATATTCAGATTCTGGATCGTTCAGGTCACCGGGCCCGATTTACGCGAACGGGCCAGCTTCTGCTGGAAAAAGGCCGTGAAGTACTGCATACCGTGCGCGAACTTGAACAGCAGGCGATCAAGCTTCATCAGGGATGGGAAAACGAACTGGTGATAGGCGTTGATGACTCTTTCCCGTTTTCATTGCTCACGCCGCTTATCGAAGATTTTTATAAAAGTTACAGCGTGACGCGCCTGAAGTTTATCAACGGCGTGCTGGGCGGTTCATGGGAAGCGCTGACGGAAGGCCGGGCGGATATTATTGTCGGTGCGATGAGCGATCCGCCTTCGCTGAGCGGATTCGGTTTTACGTTACTTGGGCAGCTGGAGATAGTCTTTGTCGTCGCTCCCCACCATCCGCTGGCAGAGGCGGAGGAACCGCTAACCCGACGAGCGATTAAACGCAGCAGGGCGGTTATCGTCGGGGATACCTCCCGCCTTGAACCTTCCCGAGCAATGCATCTGCTGGAAGATCAGGAGGCGATTACCGTCTTTGATTTTAAAACCAAGCTTGAGCTGCAAATCAGCGGCATCGGCTGCGGTTATATGCCGCGCTATATGGCGCAACGCTTTATCGAAAGCGGCGTATTGATAGAAAAACAGGTCATCTCCCACGTGCCCTTTGTGCCTGTCTGGATCGGCTGGAATGAGCAAACTGCCGGGCTTGCCAGCGAATGGTGGCGGGGGCAAATCGTCGCCAGCCCTGAGATTGCCACCGTCTACGGCATGATGAAAAATAATACTTCCGGGTGAGTGGCAGACCCCCAAGCTCACATCTATTGTTAAAAATGGATCGCTAGCTCTTCTGAATGCGTCTTCGCGATGAAATTTTCACCTCTGCTTAATTTTGCAGAGGTTTTTTGTGCGCAAGGAGTCCGTATGAAGCAAACCAATCAGCAATGGCAGTCGCGGCGCGAGCAGGCGGTGCCGCACGGCGTCGGAAACTTACTGCCGGTCTATATAGATAAAGCAAAGAATGCCGAATTATGGGATGTGGAGGGCAATCGTTACATCGATTTTGCATCAGGCATCGCCGTTCTGAATACAGGACATAACCATCCGGCCGTGATTGAAGCGGTTCGTCAACAGCTTGGCCATTTTACCCATCCCTGTTTTCAGGTTACGCCTTATGGCAACTACATTGAGCTTGCGGAACGGCTGAACGAGCTGGCGCCCATCAGTGAACCTTGCCAGACGCTGTTTCTGACTACCGGTGCAGAAGCGGTTGAGAACGCGATCAAAGTCGCGCGAATTGCTACCGGCCGTTCCGCAGTGATTGCTTTTCGCGGCGCATTTCATGGCCGCACCTTGTTAGGCATGGCGCTGACCGGCAAAGTACAGCCGTATAAAAAAGGTTACGGTCCGTTCCCGGCGGGTATTTACCACGCGCCTTATCCGGCTGCCTATCTTGGCATAACGGACACGCAGGCGCTGGCTTCGCTGGCGGGTATTTTCGCCGCGGACGTATCGCCTGATGAAGTCGCCGCCATTATTATCGAGCCGGTACAGGGCGAAGGCGGTTTTTACGCGGCATCGCCGCAGTTTATGAAGCAGCTTCGTTCCATTTGCGACAAACACGGCATCGTGCTGATTGTCGATGAAATCCAGAGTGGCTTCTGCCGGACTGGTAAAACCTTCGCTATTGAGCACAGCGAAGTTGAGCCGGATCTGATCACCATGGCGAAAAGCCTGGCGGGCGGCTTCCCACTTTCGGCGCTGGTGGGGAAAAAAGCTTTGTTTGATAAAGCGCTGCCGGGCGGGCTCGGTGGCACCTACGCCGGGTCGCCTGTCGCTATCGCCGCGGCCCTGGCCGTGGTGGATATCATCGAGAAAGAGCAGCTCAACCAACGTGCTCAGGCCATCGGCGAGCAAATTACCACAAGGCTGCATCAGCTGGCCGAGCAATTTGACTGCATCGGCGACGTACGCGGATACGGCGCAATGATTGCTATGGAGCTAGTTGAAGGGCGCGACAGCCACCGTCCGGATAAGGAGCTCACCACCGCGCTGGTGCAGGAGGCGGGCCGTCAGGGGCTTGTTCTTTTATCCTGCGGAGTACGCGCAAACGTCATTAGATTCCTGGTGCCTTTAACCGCCGAAAAAGAAATTGTTAATCAAGGCCTCAACATCTTGTCATCCTGCCTCGAATTGGTGCAAAATACGCGCCTCTCAAAATGAGATAAAAAAACCGACGTTAAACGCGTCGGTTATTTTTTTGCATTGAGTCTTAGCAGTCAAACAGGCATTCGCCAAAAAACCCAAGAGGCCGGGCTTCGTACCGGATAGATATTAGCTTTTAAAAAACGACAGTCGTGTCGCCGAGGAAAACAAGATGGGGCAGTTTTTTGCTTTTGCGCAGGCATTCGCCGTTTGGGAGAATAGCCATGTCGCATAACGTCACCGCAGGTACAAATTCACGTATCGAACTCCGTAAGAGCCTGACGCTCATTCCGGTCGTTATGATGGGCCTTGCTTATATGCAACCTATGACGCTGTTCGATACATTTGGTATTGTATCTGGCCTTACCGACGGACATGTCGCGACGGCTTACGCGTTTGCCCTTGTGGCAATTTTGTTTACCGCGTTAAGTTACGGAAAGCTGGTTCGCCGTTTCCCGTCAGCGGGTTCCGCCTATACCTACGCTCAGAAAGCTATCCACCCGGTGGTCGGCTTTATGGTGGGCTGGTCCTCTTTGCTTGATTATCTCTTTATGCCGATGATCAACATTCTGCTGGCTAAAATCTATTTCGAAGCGCTGGTGCCGTCTATTCCTTCGTGGATTTTCGTCGTGTTGCTGGTTGGCTTTATGACGGTCTCCAACCTGCGCGGCATTAAAACCGTAGCGAACTTCAACAGCCTGATCGTTGTGTTGCAGATGGTTGTCATGGCGGTCATTACCGGTCTGGTTATTTACGGCGTGGCAAACGGCGAAGGTGCCGGCACGTTGACCAGCTCCAAACCATTCTGGTCAGAGCATGCTAACGTCGTGCCGATGATCACGGGCGCCACCATCCTTTGCTTCTCGTTCCTCGGCTTCGACGGTATCAGTTCGCTGTCTGAAGAAACCAAGGATGCGGGCCGTGTTATTCCGAAAGCGATTTTCCTGACGGCCCTGATCGGCGGCGTAATCTTCGTCGTGGTTTCTTACTTCCTGCAGCTGTACTTCCCGGATATCTCTCGCTTTAAAGATCCGGATGCGTCACAGCCAGAAATCATGCTTTACGTGGCAGGCAAAGCCTTCCAGTTCGGCATTCTGATTTTCTCCTGCGTTACCGTCCTGGCTTCAGGTATGGCCGCACATGCTGGCGTATCCCGTCTGATGTATGTGATGGGTCGTGATGGCGTCTTCCCGGAGCGTTTCTTCGGCTATATCCATCCGAAGTGGCGTACCCCGGCGCTGAACGTGGTTCTGGTTGGTATCATTGCGCTGTTTGCGGTGAAGTTCGACCTGGTGACCGCAACGGCACTGATTAACTTCGGTGCGCTGGTGGCGTTCACCTTCGTGAACCTGTCGGTAATTTCCCAGTTCTGGATCCGCGAAGGCCGTAACAAGTCTATCAAAGATCACATCAACTATCTGGTGCTGCCAATCTGCGGCGCGCTGACGGTGGGTGCGCTGTGGATTAACCTGGAAGAAAGCTCGATGATTCTTGGTCTGATTTGGGCAGCCATTGGCCTGACCTATCTTGCCTTTGTGACTCGTCGTTTCCGTAATCCGGTGCCGCAGTTCAACGAAGATTTAGCGTAACCCCTGCATCGTAAAAAAGGCTCTCAAATGAGAGCCTTTTTTATGGCTTTATCCTAAGAGGAATTGCACGTACTCGAACAGTGCCCTTAGCAGCGCCGTCTTCTCTTTATCCTCTTCATGCAGGTTATATAGCGCTTCGAGCTCCAGTGCGTAAGCCTGTAACGCTTCCTGCGACAGCACTTCCTGACGATGCGCTAGCCAGCGCTGCTGCTCGGCTTCATCCAGCGTGCCCGGGAAGTTACGCGCCCGATAATTAAACAGCAGCTTCTCAATGCGCTTATCGACGAACGAAATATCCAGCGCCGCAAGATTCTGCGGCTCGGTCTGCAGCACAATGCGCATCGCCGCGCGATCGGCATCGCTAAAGAAACCGTTATAAATCTGTGTATCGACATTTTCCGAGGGGACAAAAGGTTCGGCTTCGGCAAAAATGGCGACCACCTTTTCACGCACGCCCGGATGCTCGCGCAGGACTTTCAGGTTATCCAGACACTGTTGGCGATTAATGCCTAAACGTTCCGCGTCTTCAGGGCGCAGGGTATTGGCGACGGCCAGCACCGGACACTTATTGAGATGAACAAGTTTGACCGGCACGGCTGCGGCATCCCCGAGGGAAGCTTTCGGCGTGTATAAACGGCTGCGAAGCGTATCGGCATCCAGTTCAAGCAGCGGCGTAATATCACCGGCAAGATCTACCATAATCACCGCGTTGCGGTTTTCCGGATGCCAGGCAAGCGGCGCAATCCAACTGGTGTTGCCGCGTAAGGCGCCGAACATACCGGAGACGTGCACCAGCGGTTTCATCTGCGGGATATCAATCAGCGTCGTAAGCTTTTGTTTAGAGCGGTGGCTGTAAAGATAATCAAACATACGCGGCTGGCGGGTTTTCACCAGTTGCGCCATTGCGATGGTAGCGTACACGTCAGACATCGCATCATGCGCATTAGCATGCTCAATACCGTTGGCTTTGGTCAGATGCTCAAGGCGGAAGCTCGGCAGGCCATCTTCGTTTTCCGGCCAGACAATGCCTTCCGGGCGCAGCGCATAGCAGGCGCGCATCACATCCAGCAGGTCCCAGCGTGAGTTATCGTTCTGCCAGCTCCAGGCGTAAGGGTCATAAAAGTTGCGATAGAAAATATTGCGCGTCACTTCATCATCAAAGCGCACATTGTTGTAGCCCACCACGCAGGTTTTCGGCACGGTGAAAATATCGTGAATGCGTTTCGCAAACGCAGCTTCGTTCTCGCCGCGCTCCAGCGCCTGCTGAGGCGTAATGCCGGTAATCATTACCGCCTCCGGCTGGGGCAAATAATCGTCCGCAGGCTTGCAGTAAAACACTTCCGGCTCGCCGATAACGTTGAACTGCTCATCGGTGCGGATGGCGGCAAACTGCGCAGGGCGGTCGAGCGACGGGCTCTTACCGAAGGTTTCGTAATCGTGGAAGAGAAAGGTGGGCTGCAGTACGGTATCAGGCACGGAGGTTACCATTAAGCTGATGAAGGTCTGGCTTAATGGTAACTCATTTGTCATTGCTTCAGAAGAAAACCAGCGGCTAAGGCATCAGTCTTTGCATCATGCCGGCACCTTTAGAAAAAATTCGCACCAGGAGCGACAATATAAATGAGCAGAAGCACGGGCAATAAAATGCCGGCAGGGAAGAGTATCCTCAGATAATAAGCAGGACGCCGCGGAAAATAACTGCACAAAAATAGCTCAGCGATTTTACAAAACAGCAAACGTCATATTTTCTTGCAATTTTGCCGCGCAAAAAGAAATGAATTGTCGTAAAACGGGCGGCTGAAAATAAAGTCGTTGAGGGTACCTCGTTGAAGATCCGCCAGTTTATTACTTTTGCCGTCCTGTCATTTTCCGCTCATGCCGCTTTTGCCGACGATCTTTTTGTTAACCCACCGCCTGCGCCGCAAATTCAGGCGGCATCCTGGGTGCTGATGGATTATACCACCGGGCAAGTTCTGACAGCGTTTGATGAACATGTAAGACGCAATCCGGCGAGCCTCACCAAACTGATGACCGGCTACGTTGTGGATCGCGCTATTGACAGCAAGCGCATAAGCGCCGATGACATTGTCACCGTAGGAAAAGACGCCTGGGCGCAGGGAAACCCCGTATTTAAAGGCTCATCGCTGATGTTTTTAAAACCCGGCGACAGGCTGACGGTGCGCGATCTGAGCCGTGGCTTGATTATCGATTCCGGTAACGATGCCTGCGTGGCGCTGGCAGATTATGTCGCCGGCGGCGAACCACAGTTCGTGGCGCTGATGAATAAATACGCCTCGCAGCTTGGTCTGCGCGATAGCCATTTCGAAACTGTTCACGGGCTTGATGCCCCCGGCCAGCACAGTTCTGCTTATGACCTGGCCATACTTTCGCGGGCGATAATTCACGGTGAACCTGAGTTCTACCATATGTACAGCGAGCGCAGCCTGACGTGGAACGGTATCACCCAGCAAAATCGTAATGGCCTGCTGTGGGATAAAAATCTTAACGTCGACGGGCTGAAAACGGGCCACACGTCCGGAGCCGGTTTTAACCTGATTGCTTCAAGCGTGGTTGGGCAGCGTCGCCTGATTGCCGTGGTGATGGGTGCTGAAAGCCCGAAAGGGCGCGAGGAGCAGGCGCGTAAACTGCTGCACTGGGGTCAGGAAAACTTCGACACCGTACAAATCCTACATAAAGGCAAAAAGATAGGTACGGAGCATATCTGGTATGGCGACACGGATAAATTTGATGTAGGCACGGCCCTGGATGTTTATATGGCATTGCCAAAATCTGAAGTCTCTAATATAAAAGCTAAATACGTGCTTGATCGTCAGGATATGGCGGCGCCGTTAAGTGCAAATCAGCGCGTGGGTGAGATCGAGCTCTTTGACCGCGACAAACTTATCGCTCACTGGCCGCTGGTTTCGCTCACTGAAGTGAAGAAAGGTGGAATGTGGTCGCGCTTTAGCGATTACCTGCATCAAAAACTCTGAATTCCCCTGAGAAGGAATAACGGGAGGGGAGCGATCCTCTCCCGTTTTTTTACCCGCAGGCTACTTTTTCTTCGGCGCCGCTTTCGGTTTCTGCGCCGTAGCGGCTTCATTTTCGATTGGCGGTACGGCCCCAAGATCGGTGCCGGTCACCGGGTTAACCGACGGATCGGACGCGGTGCGAACGACAAGGTTTTTCAGATTAGCCTGCTGCTTTTCAGGCAGTGAAACGCTGGCCATGCCGTCGCCGCCATCGACTGCCGGAGTCGGGTCGGCCACAAACTCAAAGTTCTCATCCGAATTCCAGCTTCCGCGCATGTCGTCGCCCTGCGACATGTTGTAGTAAACATTCGCATACTGCTCAATTGGTGGAAGTTTACCCGGTGGGAAATTATTACGGATGGAGTACAGGGCTTTCTCAAACGAAATCTGGTGCGCTACTTCACGCGTCATCAGGAAGCCCAGGGCATCTTTTACGCCCGGATCGTCGGTCATATTGATGAGGCGCTCATAGAGAATTTTTGCGCGAGCTTCGGCGGCAATATTTGAACGCAGATCGGCTGTCACTTCGCCGATAGTATCAACGTAAGCTGCAGTCCATGGCACGCCTGCCGAATTGGTGAGCGCCGGGCCACCGCCATAAAGTAAGGATGTTAAATGGCTATCGTTACCGTTGCCGGTAATGGTGCGGTACAGCTCGCCCTCTTTCTCTGTGCCTTCCGCCAGGTCGCCTTTAGCGCCTTTGTTGAGCATCCCCACCAGTGAACCAATAATCTCAAGGTGGCTGAGTTCCTCGGTGGCGATATCCATCAGCATATCTTTGCGCCCCGGATCGTCATCACCCAGACCCTGAGTGAAGTAACGACAGGCTGCGGCAAGCTCGCCCTGAGGGCCGCCGAACTGTTCAAGAAGAAGATTAGCAAGACCCGGATTTGGACCAGCTACGCGAACGGTGTACTGCAGTTGTTTAACGTGTCTGAACATGGCTCACTCCATTTAGGACAAAATAAGTGAGCGCCTGCTCTGAGGCAGGTCGCTCGCCGGAACTGCATTATTTTTTAGCTTCAACGCCCGGGGCCGCCGAGCGCACCATAAACTGCTCGGTCACTTCCGGTAGATGGGTTGACAGCCATTCGGCCATCGCGACTTCCTGTTCAAGGATCTGTCCAAAGATACGCGCGCCTTCATGGTCGCCAACCAGCTCTGCGGCGGCGATTAGCGAGGTATAGCTGGCTATCTCCATGTTCTCAAAGACATAGCCACTAATAGCGCCTTTCACCACTTCATCTTCAGCCAGCATGCCGCCCATCGCCTGGCCCATCGCGCTTAGCTTGCCTACGGCGTCTTTAAAGACCGAGCTTGAGGTGTCAAAACGGTCAATAACGGATTTCACCAGCGCCTGCTGGCTACGGGTTTCTTCGATATGCTGTACGATGCGGGCTCTGAGGTCCGGGTAGTGCTCAAGGCGATCGGCCATTTTTTCAAGCATGCTTTCCGCCTGCTTTTCCATGGCGTACGCGTCTCTTACCCAATCCAGATAGTTTTCTTCGTATGTCATGTTGCTGCCTCTTAGGTTGGTAAATTCTTGATACGGATAACATCAGAAAGAGATGTCAGATCGCTCTCAGATTTTGTTGTTCGCTATTTGTTTCTCCAGACGTAAACCTGAATAAATAACAAGCGTGCTTCTTACTGCAGTAGTGATTAAGCGTAGTTCAATCGGCGGAACCGTGTTGCCAGGAAAATAAATTTCACCGCTTTGAGAGATTTCCTGGTCTGCTTTTTAAAACGGGAATTAAGCCTTATTGACATGAGCCATGCCTGCGAAACAGAACTAAAATAAATAGCCCGGCGCACAAATTTATGGCTAAGCAGTGCTGCAAATGACGAAGGGCAAATATAATTCAGCCGGGAAACAAACTTTTCCGACAGGCACCTACACTATTAACCCAGTCAGGAGAATGTATGGAATTCAAGATCCAGCAGATAACAGAATATAAAGTTGCCGGTTTCCACATGGTTGGCCCCTGGGAACGAACCGTTCATCAGGGGTTTGAACAACTCGCCCTTTGGGTGAAATCCCATCACATTACCGGGAGCGAGTGGCTGGCGATTTATTATGATAATCCCGACGAAGTGCCTGCAGAGAAACTGCGCTGCGATACGGTGCTGCGTGTGCCGGACGATTTTGTCGTGCCGGAAACCAGCGAAGGTGTCATCGCTACCCGTATTGAAGGCGGTGAATACGCCGTTGCGCGGACGCGTGTTGATGACAACGATTTTGCCAGACCCTGGATGGAGTTCTTCGGTAGCCTGATGGCTGACGAACGTTATCAGATGACCAGCAAGCCCTGTTTTGAACATTATCTTAACGATGGCTCGGAAAGCGGCGTCTGGGAAATTGACATGTATATCCCGGTTGCCGACAAGCGGTAAAAATTCTCCGGAATGGCAATGCCTGTATCGTCACCTGTATTGATCTATGGCAAACGCCGGGGAGCCGGTTTGTCGGGTGTTTGCTATTAGTCTGTTACAATCGCGCTTTTGGTTTCAGGAGACGGGTGTGCGCCCCGACAAATCACTTAGCCCGTTTGAAATGCGTATTTACAGCCACTACCGCACGGTACACGGGATTCGCATCGCGCTGGCGTTTGTTCTTACCTTTATTCTTGTTCGCATACTCAATGTGCCGGAAGGTACCTGGCCGCTGATTACCCTCGTGGTGGTCATGGGGCCCATCTCATTCTGGGGAAATGTTATTCCCCGGGCTTTTGAGCGTATCGGCGGCACGATATTTGGTGCGGCGCTCGGCCTTGTCGCTCTTAAATTAGAGCTTTATTCCCTGCCGCTTATGCTGCTGTGGTGTGCCATAGCCATGTTTTTATGCGGTTTTCTGGCACTCGGCAAACGCCCTTACCAGGCGCTGTTGATTGGCATCACGCTGTCTGTAGTGGTGGGTGCCCCTGCGGGGGACATGGAGACCGCGCTGTGGCGAAGCGGCGATGTCATTTTCGGATCGCTGCTGGCGATGCTGTATACCAGCATCTATCCTCAACGGGCCTTTATCCACTGGCGGATCCAAATGGCGAGCTTCGTGACCGCATTTGCACGCCTGTGTAACGCCGGATCCTCACCAAATCTGCTTGAGCGTCCGCGTTTAGAAAAACCGCTGCAGACCATTCTTAACGATGTTGTCAGGATGCGCGCATTGATTGGCCCCAGCAGCAAAGAGACGCACATTCAGAAATCGATTTTTGAAGCGATTCAGAAAGTGAGCCGCAATATGGTGTGCACGCTTGAGCTGCAAATTAACGCTTACTGGACCTCACGGGCCAGCCACTTTTTGATGATTAACGCACGCACGCTGCGCGACACGCAGCAAATGACGCAAAGAACCCTTAGCGCCATTGCGCTTGCCTTGCAGGAGGGCAATCCCTCTCCCATCTCTGCCAACACCGAAAAGCTCAGCGAAATCGTCAGCGAGCTGCGCCAGCTGATGCAGGAAGGGCAGGGCAGCGCGCCGCAGGAAACGCCGATCTACGGCTATGTGTGGCTAAGCCTGGAGCTGGCCCGCCAGCTGGAATTACTGTCACAGCTCATCTGCCGGGCGCTGCGCAAGTAACGGGCGGACGGCGGCTTTTACAATGCTGGTTTCGATTCAGCATGATTTGAGGTTAAGATAGGACAAGCGACCGATAAACCATTGTCAACGGCAGCCGCTACCTTTATGGTTAGGGCAGTTGTCTTAACGAATCCGAGTTTGAATTTAGCAGGGGTGTAAAAATGGAAAATACTAAGCCTTCGTTTCAGGACGTTCTGGAGTTTGTGCGTCTGTTCCGTCGTAAGAACAAGCTGCAGCGTGAAATCCAGGACGTAGAGAAAAAAATCCGCGATAACTCAAAACGTGTTCTGCTCCTCGATAACCTGAGCGACTACATCAAGCCGGGCATGAGCATCGAAGCCATCCAGGGCATCATTGCCAGCATGAAGACCGACTATGAAGACCGCGTTGATGACTACATCATCAAAAATGCCGAGCTTTCTAAAGAACGTCGTGACATTTCCAAAAAACTCAAAGCGATGGGCGAACTGAAGCCAGACCTGAAGCCTGAGTAATTTTTGGTCGCACTCTATTTTAAAACCGCCTTTAACCGAGGGCGGTTTTTTTTCGCCTGCCAGCGACAGCCATCCTCTGGCGCGGCATCAGGATAAGGAGACACGATGGCGCTTGCAATAATGATCCAGGGAACCGCATCAGACGTCGGAAAAAGCGTGCTGGTGGCCGGACTGTGCCGCATTTTTGCTCAGGACGGGTTGAGCACTGCCCCGTTTAAGTCGCAGAATATGGCCCTCAATTCGGGTATCACGCCAGACGGCAAAGAGATGGGGCGTGCGCAGATCTTGCAGGCGGAAGCCGCCGGGATTGCGCCGGATGTGCGTATGAATCCCGTGCTGTTAAAACCCACCAGCGACTGCAAAGCGCAGGTGGTATTGATGGGCAAAGTCGCCACCAGCATGGATGCCGCCAGCTACCACAATTACAAACCGCAATTACGTGGCCAGATTCAGGAAGTGTACCGCAGCCTTGCGGCCGGGCACGAAGTGATGGTGCTGGAAGGCGCGGGAAGCCCGGCGGAAATTAATCTGCGTGACCGCGATATCGTCAATATGGGCATGGCTGAGCTGGCAGAATGTCCGGTGCTCCTGGTGGCGGATATCGACCGGGGTGGCGTATTCGCCGCGATTTACGGCACTATCGCGCTTTTGACCGCACAGGAAAAGTGGCGCGTAAAAGGTGTCATCATCAATAAGTTTCGCGGCGATAAAGCGCTGCTTTACTCCGGCGTCGAACAAATTGAAGCCCTGACCGGCGTCCCGGTGCTGGGCGTGATGCCGTGGCTAAAATTGGATCTGGAAGATGAAGACAGCGTTGTCCTAGAGCGCGGCAAATACGATGCCGACACGCCGAAG
This sequence comes from Buttiauxella sp., assembly GCA_032051265.1. Taxonomy (GTDB): domain Bacteria; phylum Pseudomonadota; class Gammaproteobacteria; order Enterobacterales; family Enterobacteriaceae; genus Dryocola. Next base: position 558,703 of record DAMBYU010000001.1, read on the forward strand.
GATCTGGATATCGCGGTGATCCAGTTGCCGTATATGTCCAACTTCACCGATTTTAACGCGCTGGCTGCCCAGCCGGACGTGCGCCTGCGTTATGTCAGCCAGCCGCATGCACTCCAGGGCTGCGACCTGGTTATCCTGCCCGGCAGCAAAAACACGTTAAACGACCTGCTCTGGGTACGTGCGAACGGCTTTGAAAAAGCGCTGCTGGCGCATCATCGAACCGGTGGCGCGCTGCTGGGCATCTGCGGCGGCTACCAGATGCTTGGCAACCACATCTTCGACGCGGTGGAGTCCGGCGTGGATGAAATGCCGGGGATTGGCCTGCTGGACGTGGTAACCCGTTTCGCCAGTGAGAAAACCACGACCCGTGTGGCAGGCAAAGCGCTCCCGGCATTACCTGGCCTCTTCAACGCCTGCGCAGCGCTCAGCCTTGCGGGTTATGAAATCCATATGGGCGAAACGCAGCGTGGCGCACACGTTGAACCCTTTGCCCGCCTGAGCGAGTGCAATGCTCAACCCTATGACAGCATGGACGGTGCGGTAAGCGCAGACGGCAACGTGCTGGGAACCTATTTGCACGGCCTGTTTGATAATGGCGAGTTTACCCGCGCGCTGCTCAACGGCCTGCGTGAACGCAAAGGGCTGGAAGCGTGGGACGGCGAGCCGTTTGATTATCAGCAGCATAAACAGCAGCAGTTCGATATCCTTGCCAGCGCCATGCGTGAACATATTGATATCCAGCGTATTTATCAGATTATGCGCGAACATCAGGAGCAACCATGTATCTGATTACCGGGGGCGCACGCAGCGGCAAAAGTCGCCATGCGGAACGGCTGGCTGCCTCAAGCGAACGCGTGTTGTACATCGCCACCGCGAAAATAGTCGATGAGGAAATGGCGAACCGCATTCAGCATCACCGGGACACCCGTCCGGCGCACTGGCGCACCGTAGAACAGTACCGCGATTTGAACAGCATTATCGGTGCGGCGAACGACCCGCAGGAGGCGATCCTGCTGGAATGTATCACTACGCTCATCACCAATATCATGTTCGATGCGGCGGGTGATACGTCTGAAGATGAGTGGGATTTTGTCCGCGTTGAACAGCAGGTTAATCAGCAGATTGACGTACTGCTGGCCGCCTGTGCTGCGAGCCCGGCGCCGGTGTACCTGGTAACCAACGAAGTAGGGATGGGCATCGTGCCGGAGCATCGCCTGGCCCGACACTTTCGCGATATTGCCGGACGCGTGAATCAACGCCTGGCGCTCGCAGCACAGGAAGTCTGGCTGGTGGTATCCGGAATTGGGGTAAAAATAAAATGATCTTCCGTTTGTACTTTTCCACGCTGCAATTCATGAGCCGTTTACCGGTGCCGGGCCGCTGGTCGCAAGGGCTGGAAGCGGATCAGTATGTGCGCGGCATCACCACGTTTCCTTTCGTGGGCTTGCTGCTGGGGACGCTTGCGGGGCTGGTCTTCGTTGTGCTGCAGCCGTGGTGCGGTCTGCCGCTGGCGGCGCTGGGTTACGTTCTGGCGCTGGCGTTGTTGACGGGCGGCTTTCATCTTGATGGTCTGGCGGACACCTGCGACGGCGTGTTTTCGGCCCGAACCCGCGAACGCATGCTGGAAATCATGCGCGACAGCCGTCTGGGCACGCATGGCGGGCTGGCGCTGATTTTTGTCCTCGTTGCCAAAGTGCTGGCGGTCAGCGAATTATCCCTGCGTGGCAACAATATGCTTGCCGTGCTGGCCGCGGCTTCTGTCGCCGGACGTACCGCCTGCGTACTGCTGATGTATCGTCAGAAATACGCCCGGGAAAACGGCCTGGGCAATCTGTTTATCGGCAAGGTAAACGGGAAGCAAACGGCGATAACGCTTGCTGGCGGGGCGCTGCTTTCCGTGCTGCTGGTGCCGGCGGCGGGCCTGTTTGCGTTTGCGATAACGCTCATTGTTATTATGACGCTGGCCTGGGCGCTGAAGCGCACGCTTGGCGGGCACACCGGCGATACGCTGGGTGCGGCTATCGAACTGGGCGAAGTCATTTTTTTGCTGGCGCTTTTGTAGCGTCAGACCAACCATTCAGAGAATAAATCGATGCAAACACTGGCTACTCTTCTGGCGGCAATTGCCCCGCCCGATCTTGACGCAATGGACAACGCGCAGCGGCATATCGACGGTCTGTTAAAGCCGCCGGGCAGCCTGGGGAGGCTGGAGTCGCTCGCTGTACAGCTCGCGGGAATGCCGGGTTTGAAAGATGGCCTGGACACGAGCCGCAAAGCGATTCTGGTAATGTGCGCTGACCACGGCGTTTATGCTGAAGGTGTGGCGGTTGCGCCGCAGGTGGTGACTGCGATTCAGACCATGAATATGACGCGCCACAATACCGGCGTCTGTGTGCTGGGCGCGCTCGCCGGAGCTGATGTAACGGTTGTAGACGTTGGCGTTGACAGCGATCCGCTGCCCGGCGTGCTGAATATGAAGGTGGCTCGCGGCAGCGGCAATATAGCCAAAGGCCCGGCGATGACGCGCCAGCAGGTGGAAGCGCTGCTTCTGGCAACGGCAGAACTCACCCTCGCCAAAGCGGCAGAAGGCGTGCGGCTGTTTGGCGTGGGCGAGCTGGGCATGGCCAATACCACGCCAGCGGCAGCGATGGTCAGCGTGTTTACCGACAGCGACCCCATCGATACCGTGGGAATGGGCGCGAATCTGCCAGCCGATAAAATCGGCCATAAGATCGCCGTGGTGCGTCAGGCGCTGGAGGTCAATCAGCCCGATGCGCAGGACGGTATCGACGTGCTGGCAAAAGTCGGCGGGTTTGATTTGGTTGGCATGAGCGGCGTCATGCTGGGTGCGGCAGCGGCAGGTTTGCCGGTAGTGCTGGATGGCTATCTCTCTTATGCCTCCGCGCTTGCGGCCTGCCGCATTGCGCCTGGCGTGCGCGACTACCTTATCCCGTCGCATTTATCGGCGGAGAAGGGCGCGCAGCTCGCCCTGAAGCATCTGGATCTGGAACCCTATCTGCATATGGGTATGCGCTTAGGCGAAGGCAGCGGCGCGGCGTTAGCCATGCATATTGTCGATGCCGCCTGCGCGATGCATAACCAGATGGGATCTTTGGCCGAAAGTAATATTGAGCTGCCTGAAAGTAAATAAAATAAAGGCGGGCTGTGGCTCCGCCTGTTCCTAATAGAAAAACTTCGACTTATGGTGTTTTCCATTGAGGACTATTTCTTTTAGATGGAAATAATGCTTTCATCACTGTCGTAAATTACGTATTCAAAAGTTACGCTATCGAAATTACTTCCTCTTGAATCATCTGTGATATCTTTTATTTTTCCAACTAAAGTTCTGCCTGATTTATCTTCAGCAAGAAAAACCTCACCTTTTCTTATACTGTAATTATTTGAAGTTGAGTCATAGTGACTCCAGAATAGTTCTTGATTTGGAACGGGATTCTTAACTCTGGCTATTCTTTTTATTTTCTCATGGGTGTAAAGATAAAGAGATGATGAGTCCGCTTTACTAAAGCGCAACGAAAAACCAATATCGTTATCATGTGTTTTTACAATGCCATTGTTCGTAGAGTAATCAAACGAAATAGTGTTAATTCTATTGTTTTTTGCATGCTCTTGGCTTTGCTTATTGCGATTTTGTTGGACTCTTTCAAAGGTGTTATTTAATTGGATAAGGTTTTTAGCTTTCCTAATGCTATCATCGTTGATGATATTGGAAAGTTCAGCTTTTAATTTGTTAAGGCTTTGGGAGTTTTCAATTTTATTAAACTGTTCAATCAACTCGATTATTTGGCCACATTTAATAATGTTCTCGCTATATTTTTTTTCGACGGCAAGTGAGTCGCTAATTAATTTATTATTTTCATTCTTTATAGAATCATACTGTGCTTCTAATTCATCGATGTTAAGTTTTGCTTTTGTTTGTTTTTCTTTTTCCTGTTCTATTTCGGTTTTCTTTATTTCATTACTTAATAAATGGTTGTTTTGTTCATTTGATTTTGCCCTTTCATCAGCCATGTCTGCCTGAGCTTTAATTATTGAAATGTCAATTTTATTCTGTAACTCTTCTATGATGCTCTCTGTGTTTTTTTTGTTTCTTGTTTTTCTTGCTTGGCTGTGAAGACCATCTAAAACTAATTGTAAATAGGGGTAAGCTATAGCTAATAAAGAACCTGCTAAGACTGGTAGTAATAATCTATTAATATAATAACTATCATCTTGATTCATTATAATATATATGCTTTTCTCAATAGGCTCCTTACTTAATATTAACGTTAAGATATTATCCCAGTTAGCGGATATCCAACTCAGAGCTATAAATCCGAATAAGGGACTGTCTATCCTTTTAAATACCGCCTGCTTAAATGATTCTTTTAACTCTTCCATGGCTAATCTCTTTTTATATATGTATTGTGGATTGAGTGATTTGAAAATTGAATAATTAATCTACCAGTACACCAATTTTTTTAAATGTTATTTTTCCAGATTTCAAATAAGAAACAGGAGGGGGTAATAAAAAATAAATTATTCATGGGCTTGTTACCCACTCAGAATAAAATTCTAACATTCGTTTCGCAAACTCATCATCAACAGTATAAAAATAGCCTTCCGGTACGTTGAGTACTTTTGCAAAGGCGCACATCATTTCAAACGTTGGGCGATGCACGCCGCTTTCATACTGCGAGATACGTGAGCGTGCGGTAGCTTCTTCAATGCCAGCTAAAACACCTAACTTTTCTTGGGTTAGGTTTGCACGCAGACGAGCAGTTTTGAGTCGAGAGGGAATCATATTTTATCACTAAGTATGAGTATTGACTTAGTGTTTAGCATTACTTAACATCGTGGTTGTTTAGACTTCCTGAACATTGGTGTTTTAAATCACATAATGGAGGAGTGAAGTATGGAACATAAAGACTGGCATCCCGCTGATATTATTGCTGGCATGCGAAAAAGAGGGACGACGCTGGCCGCTGTTTCGAGGAAAGCCGGGCTAGCTTCTTCAACGCTTGCAAATGCATTAACCAGACACTGGCCGAAGGGTGAAAGGTTGATTGCCGATGAGTTAGGTATCGCCCCTGAGCAGATCTGGCCGTCACGGTATCGAAAAGCTGAGAATATTTAGCATTAGAGAAAAATCTTTGACGGATGGCGCTTCGCTTAGCCGCCCTACATAAATGAGAGCTTAACCAGGGTAGATAAGCGCGAGTACCTCCAGCGCAAAAAGCATATTTTCCAGGCGGATTTATTCACGTTCGGGGTGATTGGCGATCATACTCTTCCTGTGCTGGCCGTTGCTATTATGGCCCGGTCGGCACCGAACAGCGGCAATCCCTGCCGCCCACAGTCAAAGAGACTAAGGACGCATCATGCCCCGACCCATCCCCCTCGAACGCTATCGCAACATTGGTATTTCCGCCCACATCGATGCCGGTAAAACGACCACCACCGAGCGCATCCTGTTTTATACCGGCATGAGCCATAAACTGGGCGAGGTTCACGATGGCGCAGCAACGACGGACTGGATGGCGCAGGAGCAGGAGCGCGGGATCACTATTACCTCGGCGGCGGTAAGCTGTTTCTGGCCGGGTATGGATCACGACTTTGAGCCGCACCGGATCAATATTATCGATACCCCAGGGCACGTCGATTTCACGATAGAAGTGGAGCGCTCCATGCGCGTGCTCGACGGTGCGGTGATGGTATACGACTCCGTGGGCGGCGTTCAGCCGCAGTCCGAAACCGTGTGGCGGCAGGCCAATAAGTACCATGTGCCGCGCCTGGCTTTCGTCAATAAGATGGATCGCCAGGGAGCGGATTTCTTCCGCGTGGTGCAGATGATGATTGACCGGTTGAAAGCTAATCCTGTGCCGATTGTTATCCCCATCGGCGCGGAAGATCATTTCACCGGCGTGGTAGACCTCGTCAAAATGCGCGCTATTTTGTGGGACGACGCAACGCAGGGGATGACGTTTAACTACACACCCGTGCCGGAGGAGCTGCTATCAACCGCGCAAAAATGGCGTGAGAAGATGATTTCGGCGGCGGCGGAAGCCACCGAAACGCTGATGGATAAGTATCTGGAAACAGGCGAGCTGAGCGAAGAGGAAATCATCGCAGGGCTGCGCGCGCGTACCGTTGCTGGTGAAATTCAGCCGATGCTCTGCGGCAGCGCCTTTAAGAATAAAGGCGTGCAGCGCATGCTTGACGCCATAGTGGAACTGATGCCGTCTCCGCTTGATGTACCTTCTATTCAGGGGGTGGATGAGAAAGGAGCAACGGTTGAACGACATCCCGACGACCGGGAGCCGTTCTCCGCGCTGGCATTTAAACTGATGACCGACCCTTACGTCGGGCAACTGACGTTTATTCGCGTTTACTCCGGCGTGCTAAAAAAAGGCGACTCGGTTTACAACCCGGTGAAGGGTAAGAAAGAGCGTATCGGGCGCATTGTGCAGATGCATGCCAACGATCGCCATGAGGTGGATGAGCTGCGTGCCGGTGATATTGCCGCCTGCGTGGGGCTAAAAGATGTCACTACAGGTGATACGCTTTGCGATCCAACTGCCGTGGTTTCACTGGAACGTATGGAGTTTCCGGAGCCGGTGATTTCGCTGGCGATTGAGCCGAAGACTAAGGCGGATCAGGAAAGAATGGGCATTGCTCTGCAACGGCTGGCCGCAGAGGATCCGTCGTTCCGCTTACACACCGACGAAGAGTCCGGACAGACTATTATTTCCGGCATGGGCGAGCTGCATCTGGAAATTATTGTCGATCGTATGAAGCGCGAGTTTGGCGTAGAGGCGAATATCGGGCGACCACAGGTTACCTATCGCGAAACCCTGCGCAAAACGGTGAAAGAAGTGGAAGGGAAATTTGTCCGTCAGTCGGGCGGTAAAGGTCAGTATGGCCATGTCGTGTTAACAATTGAGCCGCTTGAAGCGGGCAAAGGCTTCGCATTCGAAGATGCAACCAAAGGCGGCGTGGTGCCGCGTGAATTTATCCCTTCCGTTGAGAAAGGCGTTCGTGAAGCGCTGAACAGCGGCGTGCTGGCGGGCTATCCGGTCGTGGATGTCAAAGTAACGCTGACTTTTGGCTCATATCACGATGTGGACTCCTCGGAAATGGCCTTCAGAATGGCGGCGATTTTTGGCTTCAAGGAGGGCGCACGCCGGGCCGACCCGGTTATTCTGGAGCCCGTTATGCACGTAGAGGTGGAAACGCCGGAAGAGTACGCCGGTAACGTGATGGGGGATCTCTCCTCCAGGCGCGGCATGGTGCAGGGCATGGACGAAAGGCTGGGCAGCCATATCATTCGCGCCGACGTGCCGCTGTCGGAGATGTTTGGCTACTCCACCACGTTGCGCTCCATGTCCCAGGGCCGCGCAACCTACAACATGGAGTTCCATCATTATGCGGAAGCGCCGCGTAATGTGGCGGAGGTAATTATTGCGAGCCGCAGCAAATAGTTATTTTGAAAACTTAAGCGTTTATATATTACGTTAAAGCGAAGAGGGCCAAATAACTGGATTTGGCCCTCTTACAAAGGTTATTTCTTGTAATGCTTTGGCGCGGATAAGAGCATTTTTCGCATTCTTTCCATTACGGTATTTAAATCCATTGCGCGCTTGATCATATGGCGTATTCTGTCCGAGTCGTTGACGCCTTTCTTTACATATCTCGCAATATAGCGCAAAACATAATTATCTTCATCGCCGTAGGTAAACGACGATAGCTTTTCTACGCTGTGCAATATGTGGCTGGCCAGCGGCTGCCGTTGATTATTAGATGTGCTGACATAACCGGCCTGCAACCCATCGCGGCGGGCGTTGAATATATTATATTTCTCAACGGCATGATGTTTTTTAACGATATTTACCCGGTTCGCCAACAGATATTGTGCCAGTATTTTGCTGTAGCCTGTTAACATCGCAGCGTGAAAAATAGTCAGCGGCATATCGCATATTCTGATCTCAATGGTGCCTAAAGCTGGCTGTGGCCTGACATACCAGTAAATATCCTTGATGCTTTTAATTATCCCGATATCAACCATTTCATTATAAAACAGGATAAATTCATCCCAGCTGTAGATATTTTCAATCAGTTCACTGTTCAGAAAGGCGTTCTGTCCGGTAAAACGGGAGCTTGAAAAGGAGGTATCCACGCCGTCCAGCCACGGCGATGAGGCGCTTAACGCTACCAGATGAGGCAGATAAGGAATGAGCGCATGGCACAGATAGATAGCTTCATCCCCATTCTGCACGCCAATATGAATATGTTGGCCGAACACGCAGGCCATTTTAGTGATATAGCCATAGCGTTCAGCAAGGTTTTGATGACGCTGTAAATCGCTTATCACCTGCTCCCGCCAGTCGCCGTCCAGGTGACGGCCGCCGCCTGTGATATCGCACCCGTGTATGCAGGCGACCTCCCGGACGTTACGCGCTAAAAGGGATAATTCGACATGCATCTCCAGCACCGATGTGTGTACCGAGCTGTTTACTTCGATCATCGACTTGGTTAGCTCATGCTTTATATGCTGGCTGTTTTCCATATCAGCCAGCACAACATCCGCTTTGTCCACCAGCCTGGCATCGCTCCTGTCTATCAGCTGAAGCTCCAGTTCGGTGCCGGTCGTAAACCGCAGTGAGCGGGTAAAAGGTAGTGATACCATAATGTCCTCTGCACTGAGTTGCCTGATGATACTTATCGCTAAAAGTGTAGGTCAGAGGGCCGCGGTTGACAGAGGTAATATGCCAGCGACAGAGCGCCTTTCTATAGAGCCATCCAGCGTGGGGTTACATCCGTTCAGTACTGAATCAACGGGTTAACATGGATACAAAAAAGCCGGGTCAGCGAACCCGGCTTTTTAACTACCTGTTACTTTTCAACGAAACGAGTTAAATAGTACTGATAACTTTCCAGAAACCGGGTTTTACAAAGATCGTCCATGCTGCCGGTCACCTGTTCCATATTCATTTTCCGGCCCTGTGAATTCATCTGGGCCAGACTGAACGCAACAAAATCAAACTCTTTTTGTGACTGGTTTTGCGTGTTTTGTACGTATTGCATATCCCTCCTTATAGTTCAGTGAATAATAAGGTTATATGCTGCTATAGCTTCAGTATGGATGCGTTCTCGCTATATTTCCTATGGAGAAAGGGGCGGGGAAGGGCTGTTAATATATGAATGTGCTGCGTCGTGTATTGTTTTTGGGGTTTTGTTCTAATTCGTTCCCAGGGATATCCATGTTTCGCAGACAGGCTAAAGGTTGCTGATGGAAGGGTGAAACGTACCTTCCGTAGGGTTAAATAACCTTTTTACGCTTTCACGCCCATCCGAGATCGACCCCATTTCAGCTCAGCGCGCTACTCCCCGAATATTCATAGTTAACCTCGGAAAGCATCGGAAATCGCCGTGCAAACGGCTTGCGGTGCGTTTTGATACAGTGCAGCAACATATGGTTACGGAGACGTTCGTTCCCTTACAACAATCTGAAAGGAATTAATAGGTTGAGTTTATAGTAACGCATTGAAAACGCTATTTTTTATTTTATTAAATAAAATCAATGCGATAGTAAATGTCAGCTGATAGAAAATGAAAAAAAATGGAAATTTTTTGTGAACTGAAACACAAATATCAACGGTCCAGGTTGCCTTATATATGCAGCCGGGAGTAACTTTTAGACAAGTTGAACATAGTTGTACATAGACAAGTATACCTGTCACTTGTTTGCACACCGAAACATCGACAGAGATCACGAGGCCAATAGTTATGTCTTTGAATTCCAAGCTTGAACCAGAACTCATTTTACTGAATGAAGCTCCTCTGGACAGAAATACAGTATTCAGAACCGTCAGCAACTTGCTACTCGCCAAAAACTATGTCGAACCAAGTTACCCTGATGCGCTAGTTGCCCGTGAAGAAAATCATCCCACGGCAATGCAGCTCGAAAAAATGGGGGTTGCCATCCCACATGTCGATGTGGAGCACGTTCGGGAAGAAAAACTTGTCGTTGTCACCTGTCCTGAAGGAATCGTCTTTAATCAGGCGGAAGATCCAGACAGTACCATGAAGGTCAATGTTATTTTCTTTTTACTTCTGAAGGAAAAGGATGCGCACCTCGATTTCCTGATGAAGCTTATTTCGCTTTTTCAACGCAGCAATGAAATGGACAAAATACTTTGGGCGAAATCTAAGGATGACGTCATAAAGATTTTGGCAGAAAGCCTTTATTAAGCTGTCTTAACTATCTGTTCTTATTACCTCGTTATACTTATTACTATATTGGAGTCTGAAATGAACAAGAAAATTATCTTCGCCTGTACCAGCGGTATTGCTACTTCTGCGGTTGCAACCGAAAAAGTCGTTCAGTATTGCAAGAGCCAGGGGATTAATGTTGAACCGATCCAATCAAACATCGGCACCATCAGCAAACAGGACGGTATGGCTGATTTAATTATTGTGACCTCAGCGGTTAAAACTGAACTGAAGACGCCAGTTCTGAATGGCCTTCCCCTTCTGACCGGTTTCGGTGAAGAAGAATTGCTGGAAAAAATCGTAGCCATCCTTAAACAATAAAGGTGAGCGTGATGGATAAAGTATTTTCCGCCGTCCAGTTCATTCTGGGTCTCGGGCCGACGATCATGTTGCCGATAATCATTTTTATTATGGCGATCTGTCTTCAGACTGGTTTTAGCCGGGCATTGCGCTCGGCGCTGACAATCGGCATGGGGTTTATCGGTATTTTTCTGGTCTTCGGCTTGCTTGTTGATACCCTTGGTCCCGCAGCAAAAGAGATGGTCAGTCATACCGGCATTGATTTACCGGTTGTCGATCTGGGCTGGACGCCCCTGGCAGCGATCGCCTGGGCTTCACAAGTTGCGCCGTTCGTGGTCCCAATGACCATTGGTATTAACGTACTGATGCTCACTCTGAACTGGACCAAAACGGTTGACATCGATGTCTGGAACTTCTGGCATTTTTCCATGGTTGGCGCCATGGTCTATGGGGTAACCGGAAACTTTTTCTTCGGACTTCTAATTGCCGGCGTCACGGCCGCTATCACCTTTGTGATGGCTGACTGGTGTGCCCCGATGATCCAGAAGTATTTCAACCTGCCGGGCATTTCACTGCCAACGCTTTCTGCGGTTATCTTTTTCCCGATTGGCGTTCTGGGGAATATGGTGCTCGATAAAATCCCGGGCATTAACAAACTGAATGCCGATCCGGATCAGATCCAGAAACGCTTCGGTGTCTTCGGCGAGCCGATGATGTTAGGGGTGATTTTAGGGGCCGGTATTGGTCTGCTGGCAGAATACGACGTCAAAGGTGTATTGAACCTGGCGATGAGCCTCGGTGCGGTCATGCTGATTATGCCTCGCATGGTTAAGCTGCTGATGGAAGGGCTGTTGCCTCTGTCTGATGCCGTTCGTAGCTTCCTGAAGAAGCGTTACCCTGACCGCCACGACCTGTATATTGGTCTTGACATCGCTGTGGCTGTGGGTCATCCGTCCGTACTTTCGACCGCTCTGCTGCTCATCCCGGTAGGTGTCCTGCTGGCGGTGGTTCTACCGGGCAACAGATTGCTGCCGTTAGGTGACCTGGCGAACATCTGGGTACCCATTTCGATGGTCGTACTGGCCTGTCGCGGGAATATTGTCAGGGCATTCATTATCGGTATCCCATGCCTGGCGGTAAATCTGTATGTGGCATCTGCGGCCGCACCAATCCTGACCAAGATTGCCAGGGATATGAATTTCCCGCTGAAAACTGACGGTGAGATTTCAAGTCTCCTCGATGGCGGTAATCCATATCGTTTCTGGGCAGTGAAAGTCTTTGAAGGCAATGGCATTGCTCTGGCTCTTATTCCTGTCATTTTCCTGTTGTGCCTCTGGTTATATCGTGTAACTAAAAAGCAATTGCAGGCAGAAGAAGCGACAGAAAGTAATGAGGCATCTGCGGATAATATTCCGGTAACTAAATAATCCAGTCTATTCTGAAGCAGAAGAACTCTGCTTCAGAATAAAAACAAACGAAGTCCCTTGCAAACAGAAGGGGAGAGTGATGTATACGATCGGAATCGATATTGGCACGACAAATTGTAAGGTGTGTTTGTTCCAAATCCCTTCTTTAGAATTAGTTAATCAGTATAGTTTTAGAACGCCGAAAATTGTGGAAGAGAAAAATACTGATTTTGATGTTCACCTTATTTTAGATGGTGTACTTTATGGCCTTAAAAAGATAACAAACTCCCTGAATGATAAACTAAAAATAAGTGCAGTAGCTGTAGCCAGTGTGGGGGAGGCGGGAGTTCTGCTTGATGAAAATGACAATATTGTTGGACCCACATTAACCTGGTACGATACACGACCGAAAAAGCAGTTGGAAAATATTCTCTCTGCTATGGATATTAAACATCTCTATGAAATAACCGGTATTCCGGCACATTCAAATTACAGCATTAACAAGATCAAATGGTTACAAGACAATATTACCGATGCCAGAAAGGGGAAAAAATGGCTCTGCTTGGCTGAATATGTTGCATTTGCATTATCAGGAGTAAAGCGCTCTGAATACTCTCTTGCATCACGAACTATGGCATTAAATATTGCTGAGTCAGCTTGGGATGAAAAGATTTTGAATGCTGCGGAGTTATCTCCCTCTTTATTCAGCCCTCTGGTTCAGGCTGGAGTGGCAATTGGAAACGTGACATCAGAGATTTCAGCCCTTACAGGTTTATCTACTGACACACAGGTTGCTATTGCCGGCCATGATCATATGTGCGGTTCTGTTGCCGTGGGACTAAACCACGAAGACCAGATCCTTAACTCTACAGGGACAACAGAAGGTTTACTGGTGGTGACCGAGGCTGTCAATAATACCGGGAGTTTTTTCCGTGCACGGGTTTCAAACGGTGTACATGTACTCCCGGGTCTGCATTCCCTGTATGCCTCATTGCCGTCAGCAGGTTACGCCATTGAATGGTTCAGAAATCTGTTTGAACTCGATATGCCTGCTTTCCTGAGAATGGTGGATACCCTACGCAACGAGCAGGATCTGGTTGTGGCCGGGACTCTGGACGGCATTTTTATTCCGCATCTGCGTGGCAGCGGGCCACCGGAAAGGAATACCTGGTCCCGGGCACTGATTTATGGGTTGGATGACAAATCGCGTCCTGAAGATGTGCTGCGTTTCGTTTTCCAGGGGCTATGTTTTGAGCTAAAAAACTTGCTGGATTTATATGAAACGCTGACGGGACGACAATATCCCGTCGTCAATGTGATAGGTGCTGCCTGTAAAAATCCCTACTGGCTTCAGCTTAAGGCAAACATTCTTAACCGAGAAATTGTGGCCTGTAATGTGGATGAAGCCGTGAGCAAGGGAGCGGCTATGTTAGCAGCAAAAGCTGTCGGTGTGGATGTGGAATATCTCCCGGGCACGACTGAAGAACAGATGAAACGTTACCTGCCAGAGAATGATGCGGTAGCGCATTATCAGCAGATTTACACTCAGGTGTATAAGCCGCTTTATGAATCCAAGATGCTTACTGAGCGTCTTTGTTATGGAGTTAACTAATGAAAGCCAGCGTTTATTACAGCAAAAATGATATTCGTTATGAAGATATCGATGTGCCTGAAATTGGTGACGGCGATATGCTGATTAAGATGCACTCTTGCGGCTTGTGCGGGACCGACATTCACAAAGCACAGCACCAGACTGTGACTGGGCCGATTATTCTCGGGCACGAAGTGTCCGGGGAAGTAGTAAAGGTCGGTAAAGAGGTTACCCGTTATCGGGTGGGTGAACGCGTAGTGACGGCAATACACGTTCCTTGTTTTAACTGTCACTACTGTGACAGAGGTTTCTTTACCTTATGCGACCAGTTCAAAAAAACCAACCTTGAACCTGGCGGGTTTAGTGAATTTATTCGTGTTCCGCGACTGCACGTTGAACATCTTACGCACCGGATTATTGACGGTCTCGACTGGGATCGTGCAGCAATGATTGAACCCGTTGCCTGCTGTTTACATGGCCTGAAATCAGCCAATATTCATGCAAAAGACACGGTGCTGGTGCTGGGTTCCGGCACGATTGGGCTGGTCAGCGCACAGCTGGCTGCGTTGAAAGGTGCATCGACTGTTATCGTTTCCGATCTCTCCCGCTTCAAACGTGAACTGGCGTTGAAGGTCGGTATTACCCATGCGATTGATCCTGCAAATGAAGATCTGGAAACGCGTGTGGCGGAAATCACCCAAGGTAAAGGACCTGATGTGGTGATTATTGCGGCTGGCGTATCGTCACTGGTTTCACAGGCGGTGAACGTTGTACGTCGCGGTGGGCGGGTTGTCGTGTTCTCGCCGTTTGACAAAAAACCGCTCGTGGAAATTGATGCTGGTCGTCTGTTCCGGGATGAAATCTCCATCGTCGGTACTTACTCACTCACGCCATACGAAATGAAAGAAGCGATTGAGATTGTTGAAAAAGACAAAATCAACACGAAGGATATGATCACTCATACATGGCCTCTTTCCCGCATCGGAGAAGCCATTGAATTTGCGTCAAATCCAGAGAACGATGTGCTGAAAGTCATTATTAAAGCTGACGCATAGTCAGGAAGGCCCCCATAGCCTGAGGGAGCGCGGGGGTTCTTTTGGCAGACGAAACGATTTGTAATACGAACATCAGCGGATTGGGCTGAAACTGTGAAGTTGATCATATAGTTAAATGACAAAAAACTCTGTATTATCGTAACTTGTTCATACTTGTATACAGACGATCTACACAGGAGAAGCGCAACATGAGCACCGTACTGAAAGATTCAGAAGTTCCCTTATATCTACAGGTGTCTGAATGGATCCGCGAAAATATCTATAAAGGCGAACTGGGCAAGGGTGACCGTATTCCCTCTGAAAATCAGATCATGGAAATACTGCGTGTCAGCCGTGGAACGGTAAAAAAAGGCGTCACCATGCTGGTGAATGAAGGGCTGTTAGTCCAGGTTCAGGGAAAGGGAACCTTCGTTAAAAAAGAGAATATTTCTTATGCTCTGGGTGAGGGCTTACTGTCTTTCGCTGAATCGCTCGAAAGCCAGCATTTATCGTTTACGACTGAGGTCATTACATCTTATACAGAAAGCGCGTCGAAAAGCGTCGCGGAAAAGCTGCGAATAAAACCGGGTGCACCCATTCTCTATCTCAAACGTGTACGTAGCGTGGATGGCGAAAGGGTTATGTTAATTGAAAACAGAATCAATATTTCGCTTTGCCCGGGGATTGTTGATGTTGATTTTAATAAGCAGAATTTGTTTCCGACAGTTGAAGCGCTGACGGGACAGAAAATAGAGTATTCAGAAAGCCGTTACGCGGCAAAAATTGTGGGTAGTGAGCGCGGCCACTATCTTGAAGTTAATGAAGATGCACCTGTTCTCCATCTGGAACAACTGGTTTATCTTGAAAACAACATGCCATTTGATTTAGGAAATGTCTGGTTAAAATCAGATAAATATTATTTAGGTACTGTACTTCAACGAAGAAAGAGGTAAATATCATGCCATTAGTAAACGGTAATATCTTGCTTGATCGTATTCGTGAAAAACGTGTTCTGGCCGGGGCGTTTAATACTACTAATCTGGAAACAACCATCTCTATCCTGGACGCAATTGAGCGTTCAGGGTTACCTAACTTTATTCAGATTGCACCAACGAATGCGAAACTATCAGGCTATGACTATATCTATGAAATCGTGAGAAAACGTGCCGCGACCATGGATGTGCCGGTCAGTCTTCATCTGGATCATGGTAAAGAACTGAATGATGTTAAGCAGGCTGTGCGTGCAGGTTTTACCTCCGTCATGATTGACGGGGCGGAGCTGCCGTATGAAGAGAATATTGCGTTTACTAAAGAAGCCGTGGACTTTTGTAAATCTTTTGGCGTGCCCGTAGAGGCTGAACTCGGTGCCATCCTGGGTAAAGAAGATGATCATGTCAGCGAAGCGGATTGCAAAACTGATGTCAATCAAGTTGTCCGTTTTGTGGAAGAAACCGGTTGTAGCATGCTTGCTATTTCTGTAGGTAACGTTCACGGCCTGGAAGACATCCCCCGTATAGATATTCCTTTGCTGAAACAGATTGCTGAAGTCTGCCCTTGTCCGCTGGTTATTCACGGTGGTTCCGGGATTGATGAAGATATCATCCGCAGTTTTGTGAAATATAATGTAGTTAAGCTGAATATTGCCAGCGATCTGCGTAAAGCATTTATTACCACCGTGGGCCAAGCCTGGACCCATAATAATAACGAAGCGAATCTGGCAAAAGTAATGTCAGGTGCCAAAGCGGCCGTTGAAGCGGACGTCTATAATAAAATATTAATGATG
This sequence comes from Buttiauxella sp., assembly GCA_032051265.1. Taxonomy (GTDB): domain Bacteria; phylum Pseudomonadota; class Gammaproteobacteria; order Enterobacterales; family Enterobacteriaceae; genus Dryocola. The sequence goes on from DAMBYU010000001.1 coordinate 575,086, forward strand.
AACCACGTATCCTGATAATTATTTAATTTAAATTCAGCTAGCAGAGTTGGAAGTAAATCATGATTCGAGAAAATATTCGTGTTGTTAACAGCACGGGCCTGCACGCACGTCCGGCCGCTACCTTTGTAAAAACACTGAAGAAATATGAGTCTTCGGTAACGTTGGTGAATAACGGAAAGGAAACGGCTATTAAAGGGCTAATGAGTGTACTGGGCGCTGGAGTAAAAGGAAAATCCAGCATTGACATAATCTGTGAGGGGCCTGATGAGCAGGCTCTGATGGATGAAATAAAAGGATTGTTTGCCAGCGGTTTTGGGGAGAAAGAAGAGTAATTTCTTTTTATTTCCGAGAAATAATTACCTTCGACTGATTGATATCAATCCTGAACAGGGAGGCGATCCTATGGCTCAAAAATTGTTGCGGCGGGTCTTACTGGTTAATGATGACGGTATTGACGCACCGGGAATTAAATTGCTTGAACATGTCGCAGATACTCTGGCAGATGAAGTCTGGGTTGTTGCCCCGGCAACAGATAAAAGCGGTGTGGCAAACTCGGTCAGCCTGAGGGAGCCCGTTCGCGTGGAGCAACGCGGAGAACACCGATTTGCGGTGCACGGTACCCCTGCTGACTGTGTCACCGTAGCTGTGCGGCAGCTGATGAAAGAACATCCCCCGCAGCTGTTACTGTCAGGCATTAACAACGGCTCTAATATCGGCTTTGAAACTGTCCTTTCCGGTACCGTGGGAGGCGCTATCACGGGAATCCTGCTCGGTGTGCCGTCAATAGCGCTAAGCCAGGATAAGCGACCTGAAAATCCAGTTAACTGGCGTATTGCTGAAGCCTTTTGTCTGCCGGTGCTGGATAAGTTGCTCGGCCAGAAACTGCCGACAGATTGTTGCCTGAGCATTAATTTCCCTGACCTGCCAGCAGAACAAATCAGGGGAATTAAAGCGACGCGTCAGGGGATTGGTAAAGTGAAAGGGTTACAGGTAGCGTCCACTACCGATCCGCATGGTGAAAATTATTTCTGGATCCGGGTGGAGCATGGCATCACCGCATTTCCTGAATACAGTGAGGCTGGAGCGATATCTGAAGGCTATATTTCCGTCACGCCTTTAACGTTCGAAAGAACGGCGATGGAAAGCTGGCATTGGCTTTCAGATATCTTTAATTCACCGGATTAGAACTCAACATGGCAGGTGTATTTGTCGCTCTTGCTGAGGGCGACTTTTTTATTTCACATTCCCGCTTCTTTAAAATTGAAACCGATGAGCGAGGTAAATATGAAAGCGCTAAATCTGTACGGTATACAGGATGTACGTTATGAAGAGGTAAGGAAGCCAGAAATCGAAAGTGAAAACGATGTGCTTATCAAAGTGCACACTGCCGGGATCTGCGGTTCAGATATTTCACGCTTTGGCAAAATAGGATCATACAAGCCGGGGCTGACCTGGGGGCATGAGTTTTCAGGAACGGTTGTCAGTACAGGGAGCGGGGTAACATCGATCGGCAAAGGTGACCGCGTGACTGCCTGTAACTGTTTTCCCTGTTTCCGCTGTGATTACTGCAAACAAGGAGTTTACGCCCGATGTACGGATCTTAAGGTGCTGGGCGGGCACAAAAGTGGGGCTTTTGCTGAGTATATTCTGATGCCTGCTGATAACGTACTCAAATTACCTGACGCGATGGACTTTGCAACAGCAAGCTTTATTGAACCGTCAAGCGTGGTGGTTCACGGTATGTGTCAGGTTGATATAAAAGCAGGCTGTAGCGTTGCGGTTGTCGGTTGCGGCACTATCGGTCTGCTCGCCGTACAGTGGGCGAAAATCTGCGGGGCCGGAGAGGTGTTTGCTTTTGATACTGATAAAGGCAAGCTCGCCATCGCAGCGAAAACCGGGGCCACTGACACTTTCTGCGTAAAAGATGATAACCACTTCAACAGATTTCAAGAAAAGACCGGGAGCGTCGGTGTCGATATTGTTATCGAATCTTCCGGAAATGCCGTCGGGATAGCCTCAGCGTTGCTACTGGCCGCGAAAGGGGGCTCAGTTGTACTCCTTGGCATTCCTTACGGTGACGTGGCTTTGCCAAGGCTGAATTTTGAAAAAATCGTTCGTAATGAACTGAAAGTGATTGGCTCCTGGAATTCCATCTCCGCGCCGTTCCCCGGAAAAGAGTGGCAAACGTCTATTCATTATCTTAGTACCGGGCAAATTGATGTCTCGCCGTTAATCACAAAAAGAGTGCTGCTGAAGGATGTACCATCTGTGTTGCCTGCGCTTTTTAACCGGGAAACGTTTTTTGTTAAGGTGCTTATCAACGTCAATCATCTATCCTGATTATTCTGCGGAAGATGGTATTTCTCATCACCACTCATGTCCGGCACATGGAGGGTAAATGAAACCGTTAAATGAACTTATCATCCTGAATCATTTTTATTACTGTTTCCTGCTGGCCATTAAGATCAGGAAATATAATCTTCCATCTTCTGATGGTAAACAGGGGATAAATTTTTTAAAGAACTGGCTATCCAACGCACAGAAAAAGAAACTTTTTGACAAGCTTGTCTATGATGAAATTCAATGGCTAAAAGAGACTATATTCGATGCAGGAATATGCTGTGCAGAGTTTGAGTTTAATATTGAGCTTATCTATCAGCGCTCTACTGAAATGATACAAACTGAGGAACGAAAATTTTCATCCTAACCACTGCCAGGTTAAATGTACTTGTTTAATTTTGTGTAGTGCACCTGCACCTGCACCTGCGTTTGAATTTTTTAGCAAACTGAATTGATTTTTGTTTTAGTAGAGCTTATGCCATCCATGGGGAAAATCTGATGGCCTGAAATAAACCGGAACAATATTTATCATAAGAGTTCAGCACGTAAGGACCTACACAACTGATTACTGAAATATGTGAATATGCTATTGATATGACTAATAAAAAACAGGCCTGTAGAGTTCCATCATTATGCAGAAGCACCACGTAATGTGGCGAAGGTATTTTTGGGAAGCTCTGACAAGTCGCGAGCTTTTTAGATAAAAGCCCGCCTGATTTTCATTAAGCGGGCCCTTGTACCATACGGCTATGCGCCTGATTGCAATAAAGAACCTTTAACACGGGCAAGGTCCTTTATGCATCATCCGGACTATTTTTTCTTGTATACGTCTGCCGTGCCGTGGATTTTATTGTCCGTGTTACCGGATGTCAGAACGAAGATATCGCCCCCTTTTTCATCTGCCTTTTTAGAGAGCTCTTCTTTAGCGTCCGCCTGCGATGTTTCACCCGAGGTAGAAATGCTGCCTACTTTTTCGTATTGATCCTTCACCTTCTCAAATTCTGTTTTTGGCATCATATCTGCTGCAAATGCACTGAAAGCAAAGGTGCCTGCGACAAGGCCGAGAATGACAGTTTTCATAGAGTATTCCTTATACGATTGGTTGGAAGTGCTTCTGTGGAAAACAGCGTGTAATCACTAATGGTCTAAGTACAGGTAATGCATCCAACTGGTCATGCGCAGCAGTACCTTACGCATCACGGAGACATGGGTGAAATGGTCTGAATAAATGGCCACCTGGGCAAAAATGCCGTCCGGGAGGGCGTCAACGTCGGCATTAGGGGCGAGCTCTATAACGGCAAGCACACCGTCACTGCCGGGCACAATGTTCAGCGACTGCAACGTTCCCTGTGCCTGGTATGCCCCGCCGGGTACAACAGGCAGGATCCGCGTCAGCTTGCCCGAGAAAACCTGGCCGGGTAACGCATTAAATACCACCTCAGCCTCATCTCCTGCCTCCAGGCGCAACAGTGAATTTTGCCTGAACTGGGCGATAATCTGCCGCTTTTGCTCGGGTATAAACACCATTACCGGGCGCAGGGGGAGCGCCGCCGCATAGGTGCCCGGGCGAATCAATACCTGCGTCACGTATCCGTTGCTGGGTGCGCGAATAACAGTTTGTTCAAGGTTGTAATTGGCTTCGGCCAGTTGCGCCCTCAGGCTGACAATCTGCGATTGTTCACCGTTAAGCACACTTTCCAGCTGGCTTTTAATTTGTGACTGCTCTGCAACCGATGCCTGAACCATCGCATCCTGTGCCAGGTAATTTTGCCTGGCGTTATCAATATCGCTTTCGGAAAAGGGATTGACCGCCGCTCTGCTTCCTCTCAGATAGCGTTGATAATCTTTATATAATCTGTCTCGTTCCGCAGAAACCCGGGATGTGTTGGCAACGGCCTCATCTAACTGCCCCTTTAGTGCCTGATTGTTATGTATGGTAGTGACTAAATCCGCCTGCAGCCTTTTCACCCGCGCCTGGTAGCGGACGGGATCTAATTTAAAGAGTATTTCACCTTTTTTTATTAGCACATTTTGTTTTTCAATTACTTCACTGACTATGCCGGTGACCTGGGGCGTAATTGGAATTGTTATCACCGCTTTTTGGGCCTGAAAGGTATAGGGATGATTATAGTTCATTAATAAAATTAGGGCGCTAATTAAAAATACACCCCCCAGGGCGGCGGTAGGGACTGTCCATTTATTTACCGGTATGCGAAATATTTTAAATATAGCCCAGGCAAAAGCGACGTAGGTCAGGATAATGAGTAAGTCCATGATATTACTCCAGTGGTGGCGTTTTTATCTCGCCCAATTGTTGCTCCAGCTCCGTCACTCGCTGCTGCAGCCGGGCTAAAGTTTCATCCTGCCCCTGCATACCCCAGCCGCGTTCGGGGCGATATAGCGTCGCCCAAATCCATAAAAACGGCCAGATAACATGAAGAGTAAACAAACTCACCCAGCCGGCGACATGAATGGCGTCGGCATGCGGATGATTACGAGATTTTGCAATAAGATAAGGAATATCATGCAGAATAATGATCCCGTAAAAAATTACCAGGAACACAACGATGAGTACGCCGAGCGCAAAATAATTAAGAAACATGGCTTTCTCCTGTAAGCAAGCTTACCTACTTTAGTAAAGATAGACGTTAAATATTCTGAACGTATAGAAGGGAGAAAAATTTAGCGTTGACGAAGGGTAATATGAAAAAAAACTTTATTTCTCACCCTGTTGTATAGTTTTTTTTCATTCATTCGGGAAACATTGATATTGCATTTAGCGTAGCGGTAGCATAATTCACTTCTCCTCACCGCGAGGGCTCTCGAAGCCCTCATGACAGGCGCCATCCAGATGGCTATTTTGCCGTGTCCGCGAATAAGAGACGGGCTCTCGACCCGGCATTGCTATCATTATGATAATTGCTCTCTCCTTGATAAGGATTTTGCAGCACTAGCGATAAATAGCTTTCCCTTTTTCATTCGCTAAATGACGTTATCTGTTTATAAATTGAATGGACATCACAGATGTTGCCGTTAAATACCTTGCGTATTTAAGCTGGCATGGCCGTTGCTTAATTTTGGGGTAGTAAGCAAAAACGATTCCTGACGAATGTAACGGAATAACACCCTGAAAATGGAGATAAGTATGACCACTACGCTGGTTGGCAATGAAGTGGCGCGTGTTGACGGTCAGAACAAGGTTAACGGTAAAGCCATTTACGGCGATGATATAAAAATGACGAACATGCTGTACGGTGCCTGTCGTTTTGTGGATATCCCTGCCGGACGCATTGATTCTGTGGATTTTTCTGAAGCGGAGAATGTGCCGGGCGTGGTACGTATCGCCACATGGCATGACGTTCCCGGCCAAAAAAGTCTTGGCGCTATTATTCCCGATTATCCGCCGATTATTAAAGATGAAATTGCATATCGTGGTGATGTTGTTGCCGTGGTGGCTGCAGAAACCTACGAAGCAGCCTGTCTGGCGGTTGATAAGATCAAAATTAATTACACCCCCTGGCAGCCGATTACTTCACCAGAAGAGGCGATGAAGCCCGGAGCCAGACTGATCCACAGCGAACTGGACAGTAATATTATTAATCACCACCACACGGTGAAAGGCGATATCGATGCAGGCTTTGCCGCCTCGACGCATATTTTTGAACGTGAGTATGAAGTAGGATTTCAGGAGCATGGCTATATCGAACCTGAATCTGTTACGGCTTATGTTGATAGCAATGAGCAGGTCATGACCATCGCCGGTTCAATCCAGAACGCTCACCGCACGCGCGGCGTTGTCGCCCAATATCTGGCGCTGCCACAGGCTCGCGTTAACATAAAACGTTCCATTCTCGGCGGGTCATTTGGCGGTAAAGACGATATTATTGATAACCTTGCATGCCGCGCTGCGCTACTGACGCATCTTACCGATCGCCCCGTCAAAATTTCCTATAACCGCGAACAGTCAATGCGGGAGAGCTATAAACGCCACCCTTATAAAATGAAATATAAGATTGGCCTGGATAATGACGCACGTATTCAGGCCATTAAGATCGATATTATTGCCGACGGCGGCAGTTATTCCGGTCAAACGATGTTTGTCACCTGGCGTAGCTCGGTACAGGCCGCAGGGCCCTATAATATTCCTAACGTTCGTGTTGATATTACGGGCGTTTACACCAACAACAACTACACCTCTGCCTACCGTGGATACGGCGCCCCGCAGGTCATTTTTGCCAATGAATCCCTGATGGATGAGGTGGCGGAAGCGCTTGGGCTTTCGCCGATCGAGCTGCGTATGCGCAACGTCCTCAGGCAAGGGGATACCAGCATGGCAGGCCAGGTGTTTGATAACCATACCGTCTCTGCTCAGGAAGTGCTGGAGAAAGCGATGGCGAAAGCGGATTTCGTCGCTAAACGTGAACGTTACAGCAGGCTTAATGCGCAGGGCGGCCCGGTCCGCTACGGTATTGGGCTGGCGCTCAGCCATCGCGGCTGTTCGCTGGGAGCAGAAGGTCTGGATGCTTCCTCGGCGTTGATACAGGTCAATGCCGACGGCAGTATCAATATCTCCACTTCCGTTTCAGAAAACGGTCAGGGTCTGCAAACCACCATGTCAATGATCGCCGCTGAAGTCTTCGGCATCGGGCTGGAACGAGTGCTGTTTACCGAACCCGCTACGGCGATGATAGCCGATGGTGGCTCTACCGTTGCGTCTCGTGGCACGCTAATGGGGGGACAGGCCATCCTCAGCGCCGCCAACAAAATTAAGAAACGTATGGCTGATGCCATCAGCCAACGGCTTGACGCTGCTGGTATTGACGATCTGGTCTGGCGAGACGGGAAAGTATTTAATAAACATCACCCTGAAAAGGCATTGTCTTTCCAGCAGGTGGTGGATTTGACCAGGGCTACCGGTGCTAACCTCTCTTCATACGGCTGGCACGTTGCACCTCCTATTCACTGGGACGAAGAGAAAGGTTGCGGCAGCCCCTATTTTACCTGGGTTTATGGCTGCCAGATTGCCGATATCGCTGTTGATACCCGCACCGGAAAAATCACCATTAATCACGTTGTTGCCGCTCATGATGTCGGTAAAGTTATCAATCGCGTCGGATTTGAAGGCCAGGTTTATGGCGGCGTGCTTCAGGGCATGGTGGGTTATGGCATGCTGGAAGATTTCAATACGGAACAAGGGATAGTGAAATCAGAAAACTTTGATACCTATCTGTTGCCAACGATTAAAGATATGCCTGAAATTAGCATTATCGCGGTTGAAAATTACGATAATGCCGGTCCGCTGGGGGCAAAAGTTCTCGGAGAGCCGGTGCTTGAGCTGGGGGCGGCGGGGCTAAACAATGCCGTCAGTTTTGCTATGAATAAATGGAATCGTCAGATCCCCCTGACGCTGGAACAGGTTCGTCTGGGATATAACCTGAAGAAACCGGAACGTCAAAGTGAACTGATGAGCGAAGCCGTAGAGCATAAACAGATCCCGCGCTTAAATTCGCTACGAATGTCAGTCCCATCAAGCCTTGATGATGCATTGCTGATGCTTGCTGAGGAAAACAGCCATCCTGTCGCTGGCGGAACCGATGTTCTGGTACAGGCCCGTATGCAAACTGGCGAGTTAAGGCTGGTGGATATCGCAGGGCTTAAAGAAATCCAACAGATTGAGGAGCTAAATGGCGGCGTAGTTATCGGTTCAGGCGTGTGCTTTACCGATTTGGTGCGCCATCCTCTGATTAAGCAGCGCTACCCTCTGCTGGTCACCGCTTGTAAGACTATCGGCTCTCTCCAGATACGTAATCGGGCAACCCTGGGTGGTAACATCGTTAACGCGGCTCCATGCGCAGACTCCGTTCCCCCACTGATTATTTACGATGCTGAAGTAGAACTGCGTTGCGCCAGCAGCGTTCGCTGCATGCCACTTCACGATTTCATTACTGGCGGCTATCGCACCGCGCTACGAGCGGGCGAAATGGTGGCCCGAATCATGCTGCCAGCCCCTCTGTCCCAGAAATGTCAGCAGCGGTATCTGCAACTGGGGCGTCGTAATGCGCTGAATATCACACGTCAAAGCCTGACGGGCCTGTTCTCATTCGCGCCCGACGGCACGCTTGCCCTTTGCCGCCTGGTGGACGGGGCGCTGTTTAGCAAACCTCAGCGACTTACGGAGGTGGAGGCATGCCTGACAGGTTTCATACTGGATGAGCAGAGGATTGCTATTGCCGCACAGACATTAAACGAAATGATGGATAAGGCGATAGGAGGACGCTGGTCTGCTCCTTACAAAATGCCGGTATTTGAAGATATGTTCCGTCAAATGATGCAGGAAGCTCTGGCAGAAAACAGGGGAGACAAAAAATGAGTCGTATTGAGCTGAAAGTTAACGGGATTCGTATTAGTCGTGATGTCAATGATAACACCCGACTGCTGGATTTTTTGCGTGAAGACCTGAAACTCACCGGCACCAAAGAGGGCTGTTCTGTTGGTGAATGCGGGGCGTGCACGGTGGTTCTGGATGGCAAATCAGTATGTTCATGCCTGCTACTGGCCGTGCAGTGCAACGGGGCGGAAGTCACCACCGTTGAAGCGTTGCACCATGATGTCATAGGCAAAAAACTGCAGAATGCTTTTGTGCGCCATGGCGGCGTACAGTGCGGCTTCTGCACGCCGGGTGTGCTGATGAGTACCAAAGCGCTGCTGGATCAAAACCCGTCGCCTTCTGAAGCAGAAATACTTGAGGCTCTGGAGGGCAATCTCTGTCGCTGCACCGGCTATCAGCCGATCATCAAATCGATAAAAGCCGTGCTGAAAGCATGAGCCCACTGCCGGGTGCGAAAGCTCCCGGCAGGATCGCTATTCTCCTTATGGAATAATTATGCCTTTCAAAGAATGTTTGATTCTTGCCGCTGGCATGTCAACCCGAATGGGTAACTGGAAAATGATGTTGCCCTGGGGAGAGGGAACCGTACTGGACAGCGCAATGACCGATGCACTGTCATTCTGCGATCGTATTATTTTAGTTACCGGCTTCAGAGGGGCCGAGTTACACCAGCGTTATCATAGCAATCCCGATATTATTCTGGTGCATAATGACCGCTATCAGGAAGGGATGTTTTCATCGGTTCAGGCGGGTGTGAAACATATAAAAGGGGAGCATTTTTTTTTGGCGCTTGGGGATATGCCCGTACCCGGAAGTGCGGTTTATCCTGCTTTGTGGCAGCAACGCTCAGCGGAGTGCCTGATCCCGGTGTTTGAGCATGGAAAGGGCCATCCGGTTCTGTTGCCGTCATCAATAGTTAATAAGATCCTCAATGCGTGCCCCGACGATAACCTTAAAACGATTATCAATCGCTACGGTAGTCGTACCCTGAGCCTCCAGGAAAACGGCATCCTTTGGGATGTTGATACTCCCCAGCAATATCTTCAGTTACTATCCCGTTATAAATCTCTGCCAGAACGAGCCTGAAAGGATTGTCGTGTTAATAGCGCCGATGCCTGCGACCGGATAAGTCCCGGCCGCAGGGCGGCTTAACCCATAGTACTCTCGCGCAGGCGGCCCTTCAGCTTATCGTACTCATCAATTACATACTGCTCGGCTGTGTTCTGATCGACAATCCGTTCAACGTTGACAGCGCAATACTTGTATTCCGGCGTTTTGGTTATCGGACTGAGGTTTTCCGACACCAGTTCGTTACAGGCCCCGATCCACCACTGATAGGTCATATACACCGCCCCTTTGTTTGGTCGGTTGCTGACCTGCGCGCGGGTGATAATGCGGCCCTTACGCGAATTGACCCACACCAGAGCTTCATCTTCAATGCCTAAACGTTCGGCATCGGCGATATTGATCTGCACATAACCCGGTTCATCCGCAAGCCGGGCCAGCGCCGCGCAGTTGCCGGTCATCGAACGGCTGGAATAGTGGCCGACCTCGCGGACAGTACAGAGCACCATCGGGTACTCATCAGTGAGCTTATCTGACGGCGCTACCCAGTCGCAGGTGAAGAACTGTGCCAGCCCGTTCGGCGTTGAAAACTTCTCTTTGAACAGATAAGAGGTCCCCTGGTCTGCCTCAGATTCCTCGCGGCATGGCCACTGGATATACCCCAGCTCGCCCATTTTCTCATAGGTGGCGCCGTAGAAATTCGGGCACAAATGCCGCAGCTCATCCCAAATCTCCTGGGTATTGTTGTAGTACATGGGATAGCCCATTCGGGTGGCAATTTCGCTGATAATCTGCCAGTCGGTTTTCAGATCCCACTTCGGCTCTACAGCTTTAAAGAAGCGCTGGAAGCCGCGATCCGCAGCGGTATACACACCTTCATGCTCGCCCCATGAGGTGGATGGCAGGATGACATCCGCCGCTGACGCGGTTTTGGTCATGAAAATATCCTGGACGATAACCAGTTCCAGATCGTTGAAGGCCTGACGCACGGCAGAAAGCTCGGCATCGGTCTGCAACGGATCTTCACCCATAATATAGGCGGCACGCACTTCACCTTTTGCTGCACGGTGCGGTAGCTCGCTGATGCGATAGCCTACATGTTCCGGCAGGCTGTCAATGCCCCAGGCTCTGGCAAATTTCTCACGGTTTTCCGCAAACTTAACGTACTGATAGCCAGGGTAAGTGTCCGGCAGCGCCCCCATATCGCAGGCGCCCTGCACGTTATTCTGCCCACGCACTGGGTTAACGCCGACGCCTGGTTTGCCCAGGTTACCAGTCAGGATTGCCAGGCTGGTTAGCGAACGTACGGTTTCAACGCCCTGATAAAACTGGGTCACGCCCATTCCCCACAGGATGGTGGCGGTTTTGGCTTGCGCGTACATACGGGCACATTCGCGGATTTGCTGTGCGCTGACGCCGGTAATCTCTTCCACGGACTCCGGCGTATAGCCCGCAACGATTTTGCGATACTCCGCAAAGCCCTCTGAACGAGCGGCGACGAAGGGCCTGTCGTAAAGATCTTCAGTAATAATGACATGCCCAATGGCGTTGAGCAGCGCGATGTTCGAGCCGTTTTTCAGCGCAATGTGCATATCAGCGATGCGCGCAGTTTCAATTTTACGCGGATCGCAGACGATGATTTTTGCTCCGTTACGTTTGGCGTTGATCACGTGGTTCGCCACGATAGGGTGGGAATCCGCCGGGTTGTAGCCAAAAATAAACACGAGATCGGTGTGATCAATCTCGGTGATGGCATTACTCATGGCGCCGTTACCGACCGACTGGTGCAGACCTGCAACCGAAGGGCCGTGTCAGACGCGAGCGCAGCAGTCAACGTTATTGGTACCAATAACGGCGCGCGCGAATTTTTGCATCACATAGTTGGTTTCGTTACCCGTTCCGCGAGATGAGCCGGTGGTCTGAATCGCGTCCGGACCATACTTTTCTTTAATAGCACTGAGGCGGGTGGCGACATAATCGAGCGCTTCGCCCCAGGAGACGGATTCCAGCTTACCGCCGCGCTGGCGACGGATCATCGGGCTTTTCAGGCGCGGGGTAAGGATTTTTGTGTCGTTAATAAAATCCCAGCCGTAATAGCCTTTCAGGCACAGGGTGCCCTGGTTATTTTTGCCCATTGCCGCTTCGGCACGGAGAATTTTTTCCCCTTCGGTGACCAGTCTGAGCTTACAGCCGGCGGCGCAGTATGGGCATACGGTAATTACGTTTTTCATTATGATAATTATCCTCGTCAGAACGAAACGCAGACGTTGCGGTTAAAAAAATAACAGTTGAACCGGCTATGGATGTGAGGTTAATGGCGTGCTGCACCGCGGCCAGGCTCAGTAGACAGAGAATCGAGGTGGTGAAAACAAAGCGTAATAGCATGATGATTTCTCCTGCGGTTGCGGAGGTCACATGCAGAACTAAGAAGTTACGGCGCCAAAGCCATGCTCCAGCGCCGCAGTCTGTATTGTTATTCCTCATTTTGCTGCTGTTTTTTAACCTTGCGCATCAGCAACCACATGCGCATCGTACGTGGCTGGCGCTTAGCCGCCTGGCTATCGGGAATCAGGCCGGTGTGCTTGTTGTAACCGTTGAAGAACAGATTAAGCGTTACGGCGCTGAAGGTAGCCAGCATGATCCCGCTATGGAGCAGCGGCTGTAGCACTTCCGGGAATTTTGAGAAGAAATCGTGCGACAAGGTTGGCGTCAGGCCAACGCCAAGGCTGATGGCGACGATGTAAAGGTTGTAGCGGTTAGAGGAATAATTGATGCGCGCCAGAATGCGGATCCCCGTCGCCAGTACCATGCCGAACATCACCAGCCCCGCACCGCCCAGCACAAACTGCGGAATTGAGGCGACCAGTACCGCCATTTTCGGCACCATTCCGAACATGATGAGGATTGCGCCGGAAGCTACGCAGACCCAGCGGCTGTGGACGCCAGTGACGCTGACCAGCCCGACGTTCTGGGAAAAGGAGGTGTGCGGGAAGCTATTGAAAAGCCCGCCAAACAGCGTGCCGATGCCATCGACGCGCAGGCCGCGAATGATATCCTGCGGCGTCAGTTTGCGACCAACAATTTCTCCCAGCGCCAGAAACATCCCCATCGATTCGATAAACACAATGATCACTACGGCGGTCATGGTGATAATCGAGATCGGATCGAAGACAGGCGTACCCAAGGCCATTGGCGTGACAATGGCAAACCAACTGGCGTCGTTCAGGCCGGTAAGGTTCACTTCATTCATGATCATGGACAGAAAAAAGCCGAAAGCGATACCCAGCAGCACGGCAACGTTAGACATAAACCCTTTAGCAAAGCGGGTGACCAGCAGGATAAACAGCAAAACGGCGAAGGAGATACACAGATATACCGGGTTGCCGTAATCCGGGTTTCCCTTGCCGCCAGCCGCCCAGTCGATCCCAACCTGCATAATGCTCAGGCCAATAGAGGTGATAACGACGCCGGTCACCAGCGGAGGAAATAACGGCATTAGCCGCCCGATAAGCGGTGCCAGCAGCGTCGTAATGAAGCCTGCGCCGATCGTCGCGCCGAAGATACCCATCAGCCCTATATCGGGGTGCACGCCGATGGCCAGCATTGGCGTGACGGCGGCAAAGGTCACCGACATAATGACCGGCAGGCGAATCCCCATGAAGCGCCCGATACCGATACATTGCAGCAGCGTCACCACGCCGCAGCAGAACAGATCGGAGCTGATCAGTAGCGCAACCGTCTCCTTACTTAACCCTAGCCTGTCCCCGATCATTAAAGGCACGGCGACGGCGCCCGCATACATAACCAGAACGTGTTGCAAACCCAAAACAACCAGCTTCCCCGGCGACAAGACGCGATCCACCTCATCTGTTGTGTGGGGGCTGCCAGAGACCGATGGTGGCTGAGAATCAATGGCGCTCATAATTTTTTTCTCCTGATTATCCAACAGCGCGTCCAGAAAGGATTCGCTGGGAAGGGGATGAGTAACGATGGAATAGACCTGAAGTGAATATGCTTAGGGAGTGCCAGTTTTTGGGATGAGTGGCAGAAAGTTGTTGAAATGCGCCAACTGTCACAGAAAGCGCCGTTTGCGCGACGGAGAGTCAGGGTAAAAAAGCGGGCGAGAGGACCGGGCTTCTCAGAATGATAGGAATGAAATCATTCTGAATCGCAACATGATTCTGGGAGCCGTTTCATGGAGCGCGCCCGCTCAGCGGAAAGACGACTGTTTTTTGAGGTGGCTCTCAATAATTAACCCGCCAGGCTTCAGAAGGTAAAAAGCGCCTGAATATTGCATCGCGATCCATTGCAAATTGCAAAATCACAAAAGGGACGCAAATGAATAAATTTATTGTTGCTGATGTCGGGAAATGTATAGGCTGCCATGTATGTGAGATTGCCTGCGTAACCGCACATCATCAGGATGACTGGCCGCAGCAGCGTCGTGATTTTATTCCTCGTATCCACGTTGTCTTTCGTGGGCATGAAAGTTGCGCCACTACCTGCCGCCACTGTAGTGATGCTCCCTGCGTCGCCTCTTGTCCTACGCAAGCGCTTTATTTCACCAACAACAGTATTCAGTTTAAGCAGACCGCATGTATCGGCTGTAAAAACTGTGCGATTGCCTGTCCTTTTGGCGCTATTGAGATGGTTGCCGCCAATGATGAGGCTCCGCAACTGGCGCAGAAATGCGATCTTTGCTGCCAGCATCCTTCGGGACAACAGGCCTGCGTAGCGAGTTGTCCGACCCAGGCGCTGAGTCTGGTAGATGAGGCCAGACTCAGCGAGCTCAGACGCGAAAGACAAATTCGTGCCGTCCAGGGGCAACCGCAACAGGAGCGTCCGGGCGCTATCCGTGACGCTTTCCTCGACAAGCCGCCGCGCATCGGAGCGAAAAAAATAGCTGCCGAAGCGCGCAAAACACACTTCGATGAGATCTACTACCAGCCTGCCGAATGCGATGCAGAATATGAGAGTGAACGCTGCCTCTATTGCGCGCAAAAAGCATGGTGTAACTGGATCTGTCCACTGCATAACCACATCCCTGACTTTATACGCCTGGCTAAAGAAGGAAAAATTATTGAAGCGGCGGAGTTGTGTCATCAAAGCAGCTCGCTGCCCGAAATTTGCGGTCGGGTTTGCCCGCAGGACAGACTCTGCGAGGGGGCCTGCACGCTGAAAGCTGAGGGAGGGGCGGTGGCGATTGGTAACATTGAGCGTTATATCACCGATACCGCGCTGGCGATGGGCTGGCGTCCGCAAGTGGGCGAGGTCGTCCCGCGCAAAGAGAGGGTGGCGGTAGTCGGTGCCGGACCTGCCGGGTTAGGCTGCGCCGATATTCTGACGCGCGCCGGAGTAAAGGTGGATGTTTTCGATAAACATCCGGAAATTGGCGGTTTGCTTACCTTTGGTATCCCGCCGTTCAAGCTCGACAAAACTATCCTGAAGGTCAGAAGGGAGATCTTCAGCAACATGGGCATAACCTTTTACCTGAATCATGAAGTCGGATGCGATATGGCCTTTGCCGATCTGGTGGCCAGTTATGATGCTGTTTTCCTCGGCGTCGGCACCTATGGTCTGATGGCCGCAGGGCTGGAAGGCGAAGATGCACCGGGAGTGATTCAGGCGCTGCCATTCCTTATTGGCAGCACTCGCGAAGTGATGGGGCTTGAGGAGAGCGCTGAGTATCCGCTGACTGACATTAAAGGTAAGCGGGTGGTGGTGCTGGGCGGTGGTGATACGGCTATGGATTGCCTGCGCACGGCGGTTCGTCGCGGCGCAGCCAGCGTCACCTGCGCCTATCGTCGCGATGAGCTGAGTATGCCGGGGTCGAAGAAAGAGGTGGTTAACGCCCGCGAAGAAGGCGTCGCGTTCCAGTTTAACGTCCAGCCGCAGCACATTCTGCGTAACCGTAAAGGGCAGGTCAGCGGGGTCGGTATGATCCGCACCGAGATGGGCGAGCCTGGCGCGGATGGGCGCCGTCGACCGCAACCCGTCGCCGGTTCTGAATTTGAACTCCCGGCCGATGTGCTGGTGATGGCGTTTGGCTTTCAGGCGCATGATATGCCATGGCTGCGCGGGCACGGCATCCAGCTCGACCGCTGGGGGCAAATCCGCACCGGCGGAAAAGGGCGCTGGAGCACACAAACCAGCAATGACAAAATTTTTGCTGGCGGCGATGCGGTTCATGGCGCCGATCTGGTGGTTACCGCGATGGCGGCAGGTCGGCAGGCTGCCGGGGAGATTTTGACGCTCTTTAAGCAACAGGAGGGCGTATGACCCGTTTTATTCTGGCCAGTCCTGAAGCCTGCATCGGCTGTCGAACCTGTGAGGTGGCTTGTGCGCTGGAGCATGTGGCGGAGGGCGCAGAGTTTCATCCGCGCCTGAAGGTGCTGCGCCTCGACCATCTGAGCGTGCCGGTGATGTGTCATCAGTGTGAAAATGCGCCCTGCGTGTCGTCTTGCCCGGTTGCGGCGCTTACCATGGGTAATGAGCAGGTTGAGGCTGATGCGGCGCGTTGCATTGGTTGCCAGAGCTGCGTTGTGGCCTGTCCGTTTGGCGTGATTACTATCGACGTTAGCGCGGCGCATTCGCCTGCTATTGTGAAATGTGATTTATGCCCAGGCCGTGAGCGCGGGCCAGCCTGTATTGATGTCTGCCCAACGGCGGCGTTGAGCATGATGACCGCAGAGCGCCTGGCGACATTACAGAAGCAGCGTAAAATAGCCACCGCTGGTTTGCTGGCTCGCTGATGGCAGGCATGGATTCCCGGGTGGCGTGCTACGTCATCCCGGGCAATCAGATAAGAAGGGATTTTCTTTCGCTATCCGTTCCCCGGGCAGCGAGGTGATATATTCTGCCTCACTGCGGGGAACGAAACATTTTTACACTGACCCACATCTGATGCACAGGTTAGTCAGTATTACGCCGCGCCTCAGGGCAACGCGTCCATCCGTTGCCACATCTTCATCGCTACCTTTTGCGCTTCGGCAAACAGCGGCGCATGATCAAAGGTGAACCGGCGATCTTCATAGACCATCACGCCATTAACCATCACGCTATGCACATGTCTGGCACCCATCCCAAAAGCTATATGTCCGGCGATGTTCTGTGCGATAAGTGGCGTTGGCGACGGATAATCACAGATGGTCAGGTCGGCTTTATAGCCCGCTTCAAGTCGGCCAAAGCGGGCATTGAAGTTGCGGGCGAGCAACTCGTTACCGTTGCTTAGCGCGCGGGCAAAGCTGTCCGGCCACAGCGGCCCACCAGCGTCGCGATGCTTAAAGAAGGCGAACTTCAGCTCTTCAAACATATCGGCGCCGATGCCATCGGTGCCCAGCGCCAGGTTACGGCACTCCGCCAGGCGCTGGTTGTAACCGACGTGGTTGTTCATATTGGAACGGGCGTTATGTACCAGAAAGCCGTCCTGCTCGTTAAGTAACCGGATATCCTTGTCAGAGAGATAGAGTCCATGGGCAACCAGCGTTTTGCTGTCGATCAGCTCAAATTCCGCCAGCCGTACCAGCAGATCTTTACCGTAATGATGGTGGCTGTGGGAGACGTCGTAGCGGTCCTCCGCCACGTGGATATGCAGACCGCGTCCGGTGCTTTTCAGCGCTTCTTTCAGCATCGCCAGCCCTTCATCCGGCACCGTGAAAGGCGCGTGGGCTCCGATATGAGCCTCCACCAGGTACGGCTGGCTGCCAAGCTGTCGCGCATGGTCGATTTCCCGCGCAAAGCGGATATTCTCCTCAACGCCAGCCCGCAGCTCCGCCAGGCCGCCGTTCCTGTCGGTAGTTTCAAAACAGGTCATACCGCGCAGACCCACTTTCAGAAAGGCATTACGCAACTGGCTCAGCGACCCGTTGATGTAATGAGGAGAGGCATGATGGTCAATGACCGCCGTGCAACCGCTGCTGATAGCTTCCATGGCGCAGATAAGGCCGCTGTAATAGAGCGACTCTTCATCCAGCGCCCGGTCGAGCCGCCACCAGAGGTTTTTTAGCGTCGAGATAAAGTCCGGTGAAGGCGCGATATTAGCCTGGATGCCGCGTGACAGGCCGGAGTAGAAGTGGTTATGCGCGCAGACGATGCCGGGCATAACCAGTCGGCCATGCATCTCTTTCACGCTGGCCTGTGGATAACGCTGGGCAAGATCTGGACCAATATCGAAAATTTTGTCATTTTCGATAGCGATATCGACATTTTCCATCACTTTCGTCGGAAAGATTTGTGCGGCGGTGGCATTTTTCAGAATTAAGATACTCATACTTCAACGCCTCCCAGCAGGTAGCGGTGGTGAAGATGGACGTGACTGATGATGCGGCACAGGGCATCCAGTTGCGGCGGAACCTCAGTAAACTGACCGCTATCGTCAATATTCAGCAGCCACGTCTGGTCGTCTTTGCGCACGTGAACACGCTTATCCTCAACGAAGAAGCCGGGGTTACTGCTGTTGGCGAAATCCTGCGGCAGGCTAAAGACGGTGATTTTATCTTTGTAGGGTTTGCCCTGCCACGGACAGAACTGAGCGCAGTTGCCGCATTCGTTGCAGTAAGCATCGAGATGCAGCGTCTGGTAGCGATTTTGGAAGCCGGGAACAGCAATCGAGACGTTGGCACGGTTTGGACAAACGTCAACGCATTTACTGCATACATAGTTGCACTCCAGGCAGCGAGCGGCTTCCTGGGCGACAAAAGCATCACGATCGTCTTTATCGGCCCTGGCGATAACGATCGCCCCTTTGCGGCGGTAAATCTCCGCCGGGTCGACGTTGTTCCAGCGTTTATCGCCGTGGTGAGAGCGAATATTTTCACGTGCCAGAATCGTATCCGTTGCCCGACGGGCGTTGCCAATGGCCGAAACGACAGAAGACGGCCCGCGCTGAACATCGCCGATCAGGAAAACGCCGGGTTGGTCAGTTTCTCCGTTCGAATCCACTTCCGGATAGCCGTTTTTATCCAGCGGGATCCCCATCGCTGCCAGGACTTCTGTGTCCTGTTGTTCGCCGATGGCGGTGATCAGCGTGTCTACCTGCAGAGTAGCGGTTTCCTGGGTTTCAACCGGACGGCGGCGGCCCTTTTCATCAACCTCGCCCAGCTTCATGGTTCGGACGAGCAGCGTACCGTCAGCATCGAACTGCTCCGGATTGCACAGGAAGCGGAACTCCACCCCGTCATGCCGCGCCTCTTCGTACTCTTCGCGCCATGCCGGCATCTCCTGCTGCGAGCGACGATAAATGATGGTCGCTTTTTCTACTCCCGGCACGCGCAGTGCGGCGCGCGCGCAGTCCATGGCGGTATTGCCTGCGCCGACAATGGCCACATACTTGCCGAGCTGCATACTGTCGCCGCGGTTATATTCCCGCAGAAACTGTAGCGATTTATGCACGTTGAGATTGTCGCCACGCAGCTTCACGCCGCTGTTTTTATCGGTCCCGGTACCAACCAGCACGTAGTGATAGCCTTCCTGATGCAGCTTCTCTACCGTCAGTTGCGGGTCGCAACCGTAGACGATATTCACGCCGTGATCGATCACGAAATCGATATCGTGCTGTATGAGCTGGGCGGGAATGCGGAACTGCGGGATGATGTTGCGTACCACGCCGCCTGCGCTGGTTTCACGTTCATAAAGGGTTACCGGGTAACCCGCACGGGCGAGAAAATAGCCAGCGGCGAGACCGGCCGGGCCTGCACCAATCACTGCCACCGGTTTCATCGAGCCGGAGCCAGCAGGTTTGTGCCAGCGCCGCTGATACTCGTTCCAGCCTTTCTCAAGGGCGATTTTCTTCAGTTCGCGAATATTCAGTGAACTGTCGTAGTCGAGCCGGGTACAGTTGTACTGGCATTGATGATCGCAGATATGGCCGGTGATCGCTGGCAGCGCGTTGCGTTGATAAATCAGTTCGAGGGCGTCGGCATAGCGCTGTTCGCCCACCAGACGAATATATTCCGGGATATCCTGCTTAATCGCGCAGGCGCTGACGCAGGGGGCGACGTAACAGTCTGTCAGGGGCAGCGACTCAGCTATCTCAATATGATCATCCGGTTTCCACTGCTTCTGGGTGTACTCCACGCTGACCGCTTTTTCCGCCAGCGCGTTGAGGCGCTCAACGTTAACGTGTGTCATCTGCCAGCCGTCAGCCTGTTCCAACTGCCGCATGCATTCACTCAGGCGCAAATAGCCGCCCGGTTTTAGCAGATCGGTGGCCATGGTGATGGGGCGAATGCCGATTTCAAAGATATCGCGGATATTAAGCTGGCTTGCGCCGCCAGAGTAAGAGATAGGCAGTTCGCCGTTAAAGGCGCGGGAGAGCAGGGCGGCGACGTTGATCGACAGCGGGAAGAGCGCGCGGCCGGACATATACATCTCATCTCCCGGCAATGCTCCTTTATTGTTAACGGTGCCAAGCGTGTTGGTCAGCTTGACGCCAAAGCCCAGATCTTTCTCTTTCGCCAGTTGCAGCAGGCGCTGTAGCATCTCCAGCGCCTGGTCGATCTTCAGGTCATGGTCAAAAGAGGCCTCATTAAGGCCAATATAGCCAAAACCGCAGCCATCGAGAATTTCGCGCACCCGTTGATAGCCCAGCAGCGTCGGATTAAGCTTGACGAAGGTATTGAGATTTTTTTCTTCCAGCATATAGCGGCAAATGGCTTCTATTTCGTCCGGCGGACAGCCGTGCATCGTCGAAAGCGTAACGCCCTGCACCATCGTCGCGGGGATCCGCTCTACTAACATCGAGAGCTGCGGGCGGATATTCTGCAACTGATTACGGACAATAAACTGTTCATCCTGCAACCAGCGGCTAAGCGTGTCGCGATATTGCTTAAATTTAGGATGGGATGAGGCATCTATCATATTATCGATAAACTGCTGCATCGGAGGCTGTTTAATGCCCTCAAGGTTATAACCGACGCTCATATTGAAAATAAACGACCGGCCCTCTTTCACCGGCGTAAGAGGGAAAACCTCTTCCAGTAAATGGAGGACAAACCATGCCTTCAGATACTCATCCCAGGCTTTTAGTAACGTGAATTCTGTTGACCATTCGGTGTTAAAACATTCGTCTTCGGCATCAATACAGGGCTTTTCCAGCTCCAGGCGGTCAAGGATTTGTACGGTTTTCAATTCGATAAACCGTCCGCCGGTGAGCCAGGCGGTAATAATATTTTGCGCTAACTGGGTGTGCGGGCCAGCGGCAGGGCCGATGGGCGTCGCGCAGCTTTCGTTGAAAACGTTTACCTGGCAACGGGCGGCCGGTGAATAAAACTGTTGTTCAGGAATGCCAAAAATGGAACGGTGGTTGTGGTACTCAGCAAAAATACGCGTCAAAAGCTCCTCAAACGGAACGGGACGCATAATATCCCCCATAATCATCTCCTTAGACATATCATTTGGATCGACATTGCCGGAGTTCTGATAATTCCGACCGACTGTCAGGGAAGGAGCAACAATCACACCAGGTATTTCATTTCGGCAGACGAGAGGGTGAATTTGTGACAGGCGTCGGAAGCTTATAACTATTTGTGAATAATAGCCCGGCGTGCAACTGAGAATCAGAATCACTCATCCTTGCGCCGCTGGCCACTTTCTCAAAATTAAAGGCGAGATATCAGAATGATAATATTGAGGCGGCATCACGCTTATTTCTTTTCATTAATATCCCCTCTTTTCAGGGAATGAAATCATCGGTGAGGCAGCGTTAAAATTAATGGCTGGCTTTTTTTGCAGGCTATTTTTCCATTTGGCAGCGGCTTGCGTGCTGAATTTCATGGCGGCATAAACCTTGCATATTTCCATCCAGTTATCGTGCTGTCGCCACAGCGAGTATTTTAAATGCCGGGGACATTGAGGTCGTTATGAATATTTTCTCAGAAGCAGCAAGACTCGAAGAACAGAATCGTCCGTTTGCGTTAGCGCAGATCGTCGATAGCCGGGGCTCAACGCCAAGACATTCTGCCTGGATGCTGATCCGCGACGATGGTTCCATTGTCGGTACGATCGGCGGTGGCATGGTGGAACGCAAGGTCATTAATGAGGCGCTGGAGGCATTGCGCGAGAAGGCACCGAGGATGTTCCATGGCCGGATGGCGCGCAGCGGGACGGACGCCGTGGGCTCCGACTGCGGCGGTGCGATGTCGATCTATATTAGCGTGCATGGCTTGCGGCCACGGCTGGTGCTGATTGGTGCAGGACATGTTAACCGCGCGATTGCCCAGGGCGCGGTGGCGCTGGGTTTTGAAATCGCCGTAGCCGATATTTATCCTGACAGCCTCAACCCGGACTATTTCCCCCCTTCAACGCAACTGCTGCATGCGGAAACCTTTAGCGCCGCCGTCGACAAACTGGCGATCCGTGCCGACAATTTCGTGCTTATCGCCACCAATAATAAAGACAGTGAAGCGCTGGACAGGCTCATTGAGCAGCCGGTGGCGTGGCTGGGGCTGCTGGCCAGCCGGCGTAAAGTGCAGACTTTTCTGCGGCAGCTGCGGGAAAATGGCGTGGCGCAGGCAGCTATTGACCGCCTGCATGCGCCGGTGGGCTACAACATCGGCGCCGAGACGCCAAATGAGATTGCGATCAGCGTGCTGGCCGAACTTCTGCAGGTGAAAAACCAGGCCCCTGGCGGCCTGATGATGGCGGCCGCCGATCCTTTGTAGTTCCGCAGGCCGTTATTCGAAAGGCCGAAAAGGGGGCCAGATAGCGATCACAGTTTATGAGTGGTCCCCTGAACTTAAAGGAAAGCGCTATTATCCCGTAATAATCGTTCCCGTTTTACCTTCGATCCCTTCTTTGGCTTTACTCAATACCGTAATCAACGCCTGCCGGCCCGGACGGGAGCGGGCGAACGACGCGGCAGCTTCCACCTTCGGCAGCATAGAACCTGCGGCGAAATGACCTTCGTTAATTAACTGCCCGACATCATCTAGCGAAAGCTTATCCAGCCATTGCTCGTTGGGTTTGCCATAGTGGATGGCGACTTTCTCCACGGCGGTCAGGATTATCAGCATATCGGCATCGATCATGACCGCCAGCCTGGCGCTGGCCCAGTCTTTATCAATAACCGCGCAGGCACCGCGCAGATGGTTGCCTTCTCGGATCACCGGTATGCCGCCGCCACCGACGGTAATCACCACGTGGCCCGCTTCCATCATCGCTTTGACCGTCTCTTTTTCGATAATATCCACAGGCTTCGGCGAGGCGACTACCCGACGATAACCGCGACCAGCGTCCTCTTTCATGGCATAACCCTGGTGGGAAAGCTGGCTGGCTTCTTCCCGGCTGAAGAATGAACCGATAGGCTTGGTTGGATTGCGAAAGGCTTCATCATTAGCGTCGACCTCGACCTGAGTGATAAGCGTTGCCACCGGGATAGACATATTGCGGGAGAGCAATGCTTCGCGCAGAGCGTTTTGCAGATCATAGCCGATATAGCCCTGGCTGAGCGCTACGCAGACCGACATTGGCAGCATTGGCGTGTGGGCCTCGGTCCTGGCGGCGGCTTCAAAGGCTAAGTTAATCATTCCGACCTGCGGGCCGTTACCGTGGGTAACCACAACCTGATGCCCCTGCGCTATCAGATCTACAATGGCCTGTGCGGTTTGCTTTACCGCCTGCATCTGCCCGGCCAGATCGTCGCCGAGGGCATTTCCGCCGAGGGCGAGAACAATTTTCTTACTCATAGGTGCCTCATTTTAATAATGGTTGGCCGCTGACGGGGGCGTGAGCGGTTGAAAAGGGATTACGCCGTAAAAAGCGACCTTGCCCGGCTCTGCCGGTGAAGTTGCCGTGGCTGAAAATGAGCCGGCCATTGGACAGGGTCTGCCGAATGGCTCCCTGACAAATAAAGCCTTCCCACGGCGAATAATCGGCGTTGTCATGCAGCATTTCATGGCGGATGGTGGTTGTGCGATGCGGGTCAATAATCACCACGTCGGCATCCGCACCGGGTGCCAGCCGCCCTTTACGCGGCCACAGGCCGAACAGTCTGGCCGGGGTGGCGCTGGTCAGTGCGACAAAACGTTCCGGCGAGATACGCCCGGTCATCACGCCGTGCGAGAACAGCAGTAGCAGGCGGTTTTCCACGCCGGGCAGTCCATTTGGACAGCAGCTAAAATCCCCACCGGAGAGCTGCTGGCGCTGGGCCATCGAGAAGGCGCAGTGGTCGGTTGCGAGGACATCAATGGCACCATCGGCTATCCCGCACCACAAGGCATCGTTGTGGCAGGCGTTGCGCAGCGGTGGGCTGAGCAGAAACTGCAGCGCGTCTTCACGTTCGTAGCACCGTTCGTCGAGCAGCAGATACTGCGGACAGGTTTCAACCCACACGGGCTGGCGGCGGGCCTGAGCGAGACGCAGGTAGTCCAGCCCCAGAGCGTTGGAGAGATGCACGATGTACAGCGGCGCGTTGTCGGCGAGCCGGGCAAGGTTGATCATTCTGGCGATGGCTTCCGCTTCGCACTCCGGCGGACGGCTTAAGGCGTGATAGCGCGGCGCGGTCTTGCCGACGGAGATAAATTCGGCGCGTTTTTGCGCGATAGCGGCGTCGTTTTCCGGATGGACGGTGGTGAGCGCACCGGCGCGATGCAGTTGGCGCATGGCCTGCAACACCTCTTCATCATTCAGTTTGTACTGGTAGGTCAGGTAGAGTTTGAAACTGCTGATACCCGCTTCGACCATCGTTGGGATCTCGTCGAGAACCGAGTGGTTAATATGTTGTATGACGCCGTGAAAGCTGTAGTCGATCACTGCCTTATAGGCAGCGTAGCCGTGGTAGGCCTCCAGTTGATGATGCAGGCGGCATCCGGCGGGGCCGAAGCCCATATGGTCGACAACCGTGGTGGTGCCACCGCAGGCGGCGGCGCGGGTGCCGGTAAAAAAATCATCACAGCTGCGGGCGAGGCCGGTATCGATATTAAAATGGGTGTGGACATCCACGCCGCCGGGCATGACATAGCAGCCTTCGGCATCGATAAGTTCACAGGGCGATTCCGGGATAATCGTGTCGGCAAGGCGGCTGACCAGACCATCTTCTATCAGCAAATCCTGTCTGGCCTGTCCGTCGGCGTTGACGACGATGCCATTTTTAATCAGTACACGCATAGAAAACTCCAGCTTCCCGCCGCGATGCGACGGGAAGTCTTGCGGATGTCGATTATTCCGTAGCCAGCCAGCTTAATGGGATGGCGGCATACATGGCGGCGCAGGTTACCAGATGCGATTTCCAGGTTTTTTCGTTTGGGGCATGGGCCTCCGGCTCTTTTCCAGGCCCAAAACCGATAACCGGAATGCCGTGACGGCCCATGATGGAGACGCCGTTGGTGGAGAAGGTCCACTTATCGACCACCGGTGCTTTGCCGAACAGCCCTTCATATGCGCAGCTCAGCGCGCGGACGGTGAAGTGGCTCTCTTCCACTTTCCAGGTGGGGAAGTAGCATTCGGTTGGATAGACCAGGCCGGTCCACGATGGGCGATCGTAGTGGTACATGGATACCATCGCGCCGGTTGTTTGCACCGCAGGCAGGGCGCGAATTTCGTCCAGCGCGCCTTCCCAGGTTTCGCCCCAGGTCAGACGACGGTCAATGGAGATGGCACAGCTATCGGCGACCGCGCAGCGGCTTGGTGAGGTAAAGAAGATTTCCGAGACGGTGAGGGTGCCTTTCCCGAGGAACTCATCATTGCCGAGGCGTTGAGAAAGATCCTGCAGCTCATTGAGGATCGGACCCATTTTGAAGATGGCGTTGTCGCCGCGTTCTGGCGCAGAACCGTGGCAGCTAATCCCCTGTACTTCGACGCGGATCTCCATTCTTCCGCGATGGCCGCGGTAGATCTGGCAATCGGTGGGTTCAGTGCTGACCACAAACTCCGGGCGAATACCGGACTGCTCGATAATGTACTGCCAGCACAGGCCGTCGCAGTCCTCTTCCTGCACGGTACCGGTGACCAGCAGGGTATACTCATCTTCCAGCCCCAGGTCTTTGATAATTTTACCGGCGTAAACCATTGCGGCCATGCCGCCCTCCTGGTCAGAGGTGCCGCGTCCACCGATCAGCTCGTCGGTTTCCATGCCTTCATACGGGTCGAAATTCCAGTTTTTGATATTGCCGATGCCAACGGTGTCGATATGCGCGTCCATCGCTACCAGCCGCGGGCCGTGACCAATGTAACCGAGGACGTTGCCCATCGGATCGATGACCACTTTATCGAAGCCGACTTTCTCCATCTCTTCTTTAATGCGGTGGACAACGCGTTTTTCGTCGCAGCTTTCGCTGGGTATGGCGATCATATCGCGTAGAAAGCGGGTCATGTCCTGCTGGTAGTGGTTAGCTTTTTCAACAATCAGTTTAAAGGGAATGTGCTTAGCCATAGATTCGTTCTCCGGTATCTGTGTTCCCCGCCGCGCGGGATGAATTTGAAGCTGTTCGAAGGGGGTATTACTTTACTGGGCGGGATGTTTGCCCTCCCAGACCACTTCCCGGTAGTGCCTGACGTCGGTATCACCTTCGGTGCTGATCACCAGCACCACGGAGCGGTCGTCCAGCTCCAGTTTGTTCATCAGCGCTTCGCGCTGTGGATGGAAGTGCGCGGCGGCAAGCACACCCAGACCGACGGCACCGGATTCGCCGGAAATCACTCTCGGGTCGTTGCCCACGGGGTTACCTAAAACGCGCATGCCCAGGGCGGCAACCGAGTCCTGACAGGAGATAAACTGGCTGGCGCAGTTACGCAGAATACCCCAACCCAACGGGTTTGGTTCACCGCAGGCCAGGCCTGCCATAATGGTGGCCATATCGCCGCCGACGTTGACGATTTTCCCTTTGATGCCGGAGCGGTAAATGCAGTTAGCCAGCTCTGGTTCAACGATAATCGAGCGCAGTTTATCGGTGCCGTAGATATCCACCAGATAGCCCAGCACGCCGCCTGCCATCGCGCCGACCCCTGCCTGTAAGAAAACATGGGTCGGGTGGGAAATACCCATCGCCGACATTTGTTCTACGGCTTCATCGGCGAGGGTTGCATAGCCCTGCATGATCCAAATCGGGATTTTGGTGTAGCCTTCCCAGGCCGTGTCCTGTACCACTTCCCAGCCGTTTTCCTGCGCCGTTTGTAGAGTGAAGCGCACGGTATCGTCGTAGTTCATGTCGGTAACAATGCACTTTGCGCCAAGGTTCAGGATGGCGTTCACGCGCTCCTGGGCGGAGCCTTTTGGCATATAGACGACGGCATTTTGCCCCAGTTGCTGTGCCGCCCACGCAACGCCCCGGCCGTGATTACCGTCAGTAGTGGTGGCGAAGGTCATCTTCTCTTTGATGGTCGATTTCAACGTATCGAATGAAAATGCGTTGATATCTAATTGGTATTTTTCACATAGCAGTTGGGCGATAGCGTAAGCGCCGCCCAGCATTTTGAAGGCGTTGAGGCCGAAGCGCTGTGACTCGTCTTTGACCAGGATCTTATGTACGCCAAACAGGGCGGCCAGCTCGTCCAGGGCGTACAGCGGCGTGGGTTTATAACCGGCAATTTTTTGATGAAAATGACGTGCCTGTTGCGCCTGTTGGCGAGAAAACAGCGGTGATATTTCACCGGTGAAAAAATGATTATCAGCAATATCTATTTTCAGTGTGAAAGCAGACATACCAGGTCCTTATCTTTCATAGCGAGGTGACAAGGCTGACCTGCAGCCAGCCTGGTGAATTATTTACTACGGTGTTGTGCTTCGCTGAGCAGTTGCTCCAGCAGTTGACCGGGTTTGGCATATTTACGGCACAGGATCATTGAGGCGATGATGTATGGCTTCCAGCTCGCTTCTTTGTATGTAGCGATACGATATTTTTCGAATACCGCCTCAGTAACTTCGCCTTCGTTGCAGGAAACGCCGGTAATATCGGCGGGCAGACAGTGCATATACAGAGCTTCGCCGCTGCGGGTGTTTTCCATCATCTCTTCGGTACAGTGCCAGTCTTTATGTCTGGCGTTTTGCGCCAGGCACGCCTGTTCCAGAGCCTGCAGTCCTTCATGATCGTTAGCACGTAGCAGCTCAGTACGCTTCTCCATGACCTTGTACGGTGCCCAGGATTTCGGATAGACGATATCCGCGTCTTTAAAAGCTTCCGCCATATCGGTGACCTGACGGAAGCTGCCGCCGGAGGCTTCAGCATTGTTTTTCGCCACTTCAATTACGTCCGGGATCAGGTCGTAGCCTTCCGGATGCGCCAGCGTGACATCCATGCCAAAACGGGTCATCAGGCCAATGATCCCCTGCGGAACGGATAGCGGCTTGCCGTAGCTGGGCGAGTAGGCCCAGGTCATAGCGATTTTTTTGCCTTTCAGGTTTTCCAGCGAGCCGAAATGTTCACGCAGCCACGCAAGGTCGGCCATCGCCTGAGTCGGGTGGTCAATATCGCATTGCAGGTTGATAAGCGCCGGACGCTGTGGCAACACGCCTTGCTTATACCCATCGTCCAGGGCTTCACCGACTTCACGCATATAGGCATTGCCTGCGCCAAGATACATATCGTCACGGATCCCGATTGCATCCGCGCAAAAGGAAATCATATTGGCGGTTTCGCGTACCGTTTCTCCGTGGGCGATTTGTGATTTTCCTTCATCGAGATCCTGCTGCGCGAGGCCCAGCAGGTTGAGAGCAGAAGCATAAGAGAAGCGTGTGCGGGTGGAGTTGTCGCGGAAGACCGAAATGCCGAGTCCGCTGTTAAATACTTTGGTGGCAATATTTTCCGCACGCAGCGTTTTTAACGCTGCCGCAACATCCAGTACCTGTTTTAATTCATCCGGGGATTGTTCCCAGGTCAGCAGAAAATCTTTCTCATGGAGGTGGGAGCTGAGCTTGTTGATATCCTTAATCAGTTCGTTAACAGTTTTCATTTTAAAATCCTGGTAGTGAATGACGGGTCTTATGATTGCTATGCGGTCGGAAGAGCGGTGAGTTCTGAAACGGACAGCGCAATATTACAGCTAACAATAAGTGTGCCAGTTCATATTAAAGGGGATTGCAACCAGGCTAATGACGGTAATTATGAGATGATGGTCACGAATTTTTTGGGGAATACGACAGTATG
The DNA here is from genome assembly GCA_032051265.1 of Buttiauxella sp. GTDB lineage: Bacteria > Pseudomonadota > Gammaproteobacteria > Enterobacterales > Enterobacteriaceae > Dryocola. Next base: position 603,955 of record DAMBYU010000001.1, read on the forward strand.
CAGAAGGAAATGAGGGAATGGCATTTTCGGCCAACGGCGGTTTTTTATTGCCGGTGATGCGGAAAATAACAGCGGCCGGGAAGAGACGCGTCAAATTGATAAAAACAGCGGTTCTTTTCTCATAATGATAGGTAAATGTGATACTTCTTACATATTTTCGCCAAACAGTGAAAAAGAAAACCCACCTGCATCAATTCTCGTCCGCCGCTGAGTTAGTATCATAATGGAAAAATAATAATAGCGAAGCTTGCAGATATACCAGCCGGTTATTGATATTAAAGGTCTATTATGATGCCCTCGAACACATTATCCGTTTTGATGCAGATTCAACCTACCATCCAGCGTTTTGCCAGAATGCTGTCCAGCGTTCTTCAGCTTGAGGTGGAAATTGTCGACAACACGCTGTGCCGGGTAGCCGGAACAGGGGCTTATGGTAAATTACTGGGGCGCAAATTAGATACCGATTCGCGTCTTTTACGCTACATAATTGAAACAAAAAAAGAGAAGGTGGTGACGCATTCGCGTTATGATCCGCTTTGTAAAGGATGTACCAGCAAAGAAAACTGCAAAGAGAAGGCTTTTCTGGGTACGCCGGTTATTTATCAGGAGCAGTGCGTGGGGGTGATTAGCCTGGTTGCGCTGACCCTGGAGCAGCAGGAGCGTATTAACGATAATCTGCACGAGTTTTCTGATTATGTCCGCCACGTTTCATCGATATTTGTTTCCCGATTACTGGAAGGCCAGGGAAGCAGTGATAATATCCAGCAAATATTTTTAACAATGATTGACAATATGGATCAGGGGGTACTGGTTGTCAGCCAGAATCATAAGATCAAGTTTGCTAATCAAACGGCATTAAAGATCTTCGGCGCGACTCAGGGAAATATGATTGGTAAGACGTTGAGCTTTCGGCCATTGACATTCGAACATAATTTTACACGTGGCCATATGCAGCATGTGGTTTCATTTGATGATAAGAAAGAACTTATTATTGGCCAGTTGCATGCGGTGCAGGATCAGTGGCTATTTTTAATGGCGTTTCATCAATCGCATTCTTTAGCGGATGTAAACATTGCTGCGGATGAACCGCAAATTGAACAGATGGTGGGTGAATGCCGTCCGATGCGGCAATTGAAAAAACTGATTAGCCGCGTGGCCCCAAGCCCCTCCAGCGTGATGATTGCCGGTGAGAGTGGTACCGGTAAGGAAGTGGTTGCCCGCGCAATCCATAAGCTCAGCGATCGCCAGACGAAGCCTTTTATCGCCATCAACTGCGCCGCTATACCGGAGCAGCTGCTTGAGAGTGAGCTGTTTGGCTATGTCAAAGGAGCGTTTACCGGGGCATCGACGAACGGCAAGACCGGTCTTATTCAGGCGGCAAACCACGGCACCCTGTTCCTGGATGAGATTGGCGATATGCCGTTAACATTACAGGCTAAGCTGTTGCGAGCTATTGAATCGCGCGAAATTCAACCGGTGGGTGCCAGCCATCCGGTGTCGGTAGATATCCGTATTATCTCCGCCACTAACCAGAAGCTTGACCAGTGCATCGCCGAGGGTAAATTTCGCGAAGACCTCTATTATCGCCTCAACGTTATTCCCATGAGATTACCGCCGTTGCGGGAACGTCTCGATGATATCGAACTGTTGGTTCACTACTTCCTACATTTGCATACCCGACGCCTTAATCTGATCTATCCGGGCGTTGCGCCGGAGGTGATTACTTTGCTGAAGCGCTATCGCTGGCCGGGGAATATCCGCGAACTGAGCAACCTGATGGAGTACCTGGTGAACGTTGTTCCTTCAGGTGAGATTATCGATCTCACTTTACTGCCGCCAAACCTTATCAGCTACGGTAAAACGGCCGAGCGCGAACTTGCCGTGCCTGCCAGCGTGAGTGTGCGTCAGGACGAGGCGGCGGTCACCGCACTGGGTGAGATGGAAAGGCAGATGATTCGCGAAGCGTTAAGCCGCTACAGGAATAAGAAACAAGCGGCTGAAGAGCTGGGCATTGGCATCGCTACGCTGTATCGGAAAATTAAAAAATATGAACTGATAGACGCCTGAGCCTGTGTCGAGGACTTATTTTCGCAAGCACCCGAGTGCAACCGCAGACTGAGAGCATCGGCAGCGCGGTTAAGAGAAAGGGATAAAACAAAAAGCCCGCTTAAGTTTCCTTAAGCGGGCTTCTCAAATATGGCTCCTCTGACTGGACTCGAACTTCATTTGTAACTCCTACTGTTATTGGGTTTGAAAAACTTATCTGATTATTTACCAGCATTTTTACCAACATTATTCAATCTGTATGGGTAAAAAGTCAATTTTAATCAATTAATTACACTGGTATGCGTCAGTGGACAACATACTAAACTGCTACCGTAACTAATCAAACATGTCAACTTTTCGAATCCTCTATCGTATAGTAAGAGCTTGTTTGCAACGGGGATTGTAGATGGTTACAGCAGCGCAAAAAGCGGAATTGACAAAATGGTTTAAGCCCGAAAATTATGAAGGGTTGAAGGGTATTACCTTGGAAGCATTTTGTCAGGAATTCCGTCTGCGAAGGGCAATGTTTGAAGCTTATGAAGAAGCACTGGAAAGTGATGAGCCGGAATTGATGGTTGAGAGCGTCAATCAGGAAGCAGTTGCGTTAATCCTTTCCGGGGAACCCCTGCTGACAAAGAAACTCACTTCTCATAAGAACAAGGGTTATGACGGCGATCAGCATGTCCGGCCTCTCACGGCAGGTAAATTATACCAGTTTGAGAAGCAGATCAGAGAGACTGGCCTGTTGACGTATAAAGTCGATGGAAGTTTGCAGATGAAACGCGAAGATCAGGAAATGTTATCCCTGTCTGTTGTCAGCTATACAAAAGCGCGCATGAAAACCAGAGCGGAAACCTCCAGGCTTACGTCAGAAGAGGAAATGAAACGGTTAGTCAGACGTGCTGAAAGTGTCATGCCGCTTGTTATCAACATTGGTTATTCAACGGATGAAGAAATCATTGAATCAATGCGCTATCTGCTGACGCAATGGCGTAAACAGACAGGGATCAAACCAAAGACATCAAAACAGCCTTATGGATTTGGCGAGGTCATGGTGCAAAAGCTGATTGATTTTAAAATCATCCCCATTCTGGATCTGTTGTATCACTCAAACCTCCACGGCTACAAACTCAGTGATAAAAATCTGGAACGCCTTATGTATCGCTGGGGGATGGAAGACAGTCGTGACCAGGTGCAAATCAAAGAAACAGACAGGCCACTGGCTAAGAAAGCCCTGACCAATGAGTTTGATAACCTCTTCACCATGTTCCTATACAAAAACAGGCATTTAATGGATATGAAGGTCTGTGACGTGATGGAACTGAACCGCAGTAAAAATAAATAAAACAAAAAGTCAAGGGACAGGAAGATTATTCCTGTCCTGATACACACCTGATCCCCTTTCTCTGAGCACTTCGTAAAATCTCCCGTCAATTTTTTCACATCCATAAAACCCTGATAATTCTCCTCGCCGAAACAAACAGGAGAAATCAATATGACAACAAAGAAAGAAAAGTTAATCAGAATGCATGAAGTACTGAAAAGAACCGGGTTTTGCAGGGCGTGGATTTATCAGCTTATTCATCAGAAGCGCTTTCCTGAGCCCGTAAAGATTGGTGAACGGGCGATAGCATTTATCGAGAGTGAAATAGATGAATGGATTGAATCCGTGATTAATATGTCCAGAAACCATGTTGCATAACAATAAAATAACCAAAAGGAAATAAAATATGAAAGAGCAATTATTTAAAGAAATGAGCAAAGTCACTATTCTGTATGTGGAACAATACATTAAAAAGATTATGAAGGATTTTAATATTACCTGGCAGGATTACGTCAACAATAAGGTTAGACTCAATCCTTATTTACTTCTGGGGCTGAAAGCGACACTGGAACTGCATTTCGGAAAAGAAGATACCCTGTGGTATCTCAGCATTGTGAAAGATAACGATGTCCTGGACATCATAAGATGATGCGGGCTGGAAATACCCTTTGATATAACATGCAGTCAAAAGAAACATAAACGAAGACTTATGTGATGTCATGTTTCATGACAGAAGCACGGATTCTTATTGTTTTAAAATTAAATAAAGGAAAATAATATGAATACTACAACAAATGAAAGCAATAAAAGATGTCAACCAAAGTATTTACCTGGTACGCAATGGATCGCTTTATTCGGTTTATTGAGGAAAAGGAAAATGAGGTACAGGGGCCGGTTATGGTTGTGATGTCTGAGGAAGTCAGGGAACGGTTCTTTAATGAAGTTATTAGCCGAACCCGGGAAGAACTTGAAATCGGTAAAGAAGCGTTGCAGGGAATGCATTATGTTTTTGAGGAAGCTGATACAGAACAGACAAGGGATATGCTGGAACGCTTTTACCAGAACTATATAAACTCAAAAAAATAATTGAGGGTTTTTAATATGCATAAGAATAACGTGATCAAAATAAAAAATAATAAGGGCGAGAAAATGAATGCAGAGATTTTTAATAAAATGATGCAAACGGTGGAAGAGTTTACGGTCGAATACATGGAAGAGATCCGGAAGGAATGTGGATATACATTAGCCGATATAGTCAATAACACAGGTGGAGCGCGTTTGGCACTAAGTGAAGGTGTAGCACTCATACTGAATATGATTTATGGCGAAGAGGCATTATCTGCGTTTCTGAATAAATGCGATAAAGATATCATTTCCAACAAAGAGGTATGAAAATGAAAAGTTTAATGAAAGAAATTCTGGGGCTGGAAACAGCCTTTGAAATCAATGCGAGTGAAGATGTTATCAGGTTTTTACTTGTTGAATATATAGAAAAGAATCAACCAGAAAAAGATTTTGTATTTTCATACAAAGAGTTTCTGATGTATCTCCTTGACTATGGAGGAAGTAGTATTGCTATTGCTCACTGGGTTCATGAGATTTATCAAAGCCTGACAGGAGATGACATATGAATAAGCATAAAGATATAAGCGATATTGAAGAAGACAGGAATGAGATGTTGCGTGAATGGTGTCGTTTTCTGGTAGAGCTGGAATACACCAGAGAGGACCTAATACTTAACCGTGATTTCATTGGCTATGAAGTGGCGGAAGATATCTCAAACAGGCTGAAACAAAAGTATGGTGAGGAGATGGTAAATGAATGCTTTTGTTAAAAAGAAAAAGGAAGATATATAGTTCCGCAAGTTATTATCAAAAAAGTAAATGATTAATTAAAAGGAAAATAAATATGAAACATACAAGTGAAAGTAGTATAACGCTGACAATTAAAACAGAATACAGGGATGGGCTTTTTGATGGAAAAACTCCGGCGAACAGAGCGTATCAGGATTATATTATGCATGATAGCATTCGTTATGGTATTTGGGTTTACCTAACGCAGAACAGTTTGAACTTTGATACTTATCAGGATGAGGAGTATAAAGAAGATTTGATTTCTTGGCTGCACAGTAACTTTAATAATGGTGGTGCGTTGTCAGGCTTATTTGTGATAAAAGATATTATTTTCGAGTCAAAAAAGGATTTTGATAAGTACAACCGAAATGAGACTGTTTGTTAATTCTTATAATAAGGAATTCTTCTTTCCTCATAGTGCAGTGTACTTATGCTGGCTTAAAAATCAGAAACTCTCTATTACGCTAATGTGCCCACCAGGACGAGTATTAGAAAATACAATGCTACTAAATTTACTTGCCGAAATTATTTAGTAGTATATTTAACTGGAATGTATTATGGGAAAGATTTCTTTGTTGTCAAAAAGCGCCGTAATGATTTTAGACAATCCGAACTCTTCCCAGCCATACGCCATCTTAATTTCATCGTGATCAATATAATGAGCGATATCATCATGGATGGATTCTAAAACGGTACGCTTGATATAATCTTTATACGATAACAGCGTATCCTCATCAATAAAGTTTATCTTCCATTTCCTGAATATCATTGTCAGATAGGCTGTATAATTTTCTTTAAAAAAATCATCAGTAAATGTATTGACTGAATAATAAGTTAACAGTGATTTTATTATTACTTTTGCAATACCTTCTTCATTATTATTTTCATCAAGTATGTTGCCAATATCTTTGATTAACATATTATTCTCCCTTGTTGTTATTGATACATGCAGTTCCTTTGTTTTTCTTTCTTCCTTTAAGTATATATTCATTAACGAAGCTTAATCTGTCGCCATTAAAAATAAAGTCAGGATTGATAAAGTACAAACTGGGGATCTGGCTTTCTGCAATGAATTTGTTCTGGATTAAGTCTGTTACACCACGACTGAATGTTGCTCGGGATATCTTGGTAATGTCTTGATTAATACTATTAAAAGAAAGATACATCTGATCTTTATCTTTATGTTCCTGCATTGTTCTGTATAGGATCTCGAAAACTTTAGTCCCGGCTGCGGACAATCCGGATATTGCTTTCACTCCATTAATATATAATTTTAAAAATTGGCTTTTATCCACCTCTTTACAGTGCCAGAAGCCTACGCCGCCTGATACAACTTCTCCGGTATTTTGGTTTATGACCATCATGCGTTCTTTCTGGCTGCCTGTTATTCTTTTAACACCTGTTTTGGTATTTTCTGACGCTGCGGGCAAGAACGGATTAGAAGTAAATCTCTCAAAACCTCTTTTACTTTTATTACTCTCTTTTACATTATTCATTGACACTCCTTTTTTATTGTTATAGATATTAAATATAATATATTATTCAATATGTCAAATGTATTTGAGATGAAAGTTAACAAAATTATGGTTTGAAATAAGACACAGAAATAATAGTGATGTCTCATTCAATGATACATAAAGTCTCAATAACTTCTTAGGTTTGATACATTTGTTTCTGAAGTTGAGACATTAAGTCGCAGGATCTGAAAACTTGATCCTTGATTCATGCGGGTTGCAGGATGTTTCCTTCTTCATTCTTTATATATAGCGAATCCAGAGGGGGATTAATATTGTTTTTCAGATATGAAAGCTCTTCCTGAAATAAGTAAGTAAAGGAACCTAATGCGATTTTTTATCGCATTACAGGGTTCTCTATATTATCAGATATTGAAACCGCAAGCGGCTTAAGGCCGCTCCAAAGGGTTTCAGGGTATTATTGTTTTTCTTTGCTTCCTACTCGCTTGCTCGTATTGCGCTCAATCATTTCTTGTTGAAATAAAAGCTGAGAGCACTTGCGTGCTCACGGCGTTGCAAACGCCTTTTTCGGCTATCGCCCAGGTGTGGAAGCTGAAATCGTTTCGCGGTAGAAAAAGGAGTGTAAGTACTGAAATTCAGTCTTTAAAGAGAAATTAAGAACGTACTTCATTATTATTTCTGTAAAACGTTAAACCGGCAGGCAAAGGGCGATAGCCAGCGAAATGTTCGTCAGAACTTTTGCGTTGGTTTTCAGCGATTGGGCGAAAAGCGCAATCAAGACAGCTTCCTTTTACAAAAAGAGTGTAGCGTCATGCGAGCAGGCGAGTATGAAGCTAGGTAGACCTCTATCAAGATAATTAGCTTTTATACTGCCGACAGATACATGCCCGCAGGCTGAACGTTCTGTCTGTTTTTACTTTCCAAACTCAATTCAAAGATCTGTAAAAACGATCAATAATCTTAATACAATAGATTTTAGCTATCAAAAAGCTACGATTGATCGGTGATTAATTATTTATACCGATCAATATGATTAAATTAATAGTTTATGACTATTATGACGTCTCATTTTGATCGATAAAAACGATATGACAGCATCTTGCTTCAGATCAATTATATCAATTACTTATACAGAGAATGGTGAGGAAAAGAACATGTCTGAATGCCCATTTTGTAGGACAGAGGTACAGCAGGATGCATCTGTATGTCGTGGTTGTGGTGCGGAAAGAGTGAAAGGTTACGTCAGCCAGCAAACGATAAAGGGTTTAGCGATATCGGGAACGATACTGAGTATCCCCACAGCTTTCATCGTTGCTTATGCTATTCATTCGACACCGCTCATGGTTGTTGTCTTGCTGGCAATGATGCTCGGCCCCGTTCTGTTCCTGAAATTTAAAAATAAAGACAAGATCTCCTGGATTAGACCCACAGCTCGTTAATTTTGCCAGCATCAGGGAAAAACTAATGACTCACTATTCCGGAACGGTAATGTCTGGGTGGTGAGTTTTTTATAATAAAAAAGGCTTATCAACATGAAAAAGGCAATCGCAGCGTTTTCTATTCCCGTTATCATAGCGTTAACAGGATGCCAACAATTAAACGAAGCAACCGGGAAAGTAGGGGAGACGATCAACTCTTCCTTATCTTCACTGAGCGGGGCTTTAAGCCCATCAAACAGCTTAAACACTACAATGACCTCAGATAATCTTCCGGTAAACACCGTTAATGGTTTAGGCGTTATTTGCCGTGATTACGAAGCGAATGCAATGGCAGGAAAGAAAAACTGGATTGGTAAGAAGGTCAGCATCAGCAATGCCACTATTCTGGAAGCTCAGGAAGCATACGATACAATGAAGTATCTGGGGGTACAGCGTGAACACAAGACCTACGCAATTATTTTTAGGACTTCGGATACTAACTATTGCGGTGGTGCTGCTCTGTTAACCTACTACGCAGGACAGGATGATGACATTATGAAATACAAGAAAGGTCAGAAGGTCAATATTACAGGTGTGATCTATGACATTGGCGATCGGACATTTAACACACACAATAATGGCAATATGGCAGAGAACATAATTAAGATAAAGGATGGGACTGCTAACTAAAATTAAATGGCCTTTTAAAAAGGCCATTTAATGAAATTAAAAATAAATGTTCGATATGAATTCAGGCAGCAGATCTTTAAAATCATCCCTGTACATATCCATATCACTTTGAAAACGAGTTATAATTTCGCTTATTTCTTTACTTTTTGAAAGCCTTCCTGCTGTTGCTGGTTCTAAAAGTGCTGCTCTGGTCAATATCCTTTTTATTACAGGAAGCCATAGTGCCTTGGCTTTTTCACGTTTAACTCCGTCCTTGAATGAAAGTACATATTTATTAGGTATAGCTGAGCCTATTATTATTTCAAGTATGCTTGAAATTGCGTGAATAATTAATAATGATACCCCCGGTTGTGTCAGCAGTTTATGTTTGATAGTATCTATTTCAGGGAGTTGATTATGTCTATATTTTTCATTGAAATCTGTTTTTACATAATTTATTGCTTCATTCAAAGAAAACACGAATATAATATGACGCATCGTTATTGTATCGTCAAATGCTTTCTTATAGAGAACTTCATCATCCCATATATCTTTTTTCCTATGATAAGCGCTTGTTGGATGTGCGTGAAATGCTATTAATATTTGAGCTACGGTGTCTGTTGGTAATAATATCCTTTTTTGAGCAGGAGTTAAAACTTGTCGTAACCCTCCAGTGTATAGGAATTCTTTATTCTTACTAAAGTCATTTCTCAACCTTTTTTGTATAGGATCACTGGAACGAAAATCAGAACGAAGCACTTTGTTTTGAGAGTTATTTGCTAATGTAATTTCATTAATTAATTCTGGGCTATCTACCTTAATAAATCTTATGGCAATTTTTAAGTTTGGATGAGGCTCGTTACCTAGATTTGAAATGCTACCAGTTGTTTGCGCACCGTTGACAATTGAAATACCTGTTACACTTTTAAGTTGGCCGAGATTTTTTGACTCATTAATTATTTCTATATCAAAGTCATGGACTAAGGCAGTGATTCCATTGTTAAACACAAAGAAATTTTCTGGATGAGATTTCGCAGTGTTTTGGATTTCTTTATTAATAGCTAAATCTTTATTATTACTGCCGAGATAAGAACGAACATTTGCGCTGAATAATCTATCTTCCCCATAACTACTGTATAAATCTTTAATAAACTTACCTGATATAAGCGTAGAGAATGAGGCCCAATGCGCATCGGTCTTTTCATAGAATCCATGTGTATTTTCTAGCGGTATTTTATCAGATATTAATATTGGGCTATGTTGAGAATTATACAATTCATCAAGCGATTCCAATCCCATTTGCTTTGAACTTACTCTTAAATTATCTATCTCATACACTGATTTTAGCTTGTCCATGATTGAGCGTCCAATTGAATGTAACGGCTTTTCACACTCATTAGTTTCTGGACAATTATGAACGAACCAAACATTGATTTTTTCAATTTCTTTATTTTTTAATGCATCTCTTGCATCTGAAACTTGACTTCTTATTCGCAAAGGGATGTTTTGTATATCAGCAGAAAGTAATGCAGTTTCAGCATAAGAAGTTTCTTGTGCTTTTGATGGTTTTGCTCCTTGTGGACGAAATATAGATGATTGGTAAGACTGTATGAGATATATTTGTTTTCTCTCTCTATCTGTCATTAATATATCTATATTTTCATCGTCCCCACCTTCAGTGATAATATCAGGTGCAATTAAATCAATACTATCGATATTGTCATGCAACTCAATGGCGTATAGAGCACAATTCAGGTTGCCATACTTTTCCAAATCCTTCCTTTGTTGTAAAGCCAACCAGAATGGGCTGTCAGTAAGTTGTGTGTATTTCATGAAAACAAATCCCTCTTATTAAGAAATTTATTGAGAGTCTATGTGAGACGACTGATTGATCTATTTTGCCTTAAAGTTCTTGCAGTTACGAGTTTACTGACGATTTTTTAGCGTCTAAATTTGATAGTGTTGTATTAAAATCATTCATCTTTGCGCTTGCTGGAACCAAAGCGAAGTTTAGGCAGCGTGAAACCTTTTGATTTGGCAGGAACTTTATTTTCCTTTGGTAAAGGTGGAAAGGCAACTGGTCGGCTTGTTTTGTCTGACTCTTGTTTTTTCTCTGGCTCGTGGTTGTAGTTAGCTTCCAAAGGTCTGGAAACCTCTGAGGATTTATTTTTAACACCCATAGCCTCCCATTGCCCACGTGTGATCTTCAATTTTGTAACAGGGTCAATTATGACCTCATCAAGAGGATCTACAACCATTGGTGCTGCTGTATTGGTAGCAGGTTTTCCTTCTGCTTTTTGAGAAGGGTGCTTAACCAACACACTCATGAAACTTTTAATAAAATTATATAATTTATGCAGATTAATCTTACGTTTGCGTCTTAGCAGCGGTGGCGTTGCCGTTTTTGGCTTAACACCATAGTAAAGGGACATATCCTTTTGCTTAGCCATTGCAACGTTAAAGCGGCGCTTTCTTTCCGGCATAACAAGTACAGGTTGCTGTGGTACTTGTTTAGGCTTAACCGTCTCGATACGGAAACTATCAAGGTTTACCGTAATGAAATGCCCAACATCACTGTTAAAAAATTGCCTGAAATCATTAGCAGCTTGTTTAGCATGTACTGCCTGCACCTGTTCTGCGGCACGTAAAGCTTTGGCTCTCTTGGTATGCCATGAACGGCGGTTGATACGTGTCATTGCAGGACGATTAAGCTCAATGGCCTTAGCCAATTGCTCATTGGCAACGACTTCATTACCTGCTTCTCTTGCAGTCTTAGCCAGTTCAATAGCTTCTTCACGTTGTGCAGCAAGGGAACGGTGATCCATACGGGATTCAGAACCAACGGCTGTAAGGTAAGAATTTGCCATTTCACTCCATGAAGCACGCCAGTCTTCTACCAGTGAATGTTCATTCCAGTCACGATTTTTCTTGCCAAAGCCAGTAGGGGTGATCTCACGAAGCGTCAGCATCACGTGAGCATGGGGGTTATGGCCGTCCAGGTCATGAAAAGAGATATCCGCTATCATTCCTTTATCGACGAAATTCTTCTGACAGTAGTCAACAACCACAGCTATTTTGGCATCGTTATCCAATTCAACAGGAATAGCGATATCAAAATAACGTGATAGCTGAGCGTCTTTACGTTTTTCAATTTTCTCAATTTCGTTCCATAACACAGCAGAGTTTTCCACAATATTTAAAGGTGTGTGTTCTGGTGCAAGAATGCAGTGATGGAACAGATCGGAACGATACGAGTAATCGTACACGTCTCCTGTTCTGTCATCTTCTATTCTTGTTCTTGCGTTATAGGCGGCAAGATAACAGGAAGACTTACCCGCAGATCTTTTCAGCATATTAAACGATAAATGAAACATTGCCATAATACAAAATTACTCCTTATTTGTTTTAAAGGTGTTGACCTTTGCTGGTTTTAGTTTTTCGCAAGAAAAACTCTGGTGTTGACTTTAAGGCCCCCGCCAGGCCCACACGTTGCGAAGCAATGTATAAGTGGGCATTGTCTTTATTTTTTATTCAGCTAATCGCCGAATAACAATAAAACAATGGTGAAGGTTCACTCTGGTTTTAAGCGCCGAAAGAAGAGGCGCTCAAGCTAAGTGGGAAAGGGATATTAGTCAAAAGGGAGGTTTTTCCCTGCTATATTAATAATATAACTCTTAATTCTAATGTTGTAAAATTAGCCAGAGTGGAATTATCGGTTAATTCAACCAAGAGATATATCTCTTTGTTCAGAAGATGAAAGTAATTTTCAAAGATTGGATTTTAAGCGTCGAATGAAAGGTGCTGCGAGGTTAAAATAAAAATGTTGTGCAAGAAACTTGATGATGTCTGCACCCTGCGTGGATGCGGCAGACCATTAAATAAAAGTAAGTAACAGCTACCAGATGAGTAATGATTTAATAAATAATTTTAAAAAGCTTTCAGATAGAACACTTCCATCTGACTGGTCATAAATGAACATCAACATGCGCATTGACATAATGTAAAAATGGTTTATTTAATTTACATAATATTCCATTCTTCATTTTTTATCGTGATAAAGCACAATAGTTTGACATGAATTAATAAATTAACGAGCTACACAAATGAAAAGATAAAAATAGTTCCTGCATAAGTAACGTCCCCAGTTCCAAAGTAAATTAAAAAAAAGAAAAATAGTAGGTGTAATTAAATTTAAAACAAAAAGGATAAGGTATGTATAAAAACATAAGAGGTGAAAAACCTAAAGAGGAAGAGAAAATAAGAGGGGAGTGGTTTAATGTAAACTATGATCCTGAACAGGTTGAAATAAAAATAGAAATTAAAGAACAAAAGGTCATTAATCACTTTACAGCCGTTCGAGAGAAGTACGACAGTTGTATGAATGACAGCCGTTTAAGCAATATCCGCAAAGAAGTTATCGGTCAGTATGGTAATGCTGTGTCCTCAGCAAAGCGAAACATCATGCGTGAGTACGTGTTGATCATGACAAAAATATTTATCGACTACTACATGATTGATGTTACCTATGCAACAGCCAGAGAGGTCATCATGATGTTATTCAATGTGTCAGTAAAGAGGGAAATACTTTTAAAAAATTTTTCAACACCAGGCAGAGAGGCTAACAAAAAAAGTAACTGGTTCAGGCTGGGTAAGGAAGAAAAAATAATTGTGGTAGAGCAGTTTCTGGGTCTCATTGATCTTTCTGCTCAGTACAAGCCTGTGAAAGAAAAAATTGATCAACTCGTATCTAAGACGAAGACGTGAACTACCACATTTTCGTGTTGGCTTTATTCTTACAGTCAGTTATGAGCTATGAGTTCAACCGATGGATGCAACACAAAGCCGCCTGTAAGATTGGGATTTCGTTCTGTTCAAAAAATTATCAGATCAAGTATGAGTCATTACTGCTAATTTTGATACGGGAGGGGTCAGACATGGCTGCCTCGACAGCAGCCACTGAATGAAGAAAAGATTATGGTCGTGCAGACAGAAAGGACGCCTAATCAAACGTTGATCGTTTTTTTAAATGTTGCTGGTACAGTTTATCTGCTTTTTTTTAAATGTTATTTTAAAGGAAATTGTTGATGAAATTAATTTAGCTTCTCTTATTGAGTAATTTCTCAAATGTTTTATGTTTTAATTATACTAAACATAAGTGAGAGACTAATATGAAAGACATAATGTATTTTTTGAATTTACAGAAGACCATTGAAAATGGACTCACGCAAGAGCAAATAAACAGTAAGGTAGATTCTTTGAGAGTAATCGATGAAAACCCTGATATCTCTGAGCGTGATTTTTTTCGAATGAGAAAAAAGATACTGGAAGAAATTACACCGCACAGGAAAAACCATCTGGAGTATGAAAAATATCTGAGATACTTTGCAGGAATGATTACGTCAATGACATTTATACCCAAAGATTATCTGAAATGGAAATCGGAAGAGAAAAGAAATGAATATGTTTCTGAGCGAGAAAGATGGAAAAAGGAGCGTGATCAGATTATCAAGGAAATGTCTGTGCCGGACATTCTGAAAAGCGTCATTGAAAAGGAAAAAGAAAACCTGACATTAAGGAAGGAAAAGCTACATGCGAGAATTAAAGAACTGGATGCGGAAATCGATCAGCTTCAAGCGATTGATGATTTGATTATCTTTACAGAGGATGTAAAGTGTTTTAATAAGACTGTTATTCCTGCCCCGATAAAGAAAAAGCTGAAGCTATAAGCATGAGATAATAAGGAGTGAAAATGAAAATAAGAATTTCGATAACGATAGGTATACTGGATGACGGGGCGATGTTGCTATTCGGATTAAATATGATCTTATGGAGCATGGTTATCAGCACAGGTATTTACTGGAGGTAATATGAATAAAACGATAAAGCAAAGAATTGCTGCTGCACAGGATGAACTCAACAAACTGGTTACCAGACAAAAGGAAATGACAAGAAAAGAAAAAACGCACCGAAAAATTGTGCTGGGCGGTGAGGTGGCGAAATATATTGGGCTGAATATTGATCATGATATCTTGGTTGGATTTTTAATGAGTTATGGCCGGGCAACAAAAGAAGAGATTGAGCGCTATAAAATTAATGGCGCGAGGAGCAGGGAGCTTGACGTGATCAGGAAAGAACAAAAAACCAAAAGACTAGGGAAAAATGAAAAAGAGGTGGGCAAGTTCACGGGGCAGGCCAGCGAGGAAAAAAGGAATGTGGGAAGTATGAATCTGAGCTATAAAAATAGATTTTCCTCAAAAATGAATGATGCATTAAATAAAAATGAAAAATAAGCAAGAACAGCATGTTACGAAATTATTTACGATAATAAAAGCATTAATCTTGCGATTGAGGATGTGGTTTTTTTCTGTATGGTGTCACTGGTTAAAAGAAAAAATTATTAAAAATACCACTGAAACGTTTTGTGGAGGAAATTCTGAATAGTTGAAAACAAGTTTTCGGATGTGAAGGGTTGAGCAAACCCACCGGGTGCGGTAGCGACTGGAATCAGAATTATTTTTGCTAAATTAAACTTAAAAGCACTGTGAATGCGGACCTGGACGCGTTAATAAAATTATCAGGAGGCGAAATACAATTTTTATGAAAAGGAGGTTTTATGGATATTTATATTGATCCAGAAATAGAAGGTCTTGTCGTTTTTATGAATCAAATGGGGGTTCGGACATATGCTTCATGTCAGGGACATGGGATTCCTGTCCACCGGGTTAAACCCTATATTGCATTCAGGGCTGATATAGATAAAGTAAAACAGTTAGAAAAAATACTGAGAATAGATTCCGAATCACCGTCACCAGTTCTGAACTGGGGATGGAGCATCAAAGGGAGTTTCGATGGTGATTTTGAACTGGTTTTTCGTTTTGCGCCAGAGAATCCCCGGATAATTTTTTCACGATATCGAAGAGGATCTCTGAGGGAAGATTTCAGCAATATTATAAAGCTGCTGGCCTCATTTGGTGAAACCCAGAAAATGTAACGGGTCAATAAATCCGGTATACCATAAGAAACCAACAACGACTGCTACAATCAGACCTGCAAAAGTTAGCTGATTTTGAAACTTTATTTTTGCACGATCAAATCCGAAAGGATCGGGACAGTTACAGCCATTACAGGAAGTTGCCATTGAACTTATTACTTTACCACAGTCAACGCATTGTCTCAGATTATCTGGCATACTCTTCTCTTAGTGCCTGAATCAGTATTGGTTTGTATGGTATCGGCGGGTTGTAGAAAAACTTTAAAATAAAATGCCAAAATTTATCAGGATGTGATTCTCAAAAATTTGACAACGCTTTAATTAAATTATACAACAAAACTACGAAGTAAAGTTATCCTCGCTTTATTAAACAATGAGGGCGCGCGTAAAGGGACTGGCAACAGTCCCTTTTTTCATGCAGGTAATCCGTTTGTCTGGAAAAAATAAGGAATCCCCTGAATCATATTGCCATTTTTACAGAACCGCTTATCTCTGTATTTGAACTTATAAAAATATGGAGATTTAAAAATGAAAAGAATATATCTTAGAAATAAACGCGGTTTCTCTCTTTTAGAACTTTTACTTGTACTGGGTATCATCGCAGCATTGGTTGTGGGCGCGTTTATCGTTTATCCCAAAGTGCAGGCATCGCAGCGTGCAGAAGCCGAATCAAAAAATATTGCAACCATCCAGGCGGGTGTAAAATCACTTTATACCTCAGCATCAAGTTATTCAGGGTTAACGAATACCGTAGCAGTTGGCGCGAAGATTTTTCCGGATAATATGTTAATAGGAACCGGGACATCTGCATCTGTTGTAAATGCTTTTAAAGGAGATGTGAAAATTGGTGTATCTAATGACAGTCCATCCGGCGCAGAAAATTCATCTTTCAGTATTACTTATGTGGGTGTTCCTGCCGCTGAATGTGCAAAAATAGCCTCTGCTGCGGCAGGCAATTTCTACACTGTATCAGTAGGAACAGGGACAGCGGCAGTTACGAGCGGAAATATCAGAAAGGGCGGGGGTGTTATTAATATTGCTACGGCTGCAAGCGCCTGTAATGCTGGTGATAATGCAAATGCCATTACATTTATATCGTTGTAATGTCTATTTTCTGATGGTAGCGATTAAATCGCCTGCGTTAATTTATTAAATTGTATTGACAAGGTAAAAATAAATGATATTACAGGTTAGTAGTAATCATTATTATTTTCCTGTCCAGCCCCTTTCAAAGGGGCTTCTTTATTGACATTTTTTAATAATCGGTTACTTACAGAAGTGAACAGTAAATAAAAAGGAGTTAATAATGATAATAAATAAAAAAGGGTTCTCTTTGCTGGAGCTGATTTTGGTATTAGGAATTGCATCGGCTGTTTCCTTTATGAAGTTTCAGGATTTAAAACAGCAACAGGAAAATATTCAGGCTGGGGCGGTAGGGCAACAGATTAAGCAGGTAGGTGATGCTGTAAATGGTTATATCAATATCCGCTACGATAAATTATCCACACTGACTTCTGTATCCTCTTCAACAGGCACGGACCCCGGCCCAAGAACCTGCTCAACGGCAGATAATACATGTACCATTACTTACCAGACATTGATCAATGAGGGATTACTTCCTACAACGTTTAACGGAATAAATACAAACCACTCTGCTTATTCCATCATCCTCAGACGATCAGGAAACTCGCCGAACTATGTTATTGACGGGCTTATTACCACCACCACGCAGTGGAAAGAAGGAGATAAGGTACGTTATGACTTGCTGGGTAAGGCAATGCAAGCCGCAGGTATTGACAGCGGTGTAAGCAGGACTGCTTCAACTGTTTCCGGATACAGCGGTCAATGGACTGAACAGGCATCAGATTATAAAAACATTAGCGACAGTGGCTTACTGGCTTACCGTGTGGGTTATAGCAGTACTATGTATTCGGTTTATCTTCGTCGTGACGGGACATTACCTATGACGGGTGATTTAAATATGGGCGGGCGAGATATAAATAACCTGAAAAATATTTCGGTAACTGGAAGCGCTACTGTAGCAGGGGATGTCAGTGCAAAAAATTTGAATGCAACTGGGGATTCTACAATTACGGGTACAGTAACAGCGGGATACGCTATTGTTAAAAATTCTTTAACATGGGGAGGCAATACAAAAGGAACATTAGACTCTTTCGGTAATATTAATGCTCAATCTGGATCTATGAATAGTCTTCAGATAGCTCAAAATATCAACGTTGGCAATCAGATTACCAGTAAATTTGTTACAGGGGATTATGTTTATGCTAACAAAGAAATGCAAGCTCTGAAACTTGTGATTAATGGTGGGACTGCTGGGCAAATTTTTAACTCTGGAACTTCTTACCTTGATAATATTTACACAAATCCTGGCGGTAGTATAAATAATAATGGGACATTATATACGGGCGGAAATGCTACTTTTAATGGAAATATTAAAGCTCAAAAAGGATTAGATGCTTATGGAGCAATAAATGCAACAGGTAACATCACATCGGCTGGTCAGGTTAAAGGTGCGACTGTTGCCTCTACAGGCCGAATGATAGCAGGAGAGTTCTTACAGATTAATGGAACCGCGACGGCAGGGGCTTCATGTTCTCCTAATGGCCTACAGGGTAAAAGCAGTACTGGGGTGTTACTTTCTTGTGTAAGTTCTAAATGGACCAGTGGTTCTGGGACAACAAAAGTTAGTGGTTGGTATATACAACAATCATATGTAAACAGCGGTACTACGACCAGCACTATTTGCATTTTAAAAAATTCTATGACAAATGCTTGTTCTTGTTCTTCAGGCACAACTGGAAAAGCGGTTGTAATAGATGACTCTGTTAGCGGTAGTAATAGTGGTTCTATGAGCGGTTCTAAAATTTTCCTGACTGGCTGTCAATAAAAACACACCACAATTTTATTATTAAAATAAAGGCTATTGATAATAGACTAAAAAAATGATCGAGAAATGATCATGTTTTTAATGTTTTTCTGTACAAACTCAAACGGACTGATTATTTCATTTCGGTTAGAATTTTGAAATTCCGTTCCTTCTATCTTTCCTATGTGAGTAGTAATCGAGAAAGGGACGAGAAAAAACCGTATTAAGAAAGCCCTCTTTCATTATATTCAAGAAGGCCTTTTCGCCCATTAGTTAAATTGGTTTTTAAGGTTTTAAAACGTTGACTCCAAAATTTATTGGGTTAACTATCCCTTCAAGTTTTCCAATTTGTAATAAATCACTTTTTGAAACGATGCTGTTAATATTACTGTCAGGGAATCGTAGATTTTTAACTATGTTCACCTTTACTGGCTCGCCTCTACCGTTTACGTCCATTACCCAGGCCAGAAAACCTCCACTGTATTTAGCTAATGTACCTATTGGGTTCGGTCCATATATCCGGATATATTCTACCAGGACAGCCTTATCATAGGCATTGCCGTATTCATTTATATAACGGTAGGCTTCTAATGGCGTGCGGGGCGGGATACCATTACGGGTATATATTAACTTATTGACGGCTTTGATTACAGAAATTAGCCGAATTAAGTCCGGTAATTCATGATGGCGCTTCCCTTGCGGATAGCCTGTACCGTCAAGTTTTTCATTAGCATTTTCAATTATATGACTGCATACCGCACTTGGCTCCCAGCCTAACTCTTTTAATTTTTCACACAGCGCCATCACATGCCCCCTGAGAATATTTTTTTGAGGCGGGGTCATAGTCACTTTCAGTGAGGGCAGTTTTTCGCTGATTAAGAGTGCTTTTCCCATCGTATGCAGCAAAGCTCCTAATACTGCCTCGCGTATCTGATGATTATAAGGATCGCGTAATAATAGTATATCAGCAAGCTGCCCTGCTACCTTTATAGCATGCCTAACCCAATCTGACTCATCCCGTAAAAAAGCAAGAGAATACAGAAAAATCTTTCGATCTTCTTTTAGCGAATTGAGCAATGTGTCAACACAACCATAAAAAATTTCGGCAGGAAATAGATTATGGTTTTTGATATACATCATACCAATCTGGAGTTGATGTGCTATATTGATCATATCTCGTTCAGCGGGGAGCTGGCGGGTCAGTTTTTCACGTTCCAGGATTTCGCGTTGCAGGATCTTTTTTTCCTTAACACCCGGAATGAACAGAGAGGAGGGCTGATCGATTTTATCGCTCGAACCTGTCCGGAAAATAGCTTCCCTTTCTGATTCATTAACATAATGAAATAATGCTTCAGTTTGTGATGCGGATAAGTTAATAAACTGAATACCAACAGCAGCATAACCATGATTACCAAATGGACGTATATGACGGATTTTACCCTCCGCCCAAAAAGTCTCTCCATTAGGAAATTCTAGTGTAATCCCCGGGATCTTTCGGTTTATGCTCAGAACAATACAGTCCGACAGGTCAACGTCAATCATGCATCCCCCGACAGATAAGTTACGGACATGTCCTGCAACTTTTACCTCCTGGGGATATACTTCGATGCTTGCGCGACCCTGCATGCCAACAATAAATGGGATACGAATACCCCCTCTGTTTTCTTGTATAAATACGGAATCAGGAAGCTGACATTCAAGCTGATATTGCATACTATTTGTCTTAACGATATTGCATGGAACATTACTTAGATTATAGGTCTCCCGTTCAACATGATGTGTACCTTTCATTGCTTCCACGTCAAAGTTTATTCCACTACTGGATAAATATTTCTGAATATCCATCACTGGATACTCCAGTTCAAGTACCATACGCCCTGTAACCAACTCCAGATCCATGACCTTTGCTGTTAGAGAAAAAGGTATTTCTTTGATATATATAGAAAAAGAATGTTTATGCTGAAGGAGCGAAGAAATCACTTTTGCTGAGGGGTTATTATGCTGTGCTATCATCTGGATTACCTTCTTACGCTATAACTGTCTTTTCTCAGGGCCAGCTATATGTTAATTATAAATAAAAAATATATGTAAATCTTACCGTTCGGTTTTTCGTGACGGTAAAAAAGAAGATTGCAAGTGATACCTGCCCGTCGTCTGCTATTCATAACTTTTAATTTGCATAAGGTGCTTTCTGCATTGCATGGTCACATCCTTCGGCGATGGTGGCTGTTGCTGTTCCAAAAACTCCTTTAACCATTCTAAAACAGGGCGACAAACAATGATGTGTCTGTAATCACGCCGGCTAACCAAAACCTTTTGAAACTATATAGAATCCCTTATGAATCCCGGATCACGGTAGTATCACTACTTTTCTGAACTTAATACCATATTGAAACTTGTAAGCATAGGGTGTACCGATCAATTATGTTCATATGATAGGTGTTGGCTATTATATGGGTGGTATTGATCGGTACAATCGATTTAACTCAGGCGTAACGTTGTATTATCATTAGTATAAAATATAACCATAAGCGCAAGCGGCTATACAGGATTTAAAACCTTTGGAGAAATATTGTATCCACAAGATTGTTTATCAGCCTGTTATGAATCTTCATTCTGGTGTGGTTTACAAGCTAGAAGCTTTATCAAGATTCTTCAATTTTCAGGGAGAATCTTTGCCTGTTAGTGATATAATTAATGATCTGGAAAATACAGGTAATATAAAGCAAGTAACCTATTTTGTAATTGATTCAGTTATTGAGCTTCTAATAAAATCAAATGACAAGAAAATCAGTATTAATCTTTCACATCTTCTGTTAGATAATTATGCAATAATAAATTATATAGTTACTAAATGTTCAGAATACTCATTGAATTGTTGCAGTATTGAGATTGAAATTAATGAAAAGATCTCATCTGCTGATTTAATTAATCATTTGGATTTTTTAAATTATATAAAGAGTTGCGGATTACAAATAGCATTGGATGATTTTGGCAGCGGTGTTTTACAAGAAAAAGACCTTAAAAATTACAGGTTTGATACAATCAAGATTGACCGCAGTATTATTAAAGGGATTGGGAAATCCAGAATGAAGCACGAAAGGTTCTTGCAAATACTTTTTCCCTGCCTTGATAATGGTGCTGAAATTATTTGTGAAGGGGTTGAAGACATAGAAGATCTTAAAATGATACCCTGCCACGAAAAAATAAACATTCAGGGATTCTTGTTATCGTGCCCGCTTTCTGAAAACGACATCCTAACTCTTTTCCCAGCAAGATAAATTTTTAAATGTTAATTTAAAACAATTCAGAATAAATGTTAATGAATGTCATCTATGTCCTTTATGAAATTTATCCCTTTTGAGAAAATTCGAACGGCCTTATCATTCTGTAAGCACACCCGTTGATAAAAGATCCAAACCCATAAATATGTGATCTACGCTTAGGCCATCGAACAAATCCTGCCAGGAAACTTCAACCGGAGAGGGAATAATTACATATGTGTTCAAATTGACAGGCCGCTACACACTATCCTCACTTTATCTAAAAACCATAAGCTTTGTGAAATTTTGTAAAACTTAACTAACTCTATACTTGTGATGATATTGCTGTTTGCTAAACAAAAAAAACCACCCTGATGGGTGGTAAAGAAAATTTCACGGGTTATTGTTTTGATTATATAAGATGTTATAACTGTTTTTCTTTAATTTGATTAGAAGAAAAAGCGCCAAAAATGCTTTATTTTACTTAAGGTATAGATGGTATTGCTAGCATCTTAGGTTTTTATATAAATAGACTTTCGTACCTCTATTTTTAAACTGTAATGCTTCTTGAGATGACGAGGAAGATTTATCTGGGATCGTTGAACCCAGATGATTTCTTCCTTTCTAAACGCAAAAGCTTATGTTAAGTCCTTTTAAAAAATGACCAGACGTTGACTTCCCAGCCGTTGCTGACTTAGGGTTCCTGCTTCATCGGAGAGTGTTTTACCACCACTCCTCCACAGGCAGTGACGGCAAGCCCTGCCGCCAATAGGTTACATGCTTTAGTCCGTGAACTTTCAGCATCTATATATTCTTTTTCTGCAAAACATTTTGAACGTGGTGCTTGGTCTTCTTTAGAAGCTATTTGTTCTTCATCTGGAAGCTTGATAACAAGCCCACCGTGCCATACCTGTTTATACGTTAACTGACGTATCAATTCATACTGAATCGCAGTTAACTTGTCATATATTTCGGCATTGTTCAGTTGCGTTTCGGCAGGTAATGGTTTTTTTTCGAGACCTTCTATTACGATCATAGCGTGGTTTTTGCTGATCGCGGTTGAAGCTTTATGCAGATAATCAACCTTTACCTGGTTTAGCCTTGATGATAATCGATTAATTCTATGTTTGCTTTTTAACCAATTATTACTGTAGCGATTTTTTTTACGCAAGCAATTATTGAGTCGTTGGATCTGTTTCGGTAACGTTATGAGGCTTTGAGGCGGACTATATTGTGTGCCATCAGATAAAGTAATGTTTTTTTTGTCGTCAACATATACACCTACTTTTGATATGGCAGGGTGTACTGGCTCTGCAATATCAGTTTGCGTGTTAAAACTTATATACCATTTCCCTAGTTTTCCCGAGATAGTGACATTTTTTATGTCGCCTGTTATATCGCGGCTCTTCCGGTACTTAACCCAGCCAAGCTTTGGCAGAAGGACAAGCTGCTTTTCCTGATCCACTTTTACTCGTTGACTCGGAAAACGGAATGCATCTTGCTGTCCCTTCTTCTTAAATCTCGGATGTTCTGCTTTCCCGGCAAAAAAGTTTGAGAAAGCTTTATCAAGATCACGTAGCGACTGTTGAAGGGATTGTGAAGGCGCTTCTTTCAGCCATGATAAATTTGACTCAGATTTCCATTCAACCAGCTTAGGGGCAAGCTGATTGTAATGCATATGCTTTCCACCAGACTGGTAGTTATCCTTTAACAATGAAAGGCTTTTGTTGTAAACAAAGCGACAGGCACCCGCAAACAGTAGCATATCATCCTTCTGCTGCTTATTAGGTTTTAAAGCGAATTTGAATGCCTGCTGTTTGATCATGTATTAGGAATGCTACCATTAAAGGTTTATAAGTGCTCAGTATAAACGTAGATTCCTTTCGTTAATCCGTAGAATTGAACGATAAATTTATAGTTATTTTATAGATTATATAAAAAAACCCCGCCGGAAGCGGGGTTTGTCAGATAAAAGGCGATTAGCCCTGCAGCAGAGAGAGAACCTGCTGTGGAACCTGGTTAGCTTTCGCCAACACGGAGTTACCGGCCTGCTGGATAATCTGCGCTTTAGACATATTTGACACTTCGGTCGCATAGTCGGCGTCCTGAATACGGGACTGGGCAGCAGACAGGTTGGTAGTGGTGTTGTTCAGGTTAGTTACCGCAGAATCCAGACGGTTCTGTACAGCACCCAGAGAAGAACGGAACTTATCAATATCAGAAATTGCAGCAGTCAGGGCTTTCAGAGGATCGGCTGTAGATTCAGATTTGGTGGTGCTTTCAGTGGTCAGTTTACCATCAGCGGTTTCGTAGATGGTGCCACCGCTGCCATTAGTAATAGCGCCATTGCTCTGCTCATAATAAGTAACCTCGCTTGTTGCTTCTGGAGTAAGTGCACCATCTTTAACATAAACTGGATTCGCGGGTGCGGTTCCAGAGGTTACCTTACCGTCAGTAGCTACATTATAAGTAGCAGCCGTTGCAGTGCCTTCTGTATTTTGTACTGCAACAGTGGAAGCTGCGCCCTTAGTCAGTTTAGCCATGCCGTCGGCGCTAACATGAGCGCTTTTGACATCAACTTTATCTACTTTGGCTAAGCTTGTGAAAGCGCCTGAACCATCAGTGCTATAAATTGTGTTCTGACCAGTACCAGAAGTAACGGTCAGAGTAGCACCTTTGCCATTTCCAATAATTGCGTCTAATGTAGCAGGTTCGTAAGTGACAGGAGTAGGGGTGCCACCATCATCAGCAGCAGTAGTGAATGCGCCGTCGGTATCAAGGTAAAGTGCAGTGCCATCAGCCTGAGTAATCTTTCCATCACTCGTAACCAGAATATCTTTGGCCGGAGCGCCGTCAATGCTCGCTTTAGCAGCAAATGCGCCGCCGGCCAGAATCGTGCTATTTGCTGAGGTCTGGGTACCGGCACCGTCAGACTCAATAGACATACCGGAAGCAGCGCCGGAGGTAATAGTGATTGTAGTCTCAACACCTTTCGGAACTGCACCAGTAAAGTCGCTGTTTGAGATCAAATCGTCCCATGTGGCCTCCTTATCACCGCCAGCATTGGTTTTCGTCAGGTTACCTTGCTTATCTAAGTACAGAGTTGCGTTATCACCATCCGCTGAGGTAATTTTACCGTCCTGGGAGATATTAACCTTCTGGTCTTTACCACCAATGGTGACCGTTGCCTGAGAAACATCACCTGCGCTTGGATTGATAATGCCCAGCGTTTTCGAAGCATCAACACCAACCGCGTCAAAGCTGTATGATTTGCTTGCGGCATCGTAGGTAAATTTTTCACCTGTTGCAGGAACGCCTAAGCCATTTACATCAGACGTGTCGCTACCGAATGTAATAGTTGACTTATTAGTGATACTTGCCATCAGATCGGAGGTTTCTGCAGCACGATTTTCAATGATGTCCGTATAAGTAGTTACACCATTTGTAGTGCCTTTAGTAAGGCCAGCCAGAATCAGATCGTCGGCGGTAGCTGCGGTATTTGCCACTTCACCTTTACCATTCACGTTAAAGTCTTTCAGGCCCAGCGTGTCGGAAGTGATCTCTTTCAGATCGATGGTGATGGTTTCGCCGTCGTTCGCACCTACCTGAATCTTCATGGAACCGTCTTTTGACAGCACGTTCACGCCGTTGAACTGGGTCTGGCCGGATACACGGTCAATTTCATCCAGACGGGATTTGATTTCGTCCTGGATGGAGTCCAGATCGGACTCGGAGTTAGTACCGGTAGTCGCCTGCACGGTCAGCTCACGAACACGCTGTAAGTTGTTGTTGATTTCAGACAGCGCGCCTTCAGTGGTCTGCGCCAGAGAAATACCGTCGTTGGCGTTACGCGCAGCCTGAGTCAGGCCTTTGATGTTAGAGGTGAAGCGGTTAGCAATCGCCTGGCCCGCCGCGTCATCTTTGGCGCTGTTGATACGCAGACCGGAAGACAGACGCTCAATGGCAGTAGACATTGCCGACTGGTTCTTGTTGATATTGTTCTGAGTGATCAGCGAGAGGCTGTTGGTATTAATGACTTGTGCCATGATTTAGTTTCCTGTGTTCAAATCTACGGTTTAGATTGGGTTTCCACCCCTCGGCTTCGTCGCCGTTAAACCTACTATCGTCACCGCAGAAAAAAACTTTAATCGCCTTTTGCTTTCTTTTTACGAAAAAAGCGATTGATGATTGTTATTGAACGAGTGTTATCAGGATCTGAGTATCGACGTTGTACTCTGCAGGGTTCACCGGAGGTCTGACTGACCTTTACAACATTATCCCTTTTGAGCAAATTCGAACGGCCTGATCATGCCTTTACGGTTAGCATTCAGAAAATCAGCCCACCACTGAAGCATCAGGCGACGTTGTTCAAGGTGTTTGGCTTTATGGGTATAGGCGGCGCGAACGTTATTCTTTTCCATATGGCTCATCTGAAGCTCTACTACATCTTCGGGCCAGATACCTGATTCAATCAATGCACTACACGCAAGGGTACGGAAGCCATGACCTCAGAGATCGGTTTTGGTGTCGTAGCCCATTTTGCGGAGGGCCTTATTAATGGTGTTCTCGCTCATAGGTTTGAAGTTGTCATAGCTACCTGTGAAGATAAAAACGACTTCATTGCCTTCCTCATAGGTGAGGTGCTTAATTTTATTCATCAGTTCCATAGCCGACGACAGCTAGGGATGGAATACTTACGTCATATCTTTGCGTATGCGCTTTTGTGCTGATGTTCAGTAGTACTCTTTTGGTTAGGCATCAACCTGCCTTATTTTGGGTCTTTGAACTTAAATTCAAAAATCTAAACAATGTCTCATTTTGAGACGTGGTTCAAAAAAATACTTATTTTTAACATGCCGCGTCGGTTTTGTATGAATTTTGTACTAAGTTTTGGATTGTCGAATCGGATTCTCAAATGGGTGAATTTGTGACTAAAATCGCGGTAGCTCAATATCTCAGGATGTCAACGGATCATCAACGGTATTCCCTATTCAATCAATCCGAGTTTCTCAGAGGATATGCTGATAAAAATGGGATGGATATACTCTATACATATGATGATTCTGGGAAAAGCGGAGTTACAGCTAATAGAAGAACATCTTTTCATCAATTGATTGATGATGTAGCAAGCCATCGTATTGATATTGCCGCTGTTTTAGTTTTTGATATAAGTCGATTTGGACGTTTTCAAAGTTTGGATCAATTTGGATATTACACACAATTACTTAAGAATAATAATGTTAAAGTTATATATTGTGCAGATCCTATACCTGAGGATGATAATGATTATGCAGATTTCAAATTATTTATGGTGCGAAAGGAGGCATCATCATTCAGTAAAAATTTATCGCGTAAGGTTTTTATAGGTCAAACTAACCTTGTCAGAAGAGGATATCATCAAGGAGGGCTAGCAGGTTTTGGTCTAAGAAGAATGCTAATTGATGAATGTAATAATCGCAAGGGAGTATTGAAACATAAAGAATGGAAAAGCATTCAGACTGACCGTGTTATATTAGTTCCGGGGCCTGAAAATGAAATAGAAGTTGTTAATACCATATTTGATAAATTTAACATTGAGGGGAAATCGGAAACTGCTATTGCATCAGAATTGAACCACAGTGGTATCATTGCAGAAAATGGAGGGGTATGGACAAAATTAAAGGTTAATGAGATATTAACCAACGAAAAATACATTGGGAATAATGTATATAACAAACGATCCTTTAAGCTAAAGCAAACTTATATTAATAACCCAAGTGATGAATGGGTAAGATGTGATAACGCCTATGAGCCAATTGTATCAAAAGAAAAATTTTTACTTGCACAATCTATTATTAATGCACGGAAACGATTATATTTCAGCGATGAGGAGTTGTTGAGTAAGTTGGAAGGTTTGCTGAAGGAAAAGGGAAAGCTTTCAGGATTTATTATCGATGAAGATCATGCCACACCTTCTTCAGGGGCATACCGCAAAAGATTTGGTAGTTTGGTTCGTGCTTATGAACTAATTAAGTACAAACCGCAACATGATTATCAATATTTAAAGATAAATATTTTTTTAAAAGAAAAATACAACCGGACTATATCCGAATTGGTAGAGACTATTACCGAGAATGGATGTTATGTCGATTATAATGCGGAATCCAACTTATTTATAATAAATGAGGAACTAAAGTTATCAGTAATAATATCGCGGAGTAAAAAACTCTCAACGAAGACACGTTGGAAGATCAGATTAGATAGAAAATATAAATATGATATATGTATTGTCATGAGATTAAATAGTGATAATACTGGAATTAAAGACTATTACGTTTTTCCATCTATTGAGTTTGTTGAGGAGGAACTCACTTTTTCCGAAATCAATCCATATCAAATAGAGTTTTATAGATGCGATTCACTTGAATTATTTATGTTTTTAATTAAGCGAGAAGAGGTTCAGAATTATGATTAAAGAAGCTAATAACGTTGTAATGATTGATATAGCAACGATACGAATTGTAAATTCAAGAACCAGAAGTAAGCATATACATGAGGAACTCATCGATAATATTCGAATGATCGGACTTAAAAAACCTATCACGGTAAGGTCTACTGATGATCCTTCAGGAGGGTATTTATATGACCTGATTTGTGGTCAGGGGAGACTTGAAGCTTTCCTTTTACTAGGTGAAACAAAGATACCAGCAATTGTAAAGGATGTTGATAAAGAGTGTGGGCATATAATGAGCCTCGCTGAAAATATTGCGAGACGAAGGCCCCGCTCTACCGAATTATTTATTAATATAATGACTCTCAAGAATAAAGGGTTTAGTGATGTCGAAATTGGTAATAAAATCGGCTGCTCACGAAACTGGATTAGTTCGATTATTTCCTTAAAAGAAAAAGGGGAGGATAAACTTTTAGCTGCTGTTGAATCGGGGAAAATACCTATTTATTTAGCTGTGGAAATCTCAAGAGTGAAAGGTGATGATATCCAGAGTGTTTTACTTGATGGATACAATTCAGGAGAATTGAACCCTAAGCAATTGGCAGTGATTAAGAAAATATTAGCTCAAAGATCTACATCTGGTAAAAGTAGTAATAATAATGCCTTTGTTCAGGGTGTGAAAAAAAGGAAACTGACAGCTGAAGAATTGCTTACCTTGTACGAAAATAATACTCAAAAGCACAAAATGCTCCATACAAGATCGGAGTTTACAATGTCGAGTCTTCTTGTTGTAAAAGAGGTAATGACAAATCTACTCCAAAATGATGAGTTTGTTAATGTATTAAAGGGTCAAGAAATTAACTCAGTTCCGGCTTTTATCATAGAAAATTCGACACCCGAAAGAGGATTAGGAAATGATTAATAATGGTTTTAATGATAAGTGTATTATAGTAAATAAGTCTGACTTAGTTTATGGAAAAGACTTACCAGTAAATATCAAAGCAAGTGTTAAGTATAATCAGATTAAATCAAGTATCTCAGAGATAGGAATAATTGAACCTGTTGTTATTTATATAGATAATGATGGAAATAAGACCATCCTTGATGGGCATCTTAGAGTTGAAGTAATCAAAGATTTAGAAATTCAATACTTGTGTTGTCTAATTGCAAAAGATGAAGAGTCATATAGTTATAATAGGTATCTTAACAGAATAACTGTAGTCCAAGAGCATAGGATGATTATCAAGGCGGTAGAAGATGGCGTTTCTGAGGATAAACTTAGTGAAGCGTTAAATATTTCAGTATCAGCTCTTAAAGATAAATTTAAACTACTCAATGGAATCTGTCAGGAGGTAATAGTGATTTTAGCTGATAAATCCGCACCAAAATCTATTTTCGGAATATTAAGGAAAATGAAAACATCTAGACAGATAGAGGTAGTTAATACCATGATAAGCCTCAATAATTTTAGTAAGAAGTTCGCGTTATCGCTTTTGCATACAACTACAGAAGATATGCTGACAAACCCTAAAGATTCAAAAATTGTAGAGCAAGATACAGCACGTAATTTCGCAAGGATGGAAAGGGAGATGATAGCAATGGAGATGAAATCAAAACAACTCGAAAGCATTTATGGAACTAATAATTTAAAACTTGCTGTTATCATTAGTCATGTTAAAAGCCTTTTGTCGAACTATGCTGTTTTGAACTGGTTGGTGGATAATAGTCCTGAATATCTCAAACAATTAAAAAAGATCGCTGCAATTGACTCATTACCAGATGATATTGGTTGTACGGAAAATGAGTGATTTTATTATGTTCGCTATAAATCTGTAGGCTCATTGAAGCAAAATGGAGGTAAGTGCGGTGGATGCCATCCTTGGCTCCTATGTTTACTTTCTTTGAGCAAACTCAAAAGGCCTGATCATGCCTTTAGTATTAGCATTCAGATAATCAGCCCACCATTGAAGCATCAGACGGCGCTGATCGAGGTGTTTGGCCTTATGAGTATAAGCAGCCCGAACACTGTTGCTTTCCTTGTGACTCATCTGGAGTTCTACGACATCCTCTGACCACAAACCGGACTCAATTAATGCACTACACGCAAGAGTTCGAAAACCATGACCACACAAATCGGTTTTGGTGTCATAGCCCATTTTACGCAGTGCTTTGTTGATGGTGTTTTCACTCATGGGTTTAAGGGCATCGTAACAGCCAGTGAAGATAAAGCCGCCATCACCGCTGATATCATAGGTGAGGTCTTTCAGCTCTTTTAAAATGGCGACAGCCTGACGGCACAAAGGAACATAGTGCTTTCTGCGCATTTTGGCACCACGCGCTGAGTACTTGATACCATCAATCACTTCACGTCGTTCCGGGATAACCCACAGCGCACTTTTAAAATCGATTTCTGACCAGCGGGCAAAGCGGAGTTCACTGGAACGAACAAACGTCAGCAGGTTCAGTTGTATTGCCAATAATGTAAGCCTGCTACGTCCCTGATAGCCCTCAATGCGTTCCAGTAAGGCTGGTATCTCTTCAAGCTCAATAGCGGGGCGATGTTCCGTCTGGGGCTTCTGAACGGCACCTTCCAGATTGTAGGCCGGATTAAAGCGGATGATTTTTTGCTGAACAGCGTATCGCAGTATAGCGGTAGCGTACTGTTTCACCCTCATGGCTATTTCGAGGTAACCGAGGGTTTCAATCTTCTTAATCGGAACCAGCAGATCGCCTGTATCCAGTTCACCAATATCTTTGTTGCCGATAGCAGGGAACAGGTAAGTTTCCAGTCGTGTCCAGACAGAGCGTTGGTAATCTTCCGACCAGGTGGTTTTAGTGGAAAACCAACTTCTGGCGACCGTTTTGAAAGCGCGGATATTGTTACGTTTTTCCTGAACCGTTTTATTGTCAGCTTGTTTTTTAGCGCTTGGATCAATTCCGGAAGCTAACAGCTTTTTGGCTTCATCACGGCGTTTTCTGGCATCAGCAAGAGAAACTGCGGGGTAGACACCAATCGAAAATACCTTCTGTTTGCCTTCGAAACGATAACCTAACTGCCAGTATTTTGAGCCATTAGGATGTACCAGCAGGTAAAGGCCGAATCCGTCAGTGAGCTTAACTGCCTTTTCCGATGGCCTGGCATTTTTTACTTTAGTATCAGTAAGTGGCATGACGGCTCCCTCCGAATGCTGGTAAAAAGAAAATCGAACCAGCTTTACCAGTATTTTTACCAGCAAAAGGGTGTAGCTTCGAGTGATTTTTAACAGATGTGAGTAGACGTTGGGAAGGGGGCAACCAATTGATAGAAAGCAAAAAAACAGACGTCAGTAGACATCTGGTTTCTTTAAATTGGCTCCTCTGACTGGACTCGAACCAGTGACATACGGATTAACAGTCCGCCGTTCTACCGACTGAACTACAGAGGAATCGTAGTGCGGCATATCTTAGCGAGTGCGCCTGGTTTGTCAAATCCTGAATCAGCCTGCGGCTGCTGTTTGCGGATTCTCTCAACGTTTTGTTGCCTTTTCAGGCGATCGGCTGCAAAAAAATTCTTTGCAGGATAAGCGTTTGTAAATCATTATTTGAAATGTGGTTTCACTTCTCTCACAGGTCACCTTTGAACTTACATGCCGCAGTACGCCAGCGCGTCGAGAAAACGCACTGGTATGCCAACAGAAAAAGCTATCGCACCCTTTTCTGGCGCGAAATTACTCCCCTCGCCGTGCCTATCTTCCTGGAAAATACCTGTGTGTTAATGATGGGCGTACTGAGCACTTTCCTCGTGAGCTGGCTGGGTAAAGAAGCGATGGCGGGCGTCGGGCTGGCCGATAGCTTCAACATGGTAATCATTGCTTTCTTTGCCGCCATCGATCTGGGTACAACCGTGGTTGTCGCCTTCAGCCTCGGTAAGCTCGATCCAAAACGAGCGCGAGCGGCGGCGCGTCAGTCTCTGGTTCTGATGACGATTGTTGCGGTCTTCCTGGCGATAGGTATTCATCTGGCCGGTGAGCATATCGTGAACGTAATTGCCGGGGAGGCGACGCCGGAAGTGAAGGCGCTGGCGCTTTCTTATCTGCAGACCACCGTCTGGAGTTATCCCGCCGCGGCCATCGCGTTAATTGGCAGCGGCGCGCTGCGCGGGGCTGGGAACACAAAAATCCCTCTGCTTATTAATGGCGGCATGAACATCCTCAACATTATGATCAGCAGCGTGCTGATCTACGGCCTGTTTGACTGGGAGGGCATGGGATTTGTCGGTGCCGGGCTGGGGCTGACCATCTCTCGCTATATTGGCGCGATAGGGATCATCTACGTGCTGATGATTGGCTTTAATCCTGCGCTGCGCATCTCGCTTAAAAGCTACTTTACGCCGCTGAAGCTCAGTATCCTTTGGGAAGTGCTCGGCATCGGTATTCCCGCCAGCATCGAGTCGGTTTTGTTTAACAGCGGCAAGCTGTTAACGCAGATGTTCGTGGCCGGTATGGGCACCAACGTTATCGCCGGTAACTTTATCGCTTTCTCAATTGCAGCATTAATTAACCTGCCGGGGAACGCTCTGGGCTCTGCGTCGACCATTATCGTTGGCAAGCGTTTAGGCAAAGGGCAAATCGCACAGGCGGAGCGGCAGTTGCGGCATGTATTCTGGCTATCGACGATTGGGCTGACGATTATCGCCTGGGGAACCGCGCCTTTCGCCGGGCTGTTCGCCTCGTTCTACACGCGTGAAGCCGACGTAAAAGAAGTGGTCAAAGTGCTTATCTGGCTTAACGCCGCTTTTATGCCGATTTGGGCGGCGTCATGGGTGCTGCCGGCGGGGCTTAAAGGCGCGCGCGATGCACGTTTTGCGATGTGGGTTTCCATGCTTGGCATGTGGGGCTGCCGGGTGGTGGCAGGCTATACGCTGGGGATCGTGCTGGGTATGGGTGTGGTGGGTGTCTGGCTGGGGATGTTCCTTGACTGGGCGGTTCGCGGCGTATTCTTCTACTGGCGAATGGTAAGCGGACGCTGGCTGAAAAAATACCCGCGCCCGGAAAAACAGCCTGTCATAGCAATACCGGCAGTTGAGCAAAATAAAAGCTGAAGGACTACGCTTAGCAAAACGCTTCTGTCTGGAATGAAAATTATGCGCCTGAAATCGTTTTGCAACTTGCTGCTCCTCTTCGCCTGTCAGAGCGCGTTGGCTATAAGCTATCCGTTACCGCCGGAAGGCAGTCGCCTGGTGGGTAGCCCGCTAAAAATTACCGTTCCGCAGGGAAACAGGCTGCCGCTTGAGGCCTTTGCAGCACAGTATGGCCAGGGGCTAAGCAATCTTATAGAAGCCAACCCCGGTGTGGATGTGTTTTTACCCCATGCTGGCTCGGAAATGACGATCCCACAGCAGTTAATATTGCCAGATACCGTGCGCGAGGGAGTTGTCGTCAACGTCGCAGAAATGCGGCTTTACTACTACCCGCCAGAGGGTGGCACGGTTGAAGTTTTCCCAATTGGCATCGGTCAGGCGGGGCGAGAAACCCCGCGTAGTTGGGTAACCCGCGTTGAGCGCAAACAGGAGGGGCCAACCTGGGTTCCTACCGCGAATACAAGACGCGCATATGCCAAAGAGGGAAGAAGTCTCCCGGCCTACGTGCCGGCGGGGCCGGATAATCCAATGGGACTTTACGCCATTTATATCGGCAGGTTTTATGCGATTCACGGCACCAATGCCAATTTCGGGATCGGTTTGCGGGTTAGCCAGGGCTGCATTCGTCTGCGTAACAACGATATTAAATATCTGTTCGAGCACGTCCCGGAGGGAACACGGGTTCAGCTTATTGACCAGCCGGTGAAAGTGACGACCGAGCCGGATGGCTCCCGCTGGCTGGAGGTTCATGAGCCGCTATCCCGCAACCGTAGCGAATTTGAATCGACCAACAAAGTGCCGTTGCCTTTAACTGCCTCCCTTAACGAGGCGATGAAGGGAGAGGGCGTTAACAGGCTTCGCGTTAGCGGTGAGCTGGAACGCCGTTCAGGAATGCCGGTAAATATCAGCGGCGTCGCGTCGGATGCGGGGTTGGGGTTGTGAAAAACATACCGTTGTACGCCAGGTTCAACGGTATGCAGGCAGGTCAGAAGGATTGCCAGCTCTGATTTTCCGCAGGCTGGCGTGGCGGCCTGGCTGCCGGTGTGCGGGTAACCGATTGTAGATTTTCAGCCGCTGGCTTTTTTTCCGGGTCATGCAGGACAAAGGTTCGGATATTTTCCAGCAGCAGACCCGCCTGTTCTTTCAAAGCGCTGCTGGCCGCCGAGGACTCCTCCACAAGTGAAGCATTCTGTTGGGTGGTGGTGTCTATCTGTCCCATGGCGGCGTTGATTTGCCCGATACCCTCACTTTGCTCATGGCTGGCCTGAGTTATCTCTTCGACAAGTTCCTGTACACGAGAGACGTTTACTACTATCTCCTGCATACCCTTGTCTGCCTGGGTAACGAGCCCGCGGCCGTCGGTGATTTTGTTTACCGAAACGCTGATGATGTCGCGGATCTCTTTGGCTGAGGCAGAGCTGCGTTGTGCCAGATTTCTGACTTCACCGGCCACGACGGCAAAACCACGCCCCTGCTCACCCGCGCGGGCAGCTTCCACGGCGGCGTTAAGCGCCAGGATATTGGTCTGGAAGGCGATACCTTCAATGACGGTGATAATGTCCGTCATCTTCTCTGACGCGTTGTGAATTTCTTCCATCGCCGTAGAAACGGAATGCATGCGATCGGTGTTTATCCTGACCACCTGTCCTGTCTCGGTGAACAGGCCGTTCACTCGGCGGGCATTCTCTGCCGTACTTTTTATGGTTGACGTCAGTTGCTCCAGGGTAGCTGCGGTCTCTTCTACGCTCGCGGCCTGCTCTTCTGTACGAGAGGCTAAATCCTGGTTACCGGCATCAATTTCATTTGCCGCCATCGCAATACTTTCCGCACCGGTCCTGACGTTTCGGACGGTCGCCCCCAGCGCGGTCACCATGCCCTGAAGGGAGCCCATCAGCTGCCCGAGCTCGTCCCGGGAATTAACCTGCACCTTAGTGGTGAGATCGCCTGCGGCCACTTTGCCGGCAACGGTAAGCGCCTGCTTAAGCGGACGGGTGATGCTTCGGGTGATGTACCATGCGATCAACGCTCCTGATACCAACCCGAGGATCACGAACAGCACCATCAGCAGCTCGGTCTTGCGGGAGGTTTTCTGAATCGCCGCATGGGTGTCATCGATGAGTTGCTTTTGAAACTCCAGCAGCGCCTGCAGCGCCTGAATATATTGCTGGGTAGCCGGCAGGAACTTCTCGGAAATGAACATATTCATACCCTCCAGTTCCCCACGCTCTGCCATGCTAAAACCTTCGCTGCGCAGCGCGAGGTATTTCTCACGTGCTGCTACTATCACGCTTAACCGGGCTCTTGCGGTTGCATGTTTAACAAGTGGAATAAGGCTGGCCTGGACCGCAGTCGTCTTCTCAGAGTCAGCGGCTATATTGCTGAGTATTTTATTGCGCAGCGCTGCATTTTCAGCTCCCATTGCGGCCATGGCGTTCCCACTGTTGCGATCGATCAGAGTAAGCCATTCCTCTGCAAGCCGCTCTTTCTTGAGATCGAGGTTAATCATTTCGTCCACATCACGGACGTTTGCGCTGGTGAATTGCCAGGCGCTGATCCCCATCATGACCATCAGGAGCAGTACAATACAAAATCCGGCGCTGAGCCGGGTGCCCACTCGCATATCATTAATTTTCATGAATATTCCTTAGATTCCTGCTTCCGGTAGTAATGCTCTGAGCATTAAGATGACGTACGGGGATTTACAAGTTGTTACGACCCCGTTAACAGGTATCGGAATAAAGATCGTTTTCTGTAGAACTTTTATACAAAGATGATCACGGCAGCTAAAGGAGAGGGGGATCTGGAGAAAGAGAGGAAGGAAAAAAGCCATTTCTCACGGGAAGGAAATGGCGAATAAATACTTTCCTGTTTCTGTAACTTGTCAGGTTGTGCAGCAGAATACCTAAGATCGGTCGGGGTAAACGGCAGAAAAGAAAGCAGTTTGTGTTTCATTTTTGTTAAGTACGCATCAGACGGGCTAAAAAGCACTGCATTTTGCGGCGTACAGGCTGGGATAAGACGTTTAGCTGAAAAGCAAAAAGCCCGCTTAAGTTTCCTTAAGCGGGCTTCTCTAATATGGCTCCTCTGACTGGACTCGAACCAGTGACATACGGATTAACAGTCCGCCGTTCTACCGACTGAACTACAGAGGAATCGTGTGAACGGGGCGCATAGTAACGAGCTGCACCGGGGTTGTCAAAGGCTGTTTTGGCTAATTGTGTTTGTTTGCGGATTTTTGCAGCAAATCCCTGAAAAGGGCCGTTTTGTCGGCCCTTAAAACGTTAGCCAGCCATATGGGCACGTACGGGTGCGGTTGCTTCAAACAGCCACGGGCGTGCTTCGCTCTTCACTCGCGGCGAAAGCGTTTCACGCACC
Source organism: Buttiauxella sp. (assembly GCA_032051265.1). GTDB lineage: Bacteria > Pseudomonadota > Gammaproteobacteria > Enterobacterales > Enterobacteriaceae > Dryocola. The sequence continues at coordinate 640,805 of DAMBYU010000001.1, forward strand.
CACAGATGGTAGTTATCCAGCCAGGCGGTCTCTTGCTCATTTAGTAAAGAGAGATCCACGGCGCTGAGATCGACAGGAATCAGCGTCAGAGAGGCAAATTTACAGAAGCCCGGCTGTGAGGCTACCACTTCCACCTGATTTTCAATGCGGATGCCGTGGCTTCCGTCCAGGTAATAGCCCGGTTCGATGGTGATGATGTTGCCCGGCAGCAGCGGCCACGGGTTTACCTTCTTCGCCATACGGTGCGGGTTTTCATGGATCAGCAGATTATGACCAACCCCGTGCCCGGTGCCGTGGTCGTAATCCAGCCCCAGTTCCCAGAGCGGGCGCCGCGCAAAAGCATCAAGCTGGTGGCCCTGCGTTCCCTGTGGAAATTGCACAGTAATCAGCGCCAGGAAACCCTTCAGCACCGCCGTATAATGCAGGCGACGCTTTGCATCAACCGGCCCGAAGCTCAGCGTGCGCGTGGCATCGGTCGTGCCGTTCGCGTACTGGCCGCCGGAATCGTTGAGGTAAAACTCGCTGCCGGTAATAGCATGGTTGGTTTCAGGCGCAGAATGGTAATGGCACATGGCGGCATTGCTGCCCGCAGCGGAAATGGTGCTGAAGCTTTGCTGCTGGAAATTGCCGCAAAGTTTGCGGAAAGCCAGCTGCTTTTCCTGCGCTTCAAGCTCGGTAATCGGATTGCCTGCCGCTTCGCGCAGAGGAACCTCGTGGCTCAGCCAGGCGAGGAAATTCACCCAGGCTGCGCCATCATCAATATGGCTTGCGCGATAGCCAGCCAGCTCAGCTTCATTCTTATTGGCTTTCATCAACGTGATCGGATCTGGCTGCCAGATAACGCTGCCTCCGCCAGCTTCAACCGCAAAGCGTACCGCAACTGGCGCATAATCCCCGTCGAGCCAGATACGTTTGTTTGTGGCGATCTCTTCACAGCGCCGCAGGAAATCCTCAGGCCTGGCAATCGTCACCGCGGCTAACGTCTCGTCGCTTAGCTGATTTATTTTCTCGCGAGCGACGAACCACTCAATGCCGCCGTCGTTTTTTACCAGCGCAAAAGAGTGAGGCACCGGATTCATAACGATATCCGAGCCGCGCACGTTCAGCAGCCAGGCAATATTATCCGGCAGGGTGAGCGCAAGATAATCTGCGCCTGCTGCGGCCAGAGCGGCCGCAACGCGCTGACGTTTGTTAGCCGAGGATTCACCGCTGATTGCTTCAGGCATCGCCGTCACTGCCCCACAGGGCGCCGCCGGGCGAGTGGACCAGATAGCGTTAAGGAGATCGTCATTGACGGCGACCAGAGAGCAACCGCTGCTGCGCAGATTTTCGTACTGGCTGTTGACCATCAACAGCGGCTCGAAAGCAATGCGTTTGCCGGCGGGCAGGTTGTCACGCAGCCACAGATGAATCGGCTCTTCGTGAAGATGATGAATCTCAAACGCGTCGGGGTTAACCTGATGGCGAGCCTGTACCTGATAACGGCCATCAACAAAGAGCAGGGCGCGGTCGGCCAGGATCAATGCCAGCCCGGCAGTACCAGTGAAACCGCTAATAAACTCAAGCTTGTTGTCATGCGGCGCACAATCTTCGCTTTGATGCGCATCGGCGCGGGGTATCAGCATGCCGTCAAGCTCGCGGGCTTTCAGAAGATTCCGCAGGGCAGACAGTGGAGAAGTTGGTTGCATTGCAGTTCCTTTTCTTATTAGCGGAAAGGCGGTTCGTTAAAGGTGCGCAATTTACGCGAATGCAGGCGTTCGCCTTCGGCACGTAATAAATCGATGGCACAAATGCCAATCTGCAGATGCTCGGAAATCGCCCCTTCGTAGAAGCGGTTGGCCTGACCCGGCAGCTTGATCTCGCCGTGAAGCGGCTTATCTGACACGCACAACAGCGTGCCGTACGGCACGCGAAAGCGATAACCCTGAGCGGCAATGGTCGCGCTTTCCATGTCGATGGCTACCGCACGGCTCAGGTTAAAGCGCAGCGCCGAAGCGGAGTAGCGCAGCTCCCAGTTTCGGTCGTCTGTGGTGACGACTGTTCCGGTGCGCAGACGCTGCTTGACCTCTTCCCCCGGCATACCGCTGACCACCTTGGTGGCGTCGTAAAGCGCGCGCTGCACTTCTGCGATGCTTGGAATAGGAATATCCGGCGGCAGCACAGCATCCAGAACGTGGTCGTCGCGCAGATAGGCGTGCGCCAGAACATAATCGCCAATGGCCTGGCTTTCACGCAGCCCGCCGCAGTGCCCAATCATCAGCCAGGCGTCCGGACGCAGTACCGCCAGGTGATCGCAGATGGTTTTGGCGTTCGACGGCCCCACGCCGATGTTGATCAGGGTAATGCCGCTGCCTTTCGCATCAACTAAGTGCCAGGCGGGCATCTGATGTTTCTTCCACGCCAGATCTGAAATGGCTGCTTCCGGGGCCTCTGTATCCGCCGTCAGCCAGGCACCACCGGCGCAGGAAAGCGCCACATACGGGCTTTCCGGATCGAGGATTTGCTGGCAGCCCCAGCGCACAAACTCATCCACATAGCGTGTGTAGTTGGTGAACAGAATGAACGACTGGAAGTGTTCAACCGGGGTGCCGGTATAGTGCCGCAGGCGAGCCAGCGAGAAATCCACGCGGCGCGCATCGAAATGGGAAAGCGGATAAAATTCCGTGGGATGAAAAAGGCCGTCTGCCGTCTCGTCGCCAATTTGCGCCAGTTCGGTGGTCGGAAAGTGGCGGGCTAAATCCGCGCTCATCGAACGATCCAGCGACAGGCTGGAGCCATCAATCACATACGGGTAGGGAATTTCATGCCGTGAAGGGCCGACTTCAATCCGGGCGCCGTAATCCTCGTACAGCAGAGAAAGCTGTTCGATGAGGTAAGTACGAAAGAGTGAAGGGCGGGTGATGGTCGTGGTGTAACTGCCGGAATGGGTAAAGCGTGCGTAGGCTCTGGTTTTATTAGGTTTAGTGGTCGTGCCGTCCCAGCTAACCCGCAATTCAGGATAGACAAACAGGCCTGTCTCTCGTGCGAGGGTGTCGGGCAAGGTGCCCTCTTGCGTATAGGTGCTGATGGCAGCGCGCAGCGCATCTACTGCACCATCAAAAAGGGATTCGAGTTTATCAAGCGCTTGCTCGGGCGTTAACCCGTGGTTGGTAGCCTCATTGTTCATTAATTCTCCTTCTTCCGGGCGTGCCGGCGGTGACGCGGGTAAAGTTAGTATGTCATGACCGTGGGAGAACGGAAGGAGAGTTATATGACACGTTTGTAACAGACCGCGCCATAAAGTTCAGCGCCGCAAAAACGTTTAGTTTCCTGGGCGAGTTAACGGACGATGTAATCACAGCCGCGTTCTGTAAAATAATGCGCAGATAGTTCTCTCTTGAGCCGAAATAAGGTACAAGGCTGCATGAAAATTCCAAATAGAATCCAACCGCTGGTAGACGACGGTCTGGTCGATAGCGTGGTCCGCCGCCTGAAAAGTGGTAAAGAGGCCGATGTTTATACCGTGTTATGCGGTGAAGAGATACGCTGTGCCAAAGTTTATAAAGAAGCCACACAGCGTAGCTTCAGGCAGGCCGTGCAGTATCAGGAGGGGCGAAAAGTCCGTAACAGCCGCCACGCGCGTGCAATGCAAAAGGGCTCAAAGTTCGGACGCCAACAGCAGGAAAAGTCCTGGCAGTCAGCGGAGGTCGACGCGCTATTCTTACTGGCGAATGCTGGCGTTCGCGTACCGCAGCCGCATATTTTTCTGGATGGCGTGCTGCTAATGGAGCTGATCACCGACGCTGACGGCATGGCCGCGCCACGTCTGGGCGAAGTGATGCTGACGGAAGAGCAAGCGCTGACCGATTTCGACACGATGATCCGCAATATCGTGCGGATGCTGTGCGCCGGGATTGTGCATGGAGATCTATCAGAATTTAACGTGCTGATGGATGCCGAAGGGCCGGTGATTATCGATCTGCCTCAGGCGGTTGATGCGGCGGCAAATAACCATGCCGAAGCGATGTTTGAGCGCGATGTGAACAATATGACGGAATACTACGGCCGGTTTGCGCCACAGCTGCTGAAGACGCGTTATGCGAAGGAGATCTGGGCGCTGTATGAGGAAGGTAAACTAACTGCGGAAACCATTCTGAGCGGTCAGTTTGTTGAAGACACGCATAAAGCCGATGTGGATTCGCTGCTGGATGAAATTATTGCCGCCGAATATGAATATTATGATCGCCAGAACGCTCAGAAAGAGCGCGATCTTTAAAGCTGGCGCGTGCGGCGCTCTTTGAGCGCCTGGCGCAGGCCTGGCGGCAACGAGGATTTATTTACTTTTTCAGTCAGGTGCTGAGGCTCTATGAGAGGAATGACCTTCACGGCTCTAACTACTTCGCTGCGGAAATGAAAGCCCCGCGTTGGCTGCGTACCGCTGGCGGCGTGAAGTTTATCGACGGTGTGGAGCTCAAAGCATGATGCAGTCTGACTGGCATCCCGCCGACATTATCGCCGGGCTGAAAAAACGTGGCACTTCGCTGTCAGCGCTTTCCCGTCAGGCAGGGTTGGCATCCTCCACGCTGGCAAATGCGCTCACCCGCCACTGACCCAAAGGCGAAAGATTGATTGCTGAAGCGTTAAATGTTGCGCCTGAAAAAATCTGGCCTTCGCGCTACCGCTGATATCCCTCTGGCGCAGCCCGGATACGGAAGCTGCGCCGCATTTCGTTTATCCGATCCGCAATAATCTTTTGAACCGCAAAAACAGTTTTCTATTATCGGCCTTCTTACCACGAACTAAGTTCCTGCCTGCACGAAATGCTTCATGACCTGAAAGAAGCGCCTGATGTATCAGGATGATTGCCGTTTTACCGGCAATGTCGCCTTTGAAAACTGCCGGATCTGTCCTTCGATGGATTAAGGCTTTCTTCACGCTTTATTACGCTAAGGAAATCACAATGAATCTGATGAATAATTGTGCATCGCCTGCCGTAGATGTTATATTAAAATATAATATCCGGAGGTGCTCTATGTATACAACTCGCCTGAAAAAGGTCGGCGGATCCATCATGCTGGCGGTTCCCCCCGCCGTGCTGAAAACGCTGGAGCTGTCGATGGACAGCGAAGTGGGTATGACCATTGAGAATGGCTGCCTGATTATTGAACCCCAGAAACGGCCCCGTTATTCGCTTGAGGAACTGCTGGCGCAGTGCGATCCGCGCGCCGAAATGAGCGAGGAAGATCGGGAATGGATTGATTCGCCTGCGGTGGGCAAGGAGATCCTGTAAATGGACAGAGGGGAAATCTGGCTCGTTTCATTGGATCCGATTGCCGGTCACGAACAAAGTGGAAAACGTCCGGTGCTTATCGTATCGAAGGCATCGTTTAACAAGCTGACCCGGCTACCCGTTGTTGTTCCTGTCACCAGCGGAGGAAACTTCGCCCGTACAGCCGGTTTTACCGTTTCACTTGAGGAAGCGGGAACAAAAACAACGGGCGTCATTCGCTGTGACCAGCCCAGAACCATTGATATGGTAGCCCGAAACGGCAAACGCCTGGAACGTATACCTGACGCTATTGTAAATGAAGTGCTGGCAAGGCTGGACGCTATTCTGAGTTAAGCTCAACGGACACAACAGCAAAAAGCCCGCTTAAGTTTCCTTAAGCGGGCTTCTCAAATTTGGCTCCTCTGACTGGACTCGAACCAGTGACATACGGATTAACAGTCCGCCGTTCTACCGACTGAACTACAGAGGAATCGTGTGAACGGGGCGCATAATAACGGGGCAGGATCGGCTTGTCAAAGCCTGAAATAGCGGTTGTGGTTTGTTTGCTGATAAAACAAGCAAACGAGGCAAAAACATATCTTTACAGGGCATTAGTTGCCAAAAGGTGGCGACTGGCTAAGATATGCGGTTCGGGAAAGTGGGGGATGGATGTTTAAACGCAAGCAAATGGCAAAGTGGTTTTTAGGCCTGGCATGTCTTGTGGTGCTGGTTTGCACCGCACAGCGCATGGCGGGACTGCACGCGTTGCAAATGAATGCCGCTGTCAGCACGCTTGTCGCCCAGTCTGATACGCCGCAAACGGATGCGGATGCGTCAGTCACTCCCTGCGAGCTCAGCGCCAAATCTCTGATGGCCTCACCACCGGTCATGTTTGAAGGGGCGATCCTCGCCCTGTGTTTATTGCTTGCTCTTCTTGCTCCCGTGCGCGCCACGCGCCTGCCGTTTTCCCCTCCGCGAGCCGTCTCGCCTCCCACGCTAAGGGTACATCTACGCTTCTGCGTCTTCCGTGAATGAAAAACTTGCTGTGTAAAACGGTTAGTTAATTCATTTACGGAGAAAAGATATGTTTACTGTTTTCAGGCAGGCGCTGCTCTGCTTGTTATTGCTATGGCTGCCCGCATCCTGGGCGGCAGAATCGGGCTGGCTGCGTTCCGCCGATAACGATCATGCCAGCGTGCGTCTGCGCGCGGATAAAGCCGGTAACGGTGAAATCCGCCTGCTGCTGGACGTGAAGCTGGAAGAAGGCTGGAAAACCTACTGGCGCTCGCCGGGGGAAGGGGGCGTTGCGCCGGCCATTACCTGGCAGGGTGATATGCCGAAAGTAAAATGGTTCTGGCCTGCGCCGCAGCGTTTCGACGTGGCGGGGATGACGACGCAGGGCTACCACGGCGATGTGACCATCCCAATGGTAGTCGGCGGTACGCCGCCTGCCACGATCGGCGGCGTGCTGACTCTGTCCACCTGTAGCAACGTCTGTCTGCTTACGGATTACCCCTTCTCGATAACGCCTTCTAATCAGGATCAGCAGTTTGCCTATGATTATGCCCAGGCGATGGGCCAGGTGCCGGTGGCCCGTGGGCTTACGGACTCCCTGAAAGTGACCTGGCGTGCGGGGGAGCTGGTTATTAACGCTTTCCGCGCTGATGGCTGGCAGCAGCCTGAGCTGTATCTCGATCCGCCGGAAGGTGCTGATTTTAGCAAGCCGGTTATCAACGTTGATGGCGATAGTTTGCAGGCCACGGTGCCGGTTAGCGACGGCTGGGGTGAAGCCGCGCCGGACCTGCGCGGAAAGACGGTTACCCTGGTGCTTGCAGATAACGGTATTGCTCAGGAATTCACAGCAAGCGTCGGAAACGCCCCGCCAAAGGCCGCCGACAACGATGCGCCACCGTTCTGGCAGGTTGTATTAATGGCGCTGGTGGGCGGAATCATTCTGAACATAATGCCTTGTGTGTTGCCTGTTTTGGGCATGAAGCTGGGATCCATTTTACTGGTTCAGGATAAGGATCGGAGCCTTGTGCGGCGGCAGTTTCTTGCCTCGGCGTCCGGTATTATCGCCTCGTTTATGCTGCTTGCCCTGCTGATGACGGTCATGCGCCTCACTAATCAGGCGCTCGGCTGGGGCATTCAGTTCCAGAATCCATGGTTCATCGGCGCTATGGCGCTGGTAATGCTGGCCTTCAGCGCCAGTCTGTTCGGCCTGTTTGAGTTTCGGCTTTCTTCTGCAGTGACCACTAAACTGGCGACTCACGGCGGTAATGGCCTGGCGGGTCATTTCTGGCAGGGCGCGCTTGCGACGTTGCTTGCCACGCCTTGCAGCGCTCCTTTCCTCGGAACCGCCGTGGCGGTGGCGCTTGCCTCTTCTTATCCTGTGCTCTGGGGGCTTTTCATGGCGCTTGGCCTGGGGATGAGTTTACCCTGGTTACTGATTGCGGCGCGTCCCGGCCTTGCGATGCGTCTGCCTCGCCCTGGCGCGTGGATGAACCGGGTGCGGCAATTGCTGGCGGTAATGATGCTGGGGTCTGCGCTGTGGCTGGCAAGTCTGCTCCCCGCCCATTTTGGTCTTTCTCTTAGCAAACCGCCGCAGGAAAGCATTGCCTGGCAGCCGCTCAGCGAACAGGCCATCAGCGACGCGCTGGCGCACAATAAACGGGTGTTTATTGATGTTACCGCCGACTGGTGCATTACCTGTAAAGCTAATAAGTTCAACAGCCTGATGAAAGATGACGTGCAGGCTGCGTTGAGCGAGCCGGACGTGGTGGCGCTACGCGGCGACTGGAGTTTGCCTTCAGATGAGATAGCCGCCTTCCTGAAAAGTCGTGGCCAGGTGGCCGTTCCGTTTAATCAAATTTATGGCCCCAAATTGCCTCAGGGCAAGGTGCTGCCGACGCTATTGACCCGCGATGCGGTACTCAACGCTTTAGGCGAAGCGAAAGGAAATCAACCATGAAAAAACTCGTCATTCTCTTCTTCGTACTATTGACTGCCTTCAGCACGATGGCGGCAACGGCTCCCTTTACGCCCGAGCAGGAAAAGCAAATAGAGGCCCTAATCGAGCAGGCGTTGTTTAACGATCCTGCCAGCCCGCGCATCGGCGCGCAAAACGCCAGGCTCACGCTGGTTAACTTCACCGATTACAACTGTCCGTACTGCAAGCAGCTCGATCCGATGCTTGAGAAAATCGTGCAGAAATATCCGGACGTGGCGGTGATTATCAAGCCGCTGCCGTTTAAGGGAGAAAGTTCAGTGTTTTCGGCTCGAACCGCATTGACCACCTGGCGTGAGCATCCCGGGGAGTTTCTCGCCCTGCATGAAAAACTGATGCTGAAAAAAGGTTATCACGATGAGGCAAGTATCGCCGCAGCCGTTGCGAAGAGCGGAGCCACGCCGGTCAAACCTGACGAGCAAAGCAAGGAGACGCTCGCCGCTAACCTGCAGCTGGCTCGTCTTCTGGGCGTGCAGGGGACACCCGCCACGATTATTGGCGATGAGATGATCCCGGGCGCGGTGCCGTGGGAGACGCTGGAAGATGTAGTGAAAGAAAAGCTGGCGGCGACAGATGGTCAGTAAACTGCGCCGCTGGGCGCGGGAAGGGCTAGTGTTGCTGGTGCTGCTGGCGGCAATAATGCTGATAATGGACTGGTGGCGGGCACCGCAGTTGCCGCCCGCTTTTGACAGCACGCCGCTGCAAACGCTGGATGGGCAAATCGTCACGCCTGGCGCACTCAGTGCGCAACGTCCGCTGCTGCTCTACTTCTGGGCAAGCTGGTGCGGCGTGTGCCGGTTTACCACGCCGTATGTCGCGCAGCTTAAAGCGGAAGGAGAAAACGTAATGACTATCGCGCTACGTTCCGGTAACGAGCAGGAAGTGGCGCGCTGGCTGGCCCGGAAAAGCATCGTTATGCCAGTTGTTAATGATGCCGACGGGGCCATCTCCCGCACCTGGCAGATTGGCGTTACGCCAACGCTCGTGGTGCTGGATAAAGGCAGCGTTGTCTCAACGACCAGCGGCTGGACCAGCTACTGGGGGATGAAGCTGCGCCTTTGGTGGGCAGGAAGATAATAAGTTTTTCGCCTCTGCGCGCACCGTGCTGGTGCGCGTATACCTCTTTTGGGGCATAAGCAAAACGCTTTTTCATTAATGAAAATCTCGTTTCTATCACTTACGCTTATAATACAGCGGCTTACTACATCGGCTGTAAGCTCTACAGAAAGTGGCAAGCATCTTGCAAAACCTTCTTCGACATGACTGCCGAGACCGGCACTGGCATTCCGCGAAGGAGGCAAAAATGAATTTAAGACGGCTGAAATACTTCGTCAAAATCGTCGATATTGGTAGCCTGACCCAGGCTGCTGAAGTACTGCATATTGCCCAGCCGGCGCTGAGCCAACAGATCGCTACCCTTGAAGGGGAACTGAGCCAACAGCTATTGATTCGCACCAGACGCGGTGTGACGCCGACGGAGGCGGGGAAAATCCTTTATACCCATGCGCGGACGATTTTGCGTCAGTGTGAACAGGCGCAACTGGCAGTTGGAAACGTGGGTCAGACGATGAGCGGCCAGGTATCAATCGGGCTTGCGCCGGGGAGCGCGGCGTCGTCAATTATCATGCCCCTGCTGCAGGCTGTGCGTGCCGAACTGCCGGACGTGCTGATCTATCTGCATGAAAACAGTGGCTCAGTGCTTAACGACAAGCTGTTAAGCGGCCAGCTTGATATGGCGGTTCTGTACGATCGAACGCCGACGGCGGGCATTATTAGCCAGCCGCTGCTTAAAGAGGAATTGTTCCTGGTCGGCACCCGTGACTGCCCGGGGCAGAGTGTCGATCTCGCCGCGGTGGCGGAAATGAATCTGTTCCTGCCGCGTGACTACAGCGCCGTGCGCAAGCGCGTGGATGAAGCCTTCTCGCAGCGTCGATTAACGGCGAAAATCATCGGCGAGATTGAATCCATTTCCACCATGACGGCCGCTATCGCCAGCGGGATGGGCGTAACGGTGCTGCCTGAATCCGCCGCACGTTCGCTGGTCGCGGCCGCTAACGGCTGGATGGCCCGCATCATTAGTCCGTCGCTCAATTTACCTTTGTCCATTAACCTCTCGGCGCGTTTACCGCTCAACCCGCAGTCCCAGGCGGTAAAAGATATTCTTATCTCTCTGGTTACGCAGCCGGCTGTGAAAAATCGAGAACTGATGCTGGTAGGTTAATGCCGACTTATTGCTAAAAGGAATAAGTTGCTGGTTTTTATTATTTGTTCTGCAGGCGCTGCGACTTTAACAATGGTGTAAAGAACAGCGATGCTCCTGGGGAAAAAATGAATTTCCAGCAACTTAAGATTATTCGCGAGGCGGCGCGGCGGGACTACAATCTCACCGAAGTCGCCAGCATGCTTTTTACCTCACAGTCCGGCGTCAGCCGACATATCCGCGAGCTGGAAGAAGAGCTCGGCCTTGAGATTTTCATCCGCCGGGGTAAACGCCTCCTGGGTATGACCGAACCGGGCAAAGCGCTGCTGGTGATTGCCGAACGTATTCTCAACGAGGCCAGCAATATCCGCCGTCTGGCCGATCTGTTTACCAACGACACCAGCGGCGTGCTGACCATCGCCACAACCCATACTCAGGCGCGCTACAGCCTGCCGACGATTATTAAAGCTTTTCGGGCGCTTTTCCCTGAAGTACGCCTTGAGCTTATCCAGGGCACGCCGCAAGAAATTGAATCGCTTCTGCACAGCGGAACGGCGGATATTGGCATCGCCAGCGAGCGCCTGAGTAACGATCCCTCGCTCGTGGCCTATCCCTGGTTCCGCTGGTATCACAGCCTGCTGATTCCTGACGGTCATCCGCTGATCCACGCAGACCCGCTAACGCTTGATGATATCAACCGCTGGCCGCTGATCACCTATCGACAAGGGATTACAGGTCGTTCACGTATTGATGAAGCCTTTTCACGTCGCGGCTTAACGCCGGATGTGGTGCTTAGCGCGCAGGATTCAGACGTGGTGAAAACCTACGTTGAACTGGGGCTTGGGATCGGTCTGGTGGCCGATCAGGCAAGCGGAGATGAAAGGGGCCTTGTGCGCCTTGATACGCGGCATCTGTTTGATGCAAACACCGTGTGGCTTGGGCTTAAGCGCGGCCAGCTACAGCGTAACTATGTCTGGCGGTTTATTGAATTGTGCAATCCTGAACTCTCTGCCGATGAAATTAAACGTCTGGCGCAGGCCTCAGACGAAGTGGTTATCGACTTCCAGATTTAGTGGCGTTATTTGTGAAATAAATTGATGTGTAATGTTAATTATTTATTAAATAATTAATGCCTTTAGCGTCCGGTTTATATTTCTGAACGACCGTTCAGTTTTGAAATATAGCCCGGGCGTTTTTTATTTACAGGAAAGATTAGGGTTGCAAATATGTTCAATATTTCCAATTATCGATCGATCAACGCTAATCAATAGCTATCAACTATCGAAGTTTCTATTTTTGAAATAAAAACCGATCAAATTCATAAAGTTACTCTTCTGTTGTCCGATATCCCCTTAGGCGCTTCGTTGTATTCGCTTTCTTTTTGTTCACCTCATCAATAACGCAGCGGGTGATGCCCTTTATCGATAAGAATAAGCCACCCCGAGGGAGTAGACATGTCTTTACGAGACGTAAAAATTCGCACCAAATTAATTCTGGCCTTTAGCTTATTTATTGTGCTGATGATCTTCACCTCCAGCCTCTCGTTGCTTAGCCTGCACAGGGCAAATAACGGGATGCAGCACATCATTACGGATGATTATCCGACGACGATAAAAGCCAACCAGCTGATCGAGAATTTTCAGGATTTTATTAACGTTCAGCAAATGATGCTGCTCGACGATAGCGGGACATTTCGCGAGGCATCCGAAAAGCGGCTGACCGAGCTCAGCGCGCATATCACCGGCTTGCTCGATAGCCTTCGCAAAGCAAAAACCGATGAGCGATCGCGCCGGGCGCTTGATGAAATTACCGCGGTACGCAAAGAATATCTGGATTCCCGCTTCCGTATTTTACAGGCCGTACAGCTTAACGATCGGGCGGCAGCGCTTGAGGAGATGACGACCACGACCGTTCAGCTACAGCAAAAATACAAAGCGAAAGTTCAGGCGCTGATCGCAATCCAGAATGAACAAATGAACATCGCAGGTGCAGAGGTGGCAAAGGATTACCGCACTAACCGTGCGCTGTTGATTCTGATTACGCTGCTGAGCATAGTGCTGGCGGCGGTAGCAGGCTGGTTTATTGTTCGCTCAATTACCCGGCCTTTAGGCCAGGCGGTGGCATTTGCTCAGGCCATTGCCGAAGGTGATTTAACCCGCAGTATCGATACCCATCAACAGGATGAAACGGGCGTTTTGCTTAATGCGCTTATGGCAATGAAAGTTCGCCTGCTGGAGATTGTGCGCGAGGTGCAAAAAGGCTCCGAGAACATTTCTACAGCGGCGGCGCAGATTGTCGCCGGTAATCACGATCTGGCGGCACGTACCGAGGAGCAGGCCAGCTCCGTTGAAGAGACGGCCGCTTCTATGGAGCAAATCACCTCGACGGTGAAAAATACCTACGATCATACCAACCTTGCCACACAGCTATCAGCCGATACGGCAAGCGTGGTCAAGAAAAACGGGCAGATGATGTCGCAGGTGACCAGTAAAATGCGTCTGATTAATGACACCTCTAACCGCATGTCGGACATCATCAATCTGATTGATTCCATCGCTTTCCAGACCAATATCCTCGCGCTGAATGCCGCCGTAGAAGCAGCGCGGGCCGGCGAACACGGGCGTGGGTTTGCCGTGGTTGCCGGTGAAGTACGCCAGCTTGCGCAAAAAAGCGCTTCATCCGCCAGCGAGATCCGCAGCCTGATTGAAAATTCCACTGCGCAAACACGCGAGGGAATGGATCTGGTGCAGACGGCAAATCAACAAATTACCGGCATGGTCAGCAACGTTGACGAGATGAACGGCATTCTTGGCGAGATCAAACAGGCAAGCCTTGAGCAAACCGAAGGCATTTCGCAGATCAATACCGCAATCGGCATGATCGATACCACCACGCAGCAAAACTCCTGCCTTGTGGAGCAATCGGTAGCGGCGGCGGCCTCGCTTAACGAACAGGCGCAGCATTTGCGTGAAATGGTGAAGGTATTCCGCCTGGCGGCTGCCGTTTAGTTTGTACGGCGGGTAAGCGCGAGCCTATCCGCCGGTTTTTAGACGCAGCCTGCTCAGGGCGCTTCGTCGGGATTTGCCAGGATTGCTTTTTCAGTCGCCCGGAGTCCAGTACCCCGGCTGCGCAGATTGCGCAATAATGAACATACCTTCATTTTCTGCCTCTGTGGGATAAGCCGACAAACGCTGCCCGGAGATGGTATTTTCTCATAAGTACAATGAATGAATAGGGGAAGGCAATGATTTCGCGCTGGCAATGGATACTGGGACAAACCTTTAAAAAAATTTGGTTCAGGGCGTTGCTGTTTGCCATAACCGCTGTTGTTACCGCGCTGGTATCAATCCTCTTTAAGTCCATGATACCTCTGTCCTTTTCAGTTAAGGTCGGTGCTGATGCCGTTGACAATATCCTTAACATACTCGCCTCCAGCATGCTGGCGGTGACGACATTTTCGCTCAGCATTATGGTCTCGGCCTATGGCTCAGCCACAACGAATGTTACCCCGCGGGCCACCCGGCTGGTGGTGGAAGATGTCACCACCCAGAATGTCCTTGCGACATTTATTGGCTCTTTTTTGTTCAGCCTGGTGGGGATTATCGCCCTCAAGATGGGGGCTTATGGGGAGAGCGGGCGCATCATTTTATTCGTGGTGACCCTGACGGTTATCGCATTGATTTTGTTTACCTTGCTTAGGTGGATACAGCATTTGACCTCCCTTGGCAGAGTCGGTGAAACCACGGCCAAAGTCGAGCGCGCCGCCAGTGAGACGTTTATTTTGCGCGCGCAGAATCCCTGTCTGGGAGGTTATCCCTGGCTTGAGAGCGATACTCAGCCTGCCGGGACAACGGCTTTATATCCTGAATCTGTCGGTTACGTTGAATATATTGATATTGGCAAGCTTGCCTCTTCGCTCGCAGAGAGTGAGGCTCAGGTTTATCTGATCGGCCAGCCCGGTATTTTTGTACATCCTTCTCAGCCGGTGATGTATGTAACCGCTAATGCGAGCAGTGAACTTTATCCTGCTTTACTGTCTGCACTGAGTGTTTCAGATGTACGCTCGTTCAGCCAGGATCCCAGATTTTGCTTATGCGTGATGGCGGAGATTGCCTGCCGTGCACTTTCCCAGGCTGTAAACGATCCCGGGACCGCCATTGATGTCATTGGTCGTGGGGTCAGAGTCCTGTCGGAATATGGACAGCACCGGTCGGAGAAAACTGAAGTTCGTTATCCGGCAATTCATATTGCCCCTCTGTCCGCGAGCGATCTTCTCGACGACTTCTTTTCACCGATTGCGCGTGACGGAGCTGCAATGCGTGAAATTCAGTTAAGGTTGTTGAAGGGGCTTGCAATGCTAAGCTGTGCGTGGCCAGACGTTTACGCTACGGCCGCGAATGCTCACGCCCGTGAGGCATTGCAGTATATCGAAAGGGCGAACTATATTGATTCTGATAAAGAACTTATTCTCGCAACCTATCGCAAATTATTCCCGGCCGCGAAATAAAAAGCGTTCGCGCCAACTTTAACGCTGGCTAAGCACGCTTACCGGCTGTTGCAACAGCAAAAAGCCCGCTTAAGTTTCCTTAAGCGGGCTTCTCAAATATGGCTCCTCTGACTGGACTCGAACCAGTGACATACGGATTAACAGTCCGCCGTTCTACCGACTGAACTACAGAGGAATCGTGTGAACGAGGCGAATAGTAGCCTCACGGTTAAAAAGAGTCAATGCATAAAATAACACGTTGATTCAAATGAGCAAATTAAAAACAACTTGTCGAATTAATGCACCGTTTTACCCTCAGACTCAGGAGGATTTTCGCTTCTGCGCAGACGCTGGAGCGGGTCCTGGCCGTAGAACATGCGAAACCGCTGATAAAGTGACGGGAAGCGCGGTGCAAACAGCTCTGGCGCACTGAAGAAATACTCTGAAAGTACCGCGAAGCATTCCGCCGGTTCTGTTGCTGCATAAGCATCAATACTGGCGGCGTTTTCGCCCACCAGATCGATCTCGTCCTGAATGATGTTCATGGCGGCATGCAGATCGTGCTCCCATGCTGCAACGTCTCGCAGGGCAATCAACGGCACGCCGCTTGCGCGATCGCCATTGCGCATATCAAGCTTATGGGCGACTTCATGGATAATCAGGTTAAAACCTGAGGCGTCAAAGGAGTCTTGTATATCCAGCCAGTTCAGTACGACAGGCCCTTGCTGCCAGCTTTGCCCTGACTGAACGACGCGCTGGTTATGTACCAGGCCAATCTCATCCTGCCACTCATCGTCCACTACGAAAGGGGCCGGGTAGATGAGTATTTCATGGAAACCATCCAGCCATTCCAGGCCAAGCTCTATCACGGGAAGGCAGAACAGCAGCGCGATACGGGTGCTTTTCAGATCGTCCAGTTCAAAACCCTGCAGAGGAATCAGCCGTTTTTGCTGTAAAAAACGGTCGGCAAGACGGATCAACTTTTGTTGTTCGACAGGGGTGAGCGCTGCCAGCACCGGAATAGCTAAGGCTTGCTCCCACGGTAAGGCTGAGACAGTGGATGAATCACTTACTTTCCAGGGCCACTTAATCATGTTACTTGCTCGCAAAGTCATCATTTGAACAGAACTGGAGATAGCGGGCTAACATGCCGTAAAACCCGATATCATGGCAACTCTCTGAACGGAGCGGTCTAAAAATTGGCATTAGGTTTATTATACTGAGGCGCTAAAATTCCCGCAGTGCGCCATTATTCAAGCACTTATCACTCTCTTTTTCAGTGACCAAAGTCGCGTTGAGCACATCAAGAAAAGATTGAGCATATCTTGCGCTATATCCGCGCCTGGTACTACTGAGATGAGAGATTTTTTCCTTACGGCCGATTATTCCTGCGATAGGTCTGCCACCAAAATAACTTAAGTTAAATTTTTAAATAAAAACAATAAATTAACTTAATCCCTCTCACCTTACTCCACTATCGATTTGTAACACCGATCACAAATTAAACAATGTCGCGTTGTTTTTAACCAGCGGCTTGAACATGATGCTTTCTCGAAACAGCAATAATCTGCGAGGGCGGAATGGAACAAATATTCATCGGCGTTGACGTGGGCTCCGCAAGCGTCAGAGCAGGGGCTTATACCTCAGAAGGCGTGCGTCTGGCGTTTTCTGTTCGCCCAATTCAACAGTTCCATCCTGCCGTTAACCAGGTTGAGCAATCGTCAGCAGATATCTGGCAGCAGGTCTGTGCGACGGTAGGCGAAGCCGTTAGCCTGGCAAAGATTGATGCCGCGCAGGTGGTATCCATTGGTTTTGATGCCACTTGTTCTCTGGTCGCGGTGGGGGCCGGGGGAGATTCTGTTTCCGTGGCGGAGTCTGGCGAAGCACACCATGACATCATGATGTGGATGGACCATCGCGCAGATGTTGAAGCTCAGCGCATTAATGCCACTGAAGACCCGTCGCTGAAGTATGTGGGGGGAAGCGTTAGCGTCGAAATGGAGCTGCCGAAAATATTGTGGCTGAAAACCCATTTTCCTGAACGCTATGAGAAAGTCATACGATTTTTCGATCTTGCCGATTATCTCGTGTGGCGGGCCACGGGGGTGGACGCAGCGAGCATTTGTACGCTGACGTGCAAGTGGAACTACCTGGCTCATGAGAGCCGCTTTAGCCAGAGCCTGCTCAATGCGGTTGAACTTAGTGATGTGACGGAAAAAATACCCGCGCGGATTGCAAATATCGGCGAAGCGGTAGGAACCTTACAACCTGAAGTGGCTAAACATTTGGGTTTGAGCCCGCATGTTGTCGTAGCCTGCGGCATGATTGATGCTCATGCCGGCGGACTGGCGCTGGTAGCTCAAAATCCGCAGGGTAATCTGGCCCTGATTGGCGGAACCTCCAACTGCCATATGATCGTTAGTCAGCAAGCTAAATATGTTCCCGGCGTGTGGGGGCCTTATTACGGCGCTATGTATCCCGGCTGGTGGCTGAATGAAGGGGGGCAAAGCGCGGCGGGTTCGCTGGTGGAATGGACGCTGCGTCAGAGTGAACACTGGGGCGCACTTAACGACGAAGCCGTTGCGTTAGGCTGCAGCCCATACAGTTTGCTTAATCACAGAGCAGCCCGGCTTGAGGCGGAAGAAGCCTATCCGACAAGATTTTTGCACGTGCTTGCCGATCATCACGGGAATCGTTCGCCACGCGCTGATGCCGCTACAAAAGGCATGGTGTCCGGCCTGACGCTGGAAAGCGGCCAACGGCAACTCACCCGACTTTATATCGCCACGCTACAGGCCATCGCCTACGGTACCCGGCACATCATCGACACTATGGAAGCTAATGGACAGAAGGTTGACACTCTGACGCTGTGCGGCGGGGCGAGCAAAAATCCTCTGTGGCTGCGTGAGTATGCTGATGTTACTGGCCGCAGCATTCATCTTATGACCGAAGAAGACGCCGTGACGCTCGGGGCTGCGCTAACTGGATCGGTGGCTTGCGGCGCCTTTGCGGACCTCGCAGCCGCAGCGCGGAGTATGGTTCGTCGCGATCGCATTATCGAGCCCAATCCTGCCAACCGGGCATTCCATGACGCTAAATATCAGGTGTATTTGCAAATGTATCAGGATCAGCAGCGTTATCTGGCGCTGATGGCTTCGTCACACTCATCCAACGACTGAAATACAAGGAACGCCGACGTGATTACACAAACGCTACCAGTCGCCGCGAAAAGAATTACGGCACAGCAAAACGAAATTCTGATGATAACCAACGCGGACTTACGTGAATCTGCGAATCTGGCCTGCTGGCCTGTACAGCAAAAATATGAAGAGAAACTTCAGCATGCACTCGGCAAATTGGGTTATCAGCTTAAACGCGCCCATGAAGTCGATCGGGAGCGGGGCCACGGATTTATTAGCAGCCAGCGCCAGGGAAGCGATCTTTTTGCCCGGATTGATGAAAACGCGCCGTTAATTGTCCTGTTGACCGCCTGGCAGTATTCGCATCATGTTGCTCCGTCGCTGGTGCATCACAAAGGTCCGGTTTTGCTTTTGGCGAACTTTGATGGCACCTGGCCGGGGCTTGTCGGGATGCTTTGCCTGGCAGGGTCGTTAACCAGCCTGGGTAAATCCTACTCGCGCCTGTGGTCGGAAAACTTTGACGATGAGCTGTTTTTCGATGGCCTGAAAACCTGGTTACGCTATGGTTCTTTGCAGCATCCGGTCAGCTATTTGCATCCGGTTCCGGCAACACACGCGGTAATGGCTACGGAAGCAGGCAGGCTTGGGCGTAACGTCGGTGAGTTCGTATTGCGCAATAAAGAAATTATTGGTCTGTTCGATACCTTCTGCATGGGCATGATCAACGGCGTTTTTCCTCAGCAGGCAATGGTAAATATCGGCATGCCGATTGAATCCCTTTCTCAGTCGGCGCTGCTGGTGGAAATGGCAAAAGTGCCGGACGCGCTGCGTGAAGAATGCCTGCAATGGTATATCGACCATGGCATGGATTTCCGCTTTGGTGAAGATGGCCGAACGGAACTGACGCGTGAACAGGTCAAAGAGCAGTGTGCCATGATGATCGCCATGGCGAGATTTGTGCAGCGTTTCGGCTTAACGGCGGTAGGTGTGCAGTACCAACAAGGCTTAAAAGACAGCTGCGCGGCATCTGACTTTGCTGAAGGCGCAATTGGCTCCAGCGCGCGTTTTCCGCTGCCGGATGAGCTGGGCAATATTATCTGCGAGGGGGCACCCATCCCCTGTATCAACGAAGTGGATATGGGCACGGCTATTCCGCAAACCATGCTTTGGCGCTTACTCACCTCGTTCTCACTGCCTGCGGAAACCACGCTGCATGACATCCGCTGGGGCAGTGAATACAACGGAACATTTTACTGGGATCTGGAAATTTCCGGTGCCGTGCCCTTTGAACATCTGAAAGGGGGCATTGCAGGAGCGACCGGCTATCGCCAGCCAGCGATGTATTTCCCTTACGGTGGGGCAACCATTTGCGGGCAGGGGAAAGCCGGGCGCTTTGTCTGGGCACGAGCTCATTATGAAGGTTGCGATGTGATCATGCATATCGGCACCGGACATGGGGTGGAGTTGCCGCAAGAAGAGTTCGAGCGCCGACGTAAGGCGACTTGCTATGAATGGCCGCTGCTTAACGCCGTACTGGATGGTATCGGGCGTGATGACTTAATGGCGGGGCATCAGAGCAACCATCTGACGGTGGCCTACGTTGATGAGGCATTTTTACAAACCGTGGTTCAGGCATTTGTGGCCCAGGCGCTGACTCAGGGCATTCGGGTTGAAGTGGCTGGCGATGCCATTCATCTGTTGTAGCGGGGAGCAGTCATGAATTCGACGAAATACGCAGGCATCTGGCCGGTGATGTTAACGCCTTTTACCCGGCAAAAAGAGATCGACTGGGTTTCTCTGGAACGTCTTATTGACTGGTATCTGGCTGCGGGCGTTCATGGCCTGTTTGCGGACTGCCAGTCCAGCGAAATGTTCTTCCTTAGTGATGAAGAGTCTCGCCGCCTGGTGAGTTTCATTATTGACAGGGTGGACGGACGCGTGCCGGTAGTGGCTTCCGGACATACCGCTAACGCCTTCCATCACCAGAGTGAACAACTGGTGAAAATGGCAGAAACCGGCGTGGATGGCGTGATCCTCATTAGTAACCGTCTGGCGCTGGCAGGGGAGAGTGACGAACTGGCGCTGGAGACGTTGCAGCGTCTAACCGCTGATGTGCCAAAAGAAGTGGATCTCGGCATTTATGAATGCCCGTTCCCTTACAAGCGCCTGCTTTCCGAGGATATTGTGGCCTGGTGCGCGCAGAGCGACCGTTTTACTTTTATTAAAGATACCTGCTGTAGCTTGCCGATGATCGAACGTCGTCTGGCATTAGCTAAAGGAAGCCGCCTGCATCTGGCTAATGCTAATAGCCAAACGCTTCTGGCTTCATTTCAGGCTGGATGCCAGGCCTACAGCGGCGTGATGGCGAACTTCCATCCGGAGCTGTATGTCTGGCTGTATGAGAACTGGCGTGCCGAGCCTGAAAAAGCGCAGCGCCTTGCCGATTATCTTTCAACGGCAGCGCTGGTAGAAAATCTTGATTATCCGGTTTGTGCCAAAGCTTATCAGCAGCAAATCGGTAACTTTTCAACGCTCGTCTGCCGGGTGCGCGATAGCCAGAACTACAATTCGACCTTCTTTCCGCAGGCTATCGACAGCATGATGCGGCTGGGCAGAGATCTGCAAAACCAGCTGAAGACAGGAGAGCAGGCCCATGGCTTTCCTGCTGCATAAAACTCAGAGGCTGCTCAAGGCGGGCGAGGAGGATTTCCGCCAATGCCATGCATCGACTCTGGCTATCCTGCCTGGAAAAGAGAACCTGCTTGTCGCCTATTTTGCCGGGGAAAAAGAGGGGAGCGGCGATACGGCAATCTGGCTTTCCCGATGCAGTGAAGGCGTCTGGCAAGCTGCGCAGAGAGTGATGTTTGAAGATGGACTGGCGCACTGGAATCCGGTTTTGCACTACCAAAATCAGCGGCTGTGGCTGTTTTACAAAGTGGGCAAAGAGGTACACAGCTGGATCACACGTTTCGCGGTTTCCGATGACGAAGGGCAAACGTGGAGCGAGCCACAACCGCTGGTGGCTGGCGATACCCGGCCCCGAGGACCGGTAAAAAACAAAATGCTGGTAATGAGTAACGGTGAATGGATAGCCCCTGGATCTACGGAAGATGCGAGTTTTTGGGACGCCTTTGTCGATATCTCTGCGGATCAAGGGAAAAGCTGGCTGTCGGTCGCGATACCTGTCGATCACACGCCGGGTAAAGCGTCGGATGAAAGCGCGTTGTGGCAGGGGCTGAAAGAAGACGCCTTATGGGAATGTGATCTGAAACAAATTATGGCGTGGGATGGTGTTATCCAGCCAACTTTATGGGAATCAAAACCTGGTTATATTCATGCGATGATGCGAAGCACTCGTGGGCATGTGTATCGCTCAGATTCCTGTGACTTTGGCCGAAGCTGGTGCCCGGCTTATGCCACGACATTACCTAATAACAACAGCGGTATTGATGCGGTGCGGATGGATAACGGTGACGTTATCCTGGCCTGCAACCCCATTGCCGGAAACTGGGCACATCGATACCCCATTGCGTTGCTGATCTCACGGGACAACGGCGAAAGCTGGTCACAACCCTGGGCACTAAAAGACGGGAAAGGTGAGTTTTCTTACCCGGCAATCGTACAACAAGGAGGGGTGATTCACCTGACCTGGACTCTGGATCGCAAGAACATCATTTACCAACAACTTACCGACAATAATTAAAAGAGGGAGTACCCGATGAAAAAAAATTTGCTATGTGCCCTACTGATGATGATGCCGTTTGCCTCCGTGCAGGCGGAACAAACGTTAACCTATCCAAAGAAAAATATTGAAGTTGTTATCCCTAAAAATCCGGGCGGCGGCACCGACACCTCAGCTCGCACAGTGATTGAGTTTGCCCGCAACAAAATGCCGGATGGCTTAATGATGGTTCCGGTCAATAAACCTGCAGGCAACGGGATAACAGGCCTGCTGGAAGTGGCAAAAGCTCGTCCGGATGGCTACAAACTGGTAATGACAACCGTTGAGCTGGCCATGTTCCCGCATCAGGGTAAATCTCCGGTTACTTATAAAGACTTTACGCCTATCGTCACCACTATCGCCGATCCGGTGGCGGTGGTAGTCAACGCAAACTCCCCTTACAAGACTCTGCAAGACTTTATTGATGGCGCGAAAGCTGCGCCAGGAAAAATCAAAGTCGGTAATTCTGGCATGGGCGCCATTTACCATTTAGCTGCGGTGAATATCGAAAAAATCTCTGGCACGAAGTTCAATCATATTCCTTACAACGAAGGAACTGGCCCGTCGATTGCCGCGCTGGTAGGGGGACATATTGACGCCGTACTGACCACGCCGGGAGCGGTGAAATCTCAGGTTGATGCTGGGATCTTAAAAGTGCTTGGAGTGATGGATGAAAAACGTTTCCCTCTTTTCCCTGATGTCCCGACATTCAAAGAAGCGCTGAACCTTGATGTGAACGTGAAAATGCGTGCCTGGGCCGTTCTGGCGACCACAGCCAAAGTCAGTGACGAGGTGAAAAAACAGCTGGTAGAAACCTTTACCGAAGTGGTGAAAACGCCAGCATATCAAGAGGCGCTGAAAAAACAGGGTATTATGCCCGTGGTTATCACTGGCGATGATGCCTATACCATGATGAAAGAAGATGACGAAATGTACGGCAAACTTATTGCCGAAGTCATGAAAAAATAACCCCGTTTTCCCGGCGAAGGGAGTAAACCTCGCCGGGAATGACTCTGCCGTGATTAATCGGGATGGGATTATGCGAAAGCAAAATATATGGGTTGGCGCTGCCTCCGTCATTTTCGGGATCGGCATTATTAGGCTGTCACGAAATATGAATATGTTTGATGAAAGCGGCATGCTGGGAGAGCGTTTTTGGCCCTGGTGCCTGGCGTGGTTATTTATCGCGCTTGGTATCATGCAGTTTATTAATGTTTATAAGCAGCGGGCAGCCAATGACGCGCCGGTGGATCTTTCTTCGTTTCCGGTGCTTAAAGCCTACTGGGTTACGGGAATCATGGCGATTTACGCCGTTGTGCTGTGCTACGCCGGTTTCATCGCATCGACCCTGATTCTGATCCCTGTCATCATGCGGATGATGGGAGAAAAGCGCATCGGGTTTATTTTTGTTGCCTCTCTTCTTATCGTCGCGTGTATTTATGTCGCCTTCACCATGGTCTTTAATTCTCCTCTGCCGGAATCGATCTTTTCCGAGTGAGTTAATAAGGGAATCATAATGAACGAAATTTTAGATGCCCTGCTGATGGTCTTCAGTTTAGAAACGACCGGCATGATTTTATTAGGCGTACTGGCGGGGATAATTATTGGCGCATTGCCCGGCTTGACCGTTAATATGGGGATAGCGCTGCTGCTGCCTTTGACTTATTCCTTCCAGGGAATGACCGGCATCTTGATGCTGCTGGGTGTTTACTGTGGTGCGGTTTACGGCGGCTCTATTACGGCCATTCTGATAAGCACGCCCGGAACCCCTGCTTCTGCTGCTACGGTGCTGGACGGATACCCAATGGCCAAACGTGGGGAAGCTGGTCGCGCGCTGGGGCTGTCGACAGGTGCTTCAATGTTCGGAGGGGTGTTCAGTACCCTTGCGTTAGTCCTGATAGCACCTCTGCTGGCAAAAGTAGCGACAGGTTTTTCATCGGCCGAGTACTTTGCCCTGGCGGTATTTGGCATCAGCATTATCACAAGCGTATCTTCACAGTCGATTATTAAAGGGTTAATGGGCGGGGCGCTTGGGCTATTTATTGCCACCATCGGTCTTGATCCAATGACCAGCGGCATGCGATTTACCTTTGACTCGATTTATCTGATGGGGGGCATTTCTTTTATACCGGTGCTGGTTGGCTTGTTCGCCTTCTCACAAGGGCTGATTAGCCTTGAAGAAGACCACCGGGAGCGAGTTTCCGGCGTGGTGCATCAGATGCAAAGCAAGATCCATCGAGTGCTGCCGACATGGAAAGATCTTAAACGCGTCATGCCTACATATATTCGTTCATCAGTCATTGGCACCGGCATCGGTGCCGTTCCGGGAACGGGGGGCGATATCGCCTCTTTTATTGCCTACAACGAAGCGAAACGCTGGTCGAAGCATCCGGAAGAATTTGGTCATGGTTCGCCAGAAGGTGTTTCGGCACCAGAAGCGGGGGCCAACTCTGTCGCCGGTGGTGCGATGGTGCCGTTGATGACGCTTGGCATACCGGGTGATGGCGCAACAGCGATTATCATGGGCGCTTTTATGGTACAGGGGCTGGCGCTGGGGCCGCAGTTGTTCACTGAACATCCGGTTGAAGTCAACGCGATCTTCATCGGTTTGTTTGCGGCGAATATTTTTATGGGTATCCTGGGCTTTTTAGGGATGCGTTTGTTCGCCAAAGTAATGAACGTGCCGCGCCGGGTGCTGGTGCCGATAATCTTTGTACTCTGCTCGGTGGGAGCCTATTCGGTAAACCACGATATGACCGATGTCTTTGTAATGATGCTCTCGGGTATTGCAGCTTACATCCTGATTAAACTGGACTTTTCCATGTCGCCGATTGTTATTGGCATTATTCTGGGGCCGATGGCAGAGTCTAATTTCCGTCGTGCACTGGTGATTTCGGAAGGCGATCCTTCTATCTTCCTGACGCGCCCGGTGTGCGCCGTCTTTTTAGCCATCGCTTTAGTCACGCTGCTGCTGCCGGTATTTGGGCCACGACTCAAGGCACTTTGGCGTAAGCAACCGGGTTAATCGCCTGATACCGGGCCGACATGACAAGGCCCGGATTTCTCATCGTAAGGAACGAAGATGGCAAAAACAGTCGAGGAAATTGCAAAGGATCTGGGCGTTTCTATCACCACGGTACGCGCAGTACTCAATGGGAATGCCAAAAAATACCGCATTAGCCTAAAAATGCAGGAAAAGATTAATCAGTATGTGCAGCAGCATAGCTATACCATCAACCTGACGGCCCGCAGCCTGAAGTTAAATAAAACGGACATTTTTGGCCTGGTAATTCCACGGCTGTCTAACCCCTTCTTTTCGGCGCTTGCCGAGCAGCTTGAAGCATCCTGCCGCGAACTGGGCTATCAGCTGATGATTAGCTGTACCAATGGCGATCCGCACTATGAAAATTTACTGGTTAAATCTCTGGAGGAGCGCAACGTTGACGGCGTTTTTATCGTCTCCAGCGAAGCGGCCTGTCAGGCGCATCATCTTAAACACCGTAAAAAACCACTGGTCTTTCTCGACCGGGACTTCGGCGTTAAAAATGCCGCCTGCGTGACGACGGATAACAGCGACAGCGGCTATCGTCTCACCAGCGCCATGCTTGAATATATCCACGAGCCGCTTCATTTCTTTGTGGCCGACCCAACTTCGCCAACGATTATCGATCGTCTAAGCGGATTTCACCGGGCAATGGCAGAGCAGGATATTGAAGTTGCTAATACAGATATCACTTTTGCTGAACACAACCGCATTAGCGATGGCGCAAATTTAATGAGGCAGTATTTCGACCTTTATCAGCGCTGGCCGCAAAATTTTATCGCCTCATCTCTTCCGGTATTGCAAGGCGCACTCAGCGTTTTACGCGAACGCTGTGGCTACATTCCAAACGATATCAACATTGGCACATTCGATGACAATATTATGCTGGGCTTCCTGGCCAACAACCTGTGGTCGATGCAGCAGGATGAAAAAAAACTGGCTGAGAAAGCCTGCCAGCTAATGATGTCCACTATGGATAATGCGCAGGTTAAAAATGGCGTGACGGTGAAAGCGGAACTGGTTTTTCGGCAGCGAAAAGGGGATTGAGTTGGCTTCATGGCCGCTATAAAAATCATCTGCTGTGCTTTATTTCTTCGCCTGGCGCTCAGTTTTCGCCCGCTTTTCCCGTTTGTCCGCAAGCTGTGAAGCTGCCCAAGGCTAAAGTTTTGATGCCGGATAAATACCAGGAATTTTGACTGTTAAAAATCACAAATAAATGTGATACAACTCACGTTCTTAAGCTAACGGCATACTGCCGTGCCAGGCCTGATTGAAAGAGGGAAATTGAACGTGAGCATAAAGGATGTGAAGCCAACCCGCACGCCGGGAGGGAAAATTGCTCTGTGGTTATTCTATGGATTCTGCCTGTATATTGTCTGGGCCATGCTGCGATATTTCTGGGTAGTAAGTCGCGTCACTGGCGGGGAAATGGGTTCATTAGGCGGAAAATTGCTGGGGGCGTTGATGGGATTGCTGGTGCTGGGGTCGGTGGCTGCGGTGCTTGGCTGGGTTGCCTGGTATACGCGCCCACGCGGTGATTTTCATCGCGAATAAAATGCCAGCTGCCAGGGCCTGTGCCCAAAATGGTGCGAAAGTCAGCAACGAAACGAGGAGTTTGTATGCCGATAGCCCGTTGGCAGGCGCGTTTTGAACAGTACCTGCATGAAAACTGGCTGCAGGATGATAACGCCCATGATGTGGCGCATTTTCATCGCGTCTGGAAAACCGCGCAGCGGATTATGGAAGGAACGCAAGCCAATCGTTTAGTGGTGCTTAGCGCCTGTTATTTTCATGACATTGTCAATCTGCCCAAAAATCACCCTGAACGGCATCTCGCCTCCGCTCAGGCCGCGCTTGAAACGTTACGCATCCTTGAGATCCACTTTCCTGATTTCCCTCATGACATGTATGACGCGGTGGCCCACGCAGTTCATGCCCATAGCTTTAGCGCGGGCGTAGAGCCACAAACGCTGGAAGCGAAAATTGTCCGGGATGCCGATCGGCTTGAATCACTGGGCGCGATTGGGCTTGCCCGCGTGTTTTACACCTCCGGTGCGCTGGGACGTCCGTTGTTTGATAGCGAAGATCCGCTTGCCGGAAAGCGTGAGCTAGACGACGCCAGCTATGCGCTCGACCACTTTCAGCAAAAGCTGCTAAAACTGCCTCAGACGATGCAAACCGAGGCGGGCCGGGAACTGGCGCGCCACAACGCTGATTTTCTGGTGCACTATATGGCAAAGCTGTGTGCCGAGCTAAAAGGGGAATACCATCACCTCGATAAAGAGGTGATTGAGCAGTTCTCCCCTCTGCGCTAATGGCGTGGTCGTGAGTGGTTAACAAGCTGACGTTGATGATAACCCGCCAGCAAGATCGTCGTGGTAAGCGCGCCCAGCAGGGCGCAGAACATGTCCGACTGGGTATCCCACGGATCGCCCTGGGTACCGAGAAAAAGATCAGCACCCTGACCCATGGCCAGCGCCGCCCACCATTCGATGAACTCATAAACGGCGCTGATCGCCAGCGCAATGCAGCACACCACGAACCCGAGCATTTTGTGTCCACGTATGTATTGACCTCGAATGAGGATTTCTCTGGCTGCCAGCGCCGGCACCAGCCCCTGGAAAAAGTGACCAAGTTTATCGTAAGGATTGCGGCTCAGCCCAAACCAGGCCTGCACGTCAAAACCGATCGGCACTTTGGCGTAGGTATACTGGCCGCCAATCATCAGGATGATGGCGTGAAAAAATATCAACGTATAAAGCAGCGGTGTTAACGGATAGCGCGCATATGTGGCCCACAGCAAGGGCAGGATGATGAGCACTGGCGTAACTTCCATCAGCCAGGTTATTTTGTCCCCGGCATTGATACCGGTCCAGACGAGGAGCGTCAGCAAAATCAGCGCTGCGCCTTTTAAACGGATGGAGATCATAGGAGTTTCACAAATCGCCAAAACCCTAACTATCTGCCGGATACGGCAGGAATTCAAATGTAAAAAACGGGGCCTTAATGGCCCCGTTGTAGCGTGCTTTTCAGGCAACGGTTTTAGAACGACTTGCGTAAACGCAGGCTGAAGGTATGTGCCTGGTAACGTTCGCCCGCCTGCAGATCGTACCGTGCGTCGAGGCTCAAATCGTTAGCATCATACAAGGTGCTGCCGATAGCCACGCCTGCCATATCTTCCACCGGGGCGACACCTCTGGATGTGAAGCTCGTTTCGCCAATAGTGTCGGCAGCGTAGGTGGCGGTGCTGCTGGTTTCGTTGTTGTCGTACTGGTGAATCCAGGAGAGCTGAGCGAACGGGGTCAGATTACCCAGACCGGTGTCGAAGGTTTTTTCCAGGCGCGCACCAATATTGCTCACCACAGATTGCGTATGGGATGAAATCACATCCAGCGCCATACCGTTGCCTCCGGTTTCTTTATAGCCGTCAACATGCTGATAGCTATAAGAGAGAGCAGCCAGCGGCGTGACTATTACCTCAGCAGGCAACGTGAGTGGATAACCGAATTCGCTTTGCAACGTAACAGACTGACCGTTGAATTTACCCTGTGCGCTACCGGAGAAGCCGGTGAAATCTGCGCGGCGGGTAGAATTATAGTTCTGACGGTTAACCCCGGCAGACAAATTCACATACCACGGATTGCCGGTATACCCTGCGTAGCCAATCAGACCGTAGTTGTCGGCGGTAGAGGTATTGCCACTCAGATTATCTTTACCGTGAACAGAAGTGTTGCTGTAGTTCACAGCGCCACCTACGCGCCAGTCGTCGCCCAGCGCACGGTCAGTACCGATGATCAGGCCGCCGAATTTCGCGCTATAGCCGCTGACATTGCTGGTGCTGTCCTGACGGGCATAACCACCGAAAGGCTGACCCCAGAGGGTCCAGTCGCTGTAGGCATCACCCGTTGATACGCCGCTTGCACCTGCCGTTTGCGGGTTGCGAACGGTGTCCATGTGGGTGGAAACAACAGACATCGCCTTCATGGTTGCCATGTTTGTCGCGGTGCTGGTGTTAATGTTCTGACTTGCCGAGAGACGCTCACCCACGCGGTTTGCTTCTTTTTGGTCTGCAATCGCCAGCGAGGCGTTATACAGCTCAAGCAGCTGCGGGGAAATGCCCGAATAGTGGCCCAGCCCGCCCAGCGCTGCCGTGGCGTTCGGAATGGTTGCCCATTCTGGGTTGGCTGGCTCAGGCGTCACTGGTATCGTCGGAGTTGGCTCCGGCGTCACTGGGGTCGTCGGAATTGGATCAGGCGTCACAGGCGTCGTCGGGACCGGATCAGGCGTCACAGGCGTCGTCGGGACCGGATCGGGCGTCACTGGCGTCGTCGGGACCGGATCGGGTGTTACCGGCGTCGTTGGCGGCGGCGTGACAGGCTCTTGCAAGGTAACAACCAGCGCGCTGCGACCATTCTCGTCATAGGTTGAACCAGTGGCTGCGCCGGTATAACCTGCGGCCTGATAGCGCAAACGATCGACATTGTAATTGGTGTCGGTGCTGTTGGCATCGATGACTACGTAGCGCTGACCGGCGGCAAACTGGTATGTGTTACCGGTACGGGCCAGGCTGACGCCTGAACCGGCGTCAATGGTTGCAGAACCAGTCACTACCAGACGGCCATAGCCGGTATCAGCCGGGGAGGCGTCAGCAATCGCCGTGTCAGCCACGCCGACGATCAGTGCCGCATTACTGCCCTGATGATAGTTACCGGTAATCGCGATGGTGTTGTTGATTTGCAGCGATGCCGCATCGTTGTTGACGGTGCTGTTGGTGATGATGTTGTCATCAAGCAGCAGGTTGCCCGTGCTGAAAATCACATCACCGTTCGGGTTGTCGATTTGCCCAATCCCGTTAATACCGGTCAGAGTACCGGTAGTTCCGTTGCCGCCCTTAATGATTAATGGTAATGAATTATAGCTTGCGATATTACCTTCAATGATGCCGCTGTTGGCGATTGTCACAGCCGTTGTGGCGTTATTACCGTAAGCATTATTATAGAAGGCATAAGTATTACCGGTGATCCTGCCCGTATTAACGATATTAACGGATGTATCCGTATTACCGTAATCATCATTGTAAATAGCGTAGGTAGCGCTGCTAATCAACCCGTTATTAACAATATCACCGTTAGCAGTATTAATGGAGTTGTTATTGTAATGGTTATTATAAACAGCCACAATAGCACCGCTGATTTCACCATTATTGGTGAACGTACCAATCGCACCCTGGTTTTGCACGGCGATGTAATTGCTGGTGATAGTACCATCGTTGATCAGCGTGTTAATTGTGCCCTGGTTAAGTACGGCTGATTCGTTATAGTTGTTACTGGAGTTGTTGCTATCAATCAGACCGGTATTATTAAATGTAGCGATAGTACCCTGATTTAACACTGCGGCATTCTGGTAATAATAACCTGAACTATTATTGTTCATGCGAATGGTGCCAGCGTTATTCAATACATCAATTTGGCCAGTGTTGTTGATCGCCGTATAACCCTCGATCGTACCGCTCTGTGTATTGGTCAGGCTGTTAATTACACCGGCGTTATTAATAGCCGCGCGGCTTGCACTGGAATATAAAGTGTTTGATGAGCCGGTGATATTACCGCTGTTCACCAGGGTACCGATCTGGCTTGTTGCACTCAGGTAAAGGGTATCAGCGGCATTACCGCTGCTCTCAATTACACCTGAGTTGTTAACGTTGTTAATGGTTCCATCAACGTTTAACGCATAATAGTCTGTGCTGCTAATGATACCCGCGTTTTCCAGCGTGCCGACGAGCACGCCCTGGATAACGGAAAGCGTACCGGTAACGGTGCCCTGATCGGTGATGCTAACCGTGTCATAAGCGCTGGAGATTTGAACGATCTGCTGCGAGTCGGTTATGGAATAGTTGCTCACCGCGAGGGCCGGTGTTGCCAGCAATCCCTGCGCAGAGGTTAATGCCACCAGCAATGAGCCATGCTGGCTGATACGTGATTTCTTCATGGTGTTCCGTCGCGATGTTGCCTAAATCAATGAATGTGCAGGTTTGAACAGGCTTCAGATTAATCTGATACCATTCGGGCGAAGAATATACATTTGGTTGCAAAAAACAATAAGCTCTGTTTAATTATTTCTCGTGGTAACCATCAAATTTTTAAACGTGCAATGATTTACGCCACGTTTTGAGGCGCTTAAATGCGAGTTTTCTGTAAGCAAATTGTTGGCGGGTTATTGATTGGTATAATTTTTTTTCTCGTTGGCTGCGCGGGCCAGGATCCTCTTGCGCGCGGTAGCACAATGGCTAAAAAAAATGCTCCGATCGGTGAAAATTTACAATCGGGAAGATTCACGCTTGCCAGCTGGCAGCGGATCGCTCCGCCGGTGACAACCTTGAGGGTCTACATTGAGGGCGACGGATTTGCCTGGAGGAGCCGCACGCGCCCGTCAGACAATCCTACGCCGCTTAACCCCGTTGGTCTGATGCTGGCGGCAGCCGATCCCTCTGATAACGTGCTTTATCTTGCCCGTCCCTGCCAGTTTACCGGAGTGCCATTACCCGCCGCTTGTACGCCGGACTGGTGGACCGACAAGCGTTTCTCAGCATCGATTATCGAGTCGATGAACGACGCCCTCAGCCAGGTTACGCTGCGCTATCCTGGTGCGAAGATTGAACTGGTAGGGTACTCAGGCGGCGGGAATATTGCCGCGCTGCTGGCGGCCCGCCGGACCGATGTGTATTCGCTGCGCACGGTCGCGGGCAATCTTGACGTCGCGTATGTCAATAAGCTGCACCGGGTATCAGCGATGCCTGACGCCGTAAACGCCATCAGCATTGCTCCGAAGCTTGCTGCGATGCCGCAGATTCATTTCAGCGGTAGCGCGGATAATACCGTGCCTCCTGCTGTGGCCGAACGTTTTCAGCGCGCGGTGGGAACGCGGTGCGCGCAGGTTGAAATTGTGTCCGGGATGGAGCACGGTTCCGACTGGGCCGCCATCTGGCCGGCATTACTGAAGGAAAAAGTGGCGTGTGGCTCCGGACATAAAATACCTTTACAGACAGGGCAAAAAGGGTGAACTCTAATTAAAAAGGCTGCAATGCTGTCAGGAAATCCGATTATTAATCAGGCAAAAGATATATGTCAGCCTTTTTATGAAGCGGGCAAATAAATATCCGTGACGAAATAGCAGCCTGTTAAAGATAAAATCTCTGCCCCAGGCATTGTGGCGTGCAAATAATGTACTCATGTAGCAGGTAATAAGCCCTTGAAATACAGGCGCTCTGTATACAGAAACAGATCGCTATGTTAGGGTTGAATCCGTGATTAATCATCACACATTCAACCCAGATGGAGTTAGTATGCAAGTGTTACAGCCGGTTATTGATGAACTTATTGAACGGTCACGGGATGCAGATAAGCATAAGCAAGAAGAAGAATTATCTCTCCTGAAAAAGGTTCTGGAGATCTATGACCAAAAGGTCGTGGCAGAGGTATTGCGTGCCGTCAGTGGAAGTAACTGGACGCGTGAAACCATCAATCGCTGGGTAAATGGCAAACTGACAAGCAAGCGACTGGTCGATGTTGAAATCACAATGCTGAAAAGCATGCTGCCTTCACCGCCTGCCCATCACGGGAAATACGCGTTTCGTTTTATTGATTTATTTGCCGGTATCGGCGGGATCCGCAGCGGATTTGAAGCGATTGGCGGGCAGTGCGTGTTTACCAGCGAATGGAATAAATACGCGGTAAGAACCTATAAAGCCAACTGGTATTGCGACCCTGAGCAGCATCAGTTCAACGAAGATATTCGCGATATTACGCAAAGCGATCGTACGGATCTTAGCGATGAGGAAGCAGCGGCGCATATCCGGGCGACGCTACCGGATCATGACGTTTTACTGGCGGGGTTCCCGTGCCAGCCGTTTTCTCTGGCTGGCGTATCTAAAAAGAATGCGCTGGGCCGCGCCCACGGTTTTGCCTGTGAAACTCAGGGCACGCTGTTTTTCGACGTTGCCCGCATTATTGATGCAAAGCGTCCGGCAATTTTTGTGCTGGAAAACGTCAAGAATCTTAAAAGCCACGATAAGGGCAACACCTTTCGTATCATTATGGAAACGCTGGATAGCCTCGGCTATGAAATTGCCGATGCGGCCGTCACGGGCGCTAACGATCCAAAAATTATCGACGGCAAACATTTTTTACCGCAGCACCGCGAACGTATTGTGCTGGTGGGCTTCCGTCGCGATCTTAACCTGCATCAGGATTTCACGCTGCGTGCGCTGAATGCTTTATATCCACAGCGCCGTCCCACCTTTGGTGAGCTGCTTGAGCCAACGGTGGACGCCAAATACATCCTCACGCCCACGCTCTGGAAATACCTTTATAATTACGCTAAAAAGCATCAGGCAAAAGGCAACGGTTTTGGCTATGGCCTGGTAGATCCAACCAATCCGGTGAGCGTGGCAAGAACGCTTTCGGCACGTTATTACAAAGATGGCGCCGAAATTCTCATCGATCGCGGCTGGGATAAAGCGCTTGGCGAACTGGATTTCAATGATGTGGAAAACCAGGTGCGTCGTCCGCGTCGTTTAACGCCTCGAGAATGTGCACGTCTGATGGGGTTTGAGGCGGTGCAGGGCAAATCCTTCCGTATACCGGTTTCGGATACCCAGGCCTACCGTCAGTTTGGCAACTCGGTTGTGGTTCCTGCTTTTGCCGCCGTGGCGAAACTGCTGGAAGAGAAGATTAAACAGGCCGTGCAAAAACGCTAAACGGAGAGAAAGATGGCTGATGTACACAGCAAAGCGGTGCGCAGCAAAAATATGCGCGCCATTGCCACTCGCGATACGGCCATCGAAAAGCGCCTGGCGGGTCTGCTTGCGGAATGCGGTTTTGCGTTCCGCGTGCAGGACGAGAAGCTTGCCGGTCGCCCCGATTTTGTTATTGATAACCATCGCTGCGTTATCTTTACCCACGGCTGCTTCTGGCATCATCACAACTGCTATCTGTTCAAAGTGCCCGCCACGCGCACTGAATTCTGGCTTGAGAAAATAGGTAAGAACGTTGAGCGTGATAAACGCGACATCCGGCGTTTGCTGGCGGAGGGCTGGCGCGTGCTGCTGGTCTGGGAATGTGCGCTAAGAGGACGTGCAAAGCTCAGCGATGAGGCCTTAACGGAAAGGCTGGAAGAGTGGATTTGTAGCGGTGGTCACCATGGGCAGATTGATACGCTCGGTATCCATGAACTTCATGACGACGGGTGGCAAACGCCACCCGTAGGGTGATCACTTCTCTGTTTCACAGGCTCTCATTATCGGCTTTGGGGGCAGCAGATATTTCCCCAGCGTCACCAGCACGACCGCGAAGATAATCACGCCAAGCGCCAGCCATTCGACAGGCGAAAGGCTCTCGCCTGCGAACCCCGTGCCCAGCAGCACCGCTACGACCGGATTAACATAGGCGTAGCTTGTCGCCACCGCTGGAGCAACGTTGCGGATCAGGTACATATAAGCGCTGATGGCAATAATCGAACCGAACAGCGCCAGATAGCCTACGGCCAGCAAGCCTGCGGCTGTTGGCATGACGCTCAGGCGTTCGCCCGTAGCCGCGGAGGCGCAAAGCAGCACAATACCGGCGGCAAGCATTTCAATCGCCCCGGCCATCAGGCCGGTCGGTAGTTCAATGCGCGAGCCATAAACAGAGCCAAACGCCCAGCTCAGGGAGCCAATCAGGATAAGCCCGGCGCCCCAGGGATTGTCGCTCAGGTTTCCGCCGCTATTGAGAAGGATTATCCCCGCCAGGCCAATGGCGATACCCAGCCATTCAAGCTTGCGCGTCGGGATGCCAAACAGGCGGCTAAAGCACAGGGTAAACAGCGGCACGGTGGCAACCATCACTGCCGCAATACCGGAAGGAACATGCTGATGTTCCGCAACGGTCACAAAGCCGTTACCCACGGCAAGCAACAGCACGCCAATCAGGGCGGCATTAAGCAGAGGCTTTATTGCCGGCAGTTTATGACCCCGCAATAGCAGTACGCTTAACAAAATTACGCCAGCGCTCATAAAACGCACGCCAGCCATCATAAACGGCGGCCAGCTTTTAACCCCGATAGCGATAGCAAAATAAGTGGAGCCCCAGATGATATAGAGCGCAAAAAGCGCGGCTATCAGCGGTAATAGTTGACCTGAACGAACGCGCATACTTCCTCACGACCTTACTGCGACAGGCTTAATAGTTAACGTCAAAACTATCAGCCTGGCGAGTATTTTAATTGTTACTATTTTGTTAATTGTCGTTGACATGTGACTTTAATTTTCGTGTGCCGGGTTTTGCTCCATACTAAAAAGCAACTTAACGAAAAAGGATAATGATTTTGGCCGGAAGTAGCTTATTAACGCTTCTTGATGATATCGCCACGCTGCTGGACGATATCTCAATGATGGGAAAGGTGGCGGCAAAGAAAACCGCTGGCGTACTAGGGGATGATTTATCGCTCAATGCGCAACAGGTTTCGGGGGTGCGTGCCAACCGCGAACTGCCGGTGGTGTGGGGTGTGGCGAAGGGCTCGTTTCTTAATAAACTTGTCCTCGTGCCGCTTGCGCTGGTCATCAGCGCTTTTGCGCCCTGGGCGATAACGCCGCTCTTAATGGTTGGCGGCGCGTTCCTGTGTTTTGAAGGCGTCGAGAAAGTGGTTCACAGTTTGCAGGCCCGCAAACACAAAGAGACGCCTGAAGAAAAGAAGGCTCGTCTTGATGCCATCGCCGCGCAGGACCCGATGGTTTATGAAAAGGATAAAGTTAAAGGCGCTATACGCACCGATTTTATCCTCTCGGCTGAAATCGTCGCCATTACGTTGGGTATCGTGGCGGATGCGCCGCTACTGAACCAGATTGTGGTGCTGGCAGGCATTGCGATTCTGGTCACCGTAGGCGTATACGGCCTGGTAGGGATGATCGTGAAACTCGACGATTTGGGCTACTGGCTGGCTGAAAAACGCTCGCAGATTGCGCAGGGGATAGGCAAAACGCTGCTGGTGCTTGCGCCATGGTTAATGAAGTTTCTTTCGATTGTTGGC
Source organism: Buttiauxella sp. (assembly GCA_032051265.1). Classification (GTDB taxonomy): domain Bacteria; phylum Pseudomonadota; class Gammaproteobacteria; order Enterobacterales; family Enterobacteriaceae; genus Dryocola. Next base: position 676,711 of record DAMBYU010000001.1, read on the forward strand.
ACGCTGGCGATGTTCCTGGTCGGCGGTGGGATTCTGGTCCACGGCATTCCCGCTTTACACCACGCGATTGAACACTGGACGGAAAAGGCCGGGGGAGTGGTTCATCTGTTCGCACCGACGCTTGTCAATATGGTGCTCGGCTTTATTGTCGGTGCGATAGTTTTAGCGGTGGTGAACGGAATAAACCATCTGCGCGGTAAGGCTTCGCATTAAGAATTTGCATAAATTTGCGTTCAGGGCTGGGCAAAAATGCTGCTCTTTGACTATAACTGTAAAAGTTTTCACCCCTGATACCGGAGGCAGTTATGGTCTATGTGGTCAGCGATGAAGTCCAGCCTAAAAATGGTGGCCCAAGGATGATCGTTACCGGGTTTTCCAGTGGCATGGTGGAGTGTCGTTGGTATGACGGTTACGGTGTACAACGCGAGGCATTCCGTGAGGATGACCTGGCGCCCACGGAAGAGGAGAGGGGGCAACTACAAGGATAAATGCAGAAATACCCGGCCACTGACCGGGTATTTTTATCGCTTTGCATCCGTCACAGAAGACCGCTTAGCTGGAGGGAATAAAATAATCCAGGCCTTCCTTCCAGCCCTCCGGGCCATAATGAAGGCTATGATAAACCCGCGAGGGATTATCATTACGTAAAATAACGGGCTCACGGCTGTACCCTTTTACCACCACGGCGTAGTCAACATTATCAAGCAGCATGGCATCATTCGGGCCGTCGCCCAGGCCGATCGTAGTGTAGGTTTTCCCCTCGTTTTGCTCGTACTGCTGATACAGCCAGCGTAGCGCCTGGCCCTTATCGCCCTGCGCGCTCATGATATGCCAGAAGCGTCCGCCCTGAACCAGCATCAGACCCAGCTCCGCTACGCGTTCGGAAAAAGCGCTGAACATCTCCTGTGAGTCTCGCCAGATAAAAGCCTCGGATGCTTCCCTCAGCCGTGCCAGAGCCGCCTGTTTATGCGTTAAGCCCGTCCATTCACTGAGGGTATTTACATCCACATCCGCAAAGCTGGTGAATTTAAATCCGTACTGGCTACGAAGATTGTTTAGCAAGTCCATCAGTTCATCGTGACGAACGCCTGCGATCCGCCGCGGAAAGCTTTCGCTATCGGTCCAGCGCGCATCCAGTTGTACTACCGCGCCATCTTCAGCGATAAACGACTGCCCGGTAATGCCCAGTTCTTTTTGCCATTCAATAATCTCAGCGGCGCTTTTATTACTGCACAGGACCAGCGGGATGCCCCGTTCTCTGAACACGCCCAGCCAGCTACTCGCGGCTTCCCAACGGTAGGTATGATGGTCGAGCAGCGTACCGTCAAGTTCGGAGACGATAAGTAGCGAGTCGTGCAAATATGGCATTGGGTTTCCTCGTTAGGATTATTCTCAATTAAGTGCCGGAAATTAACGCTGCGGTAAAACGGGATCGTTACCGAAATGCGGACACCACCGGGCTTGCGTGAAGGAAAGATATGATGAATGTATTTAATAGAAATTATTCATGCAAAAAATATAAGCTTGTTTTACAAAAAATTTGCCGTAAAGTGTTTGTCGACATCAGATTTCCTGATGTAACGAATTTCAAATGCTTCTTGCATGAATAATGCTTTTACATCCCGGCTCCCCAGCCGGGATGCTTTTTCTTTATCTGTTTACTTCACTAACCCTGAAGTCGTGGATATCCAGTTCAAAGGCTTCCGCAAGCTCAGTATAAGAGTGCCATGTGCGTCCATCGACGCTTACCCGCTGTGGATACTCTTCGTTATCCGCACGTTTGACTTCACTTTCACTGATTTCGTTGATCGCCGCCAGCAGGGCATCGACGTCTACATTGACCTCCTGATGCACCGTTTCGCTGGGCTCTTTCGCGGTCTTCATGCCTCATCCTCCTGCAAATCACCAGCCTTAAGTATAGACGGCTTAGCAAAATGCTTCGCATGGGGGCGTGTTCGATGCGAATGAGTCGTTTTTGATCTACACTGGCACAAAGAAACCGGAGGATTTTGGTATGAATATCAACGATCGCGTTACCGTTAAGACCGATGGCGGTCCCCGTCGTTCTGGCGTGGTGTTGGCTGTGGAACAGTTCAGCGAGGGGACGATGTACCTGGTCTCGCTTGAGGATTACCCGCTGGGGATCTGGTTCTTTAACGAGACGGGGCATCCTGACGGGATATTTGTCGAGCAGCTGGAGCAGTAACAGGCTGGCAACCAGGCCTGAGATTGACGCAAGAGCCGCAGTTTTATAGGTCGGGTAAGCGTAGCGCCACCCGACAAATTTTGCTTAATTAACGCAGGTTAACGAAAATGCCGTTGGTGACGTTATCGGTGAGCCGTACCACATGATATATCACCTGTTTATTATGCGTTTTTATTTTGCGCTTAATATTACCCTTATGCGATGACACCGTTTTGGCTTTGATGTTCATTTGATCGGATATCTGAATCGTACCCTGGCCGGACATCCACATTTTCAGCATACTTGATTCGGTTCGACTCAATGAAAGCGTAGGTAAATTAATATGTCCAATGCATTGCGCATTTTTTGCTAAATACTCTTCGAGAATTTCGTCTAGCGATTCAGGTTTAATGGATTTCGAGCTGATAAGAAGATTATTTCTGACCAGCAGATACTCATCAAAATGAATATTAGCGATAGCCATAAATACCAGAAACAGAGTGCCGGGATGCTGATTAATGATCTGCTTAATACGCTGACTGCTTTGCGGGTGGTGAATAAAGCAATCCTCATTAATAAACACCACGCTGGGTGCCTGTGACTGACAGGCCTGGGCCAGTTCCTCTACATCCTGAACATCGGTAATTTGCCGTTTTCTTATCCCGCGGCTAGCCAGATAGCCGGTCAACCCCAGCCGGGTATAACTGCATAAGTCCATAATAATCGTTGACATAGCAAACCCTCACTAAGTGTATTATCCGTTCAGCTTCGATTGAACAGGCCGCTCCATTAAGCGCCTCCCGTTACGAAACTACCCCCTGCCAGCACTTCCGCACATTTCCTTCCATTCGGGTAAAACGATGGGGAAAAATGCTTTCCAGCCATTGGCTTGAGTTGCAGATAAATGGCGCTACGGAAGTATTATCAGGCGGGATCACTATCCCGTAAAGTTATGTATAATTTGCCAGGAATGTTCTCAAAGTAAAGTAATTATTGTGAACTGTGAGATAAGTAAAATCTAATATCCCGCGGCAGGGTTATCCTGGTGGATGTTATTTAAAATAGTTTTTAGGAATATCCTCAGAGAGGCCGCATGAAGCAAGCGGTTATTTCGCAGGTATTTCACTTACTATATCCGCCAGCAAATCGAAAATTTCACTAAATAAATGTTCAGCGAAAGGTGCAATCAGCGGCATCAATGCGGCCATCACCAGCAGGCCGATGGAGAGGGTGACCGGGAAACCAATTACAAATACGGAAAGCTGCGGTGCCATACGGTTTAACAAACCCAGCGCGATATTCAGCGTCAGCAGAAGCGTGATTAAGGGCAGGGCAAGCATCAGTCCGTTAAGGAAAATCAGTCCGCCTGCGCGGGTAAGCGCCATAAATACGTTGCTGTTAATCACCTCGCCGCCAATCGGCAGCGTATGAAAGGTATCGACCAGCATTGAGATCAGCCATAAATGACCGTTAAACGTCAGGAACAGCAGCATCGCCAGCATATCCATAAAGCGCGCCAGCACCGGCATATTCAGGCGGCTTCCGGGGTCGAAAAAGGTGGCGAAAGAAAGGCCCATTTGCAGGCCAATAAGCTCTCCTGCGGTACGAATCACGGCAAAGGCGAACTGCATGGTGAAGCCCAGCATGATGCCGATTAAAATTTGCTGCGCCGCAAGCCAGAAGCCCGCAGCGGAGAAAATAGTCACGCCGCTCATCGGCAGCGAGGGGGCGATTATCCAGGTGATCATCAGCGCGAGGCCAATTTTCACCTTTTTCGAAACAGAACGTTCGCTAAAGATAGGGGCAGTACTAATGAGCGCCAGGATGCGGATAAAAGGCCAGAAGCCTATGCTCAGTAAGTTCAGCCACTGGTCGCTGTCAACGTGGATCATCCAATCATCGTCGGCAAATTGGTTAGCAGCGTGCGCATGTAATCAAGCAGCAGATTGAGCATCCACGGGCCTGCCACAATCATGGTGACAAAGACGGCGAGGATCTTTGGAATGAACGACAGCGTCATTTCGTTAATCTGCGTCGCCGCCTGCAGCATGGAGATAATCAGGCCGGTCACCAGCGCGACCAGCAGCAGCGGTGCCGCGAGCGCCAGGGCAACTTTCATCGCCTCGGTGCCCATCATCATGACCGATTCAGGAGTCATCGTCTTACCTTAACTGTAGAAGCTTTGCGCAAGCGAGCCGACCAGCAGCTGCCAGCCGTCAACCAGCACGAACAGCATAAGCTTGAAGGGCAGGGCTATGGTGGCCGGCGGCACCATCATCATCCCCAGCGCCATCAGCACGCTTGCCACAACCAGGTCGATAATCAGGAACGGAATAAATACGGTAAAACCAATCTGGAAAGCCGTTTTCAGCTCGCTTGTGACATAAGCTGGCAGCAGAATGCGCATCGGCACCGCTTCCGGGCCTGCCATATCAGGTGTATTAGCCAGACGAGCAAACAGCGCCAGATCCGCTTCACGCGTCTGTCGCAGCATAAACTCGCGCAGCGGCTGAGCGCCTTTTTCTATCGCTTCCGGCATCTCAATTTTGTTTTCACTGAACGGCTGATAAGCGTCGGTATAAATCTTGTCGAACACCGGCGACATAATAAAGAAGGTCAAAAACAGCGCTAAGCCCAGCAGCACCTGGTTAGGCGGAGCGGAGGGAGTCCCGAGCGCGTTTCGCAGCAGGCCGAATACGATGATGATGCGCGTGAAGCTGGTCATCATCAGCAAAATGGCGGGCAGGAAGGTCAGTGAGGTGATAAACACCAGCGTCTGCACCGGCAGCGACCAGCTCTGGCCGCCGTTTGGCATCGGCTGGCTGACAAGGCCCGGTAGCTGCGCCAGCGCCTGCGGTGTGACAAAAAGCAGGCTGACCAGAATACCCATTAACGAGAAGGAGAGAAAACGTTTCATCAGGCTTTCCCGTTACGTTTAAGCAAATTTTTCATCAGGCTCTGGAAATCCGCCTGTTCAGCAGGCTGGGGATCAGCGCTTGCCGGTGCGGGTGGGAGAGTGTGTAAATGGGTGATTTGTGTCGCGGTAACGCCCAGCACGAGGCGGGCGTTTTCCACATCCACAACCACAACGCGTTCGCGCGGGCCAAGGTTACAGCTGGCGCTGACCTTAAGCCCCTTTGCGCTACCGGTTCTGCCGGCCAGGCCAAACCGTTTAGCCAGCCAGGCCGCCAGCAAAATAAACAAAATGATTGCCGTTAATGCGCCGCTCACCTGCACTAACGGCGAGCCGGAACTGACGGCGGGTTGCGGCTGAACGGTGGTCTGGGTTTTCATACTGTTAACGGCTCAGGCGACGCATACGTTCCGATGGCGTAATGATGTCGGTGATACGCACGCCGTATTTATCGGCCACTACCACGACTTCACCCTGCGCAATCAGATAGCCGTTGATCAGAATATCCAGCGGCTCGCCGGCCAGGCCTTCAAGCGCCACCACGGAACCCTGCGACAGGCGCAGCAGCTCTTTAATGGTCATGCGGGTGCGGCCCAGTTCCACGGTCAGTTTGACCGGGATATCCATAATCAGATCGATGTCCTGCATCGAACCGACTACGTCGCTGCTTTCAAGCGCGCGGAATACGCTATCCGCGCTGCTTTTGCTGGAGACTTTCTGTTCGTTCAACGCATCAGCCCACAGATCGTCCACGGAGCCTGCATTGTCGTCGGACGGTTGATTATTATCACTCATTTGGGCTGTTCCTCATTCAGCGAATTCAGTATCGGGTTGATCAAGTGTTCGACGCGTAAGGCGTACTGGCCGTTTATCGTGCCGTATTGACTGGTCAGCACCGGTACACCGTCGACATGCGCAAGAATGCGATCCGGCTTGTCGACAGGCAGTACGTCACCAGGTTTTAGTTTTAGTATTTGTGACAGCCTGAGCGGGATATCGGCGAAGTTCGCCACCAGCTCCAGTTCAGAATGCTGCACCTGGCGCACCAGAGTATCGCGCCAGCTTTGGTCTTCCTGACGGGAGTTCTCCAGCGGCGGGTTCACCAGCAGTTCGCGCAGCGGTTCAATCATGCTGAACGGCAGGCAAATATTGAATTCACCGGTCAGGTTGCCGATTTCCACATGGAAAGGCGTATTCACCACGATGTCGTTTGGCGACGTGGTGATGTTGGTAAACTTCACCTGCATTTCGGAGCGCACATATTCCACATCCAGCGGATAGATGGCTTTCCATGCGTCGCTGTAAGCTTCCAGCGCCAGCTTCAGCATGCGGTTAATCACACGCTGTTCAGTATGGGTAAACTCACGGCCTTCAACCTTCGTCGGGAAGCGGCCATCGCCCCCGAACAGGTTATCTACCGCGATAAAAACCAGGCTTGGCGAAAAGACGAACAGGCCGGTGCCACGCAGCGGTTTCAGATGCATCAGGTTGAGGTTGGTCGGCACCGGAAGGTTACGCGCAAACTCATGATACGGCTGAATGCGGATCGCGCCGACGGTAATATCCGGGCTGCGACGCAGCAGGTTAAACAGCCCCATACGGAACTGACGAGCAAAACGTTCGTTGATAATCTCCAGCGCCTGCAGGCGTTCACGCACCACGCGGCGCTGGGTATTAGGATCGTAGGGGCGAATGTTGGTTTCACTTACTGCCCCGGTCTTCGGCTCGTCGCTGCTGTCGGCGTCGCCATTTAGCAGCGCATCAATTTCAGCCTGTGAAAGAATGCTATCGCCCATGATCTACCGCAAAATAAAGGCGGTATACAGCACGTCGCTGACCACCTGTTGAGGAGAACCTGCAACCAGAGGCGGCGCCAGCGTATTTTTAATCGCCTCTACCAGCTTCTGCTTGCCTTCATCGGTGGCAAGGGCTGTCGCATCCTGGCGGGAAAACAGCAGCAGCAGACGGCTGCGCACTTCCGGCAGGAATTCGCTCAGACGCTGGCGAGTCGCTTCATCTTTCAGACGCAGCGTGACGCCGACATAGAGCACGCGATCCGCATCACCAAGGTTGACGGTAAACGTATCCAGCGCAAAAAAGACCGGCGCAGGCGGCGGCTCAGGCTTGTCAGCCTGAACGCTGGCAGGATGTTGCTGCATCCGCCAGTAGCTGTAACCTGCGGTAGCGCATGCGGCGAGGGTTATCAGGACCAGTAACGGCAGCCAGATGGAGCGCTTGCGGCCTTTGGTCTGAGCGATGTCAGTCATATAACGCTTTATTCCTGTATAGATACTGCTTTATGGTGCGATTATCCCGCGTCGCCCCGGCATCAAAGCCTGGAAAACACGGGATATTTATCGTTACCTCTGCCGTTTACGCCCAGACGGCAGAGTCAGGCGAAAATATCGACAGCATTATTGCCGGATGCAAGACGCTGTACGCTTGCAGGAACGGTAAGAGATTCAGCCTCACCGCCAAAAGAAGGGAAGCTGCCCGCGGAGCGTTGGGATTGCTGTTGCTGCTGGCCTGACTGCTGCTGTTGCTGAGCAAAACTTTCGCTGCTGATACTGCTCTGGCCGAGCTGAATACCACTTTCCGCAAGGGCCGTGCGTAACGCAGGCAGTGTCGCTTCCAGTGCGGCACGCACGTGGCTGTGCGGGGAGGTCATCTGTAGCTGGGCCTGATTATCGTCAAGCCTGAGGCTTATCTGGATTTGGCCTAAGTCCTCCGGATGCAGGCGCAGCTCGGCGCTTTGCTGGCCCTGACGGGTGAATAGTGTTACGTGCTGGCTTACCGCCTGTTGCCACTCCTGACTGCCCAGTTGGGCGCTAATCTGCGGCGCAACCGGCGTTGCGATATGCGTGCTCAACGGCGTGCTGACCGTTGCGCTGCTGATGGTCGGCGTACTGACCGTCGGCGTGGTGTTGTTGCTAAGAGCGTTGTCGCGGCTCTCTTTATCAACGGCCGCGACCGGCAACGCACTGTCATCCGCTACCTGATTTGCCACGGGTGCAACGGATTTAGCGGCTAAGGTTGCGTCGGCTGGCTGGGTTTTACCGGCAACGCTCAGACTGTCATCGGCGCGGCCAGCCGTGGTTTTTTGCTGCACGCTATTGCCCGCCAGTAACGCGCTCAGCGGTGAGGCTTCGTCAGTATCTTTCTCGATAGTCGGAGTCAGGGTTGTTGCAGGCGTTGCGGTATTCTGCTGCGGCAGCATGGCAAAGAGGGCGCTCAGCGCCTGCATATCAGCGGTGCTCAGATCGTGCGTGGTCTCTTGCTCAGCACCGGTCTGCTCTGTTTTATCCGCTCCGGTAGCTTTACCCACGTTTGCCAGCAGGGTGGAAAGCGCGCCGGGCTTATCCCTGTCCAGCTTGTTGAGCAAGTCTGCGAGGGTTGTTTTGCCCGCGGCGGCGTCGGCTTTGTTCAGCGCGGCATCCAGCGACAGCGTTTTACCTTCCTCAGGCATGCCCAGGCCCGGTAGCGCCTTGCTGAATAAATCCAGAAAACCGTCGCTCAGACCTTTCTCGCCCGTGGCCGCTGCTGCGGTAGTCAGGCCGCTGTCGGCATCGGCGGTTACGTTTAACAGGGGCAGTTTGATCATTCGCCTTTCCTCATTGTCGCCCGCTGGGCATATTCATCCATCTGTTTCTGATCGAGTCGGTTTTCAGCAAGCAGCATTTCGGTGGCTTTACGTTCCCGCAAGGTTTGCCAGGCCTGCAACCTTTTCTGTTTTTCCTGCCAGAAGTTCAGCGCCTGGTCGACCTTGTTGGTCCAGCTGCTGAGCTGCTGGCGGTGCTGATCTATGGCTTTCTCAAGCGTCTGGATAAACTGCTGGTAGTTTTGCCAGCGGGTGCTTGCAATCCCCTGGCTCATGCTGTTATTCAGGTTAGTGCTGTACTCAAACTGATAGTTAATCAGCATGTTGAGCTGCTCTTCCGCCTGTTGAAATCCTTTGCGCATTTCACCTAAACGTAGCGCTGCGTTCTCCACCTCTTTCTCGGCGAGACCGTGTAAAGTTTCCAGTGCTGTGCTTTGGCCCATAGTTACCTCTCATCAAACCGTCGGGAAGATAAGTTCCAGCGCCGCGCAGGCGTCTTCCCAGCCACTGCGTTCAAAAATCCCCTGTTGCAAAAAAGCTTCCAGATGCGGCCAGAGCACAATGGCTTTATCAAGCATCGGATCGCTGCCTTTGGCATAGGCGCCAACGCTTACCAGATCGCGGTTACGCTGGAAGCTGGATAACAACTGTTTGAAATTGCGCACTCGCGCATAGTGCCTGTCGGTTATCAGCGACGTCATGGCGCGGCTAATCGAGGCTTCGATATCAATCGCCGGGTAGTGTCCCGCCTCGGCGAGACGACGCGAGAGAACGATATGCCCGTCAAGAATGGCGCGCGCTGAATCCGCGATAGGGTCCTGCTGATCGTCCCCTTCGGTCAGAACGGTATAAAACGCGGTGATCGACCCGCCGCCGTGAATACCGTTACCGGCGCGCTCCACCAGCGCCGGCAGCTTGGCGAAGACAGAAGGCGGATAGCCTTTGGTTGCCGGTGGCTCACCGATTGCCAGGGCGATTTCACGCTGCGCCATGGCATAGCGGGTGAGGGAGTCCATAATCAGCAACACGTGCTGGCCGCGGTCGCGAAAATCCTCGGCGATGCGCGTGGCATAAGCTGCACCCTGCATACGCAACAGCGGGGAAACGTCCGCAGGCGCGGCGATCACCACCGAGCGTGCACGGCCTTCAGGGCCGAGAATGTTCTCGATAAAGTCTTTTACTTCACGGCCACGCTCGCCAATCAGCCCGACGACAATCACGTCGGCCTGGGTGTAACGTGCCATCATGCCCAACAGCACGCTTTTACCGACGCCGGAGCCCGCGAAGAGGCCCATCCGCTGCCCGCGCCCAACGGTCAGCAGCGCGTTGATTGGACGCACGCCGACATCGAGCACATTTTCGATGGCGGTACGCTGCAGCGGGTTAAACGGAGCGGCGCCCAGCGCGCCGTATGTGGTGGTTTCTGGCGCAGGCAGGCTGTCAAGAGGACGCCCGCTGCCGTCCAGCACGCGGCCAAGCAGCGCCGGGCCGAGCGGCAGCTGTTTGCCGCCGTGTGAGCCATCCTCGCCTGAGGCGCGCGCGTAAACCCGTGCGCCAGGCAAAATACCTTCCACTTCTTCAAGCGGCATCAGAAACAGTTTCTGACCGTTAAAGCCAACGACTTCAGCTTCCACTTCGCGGCTGTGCTGCTCAATGATGCAGGTTGCGCCAAGAGGAAGCTGTAAACCGGTCGCTTCCAGCACCAGCCCCGTCGCGCGGGTCAGGCGGCCGTAGCGACGCACGGCTGGTAGTTTCGCCATGCGCTCTTCAAAACTGTCCAGCGAGTTGAGCCAACGCGTTAGCCGGGCGGTCATTACAGGACTCCCGGTGCGGCGAGGCGGCAGAGTTCCTGCCAGCGTGTTGCAACGCTTGCGTCCAGATCGCCCTCATCGGCGGAGACTTTACAGCCGCCCTGGTGCAGGCTCGGATCGCCGCGTAAACGCCAGCCGTGCAGGCTTAACGTCGCGCCCAGCATATCTTCCACGCGCTGTAAGTCGTCAGGGTGAACGCGCAACTGCGGCTTGCCGCTGAATAAAGGCTCCTGCTGCAGCAGTCCCTGAATTTGTTTAATGAGCGCCGAGTTATCAATGCCCTGCGTATGGCCGATGACCTGGCGAGCCGCTTCCAGCGCCATTTGCATCAGGCGCGAAGCGATGACGCTGTCGAGCGCATCGAGCGTGTGCTGAAACTCGCTGACAAGCTGCTGCATGCGAGCGTGAACGGGAGCCTGCTGCTGTTTAGCCTCATTGATACCCTGCTCAAGTCCCTGCTGAAAGCCAGCCTTACGGCCTTCTTCAACGCCTTCAGCATGTCCCGCAGCGTAACCTTCTCTGTGCCCCTGTTCATGCGCCTGCATCTGCATCATCGCCAGCTGTTGCTGTAAATCCGGCTCGCTTTCTGCCGCAGGCTCTTCAGAGGCAATTTCATGCGGCATCAGGCTTTCAAATACCGGACTGGAGGCGGGCGCCAGATCGTCCGGCAGCCAGATTTTCCAGGGCATCGACTCAGACATAGGTATCCTCGCTGGTGCCAATTACCATCTCGCCGGTTTCGGCCAGGCGACGAACGATAAGCAGGATGGCTTTCTGTTCGTTCTCCACCTGGGACAGACGAACCGGGCCACGGTTGGAGAGGTCGTCGCGCAGGATGTCGGCCGCACGCTGCGACATATTGCGCAGGAACTTCTCGCGCAGCGGCTGCTCTGCACCTTTGAGCGCAATCAGCAGCGACTCGGATTCCACTTCCTGCAGCAGGCGCTGGATACTGCGGTCGTCCACTTCGACGAGGTTTTCGAACAGGAACATCTCGTCGATAATTTTCTGTGCCAGCTCGCCGTCGAAGTCGCGAACTGCGGTAATCACCGCCTCTTCCTGCTGCGTTTTCATCAGGTTGATGATTTCGGCTGCCGTTCTCACGCCGCCCATTTTGCTGCGCTTGAGGTTCTGGCCGTCGAGCAGGTTGTTGAGCACTTCGGTCAACTCCGCCAGCGCCGCTGGCTGTACGCCGCCAAAGGTGGCGATACGCAGCATAACGTCGTGGCGCAGGCGCTCGTCGAACAGCGCCAGAATGTCGGCTGCCTGAGCGCGTTTGAGGTGCACAAGAATGGTGGCGATGATCTGCGGGTGCTCGTCGCGAATAAGATCCGCCGCGCTCTGCGGTTCCATAAAGTTGAGCGTTTCCATGCCCGACGTGGTTTCCCGCGTTTCGAGAATATCTTCAAGCAGGCTTGACGCACGCTCTTCGCCCAGCGCTTTGACCAGCACCGAACGCAGATAATCATTGGCGTTAACGGAAAGGGCCGCGAACTGCTCCGCCTCCTGCTCAAACTCAGCCAGCACCTCGGTCAACTGCTTATTAGAGATCTGGCGGATATTCGCCATTGCCGCGCTTACGTGCTGCACTTCTCGCGGGCTGAGATGCTTGAATACTTCAGCCGCGCGGTCTTCGCCGATAGTCATCAACAGAATGGCGCTCTTTTCGGTGCCGGTAATACTCATAGTTCGTTACTCATCCATTGGCGAATAACCAGCGCAACGACGCGCGGATCGTTATCAGACATATCGCGGATACGCTGGCTCATGACTTCGGCGCTCAGGCGTTGGTTAGCTTTACGCTGTTGCTGCTGTTCGTCTTTGCTCAGGCGAACGGACACGGCTTCATCTTCTTCTTCGCGCAGGCGTTGGGATTCAACCTGGGCTTTCAGAATTTCAGTTTTGCGCTGCAGCTGTGGGCGGATAGCTTTACGCCACAGCAGCCAGGCGACAATCAGCACCACTAACCAACGACCGGCGGAAAGCAGCAGATCGAAGAAGGATTGCTGTTGCCAGAACGGCAGTTCACTGCTGGTTTCTTCGCTTGCGGTAAACGGCGAGTTCACCACGTTGAGCGTATCGCCACGCTTCTCTGAATAGCCCATCGCTTCACGCGTCAGGTCTTCAATTTGCTTGAGCTGATCGTTGGTCAGCGGTAACGGTTTGCCGTCGGCTAACTGGCGGTAATTCACCACCACCGCAACGGACAGACGCTGAATATCGCCAACGTTAAGCTTGGTATGACGGATGGTGCGGTCGACTTCGTAGTTGGTCGTCTCGTTACGCTGGGTGTTGCTGGAGCCCGTCTGCGCGGTGCTCGACGTGGACTGAGTCTGACCAGCGTTAGCCTGGTTTGTCTGGTTCGGCTGCGCCGGGGTGGCTATCGGCGCGTTGTTTGGCGGAGCAGGCTGGTTGGACAGCGCGCCCGGCACGCCGCCTGGGTTGCGACCGTTAACCTGCTCACTCTGATTCAGCTGACGTGAACGGATCGCGGACTGTGACGGATCGTTATTCGGATGGTACTGCTCTTCGGTTTGCTCTTTATTTGCGAAATCGATCTGCGCGGTAACCTGGGCATGCACGTTGCCGTTGCCGACGATGGGGCCAAGAATGGATTCGATTCGACGCTGATAACGGTTCTCTACATCAGCGGAGTATTTAAGCTGCGCGTCATTGAGGTCGCGCCCGGCAGTGTTGGACTGCGTCAGTAAATGTCCGCCCTGATCCACAAGCGTAACGTTACCCGGCGGCAGGCCCGCTACGGCGCTGGAAACCATATGCACGACGGCGCTGATCTGTCCTTCGTCAAGCGCGCGTCCCGGTTGCAGGCTCAGCGTAACGGAGGCAGAAGGGGATTTTTGTTCACGAACAAATAAAGAAGGTTTCGGCATGGCGAGGTGCACACGAGCACTTTTCACCGGGCCGAGCGTTTCGATGGTGCGTGCCAGTTCACCTTCCAGCGCACGCTGATAGTTCACCTGCTCGCTGAACTGACTGATACCAAATTTTTCTTTATCCAGCAGCTCAAAGCCTACCGCGCCACCTTTTGGCAATCCTTGCTGGGCAAGGCGCAAACGCAGGTCATAAACTTTATCAGCGGGGACTTCTATCGCGCTGCCGTTATCGGAATAGCGATAAGGTATGTTCATCTGCGTCAGTTGGGTGACGATCGCGCCCCCATCCTGATCGGCCAGATTGCTGTACAGCACTTTATAGTCAGGCTGCTTCGCCCATAAAGTTAAGGCTACGATAATAGCTATAGCCGCAGCGCCCGCGATGATTAAAGGAATTTTAGGGTTTGCGCGAAGACGGGTGAGCCATTCCTGAGCTTTATTCGGCGATGTTTGTGCCTGGGCCGCAGCAGTCATTGCGCACCCCGTGGCTTAGCATAGAGAGAATAATTCGTATAAAGAGTGAACAAAACGAGCTCCCGGGTCGACAAACACGACAAAAGTTCCAGATAGATGGCGCAGTCATTATTTTCTTTTCGGGAATTTTCGATGGCCGAATTAGCTCTATTTTTTGCGCCTATTTAACGCCTTTATCCTATTGACAAGATGCTAATCTTGCCGCGTTCAATAAAACCGGGGCAGGAAAATGGCAATTCAGGGGATTGAAGGGGTTATTCAGCAGCTGCAGGCCACCGCGCTTTCCGCGGGCAACCAGGTGCAGAATAACGATCCGAAAGTGAGCTTTGCTGGCGAATTACAGTCGGCATTAGGCCGCATCAGCGACACGCAAAACACAGCGCGTACTCAGGCAGAAAAATTTGCCCTCGGCACGCCGGGCATAGCGCTAAACGATGTGATGGTCGATCTGCAAAAATCTTCAGTATCGTTGCAGATGGGAATTCAGGTACGTAACAAGCTGGTTTCTGCCTATCAGGAAGTAATGAACATGCAGGTTTAGCGGCTTAAGCGCAGACTCTGTTCAGTCATCGCCTTCAATCGGATAACCCGCCCGGCGAATTGCTTCTTTGCTGTCGTTAACGCCATTGCTGTAGGCAGCCTCGATTTCGCAGACCGGGCTTGAACTGCAGGGTGGAAGGCGGACGGGCGTGGATAATTGTTTCTCTAACGTTTCGATTTTTTGCCGCGCCAGCAGCAGTTCGCCCAGAGCCTTATCGCACTGGTCAAAGCGTTTGCCGCTTGATGCTTCGCGCATTTGATGCGCATCTTGTCTGAGCCAGACGCGGATCTCTTCCAGTTGCTCATTGCTCAGCTTGTTCATAAAAGCTCCTCAGACTGAGGGGATAAGCGCAAGTCTTATTCGCCGCTAAGCCCTGCGGGGGCGAACCCTCAGGGCCGAAACTCGATCTCGCTAGCGCTGAATTAAATAGCGGATCGTCGGGCCATCCTGCTGAATGTCCAGCACGGTATAACCGTGGTTTCTGGCGTCGAGCGGGATATTATTGATGGACTGAGGGCAGTCGCTGACCACCTCCAGAATCTGTCCCTTCTTTAGCTGTGGCATGGCTTCAAGCGTGGCGACCGCCGGATAAGGGCAGGGCTCGCCAACCATATCCAGACGAAAATCCGGCACGATATTCTGACTCATACATTCTCCTCTATGGTCTGGTTTAAGGGGACATTTTTACGCCTGAAAAAGCGTTTTTCCCAACCGACGAGCAGCAGGAAGGCGGCCAGCAGCATCAAATAAGTGAGCAGCAATCCGCCCAGCGGACCAAAGGTGTTTAACAGGTTAATTTTATCCCAGCTGGTGGCGAGCGCAGGAGAGAGACTGTCCCAGTAATAAGCAAGAATAGTCGAGCCGATAACATTCCCCAGCCCGACCCACCAGTAATGTACCTGGCCTTCAATGGCGCGGTACATCCAGCCGGTTTCACAACCGCCCGCTAAGACGATGCCAAACCCAAACAGCAGGCCGCCTAATACCGCATTTGGACCGGCCCACATGATTTTTGCTGCCACGCCGAGCTGCACGTAGCTGAAGATGCCGATGGCGCTTACGGCCATGCCGAAAATAATGGCTTTTGCCATGTGCGTGCGCCCGGTGATCCACATATCACGAAAAGCGGAGGTAAAGCAGATTTGCGCGCGTTCAATAAGCAGGCCAAAACCTACGCCAAACAGCATTGCCATCCCGAGCTTTGGCTGATTTATGGCGGTCAGCCCGGCCCAGCCCAGCATGCCGATAAACACCAGCACGCCGATACGGAAACGACGTTTCGCCCGATCGGGCTTCTGCGTTAATGGCAAGGCGGCGGAGACTTTCTGTAGCTTAACCGGAATACGGAACATCGGTAACAGCGTGAAGCGTGCGCCAAACCATGAGCCCAGCGCCGTTGCCAGCGCAAAGAACCAGGCATGAAGCGAAAACTGAGGGATGCCGGTAAAGAATGCCGCCAGGTTGCAGCCCATCGCCAGACGTGCGCCGAAGCCGGCGATAATCCCACCCGCTACCGCCTGAATGATACGGATGCGGTGTTGCGGCATGCGCAGCTTAACGTTATTGGCCCAGAGCGCGGCGGCAAAGCAGCCGCCAAACATGCCGATAATCATCATGCCATCGATACGCGTCAGCGGGTTGCCATCCAGATGAATGAGTTTGTAATAACCCCACTCTTCGGCATGCACGCCCATCAACTGCAGCAGTTGCCCGCCCCAACGGGTAAATTCCCCCGTCACGGCCCAGAAGGTACCGGTAATGCCGAAATAGTAGGTAGAAAGAATACCGGCTGCGATAACCGCAGGCATCGGCGCCCAGAATTTAATCAGGTATTGTTGTTTGAAGTGTTGCCAGGACATGTGCCGCCTCTGAACTCAGAAGGAGGTGAAAGAAGGCGGCTATTAAATCATTTTTCCTGTCGCTGCCAAACGACTGCGCCAGCACTTTGGAAAAACTTCATTTTTTAATGATTTTTGTCAAACAAGCAGACATCAGAGGTTAGCCATTACGGAGTACGGCAGGCAGCCATTATTGTTTCTGTTTCCTTTGCAACACTGGCAGGCTAAATGCTTTAATGCCAAAATTATTTTTTCTCCGCAGTCAGGATAGACGATGAAGAAGGTTGCAGTTTTAGCGGCGTTGCTGGCCCTGAGTGGTTGTGTGCAGGTCGATAATTACCGTGAAGTGGTGAAGGCTCCGGCACCCGCCGGGCTTGCGGGTTACTGGCAGTCCGAAGGGCCGCAAAGCGAGATGGTGAGTCCGGAAGCCATCGCCACGCTTGTGGTCACGCCAGAAGGGGATACGCTAGATTGCCGCCAGTGGCAACGCGTCATAGCTCTGCCGGGCAAACTGATGTTGCGTTCTGATTCGCTGTATAACGTTACAGCAAAGCGCGAGGTCTATGACGTAGAGCTTGAGGGAAATACGCTGGAGTATGCCGGTATGACGCTGAAACGCGTGGATCGTCCGACTAAAGAATGTGCTGATTACCTCGAAAAAAAACCGCTCGCTACACCGCTTCGCTAACGTTCTTTCCCCTGAGCATCATTGCTGCTTCAGGGGAAATCTCCTTGTCCTGTCCCGCCGTCTATTGCTTTTGCTTGCGCCGTAATGCCAGTAAAGGGTTAACGGTAATACCGTGCACTATTACGCTTGCCACTACCAGCGTCAGCGCGCAGTCCATCATATAGTTGGCCTCGTCGCCACGCATACCGTGCGTCCAGGCATAAGCGATATAGTTCAGGCTCCCTATGCCGCGTATCCCGAGCCAGCTAATAGCCATTCGCTGATACGCGGGCGTTGAAACTCCCCATGTCACCGCGTATACCGCCAGCGGGCGAATGATCGCAAATAACAGCGCCGCCATAATCAGCCCGTCGGGCTGCCAGTGCTGGGCAAGGGTGATGCCCAGAATGATAATCAGCGCGGCGGCAAAAAGCCGCTCGACGGTATCGCCAAAAGAGAGGGCATCGCCGATCACAAGCCCCATTGCTTTTACGCGGGTTGTTTCTGCAAATTCGTGTCTTTGGTGCGGATTAACCGTGATTTCAGCCGGCAGCGCGTCACCGTCTTCCTCCTCGCTTTCTTCCGGAAAATAGCGCTGAACTTTAATCTCCGCGCTCCTTAACCCAACCCCTGCGGCAAAAGCGGCGAGGAAGCCTGAAGCGCCAAGCGAAAGCGCAATGGCGTAGCTAAGCGCTATCAGCGACAGGGCAATAAAATCACTCGGAGCAAACTCGCGCTGGGTATAGCGAAAATGGGTAGCCAGCAGCCCGACGGCGTACCCCAGCAGGTAGCCGGTGAAGACGCCTGCGACCAGCGCCCATATCACTTCTATCGTAAACCAGTGGGTAAGAGCGGATGTGGTCACCCCGTCGCCGCTTTCAAAAAACATCAGCGCCAGCACCAGCAGAGGCAAGGCGGTGCCGTCATTTAGCCCCGCTTCGGTGGAAAGCGACAGGCGCAGGCTGTCGTCATCGCGTGCGTCGTTGATCGCAATCAGGCTGGCCAGCACCGGGTCGGTCGGGGCGATGATCGCCGCGAAGGCAAGCGAAACGGGCCAGCTCATCCCCAGAAGGTAATGGGCGGCAATCATGATGCTGCCCACGGTCAGTAACATGGTGGGACCAGCCAGCAACACGCCCATTTTCCAGCCTGCCGACCTGAACGGTATGCGGATTTTAAGCCCGGTCATAAACAGCGACGCCGCCATCGCCACTTCGGAAACGTGGGCGATGATGGTGGAGTATTTGACGATATCAATATTAAGCAGGTTCAGGACCCAGGGGCCGCAGACAATGCCAACCAGCAGATAGAGCCCAAAAAGAGGAACGACGCTGCGGCTGATCCAGCCATAGCTTAACGACATTACTAACAGCAAAGCACCAGACGCGGCGGTCCAGGTTATAAAATTCATCTACAGCCTTCTTATTAATTCATTTCAGTAGCCACAGGGCTTGAGTCATGAATTTAAGCTTAGAGTAAATTTTGCGGCTTCGTAGCGGCTGGCAGAATTGTCCTCTCCCGGGAAGGAGAGGACAAACCATTACAGCACGTCCTCCAGCACCCACACGCTCACGCTTCCGCCATTGCAGGTAAATGTTGCGCTGCCATTTTCATCGGTGGTGATGGTTTCTTCCCGGTTGCCCAGATAGTCCCGCCAGTTTTTGCTGCCATAATTTTCACCAAGCCCAATGGTTTTTTCACCTTCATCGCCGTTAGAGAGCACGACCACGCAGCCTGGATAGTCATCTGTGCCGCTGCGGCTGAATGCGATGCAATTTGGATGATCGAACCAGAGTGTTTGCACGCCGTGGGCGAAGCGCTCGCGGGCGTGAATCAAATCGTCTAGCTGCTCTACAATCGGCATGTCAATGTGATAGATTTCGCCGTCACCGCCTTCATCGTCGTAGCTTGCGCCGAAAAGATCGGGATAAAACACGGAAGGGACACCGTTCTCACGCAACAGAATTAAAGCGTAGGCGAGGGGTTTAAACCACGGCTCGACGGGTGCCTCAAGCGACTGCAAAGGCTGGGTATCGTGATTGGCAACCAGCGTCATGGCATGGAACGGATCGGCCTCCACCAGCGTGCCGGTGAAGATCTGACTCATGTCGTAATCGCAGCCCTGCTGTGAGGCCTGATGAAAGTTCATCTGCAACGGGGCGTCGAACAGCAGCGTTTTCCCCTCCACCTGAGCGATATATTCCTGAAGTTTATCAACGCTGTGTGACCAGTATTCCGCCACGATAAACAAGGGCGTTTCAGCCACTTCCTGAACGTGCTCTATCCACTCTTTATAGAACCAGGCGGGGATATGTTTGACGGCATCAAGACGAAAACCGTCGCAGCCGGTTTCTTGCATTACCCAGCGTGCCCAGTATTTGATCTCTTCCGTCACCGCGTGATTGCGGAAATCGATATTGCTGCCCATCAAATAATCGAAGTTTCCCAGCTCGTCATTCACCTGCTCGTTCCAGCCCTCGCCGGTGTAATCATTGATGATTTTAAAGACGCCTTCTTCGTCGGGATTTTCGATATGGTCTACGCCGCTAAAGCATTTGTAGTCCCAGATGAAGCGGGAATATTTGCCCTCGCGGACAGGGAAGGTGTAGCGCGTCCAGGCCTCACACTCGATGACCTCGTCGTCGATTTCATTACGGTTGTCTGCATTGACGCGGTTAACGCGAATGTGTTCTTTCTCATCCGCGCCCATTTTGTGGTTCACCACAACATCCAGCAATACCGCAATGTTGTTGTCTTTAAGCGCCTTAACGGCGGCCAGAAGCTGCGCTTTATCGCCATATTTGGTGGCGACACTGCCTTTTTGATCAAATTCGCCAAGATCGAAGAGATCGTAAACATCGTAGCCAACAGAGTGTCCGCCCGAGCTGCCTTTGCAAGCCGGGGGTAACCAGACCATATTGATGCCGATTTCATTAAGATTGGGTGCCAGCGCTTCCACTTCAGACCACAGCTCACCGCCGCCGGGTGAGTACCAGTGAAAGCATTGCAACAACGTCGGATTACGCATTTTCAGGTTCCATGAGAAAAGGATCTCAATTATGGATGATATGCCTGGAAATGCATGGTGCGAAAAAGCTCCTTCTTTGTCGCACCTCAAGGAATCAGGGGAGGGTATCCAGTTTGTCCTGCGGCGCCAGAATATGTCCACCTTGTTTGCCATAGGTGGTTAACACTGATTTTTGCATGGAAGATTGTCCCACCAGCCTGGCAAGCTCGGTCATACGCGCCTGCAGCAGACGCTTAACTTCGCTTTCATTGGAAAGGATGGCGCGGAGCACGGGTCGAAGCTGCTCCTGCGTTTGCGCTGAAGGCTGAATATCCTGCATGAATTGAGTCAGCTTATGCACCGCATTAACGTAATCCATTTCACTGGCGATTAATTCGTCCCACAATCCCTGGCGGGCGAGCTGCAGCATCATCTTACTTTTTTCCAGTAATTGCTGATAGAGGGTATACAGTTGCGGTGCATGGCTCATTAGACTGCGTCCCGAGTGTGATTAGGCGCCTGAGCGACCTCTTTCCAGGCATCTGCAATGTTTCTCAGCAGGTTCTCGACCTCTTCGATCGCGCTGACATCATTACGTAAATTGGCCTGAAGGAGACGTCGTACCATATAAGCATAAAGTGAGAACAGATTCTGAGTCAGTTCATCGCCGCTCTCTTCGTCGATCCCGCTTTTAAGCCCGTTTTCAATGATGTTGATGGCTTTAGAGAGTGAAAGTCCTTTCCCTTCCAGATTGCCGTCCTGCAAAAAAAGACGAGCGCGTACTAACGCGCTGAGTGCGCCATCAAACAACATGGTGACCAGTTGCTGTTGGCTGGCGCTCATGACTGCGCTTTCAACCCCGATTTTTGCGTAGGCCTGAGTGCCTTTTGCGCCGTACATGTCTGCTCCTGGATTACTTATTTGTTGTTACTGGTAGATTCGAACTGCTGCGTCAGATAGCTGCTGGTGGAGTTCAGCGAGTTCATCAGGACATCCAGCTGGGTAAATTGCTCTTTGTAACGAGCCACTAATGTGTCGATGCGGTCGCTGGCGGCGTTGTACTGTTCGGTGAGATTGTTCAGCGTTTTGCTCACGCCGTCTTTCGCCGCCTGGATAATCCCGGTGGTAGAGAGCCAGTTGGTCAGGTTATTGCTGATGACAGTGGTAATACCGGTGGCTTTACCGTCGCCGACAATCATATCTTTAACCCCGGAAGCATCTTTTTTCAGCGCTGCTGCCAGTTTGTCGTCATCCACTTCTAATTTGCCGGTACTCGGGTCAGAAGTGACGCCAATCTGTGCCAGCGTCTTGAATGCCGCACTGCCCGACGTATTAGTGAGCAAGCCTTTGAGCTGCGTCTGGATAGTACGTAAAGTCGTGTCGCCAAGCAGCGCGCCGTTATTGGTGCTCTGAGTGTCAGAACCTTTATCTACGGCGGTGTATTTGGTTAAGCTGCTGAAGGTGTCCTGTAATGAGTTATAGGCGTCGACCCAGTCGTTAATGGCTTTTTCAGCTTTCGAGTTATCTTTGGTAATGGTCAGCGTCTGGTTGCCGGTAGTGACATTGTTCAGATTAAGGGTGATGTCTTCCAGCGCATCGCTGATGGTATTGCTGCTATTGACGATTTTAATGTTGTTAACCGTCAGCTCGGCATTTTGTGCGGTAACGCTCTCTTCCATGCCGTTACCGGCATCGGTGCTTGTGCCGTTATAGCCCATAAAGGCCTGCAGGGCGCTGTCGCTGTCCTCGCTGAAGCTCAGGGACATCGCGTTGTCGCTGCCGGTATCATCTGAGGTCACCGACAGGCGGTACTCACCGTTTCCGACGTTGATAATACTGGCGCTGACGCCGGCTTTAGCATTATTGATGGCGTCGCGAATGCCGGTCAGCGAGGAGTTAGCCGCGCTGATATCGATGTTGACCGGCTTTTTATCGCCGCCCTGCTGGATGGTTAGCACGCTGTCGCCGGTGGCGATGGCCGCTTTGCTGTCGGTCTGAGAGTTTTTGGTGGTCAGCGTCTGCGCCTGCGCCAGCTGAGTCACGCTAATCGTATATTTTCCGGCAACTGCACTGCCGGTAGTGGTGGCACTGAACGCCGTGCTGCTACTGGTGGTTGACGTGGCGGTAAACAAGTCGGCTTTGTTCAACGCGGTATTGGCGGTCTGGAAGGTTTCCAGCGCGCTTTTTAACGTGCCGTAGGCGCTCAGTTTGGAGGTATAAGAGGTTTGCTGAGTCGAAATTGGCGTCAGCGTGGATTTTTCCGCCGCCTCCAGGCTGTCCAGTATGCTGCTCAGATCCAGGCCCGACCCGACTCCCAGCGTTGAAATACTTGCCATAACTATTCCTTAATGTATCGACGCATAAAATGAATACCGGGATTATCGGCCTGAATAGCGCAAAGTTTACGGTTAATTTCTTTTTTTTAATGGGAAGAATAGCGGCAAGGGGAAAGAGTATTTCTGGCGCTAAAAATTATTCGGGGCGGCGAAAAAAATGCTAAAGGTTGTTGGTGACCAGACGATAACAGGTTTAACGGCGACGAAGCCGAGGGGTGGAAACCCAATCACGTAAACCGTAGATTTGAACACAGGAAACTAAATCATGGCACAAGTCATTAATACCAACAGCCTCTCGCTGATCACTCAGAACAATATCAACAAGAACCAGTCGGCAATGTCTACTGCCATTGAGCGTCTGTCTTCCGGTCTGCGTATCAACAGCGCCAAAGATGACGCGGCGGGCCAGGCGATTGCTAACCGCTTCACCTCTAACATCAAAGGCCTGACTCAGGCTGCGCGTAACGCCAACGACGGTATTTCTCTGGCGCAGACCACTGAAGGCGCGCTGTCTGAAATCAACAACAACTTACAGCGTGTTCGTGAGCTGACCGTGCAGGCGACTACCGGTACTAACTCCGAGTCCGATCTGGACTCCATCCAGGACGAAATCAAATCCCGTCTGGATGAAATTGACCGCGTATCCGACCAGACCCAGTTTAACGGCGTGAACGTGCTGTCAAAAGATGGTTCCATGAAGATTCAGGTAGGTGCGAACGATGGCGAAACCATCACCATCGATCTGAAAGAAATCACTTCCGACACGCTGGGCCTGAAAGGCTTTAACGTGAACGGTAAAGGCGAAGTTGATAACGCCAAAGCTACTGGGGCAGACCTACAGGCTGCTGGTTTTTCTACTACTGGCCCTGATGCTAGCGGTAACAGCACTTATACTAAAGATACTGTTACTAATTACTCTGCAGCAACAGCAGCCAATGTGTTAGCTAAAGTTAATAGCGATGGTGGCAAAATCAATTACACCGGTACGGATACTGGTTTAGGGGTAGCCGCTTCTGGTGATTATACTTATAATGCTGCCAGCAAGTCGTATACTTTTGATGTGAAAGGCGCGACTCCAAATAACGGTCTGGCTGATGCTGATATTGCAGCTGCTCTGAAAGGCTATTTAGGCGCAGGGGATAACTTCGGTAGTATTTCTATTGGCGGTACAGAGCAGGAAGTAAACATCGCCAAAGACGGTACAATCACTGACACAAACGGTGATGCCTTATATATTGATACTACGGGCAACCTGACCAAAAACTCAGGCGGTGCTCTAACTCCAGCTACTCTGGATAGCTTATTCACTGGTACTGACGCCGTAAATGCTAATATTAGCTTCGATAGTGGTATGAGTGTTGACTTTGTTCAGGGTACTGGTGCTGATATCACTGGCGCGTCAATTTCTGCTGATGCAATGTCAACAAAATTAGAAGGCAATGATTACACTGTAACTACAGGTACTTCATCTTATGATGTGAATGGTAGTACTGGAGCTGTTACAGTTGCTAATGCTTCATTTGGTACTGGTACTACAGTTAATCTCGATACTGATAATGCACTGACCGCTGACACTAATAAAACCGTTACCGAGACTTACCATGCTTTCTCTAACGGTAATGTTTATGATGATGCAGGTTCAGCAGTTTACAAAACAGCAGACGGTACAATCACTAAAGATGCAACTACTAAGTCTGAATCCACAGCCGATCCTCTGAAAGCCCTGACTGACGCAATTTCTGATATTGATAAATTCCGTTCTTCACTGGGTGCCGTGCAGAACCGTCTGGATTCCGCGGTAACTAACCTGAACAACACCACTACTAACCTGTCTGCTGCCCAGTCCCGTATTCAGGACGCCGACTATGCGACCGAAGTGTCAAATATGTCTAAAGCGCAGATCATCCAGCAGGCCGGTAACTCTGTGTTGGCAAAAGCTAACCAGGTTCCACAGCAGGTTCTGTCTCTGCTGCAGGGCTAATCGCCTTTTACCTGACAAACCCCGCTCCGGCGGGGTTTTTTTATTGTAATTCCTCTTATTTACTCAATGCCCCCTCCAACCACTATTCTTCGTAAAAGCCCTCCAGAAACGCATATCCTGCCGGTAACTCAACTAACGCAGGGCTGTTTGAGGTGCTGAATCTCAAGAAGACTGGCGCCATTCTGAACGATGGAATATCCCACGCGCAGATTTTGCAGCAGGCGGGTATTTTTACTGGTTCAGGCTAACCGGAAGGCACCGACTCTGCTGGGTTAACATCGTAATAGCCATTTGCTTAAATGGTGCAATAAGCAACGGGTGTTTCACCCGTTGCTTTTCTTTGCTTTATTTTATACTTGGTGCCTTCCTGAAGGCCTCGCAGAGTAAATCCCTGTTACGCCGTTGCCATGACCCAAAATGAAGCGATCACCATGAAGAAAAAGTCACGCGCGACCCCTCCCGCTATCAATAATAAAAACCCAATTAATAAAGTAAATTATAAGGTTAAGCGTGCGGCAGAGTTACTTTCAACGCAACCTGAGCATGCCCTGCAGTTGGCTATGGACGTTTTAGCAACGGATGCGGAAAACGCCTATATGTGGGTCGTTGCTATGAAAGCGCATCAAAGGCTTGGGCAGTTTTCTAATGCGGAAGAATGTATTAATAAAGCGCTGGAAATATATCCGGGTTATATTGACGCTATATATGCCAAATCTGATTTGTTGTATGAAAGTGAAAGGTTTATTGAGGCCGAAGTGTATCTGCTGCATACCATCAGTCGGTTAAGTAAAAAAGAGAGCAGGCCATTGCGAACGCTCCTGGCAACGATACTGCAGAAATTAAAAAGATACGAGCAGGCAGAAAAATTATACTTTGAAATTGCCAAAGAAGAACCAGATAACTGTTTATACTGGAATAATCTGGGGTTGGTTAACCAGGATCTCAGTCGCTTTGAGGAAATGGAATCCGCCTTTCAAAAAGCCTGTCAATTGTCAAAGCACGATCCGACGCCATTTTTTAACTATATAGTGGGTTCTCACTATCATCCCGGAAAAAATGCTGAGCAGATTCTGGAGTTATGTAAAAAATGGCAGGCTAAATTTAAACCGGGAAATGTTTCTCGCGCGGTGGCAAAAAATAAATCCGCCAACAAGCGATTACGAATTGGTATTATTTCAGATGGTTTTCGAGCTCATCCGGTTGGAAAAATGATCACCGAGGGGCTTAGCTATATTCCGCAGTCGCATATGGAATTTTACGCTTACAGTACAAACTATAAAGAAGATGGCTTAACCGCCCGTATAAAAAATATCTGTGCCAGCTGGCGAGTTGTTGAGGGTATCTTGCCTGCAGAACTGGATAAGATAATTCGTGGTGATGAGATAGATATACTCTTTGATCTGTGCGGTTACAACATGAATAGCCGTATGCGGAACTTTCAATTAGCGCCTGCGCCTGTACAGATTAAATGGGTCGGAGGATTAATTAGCAGTACTGGCCTCGATACAATGGATTATCTGCTCAGTGATAATATAGAAACCCCACCGGGAATAGATGATAAGTATACTGAGAAACTTATTCGCTTACCTGATGATTATATCTGTTATGATCCGCCGTCGTATCTTCCTGAGGTTAACTCTGCACCGGTACACAGTAATGGCTATATTACATTTGGCTGCTTTAATAACGCCTCTAAAATAAATGATGTGCTTCTGGCGCAGTGGGCGAGTGTTTTAAAAGAAGTGCCTGAATCAAGGTTGTTTTTAAAAAGCTTTAATTTTGAAAATGATGCACTAAAAGAGTATATTTTTACCACGCTCGGTAATAATGGCATTGCTCGCGAACGTCTTCGAATTGAAGGTTCATCGCCTCATCGCGAACTATTAGCCTGTTATAATCATGTGGATATCGCCCTCGATCCCTGGCCCTATTCCGGTGGTTTAACGACCTGCGAAGCCATGGCGATGGGCGTGCCTGTCGTAACATTGCCAGGGCCGACCTTTGCGGGACGCCATTCAGCGTCGCATTTAGTGAATGCCGGTATGGAAGAATTGGTTGCCGATAGCTGGGAACAATATATCAGTATCGCCGTGGGCTTGACGAAAGATCTCGACAGTTTAACCATTATTCGCAAGTACTTACGCGAAATTTTATTATCTTCTCCCGTATGCGATGGCGAGCGCTTTGCGAAAAACTTTTCCAATGCCATGCGCGCCGTCTGGCAGCGCCATTGCGAAGGAAAGCCGCCTGCGGCTCTCACCTTAACGAAAGAGTCTTTGCCTTATTTTCATGATGATGACGAGCCCGTTGTATTACAACACCCAATGAATATCGATGCCGAGGTGAAAAAACCTGACTCTGATTTTCATTTCCAGGTGGCCGGCAAGGTGATGATGATGGATTACGGCGGTAGATTTGCACATGGACCCGCTCTCATTAACCTGACGGCGACCAAAGGCGTTCACGCTATTATTATGGATACGCTGGGTAGCGTTGCGGAAGAATTCCTGCCGTTAAATAAGGAAAGTCTCCACCATATTAAGCTGCACGCCCTGGGTGATGGCACCCCTACGCCAATTTATATGTGCCTGGATAATAATTACAGTAGCGATCTTAAACCGGTGATGGCTGCATCCGGTGCCCGGGAAACCCTTTCAGATAAAACGGTGGTTACTGAATTCCTGACTCAAACGGCCAGGCTGGATGAAATTCAGGGCCTTGATTATCTTGACTGGTTTATTCTGGATAATAAATTCAACCTCGGCAAAACCTTTGCATACGGCGCGCGGATTTTATCGAATTGCTTACTGATAGATATTCGCTTCTCGTTTGAGAAAACGCACGAGGGGCAAATGCTATGTAATGAGGTTAGTGAGCTATTGAAAGGATATGGTTTTGCTTTTCATTCGCTTAAAGCTGTTGAACATGGGCGGCCGGTTATCCTTCAGGAAGAGAAAACGCTTCCTTCTTCAAGGACCGTTGCGGTTGATGCTATCTATATACCCGATGCCAAACGTTTAACCTGTTTATCAAATGCACAAAGAGAAAAACTAGCATTTATCTTGCATGCTGGTTACGGGATGCAGGATATAACGTATCTGGTGTTGAAAGAAAATAATGAAGAGAGAGCAAGTAAGTATCTTGATGATCTTACCTGCAAGGCGCAGGGGACTTCTGCCGCTGCTATGAATGCTGCTGTTATTCCTGAGATGCCGAGAATGTCGGAAGGTGAAACGGAGCTTTTCGAAAAATACTTACACCAGGCTACATTATATTTTGAATATGGGAGTGGGGGATCGACTAAACTTGCGGTTAAAAATAAGGTTGAAGTTTTCGGTGTAGAAAGTGATAAGCAATGGGTCGATACGCTTATTGAAGAATGTGGTCCGTTGTGTAAAGTGGACTATGTTGATATCGGCCCGACAAAAGAGTGGGGTTACCCTGTTGATCAAACCCACAAAGAAAAATTCCCCCTTTATAGCGAAGCTATCCTGCGTCACGAAAATGCTTTCGATTTTGTTCTTGTGGACGGGCGTTTTCGGGTTGCCTGTACCTTGAATGTAATAAAGCACACTTTAGCGTGCAAAAAAGGGAAGGCTGATACGATAATATTTATCCATGATTTCTGGAATCGTTCTGATTATTATACCGTTTTAGCCTTTCTGGATACGGTGGAACGGAAGGAAACTGCAGGTGTATTTAAGTTAAAAAACAACATAGATATGCTTTATCTCAACCAGCTTCTGGAAAAGTACAAATATATTCCAGCGTAGCCCGCTTAACGGATTTTTGTTGCGGCTCTCCATAGGCCGAAAGCGTAAAGAGAGTGGGTCAGCGCTGTTCTGTCCATGCGTTGACCATACTTCTAATCTCAGACGTTAGCGCTGCAACATTTCGTATGGTACGGGACATCCACTCCTCCTCTTTTTTCAGGTCTGAGAAGTGTTCATTTTGGCTGTTTTTGGCCGTCCGCATTGCGTAACCCCTAAATAACCCCCCCTTTCACCCACTATTCTTGCGATTAAAAGCCCTCCAGAAACGGATAATCATGCCGATAACTCAACTAACGCAGGGCTGTTTATCGTGGAATCACTGTATACCGCTGATGGTGTGATGGATAAACACTCGCTGTGGCAGCGTTATGTCCCGCTGGTGCGCCACGAAGCATTGCGCCTGCAGGTGCGATTGCCGGCGAGTGTGGAACTTGACGATCTGCTACAGGCGGGTGGCATCGGTTTGTTAAATGCAGTGGAACGTTACGATGCCCTGCAAGGAACGGCATTTACTACCTACGCGGTGCAGCGCATTCGTGGGGCGATGCTTGATGAGTTGCGCAGCCGTGACTGGGTGCCGCGCAGCGTCAGGCGTAACGCACGCGGTGTCGCGCAAGCGATTGGTCAACTGGAGCAAGAGCTGGGACGCAACGCCACCGAAACTGAGGTGGCCGCGAAGCTGGGTATCCCACTCGACGAATATCGCCAGATGTTGCTCGATACAAACAACAGCCAGCTTTTCTCTTATGACGAGTGGCGTGAAGAGCATGGCGACAGTATCGAACTGGTCACCGAGGAGCATCAGCAGGCGAATCCTCTGCAGCACTTGCTGGAGAGTAATTTACGTAGCCGTGTGATGGACGCGATTGAAGCGTTACCGGAACGCGAACAGCTGGTGTTAACGCTTTACTACCAGGAGGAGCTGAATCTCAAGGAGATTGGCGCCGTTCTGGAAGTGGGGGAGTCTCGGGTGAGTCAGTTGCACAGCCAGGCCATTAAACGCTTACGCACCAAATTAGGTAAGTTGTAGGGAGTGCCGCACGATTATCTCACCACTGGAAATTATCATGACGGTGCAGCAACCAAAAAGACGGCCACTAAGCCGCTATCTTAAAGATTTTAAGCACACACAGACTCACTGCGCGCATTGCGGCAAGCAATTGGATCGCATTACGCTTACCTGCCGTGGTGAAATCGTCAATAAAACGACCATTGCGCAGCTTGATACGCTCATTGATGATGCCGCCTGGCAGGTAGAAAAACAGGCGTGGACGGCGCTGTGTCGTTTTTGCGGCGACCTGCATTGCAAAGAGCAGGGCAACTATTTCGATATCATCGGGTTTAAGCAGTATCTGTTCGAGCAAACCGAGATGAGCCACGGCACTATTCGTGAGTACGTTGTTCGCCTGCGCCGCCTGGGTAATCATCTTTCAGAGCAGGATATTTCTGCGCCTTCTTTATTGCAGAGTCTGCATGACGACACGCTGGATGCCTGGCTTCCGCCAACCAGCACCAATAACTACCGTATTGCGCTGCGCAAATACTGGCAGTTTCAGGTACAGCTCACAGATACGTCCTCCGCCTGGCGGGAACGTCATATCACTTCTGATATATATTAATATGGAATAAGTTGTAGCGGACTGGTTTTGACGGTAAAGACCAGCTCGCTA
This sequence comes from Buttiauxella sp., assembly GCA_032051265.1. Lineage (GTDB taxonomy): Bacteria > Pseudomonadota > Gammaproteobacteria > Enterobacterales > Enterobacteriaceae > Dryocola. The sequence continues at coordinate 706,400 of DAMBYU010000001.1, forward strand.
CACTACAACAAAATTATTGATAGCTGGGGTAACTATGAAATTAGCAATGGTGGGACGTCAGGCGCTGATGGGTGTACTGGCAGTGGCACTGGTGGCGGGTAGCAGCGTGAAAACGTTTGCGGCAGAAAATTTGCTCAATAAGGTCAAAGAGCGCGGTACGCTGCTGGTGGGCCTCGAAGGGACTTATCCTCCGTTCAGCTTCCAGGGTGACGACGGTAAGCTAACCGGTTTTGAAGTGGAGTTTGCCGAGCAGCTCGCTCAGCATCTTGGCGTGAAAGCGGCGCTGAAGCCGACTAAGTGGGACGGCATGCTGGCTTCGCTGGACTCCAAACGTATTGACGTGGTGATTAACCAGGTCACCATCTCCGACGAACGTAAGAAAAAATATGATTTCTCCACGCCATATACCGTTTCCGGTATTCAGGCGCTGGTGAAAAAAGGCAACGAAGGCAGCATTAAATCTGCGGCCGACCTGAAGGATAAAAAGGTTGGCGTGGGTCTGGGCACCAACTACGAACAGTGGCTGCGTGAAAACGTGCAGGGCGTAGACATCCGCACTTACGATGATGACCCAACGAAATATCAGGATCTGCGCGTTGGCCGTATCGATGCCATTCTGGTTGACCGTCTCGCCGCACTCGATCTGGTGAAGAAAACAAAAGATACTCTGGCCGTAGCGGGCGACGCGTTCTCTCGTCAGGAAGCGGGCGTGGCGATTCGTAAAGGCAATGAAGATTTGGTTGAGGCGGTAAACAAAGCCATTGCTGACATGCAAAAAGATGGCTCGCTGGCCAAACTGTCTGAAAAATGGTTTGGTGCTGACGTTACCAAATAATCCCGATTAACATCTGAAAGGTGCTGATAACAGCACCTTTTTTATTTGTATTTGCGGGCAATTGCCCACGCTGGTACATAATGAAGGGATGGGGGATTTTCGTTCCGCCTTCAATGGAGTAGCTCATGTCACTGCATAACCTGACACGTTTCCCGCGGCTGGAGTTTATCGGCGGCCCTACGCCGCTTGAGTACCTGCCGCGTTTTTCTGATTACCTCGGTCGCGAAATTTACATCAAACGTGACGACACCACGCCTGTGGCGATGGGCGGCAATAAGCTGCGCAAGCTGGAATTTCTGGCCGCCGATGCATTGCGCGAAGGTGCCGATACGCTGGTGACCGCCGGCGCTATCCAGTCGAACCATGTTCGTCAGACGGCGGCCGTTGCGGCAAAGCTTGGGCTTAAATGCGTCGCCCTGCTTGAAAATCCTGGCGCATTCCAGACGGATAATTACCTCAGCAACGGCAACCGGCTACTGCTCGATCTCTTTGATGCTGAAATAGAAATGTGCGATGCGCTGCACGCGCCCGACCAGCAGCTTGAGGAGATCGCCACGCGTCTCGAAGCGCAGGGGTTCCGCCCCTATGTGATCCCGGTTGGCGGCTCTAATGCTCTTGGTGCGCTCGGCTATGTGGAAAGCGCGCTGGAAATCGCCCAGCAGTGCGAAGGGGCGGTAAGCGTGTCATCCATTGTTGTGGCCTCCGGCAGCGCAGGTACGCATGCGGGACTGGCCGTTGGGCTTGAGCAGGTGATGCCGGATGTCGATCTTATCGGCGTAACGGTTTCCCGCACTATTGCCCAGCAACAGCCAAAGGTGGAAGCTTTACAACGGGCTGTGGCGCACTCTTTGGATGTCACCGCGTCCGCTCCCATCAAGCTTTGGGATGACTATTTTGCGCCAGGTTACGGCATGCCTAACGAAGAGGGGCTGGAAGCCATCAAGCTGCTGGCGCGGCTGGAAGGGATATTGCTTGATCCGGTTTACACCGGCAAAGCAATGGCGGGATTAATTGACGGTGTGGCGCAAAAACGCTTTAAGGATGAAGGTCCGATAATTTTTGTGCATACCGGCGGGGCACCTGCGCTGTTCGCTTACCATCCGCATGTGTAACTCATAATAATAAAATCAGACAGGGTGTGATTTAAGTATGCAAGAAAGCCTTCAACTGGTGCTGGATTCAGCACCATTTCTGCTCCGGGGCGCCGTCTTCACGCTGCAGCTTAGTATTGGCGGCATGTTCTTCGGTTTAATCCTCGGATTTTTGCTGGCGCTGATGCGTCTGTCGCCGTTTCTACCGTTTTCGCTGCTGTCGCGTTTTTACGTGTCGATCTTTCGTGGTACGCCGCTCATCGCCCAGCTCTTTATGATTTACTATGGCCTGCCGCAGTTCGGTATCGAACTGGATCCTATCCCGGCGGCAATGATCGGGCTGTCTCTTAACACCGCGGCTTATGCATCTGAAACGCTGCGTGCGGCTATCTCTTCTATCGAAAAAGGGCAGTGGGAAGCAGCGGCAAGTATCGGTATGACACCGTGGCAAACGCTGCGGCGCGCCATCCTGCCCCAGGCCGCGCGCGTGGCGCTACCCCCTCTGAGTAACAGTTTTATTAGCCTGGTAAAAGACACTTCGCTTGCGGCGACCATTCAGGTGCCGGAACTGTTCCGTCAGGCGCAGTTGATCACCTCGCGTACGCTTGAAGTGTTCACCATGTATCTCGCCGCTTCGCTGATTTACTGGGTAATGGCAACGGTGCTTTCCGCCCTGCAAAACTACTTTGAAAATCAGCTAAACCGCCAGGACAGGGAGCCAAAATGAGCGCTATCGACGTAAAACAACTGGTGAAAAAATTCCACGGTCAGACGGTGCTGCACGGTATCGATCTGGAAGTGAAAACCGGCGAGGTAGTGGCGATCATCGGGCCAAGCGGCTCCGGTAAAACCACGCTGTTGCGCTGCATTAATTTGCTGGAGCAGCCTGAGTCCGGCACTATTCAGGTTGGAGAGATCGCTATTGACGCCGTGGTTTCCATGAGCAAGCAGAAAAACCGGGTGCGTGAACTGCGCCAGCACGTGGGCTTTGTTTTCCAGAGCTTTAATCTGTTCCCGCACCGCACGGTACTGGAAAATATTATTGAAGGCCCGGTCATCGTAAAAGGTGAGCCAAAGGAAGAGGCGACGGAGCGCGCGCGCGAGCTGCTGGCGAAAGTTGGGCTAACCGGCAAAGAAACCAGCTATCCGCGACGGCTTTCCGGCGGGCAACAGCAGCGTGTGGCTATTGCCCGCGCGCTGGCGATGCGCCCGGAGGTGATTTTGTTTGATGAACCAACCTCGGCGCTGGATCCTGAGCTGGTGGGTGAAGTGCTGAGCACCATCCGTCAACTGGCGCAGGAAAAGCGCACCATGGTTATCGTGACCCACGAAATGAGCTTCGCACGTGACGTTGCGGACAGGGCGATCTTTATGGATCAGGGGCGCATTGTGGAACAGGGTCCGGCCCGTGAACTGTTTGCTAATCCTCAGCAGCCGCGCACTAAGCAATTTCTGGAAAAATTCCTTACGCAGTAGCAAAAAGCCCTCTCTCTGAGGGAGAGGGAAATCACTAACAATCTCAATCAGCAGCCTCATTTTTAAAGAAACGGACCAGTTGGTCGATAACTCATATAAATACGTTTGCCGTATATGGTAGCGTTACACATTCAAACTATGAATGATTATAGTTACAGGAGAAACACCAGACACAATGCCGGATTGCGACTTTTTTAGCTGGCGACGGGAAACGCTTGATGCGTTCCAGTCAATTACCGAAGCCTGCGAAGTAACCACCACGGTTCACCGATACACTCAGTCGTTAGAATTTGATTATTTTGCGTTCTGCGTTCGCCACCCTGTACCTTTTACCCGCCCAAAAATGTCGGTGATTTCGTCCTACCCACAGGCCTGGCTTGAGCATTATCAGGCCGAAAACTATTTTGCGATCGATCCAGTACTAAAGCCGGTCAATTTTATGCGTGGCTTTCTGCCATGGGATGACAAGCTGTTTGCCGATACGCCAGAGTTTTGGGATTCCGCACGGGACCACGGCTTGCGGCGGGGTATGACGCAGTGCGTTATGTCGCCTTCCAGAGCCGCGGGGCTGCTTTCGGTGTCACGTTCATCGCTGAAAGGGAAATCATTGCCTGATGATGAGCTGAGCGCTCGTCTGCAATATATTGCCGAACTCAGTTTGATGACGCTCACCCGTCTGGCCGATCCCAGCGTTGACGGGATGTCGATGAAACTCAGTAAACGCGAGCTGGAAATTTTAAAGTGGACGGGGGAGGGTAAAACGTCGGCGGAAGTCGCCATGATTTTATCGATATCCGAAAATACCGTTAATTTTCATCAGAAGAATATGCAGAAAAAGTTTAACGCGCCCAATAAAACGCAAATCGCCTGTTATGCGGCGGCCATTGGCATCATCTGAACGATTCCCCGTTCTGCGTGCCAGACGACAGCACGGCGGATGAAAATGCATTCATTCCGCCGTCTGCCACCGACTACTGGCGATAAGCCTGTTTAATTTGCTTAACGGTATTCCCAAACACTTCCGCGTGCGCCGTGTCATCCATCTGAGCGATTTGCTTTTCCATTTTAATGATAACTTTACCCGCGTCAGCCTGGCCCATCGCCTTGAGCATCTGGGTTAACATGGCTTTCAGGCAGGTGACTTCAATAGCCAGTTCGCTATTGCTGTCAGCGGTGGAAAAATCAGGAGTGCTCATTTATTTTCCTCAAATCTCGGTTAGTACACCGTCATTCGGCGCAACGGTTTTTGTAAGGCGGCGGAGTATAACACACTGCTCGATCATTTTATTAGTGGTTACGATCGCGCGTAGATTCTACGCTCGCTTGTGCTTTCTTTTTACCGCCCGGTTGTAAAGCAATAATAAACTGAATCCTGCGGACTATCGTAAAAATGTTTATGATTCGTTTATTAAACGTTAATGAGTAGTATGTTTAAGGATAATGGCAGCCCTTTTATCGCCACAATTTCATTGGCTTTATTAATCGCTTACGCATTTTGTTTCCATGTGTAAACCGCTTTCCCGTCAGGGGTGCTTTTTACTGAACGCTGTAAAACTAAATTGCCGAAAACTGCGAGTAATCCCCCTTTCCCCATTCTTTGCATTTTAAAGTTCCCGGAAAACCCGTTAATATGAGTATCTAAGCTTTTAGCAGCGTTATCCCTTTTCTGGAGAGTTATCTTGATCAACGTTCTTCTTGTTGATGACCATGAACTGGTGCGCGCAGGGATACGACGCATTCTTGAAGATATCAAAGGGATCAAGATATCAGGTGAAGCAAATTGCGGTGAAGATGCCGTGAAATGGTGTCGCGCACACCCGGTCGATGTGGTTTTAATGGACATGAATATGCCCGGCATCGGCGGCCTTGAGGCCACGCGCAAAATCGTGCGTTACTCTTCAGATATCAAAGTTATTATGCTGACCATTCACACGGAAAATCCGCTGCCGGCGAAAGTGATGCAGGCGGGCGCTGCCGGTTATCTGAGCAAAGGCGCGGCCCCCAGCGATGTGGTCAACGCCATCCGTTCAGTGAATGCCGGCCAGCGCTATATCGCTTCAGATATTGCCCAGCAGATGGCGCTAAGCCAGATAGAACCGGAAAAAACGGAAACCCCGTTTGCCAGTTTGTCTGAGCGCGAATTACAGATTATGCTGATGATTACCAAAGGCCAGAAGGTCAATGAGATTTCTGAGCAGCTTAATCTGAGCCCGAAAACGGTCAACAGCTACCGTTACCGCATGTTCAGTAAACTAAATATCAGTGGCGATGTTGAGCTGACGCATCTGGCAATTCGTCATGGTTTATTCAGCGCGGAGACGTTAATCAGTAGTGAGTGATACATTCGATTCGCAGGCCTTCCTTAAGACGGTCACCAGCAAACCCGGCGTCTATCGTATGTACGACGCCAGCGGTACGGTTATTTATGTCGGTAAAGCCAAAGACTTAAAAAAACGTCTGGCGAGCTACTTCAGAAGCAATCTGTCGAGCCGAAAAACCGAGGCGCTGGTGGCGCTGATTCATCATATTGATGTCACCGTCACCCATACCGAAACGGAAGCGCTGCTGCTCGAACATAACTACATCAAGCTCTATCAGCCGCGCTACAACGTGCTGCTGCGTGACGATAAGTCCTACCCGTTTATCTTTCTCAGCGGCGATACGCATCCGCGTCTGGCGCTGCATCGCGGTGCTAAACACGCTAAAGGCGAATACTTCGGCCCGTTTCCTAACGGTTATGCCGTAAGAGAAACGCTTGCGCTGCTGCAAAAAGTTTTCCCCATCCGCCAGTGCGAAAACAACGTTTATCGCAACCGCTCCCGTCCATGTCTGCAATACCAGATTGGGCGCTGCCTTGGCCCCTGTGTGGCAGGGTTAGTGAGCGAAGACGACTACGCGCAGCAGGTGGAATACGTTCGCCTTTTCCTCTCCGGCAAAGATGACCAGGTACTGACGCAGCTTATCGAGCGCATGGAGCAGGCGAGTAAAAACCTTGAATTTGAAGCCGCGGCGCGTATCCGGGATCAGATTCAGGCGGTGCGACGCATCACCGAGAAGCAGTTCGTTTCCAATATGGGTGATGACCTGGACGTTATCGGCGTGGCGTTCGATAACGGTATGGCCTGCGTGCACGTGCTGTTCATCCGCCAGGGCAAAGTTCTTGGCAGCCGCAGCTATTTCCCGAAAGTGCCGGGCGGCACCGAGCTTGCGGAAGTGGTCGAGACCTTTGTCGGCCAGTTTTATCTGCAGGGCAGCCAGATGCGAACCCTGCCGGGAGAAATTCTGCTCGATTTCACGTTGCCGGACAAAACGCTGCTGGCAGATTCGCTTTCGGAGATGGCCGGTCGTCGCATTAACGTGCAGACCAAACCACGTGGCGATCGCGCTCGTTACCTGAAGCTGGCGCGTACCAATGCCGCCACGGCGCTGGTCACGCGTCTTTCTCAACAATCCACCATCCATCAACGCCTCGCGGCACTTGCGCAGGTGCTGCAGCTGCCGGAAATTAAGCGGATGGAGTGTTTCGACATCAGCCACACGATGGGCGAGCAAACGGTGGCCTCATGCGTGGTGTTTGATGCAAATGGCCCGCTACGTGCGGAATACCGTCGCTACAATATTTCTGGCATTACGCCGGGCGATGATTATGCGGCCATGAACCAGGTGCTGCGCCGTCGCTACGGCAAGGCCATTGAAGAGAGCAAAATTCCGGACGTCATTTTAATAGACGGCGGGAAAGGGCAGCTAAGCCAGGCTAAAACGGTATTTGCCGAACTTGACGTGCCCTGGGATAAGCATCACCCGCTGCTGCTTGGCGTGGCCAAAGGCACAGACCGCAAGGCCGGACTTGAGACGCTTTTCTTTGAGCCGGAAGGGGAAGGTTTTTCTTTACCTCCGGATTCGCCAGCGCTGCACGTTATTCAGCATATCCGCGATGATTCGCACAATCACGCTATCAGCGGGCACCGGAAAAAACGTGCCAAAGTGCAAAATACCAGCTCGCTGGAAACCATTGAAGGCATCGGGCCAAAACGTCGCCAGATGTTGCTGAAGTATATGGGCGGATTGCAACCGTTAATGAACGCATCCGTTGAAGAAATCGCAAAAGTGCCAGGTATCTCGCAGCAGCTGGCAGAAAAGATCTACTACTCGTTGAAACATTGAAGCCGCTGTAGCAACATAGGGACAATTACCACTTACGACAGACAGTTATCCGGCACTATGCAATTTAATATCCCAACGTTGCTTACTCTGTTTCGTGTCTTTCTCATTCCGTTCTTCGTGCTGGCTTTTTATCTGCCGTTCACCTGGGCGCCTTTCCTTTGCGCTTTTATCTTCTGGCTGGCAGCCATTACAGACTGGTTTGACGGTTTTCTCGCGCGCCGCTGGAATCAAAGCACCCGATTTGGGGCGTTCCTTGATCCCGTAGCGGATAAGGTGATGGTCGTTGTGGCCCTTGTCCTTGTGGTCGAACACTATCATGCCTGGTGGATCACGCTGCCGGCAGCGACCATGATTGCCCGTGAAATAATTATCTCTGCGCTGCGCGAGTGGATGGCGGAAATTGGTAAGCGCAGCAGCGTTGCGGTGTCGTGGATTGGTAAAACCAAAACTATGGCGCAGATGCTGGCCCTGATTGGTATGCTGTGGCGTCCAAACATGTGGATTGAGTACGCTGGCATCGGTCTTTTCTTCATCGCCGCGGTATTAACCTTCTGGTCTATGTTCCAGTATCTGGCCGCCGCACGCGGCGATCTGCTCGAACCTTGATCTAAGCGGCGCAAAATTCAGCAAACGAAACGCGGTGCAGGAAAATTTCATTGACTCATTGCGCCATCTAAGTAGAATGCAACGCATCGAACGGCAGCATGGCTTGCCGGAAGATAATAAAATCAAGTGATTAGCAAGATGGTTCACTTGTACAGATTTGCGGGAATAGCTCAGTTGGTAGAGCACGACCTTGCCAAGGTCGGGGTCGCGAGTTCGAGTCTCGTTTCCCGCTCCAGATTTATATAGCAGAGAGCCTCTGTTAGCCTGCAAAGGCAAAAAGTTTTGGCGCGTTAGCAAAGCGGTTATGTAGCGGATTGCAAATCCGTCTAGTCCGGTTCGACTCCGGAACGCGCCTCCACTTTATTCCCGAGCCCGGGTGGTGAAATCGGTAGACACAAGGGATTTAAAATCCCTCGGCTTATGGCTGTGCGGGTTCAAGTCCCGCCCCGGGCACCATGGGAACACAAGAATAAAATCAATGATAAGCAGTGTCGTGTAAACCACCTTCGGGTGGTTTTTTATTGCCTGCGATCTCCCTTTCCAGCTATCTTGCCTGATATTTCCTTATACTCACCGACAACGCGTGTGAAAAATCCAGTCACTACAGGAGCCCGGATGATGAACCAGGGACCATTAACAGAAGAAGAGATCGAATGGCTTGATGATGTGCTGCTCAGGCACGCCACCGAGCGCTCCATTATGGATGTCGCTGAAATGGACGGTATGCTGACCGCCATTCTCTCCGGACCAAAAGAGGTGGGGCCGGAAGCGACGTTTGCAGCGTTCTGGGGTGGTGAAGGGGATCAGCCGCTCTGGGAATCAGAGGACGAACTGAAAAGGTTCGTTGAGCTCACCTTCAAACATGTCAACGATATTGCGGAACGCCTGAGTAGTTATCCGGAGCAATACGAACCGCTGTTCGGCACCAGCATGGTAGAAGGGCAAGAGTTTACCATCGTGGAAGAATGGTGCTTTGGCTATATGCGCGGCGTTATGCTGTGGGACGTTGAGCCAATGCCTGAAGCGCTGCTTGCTATGCTCAAGCCGATTGCCCTGCACGGGCTGGAGGAGAAGTTTGATGAGCTTGATAGCCTGTCGCATGAAGCCTTTATCGACAGCATTGAGGAGATCAAACCTGCCGCACTGAACATCTTTGCTTACTGGCAGCACAAGCAGCACTCCAGTTTGCATTAAAACTAAAACAGGCCGAAGCGCAACAGCACTTCGGCCTGCTTAATGCATTAAATCAGGCCTGGGTATCAAGGGTGGAAAGTTCTTTGTCCACAAAGTAAAGCCCTTCACCGCTTTTACCGACCAGGCTGAGCTTATCCAGCACGGATTTAAACAGCTTCTCTTCTTCATGCTGTTCGGCAACGTACCACTGCAGGAAATTAAAGGTCGGATAATCCTGGGAGGTCATCGCAGCGTGAGCCAGTTCATTAATCTTGCCGGTAATTAACTGCTCGTGCTCATAAGTCGCTTTAAATAAAGCGTCCAGAGATTCGTATTCGCTAAATGGCGTTGGCACGGCATTAATACGCGGCATATTTCCGGTATCGGTTAAATAGGCGAACAGGCGCTGCATATGCTCCATCTCTTCCTGAGCGTGGCGACGCAGGAACGCCGCGGCACCTTCGAAGCTATGATAGCTGCACCATGCGCTCATCTGCTGGTAAAGCAGAGAGGAGTAAAGTTCAAGGTTCATCTGTTGGTTAAGTTTTTCGACCATTTCTGTTTTTAGCATAGCGCTTCCCTTTAATTGCGTTCCGACAGTGGCGCCACTCTATTTTTTTAATTTCAATAATGCAAATGAATTGTTAATTAAATTGCCGTAATGAGAATGGTTGCCAATATTATTAGCTTTCTTCATTAGAATTAAATGACGTTAATAATAACTACTCGCTTTTAAAAAGATAACCGCCAGCCGACGCCGCGTGATTTATAAATTCTCCGCCGCTTTTTATCTCCGGTCATTTGCCGAGGATTACTGCACTATCAGTTGATCCCGGAGATATTTTTCCATGCCGACCCCGCGGCACTGGTACTCAAGGGTTACTTTCTGATTCAGGCACAAAGCACCGCTGCTCAGGCTACAGGTTTTTATCGGCTCGCCATAAGGGAAGGCGGCAATATATCCCCACTGCTGGCACTGGTGACTGGCGGTGGTCTGCGCGATGAAGGTATCAACCTTTCCTTTTTGCAGCGGAGCGAGATCGAACCCAAGGCGCACTACGCCCACGGTTTCGCTGCCTTTAACCGGCTGCGGATTTTTATTGAAGGTACAGCCGCTTAATAAAAGGAGGGCAATAAATAAAGAAGAGCGATGCATGGTGTTAAGCCTCGTCTGGCACTTTTTTATAGGGTAGCACGTCCGGAATCCTGAGCATCATCGTCAGCAGAAAGCGAAAAAATTTTGTTGAAAATCACGCTAAAATCCATCCCTAATGCAAATTTATCCTTCACTGCAGGAGCTCATTTACCTTAAGCGGGAAAACCCGTAGCGCTCGTACAACGCAGAACAGTCTGGGATGCTATCGGCGAACGCCACGTTTAGGTAGCAGAAACATGAGCGCATCTTAGTTTTTTAAAACAATCTTTCATTAAATTTGAAAGTATGTTTGCCAGATAGTATGGTTAGTCTATACATGTGGTTCACTACGACTATTCATCACGGCTTTTCACCCAACATGGCCGTGACCCAATCAGGAGACGAAAGAATGAAAATTGCACTGATGATGGAAAACAGTCAGGCTGGCAAAAACGCCATCATCCTTAAAGAGCTGCAGGCGGTTGCGGCTGAGAAAGAGTATCCGGTTTATAACGTCGGCATGAGCGATGAGCAGGATCACCACCTGACCTATATCCACCTGGGCATTATGGCAAGCATCCTGCTGAATGCTAAAGCGGTTGATTTTGTGGTCACCGGTTGCGGTACGGGTCAGGGCGCGCTGATGTCACTGAATATCCACCCGGGCGTTATGTGCGGCTACTGTATCGACCCTGCGGATGCCTTCCTGTTCTCGCAGATCAACAACGGTAACGCGCTGGCGCTGCCGTTTGCTAAAGGCTTCGGCTGGGGCGCAGAGCTGAACGTTCGTTATATCTTCGAAAAAGCTTTCACCGGGCGTAAAGGCGAAGGTTACCCGGTCGAGCGTAAAGAGCCGCAGGTTCGTAACGCCGGTATTCTCAGCCAGGTTAAAGCGGCCGTGGTGAAAGAGAACTATCTCGATACGCTGCGTGCTATTGATCCTGAGCTGGTAAAAACGGCTGTTTCCGGCGAGCGCTTCCAGAAGTGCTTCTTCGAGAACTGCCAGAACCAGGAGATTGAAGCGTTCGTTCGCGAAATCCTTGCTTAATTAAGACCATAACGGCCGGCAAATGCTGGCCGTTTTTTTAGCGCTAATCTTCTTCGCATCATCTCTTATTCGAAACTGAACTGCCCGCCGTGCGCGGCAGACGCAGCAAATCAAAAAGCCCAATCAGGCAGATAAGCGTAATCAACACAAACGAAATTTTAATGCTGATACCGGGCAGGGTGCTCAGACCCAGCCACCCGCTGATTTTCTCCCCAAGCCTGATGCCGATGGCGCCAAGCGTAATGCCCAGCCCTACGGAAAGCTGGGTTGCCGTGCTGAACAGTGTATTAGCGTAGCTCATCTGCTGGGCGGGAATATCCGCAAAAGCCAGCGTGCTGATGCCGGTAAACTGCATCGAGCGAAACAGCCCGCCAAGAAACAGGATGACGATTGTCACCCACGTCGCGGTATGCGGCGTAAGAAAAGCGCAGGCGAGCAGGGCGGCGACGTTCAGCAAGCCGTTAAGGATAAGTAGCTTTTTAAAACCAAGCGCACGAATAAGCGGCGTGGTGCCGGGCTTCATCGTCAGGTTGCCTGCAAATACCGCCAGCACCAGCAAACCTGAATGAAACGCATCCATACCAAATCCCACCTGAAACAGCAGCGGCAGCAAAAACGGCACGGCGCTGATTGAGGTGCGGAACAGCGAGCCGCCGTACATCGTGACGCCGAAGGTCTGTACTTTTAAAGCATCCAGCCGAATCATGGGATGGGCCGCGTGTTTAAAATGCCGGAGTGAAAACCACAGCGCTGCCGCTCCCGACGCCAGTAAAGCTACCGTAGCGACGGCATTGATACTGGCTTCTCCCAGCATTTCCAGCCCGTATACCAGGCAAATCATGGCGATTGCGGTGCTGATGAAACCCACGCCATCAAACGGGCGGCGCTCGTCATCGTGCACGTCTGGTATTAGCCGCCAGGCCAGCGCCATTGCAGCAAGCCCAAGAGGAAGGTTGATATAAAAAATCCAGCGCCACGATGCATAGCTGGTGATAAAGCCGCCCAGCGGCGGCCCGATAATTGGGGCGACCAGGGCAGGCCAGGTTAATGTCGCTATGGCGGAGATCAGCTGATTTTTCGGCGTCGTTCTTAATACCGCAAGGCGGCCTACCGGCACCATTAACGCGCCCCCAATGCCCTGCAAGACACGCATCGCGATAAACTGCTCAAGGCTGTTGGCGAGGCCACACAGTACGGAGGCGAGGGTAAAGATACCCAGCGCCAGGGTAAAGACTTTACGCGCGCCAAAGCGGTCGGCGATCCAGCCGCTGGCGGGAATAAGTACCGCAAGGGTAAGCAGATAGGCGCTCATGCCTGTGTTCAGGTCCACGGCATCCACGCCGAAGGTTCGCGCCATCTCCGGCAGAGCGGTCGCAATCACCGTCCCGTCGAGAAACTCCATAAAAAATGCGCCAGCGACCAGCAGCGCGGTTAAGGATATGCCGCGTTTTTGTGCAGATGGGACGTTGTCAGACATGGTTGCCGCTCGAAATTAAAATAATGTTTTAAAAATTCACCGAAACAGATAATCAGGTAAGTGTTGGATTTGCAACTGCTTTTATGTGAATAGCTTGTAAAAACCCCACTCAAATTATGTGATACACATCACAAAACTATTGATTTCTGTGATGGAAATCATATTATAGGTCGCATAACGAGCAACACCTGTATAAATAAAAACCGGAGTACATAATGAAACTGCGCAAAATTCTGAAAAGCATGTTCGAAAACTACTGCAAAACCTTCAAAGACGTACCGCCGGGCGCGATGTTCTGAGAAAGCGTGATGCTAAAAAAACCTGCCGAGGCAGGTTTTTTTGTGTCCGCAATTCAGGTTTATGAGTGTGAAACAGCTTCACGTACCGCGACTTCATCCCCCGGGGATTTGAATAGTTTGCTGTTGCCCCAGCACTCTTCATAGCGGTGGCCGACCAGATTCTCTATCACCACCCGCACTTCCGGTTGGATATCTTCGAGCCTGCCGCCTGCTTTGATACGCGCAACCTCCTCAAGCACAACCATATGGGCCTTACGGTCCAGCTTCATTTGCGTGCTGAAGACTACCGCCGCCAGCGCCAGAACCACCACGCCCACGCAGAAGACGACCGCAATCGCGTTGACCGCGCTTTCCGGCTGCACGTGCGCTTTTGACTGGAAGCCGTAGTAGCTGAGAATAGATCCCATGGTGAAGACGATAATCGAGCGCAGAATTTTGCCTGAGAACGTCATCGCGCCCGCATAAATTCCCTCGCGACGACGGCCGGTAAAGACTTCATCCACATCCGCAAGAAAGGTGTAAACCGTCCACGGAATGTAGTAAACGCCACCGGTCCCCAGACCAAACAGAATGGTAATGCCGAACATCAGGATCGTTGCGATATGCACCGGCAGGTGGAAGAAGTACAGCGAGGTATAACAAACCACCGAGAAAATAACGATGCTCAGCGCCATAATGTACGGCTTACTGAACCCTTTTTTCACACAAATACCAATAAACACCGCGGTTGAAATTAACTGCAGAATCGAGTTCAGGCTATTAAGCCCCGCAACCATCGCCGGGTCGTGCTGCAGCACAAAAATCACGAAGTAGGTGAAGATAGAAGCGAACAGCCATTCGGCGCCAAAGCCGCACAGATACATGCCTAAATGTTTGCGGAAGACGCGCAGATGGAAGGTTGATCGCATATCAGCAGCAAGGCCGGTCAGGGTTCTGAACAGCGTGGTTTTCGCTTTCTGCACCATCTCCTGCGGACGGGCATGTTCCCACGAAGAGAAATAGAGGCAGGCAATGGCGAGGCACAAAATTACGCCATAGGTAATCCCTGTCAGGAAGAACGGCTGGGCAGAATCTTTGCCGTAAAGCAGAATAAATTGTCCCGGAATAAAGGCGGCGAGGAAGTTGGCCAGCTTACCGAAAATCGCTTTATAGCCGGTCAGTTTGGAACGCAGGGTGAAATCGCTGGTCATTTCAGTGGCGAGCGTTTCGTATGGCACCATGACCGAGGTATAGATAAGCTCGAAAATGGCATAGGTGCATAGGTAGTACCAGAAGCCGAAGCCATCCACCCACAACAGCGGGTAGAACATCATCAGCGGAATACCCATTAACAAAAAGAAGCGGCGACGGCCAAAGCGCTGCCCGAGTCTGGTACTGCCGAAGTTATCGGTTAAATATCCCATTAGCGGATTGCTGATAGCATCAATAATGCTGGCGACGGAAAAGATAAACGATGCTTCAAGCAGCGTCAGTCCGCAGAAGGTGGTGTAAAAATAGAGCAACCACGCGCCGCTGATAGCCAGCGCGCCGCTACCCAGCAGGTTACCGCCCCCGTAAGCCAGCTGGTGACGTAACAGCACCGGACGCGCCTGGCCGGAGATGCCGTTTGTTCCTTTCATTATTTTGAACCTTCGTTTTATATTTTTTAGAAGATGGGTTCTTATAAATTGATACAGGAAGGATGATTGTGACGCGGGTCACCGAATTTGTAAGCTGGCGTAAAAGAATCTTTTTAATGAGATCGAGATTCCACTTTCTTATTCCGTAGTCTAAATAAACTAACGGCCTGTTGCACTTTCAGGAATAAGATTCTGCGAGGTGGAACGAGCATTACGGCAGAAAAGCACTATCACTACCTCGCCTGCAAAGGGAGTTGTGGATACCGGTATGCGTTTGAATGGATGGTTGCCTCAGGCTTCATGGCGCATGTACTATGGCGCGCAATATGAAACAGGAGAGAAAGATGTCTGAACAATTATCTGCCGACCAGGAGCTGGTTTCCGACGTGGTCGCCTGCCAGCTGGTGATTAAACAAATCCTCGACGTGATTGACGTTATCGCCCCGGTTGAAGTACGCGACAAGATGGCCGGCCAGCTTAAAACGATCGACTTCGCAACCCATCCTGCCGCGGCAGATCCGGTAACCCGCCGTGCCATCCAGAAGGCAATAGCGCTTATTGAGCTGAAATTCACGCCGCAAAAAGAGGCGCATTAAAGCTTTAAGGCGGATGATGTTGATGCTTATCCGTCTTACGTTGAACCTGCCTTAAAAGAGCGTCATCACCAGTAAATAACTCGCCACACAGGCACAGCTCACGCCAATCAGCCCCGGCAGAATAAAGCTGTGGTTGATGATGAACTTGCCAATGCGGGTGGTGCCGGAGCGGTCAAAGCCGATACAGGCCAGATCGCTTGGGTAGGTCGGCAGCACAAAATAACCGTAGGATGCTGGAAAGAAGGCGATCAGCATTTTGGGTTCGACGCCCAGCATCAACCCCATCGGGGCTACCGCCGTCAGGGCTGCGGCCTGGCTGTTCACCAGTTTAGAAACCAGAAACAGCACTATCGCATAGGTCCACGGGTGGTTTTTCACCACGCCTTCCAGCGCCATTTTCAGCTCTTCGAGATGCGCCTGGAAAAACGTATCGCTCATCCATGCTACGCCAAACACCGAGAAAATCGCCACCATCCCGGCTTTAAATACCGCGCCATTCGAAATGGCCGTGGCGTTGACTTTGCACAGGATAAGCATCACCGCACCGGCAATCAGCATCATCATCTGAATCACCAGATTCATGGATAGCGGTTTCATAACGCCTTTCACATCAAAGGCTGGACGCAGCTGCGGAAACGCGCCGAGCAGTACCACGACCAGAATCCCGCTAAAAAAAATCCACGTTGACCAGTATGCCTGTTTTGGAAACGTCTGGTTCATCAGTGTTTCACTGCTGCCATAGATATAGTCGCGCTGTTTCGGCTCAGCAATTTTTGCCTGAAATTCCGTATCGTCCGCCAGATCTTTGCCGCGTTTCAGGCTCCAGAGCGCGGCGATCAGTACGCCAAATAGCGAGGCCGGGACGGAAACCGAAAGGATTTCAAGAATACCCCACACGCGTCCCATACCGTGGCCCGCAGCCAGAATGGATACCAGCGACACCACGGCAACGGAGACCGGTGAGGCGGTGATCGCCATCTGAGAGGCGACAGAGGCCACGGCCATCGGGCGTTCCGGACGGATCCCCTTTTTCAGCGCGATATCGGCAACGATCGGAAACATGGTATATACCACGTGCCCGGTGCCGCACAGAAACGTCAGCGTCCAGGTGGTGAGCGGCGCCAGCAGCGTGATGTGCTGAGGATGTTTACGCAGCAGACGCTCGGCAAATTGCATCATCACATTCAGACCACCTGCCGTCTGGAGCGTGGCGGCGCAGCCGATGACGGCAAGAATAGTGAGCATGACGTCAACCGGCGGTTTACCCGGCTCCAGCCCAAAAATAAAGGTCAGAATAAACAGTCCGATCCCGCTAATTAAGCCCAGGCCCATCCCGGCAAAGCGTGTGCCAATAAGCAGGCAGACAATAATGACGATAAATTCAATAGTGATCATAGTAATCCCTTAAATCTGGTTTTTAACCAAAGCATTACAGATTGTAAGGATTACCATTGGGATGTAGATCTGATTTGTTAAAACGTAATGAAAACAGCTAGTTAGTAACAATTTATTAACATGACAGCAGGGGCGAATTGCCATAATGCTGCGCCAGAGGAAATTAGACCAGTCAATACGGCGCTCCCGATGTCGTTAATAAATCTATCGCGGGTTGTTAATTATGTTTCTAAAATATTACTTGTCGAATATCAATTGCTAAACAATTCACTTTGCGAAATAATGCCTGAAATAGCTTCTTTAAAAAAGATTGCGTAAAAAAGCAGCGAGTTTAAAAAGCCCGGCGCTTATTTTTTTCCATAAAAATCTTTACACGAGTACCATGCTTAACCATTTGAAATGAATATATTTCTTTATGAATGCTATTTGTGTAAATAATTTCAGTGATTTTTATGCTGGCCGATAGTAATGTTAATTATCATTAGCCGGAATACTACACTGTGTTTACCTCCCTCCGTACCAGAATTTTAGTTGCCACCGTTTTAATTGTTGTTGGTGCTTTATCAATAAATACCTTTATCAATTACTCGATTAGCCGTGCCGCTAATATAAAAGCTATTAACAGCACGCTCACTTCACTGACGGCAAGCCATACCGCAACGGTGAATCAGTGGATTGAAACCAAAACCGCAGAGATTACTTCTCTCACGCCGCACGTGACGGATGCCGATCCTGTTGCGCTGCTGACCCAGATTGCCACTTCCGGAAACTTTATGAACGTGGCTATTGGCTATCCGGATAAACGAACTATTTTGCCCGATCCTTCCGCATTACCGGAAGGATTCGATCCGACATCAAGACCGTGGTATATCCAGGCCGCACAGGCTAAAAAATCGATAGTGACTAATCCGTATTTTGATGTCACAACGAACAAATTAATTGTCACCGTAGCGGTTCCGCGTATTGATAACGGGCGGCTGCTGGGCGTAGTGGAAGGGGACATCCATATGGATGAGGTGATTGCCAACGTGCGCGCTATTCATCCTACGGAATACAGTTTTGGCATGCTGATGGATGCGGATGGCACAATCATCGCTCACCCCGACGAAGCTTTGACGCTAAAACCCCTTTCCGGTATCGCGCCAGGGCTTGATCTCTCTGCATTTCTGCAGGCAAAATCGCCTGTTCTGGCTGATATTTCAGGCCGCCCGACTTTTATGGTTGCCATGCCGGTGAAGGGCACATCGTGGTTTATTGTCGTCGCCATGGACAAAGCAGAAGCTACCGCAAGCATGCGCTCGTTGCTATTAACATCAACGGCCTCGCTGTTTGTGCTGATTGCGCTTGCTGCCGGTATTGTTACGGTGATTACAAGACGTAGTATCGGCCCACTGATTCGCGTGCGTGAAGCGATGGATTCTATTGCTCAGGGTACGGAAGATTTAACCCAGCGGCTTGAGGTTAATGGTAAAGATGAGGTGGCGCAGATTGCCAACGCGTTTAACCGCTTTGTGGATAAGCTCGCGGTGGTGATGAAATCTATTCGCAGCAGCAGTGAATCGGTGCGCATTTCATCACAAGAGATTGCCGTCGGAAATATCGACCTTTCCTCCCGCACGGACGCCGCCGCCGCAAGTTTGCAGCAAACTTCCGCGGCGCTTGAGCAGATCTCTTCTACCGTGGAGCTGTTTGCCAGTTCATCACGCGAGGCGAACACATCGGTAGTCTCAGCCGCTCAGGTTGCGCGGCGCGGTGGGGAATCCGTACGCGAGGTGATTCAGACTATGGATACCATCGAAGCGGCTTCTGAGAAAATCGGCAACATTATCGGCGTGATCGACGGCATCGCCTTTCAGACCAATATACTGGCGCTCAACGCCTCGGTGGAAGC
Source organism: Buttiauxella sp. (assembly GCA_032051265.1). GTDB lineage: Bacteria > Pseudomonadota > Gammaproteobacteria > Enterobacterales > Enterobacteriaceae > Dryocola. The sequence goes on from DAMBYU010000001.1 coordinate 725,205, forward strand.
CGCGCGCGCAGGCGAACAGGGCAGAGGCTTTGCCGTTGTTGCAAACGAGGTGCGTAATTTAGCAAGTCGTAGCGCAGAGGCAGCCAAGGAGATCAGAATGCTGGTTAACACCACGGTAACCAGCGTGTCGTCGGGGGCGAAACAGGTGCATCACACTGGCAATACGATGCAGGAAATCGTCAGTAGTGTCTCCTCGGTTACCTCTATCATGGCGGAAATTAACCAGGCGGCGGACGAACAGATGAAAGGCATTGCCGAGATAAATACTGCGGTGGCGCAACTGGACACCATGGTGCAACAGAACGCCGCGCTGGTAGAAGAATCAACCACTGCTTCAACAGTCCTCACCGACCAGGCCTGTGAGCTTGCCGTGGCGGTAAACCAGTTCCGCCTTTAACGACGCCATAAAAGCAAAAACCCGGCACGGGGCCGGGTAAAACCCTCATTTCCTGAACCGCGTTTAATGCTGCTAATCATTCACCGGCCTGCTCAGTTAAAAGGAAAACGCTGGCGGCTCGCCTTTCTGTATTGCAGCGGCGTCTGGCTCATCATTTTTTTAAAACAGGTAATGAAGTACGTTACTTCACTGAACCCTACCGTCAGGGCAATGTCATCAATGCTATTTGCCGTAGTGCGCAACAGATCGCAACTGCGTTTTATCCTCCTCGTGAGCAAATATTCGTGAATGCTGCCGCCGGTCTGCTGGTGGAACACTCTTGAGGTATAGCTGCGCGAAAGCCCTATCGCATCGGCCAGCTCGTTTAGCGAAAATTTCCTGGCATAATTGGCTTCGACCCAGCTCATAATGCGCGAGGCGGCCGTCTGTGACTTTGGCATAAGCGGCTGCGGCTGGGCGGGCAGAAAAGCCATAATCTGCATCGTCAGGAACGCGACTTCGCAGGCGGACGTCTGGCTGCTGGCGTCAAGCGCATCGAACTGGGCGAGTATCGTTTCCATAAATTCCGCCCGCTCGCTTAAATCGTAAATCTGCGCAGGAGCGTTGCTCGCCGCCAGCGCGGCAAACTGGGTCTGCTGGCGCGGAAAGTCCTTCAGCGCACCTTCCACGACGGATTGTTCGATATGCATAGTGGTGCGGTGGTAATGATTTCTCTCGCTGTCATCAACGTGCACTTTATGCAGGCGAAACGGCGGAAAGATAAACAGGCGGCCGGGGCGGGCGGTGTAATGCTGATTATCCACCACCACGATGCCGTACCCTTTCGAGATATAAAGCAGCTCAACGCACTGGTGCCAGTGATAGTAAGCCGCGCTCGATGACCACATACGGTGGAAAGAAATAACCCGGCTGTCGAGGGTGATTCGCTCAAGCAATTGGGGTTCGCTCATTTTACCTCAGGGCAACAGATTTAAATTTTTACACCACGGTTTGCAATTTATTACCGCCGTGCAACAAAAAATCCAGAAAAAATGAAATACTGGTTTAATTTTGTGAGCCTGCTCACTCGGTGCAGGATTTAAAAGCGGCTACTCTTTGTCCCGACGTCAACAACATCTCTGTAGAAGAGCCTAATAACAATAACTTATCTGATTCTCGTTATTGACGGGAGGACATCTTGCAACCTGAAAACATTACCCTGACCAACCCTCTGCAGTCCCGAAACGACCTCCGGCAGCTGGTTAATGAATTACTGAATGCCGTAACGCCTTTTTTTAAAAAAGAGGCCAGCCGCGTGGATCTCGCTAACTTTACGGCGCATTACGGCCAGCGGGTGGCGAATATGGAAACTTTTTCGCGGCTGCTGTGGGGCGTCACGCCTTTACTCGCCGGGGGCTGTGAACCAGAACAGTTCTCTTTCTATATTCAGGGCATAAAAAACGGCACCAATCCTCAGCATGCGGATTACTGGGGCGAGGCTGCCCCGTACGATCAGCGCATTGTGGAAATGGCCGCCTATGGTTTACTGCTGGCGCTGGCTCACGAGACGGTGCTGGCACATTTCAGCGAGCAGGAAAAAACCAATCTCTGGCGCTGGCTAAAGCAGAGCGAAGAGCAGGCTATTCCGGACAATAACTGGCACTTCTTCCCTATTCTGGTGCAGGTTGGTTTCCAGCGTGCGGGAATGAAAACCAATCCGCAGGCGCTGGAAAAGCATTTCGCCGCTATGGAACATTATTACCTTGGCGAAGGCTGGTATGCCGACGGGCCGGGTCGTCCGCGCGATTACTATATCTCCATGGGCTTTCATTTCTACGGATTGATTTATGCGAAGCTGATGGCGGACATTGACCCGCAGCGCAGCGCTGAGTTACGGCGCCGCGCAACGCTGTTCGCCGCCGACTTTATCCATTTTTTCGCGCAGGACGGGGCCGCTATTCCGTTTGGCCGCAGCCTGACTTATCGCTTTGCGCAGGCCGCATTCTGGAGCGCCGCTGCTTTTGCGGGTCTGGAGGTTTACTCGCCGGGCATCATTAAAGGGATCGTGCTGCGGCATTTACGCTGGTGGATGAAGCAGCCGCTGTTCGACAGGGATGGCGTGTTAAGCGTGGGGTTTAGCTATCCGAACCTCATTATGGCGGAGGATTACAACGCACCGGGTTCCCCTTACTGGGGACTGAAAACCATGCTGGTGCTGGCCCTGGGCGAGGATGACGCCTTCTGGCAGGCGCAGGAATTGCCGCTGCCGGCGCTTGCTGCCCAACACAGCATTCCGCAGGCCGATCAGATTCTGGTCCATCAGCCCAACCATTTGTGGATGCTCACCTCCGGCCAGCTTGAGCTGAATAACTTCGTTAATACCGAAGCCAAATACTGCAAGTTTGCCTATTCAACCCGCTACGGATTTACCGTTGAGCGTGGCCGTTACGGGCTGGAGCATGCGGCTGCGGATTCAATGCTGCTGCTGTCCGAAAAGGATAACTACTGGCGCGGGCGGCGCGACTGCACGTCCGTCAGGACGGCGGACGGCATGATATACAGCCGCTGGCAGCCCTGGCATGACGTGACAATCGATACCTGGCTGCTGCCGCTCGGCGACTGGCAGGTACGCGTGCATCACATCCATTCAGCGCGCAACCTTGATACGGCGGAGGGTGGCTTTAGCGTACCGAACCGTCCGCTACCACAAGCTGCAAGCGGGCAGGCCTGCTGCCAGCTCACTACCCCGACCGACATCAGCGCCATTTTCTGCCTTAGCCCCGCTTCCCGCCGCGGTGAACAGATAGTCACGCCGCCAAACAGCAACCTTTTGTTTGCCGAACGTGCAGCCGTTCCGCTGCTGTGCGGAGAACTGAAGACAGGAAAAAGCCTGCTGATAAGCGCTGTTTGGGCGGGGAGCCCGGCAGACTTCAACGCACGGCTTTGCCCGCAGGCCATCATCCGCGATGACGTTGTACGCCTCGTGACGGCTGACCATGAAAAATGTCTGACCCTGACAGACTTGCTGGAGATATCCGTATGACGACTTCAACGCCCGTGCGTAGCGCACAGATAAAAATGAGCGGTTTTATCTTTCTCTACTTCTTTACCTGGTCATCAAGCTTTGGACTTTACGCTCTGTGGCTTAGCCAGAAGGTTGGCCTGGACAGCATCACTATCGGCAGCGTCTTTGCCATTAACGGCGTATTCGCCGTTATCTTAAAACCGGTTTATGGCTACATCATGGACAAGATTGGCATGAGCAAATGGCTGCTCTATTTTGTCTGCGCCGTGTCGGCCCTGATGGCGCCGTTCTTTGTTACCGTTTATCAACCGCTGCTGCTCAGCCACACCACGGTCGGGATAATCATTGGGGCACTTTATCTCAGCCTTGGCTGGTACGCAGGCGTTGCCGCTTCTGAATCCTACGCCGACCGTTTCAGTCGTTTATACGGGCTGGAGTTTGGCCGCATTCGTATGTGGGGATCGCTCGGCTGGGCGATGGCCGCCTCGGTTTCCGGTTTGCTGTTTAATTTCACGCCGCTGGCTAACTTCCTCGTCAGCAGCACAACCTCCGTGCTGATGCTGTTGGTGCTCATCAGCCTGAAAATTGGCGATGAGCAACTGCGTCATAACAACGTCATTTCAGCAAACAAAATCGTCTTTGCCGACGTGCTGACGCTGCTGAAAAACCGCAAGTTCTGGATGTTCAGCCTGTATGTCGCGGGCGTGGCGTGGATGATGTTTATCGCCGAGCAGCAGTTCCCACGGTACTTCGTTTCGTTTTTTGATACCAAAGAGCAGGGCAACGCATGGTATGGCTACCTGAGCACCGTACAGTCCGGCACCGAGTTCTTGATGATGATGTTTATCCCGCTGTTAGTTAACCATTACGGCGCGAAAAGCGGACTGCTGCTGTGTGGGTGCGTAGTGGGCGCACGTCTGATTGCGTCAGGATTGACGACCGATCCGGTGATCATCTCCATCATTAAGCCGCTTTACGGCATTGAGATATCGCTGCTGCTGATCTCGGTCTTCAAATACATCGCCGAACATTTCCATAACAAAATCAACGCCACCATGTATCTGCTTGGCTATCAGGCAATGATTTATGTCGGCTCCATTGTTGTGGCTCCTCCGGCAGGCTACCTGTATGACAAAATCGGTTTCGAGCATACCTATCTGATAATGGGCTGTTGCGCACTGCTCTTTACGCTTATTTCCGCCTTCACGCTGTCACGCTGTCAGTCAAAGCGCGACGAGTCCCGCACTTATTCCCCGGCGTTAGACGCCGTTCCGGTTGAACCGGCTAAACGCTAATTCAGGAGCTGTTATGACCAAGATTGTTACCACCGAAGCGCTGCGCCCTGTTGAACTGCATCAGGTCGACAGGCTTGCGCTGCGCCGTAAACTTGATGACGCGCTGGCACGCGTTACCCGCAAGCTCGACAAAAATATCGTCGCCTTTGGCGATAGCTTCCCAGGCGAAGCCTGTGAAAACGGCATCTGGCCGCGTACTGAAAATGTGGAGTGGACCACCAGCTTCTGGCCAGGTCAGCTGTGGCTCGCCTGGGAAATGACGGGGGAGGAGAAATACCGGCGCGCCGCCGAACGCTATCTGCCTTCTTTCGCCGAGCGTATTGAAAAACGTATTGATACCGCCACGCACGATCTCGGTTTTTTATATTCGCTCTCTTGTGTAAGCGCATGGCGGCTAACCGGTAATGAAGCCGCACGAAAATCGGCCTTACAGGCGGCAGATACCCTGATGGAACGCTTTAATCCCGTGGCGAAAATTATCCAGGCTTGGGGCGATTTGAACGATCCGCAGCAGCAGGGAAGGATGATTATCGACTGCAATATGAACCTGCCGCTGCTCTACTGGGCCTGCGAGCAAACCGGCGACCAGCGCTATGCGCAAGCGGCAACCGCGCATGCGGAGCAGGCGGCGAAATATATCGTCCGCGAAGACTCTTCGACTTATCACACATATTACATGGACGTGAAAACCGGTGAACCGCGCTTCGGCAATACGCATCAGGGTTATAGCGATACATCCTGCTGGTCGCGCGGGCAGGCGTGGGGAATTTACGGTTTCCTGCTCAGCTACTTACATACCGGCGATAAAACTATGGTGGAGCTGTCGCGCAGCCTCGCGCACTACTTTATTAACCGCCTGCCGGAAGATGATGTTTGCCACTGGGATCTGGCGCTGCTGGGCACCGATGCAGTGCGTGACAGTTCGGCGGCAGCCATTGCGGCCTGCGGCCTGCTGGAGATGGTAAAAATTCTGCCGGTGCTGGATGAACACCGTGCTCATTATGAGGAGATGGCGCTGCGTATTGTGTTATCGCTCACCGAAAATTACCTGGCGGGCGATGACGAACCAACCGAAGGATTACTCAAACACTCGGTTTACCATATGGCGAGTGGGAAAGGGGTCGATCAGTGCTGTAGCTGGGGTGACTATTTCTACCTTGAAGCGCTGGCGCGTTTACGCCAGGTCTGGTATCCCTGGTGGTAATTTTTTGAGCAAAGGAGAGCTGCATGAAAAGCGTTGCCGTACTGCTGGCCCCGGGTTTTGAAGAAGGGGAAGCGATGATAACTATTGATATCTTGCGCAGGCTGAAGTTTAACGTCCGGACCGTTTCCTGCGTGGATGCGCGTGAGGTGGTGAGCTATCACGCCATCTCTATGATGGCAGATACTACCCTGAGCGAAAGCTTTGATACCACCTTCGATGCCGTCATTTTACCGGGTGGGCCGGAAGGTAGTGTGTTCCTCGCCAAAAGCTCGAACGTGATTGAGTTCGTGCGCCGCCACGACGAGCTGGGAAAACTCATCTGCCCGATCTGTTCCGCCGCCGCTCGCGTGCTGGGTGGCAACGGTCTGCTGAAAGGCCGTCGCTACGTCTGCTCCGGTGACTTGTGGCAGCAGGTCACGGACGGGGTTTATGTCGATGCAGATGTCGTTGAGGACGGTAATCTCATTAGCGGAAAAGGGTTGGGGAAAGTCTTTGATTTTGCCTTCACCGTTGCCGCGCGTCTTGAAGGCGATGAAGCTCCCGCACGGGATCACGCGGAGCATATTTATTATCCCTGGGGATGATTAACCCGACCAGGACAGACGTTTCTATACTTACTCTTTTACTGAGGAGAAAGAAATGACGGCTGAACTGGAAACTCATGCTCTGAACCTTCACCAGCCGAGCGGCGGCGTGCCAAACAGCGCGTTGCCGCTTCTGCTTTATCATCGCGTCAGTCACGAAGAAGACCTCGCCGGGGCCTTTGAAAATCTTTTTGCCCGCAACGGCTGGCCTCCGCGCTGGCGCTATCCCGTTTTTACCTACACTCACTTTCACTCCAATACGCATGAGGTGCTGGGCGTTTTCGCGGGCAGGGCGAAGATTCAGTTCGGCGGCGAAAATGGCCCGCTGGTGGATATTACTCGCGGAGATGCCGTGTTGATTCCGGCAGGGGTGGGACACAGGCAAATCGAGGCTTCAGAAGATTTCATGTGTGTGGGAGCTTACCCTGATGGTTTTTCGCCGGATAAATACCTTGACCAGCCAGGACAGCTTGCGCAAGTGCAGGAAAATATCGCAAAAGTTCCCCAACCTGATAAGGACCCGGTAACGGGAACCCTCGAAGGAATAAATACGTTGTGGTAGCTAAAGCCCGGCCGCAGGGACGCGCTGGCTGACCTTATGGATAATCCAGCTAATCACCGCTGAATTCATCATACATATCCGTCCTTTTTTATGGCTTAATTTGCTGAATCCATGCACGACTTTACTGTAATTCTGCCGTGTGATTTCGCTCTCTTATGGATTATTAATTTCCCGCTAATACTTACTCCAGCTCGGGTTGCAAAAACCGCTGATGCTAAAAGCTTGTTTTAAATCGACCTTACCTTACGAATAAAAAAATCGATCTGGAGTACGCATGCACAAATTTACTAAAACGCTGGCGGCCATTGGCTTCGCAGCGGTTATGTCACAATCCGCTATCGCTGAGACCATGAAATTAGGTTTCCTGGTAAAACAGCCCGAAGAACCGTGGTTCCAGACAGAGTGGAAATTCGCTGATAAAGCCGGGAAAGATCTTGGCTTTGAAGTGATTAAAATTGCCGTGCCGGACGGCGAAAAAACGCTTAACGCCATCGATAGCCTGGCCGCAAGCGGCGCCAAAGGTTTTGTGATTTGCACCCCGGATCCAAAACTGGGCTCGGCAATTATCGCGAAAGCGAAAAGCTATGACATGAAAGTGATTGCGGTAGATGACCAGTTCGTTACCGCGAAGGGCAAACCCATGGAAACCGTTCCGCTGGTGATGATGGCGGCGACCAAAATCGGCGAACGTCAGGGTCAGGAGCTCTATAAAGAGATGCAGAAACGCGGCTGGGATGCAAAAGACTCCGCCGTTATGGCGATTACCGCCGATGAGCTCGATACTGCCCGCCGCCGTACTTCCGGCTCGATGGACGCGCTGAAAGCTGCGGGCTTCCCGGAAAAACAAATCTATAAAGTGCCAACCAAGTCTAACGATATCCCGGGTGCGTTTGACGCCGCCAACTCCATGCTGGTGCAGCACCCTGAAGTGAAACACTGGCTGATTGTCGGGATGAACGACAACACCGTGCTGGGCGGCGTGCGCGCCACCGAAGGCCAGGGCTTTAAGGCGCCGGATGTTATTGGCGTGGGTATCAACGGTGTGGATGCGGTAAGCGAACTGTCGAAAGCGCAGGCTACCGGCTTCTACGGCTCCCTGCTGCCAAGCCCGGACGTACACGGTTATAAGAGCAGTGAAATGCTCTACAACTGGGTAACCAAAGATGCTGAGCCACCGAAATTCACCGAAGTGACCGATGTGGTGCTGATCACCCGCGATAACTTTAAAGAGGAGCTGGCTAAAAAAGGGCTGGGCGGTAAGTAACGGATCCCGGGCGCGCAACGCGCCCGAAATCCTACGGTTCTTCGGAGGTAAATCATGCAACAACAGACACCGTATCTCTCTTTTCGCGGTATCGGCAAAACTTTCCCCGGCGTGAAAGCGCTTCAGGATATCAGTTTCGACTGTTATGCCGGGCAGGTGCACGCTTTGATGGGGGAAAATGGCGCGGGTAAATCCACCCTGCTGAAGATCCTCAGCGGAAACTACGCCCCGAGCCAGGGCAGCATTACTTTGCGCGGTGAAGATGTCGTTTTTAGCGATACCACGGCAGCGCTCAACGCCGGTGTGGCGATCATTTATCAGGAGCTGCATCTGGTGCCTGAAATGACGGTGGCCGAAAACATTTATCTTGGGCAGATCCCGCATAAAGCCGGATTTGTGAACCGCTCATTGCTCAATTACGAAGCGCGGCTTCAGCTTGAACACCTTGGGTTGGATATCGATCCCCAGACGCCGCTTAAGTATCTCTCCATCGGGCAATGGCAGATGGTGGAGATTGCCAAAGCGCTGGCGCGTAACGCCAAAGTTATCGCCTTTGATGAGCCAACCAGTTCTCTTTCGCGCCGTGAAATAGACAACCTTTTCCGCGTCATCCGCGAACTGCGCGCAGAAGGTCGGGTGATTATTTATGTTTCGCACCGCATGGAAGAGATCTTTGCGCTGAGCGATGCGATTACCGTGTTTAAAGATGGGCGCTACGTCTGCACGTTCGATGATATGCAGCAGGTAAACCACGATTCTCTGGTGCAGGCAATGGTAGGGCGCAATCTGGGTGATATTTACGGTTGGCAGCCTCGCGAGCATGGTCCGGAGCGGCTACGGCTGGATGAGGTAAAAGCGCCAGGCGTACGCACGCCAATCTCCCTTAACGTACGCAGCGGCGAAATTGTCGGGCTGTTTGGCCTGGTGGGCGCCGGACGAAGCGAACTCATGAAAGGGTTGTTCGGCGGAACGCGTATCTCGGGCGGGCAGGTGTGGATTGACGGCAAAGCTATCGCCATCAATAAACCCGCCGACGCCATTCGCGCCGGCATGATGCTTTGCCCGGAAGATCGTAAGGCGGACGGCATTATTCCTGTCCACTCGGTGCGGGACAACATCAATATCAGTGCGCGCCGTAAACACATCAGCGCGGGTTGCCTTATTAATAACCAGTGGGAAAGCGAAAACGCTGCCACACACATTCGTTCACTGAATATTAAAACGCCCTCTGCGGAGCAGTTAATCATGAATCTTTCCGGCGGCAATCAGCAAAAGGCCATTCTGGGCCGCTGGCTGTCCGAAGAGATGAAGGTTTGCCTGCTCGATGAACCGACGCGCGGCATCGATGTGGGCGCGAAGCATGAAATCTACAACGTGATTTATGCCCTGGCGGCTCAGGGTGTGGCGGTGCTATTTGCGTCGAGCGATTTGCCTGAAGTATTGGGCCTTGCTGACCGCATTATTGTGATGCGCGAAGGGGAAATTGCCGGCGAGTTGTTGCATGGCGAGGCCAGCGAGCAGCAGGCGCTGAGTCTGGCGATGCCTAAAACCAGTGCGAGTGCAGCATGAGTAAGGGGAACAAAATGTCTTCATTAACTAAATCCGGCGGTACGGGAACGGCATCCGGCGGCGCGGGCAAATCGTCGTTAAGCTTCGGGCGCATCTGGGATAACTACGGCATGCTGGTGGTGTTCGCCGTGCTGTTTATCGGTTGCGCCATTTTCGTGCCGAATTTTTCCTCCTTCATTAATATGAAGGGGCTGGGGCTTGCGATTTCCATGTCCGGCATGGTGGCCTGCGGCATGCTGTTCTGCCTTGCTTCCGGTGATTTCGATTTATCCGTGGCGTCAGTTATCGCCTGCGCGGGCGTAACCACCGCCGTGGTCATTAACATGACCGAAAGTTTATGGATTGGCGTAGCGGCAGGTTTGCTGCTCGGCATGTTAAGCGGCCTGGTGAACGGCTTTGTTATCGCCCGGCTGAAAATCAACGCCTTGATAACCACCCTTGCTACCATGCAAATCGTGCGTGGCCTGGCTTACATCATCTCTGACGGTAAGGCGGTGGGCATTGAAGATGAACGCTTCTTTGCGCTCGGCTACGCCAACTGGTTCGGTCTGCCGGCGCCAATCTGGCTGACGGTGGGCTGCCTGATTATCTTTGGCTTCCTGCTCAATAAAACAACTTTTGGACGCAACACGCTGGCTATCGGCGGCAATGAAGAGGCCGCACGGCTTGCGGGCGTGCCGGTGGTACGCACCAAAATTATTATCTTCATGCTGTCGGGCCTGGTTTCCGCCGCGGCGGGCATCATTCTTGCCTCACGCATGACCAGCGGTCAGCCGATGACCTCAATTGGCTATGAGCTGATTGTTATTTCCGCCTGCGTACTGGGCGGCGTTTCGCTCAAAGGCGGGATCGGTAAAATCTCTTATGTGGTGGCGGGTATTCTGATTCTGGGGACGGTGGAAAACGCCATGAACCTGCTGAATATTTCCCCGTTCTCGCAGTATGTGGTGCGCGGTTTGATCCTGCTCGCAGCGGTGATTTTCGACCGTTACAAACAGAAGGCCAAACGCACGGTTTAACCCCTACTTACCGCTCGCCTCAGACTATTCCCAATCGCAACGCCAGCCGCCATAAGGGCTGGCGATTTCTCTTATAAAATTGCGACACTGGTCACCCTGACTATACTTACAGGGCTAATGTTAATTTTAAGTTACCGGTTCGGTGACATTTTTTACCATTAAGGAGGAGCCACAGGTGGCTGAAGTCGTATCTGTACCGCCTTTACTTTCTGGCAATCTTGCTTTTTTCTTTGACCTCGATGGCACTCTGGCTGAAATCAAACCGCACCCTGATCAGGTCTATATTCCAGCCGCGGTGCGCACGTTGCTGCAGAAAATGTCCGTTATGAGTAATGGGGCACTGGCGTTGATCTCAGGGCGTTCCATGGCCGAGCTTGATAAGCTCGCCACGCCGTTCCATTTCCCTCTGGCGGGGGTTCACGGGGCGGAGCGCCGCGATATCAATGATAAAACCCACGTTGTGACACTGCCAGCACCGCTGGTTAAAACCCTGCACCGGGAACTCTCTGATGCTCTGGCGCTGCTGCCGGGCACCGAACTTGAAGCCAAAGGCATGGCGTTCGCGCTTCATTACCGGCAGGCGCCGGAAGCGGAAGAGACCATCATGTGGCTGGCGCAAAAGCTGACCAAACGTTATCCGGAACTGGCGTTGCAGCCAGGGAAATGCGTCGTGGAGCTTAAACCGCTGGGCATTAATAAGGGCGCCGCTATTCGCGCCTTTATGCAGGAAGCACCGTTCGCAGGCCGCACGCCGGTCTTTATTGGTGATGACCTTACCGATGAAGCCGGGTTTAAGCAGGTCAACGCCCTGGGAGGCCTGACGATTAAAGTCGGCGCGGGCGACACGCTTGCAACTTATCGCCTCGCCAATGTCAGGATGGTTTACCACTGGCTGGGCAAACTTACGCATCACATAGAAAAACAACAAAAGACAGAAACTTTACGGGGAGAAGATTATGAGTCGCTTAGTAGTAGTCTCTAATCGCATCGCACCACCAGATGACAAGAAAGCGGGTGCAGGCGGCCTTGCGGTTGGTATTTTAGGCGCGCTTAAGGCCGCGGGCGGATTATGGTTTGGCTGGAGCGGGGAGATCGGCGATGCCGATGCGCCGCTTAAAAAAGTCACCCATGACAACATCACATGGGCGTCATTTAACCTGTGTGAAGAAGATTACGAGCAATATTACCTGCAATTTTCTAATGCGGTCCTGTGGCCTGCTTTCCACTATCGCCTTGACTTAGTTGATTTCCAGCGTGAAGCCTGGGAAGGGTATGCGCGGGTCAATACGCTGCTGGCAAACAAGCTTAAGCCGCTGGTAGAAAAAGACGATATTCTGTGGATACATGATTACCACCTTCTGCCTTTTGCTTCCGAATGCCGCAAGCAGGGGCTGCATAACCGTATCGGCTTTTTCTTACATATTCCTTTCCCAACGCCGGAAGTGTTTAACGCGCTGCCGCCGCATGAAGATTTAATTGAGGCGCTGTGCGATTACGATCTGCTGGGCTTCCAGACGGAAAACGATCGTCTGGCGTTCCTCGATTGTATTGCGAGCCTGACGCGCCTTGAGAGCAAAGGTAAGCATCAGCACCAGGCATTTGGCAAAACGTTCCGCACCGAAGTCTATCCGATTGGTATTGAGCCGGAGGAGATTGCGCAGAATGCCCAAGGGCCGCTACCGCCGAAGCTGGCGCAGCTTAAGTCTGAGCTGGGCAGTATTAAGAATATCTTTTCCGTCGAGCGCCTCGATTATTCTAAAGGGCTGCCGGAACGATTCCTCGCCTTTGAGGCGCTGCTGGAAAATTACCCGCAGCACCACGGTAAAATTCGCTATACCCAGATTGCGCCTACCTCCAGAGGGGACGTGCAGGCCTATCAGGATATTCGCCATCAGCTTGAGACAGAAGCCGGGCGCATCAACGGGAAATATGGGCAACTGGGCTGGACGCCGCTCTATTATCTCAACCAGCATTTTGACCGCAAACTGCTGATGAAGGTTTTCCGTTATGCCGAAGTCGGGCTGGTTACGCCGCTGCGTGACGGTATGAATCTGGTAGCAAAAGAATATGTAGCAGCTCAGGATCCGGCAAACCCGGGGGTGCTGATATTATCGAAATTCGCCGGTGCGGCTAATGAATTGACCTCGGCGCTGATTGTTAACCCTTACGATCGGGATGACGTGGCAAGCGCGCTCAACAGGGCGTTAACCATGCCTTTAGCCGAGCGAATTTCACGTCACAGCGAAATGATGGAAGTGATTTGCCGTAACGACATTCACCGCTGGCAGGAGAGATTTATCGACGATCTAAAGCAGGTAACGCCGCGTAGCGATGCGTCTCATCTGCAGCAGAAAGTGGCGACTTTCCCAAAACTGGCATGATATTATAAAAGGCGGGTGACGCTGACGTTGCCGCCTTTTATTGCTGTAGCAGGGGAGACCAGTGAAGGTCTCCCCCTCACTTCTCAACTAAGCGGCACCAGCAGCACATCTATTTTACTCGATGCAACCACCGCTTTTGCAGAACAAATCGCTTTGCTGAAAAAGCTCTGATTGTGATTACCGCAAACGACTAAATCCACATTTTGCTTCTCGCACACCGCGAGAATATGCTCGCTGAGTTCACCCGTGGCGATCACGGTATTCTCAATGGGATATCCTGCCTTATTTATTAACTCCGCAAGAAAAAGCCGCGTCTCTTCGAGCATCAGCTCACGCAAATTTTCCATCATTGGGGCGGCGAGCTGATTGTAGATTTCCGGATCGGAAGCCAGAGTTATCAGGGTGATACGTCCGTCGACGGGTTTAACAATGGAAACGGCCTTCTGGATTAAGTGATGGCTTTCCGGCGTGACGGCAACAGCAACCAATACATGCTTGTAACTCATGCCTTCCTCCTGTAGCGCAATGGGCGCACTGTTAACAATCCTCTTACTCCGTTTTTAACATCGACGCAACGACAGTAACCCCAGGAAATGTGCGCTTGCTCACGCAAATACTTAAGTTATTCTTAAGTGATGAATTTGCAACATCTCTCACTGACAGAAAATGGCGAAAAAACAATCAAACTTTCGAATTAGATTTAATGTCGAAACCCGATAATAACTAAGCGAAATTAGCCCGTTTGTAATGGTTATTAAAGGTTAAAATTCAAAAGTGAGTTAATATAACTGCATGATAATAATAAGATTACAGGCTTATTTCACTCTAAAGTGTGATCCACTTAACAGGTTGAGCGCCGTAAAAGAAAAGGAAATGCTTGAAAAGTCATAAAGTTGTTGTTCAAAAGTAAATCTATTCCCCGCTTCAGATGCCAAAAGCGCATGATTTGGTTAAAAAATAGCCAAATGAAAAGCCTGGCTGATGGTTTTCCCTAAGATATATGGTAAATTTATGTGATCTGGATCACATAAATTCTAAAATCGCGCCTCGCTGCATTGTATGTGCTATGGGCTACGAGTAGAGTTTGCGCGAATTAGGAAAAATCTTAGTTTTATGTAAGAAAATTAAGAAAGAGGTTACGTGTTCTGACAACAATGCTGCCGTCTTATTACCAGACGTGGGCCGCTGCCGGGGTGCGACATCCACTAATCCATTTTTGGCTGTAACATTTGCTTCACTTTTTTACCGGGTTTGCCCGGGGACATCACGGGGTGCGGTTCAACCGCATAGAATAGTTGGTTATTCGGGATGGGGAATAATGCATACATCCGAGTTACTAAAACATATTTATGACATCAATTTGTCATATTTACTGCTTGCTCAAAGACTTATTAGTCAGGATAAAGCTTCGGCGATGTTTCGTTTAGGGATTGCCGAAGATATGGCGAACACCTTAAGAGAACTAACGCTGCCGCAGATGGTGAAATTAGCGGAGACCAATCAGCTGATTTGTCAGTTCCGTTTTAACGATAACCAGACTATCAATCGCTTAACGCAAGAGTCGCGTGTGGATGATCTACAACAAATTCATACGGGTATTTTGTTATCCACCCGCTTATTAAATGAGGTGTCAGCCAGCGAAGAGGCACCGAAGAAAAAAAGGGCGTAACAAAATGAGCATAAAAAGCATTGTCCAGGAAGCACACGACATACAACTAGCGATGGAGCTTATTACTCTGGGCGCCAGGCTGCAGATGCTCGAAAGCGAAACGCAGCTCAGCCGTGGTCGTTTGATAAAGCTTTATAAAGAACTGCGCGGCAGTCCGCCGCCAAAAGGTATGCTGCCTTTTTCCACCGACTGGTTTATGACGTGGGAGCAAAACATCCACGCCTCGATGTTTTGTAACGCATGGCAATTCCTCCTGCGTAGCGGACAATGTAGCGGTGTCGATGCGGTGATTAAAGCTTATCGCCTGTATCTGGAGCAGTGTCCTTCACAGGCCGACGGCCCGCTTCTGGCGCTGACTCGCGCCTGGACGCTGGTGCGGTTTGTTGAAAGTGGAATGCTCCAGTTAAGCCGCTGCAACTGCTGTAACGGCAACTTTATCACCCATGCTCACCAGCCTCCGGGCAGCTTCGCCTGCAGTTTGTGCCAGCCGCCATCAAGAGCGGTAAAAAGACGTAAACTTTCTACAAACACTGCCGATATTATTCCACAACTGCTGGATGAACAGGTAGAACAGGCCATGTAACAGGCCTTGTGTACGAGCAATTCCAGCAGCGGTAAGCAATTACCGCTGCTTTTTTTTGCCCTGTACCACGTGCGTAGACGCCACTCTCCTGTAAGTCCTTGCCACACTCCACAGCAGAAGGACTGACTCGTGCTGATATTAATAGGTTACCTGGTTGTACTCGGGACAGTTTTCGGCGGCTATATGATGACCGGTGGTCACCTGGGGGCGCTCTATCAGCCCGCTGAATTTGTCATCATAGGTGGCGCGGGCATCGGGGCATTTATCGTTGGTAATAATGGCAAGGCCATCCGGAGCACGCTTAAAGCTCTGCCGCTGCTATTTCGCCGTTCAAAATACACCAAAACTATGTATATGGATCTCATGGCGTTACTTTATCGTTTGATGGCGAAATCTCGCCAGCAAGGGATGTTTTCGCTTGAGCGCGATATTGAAAATCCTAAAGAAAGTGAAATTTTCGCCAGCTATCCGCGTATTTTAGCCGACAGCATAATGCTGGATTTTATCGTTGATTATTTACGTCTGATCATCAGCGGAAATATGAATACCTTCGAAATTGAAGCCTTGATGGACGAAGAAATTGAAACCTACGAAAGCGAAACGGAAATCCCGGCCAATAGCCTTGCATTAATGGGCGATTCGCTGCCGGCATTCGGCATTGTTGCGGCGGTAATGGGAGTGGTACACGCCCTGGCATCTGCCGACAGACCAGCGGCAGAGCTTGGCGGACTGATTGCCCATGCCATGGTGGGGACATTCCTTGGCATTCTTCTGGCCTACGGATTTATTTCACCGCTGGCAACCGTTCTGCGTCAGAAAAGTGCTGAAACCACCAAAATGATGCAGTGCGTCAAGGTGACCTTGCTCTCAAGCCTCAACGGCTACGCCCCGCCAATCGCCGTAGAGTTTGGCCGTAAAACGCTCTACTCCAGCGAGCGCCCATCCTTTGTCGAATTAGAAGAACACGTTCGTGCCGTCCGCTCACCGAATGCTCAGGCGCGCGCCACGGAAGAAGAAGTATGAAGAATCAGGCCCATCCCATTGTTGTCGTAAAACGACGCAAACACAAAGGCCACGGCGGAGGACACCACGGTGGATCCTGGAAGATCGCCTACGCGGATTTTATGACCGCCATGATGGCCTTCTTCCTGGTGATGTGGCTGATTTCCATCTCCAGCCCCAAAGAGCTGGCGCAGATTGCCGATTACTTTAAAACCCCGTTAAGCGCTGCGATAACCGGCGGACAGCGTATTGCCGACAGCGAAAGCCCGATCCCCGGCGGTGGCGACGATGTGACCCAGCAGCAGGGGGAAGTGAAAAAAAGCCCGGACATTGAAGAGCTGAAAAAGCGCCTGGAAACCAGCCGCCTCAAACGCCTGCGTAACCAGCTCGATCAGCTGATTGAGGCTAACCCAAAACTGCGCGCGCTGCGTCCGCACCTGCAAATCGACCTGGTGCAGGAAGGGCTGCGCATTCAGATTATCGATAGCCAGAACCGTCCCATGTTTAAAAACGGCAGTGCGGAAGTGGAGCCTTATATGCGCGATATCCTGCGCAGCATTGCGCCGCTGCTTAATGACATTCCGAACAAAATTAGTCTCTCCGGCCACACCGACGATCTGCCTTACGCCATGGGCGAACTTGGCTACAGCAACTGGGAGCTTTCCGCTGACCGCGCGAACGCTTCACGTCGCGAGCTGATGTACGGCGGATTAACCGATGGAAAAGTGCTGCGCGTGGTGGGCATGGCCTCCACGATGCGCGTGACCGACCGGGGCCCGGAAGACGCAATTAACCGTCGCATCAGTTTGCTGGTGCTAAACAAACAAGCCGAGCAAGCCATCGTGCATGAAAACGCAGAGAGCGCAAACCTTCCGTTAAGCACTCTGAAAGAACCTGCTGCCGTGGCTCCGGCGCAGTCCACTTTACCGCCACAACCAGGTACGAGGTGATAGCGTGAGTATGGATATCAGCGATTTTTACCAGACTTTTTTTGACGAGGCCGATGAGCTACTGGCCGATATGGAACAGCACCTGCTGAACCTGGTTCCTGAAGCGCCAGATTCAGAACAGCTTAACGCCATATTTCGCGCAGCCCACTCGATAAAAGGAGGTGCCGGTACGTTTGGCTTCTCCGTACTGCAGGAGACCACCCATTTAATGGAGAACCTGCTCGACGAGGCCCGGCGCGGTGAAATGCAGCTCAACACCGACATTATCAACCTGTTTTTGGAAACCAAAGATATTATGCAAGAGCAGCTGGATGCTTATAAAAGCTCAACGGAGCCTGATGCCCAGAGCTTCGACTATATCTGTAAAGCGCTGCGTCAGCTGGCACTTGAGGCCAAAGGTGAAACGGCAGCCGCGCCCGCTAAACTGACCGTCGTTGAAAATGAAGCGCCGTCCAAAGCCGGGGCCGCCCCGGGCGATGGCAAACTGCGCGTTGCTATCAGCGGGCTGAAAGCGAGCGAACGCGATCTGCTGCTCGAAGAGCTGGCAAACCTCGGCACGCTTAGCGATATTGAAAAAAGCGAAAGCTCGGTGACCGCAACGCTTGAAACAAGCGTCAGCGCTGACGACATCACCGCCGTGCTGTGTTTTGTCATCGAACCTGAACAGATTGAATTCCTGCCGCTGGTAACGAGCGCGGCCGTTGCAGAAGTGGTGGAAGAAAAAGTGACCGCCGTGGTCGCAGCACCATCCGCTGCAGTGGCGGAAGTAGCAACCCCGGCGGCAAAACCAGTTGGCCGTGCGGAAAAACCTGCGGCACGAGTAGCTGAATCAACCAGCATCCGCGTAGCGGTAGAAAAAGTCGACCAGCTGATTAACCTGGTAGGCGAGCTGGTGATTACCCAGTCGATGCTGGCCCAGCGCTCCAATGAACTGGACCCGGTTAACCACGGCGAGCTGATTACCAGCATGGGACAACTGCAACGTAACGCACGTGACCTGCAGGAATCGGTGATGTCGATTCGTATGATGCCGATGGAATATGTTTTCAGCCGCTTCCCGCGCCTGGTGCGCGATCTGGCCAGTAAGCTGAACAAGCAGGTGGAACTGACCCTGATGGGCAGCTCAACTGAACTCGATAAGAGCCTGATTGAACGTATTATCGACCCGTTAACGCACCTGGTGCGCAACAGCCTCGATCACGGCATTGAGTCGCCGGATAAACGCCGCGCTGCCGGTAAGTCCGAAGTGGGTAATCTGACGCTCTCCGCAGAACACCAGGGCGGCAACATCTGCATCGAAGTGATTGATGACGGTGCCGGTCTTAACCGTGAACGCATTCTGGCCAAAGCGCTCTCCCAGGGCATGGCGGTGAGCGAAAACATGTCTGACGATGAGGTCGGCATGCTGATCTTCGCGCCGGGCTTCTCAACCGCCGAGCAGGTGACCGATGTGTCAGGCCGTGGCGTCGGTATGGACGTGGTGAAGCGAAACATTCAGGAGATGGGCGGCCACGTTGAGATCCAGTCCAAAGCAGGCAGCGGCACCACCATCCGTATTATGCTGCCGCTAACGCTTGCCATCCTTGATGGCATGTCCGTTAAAGTCGCCGATGAAGTCTTCATTCTGCCGCTGAATGCGGTGATGGAATCGCTACAGCCGAAGGATGACGACCTGCATCCGCTGGCGGGCGGCGAGCGCGTGCTTGAAGTGCGCGGGGAATACCTGCCGCTGGTCGAACTCTGGAAACTCTTTGATGTGGCAGGGGCGAAAACCGAGGCGACTCAGGGCATCGTCGTTATTCTGCAAAGCGCGGGCCGCCGCTATGCGCTGCTGGTGGATCAGCTGATTGGTCAGCATCAGGTCGTGGTAAAAAACCTCGAAAGTAACTATCGCAAAGTGCCGGGAATTTCTGCTGCCACCATTCTTGGGGACGGCAGCGTTGCGCTGATTGTTGATGTTTCCGCGCTGCAAAACTTAAACCGTGAACAACGTCTGGCCGGCATTGCCGTCCTTTCCTGAAGATTAAAATAGGTACCCAAATGAACGGATTAACCAATGTGACTAAATTGACCGGGGAGCCATCAGGACAGGAGTTCCTGGTGTTTACTCTCGGTGACGAAGAGTACGGCATCGACATCCTGAAGGTGCAGGAAATCCGCGGTTACGACCAGGTCACCCGTATCGCCAACACGCCTGCATTCATTAAAGGCGTAACCAACCTGCGCGGTGTGATTGTGCCGATCCTGGATCTGCGTGTGAAGTTCGATCAGAGCGGCGTTGAGTACAACGACAACACCGTGGTTATCGTACTGAACCTGGGCCAGCGTGTGGTAGGCATTGTGGTGGACGGCGTATCTGATGTGCTGTCGCTGACCACCGAGCAGATCCGCCCGGCGCCGGAGTTTGCCGTCACGCTTTCAACCGAATACCTGACCGGTCTTGGCGCACTCGGCGAACGCATGCTGATTCTGGTGAACATCGAGAAGCTGCTGAACAGCGAAGAAATGGCGCTGGTGGATGTGGCGACCAGCCGCGTAGCCTAAAAGCTAGTTTTAGCGGTGGAGGGCGCTTTGCTTATCCACCGCTGACTCCCTGAAAATCAATCCTCACTCTCATCTCCTGCTGTCGTCGTTTCTTTCGCTACTTCCTCATTTAAGACTCATCCTAATTTCACGTAAAGTTCCCCAGGCGGTTGCCGATAACCCTGATAACAAGTCATTCATAGGGTGTTATATGTTGAACCGTATTCGCGTTGTCACCATGCTGATGTTGGTGCTGGGGGTGTTTGCCCTACTGCAGCTCATGTCGGGCGGCATGTTTTTTAGCGCATTAAAAGAGAATAACGATAACTCCGGCGTTACCCGTGAGTTACGCGTTCAACAATCCGAGCTGCATTATGCCTGGGACTTAATGCTGCAAACGCGTATTAACCTCAGCCGTTCTTCAGCCCGCTCATTACTGGACGCCAGTAATGGCCAGAGCGCGGCTAAAGCCGATTTACTCAACAGCGCTAAAGCGACGCTTGCTGAATCAGGCAAACATTACGCTGCCTTCAAACAGGTGCCGCCAGTTTCTGCGGAAATGGAAGCGGTGGTGAAAGGCATCGATGACGATTATCAAAATTATCATCGGGCACTGAGCGAGCTTATCGGCTTCCTGGAAAGCGGCAATCTGGATGCCTATTTCGCTCAGCCAACACAGGGCATGCAAAACGCGCTTGAAAAAGCCTTCCAGCAGTACCTTGCGCTCAACGACCGTCTCTACGCACAGACTTACCTGACCAGCAGCAATGATTACAACTTTGCCAAATGGCAGATCGGGGGCCTCGCCTTAGCCCTTGCTGCGGTAATCGTGCTGGTATGGTTCGGGATACGCAATATTCTCCTGACACCGTTAGCCGTCGTTATCGGCCACATTCGTGAAATTGCTAACGGCAACCTGACGGAAAGCGTGGTGGTAAAAGGCCGCAACGAGATAAGCGAGTTGACGGCAAGCGTACAGCATATGCAGCAGGAGCTGATTATTACCGTAGGCAGCGTACGCGAGGGTTCCGACGCTATTTACAGCGGTGCCACGGAAATTGCCGCCGGCAATAACGATCTCTCATCGCGCACCGAGCAGCAGGCCGCCTCGCTTGAAGAAACCGCAGCCAGCATGGAGCAGCTTACCGCTACGGTGAAGCAGAATGCTGATAATGCCCGTCAGGCTTCGCAGCTGGCGTTAAGCGCCTCCGAAACGGCTTCACGCGGTGGGAAAGTTGTCGATGGCGTGGTGAAAACCATGCATGAAATCGCCGGCTCTTCGAAAAAGATCGCCGATATCACAAGCGTTATCGACGGCATTGCCTTCCAGACTAACATCCTTGCCCTTAACGCAGCGGTAGAAGCCGCGCGTGCCGGCGAACAAGGACGTGGATTTGCGGTAGTGGCAGGCGAGGTACGTAATCTGGCAAGCCGTAGCGCGCAGGCCGCCAAAGAAATCAAATCCCTGATTGAAGATTCCGTTTCCCGTGTCGATACCGGTTCCGTACTGGTAGAAAGCGCGGGGGAAACCATGAGCGATATCGTCAGCGCCGTGACTCGCGTGACTGACATCATGGGAGAAATCGCTTCTGCTTCCGACGAGCAAAGCCGTGGTATTGACCAGGTTGCGCTGGCGGTTTCTGAAATGGACCGGGTCACCCAGCAGAACGCCTCGCTGGTTGAAGAATCTGCTTCCGCGGCTGCAGCACTGGAGGAGCAGGCCAGCCTGCTGACCCAGTCCGTTGCGGCTTTCCGTCTGAAAACTGAAGGAACAACTCAACGTATTACCGCAGCACCTGCCGTCACGACGGCCAGCGCTGCGACTTTATCTCCGCGTAAACCGGCAATCGCCGGCGGGGATGATAACTGGGAAACATTCTAATCACCATTTCTGACCACACATGAACGCCGGCAGACGTGCCGGACGAGGGAAGCTTTGATGTTAAACCGTATCCGAATTTCGACCAGCCTGTTCCTGATATTGATTCTCTGTGGCCTGCTGCAGATTGGTAGTAATGGTTTGTCCTTCTGGGCTTTTCGTGACGATTTCCAGAACCTGAAAATGGTCGAGGCGAGTAATCAACAGCGCGATACGTTAACCCAAAGCCGTGCAGCTTTGTTACAGGCCAGCACAGCCTTAAGCCGTGCCGGTACGCTAACGGCGCTCAGCTATCCGCAGGAGGACATTAAGCGTCTGATGGCGAACGCGCGGGGCAGCCTGAAACAGGCAGATATGCTGTTTAACCAGTTCCTTGCGATCCCGGCGGCTGGCAAAGAGGGTGAGGAAATGCTGGCGTCAACCAAACAAAGTTACGCCACCTATCGCGACGATCTGCAGCATCAGGCTACCTGGCTTGAAAGCAACCAGCTATCGGATTTTCTGAGCGCGCCGATTCAGAAATCGCAGGATGTTTTTGACGCCAACTTCAATGCCTGGCAGCAAAGCATCAACGATATCGTGGCGGCGGCAAGCGGTGACAGCGAGAAAAATTACCATATCTCGGCGGTAATTTTCATCACCATGGCGGTGATCGCCATTGTAATGCTGCTTGGCTCGCTTGCCTGGTCGCGCAAGATGATCGTGCAGCCGCTGGCGATTGTGCGTAATCACTTTGACCGCATTGCCGCGGGCGATCTGGCGAAGCCGATTGCGGTATACGGGCGCAACGAAATCTCCGAGATTTTCCACAGCCTGAAGAACATGCAGGATTCGCTCAAAGAGACGGTGACAGAAGTACGACAGGGCAGCAGCGCCATGCATACCGGCATCGCCGAAATTGCCGCTGGCAACAACGATCTTTCTGCGCGTACCGAACAGCAGGCTGCTTCGCTTGCTGAAACCGCCGCCAGCATGGAGCAACTAACGGCAACCGTCGGTCAGAACGCCGATAACGCTCGTCAGGCCGCACAGCTCTCCCGCAGCGCAGCAGATACGGCGAAGCAGGGCGGGCAACAGGCCGCAAACGTAGCGCGGACCATGCATGATATTGCCGGAAGCTCGCAAAAAATTGGCGATATCACAAGCGTTATCGACGGCATTGCTTTCCAGACTAACATCCTGGCGCTGAACGCCGCCGTTGAGGCCGCCCGCGCCGGTGAACAAGGTCGTGGATTTGCGGTGGTGGCAGGCGAAGTACGCAACCTGGCAAGCCGCAGCGCCCAGGCGGCGAAAGAGATCAAAGTGCTGATCGAAGAGTCGATTGACCGCGTGCAACAGGGCTCGCAGTTGGTGGACACCGCAGCCACCACGATGGCCGAAATCGTGCGTTCTGTAACGCAGGTGAACGACATCATGGGAGAAATTGCTTCGGCGTCGGATGAGCAGCGCCGGGGAATTGAGCAGGTTGCTCAGGCAGTAAGCCAGATGGATCAGGTCACGCAGCAAAACGCCGCCTTAGTCGAAGAAGCCGCGAGCGCGACCGATGCACTGGCCAACCAGGCTGAACATTTAACCGGTGTAGTCTCTGTGTTTAACCTGGCAATCGTTGAAGAGCAACGTGAAACCGGGGAATTCGAAACCTCCGGGGTGCTGGCCACCCCTTGATTGTGACTGAGAAGGCGCTATGACATCACCACGGTCCTTCGGACAAACGTCATTAATGTTACAGATGACACAGCGTCTACCGCTGTCCGACACGCATTTTCGTCGGATATGTCAATTGATATACCAACGCGCAGGGATTGTGCTGGCCGACCACAAGCGGGATATGGTTTACAACCGCCTGGTTCGCCGCCTGCGTACATTAGGACTTGATGATTTTGGGCGCTACCTGGGCATGCTGGAGTCGAATGCCAACAGCGCGGAGTGGCAGGCGTTTGTGAATTCGCTGACCACTAACCTGACGGCGTTTTTCCGTGAAGGTCACCACTTCCCGGTGCTCGCCGACCATGCCCGTAAGCGCAACGGCGAGTATCGCGTCTGGAGCGCTGCGGCTTCCACAGGTGAAGAGCCGTACTCCATCGCTATCACGCTCGCTGACGTGTTGGGCATGGCGCCGGGCCGCTGGAAAGTGTTTGCCAGCGACATCGACACCCAGGTGCTGGAAAAGGCGCAAAGCGGCGTCTATCGCCAGGAGGAGCTGAAAACGCTCTCTTCCCAGCAGATGCAGCGCTATTTCATGCGTGGAACCGGCCCACATGAAGGGCTGGTGCGGGTCAGAAGCGAACTGGCTAACCATGTTGAATTCGGGACGGTTAACTTGCTGGATAAACAGGCGTCAATTGCGGGACCTTTTGACGCTATTTTTTGTCGCAACGTCATGATTTATTTCGACAAAACGACACAGCAAGACATTTTAAGCCGCTTTGTACCCTTGTTAAAACCAGGTGGCTTATTGTTTGCCGGGCATTCAGAGAATTTCAGTAATCTCAGTCGTGAGTTCTGGCTGCGTGGTCAGACGGTCTACGGGCTGAGTAAGGAAAGATCATGACAAAAATAAGAGTGCTGTCCGTTGATGACTCCGCCCTGATGCGCCAGATCATGACAGAAATTATTAACAGTCACAGCGATATGGAAATGGTCGCCACGGCGCCAGACCCGCTGGTTGCCCGCGATCTGATCAAAAAGTTTAACCCGGACGTTCTGACGCTGGATGTGGAAATGCCGCGCATGGACGGCCTCGACTTTCTCGAAAAGCTGATGCGCCTGCGTCCGATGCCGGTAGTCATGGTGTCATCGCTGACGGGAAAAGGCTCGGAAGTGACGCTGCGCGCGCTCGAACTGGGGGCGATAGATTTCGTCACCAAGCCGCAGCTGGGCATTCGTGAAGGCATGCTCGCTTACAGCGAAACGATCGCCGAAAAAGTCCGTACCGCGGCGAAAGCGAAACTGGCGGCCCGCGCGCCTGCAGCCGCTCCCGCGCAGCTAAAAGCCGGCCCGTTACTGAGTTCCGAAAAGCTGATTGCTATCGGTGCTTCAACCGGCGGGACGGAGGCGATTCGACATGTGCTGCAACCGCTGCCGCTTTCAAGCCCGGCCGTGTTGATTACTCAGCATATGCCGCCTGGTTTTACCCGCTCTTTTGCCGAACGTCTGAACAAGCTGTGCCAGATTACGGTGAAAGAAGCAGAAGATGGCGAACGCGTATTGCCCGGACACGCCTATATTGCGCCCGGTGATAAGCACATGGAGCTGTCGCGCAGCGGCGCAAACTATCAAATCAAATTACATGACGGTCCGCCCGTGAACCGGCATCGCCCGGCCGTGGATGTACTGTTCCATTCGGTGGCGAAATTTGCCGGACGCAATGCCGTAGGCGTGATCCTCACCGGAATGGGTAATGACGGTGCCGCCGGTATGCTGGCGATGCACCAGGCCGGCGCATGGACGCTGGCCCAAAATGAAGCAAGTTGTGTGGTGTTCGGCATGCCGCGTGAGGCCATCAATAGCGGTGGCGTCAGCGAAGTGGTCGATTTAAGCCAGGTAAGCCTGCAAATGCTGGCGAAAATTAGCGCCGGACAGGCAATACGTATTTAACAAAGGAGCCCGGATTTTATGGCAGACAAAGAGCTTAAGTTTCTGGTAGTGGATGATTTTTCTACCATGCGTCGCATCGTACGTAACCTGCTTAAAGAGCTGGGTTTTAACAACGTCGAAGAAGCGGAAGATGGCGTGGATGCGC
Source organism: Buttiauxella sp. (assembly GCA_032051265.1). GTDB lineage: Bacteria > Pseudomonadota > Gammaproteobacteria > Enterobacterales > Enterobacteriaceae > Dryocola. The sequence goes on from DAMBYU010000001.1 coordinate 750,832, forward strand.
TGAACAAGCTGCAGGCTGGCGGTTTTGGTTTTGTTATCTCTGACTGGAACATGCCTAACATGGATGGTCTTGAGCTGCTGAAAACCATTCGTGCAAATGGCGCCATGGCGGCCATGCCGGTACTGATGGTCACAGCGGAAGCGAAAAAAGAGAACATCATCGCAGCAGCGCAGGCCGGGGCCAGCGGTTACGTAGTGAAGCCATTTACCGCCGCGACCCTGGAAGAGAAGCTTAACAAGATCTTCGAAAAGCTTGGCATGTAAGGAGGGGCATATGCACTCATCGACAAACCCGGCGATGGAGTTACATCCAACGCCCAACGATATCATTGCGCGCATTGGCAGCCTGACTCGCATGCTGCGCGACAGCCTGCGTGAACTCGGTCTGGATCAGGCGATTGCCGAAGCGGCGGAAGCGATTCCTGACGCCCGTGACCGCCTGGACTACGTCGTCCAGATGACCGCCCAGGCCGCCGAACGTGCGCTGAACTGCGTTGAGCTTTCTCAGCCGCACCAGAACAAACTGGAGTCCGGCGCGAAAGCGTTAACCGGGCGCTGGGATGCCTGGTTCGAAAATCCTATCGAGCTCAGCGATGCAAAAGAGCTGGTGACCGATACCCGTAGTTACCTTGCGGGCGTGCCGGAACACACAAGCTTCACCAACGCGCAGCTGCTGGAAATTATGATGGCGCAGGATTTCCAGGATCTGACCGGTCAGGTTATCAAACGCATGATGGACGTTATCCAGGAGATTGAGCGCCAGCTGTTGATGGTGCTGCTGGAGAATATGCCCGAGCCGGACGCGCGTGCTAAACGCGTCAACGAAGGCCTGCTCAACGGCCCGCAAATGGATGCAACCGCCGCAGGCGTGGTCGCAAGCCAGGATCAGGTTGATGATTTGCTGGATAGCTTAGGGTTTTAAGTTTTTAAATGCCTTCACCCGCAGGGGTGAGGGCGCTCCAACGCCACAAACAGACGCACAAATCCCCCTATTTTCCCCCCATTAGCCCACCGGCGCTCTGGCATGCTATGCCTGAAATTGCGGCCACGAGACTGATGCGGTGTCTGAAGAGAGCGACGAGGAAAAAACAGAAGCCCCCACACCCCACCGACTTGAGAAAGCGCGTGAGGATGGGCAGATCCCCCGTTCCCGCGAATTAACCTCTTTGCTGATGGTGCTGGCTGGCCTGAGCATCATCTGGATGGGCGGCGAGCCGCTGGCGCGCCAGCTTGCCGCCATGTTATCTGCCGGTTTGCACTTTGATCACAACATCATTAACGACCCGCGTCTGATTGTGAATCAGATAAGTTTGCTGATTAAACAGGCCGTGTGGGCGCTGCTGCCGCTGATGAGCGGGTTAGTGATTGTGGCGATAGCCGCGCCTATGCTGCTTGGCGGCCTGCTGTTTAGCGGTAAATCTATCGCTTTCAAGTTCAGCAAGCTTAATCCGCTGCCCGGCCTTAAGCGCCTTTTCTCAGCCCAGGCGGGTTCCGAGCTGCTGAAGGCTTTTATGAAAGCCATGCTGGTAGGGACGGTAACCGCCTGGTATTTGTGGCACAACTGGCCGGATATGATGCGGCTGATGAGCGAGCCGCCCATCGCCGCGCTGCGTCATGCGCTGGATATGGTGGCGGCCTGCGGTTTGCTGATTGTGATGGGCCTGATCCCGATGGTGGGGTTCGATGTTTTTTTCCAGATTTTTAGCAATCTCAAAAAATTACGTATGAGCCGCCAGGATATTCGCGACGAGTATAAGCAGCAGGAGGGCGACCCGCATGTAAAAGGGCGTATCCGCCAGCAACAGCGTGCCATTGCTCGCCGCCGTATGATGGCCGATGTGCCTAAAGCCGACGTTATTGTCACTAACCCGACGCACTATTCGGTGGCGCTTCAGTACGACGAGAAAAAAATGAGCGCACCGAAAGTGCTGGCTAAAGGTGCCGGCCTCGTTGCGCTGCGCATTCGTGAAATCGGCAACGAAAACCGTATTCCGGTGCTTGAAGCACCGCCGCTTGCCCGTGCGCTTTACCGCCACGCTGAAATCGGTCAGCAAATTCCGGGGCAGTTGTATTCCGCCGTGGCGGAAGTGCTGGCCTGGGTCTGGCAGCTGCGTCGCTGGCGCGTGGCGGGCGGCTTAATCCCGAAAAAACCTGAAAATCTACCGGTGCCAGAAGCACTGGACTTTGCAAATGAGAAGGACTCCGATGGCTAATTTGCTAGCGACATTGCGTCTGCCTGCCAGCATGAAATCCGGGCAATGGCAAATTCTTGCCGGGCCGATACTTATCCTGCTGATCCTGTCGATGATGGTGCTGCCGCTGCCGGCGTTTGTGCTTGATTTGCTGTTCACGTTTAACATCGCCCTGTCGATCATGGTGCTGCTGGTGGCGATGTTCACCCAGAAAACGCTGGAGTTCGCCGCATTCCCGACCATCCTGCTGTTTACCACGCTGCTGCGCCTGGCGCTGAACGTCGCTTCAACGCGTATCATTCTGATGGAGGGCCACACCGGCGCGGGCGCTGCGGGGCACGTGGTGGAAGCCTTTGGCCACTTTCTGGTTGGCGGTAACTTCGCTATCGGTATCGTGGTATTTATCATCCTTGTTATCATCAACTTTATGGTTATCACCAAAGGTGCGGGGCGTATCGCCGAAGTTGGCGCGCGCTTCGTGCTTGACGGGATGCCAGGCAAGCAGATGGCGATTGACGCGGATCTTAACGCCGGATTGATTGGCGAAGACGAAGCTAAAAAACGCCGTTCTGAAGTGACCCAGGAAGCGGATTTTTACGGTTCGATGGACGGGGCGAGTAAGTTCGTGCGCGGCGATGCCGTGGCGGGCTTGATGATCATGGCGATTAACGTGGTCGGCGGCCTGCTGGTCGGCGTGCTGCAACACGATATGGCCGTGGGCGCGGCGGCGGAAAGCTACACGCTGTTGACTATCGGTGACGGCCTGGTGGCGCAGATCCCGGCGCTGGTTATCTCCACCGCGGCAGGCGTAATCGTGACCCGCGTGGCGACCGATCAGGACGTCGGCGAGCAGATGGTTACCCAGCTGTTCAACAATCCACGTGTGATGCTGTTAAGCGCTGCCGTTCTGGGCCTGCTCGGCATGGTGCCGGGCATGCCGAACTTTGTGTTTCTGCTGTTTACAGTCGCGCTGTTAGGTCTGGCGTGGTGGATGCGCGGACGTCAGATGGCCGCACCCGAGGCACCGGCGCCGGTGAAAGCACCGGAGAATCCACAGGCCGTGGAGGCGACCTGGAACGACGTTCAGCTCGAAGATTCGCTGGGGATGGAAGTGGGCTATCGCCTGATCCCGATGGTGGATTTCCAGCAGGACGGCGAGCTGCTTGGCCGTATCCGCAGTATTCGTAAGAAGTTCGCGCAGGAGATGGGCTTCCTGCCGCCGGTGGTGCATATTCGCGACAATATGGATCTGCCGCCGGCGCGTTACCGCATCCTGATGAAGGGCGTGGAAATCGGCGCCGGTGAGGCTTATCCAGGACGCTGGCTGGCGATTAATCCGGGGACCGCTGCCGGCAGCTTGCCTGGCGAGACGACAATCGATCCGGCCTTTGGCCTGGCGGCGACCTGGATTGAAAGCGCGCTTAAAGAGCAGGCGCAGATCCAGGGCTTTACCGTCGTTGAGGCAAGCACGGTTGTGGCGACACACCTTAACCACCTGATTGGCCAGTTCGCGCCTGAGCTGTTTGGCCGCCAGGAAGCGCAGCAGTTACTCGATCGCGTCTCCCAGGAGATGCCGAAGCTGACCGAAGACCTGGTGCCGGCGGTTGTGACGCTGACCACGCTGCACAAGGTGCTGCAGAACCTGCTCGCTGAGAAGGTCCCGATTCGTGATATGCGCACGATTCTGGAAACGTTGGCTGAACATGCGCCGATACAAAGCGATCCGCATGAATTAACCGCCGTGGTGCGCGTGGCTTTAGGCCGTGCCATTACCCAGCTCTGGTTCCCGGGCACGGGAGAAGTACAGGTTATCGGGCTGGATACCGCGCTGGAGCGTCTGTTGCTGCAGGCTTTACAGGGCGGCAGCGGGCTGGAGCCTGGTCTTGCGGATCGACTGCTGGAGCAAAGCCAGGAAGCGTTGCAGCGTCAGGAGATGCTGGGCGCGCCGCCGGTGCTGCTGGTTAACCATGCGCTGCGTCCGTTACTGGCACGCTTCCTGCGCCGCAGCCTGCCGCAGCTGGTGGTGCTTTCAAGCCTTGAGCTGTCAGACAACCGCAACATCCGTATGACCGCAACGATAGGAGCGAAATAATGCGTTGGCTGCTGGCGCTTGCGCTCTTGCCTTTGTTCGCTCAGGCCGCCGGTGAAGGTAGCTGGCAGGCCAGCGGTATGGGGGCGACGCTCGGCAATCGCGGCGTTGCTGCTTCATCCCGGGCGCTGGCGCCGTCTCAGCCGGTTAGCGGCTTAATGACCCTTGTCGCCTGGCGTTATAAGTTGAATGGCCCAACGCCTGGCGGACTGCTCGTCAAGCTCTGTTCGGTGTCACGCTGCGTGCCAATAGAGGGGCAGAGCGGCACGACGCGTGGCTTAACCAATGTGGCAGCCGGAGAGCCGCTGCGTTTTGTCTGGGAAGTGCCGGGCGGCGGAAAAATTTTCCCGCCGTTGCGCGTGCAGAGTAATCAGGTAATTGTGAACTACCGTTAGAGCGCCACTCGAAACTCCCGTTCAATGCCGCACTTTCGTTGCGGCATTCTCGTCTTCACCTCTCATTTTCAGTCCCATCTTTTGATAAAAATAAACCCTTGTTTTATAAACCGGGATGCGGATGTGGAGACTCTTTGTAATTTTGCCAGCATCGATAAAGGGGTGGCAAAGAGGTAAAGGTTTCTCACGCCCCATCATTTTACTTTAGCCGTGAAGGATTTCTCGCAGGCCCGTTTGAGGCCATGACTTGCAATCTCCCATAACAAAAGCAACGGGGTTGACGGCAATGATAAAACGTAAAATTGGACTGGCGAATTATCTCGCCTACGGATCGGGTGACTTCCTGGGGGCCGGGACGACAGCCCTGACGGCGGCCTGGCTGCTCTATTTTTATACCACTTTCTGCGGGCTCACGCCGATTGAGGCTACCTTTATCTTTGCGTTGGCAAGGGTGCTTGACGCCGTGGTCAGCCCGCTGATGGGCTTTTTAACCGATAACTTTGGCTCCACCTGGGCTGGCAGGCGCTTTGGCCGCCGTAAGTTCTTTATTCTGCTCGGCATACCGCTGGTCTTCAGCTACAGCTTTATGTGGGTAGGGGAGATGAGCTACTGGTATTACCTGGTAACCTACCTGATTTTTGACGTGGTCTATACCATGATTCTGGTGCCTTACGAAACGCTGGTGCCGGAAATGACCGATGATTTTAAACAGAAAACGAAGTTCTCCGGCGCGCGTATTTCTATGGCGCAGCTCTCGGCTATTCTGGCGGCGTTCCTGCCGGGTATTCTGTTGAACCACTTCGGCAAAGACAACGCGGTATCTTTCTTCTACGCAAGCCTTGTGTTCGCCACGCTGTGCGCCATCGTTCTGACCCTGGTGTGGATCTTCACCTGGGAGCGACCACGCTCCGAGTGGACGGAAGCCGCGCTGCGCGCCGAAGAAGAGAAGAAAACCCTGACGTTTGCCCAGAGCATGAAGCGCCTGAATATTGAGTTAACCTCCACGCTACGGATCAAGATCTTTCGTCAGCATCTTGGCATGTATCTGGGCGGCTATATTGCGCAGGACGTGTTCAACGCCGTATTCACCTATTACGTGGTCTTCGTGCTGATGCAGAGTGCATCCGTTGCCTCAAACCTGCTGGGCACCATGGCAATTCTGCAGTTTATCGCCGTTATCGGCATGATCCCGCTGTGTATTAAGTATGGTCCGGCACCGTCGTATCGCATGGTGGTCGTGCTGTTCGGTCTGAGTTCCGTTTCTTTCGCGGTGCTGTACTACGCAGGATTAAGCGATGTGTTCTCGCTGATGCTGCTGGTTTCCGCCATCGCGGGTCTGGGACGTGGCGGTATCAACTATGTGCCCTGGAACACCTACACCTATATCGCTGACGTGGATGAAGTGATCACCGGTCAGCGTCGTGAGGGGATCTTCGCGGGCATAATGACGCTGACGCGTAAAGCTTCTCAGGCCGGGGCGGTCATGCTGGTGGGTATCGTAATGCAGCTCTCCGGTTTTGTCTCCGGCCAGGCGACCCAGCCTCCTGCGGTAAGCCACACCATTTTGATGATTTTAAGCTTTGGCACGGTTGGCGTGCTGGCTTGCGGTTTCCTTATTTCCCTGCGCTTTAAGCTCGATCTGCAAACGCACAGCGTGCTGCGTGAGGAGACTGCGAAAATGCGGCTTGCCAACCGCGCGGTGCCGGAAGATATCACGCCGCAAGCCCGCGCCACCGTCGAAATGCTGGCGGGTATGCCTTATGAAAATCTCTGGGGTAACAACAATATTGGTTACCTCAACCATGACAAGCCCGCCGCGCCGAACCTGAAACAGGCCGCAGCCATGAATTCGAACCCTACTCAGAGGTTAAGCTAATGATTATTTACCCCGTTAAGCACAGCCCGCTACTGTGTCAGCCGGAGCGCTTCATTGCCCGGGATGAACTTAAATCCCTGATCCATAAGGTGACGGACAACCTGATCACTATTAAGGATGAAAGCGGCCAGTTCCTGCTGCGCCTGGACGATGGCCGCGTCATCGATACCAAAGGCTGGGCAGGCTGGGAGTGGACGCACGGCGTCGGGCTGTACGGCATGTATCAGTATTACCGCCAGACGGGCGATGCGAAAATGCGCGACGTTATTGACGGCTGGTTTGCCGACCGTTTCGCCGAAGGGGCAACCACCAAAAACGTCAACACCATGGCGCCGTTCCTGACGCTCGCTTATCGCTACGAAGAAACGCGCGATCCGTCTTACCTGCCGTGGCTGGAGAGCTGGGCCGAGTGGGCGATGTACGAAATGCCGCGCACCGAACACGGCGGCATGCAGCACATTACGCTGGCGGAAGAGAACCATCAGCAGATGTGGGACGACACGCTGATGATGACCGTACTGCCGCTGGCGAAAATCGGTAAATTGCTGAATCGTCCGGAATACGTCGAAGAGGCGACCTATCAGTTCCTGCTGCACGTGCAGAACCTGATGGACAGACAGACCGGGCTGTGGTTCCACGGCTGGAGTTATGCAGGCAACCATAACTTTGCCAACGCCCGCTGGGCCCGCGGTAATAGCTGGTTGACTATCGTTATCCCGGATTTCCTTGAACTGGTGGACTTGCCGGAAAATAACGCGGTGCGCCGTTATCTGGTGCAGGTGCTGGAAAATCAGGTCGCAGCCCTTGCCGAATGCCAGGATGACAGCGGCCTGTGGCATACGCTGCTCGACGATCCGCACTCTTACCTGGAGGCTTCGGCAACCGCAGGATTTGCCTATGGCATCCTGAAAGGCATCCGTAAACGCTATCTCAGCCAGCACTACAAAGAAGTGGCGGAGAAGGCGGTAAAAGGCATTGTGGAAAATATCTCTGCAGAAGGCGAGCTGCTGCAGGTTTCGTTCGGCACGGGAATGGGCGGTAATCTGGACTTTTATCGCCAGATCCCACTGACCTCCATGCCTTACGGCCAGGCGATGGCGATCCTTTGTCTGGGCGAGTACCTGCGCGTCTATATGTAAAAAATGCCCCTCAAATGAGGGGCACCTGTCACGCTCAAAACCTGAAGCAAAAGCCCGCTATGCGGGCTTTTGCCGTTACATACGCTCGACGGTTTCAATACCCAGCGTATCCAGACCCAGCTTCAGGGTTTTCGCCGTCAGCAGGGCCAGTTTCAGGCGGCTGTTGCGCGCCTGCTCAGAATCAGCGCTGAGAATAGGGCAGTGCTCGTAGAAGCCAGAGAACAGGCCGGCCAGATCGTACAGATAAGAGCACATCACGTGCGGCGTGCCATCGCGGGCGACAACGTTCAGCGTTTCTTCAAACTGCAGCAGGCGTGCGGCTAGCTGCGCTTCACGATCTTCCGTAATTACCACTGGCGCTTTCAGCAGTTCAGCCTCGTCGATATCGGCTTTACGGAATACGGAAAGCACGCGGGTATAGGCGTATTGCATGTACGGCGCGGTATTGCCTTCGAAGGCCAGCATGTTGTCCCAGTCGAAGATATAATCCGTGGTACGGCTTTTAGAGAGATCGGCGTATTTTACCGCGCCAATCCCCACCGCATTTGCCAGCGCTTCCAGCTCAGCGGCAGGCATATCCGGGTTTTTCGCCGCCACCAGATTGCGTGCGCGTTCCATTGCTTCATCCAGCAGATCGGTCAGTTTTACGGTGCCGCCTGAACGGGTTTTAAACGGCTTGCCGTCTTTACCCAGCATCATGCCGAACATCTGGTGTTCTAATGTAACGGAATCCGGCACGTAACCGGCTTTACGCACGATGGTCCACGCCTGCATCAGGTGCTGGTGCTGGCGGGAGTCGATGAAATACAGCACGCGGTCGGCGTGCAGGGTTTCATAACGATATTTTGCGCAAGCGATATCGGTGGTGGTGTAAAGGTAGCCGCCATCTTTTTTCTGGATGATAACGCCCATCGGGTCGCCGTCTTTGTTCTTGAACTCGTCCAGGAAGACCACGGTTGCGCCTTCGCTTTCTACCGCCAGACCTTTTTCTTTCAGGTCCGCCACAATGCCCGGCAACATTGGGTTATAGAGGCTTTCACCCATCACGTCTTTGCGGGTCAGGGTGACGTTAAGGCGGTCATAGGTTTTCTGGTTCTGGGCCATGGTGATGTCGACCAGCTTGCGCCACATTTCACGGCAGTATTCATCGCCGCCCTGCAGCTTCACCACGTAACCGCGTGCGCGTTCCGCAAAGGCTTCGTCTTCATCGTAGTGTTTCTTCGCCGCGCGATAGAATTCTTCGAGATCGGCCAGCGCCATTTCACCGGCGTTTTCCTGCTGCTGCTTTTCGAGATAAGCAATCAGCATGCCGAATTGCGTACCCCAGTCGCCCACGTGGTTGGCACGAATAATGTTATGGCCGAGGAATTCCAGAGTACGCACCGCCGCATCGCCAATGATCGTGGAGCGGATGTGGCCGACGTGCATCTCTTTCGCCACGTTTGGCGCGGAGTAATCGACGACAATCGTTTGTGGCACAACGGTATTCACGCCTGCACGATCGGAGGCGACAGCCGCATCAACGTTTTTCGCCAGGAATTGCGGATCGAGGAAAATATTGATAAAACCAGGGCCGGCGATCTCAACTTTGCTGGCAATCCCGGTCAGGTCCAGGCTGTTGATAACGGCTTCTGCGACTTGTCGTGGCGGCTTGCCCAGCGATTTGGCGATAGACATCACGCCATTGGCCTGATAGTCGCCGAACTGGACTTTGGCTGACTGGCGAACCTGCGGCTCGCAATCCGCAGGCGCACCTGCGGCAACCATGGCCTGACTGACTTTATCTGAGAGAAGAGCCTGAATATTCACCGGGATACCTTACATTTTGCTTTGGGCCGCCATGACGCTACGGCAGCCGTATCGTGGGGGATAAAATAAGGGCGTAAGTATAACTTTATTTTTCCGCCCTCGTCAGCAAAAGCCTTGTCCTGCGCGCCCTGAACTACTATCAACGGTATAGTGAATAACCATTCGTTCAATTCACCGTGCAGGGGTGTTGGTGAGGGTGGCGGAAAAAGGTAGATTAAGCCCCTTAGTAATTCAGAGGACGACCCATGGCCAACTGGCAGACAATTGCAGAACTGAAGGATATTTCAGCGGATCTCCCGCGCTTTACTCAAGCTTTAGCGGAACTTGCTACGCGTCTGGATCTGGAGATTGCACCGCTTGATGCCGATCATATTTCGCTGCGCTGCCATCAGAACGCTACGGCAGAGCGCTGGCGTCGCGGACTCGAAAAATGTGGAACGCTGCTGGCGGAAAATATCATCAACGATCGGCCAATCTGCCTGTTCCGCCTCGACGAACCGGTATGCGTTGAGCACTGGAAGTTTACCGTTGTTGAGCTGCCGTGGCCGGGTGAGAAACGCTATCCGCACGAAGGCTGGGAGCATGTTGAAATTGTGCTGCCGGGTGACCCACAGACGCTCAATGCGCGCGCGCTGGATTTGATGTCCGATGCCGGTTTACGCCAGACGGGCATATCCGTGAAAACCAGTTCGCCAAAAGGTGAGCGTGAGCGTTTACCGAATCCAACGCTTGCGGTTACCGATGGCAAAGTCACGATCAAATTCCATCCGTGGAGTATCGAAGAGATCGTCGCCAGCGAACAGGAGTAACCCCGCATGGCGGGGTTTGCCTCTATAGCGTGCTGACCGCCGCCTTCATTCGGATAATCGCCTCTTCAAGCGTCGCCTGAGTACAGCCAAAGTTTATCCGGACAAATTTTGCTGCGCCAAAATCTGCGCCAGGCGAGAAGCCCAGCCCGGCTTTCTGGAAGAACAGCGTCGGGTTCTCTACGGCAAGCTTGCTTGCATCAACCCATCCCAGATAGGTTGCTTCCGGGGCGGCCATCTCCAGACCTTGTATATCATTGACGGCGGAAACGAGCCTATCGCGGTTGCGGCATAAATACGCCAGCAGTTCCTGTAACCACGGTTCGCCGTCGCGCCAGGCGGCTGTGGCTGCGGTTAACGCCAGCACGTCTACGCTCGGTACAATGCCTTCGCGGGTTCGGTTAAAGCGCTTGCGCAATTCCGCATCGGGAATAATGGCAATGGATGCGCCCAGCCCTGCAATATTAAACGTTTTGGAAGGAGACATCAGCGTGATGGAACGCTGCTCCGCATCCGCGCTCAGGGTGGCGAAAGGAATATGTTTAACGCCCGGCTCGAGCAGCAGATCGCAGTGAATTTCATCGGAACAGACAATCAAATCATGCTGCTGCGCGAACGCCAGCTGCCACTCAAGCTCTTCGCGACGGTAGACCGTGCCGCCGGGATTTTGCGGATTACACAGCATCAGCAATTTTTCCTGGCCGCTGAGCGATGAGGCAAGCGACGGTAAATCCATTGTCCAGCGGCCTTTTTCAAGCTGAAGCGGGGCGCTAAGCTGTGGACGCTGTGCAAAAGCCGAGGATTTCTTAAAAGGCGGATAGACAGGCGTTGGCGCGATGGTCGCCTCGGTGGCGTCGGTAAAGGCCCGGACGCTGAGATTCAATCCTGCAACAATACCCGGAAGAATAACGATCCACTCAGGTTTTATCTGCCACTGATAGCGGCTGGCCATACGTTCGACCACTACGTCGATGAGGTCATGGGGCCTGTCGCCATAGCCGAAAACGCCGTGCTCCACGCGTCTGTGAAGGGCATCCAGAATGCACGATGGCGAGCGAAAATCCATGTCAGCAACCCACATAGGCAGTACGTCGTTACTATATTTATTCCACTTCGCGCTGTCGCTGTGACGTCGGTCGATCCCTTCGTCAAAATTGAATGCCATGATAAATTACCCCATTGAGAACGTTGTTTCAGATTATCATTCTGACCCCGTGACACAAGCGAAAAACAGAGCATTTTTAAGGAATAATCAATGACTAAGCTGGAAATATGTTGTTATGGCATCGATTGTGCCCTGACGGCTGAACAGGCCGGAGCGGACCGCATTGAGCTATGCTCGGCGCCTAAAGAGGGGGGATTAACGCCTTCAGCGGGCGTGCTGCGAAAAGTGAAACAGTTAATTTCGATTCCCGTACACCCGATTATTCGTCCTCGCGGCGGCGATTTTTGCTATAGCGAACGCGAGTTCGCCACCATGCTTGAAGATATTGCCTTTGTGCGCGAGCTGGGTTATCCCGGCCTGGTTATTGGGATGCTGGATGAAGACGGGCATATCGATATTTCGCGTATGCAGCAGGTGATGGACGCCAGCCGCGGCATGGCAGTTACCTTCCATCGCGCTTTCGATATGTGCCATAACCCCGTTCTGGCTCTGGAGCAGTTAACCGATTTGGGCATTGCGCGTATTCTCACCTCCGGCCAGCAGCAGAATGCTGAATCAGGACTTTCGCTCCTTAGGGAACTAAAACAACATTCCCGTGCTCCAATCATTATGGCGGGTGCTGGGGTGCGCCTGAGCAACCTGCAGAAGTTTGTCGAACAAGGGATTGACGAGGTGCACAGCTCTGCAGGGCAGGCCGCTGCCTCTGTCATGCGCTACCGCAAAGCGGGCGTATCGATGAGCGCAGATGCTGAAGCCGATGAGTTTAACCGCTACTGCGTTGATGGCGACGTGGTGGCAACGATGAAAGCCTTGCTGGTTGCCGCAAAAACGGCAGCCTGAGCGCAAAAAGTTTTTAACCGCGCATCATGTCGCCCAATGTGATGTTTGCTTGTACCAGGCCCCGGCGCTTTGCTGGGGCTTTTTTTGTTTATAACAAGGGCTTGCGGCACTTTGGGGTGCTATTGGGGTGCCGAGCAATGCAAATAAAAAGCCCTAATAAGTTTTAATAAACCTAAATCGGGCTCTTTTTTGGCGGCATGGCTTCAACTGGCCTTCATTTTTTCTAAGTGCTCTTTACCAATTTTACGCTGCTGATCGATGTAATCGGCCAGGTCCTGGACATGAATCATCCGGGGCGCTTTCTGACTTTCTGAAGCCCGAAAAGTAGCTATCGGCAGATCACCTAAAGCTGCCTTTTTTTCTGCCGTGGATAGCTTCATCCCGAAATACTTTTCTGTCACGTCAGCAAGGGGGATAGTTGGGGTGCCGTATTCGGCCAGTAATAAAAAAACAGTGTTCATCTTAATTCTCCACGTTATCCGGCTGCACCCGGTTTACTCTTTAAAAGCACAGGTGCCACATCCACCACGGGCACCTTCTCGACACAAATAGCAGTAATCTACTTTTTTGGTTTGCCAGCCTCTCTACTCAGCGCCGCTTTCACTTTTGTTGCGATGTCCACTTCTCCTTGCTGCTGCGGATCCGGAAGAGGCAACTCAGCCCGCGCTTCTAACACACTCAGAGCCAGCTTCATTGCCTCCAGAGCATTATTCGCGTCGTGATTTTGAGCGTTGGGTATCGCATTGCACTCTTTTTCCAGATCTGCAATTGACTGCAACAGCCATTCTTTTGTTAGTGTGCTCATAAAGCCTCCTCACCTGGAATTGTCTCGTCGTGCACATATCGCGCAAGTTTTTTACATCCCAGCATGTTGAGTATTTGCATGACTGGATGACCGACAACGTTATGAACGAACCAATTTTTGTATAACCTGGACATCTCACTCACCCCTCTTAGCCCAGCACAGCCACACAACACCGATGATCACAACTGCGTAGATGATTGATAACATCACTCGCCCTCCCTCTTACCGGTGCCAGCGGCGTCAACATCTTTAGTCAAGCGGGCATTCTGACGGTTAGAACGGCATACCAGCGCCCAAAAATTCATATCGCAAATCAGTGCTACGCGCATTTCCGCCGTAAGGCGAAAGCCGAGCTTATTTGACTTGCCGACTGACCGCCGACGCTTGCGCATTATCTTGCGTGTGTGAGCCGCCTGCACCTCAACCTGACGGCGCCTTGAGGCATAAATACCCTTAGGGGGTATCTTCCGGGCCTGTTTTTGATAAGCGCTTAACAGATCATGCACGTCTGATGACTTAGCCATACTCACTCCCCCTCTATCTGCAATTTGATGCCAGCGGCGGCGCAGGCTCCCGTGGTGCTCTCACGAAACGCGGCCTGTAGTTCGCGGACAATGTGAACCTTGTAGCCTGCGAATGTAGGCAGCTTCACGGTGAGCGTTCTGGCCTCAAGCTCTGCTATGCGCTCTTCATACCGTGCACCAATCGATACGGCTTTGTGGTAGGCCTCAAGCCATTTTGATGATTGCGCCTGCGTCTGCTCCAGCGCCGCTATCAGTTCCAACACAGCGGCCGGATTAGCTGCGGCGATAAAATTTACGCACTTAGCAGGAACATCACCCGAAGTGCAGTTGATAACTGTCGAGCCTTTTTCATCGGTAATGTAGGCATTCGAAAGTGATAATGTCCGGATGTAAAGCCATGTTCCGCCACCTGCGCGAATGGCCGCTTCACGCAGCGCCTGTTTGTCGATGGCATCTTCGGTTCCCTTATTCATGGCTTACTCCTTTGCGTGATGGATGGCAGTAATGCTCGCCGTTGGGTCTACTGCTGCGAACTCCGCAGCGCGGGCATGGTTCAGGTTCGGATGGCTCAGGCTTGATGTGTAGCCGCGGCTCACCATCTTTCGGTTCGGGCCACTGACGAGACTTGTTCACAGCGAGCTTTTCAATCATCGCCAGGGTTATTTGTTCGTCGGTGATACCGGCGCGGCGCTGGGCGTCCCACAGCAGGAACTGCATATCGGCCCACTCGGACAAGTCGCTAGGTTCCGCCGCGGCTTCCAGCGCTTCTTTGCTGAGGTGTTTAAGTGGCCCGACCGGTCCAACACTGCCAAATGTGGACTGTGACCATTCGGCGTGCTGCTGGCGAATTTGCTCGCGTAATGTGGCTTCACTTAACGGCTTCACCTGCACCTCTAAACCGGAGCTTTCACGGTTAAGGGCTTCGCTTGCGGCTCTTGTGTTAGTCATTCCAGGCCTCCAGTTCGCTCTGGATTTCTTCGTCGATTTCGTCCGTGGTGGCATCTTCGTTCAGATAGTCACGCGCTTCTTTGAGGTATTTCTTACGCCGCCCGCTGTCGTACCAACCCGCAAACTCAGGGCACCAGCCACTATCGTCGCCATTCTCGGTGAAAAAATCATGCATAGCGTTGTTGTAGGCCAGGCTGTCAACCATGCAATCAGCGGTAGTCAGTGCAGCTTCGCGTATGTAGCCGCGCAAGTGATACTTACGCCAGTAGGGGCTATATTTCGAATCGCAAAGGCCTTTAAATTCAACTTCCCAGCGGCGGATGCAGCGTGCGTTCAGTGATTTGCTCATAAGGCAGCTCCTTTGCGACGGATGTACACAGCAACACGTTCAGCGCGCTCGGCTGTCAAGTTGTAGCTGCTCCGCATGTTGCATGAGCAGCCGTCTTCTTGTGCAAACTGGCGATACACGGACGCCATTTCATCCACGCCCTGCGCCTGTATCTCTGCCAGCGCGGCTGCAGGCGTACCATTGATAAGGTCGCGCATCTCCTGAATGGTCTGCATATCAACCAAATCGCGGTCAGGCATCTGAGTTTTGTTGTACTTTGAATAAACCGATGCTGCCTCGCTGCATAGTTCGACGCCCTTCGACTTCACCATCACACTCTCCGCCGCCAGCCGCCCATTGGCCGCCGCCAGCGCGTCAGCTCGCGCAGCATGCTTACAACCTTCATTTGCAGCAGCTGTGCTGGCCGCCAGCCGGGTAGTAATCTCTTTCACCAGTTCTGAATAGATGCCGATCTCTTTGATGCTGGCGGAATAGTTGCGCGCAATAGTGATCAGCTCGCTGGTGGACATATCGTTTAAGCGCATGTGACCCCCGTTAACTCGGCGAAGCGTTTCATGAAAAGGCCATAGGCTTGCCCAGGGCGAAGCGGGCTGATAGTGAACTGGTTGGTAACAGGAATGCCAGCAAGCACAGGCCACTCCGATCCATCGTGGATATCGAGCTCCTGTCGTTCGGTAGCCAGCATGATCAGATCTGCATACTTAACAGGGTCGCTTACTGCTTCCGGTAAACCGAACTTCCGGCGGATCACTGACTCGACGTAATTTTCCATCTTGCAGTAGTCCGGAAGAAGATGCTTAAGCGGCGAAGGGATATCGCACACGTAGGCTTCCTGGGCGTCATGAAGCAACGCTTCGAGAGCGAACTCTTCCGATACCAAAAGGCTGGTAAGAACGGAGTGCTGCGCCACGCTGTAGAACTCAGGCAGGTGCCCGGCGAAGCGGCAGCAATTAGAAAGTGCCGTTGCAATATCTTCGATCACAATCTGGTCGGGATTGAGGTTCAGGAAGTCGATACGCTTCCCGGATAAGGTCTGGATATAAGACATTAAGTTCTCCACTTAAATAAGAGCGCCACTGCACCGGCGCTGAATTTTGGTTGCACGAATCCCTTGCCCGGAGGCAATAATTTATTCGTGGGGTTAACTAAACCGCTGGTGGTTGTTCTTCTTCGCTCGGTTCTTTATATGAGAGAAGGGTGCAAAGCTTATTGATCACGCCTGTCATAAAGAATAAATCGACACCCGCAGCATGGCGCCAGGCAAATGCTACATCATCTTCGCTGTCAGATTCTGAGCTCTGGGTATTAATGCGGCGGAAGTGGAAGTTTTCGGTAAGAGTAAAGCTCGTTCCGCCGCTGAGCAGTTCAATACTGTCGACACAAAAACCGCTCTTGAGGCTTTCTTCGACCTCGGCAATGACTGCCTGGTGCTCTGCTGAGTAACGGATCGTCTCTTTAGTATCAGCATGGCGTGAAAGCTGAATGACGTTGCCTACTTCAAAACCTTCAAAGGCATCGGTATCGCCGCCGATGTAATTAGTTAAGCGTGCGGTAAGGCCATTTTTAACATTGCTGATATGGATGGTTTCGGTTTTTACCGAGCCAACAACCTTAACCAGCATTCCACACAGCAGCCCCGCATAATTTTTATTGGTGGTGTTCACCATCAACAGCTTTTCTTCCTGGTGGTACAGACCATAAATCAGTGAAGTCTTCACGAAGGCCTGTTTGCACAGGTCGACTTTTACCGTGTCGATAATTTGCTGTTTTTCTTTTTTCGAAATACGCCGCCCCAGGCGACTCTCGATAGAATTGATGCGCGATAGCGATTCTTTTCTGATAACTGGCTTAGGGATAATTTTTTCATCAATTCGCAGGCACACGGCATAGCCGTTAACGATCGGTGTAACGACTTCACCGGTCAGCGGGTTTTCAACGAAGCTGTAGCGCACGAACTCCGTATCGCCGATTTCAGAGTAAGGCATTTCAGCCAAGTGTTTATCAATAACGCCTACGGCAGGCAGACCTGCACGGTAGACAATGGCATTTTTCAGTTTTGCAATTTTCACGTTAATTCTCCTGGTTAAGCCTCTGCACAGGCCACTGAGTAAATTCTCCACATCACAGGGGAGGGCACTGACTGAGCTTGCAGGCTCATACGCATGGATTGGGTTATGGGCCCGTCATGCGCCAGTGCGCTCCCCTGTGGTGTAAAAAGGGCGGTACCGCGGCAGAACATTATCTTCATTCCTCCGATGGGGTTGGAAGATCCGGGTACCGCCAAGACTACACACAGCATCACGATTACATCGGAGAGCCCGCTACCTCTGCGTCATCCGTTCGTAAGCACACAAACCGCATTGGCGGCAGGCTCACCGATGTACCCTGAAAAAGCTGGCGGTTACCGAGGACACCAACGGAAAACAATCGGGCCGCCAGAACAGGGATGTAAGGCATGTTGTTGTACCTGGTTTACTTCTCCACCTCAGGAGGCAGTGGTATCCTCTTAATATCTACAATTAGGAGGATAACTTTGTGATTAATGAAGAACTCGAAATACGTCTGAAAGCCATTGAACTTGCCGTAATTCGGTTGGTCACTACTATTTCAGGAAACGAAGGCCAATATGCTGATGATATGAATGGGCACATTTTGTATCTCCAAGAACGCATTGGCCGTGGTGGTTTGGAACCTAAGCAAGAATTAATATTCAAACAGGCTTTAGCTCTGCTTGATCCATTTGCGCCAAAACCCGGCGACGAGTTTTAACAATTTTGCTCGCATAGTTTTTTGCATTTTTCATAGCCATTAACAACAGCAACCCTATTGTTGAGCATTGATTCAGCAATCCTTATGTTTTGTGCTGTTTTTTTGCTTGGTTTTAACTGCTGGAGGGCCATTGAGTCTTCCAGCAGTAGTTTTATTAAAGCCATCTCAGCCTCATTAACCGCTTGGTAATGCATGCCTGGCTGCAGTTCGATACCTTTCATAACTTTCCCCATCACATATGCCTGCGAATCATCCCCATCTTCATACGCCTGGGGCGGCTACTTCGTGGGCGTCCTGCCTGTTCGCTGTTGATGGAATAAATGTACCTTTAGTTACCTGATTGGTCAAGTGGGAAATGTACCTATTGTTACCAGTAGGGGTAAAAAAAAGCCAGCAGTTACATGCTGGCCTTTGTGCAGAGGCTTTAGAGGTTCTGGGTTATCTGGACGACTTTACCAATAATTCGGCAATTACCATCGATTGGAATAGGTTTGAAGGCAGGGTTTAGAGGCATTAAATAAGAATAGGGACCATCCCAAACCAATTTTTTTACAGTGGCTTCGGAAGAGCCATCCAGAACGGCCACCACGATCTTCCCATACAGATCATCAATCTGACCATAATTAGGTTCAACGATAACTATCGAACCTTCTGGTATAGATGGTAAACCGTTAGGATTGGTCATCGACTCACCCCGAACAACCAACCCAAAAACTTCTTCGCTAACATCGGCTGTCGTCTGAGTCCATGAAATCACATCAGTTATCCTTGAGCATGCATAGCTTTCCGTCCAGTGGCCTGCCTGAACTGCTGAAATAATAGGCACCGATACCGGTGATTTGATATATGGCATTACGCGAGTGTCGTCTGCTCCTTTGTCACCTTCGCCATAAAGTAGCCATTCAGGCGTAGTGGATAACGATAAAGCCAGTTGATGAAGGTTTTCACCATCAGGTTTCGTTGTCCCATTTTCCCATTTGGTCACAGAGACACGGCTAACTCCTAGCCTCTGAGCCAGTGATTGTTGAGTTATATCCAGCTGAACACGGCGGGATCGGATACGGTCTTTCATTTCTGTTTTCATGTAACTAATGTTACATCCTTTGGGTGTAACTGTTGTTTGCTATTTAATGTACCTTTTGTTACCTTTAGGCCATCAACTAGAGGAGAAAATAATGTTTAAGAAAGATGTAGTGAAGCACTTTGGGGGTATATCAAAAACCGCATGTGCTTTGAACATTTCTCATCCTGCGGTTTGCCGCTGGGGAGAGGTAATTCCCGAAAAGCAAGCTTTCGTCATCGAGAGGATCACGAAAGGAAAGCTGAAATATGACGCGTCTCTGTACCCAAAGACTAACGAATCGGCAGTTTCACCGTAACTACCAAAGGAAAATCAACATGGTAGAGCAAAGTCTTAAAGAAGTAGTGAAAGCGATGTGCAAAGCGATCCCCGGGGGGCGTGAAGCAATGGCTGGTGCCCTGGGCATGACCATGACGCAGTTCAACAACAATTTGTACGAGAAGAACGGCTGCCGCTTCTTCGAAGTTGTCGAGCTGGAAGCGATGGAAGATATCAGCGGGACGTCTGCCCTGGCTGATTATTTTGCGAAACGCCGCGGTGCGCTGCTGGTGGATGTGCCGAAGCTGGAGGATTTGGACCGTGTGGACTTGTTCAGCAAAGCGATGCGCACAGCGGCATCACGCGGGCAGGTTGATCAGATTATCGAGAAGGCGCTGGAAGACGGAGTAATCGAACAACATGAAGCAGATGAAATTAACGAGCATCACCGCCGCCATCTGGCAGCACGTGAAGAAGAGATACGCGCAATCGTCGCGTTATTTGGACGCAAAAAGAAGTGACGCCCGCGAGTGTGCAGCTCCGGGCGCCGTGGCGTGTCAATTCGTGGAGAACCTTAACGCATGAACAGTTTAAACCGATACAGGCCATCTAAGCAATTCAGATGCATGCCGCTGTTGGGTGATTCCCCGTTCCGGTATGTAGAGATAGTACGTTCACAGGACAGAAGCCACAACTACCAGTCCAGAAACGAACTGGTAGGCGCGTTCTCTGACATGAACGAGAAGGGGCGGAAAGAGTGGAAGAGCTTAACCGGCGGTACAAAGACAGACGAGGCATCATCGTCCACGTCACAGGATACGACAGGCAAAAGCAGCAGGTCATCTTCCGGCGTGCAGGCTACGAACACGACTGTATGCAGCCTGTTGAACGATTCCGTGAAAAGTTCGAAAGGGTGGTTGAATGAGCACTAAGTTAAGCAGCTACGTATGGGACGGCTGCGCAGCATCGGGCATGAAGTTATCCAGCGTAGCCATAATGGCGCGCCTGGCTGATTTCAGTAGCGACGAAGGAGTTTGCTGGCCTTCCATCGACACTATCGCCCGTCAGCTTGGTGCAGGCCCAAGCACAGTACGAACGGCGATAGCAAAGTTGGAAAATGATGGCTGGCTTACCCGCACCGCCCGCCGTAAAGGCAACCGTAACGCATCAAATGTTTACCGTCTAAATGTGGCAAAACTCCAGGCCGCTGCCTTTGCTCACCTGCCAGTTTCTGACACATCAGAATCTGACGGGTCAGAATCTGACGCATCAAAATTTGAGGGGTCAGAATCCAGCAAGAAACCGGGTTTTCACCCTCCAGATTCTGGCGGGGATCCGTCAGTAAAATCAAAACAAGATCCATCAGAAGTAAAAGACTCTTGTCAGCCTGCTGCGCAGACCGACCGTGAAGTTGAAATCACTGATCTGGCTAAACAGGTTCTTTCCCACCTGAACACCGTGACAGGCTCCCGCTACCAGGTCAGCAAAAGCTCACTTGAAAACATCCGCGCCCGCCTTGGGGAAGATTTCTCCATCGAAGATCTGAAACTGGTTGTGGATTACAGCCAGGCGAAGTGGGGCAACGATATCAAGATGGCCGAATACCTGCGCCCGGCCACACTCTTCCAGCCTGGCAAATTCCCTGGCTACCTGCAGTCAGCCACAAAATGGCACGCTGCAGGCCGCCCTGAGAATGTAAACGGCCAGTGGGTTAAGCCAGGCGAAACGCCAGCTGGCGACACAACCGAACGAGACGCGGCATACCGCCGTTACATGAGCGGCACCATTTCCCAGACCAGGCCGAGCGAACTTGAGCAGCAGGTATGCAAAGCGGCCAGCGCCGCGAACCTGCGCAAACAGCGTCCGGAATTTGCCATTAGTCGCTGGAACGCCATCTGGAAAGAGCAGGCACAGCGCGGTAATCAGGGGGCTGCAGCATGATTAAGGGCATAACAGCAGCAATCCTGTGGTATCTCGACCGCAACCCTGGCGCTAATTCAACCGCTATCTGCCACGCATATCCTGAGCACCGACATTCGGTTACATCTGCGCTGGTTCGCCTGACCAATAACGGTCAAATCATTCGCGAAAAAGACAGCGTGTACCGTTACCGCGTTGCGCCAGGAGTTGAAGTTCCTGACTGTGTTGAGCTCGAAAGCGTACCAGGCGGAGCGCATAAGGCCGGACGCCAGACGGCTATCAATAAGGCTAAAGAGCTTGAGAAGAAGGGCCTCTATTATCGCGCCGCTACTGAATGGCAAAGGGCATGGGACTTAACCGGCAATATGACCGATCGCAGCGAAATAACGAAGCGCATCAAGCGTTGTCACGACAAAGCCTTTCATCCTGCGCGCACCAGCTATTCCGGCATTGCCATCGCGAGGTACGTGGGATGAGCGAGAAATTCAAACTCATTTACGCAGATCCGCCGTGGACGTACCGGGACAAAGCTGCCGATGGCAGCCGCGGCGCCGGATTCAAATACGACACCATGACACAACTGGATATTTGCCGCTTACCGGTCTGGGAACTGGCCGATCCTGATTCCTGTCTGCTGGCTATGTGGTGGGTGCCAACACAACCGGCGGAAGCGCTGGAAGTCGTCCGGGCCTGGGGCTTCCGCTTCATGACCATGAAGGGCTTCACCTGGCATAAGACAAACAGGAAGAAGGGCAACAGTGCGATCGGCATGGGCCACATGACCCGGGCCAACAGCGAAGACTGTCTTTTTGCGGTACGCGGCAGATTGCCGGAGCGGTTCGACGCTTCAATTTGCCAGCTCATTACGGCGCCTCGCATGGAACACAGCGCGAAGCCGCCGGAAATTCGTGATCTCCTCGTTCGGCTTGTTGGGGATGTTCGCCGTGTTGAACTCTTTGCCCGCCAGCAGGCGGAAGGCTGGCATGCCTGGGGTAATCAGTGCGAAAGCTCATTCGATTTAACAACCGGAGGTGTGTCATGAACCATTTAACTCCTCGTCAGGAAGAAGTGCTGCAGGTGCTGGTGCAGTTTCAGAACAACAACGGCTATCCGCCAACATCTAAAGAGGTTGCTCACCTCATGGGGATGAGCTCGCCCAATGCCGCCGCTGAGCATCTCAAGGCGCTGGAAAAGAAAGGCGTCATCTCCATCACGAAATACAAAGCCCGGGGCATACAGATCGTTGGCGCTCCAACCCCAGCTCAGCAGCGCGACGAAGTGCTGTCTGCCCTGCGGGATCTGCTTTCATGCAATGTCGGATCGGCAGAGCGCGCGGCTGCGCTGTTAAACCGCTACGACAGCACAGGGGGCCGGGCATGAAATTAACCCTGCCTTTTCCGCCGAGCGTTAACAGCTACTGGCGCGCCCCGAACAAGGGGCCGCTGGCCGGGCGCCACCTGATTAGTGCTGATGGTCGGAAGTTCCGTAGCAATGCCGCCGCCGCTGTCATTGAGCAGTTGCGCCGTATACCGAAACCCCTGGATGGTGAGTTATCCGTGAACGTCGTCCTGTTCCCGCCGAACCGGGCGCGCCGGGATCTGGATAACTACCTCAAGGCGCTGTTTGACGCACTGACACATTCAAACGTCTGGGAAGACGACAGTCAGATAAAGCACATGGAAGTGAGCTGGGGACCAGTGATTGCGAAGGGAAGCGCAGAAGTAACGATCCGGGAATTTATCAAAGAGACCGTAACGGGTGCAGCCGCCGGTCAATGAAAAGTGGAGAACGTATGCAACAGACATTAAACAGTACTGCGTTATGCCCGAAGCATCATCTGATGGCATCCGGCCCGACAATGTCCAGCCGGGAGATCGCCGCGCTGGTGAAAAGTAAACACGGTGACGTAAAGCGTTCGGCAGAACGCCTTGCCGCTGGTGGAATTTTAAGCGCGCCGTTGGCGCACACCCCCTTTCAACATGTACAAAACGGCCAGTGGTATGAAGAATACTGGTTTAATAAGCGTGATTCTCTTGTGCTGGTGGCTCGCCTGTCTCCTGAGTTCACCGCCGCCGTGGTGGACCGGTGGCAGGAACTGGAGCAGGGCGGAGCGATCCCACAGACACTTCCGGAAGCTTTACGCCTGGCTGCCGATCTGGCTGAGCAAAAGCAGGAGCTGGAAAATCGGTTGTTGATCGCGGCGCCAAAGGTCGAGTTTGTCGATCACTATGTCGAGGCCAATGGCGCGCTGGGCTTCCGTCAGACGGCGAAACTGCTAAATGCTAAAGAGACAGAATTTCGTGCCTTCCTCGAAAAGCACCGGATCATGTATCGCCTGTCCGGTGGTCTAATGCCCTATGCCCAGCACATCGAAGCCGGGCGCTTTACAGTGAAGACTGGCACCAGCGAAGTGAGCAACCACGCATTCACCCAGGCTCGCTTTACTCCGAAGGGTGTGAAGTGGGTTGCAGGCCTGTGGGCTGAATACAAACAGCAGGGTGGGGCAGCATGAGGGCATTACTGAAACCTGTTGTTGTGCGCGAACTGGGCATGGTGATGCTGAGGCCCGGCCCCGAACTGCTGCCGCTGTTCTATGACCGCGTGCTTGTCGATCGGGCGCCTGACTATATGACCAGCCTGGCATCCGGGGAGCTGCCGCCGGCGCGCCAGTCACTAACCGATGACGAAGCGCTGTCCGGCTTCTTCGATAAGGAAAAAGTGATCAGCGCTGCTGGTGGAATCAATACCCTTGAAGCGTGGCTGATACGCCAGCCCGGCGGCTGCCAGTGGCCACACTCCGATTACCATCACAGCGAGATGAAGACGACCCGGTATCACACCGGGGCGCTGAAGTTTTGCTGGTACTGCGATACCCGCCTGGAAGGTCACTCAACAGAGCAACTGGCGGCAATGGCCCGGGCGAACGTAGCAGCATGGATTATCGATGCAGCGCGAACCTCGTTTGGTTTTGATGAAAGCCATGTGCTGACGCTGCCGGAACTGTGCTGGTGGGCAACGAAGTTAGAAGTTGTCGACGCGCTGCCGGAAGGCATGGCCCGCCGGGCGCTGCGGATGCCGCCGGTAGTGGTGCGTTCGGTAACGCGTGAATGTGACGCCACGCCGGAGTTACCGGCCACCAGCATCGTGCAGGAAAAGGCCAAGAAAGTGCTGACGCTGAAGGTTGATCCGGAGACGCCTGAATCCTTTATGCTGCGCCCGAAGCGCCGCCGCTGGACAAACGAGAAATACACTCGCTGGGTCAAGCAGCAGCCGTGTGCATGCTGCAAACAGCCGGCAGACGATCCGCACCACATTATTGGTTACGGGCAGGGAGGCATGGGAACCAAAGCGCATGACTTATTCGTGATCCCTTTGTGCAGAAAGCATCACGACGAGCTACATGCAGACACCGCGGCATTTGAACAAAAATACGGTACGCAGCCAGAGCTGTTGCTGAAGACATTAGATCATGCGCTCGCTATTGGCGTGCTGGCGTAAGTGTAGTGGAGACCGCTATGAAACTTGAAGCATCATTAAAGCATTTCAGTCCGCAGGGTCTGGCTATCACGGATTCTTCAAAATCCACATCGCCGGACAGGATCACCGGTACGGACATTATGGCCGCGCTGGGTAGCACAGCAGCAAAAGCCAGATTCGGGCTCTGTGCATTTTTGGGTAAGAACGGCATTAGCGCCGGGGATGAACAGAAGGCAGTGCAGGCGCTGGCACTCCTGGCAATGGAGAAAGCCCCAAAGAACGTGCGCAAGGCAGCTGGAAGCCAGTTCGGAAAGTGCATGCTCATCCTGGCCCGCTTTGCCTTTACTGAATATGCTCGTTCGGCGGCGACAGAGGGAGAGTGTAGGGCTTGCGGCGGTAGCGGAAGCACCGAGGAGACATCGATCGTCCGTAAAATCACATATCCGTGGGGTCATGCGCCGTACTGGGCAAAAATGTCCCGCGCTGTTCGCCCGTCAGACTGGGAAAAATGGACCGAAGTTGCCGAGATTAAAAAGGTTGCCTGTGCCACGTGCGGCGGGAAGAAAGTAATCAGCGCCCGCTGCCGGTGCAAAGGTATCGGTCGCGTTCTTGACCGCAAAGCCACCAGCGAACAGGGCGCACCGGTATTCAAAGAATGTGAGCGCTGCACCGGTAAAGGCTATGCAGGCATACCCTCAACGAACGTCCACAAAGCGGTCCTGAGCCTTGTGCCTGATCTGCATATCAGAACATGGACCCGCAACTGGAAGCCATTCTATGACGATCTGGTGAAAGAATGTTTTTGGGGCGAAGGTCAGGCTGAGAAGGCTTTCGAGCGCTCAACAAGGTTCTGAGAGATAACGTCGATGTTTTGCATTTTAATGCTTAAAAGCTTGCTTTTGTCCGAAGTTGTCGTGTAAGCTTCTAATCATGGCATATCTCGCCTGCACATGATTAGAATATTTAAAGCCCGCCTTGTGCGGGTTTTTGCGTTTCTGGAGGCTGCTATGTAGCAAACAAAAATACAGAGTCTGATTGATTTCGGGCAGCGTGACGACGGCGTTAATACGGTCGGGTTCCCATGGCGACGTAGTGAGGGAAAGGAAGCGTGAAGCATCACTGAGTTTGGACTGGCGACCCATTAGCGCATAAGCGAGCCATAAAAGATGAAACCGGCAACACCGGCGCGGCCACGGCGAGATGTGGCAAGAACTTCTGAGCCCTGGCAACCGTCGGGGCTTTTTTATTCCCCTCATGTTGAGAGGATGCACAGCAATAGAGGGGGCTAAATGTCCGAACCAGTATCCGGAACAGTGGCAGCGACCGGTGCGCTAACCGGGGCCAGCCTGTATGGATTTTTGTCAGGCACAGATTACGGCGTCGTATTCGGCGCATTCGCTGGTGCTGTGTTCTATGTTGCCACGGCAGCGGATTTAACGCTTATCCGGCGCGCGGCTTATTTCATCGTTTCTTACATCGCAGGCGTGTACGGCGCCGGGCTGGTGGGCTCAAAGCTTGCCGGGCTGGTGCACTACAGCGACAAACCGCTTGATGCCCTCGGCGCCGTAATCCTCTCTGCGCTGACGATAAAAATCCTTACTTTCGTCAGCCAGCAGGACCCCGCGATGTGGTTCCAGCGATGGAGAGGAGGAACAGATGGTAATAAGTGATCCGCTGGTACTGACTAACGTAGCGACTTGCTCGGCCATTGTGCTGCGCCTGATGCTGTTCCGTAAGCCTGGCGCTGCACATCGCTGGTGGGCATCGTGGCTGGCATACCTGATTATCCTGGCCTATGCCTCGGTGCCATTCCGCTACTTCTTCGACTTCTACGTCCATGTTCACTGGGCGTCGGTAATTATCAACTTAATCATCTGCGCTGCTGTGTTCCGTGCCCGTGGCAATGTGGCGCGGCTGTTCCAGGTGCTGAGGCCAGAATGAACCAACAACAATTTCAAAAGGCGGCTGGGTTAAGCGCCGGGTTAGCTGCGCGCTGGTTTCCACACGTTGACGCGGCGATGAAAGAATTCGGCATTACCGCACCGGCAGACCAGGCGATGTTTATCGCGCAGGTCGGGCATGAGTCTGTTGGCTTTACCGCGGTGGTGGAGAACCTGAACTACACGCCCGCTGCGCTGGTGCTCACGTTCGGCAAGCGCATCACTCAGCAACAGGCTAACGCCCTGGGCAGAACGACAGGGCACGCAGCCCGGCAGGACGCTATCGCTAATCTGGTCTACAGCAAACGATACGGTAACAACGCACCTGGCGACGGATGGAAATACCGCGCGCGTGGGCTTATAGGGATCACTTTCCTGGATAACTATCGCGACTGCGGCGCCGCGCTGAAGCTTGATCTGGTTACTTCTCCTGAATTGCTCGAGCAGGAACAGCACGCGGCACGCTCGGCGGCATGGTTCTACACCTCAAAAGGCTGCATGGCATACGGCGATATTAATCGCGTAACGCGCATTATCAACGGTGGGCTGAACGGTATTGATGACCGTAAGGCCCGTTACAACAAGGCGCGGGCGGCGCTGCTGGTATGAAACTGCGCTACCAGCTCCTGATAGCGTTATTCGTTGTTAGCCTGGCCGGTGGGCTTGTCTGGGCTGCACTGCACTACCACGGCAAATATCTTGATGAGCAGCAGCGGGCCGACACAGCAGAGCAAAGCCTGGGGCTGGCGAACGCCACAATAACCGACATGCAAACGCGACAGCGTGACGTCGCTGCGCTCGATGCGAAATACACAGGAGAGCTTGAAATTGCAAAAGCGACTATTGAGCAGCTGGAGCGTGATGTCGCTGCTGGCACTAAGCGGCTGCACGTCGTCGCCACCTGCCGACCTTTGTCTTCCCCCTCCGACACCTCCAGCCTGGATGATGCAGCCAGCGCCCGACTTACTGACGCCGCTGAACGGGATTATTTCACCCTCAGAGAGCGAATCGAAGTAGCCGGGAAGCAAATAGCCGGATTGCAGCAGTACATCATAGAGCAGTGCTTAAACTAGGATAAACATGAACGAACAAGCCAATAAAATTCTTGCTGACCTGTTGCAGAAGGCCAGTAACGGCATTGATGCTGCGGTGTCATTCAGTCAGGCACAGATTCCAGACGTTGTGCACCAGTTGCTGGTGTGGAACTTTGCAGTAAGCATCATTTTTAGCCTGTTGGGTTCAGCGCTATTTGTGGCGGCTCAGTATGCGGTATGGCGCGGGATTAAGTATCTCCGAAAGCAGTGGGAAGGCGATGACATTATTGACCACCCTGAAGTGATTCCGATGGTCATGGCGTGGTTCCTGACATTGAGTCCTTTAGTGTGGGTTGATTTGGCATGGCTGAAAATCTGGCTCGCTCCAAAGCTTTACCTGATTGAGTACGCATCTCACCTGCTGAAGTAAATAATTCTCCGACAAGGGATAACGGTTAGCCACGCTGTGAAGCGTCGCGAAGCTGGCCCATCAACGGCAAGGATCATGAAATGATTGCTACTATCGGGACCATCCTCGTCTGGTCCCTTATCGTTATTGCGGGCGCTGCTGGCCTACTGTTCGCATTCATCGGCTTTATGTTCTTTATCAACTGGCCGAAGTGACGCCGACGGCTAAGGCATTACAGCAAATTCTACTGATCGTTTGATATAAGCTTTCTTTATGTCTTTCCTTGATTACTACGAAAAGACACTTATGCTTATTAAATGTTTCACAAAGCACAAATCGATTCCCTGGTATTGTTAAACTTCGCCGCCCTCGCCGGGCGTTTTTTTATTGGCCTCATAACAGGCGTCATTGGGCATCAGTAATAGCTTTTGTATTTTGCGTGTCGTGATGAGGTTGTTTTTGCTCCAATCAAGAGGGTTTGCTCAAATGGATACAGTAAGCGAACGGGCATTCAGGGATGTGGTTGACTCAATCACAAAGGCAAGAAATGGTGATTACTCAACAGCAATGTCGGTAGTAGCCGATCGTTGGATAAAAGAGTATGAGTCCGGGCTGCCGCGACTGACTAAGCAGCAATATGAAATATTAAAATCCTTAATCTGACCGCCTACAGGCGGTTTTCATTGCCTCACACCGAGCCACTGGCATCCGCTGGTGGCTTTTTTATTGGAGCAAATATGTCCGAGCCACGCATCTATAACAGCCGCTGGGACAAAGCCAGGCTGTCTTTCCTGAAGTCACATCCCCTCTGCGTTATGTGCCACCGGCAGGGCAGAGCAGTTGCGGCTACAGTCGTTGACCACATCAAGCCGCACAAACTGAAAGAAGCGCTGAACGGCGGTAAGCCGGAAGAGATAGCGAAGGCTCAGAAGCTCTTCTGGGATAAGGCCGGCTGGCAACCCCTTTGTAAACAGCATCACGACTCCACTAAGCAACGCGAAGAGAAGCGCGGTCACGTCATCGGTTGCGATGAGAATGGTCTGCCGCTCGACCCGTCATCACACTGGCGCAAGTGATGAGACACGAACCCACGGGGAGGGGCGGGTAAAGACTTCAGAGGGCAACGCCTTCCTGACCGCCCGCCCCCCTTTTTATGCACAACCGCGAAATGAAAAGTTTTTTTCTGGGAGGTTTTAATGGCCGGAAGACGACCAAAACCTACCCATCTGAAAGTTGTTACTGGCAATCCCGGCAAGCGCGCGCTCAATCAAAATGAGCCAAGGCCTGCCCGTGAAATTCCAAGCCCGCCTTCTCACCTGACCGACTGGGGTAAAACAGCCTGGGGAAAGCTCACCATTCTGCTGGACGGCATGGGCGTGCTGACCGTGGCCGATACCCTGGCGTTGGAAAGACTCTGTGATTTGTATGCGGAGATTCTGCAGTTGCGCCAGATAGTGGATATCGAGGGGCGAACGTATACGACCAAAACACAGATGGGTGATTTTCTGATAAAGGCGAATCCGGCAGTAGCAATGCTGGCGGATGCCGATCGTCGTTTTAAAAGTTACCTGGTGGAGTTCGGCCTTACACCGGCTGCCCGGTCAAAGGTGAATGCAGATGGTGGAGAAAAAGAAGAAGACCCGCTCAACCAGTTCTTCGGTTGACCCGGCAACGCAGTACGCGATGGATGTTACCAGCGGGAAAACGCTGGCCGGTCCTGATATTCGTAACGCCTGCGCGCGACATCTTCGCGATTTAGAACATGGCACGTCCCGCGGTTTGGTCTGGGATGTGGATGCAGTAACGCGCGTGATCAATTTCTTTGCGCAGGTCCTCAAACTCAACGGTGGCGAGCATGAAGGCCAGCCCTTTATCCTGCTGCCGTGGCAGAGCTTTATTGTAGGCTCGCTGTTCGGCTGGAAAGCCGCGGACGGTACGCGCCGTTTTCGTATGAGCTACATCGAGTCCGGCAAAGGATCCGGTAAGTCGCCGCTGGCCGGCGGTGTTGGTCTTTACCTGCTGATGGCTGACAAAGAGCCCCGCGCGGAAATCTACGCGGCGGCCACGAAAAAAGACCAGGCGATGATCCTTTTTCGCGATGCTGTGACGATGGTTGATCAGTCTCCGGCACTCGCGCAGCGCATAACCAAATCCGGCACCGGCCTGAACGTCTGGAACCTGGCGTTCCTGCAGACGGGCTCTTTCTTCAAGCCGATCAGCTCCGATGATGGTCAGTCCGGCCCGCGCCCGCACGGCGCGCTGATTGACGAGGTGCACGAGCACAAAACAAACGCTGTTGTTGAGATGATGCGCGCCGGCACAAAGGGTCGCCGTCAGGCACTGATGTTTCTGATCACCAACAGCGGCCACGATAAAACCAGCGTCTGCTTCGAATATCACGAATATGGTCGCAAGGTTGCCGCGGGTGATCTGGAAGATGACAGCTTTTTCAGCTTCATCTGCTCGCTGGATGAGGGCGACGACCCGTTTAAAGATGAATCCTGTTGGGGTAAAGCTAACCCGTCACTGGGGCATACATTTACCGATAAGTACCTCCGGGAGCAGGTGACGCAGGCGCGGGGCATGCCATCGAAAGAGAGCATCGTCAGGCGTCTTAATTTCTGTCAGTGGGTGGAATCTGCCGATCCGTGGATTGACAGCGACACCTGGATGAACTGCGAGCAGGACTTTGATCCTGACGAGTTGTCCGGGGAAGAGTGTTATGGCGGGCTCGACCTTTCGGGTTCGCGGGACCTTACCGCGCTGGCGCTCTATTTTCCTAAAACCAAAAAGCTTCTCGTCGAATTCTGGACGCCGAAGGATTCAATGCTCGAGCGCGCCAAAACCGACCACGTTCCTTATGACGCCTGGCTGAGAAACGGATACATCCATGCTCCGCCGGGAAAAGCTGTCAATTATGGCTTTGTGGCGGTGCGAATTGGTGAGCTGGCGGCAAAGTACGATATTAAATGCATCGCGTTTGACCAGTACCGCATTAAGTACCTTGAGCCGGAACTGGAGAACGAGTCGGTAAGCGTTGACCTGATCCCGCACGGGCAGGGGTTTTATAAGGCGCAGGAATCTGGCCTCTGGATGCCGCGCTCTATCGAGCTTTTTGAAGAGCACCTTAATAACAAAGAACTGATCATCAGAACCAACCCGTGCCTGCGCTGGAATGCGGCCTCCGCTGTTCTGGAAGCCGATCAGAAAGATAACCGCATTTTTGCCAAGAAGAAGAGCACCGGGCGTATTGATGGCGTGGTGGCTTCCGCTATGGCTATCGGCGCAGCGGAAGACGCTGTGCTGGTGGACAGCGGCGATCCTGATGATTTTTTTGACGACCCGATCATGGTAGGTATCTGATGAAGGAAAAAAAACGGCCGGGCCGCATCAAGAGCGCGATTGTGAACTGGCTCGGTGAGTCGATTGGACTTAATGACGCAGCATTCTGGCAGGAATGGTACGGCACCAGTAGCAGCGGTAAGGTCGTGACAGCAGAGAAAGCACTGGCGCTGGCCTCAGTCTGGGCCTGTGTGCGCCTGCTTAGTGAGTCGGTTTCAACCCTGCCGATGAAGGTGTACGAGCGGGCGGCTGACGGTTCACGCAAACTGGCGCTTAATCACCCGGCCTATCAGTTACTGTGCCGCCGCCCGAACAGCGAAATGACGCCGTCGCGCTTCATGCTGATGGTGGTCGCCAGCATCTGCCTGCGTGGGAATGCTTATGTTGAGAAACGGATGATAGGCAGCAAGCTCGTTTCGCTGGTACCGCTTCTTCCTCAGTGTATGAAAGTGGAGCGGCTGGACAGCGGCGAACTGCAGTACACCTACACAGAGAAGGGCGTGGCGCGCATCATTCCGGTTAAAAATATGATGCACGTCCGGGGCTTTGGTCTGGACGGGGTCTGCGGCATGATGCCGATGCGCACCGGGCGCGATGTGTTCGGCTCTGCAATGGCGGTCGAAGAATCTGCTGCAAAAATTTTTGAAAATGGTATCCAGACATCCGGTTTCTTCCTGTCAAAAAACCTGCTCACCAAAGAGCAACGCGCGAAAAATCGCGAGAACCTTAACCGGTTCGTCGGTTCCAAAAACGCCGGTAAGGTGATGGTCCTGGAGGGGGACATGTCTTATCAGGGCATCACCCTTAACCCTGAAGATGCCCAGATGCTGGAAAGCCGATCTTTCAGCATTGAAGAAATCTGCCGCTGGTTCAGGGTGCCCCCCTTTATGGTCGGTCACATGACCAAGCAAAGCAGCTGGTCGTCCAGCGTGGAGGGTATGAACATGCAGTTCCTGACCAATACTCTCCGTCCGCTGCTGGTTAACATTGAACAGGAAATATCGCGTTGCCTCCTTAATGGGGATGATGATCTATTTGCTGAATTTTCTGTAGAAGGGCTGTTGCGCGCCGACAGCGCCGGTCGATCTGCTTATTACACTACTGCTTTGCAGAACGGCTGGATGTCCCGCAATGATGTGCGCCGGCTGGAGAACCTGCCGCCGATTGATGGTGGCGATATCTACACCGTACAGCTTAACCTCACGCCTCTCGATCAGTTGGGTAAGGAAGGCGGAAGTAATGGCGAAAGGGTGAGGGCAGCGCTTGAGGGATGGTTATTCCCTGAGCGTGACGCTCAGCCGCAAAACTCTACGGGCGCACGGGTGCCCCAACCCTCCGAAACGCAGGACTAAAACTGATGACAATTAAAAGCCTTCCGCGAGCGCCGGAGGGGCGGCCTTTTGCGCGCGAAAATCGCGATCTGCCGTCCTCTGCAATGGAGCGATGGAACGGCGGTATTAAAGCCGCGAAGAGTGATGACAACAGTATTTCAGTATTCGACGTCATTGGTGCTGACTGGTACGGAGAGGGCGTAACAGCCAGCCGTATCGCCGCCGCGCTGCGCTCAATTGGCGGTGCTGATGTGACGGTAAACATTAACTCCCCGGGCGGCGATATGTTTGAAGGCCTGGCGATTTATAACCTTCTGCGCGAGTACGAAGGCAAAGTCACCGTCAAGGTGCTGGGCCTGGCGGCTTCTGCGGCGTCGATTATCGCGATGGCGGGCGACGATGTTCAGATTGGGCGCGGCGCATTCCTGATGATCCATAACTGCTGGGTGTATGCGATGGGCAACCGTCACGACCTGGCGCAGATCGCCACGGATATGGAGCCTTTCGACAAGGCTATGAACGATATCTACGGCGCGCGAACCGGGCTGGATACGGACGCTATCGACGCGATGATGGACGCAGAAACCTATATCGGCGGCAGTGATGCGGTTGAAAAAGGGTTTGCCGATCGCCTGCTGTCTGCTGACGAAATCGCAGATGACGATGACAGTCCCGCCGCCGCGCTGCGTAAGCTCGATGCGATGCTGGCGAAAACCGATGCGCCACGCTCTGAGCGCAGAAAACTGCTTAAAGCTTTAACCGGCAGCAAGCCTGGCGCTGCTGCTAAACCTGAAGGTATGCCGGGCGCTACCGACGAAATAACCCCTGAAAATCTTGAACATCTTAATAACGCGCTGGCCGCGTTCGGCAAATAAGGATTAACCATGTCTGAAGTAAATGAAATTCTGAAAAAGGTCACTGCCAGCATTGAAGAAGCCAACGGCAAATTCAACGCCAGGGCAGAGGATGCGATGAAAGAAGCTAAAAAAGCCGGCTCTCTTTCTGCTGAAACGAAAGACGCCGTTGATAAGATGGCTACCGAATTGAACGCCATGCGTGAAGCCGAAAAAGTGCTTAAAGCTTCGCTGGGAGAACTGGAGCAGCACGTTGCCCAGATGCCGCTGAACAACGCGGCAAAAGTCGTGGAAAGTGTGGGCCGTCAGGTTATCTCTTCTGAAGCACTGAAAACTTTTGCTGCAGGTATTGAAGGCAACAAGCGCCTGAGCATTCCGGTCAGCGCCGCTCTGCTGACAGTGAATGTCCCTGGTCAGATTGTTGCGCCGGATCGTCTGCCGGGCATTGATGCACAGCCGAAGCAGCGCCTGTTTATTCGCGATCTGATCGCGCCGGGCCGCACCGAGTCCAATACCATTTACTGGGTGCAGCAGACCGGCTTTACCAATAACGCCAAAGCGGTAGCCGAAAATACCACCAAGCCTTACAGCGATATCGCTTTCGCTGAAAAAATCACGCCGGTTCGCACCATTGCCCACTTGTTCAAAGCGGCGAAACAGATCCTCGACGATATGCCACAGCTTCAGTCAACGATTGATGCCGAGCTTCGCTATGGGCTGAAATACGTCGAAGAACAGGAAATTCTCTTCGGCGATGGCACCGGCGCGCACCTGGACGGCATTGTCCCTCAGGCTTCTGCTTATGCTGCGGCGTTCAGCGTGGCGCAGCAGAACGGTATCGATGATCTGCGTCTGGCGATGCTGCAGGCGCAGCTGGCACGCTTCCCGGCATCCGGCCACGTCCTGCACTTTATGGACTGGGCGAAGATTGAACTTACCAAAGACACCCTGGGCCGCTACATTCTGGCGAACCCGGCGGCGCTGACTGGTCCGACACTGTGGGGCCTGCCGGTGGTGGCGACCGAAGCCGCGGCGTTCGAGGGCAAATTCCTGACCGGCGCATTCAATGCCGGTGCACAAATCTTCGATCGCGAAGATGCCAACGTTGTTATCTCTACAGAGAACGCCGACGACTTCGAGAAAAACATGATCTCGATTCGCTGCGAAGAACGTCTGGCGCTGGCCGTTAAACGTCCTGAGGCGTTTATTTACGGTACCTTCACCGCGCCGGCTCCTGCTGGCGAATAATCCATAACAGCGGCCTTCGGGCCGCGTCTCCCCCGAGGGATGCCCACATGAAAATACGATCGCTTAAACCCGTTTATTTCAACGGCAATGTGCAGGTTGAAGGCAGTGAGTTTGAAACGCTTGAGCAACATGGCCGTGAGCTGATTAAAAAAGGCTATGCCGAGCAGATCAGCGACGACGCCGAAGCCGAAGCGAAGGCCAAAGCCGAGGCAGAGGCGAAAGCCCAGGCCGACGCTGAAGAAAAAGCTAAGGCTGATGCCGAAACTAAAGAAAAAGCTGACGCCGAAGCGAAGGCCAAAGCCAAAAGCAAATAGGGTGAAGCCATGCTGCTCACGCTGGATGAAATAAAAATGCAGTGCCGCCTGGAAAATGATTTTACGGATGAAGACCGGCTCCTTGAGCTGCTGGCGCTGGCAGCAGAGGCGAAGGCAACCACATACCTCAACCGGAACCTTTATAAGACCAATGACGAACTTCCTGCTCTCGATGAGGACGGCATGGTTATTACGGAGGATATCCGGCTGGGGCTGCTGATGCTGGTCAGCCACTGGTACGAAAACCGCAGTTCAGTTACAGAGCTTCAAAAGTCAGAAACACCTATGGCTTTTGAGTTCCTCCTGCAGCCACGTCGCATCCCTGTGTCGGGGTTCTGATATGCAAGTCCGGTCAACGCGCACAAGCGCAACCTATACGCTCCCCGATCCGGGAGAGCTAAACAAGCGGGTGCAGCTTCGCCAGCGTATCGATCAGCCCGCAGATGATTACGGTGTAGAGTCGGTTTATCAGAACGAGAAAACGGTCTGGGCGAAGGTGCGGCAGGTGGGCGCCACGACATATCACGAATCAGTGCAGGCGGATGATGCTATCACGCACAACTTCACAATCCGATTCCGCAAGGGCATTACGTCAGATTATGAGGTGGTTTACAGCGGCAATGTATTCCGCATTAAGCGGCTGAGAGATTTGAACTCGGCGGGCCGTTATCTGCTGCTGGAATGTGAGGAACTCGGCGCCGAAGAGCGCAGCGGGGAAATGTATGGCTAAACCGCTGTTACATGTTGATTTTGAACAGCCGAAAGATCTTGTTTTTAATCGCGGCAAGATGCGTAAAGCGTTTGTCAAAATCGGCCAGGTCCACATGCGTGACGCCCGCCGGCTGGTCATGCGTCGTGGCCGCTCAGCACCAGGAGAAAATCCCGGATTCCGTACCGGCAGGCTGGCGCGATCGATTGGTTATTACGTGCCACGCGCATCGAAAAACCGTCCGGGCCTGATGGTCCGCATCGCCCCTAACCAGAAGCGGGGCGAGGGGAACCGGCTCATTGATGGCGACTTCTATCCAGCCTTTCTGTTTTACGGTGTTAAGCGCGGCGCGAAACGCCGGAAAAGCCACCATAAAGGCAAGTCAGGCGGCAATGGCTGGCGCATTGCTCCGCGTAAAAACTATATGACTGAAGTACTGGAAGCGCGGAGATCATGGACGCGATACGTTCTGAGTCGCGCGCTTCGTACTTCGTTGCGTCCTGAAAGGAAGAAAAAATGAAACTCTCGCTTGTGATTGCCGCGCTGCGGGCGCGCTGCCCCCGGTTCGCAGGTAATGTTGCCGGTGCGGCTGAATTCAAGGCTATTCCGGAAACAGGAAAAATGCGCCTGCCGGCAGCCTACGTGGTACCGACAGAAGATGTGACTGCAGAGCAGAAATCCCTTACAGATTACTGGCAGAACGTTACCGAAGGATTTGCCGTCGTTGTCGTGCTGGATAACACCCGCGATGAGCGCGGGCAGGCTGCCGGTTACGATGCGGTGCACGATGTGCGGGCGGAAATCTGGAAGGCGCTGCTGGGCTGGGAGCCCGATGATTGTGCCGGTCCGGTGGCCTATTCCGGCGGCCAGTTGCTGGATATGGACAGAGGGCGCCTTTATTACCAGTTCGAATTCATGCTGACCCGGGAGATAACTGAAGATGATACGCGTCAACAGGATGACCTGAACAGCCTGGATGAATTTAAAACAATGGGTATCGATATCGATTACTTCGATCCCGGTCACGGGCCAGACGGCACTATCGAACACCACACTGAAATCAACCTCAGCGAGTAAACCATGTTAATCAAACCCAAGCGTGGGCGGTCGGTTCCCGATCCCGTCCGTGGCGACCTTTTGCCGGAAGACGGGCGAAACGTCGACGAAAGCAGCTACTGGCTCCGCCGCCTTGCGGCCGGGGATGTTGAAAAGGTCAGCACGGAAGTGAAGAAAGCCGTGGCGGACACAAAAAAAAAAGGCGGTGAGTAATGACTGTCAGTTACCCGACTATCCCATCAAATCTGCGCGTTCCGCTCTTCTGGGCGGAGATGGATAACAGCGAAGCGAATACCACGCAGGACAGCGGACCCGCGCTGCTGATTGGCTTTGCCGCAACCGGTAGCAGCATCGGTAAAAATAAGCTCACCATCATGCCGTCAGCAGCGCTGGCCGGTAAAGTGGCAGGTCGTGGCAGTCAGCTTGCACGGATGGTGGCAAAATACCGCGCCGTTGATCCATTTGGCGAGCTGTGGGTAATCGCTGCTGACGAGCCGGAAGGCGATGCGGCAACCGGAACGCTCACCATCACCGGCAGCGCCCAGGCATCCGGCACGCTTAGTCTTTATATCAGCACAACGCGTGTGCAGGCTGCTGTGGTAACGGGAGATGCAGCAACCGCTGTCGCGACAACCCTGGCCGCTGCCATTAATGCAAACGCAGATCTCCCGGTCACTGCTACGGCTGCAGCAGGGGTTATTACGCTTACTGCGCGCCATAAAGGGTTAACAGGTAATGACATCCCGCTGATGCTGAATTACTACGGCACCGTGGGTGGCGAAACCACACCTGACGGTGTCACCGTAGCGATCACTGCAATGTCCGGCGGTACCGGCGCACCGGAACTGGGTGATACCGTTGCAGCAATGGGTGATGAACCTTTTGATTTTATCGGCCTGCCTTTCAGCGACTCTGCATCACTGGCAACTATTGCGCTGGAGATGAACGATTCATCCGGTCGCTGGAGCTATGCGCGCCAGCTTTACGGCCACGTTTACACCGCAAAAATCGGCACGCTATCCGATCTTGTGGCGTTTGGCGACACGATGAATAACCAGCACATCACCGTGGCGGGTTATGAGCCTGACGTGCAAACCGCTGCTGATGAGCTGGTGGCGCTGCGCACCGCGCGTAACGCTGTGTTTATCCGTAACGATCCCGCCCGCCCGACACAAACCGGTGAGCTCAACGGCGCTCTTCCGGCGTCGGCGGGTAGCCGCTTTACACTGACGGAGCAACAATCCCTGCTGATGCATGGCATTGCCACGGCTTACGCTGAAAGTGGAGTGTTGCGCATTCAGCGTGACATCACCACTTATCAACAGAATGCCTACGGTGTTGCTGATAACAGCTACCTGGACAGTGAAACGCTGCATACCAGCGCCTACGTTATTCGCCGTCTGAAGAGCATCATTACCAGCAAATATCCGCGCCACAAACTGGCTAATGATGGTACGCGCTTCGGCTCCGGCCAGGCCATCGTGACGCCTGCAGTGCTGAAAGGGGAAATGTGCGCCAGCTACCGCACAATGGAGCGTGCGGGCATTGTCGAGAATTTCGACCTGTTCAAAAAATATCTGGTCGTTGAGCGTAATGCCTCCGATCCAAATCGCGTGGATGTGCTTTTCCCGCCTGATTACGTCAACCAGTTGCGCGTGTTTGCGCTGCTTAACCAGTTCCGTCTGCAGTACGCTGAGGAGAGCGAATAATGGCAAGAATTGCGGGTACAACCTATTTCAAGACCGACGGCCAGCAACTGTCGATCACCGGCGGTATTGAAGTGCCGATGAACACGAAGGTTAATGATGATGTTATTAGCCTGGATGGTACGGTGGATCGTA
Organism: Buttiauxella sp.; assembly: GCA_032051265.1. GTDB lineage: Bacteria > Pseudomonadota > Gammaproteobacteria > Enterobacterales > Enterobacteriaceae > Dryocola. The sequence continues at coordinate 789,351 of DAMBYU010000001.1, forward strand.
AAGAAACCCACCGGGCGCCGTACACGAAGGTCACGGCGAAGGTGCCGAAGGACTTCCCGATCGACAAAATCACCAGCTCTGACCAGATGACGCTCACCTCCGAGCTGGCAAATGGCATGGTGTATGTGCTCTCCAGTGCCTGGCTGCATGGTGAGGCAAACTATAACCCCGAAGAGGGCACCGTTGAGCTGGAATTCCACGGTGAAGAAGGATTCTTCCAATGAAAGAACTGACACTCAAAAAGCCGATCATGGCGCACAACGAAAAGGTGTATGTGCTCGAGCTTCGCGAGCCAACCTTTGATGAAGTGGAAAGTATTGGTTTCCCGTTCACTGTGGGGTCTGAAGGCGCGGTTCGTCCCGACAGTTCCGTTGCGCTGAAATACATTCCTTTGCTCGCTGGCATCCCTCGCTCGTCTGCCGCCAGCATGGCACTGATTGATATTTTCAAAGCCTCGATGTTGATTTTAAGTTTTTTTACCAGCTCAACGGCGGAAGCCTCCGAAAGCGACTCTTCAACGTCGCCCACTTCTGGCGATTAAATCCCCTTGAGCTCCGGCGAGCCCCCGTCTCCGACTTCCTTGAGCTGGAGGCGGAGGCAATCCGCATCAATGAGGAAATAAAGAATGGCTGACAGTTTTCAGTTAAAGGCCATCATCACCGCCGTTGATCAGCTCACCGGGCCGATGAAGGGTATGCAACGTGAGCTGAAGGGATTTCAGAAAGAGATGGGCGGGTTGGCTATCGGCGCGGCAGCGGCTGGCACGGCAATTCTCGGCGCGCTGGCAATGCCAATAGGATCGGCTATCACCTTTGAATCGAAGATGGCCGATATCAGGAAAGTTGTTGATGGCCTGGATAACAAGCAGGCTTTCCAGGGTATGAGTGACGACATCCTGGAATTATCAACGCAACTGCCGATGGCCGCCGAAGGGATTGCTGAAATTGTCGCTGCTGGTGGGCAGGCGGGGATTGCCCGTCAGGATCTGATGCAGTTCGCCAGTGATGCCGTGAAGATGGGCGTAGCTTTTGACCAGACGGCGGAAGAGTCAGGCCAGATGATGGCGCAGTGGCGAACAGCGTTCAAAATGACGCAGGGTGATGTGGTTGGCCTGGCGGATAAAATTAACTACCTGGGCAACACCGGACCTGCTAACGCGGCAAAAATATCCGAAATTGTGACCCGTATCGGGCCGCTGGGGGAAATTGCCGGGGTGGCCTCCGGTGAAATTGCCGCGCTGGGAGCAACCATTTCAGGAATGGGTGTTGAACCTGAGATCGCCGCTACCGGCATCAAAAACTTCATGAAGGCTTTGACGTCTGGTGCAGCAGCTACGAAATCACAAAAGTTAATTCTAAGGCAGCTGAGGATCAACCCTAAAAAGCTTGCTGCTGGAATGCAGGAAGACGCTAAAGGAGCGATGCTTAGTGTCTTAAAATCTCTTTCGAAGATGCCGAAAGCAGAACAGTCAGCTGCAATGAATATGTTATTCGGGAGCGAGTCCGCAGGTGCTATTGCTCCTCTGCTGACTAACCTGGATTTATTAAGTAAAAACTTCAATAAGGTTTCAGACGCTCAGCAATATGGCGGCTCGATGCAGAAGGAATATGCCAGTCGGGCGGCAACGACAGAGAACCAAATCATTTTGCTGAAAAACAGCGTGAACGCTATCTCTGTGACTTTGGGTGATACTTTCCTTCCTGCGATAAATGAAGCCACAGAAGGGGTGATGCCTTACCTCGAACAGCTTAGGGCCTTCGTGAGAGCGAACCCTGAAATGGTGCAGTCCGTTGCGAAGTTTGGTGCGGCGCTGCTGGGTACTGGTGTAGCCATCGGTACGCTGTCGCGAGCATTCAAAATCCTCAATAGCGTCATGAACCTTTCGCCAGCAAAAGTAGCTATCGCTGCCCTTGCTGCCGGCGCCATGCTTATTATTGAGAACTGGGATAGCGTTGGCCCCGTTATCAAAGATGTATGGCAGGAAGTTGATAAGATCGCGCAATCTATAGGGGGATGGGAAACAGTGATCCAGGGTGTCGGCCTGGTAATGGCTGGTGCATTCACCGTAAAAACTATCGGTGCGCTTCAGCAGGCCGTGGTGCTTGCTGGCTCTCTGTCTGGATTGCTGGGGACTATCAGTAAATTCGGTGCGATGACCATTACGATCGGCATTGCGGTTTCTCTTCTGAAGCAACTGCAGGATTTAGAGAAAGATTCAAAAGAGGCTGGTGTAAGTAAAGGCGAGTTCCTGGTTAATAAGATGCAAGGGCAGGAACGGGAGCGCGGGTACAACGGTTTTTTATCCCGACTCAATGAGCTGACCGGAATGTATAAACCTTATCAAATACCAGAAGAGCGTTATCATCCAAAGGTGCCTGTAAGCAATGGTGTAAACAACAAGCATCCAGGAGAAGAAACCGCAGTCCAGTTAAATGTACGCGAACTGGCAGGCATGAATTATCCACACGTAACAGAACGCTATTTACCTGTGCTTCCGGCCAACAGGCCTGACACGCCCGTTCTGACATCTGCTGCTACGGCTAAAAAACAGCAGAGTGAATTAAACGTTACGTTTGATAACGCACCACAGGGCATGCGTGTAAGCACGCCTGCCGGGAAAGCAATGCCATGGCTAAATTATGATGTTGGGTACAGTAGATTCTTTCAAGGTGGTAATTAGGTGGATGCTAGTTCAGGGACTGGTCGTTTACTTTACGACCCGGCCAGAAATGGATGACATTCACGATTATTGCTGATAATCCTAACCACGCGACCAGCATCAGGAAACTAAAATAATTATCGACCATTAACAACGAGTAAATTGGGCCAGAGAAAAATAATAAAGTCACAATGTAAATACCTAAATAAAGTAAAGAGTTAGTTTTCATCGATGTTCTCCAGAGATGTTTCCGTATTATTTATGCATGTAATTTATGCTTGTATTTGACTTTAAGTCAATCACGCAACCTAAGAATGGAGACCTCAAGGCTTGTGGGTTGGGTGGAGATAACTATTAACTGGTTTAAATCCCGCTTCGGCGGGTTTTTTATTGCCCGGAGAAACCATGAGCTGGAAAGACAATCTGCAGGATGCCAGCCTTCGCGGCATTCCGTTCAAGGTAGATGAGGATGAGGCAACTTTTGGACGCCGCGTACAGGTGCATGAATACCCAAACCGCGACAAGCCCTGGGCGGAAGATTTGGGCCGGGCCACGCGCCGGTTCAGGGTCCAGGCGTATCTGATCGGTGATGATTTCTTTGAGCAGCGCAACAAACTGATTGAAGCTATCGAAAAACCCGGATCATGCACGCTGGTCCATCCTTACTACGGGGAAATGACAGTAACGGTTGATGACGCTGTACGCGTCAGCCACTCGGTTAGCGAAGGGCGCATGTGTCGCGTCAGCTTCAGTTTTATTGAATCCGGCGAGTTGTCATTTCCTGCTGCCGGGCTGGCTACCGGACAGAAGCTTACTTCGTCCGTTTCGTTTCTCGATGATGCCCTCTCGTCAGCGTTTGGTGCCTTTGGCATGGACGGGATGCCCGACTTTTTACAGAACGGCGTGATCGATGAAGCGACAGCCATGTTTGATACGGTTACCAGTACGTTTCAGTACATTGATTCAGGTATCAGTGCCGCATCACGACTTATGCAGGGCGACCTGTCTGTGCTGCTCAGTCCACCGTCAAGCGGGATGAGCTTTGTTAACAGGCTGCAGACGATGTGGCGTGCAGGCACCAGGCTTTCCGGAAACGCCTCAGATCTGATGGCAATGATTAAGGGGTTAACGGGTGTCACGCTTGATAGCGGTCTGGCGCCGCGTGGCGTCTGGAAAACAGACAGCAAAACCACGCAGTCACAAACGGTACAGAGCAACTATGTGGCACAGGCCGTGCGAACGACAGCAATCAGCGAAGCTGCTGCTGCTGTGACGAATCTTCCGCAGCCATCAAACCGGACGGTTACCCGCCAGCAGGACCCTCAAAAGCCTGTGGTCGTTGCCCATCCGGCGGTATCCACCATCCAGCCTTCTGTCTCTGCTGCGTCATCCGGAGCTACTGCTTCTTCGTCCGGTACCGGCACGACGGAATCAACCCGCAACAGTTCCGCGCCAGGCGTAACCAGCTCAATCGATAACAGTACGGTTATATCATGGGATGATCTGGCAGAGGTTCGTGACAGCATAAATGAGGCCATCGATAAGGAGCTGGAACGCGTCACTGACGATCAGTTATTTCAGTCGCTGATGACCGTGCGGACGGACGTTAATCAGGATATATCCGCCCGCCTTGAGCAGGTCGAACGTATTACCGGGCTCACCCCATCAGAGGTTGTTCCGGCGCTTGTGCTGGCTGCGGACTGGTACGACTCAGCCAGCCGCGCATCAGAAATAACAGCCCGCAACGGCATCCGCCACCCCGGCTTTGTGCCGGTTAAACCACTGAGGGTGCCGGTACGATGAACAATACAGTCATTCTGCGTGTTAACGGCAAAGAGTGGGGAGGGTGGACCTCTGTACGCATTGCCGCCGGCATTGAGCGCATCGCACGGGATTTCAACGTTGAGATAACACGGAGCTGGCCGGGAGAGACCGATCAGGCAGTAATAGGCAGCCGGATTAAAAACGGTGACCTTGTCGAAGTGCTGATTGGCGATGACAGGGTGCTGACCGGATACGTGGAGGCTACTCCCGTTCGCTACGACGCCAGAAGCATCAGCACAGGAATTGCAGGACGCAGTAAAACGGCTGACCTTATTGATTGCTCTGCAACGCCCTCGCAGTACTCAGGGCGATCGCTTGTGCAGGTGGCGGCAGCGCTGGCAAAACCTTTCAGTATTGACGTAGTCGATGGCGGCGGGGCATCCGGCGCGCTGCAGGGTGTTCAGGCCGACCAGGGCGAAACCGTCATGGATGTACTTAACAAGATGCTCGGCCTGCAGCAGGCGCTGGCTTATGACAATGAGCTGGGAAACCTGGTGCTGGGCGGGATCGGCATCCAGTCTGCGCATACCGCGCTGGTGCTGGGCGAGAATATCCTCACCTGCGATACCGAAAAGAGCATTCGTGATCGCTTCAGCACCTATTCCGTATCAGGCCAGCGCACCGGCAACGATGATGATTTTGGCGAAGCGACCACAACGGCTATCCGGGCAAAAACGACTGACGGCGGCGTAGCCCGCTATCGCCCGATGATTATTCGGCAGACCGGCAATGCCACAACTGCCACATGCACAGAGCGCGGTGAATTTGAAATGCGCCAGCGTGCCGCGCGCACTGACGAAGTGACTTATACCGTGCAGGGCTGGCGGCAGGGAGACGGTTCTCTGTGGCGTCCAAATCTGCAGGTCATCGTTTACGATCCGGTGCTGGGCTTTGACAACCGCCAGATGATTATCGCCGAGGTGACATACCAGCAGGACGGAAACGGCACAACAACGGAAATTCGCGTCGGGCCGCCGGATGCCTATTTGCCTGAACCCGTGAAGCCAGAAAAACGGAAGAAAAAGAAAACCGAAGAGGACCCTTTCTGATGGCTAACCCTTTCCAGAGCATGAGTCGGGGGATATCTAACCTGCTTGCCCGGGCCGTGGTACGCGGACTTAACACGGCCACAAAGTGCCAGATGCTGCAAATCGAAATGGCTGGCGGTGAAGGCAAAAGCGATATCGAACACTTCGAGCCATACGGCTTTACCGCAGCACCGATCAAAGGTGCTGAAGCTGTGGCCGCATACTTTGACGGCGATCGCTCACATGGCGTTGTGCTGGTGGTATCCGACCGGCGATACCGCATTAAAGGGTTGAAGTCCGGCGAGGTTGCCTTGTATGACGACCTCGGCCAGTCGGTGACGCTGACCCGGACCGGGATCGTAGTCAATGGCGCCGGAAACCCGATTACGTTTACCAACGCACCAAAGGCCAGATTTGAAATGGACATTGAGGCTACGGGAGAAATCAAAGACAAATGCGACTCTTCCGGTCTTGCCATGTCTGCTATGCGCACAACGTACAACGGGCATAAGCATAAAGAGAACGGTGACGGCGGCGGTACCACTGACGCGACAACGCAGAAAATGGAGGTCTGATGATTATTGTGATTAATGGCATCGAGCGCGCCGTAACGTGGCCGCCAGATCCGCTGACGCGCGCTGTGATTATTTCCCTGTACTCATGGCGCCGCGCTGAACCGGACGATAAGCCGGAAGAGGCTAACGGCTGGTGGGGTGACAGCTTTCCGACAGTACAGAACGACCGAATCGGATCGCGCCTTTATCTGCTCAGTCGCCAGAAGCTGACAAACAAAACACCGATTAAAGCACGCGAATACATCAGCCAGGCTCTGCAATGGCTTGTTGATGACGGTGTGGCCGTGCGCGTTGATGTGAGTGCAGAACGCACCGGCATTAACCTGATGAGCGCATCCGTTGTAATAAGCCAGAAAGACGGCACCCGGGTAGCTTATTCCTTTAACGATTTATGGAGTGAACTTAATGGCTGACAGTGGATTTACCCGCCCGACACTCCCCCAGTTAATCACCACGGTCCGAAACGATATCCTTACCCGCCTGGCCGCCGATTCAACGCTTGCCGCGCTTCGGCGCACCGATGCCGAGGTATACGGTCGTGTGCAGGCCGCCGCCGTGCATACCGTTTACGGCTATATCGATTATCTGGCGCGCAACCTGCTGCCAGATCTGGCAGATGAAGACTGGCTGGTGCGGCATGCCAACATGAAGCGCGCACCGCGCAAGGCGGCAACCTTCGCTGGCGGCTATGTGCGCTGGGATGTGGAGACAGACGGCATCCGCATTGAAGCAGTTGTCACTATCCAGCGCGATGATCTGGTTTCATTCACCACTACCGCCGCGGCTGTTTCTGCGGGGGGCGTGTTGCGTGTTCCTGTCGTCTGTGACGTGTCCGGAGCTTCCGGCAATACGGATGATGGAATAACCATGCGGCTGGTCAGCCCTGTTACCGGCCTGACATCAGCCGGTGCTGCTGACGCTATTCAGGGTGGGGCGGAAATTGAGGATCTGGAAGCCTGGCGAGGCCGTATCATTGAACGCTGGTACTGGACACCACAGGGTGGTGCAGACGGTGATTATGAAGTGTGGGCAAAAGAAGTTCCCGGTGTAACGCGGGCATGGACGTACCGGCACTGGCTGGGGCGCGGGACTGTCGGGGTGCTGGTGGCTAACAGCGATCTGGTTAACCCGATCCCTGACGCAGCAACAGTTATCGCGGCTCAGGCGCATATCGAACCCCTCGCGCCGGTGGCCGGTGCTGATATTTATGTTTTTGCACCCACACCGAAAATCGTCGATTTTCATATCCGCCTGACCCCGGACACGCCGGAAATCCGCTATGCCGTTATCGCCGAGATAAGGGCGATGATGCTACGTGACGGCGTTCCTGATGGCACGCTCAAGCCATCCAGGATCAGCGAAGCGGTCAGCCTGGCAACGGGTGAGTACAGTCATGATCTGGTCAGTCCGACAGCGGACGTCAAAATCGAAAAAGCCGAGATTGGCGTGGTGGGAGATTTTACATGGACCTGACGCGGCAGTATGAGCAAATGCTGGGCGCACTGCTGCCCCGTGGCCCGGCGTGGGATAAAGACGATCCGCTCCTTACCGGGCTGGCCCCGTCACTGCAGAGGGTGCATGCGCGGGGCGATGCGCTGATGAATGAAGTGGACGCGCGAACCGTTACCGAGCTGATAGATCGCTATGAAACCCTGGCCGGTCTGCCGGACAGTTGCGTGCCGCCAGGAACCCAGACACTGGCAGAACGCAGGCAACGGCTTGATGCGAAACTGAACCTGCCCGGTGGCATTAATGAGGCCTTTTATTACGACCTCCTTGCCGCGCTGGGCTATCCGGAAGCTACTATTACCCGCTACGGCAAAAGCCAGTTTCGCTGCACTTCACGGTGCACCGATTCGTTATTCAGTGACGAATGGCGTTACTTCTGGCAGGTAAACATCCCGGCTTCTGCACAAATTTCAAGCATGACCTGTACCGATTACTGCACCGCTTCTCTGCGCGCCTGGGGCGATACCGTTCTTGAGTGCGTGGTAATGAAGCTGGCCCCTTCGCATACCTATGTAACTTTCCTCTATCAGGAGTAATCATGCATCGCATTGATACACCAACGGCCCAGGCTGACAAATTCGGCCCCGGGAAAAATGGCTTTACCGGCGGTAATCCGCAGACGGGACAACTGCCGACCGCACTTGATGAAGATTTCTTTGACATGCTGCAGGAGGAGCTGGCAAGCGTAGTCGAGGCGACGGGTGTCGCGCTGGACAAAGCAGAACATAACCAGTTGCTGACGGCGCTTAAAGCCCTGCTGCTGAGCCGCTCCAACCCCTTCGGTGAAATCAAGGCCGATGGTGCGGCAGCTGTCGCACTGGCTCTCGCAAACCTTGGTTTAGGAGAGGCTGCAAAAAGAGGGGTAGGTACGGGGGCAAACCAGATCCCTGATATGAGCGCATGGACCAGTTCATTTAGTGCCGGGACGCCCGCGACTGGCTGGAGGAAATCACCGGACGGTTTTATTGAGCAGTATATCTCTGTAGTAGTACCCGCCGGCGCTGGTGCCAGAACCCTTCCTGTTACCTTCCCTCTTCCTTTTCCTAATCTGGTTATCGGGATTGAAGCACCGTTATTTAAAACGGCTGACCCCAGCTCACGATTTGTAGGGTTCAGTGCGATTTCAAAAATTGGAATTGATTTGTCGGTTGTAACAGCGACCGAAAATGCAATTTTCTTTAGAGTGACAGGCAGGTAATCATGATTTACTTATGGTCAGCAATAAACAATGCGTTTTTCCCCGATGTTTTATTGTATCTATACATCGATGCAGGATGGGATGTGTCAGACTGCAAAGACGTCGATCAATCAGTTGTCGATGAATTTTTAAGCCCTGGCACGAGAGTGAGAGTTGTTGTGAATGGGATGCCCGCATGGGAAGACATCCCGGAGGATGCTATAGATCCGGAGGCGTAGGCCAGCTAATATCTGGCGCGGCACTGGTGTCAGTTGCAGTCACTGCGTCGATATAGTCCAGCACAGCGTTCAGCTTTATTTTTTCTGCATCATTCAGCGCGCGTCCGGCTTGAAGTTTGAGCTGTATGACGCTGATTGACTGCATTGCAGCATCAATGAGGTTCTGCTTTTGCAGCTCTGCTACTGCCACCTTGGCGGCATGCTGAGCGTCGGTATCAGTGACCCACTTTTTACCGTTCCACTTATCATATTGCGTAGCTGGCCCAACAGCGACAAACCCCTCTTTTATTTCTCCGATGTAATCCACTGTCGTGGCGCTGCCGTCAGTTATTGAGTAGACCGTTTCGCCGCGATGGTCCTCAGCCATATTCCATTTTTTGCCGTCAAAAACCGCGATATTTCCGGCTACTTCATCGCCGGGGTCGAGCACAGTGGAATTGCCGGGCATACTCACGCCAGGGTAGATATATTCATGGGACCAGCCGGTATACGCTCCGGTCATTGGATCGAAATAAAAAACACGAATATCGCCGCCGTCGATTGCAAAGCCATCTTTATCAAATTTAAGTGTCATTATTTAGCTCTCACTAAGAAGTTAAATGCAATGTTGCGAGGTCGGTTTTCTGATGCTGTCGGTACAACTCTTGATACGTCAAGATATGCGCTCTGATTACGTTCAGCTGCTGATGACGACGTTCCACCGATCCCCGGTAATTTTGGATCATTACTTCCAAACGCCCCAGAGATTCCGGATAACGAGGCCTGAGCAGGACTCGCAGTTGTCGATGAGAAAGAACCGGTGATGTTCCGTATCGCATCACCCTGCGCTGACAGCAGCTCACGCCCACTATCAACGCCTCGCCCGTCATCCCAGATTCGGGGGAACTCTCCTCGCGCTTCGGTAAGCGTTAGGCCAGGAAATACCAGAGCAAGTTTCGGGTAAGTTGCAGCCGAGAACGTCGCGCCGTTGAACTTCAAAAACACCATATCCGACCATTCCGGCATGACTGTATTCGGCATTGCAGCCGACGGCCAGAAAAACGGAATCCCGATCGCTGGCACTCCTGCTCCCAAACCAACCTTTTCAATAATGACCACTTCTCGCGCTAATGGCATGATCCCGGACTTTTGCGGGACGATAAACAATGCTGATTGGCTATGTACGTGTATCAACAAATGAGCAAAACACGGCATTACAACGAAACGCGTTAGAAAGCGCAGGATGTGAGCTGATATTTGAAGACAAGATAAGCGGCAAAACATCGGAAAGACCGGGGCTTAAAAAGGTCTTAAAGACCCTGACTGCGGGTGACACCCTGGTGGTATGGAAACTTGATCGGCTGGGCCGGAGTATGCGACACCTGGTCACGCTTATTGAAGAACTGCGCGTAAGCGGGATTAATTTTCGCAGCCTCACGGACTGCATTGATACCTCAACCCCCATGGGGCGCTTTTTCTTTCATGTAATGAGTGCACTGGCGGAAATGGAACGCGAGCTAATTGTTGAACGCACTCGCGCAGGCTTAGCAGCAGCTCGCGCGGAAGGGCGCATCGGGGGAAGAAGGCCAAAGCTGGCGGCTGAGCAATGGGAACAAGCCGGGCGACTTATTGCTAACGGCACACCCCGAAAGCAGGTCGCCCTGATTTACGATGTGGCGATGTGCACGCTTTATAAAAAATTCCCTGTAAATTCTGGAGGATAACCAATTATAATTTGAGGCTGTAAAACCTATTATTGCCACGCGCTTTTAGCGAGCTTAGTTACTGCGCTGATAGCGATAGCCGCTACTCGTTCACGAGCCACATGTCCGCCTCATTCAACCAGCCGGTTAATCTTCTCTTTCTCTGTTTTTGTGCAGTCGCTGTTAACGGCGTTCGCCTGCATGGGCTTAACGCGCACATCGGCAGCAGGGAATATGCTGTGCACCCGCTTTGTCAGTTCGTCCAGGATGATTTCTTTGGCGCCGGGTAATCCGGCTACATTGCGTTTGTCATAAACGAGTTCAACGTACATTCTATGCACCTCTTACACTGTGATTATATACAGTATAAGAATCTTGATAAATCAGGTCCAGCGCTTTATTCAGCATCTCCATCGTTTTCTTTCTGCGCCAGATGAAGCCGGTCAAATTTCGTATGCAGAGTTTTCGGAAACAACTCTGTGTAAACCTGCCATAGAGTGTTTAACGACCGATGCCCGGTCACCTGAGCGACTTCCTCTATACTAAATCCCGCCTCAAAAAGCCGGCTGGCTCCTTCTCTTTTCAGATCGTGATACCTTAAATCCTGTATACCCAAATCATCTCTTACCTGCCGGTAAGTCTGCGTAATGCTTCTCTCCCTGTACGGGAAAATCCTCTCATCCTTTTTTGGCTGGCGCAGAACCAGATCCCACGCTTCGCCTAAAAGAGGAATTAACATATGGTTCCCTATTTTTTTTCGCGGATCTTTTCTGTCTCGAACGAGGACGGCTTTTTGTTTTTCATCAATATCGTCCCAACGTATACGGCAGATTTCTCCAATTCGAGCGCATGAGAGCACAGAAAGAAGGAATATTTCATGAAACGGCGCTCCGCTGTAGGATGTTTTAGCTTTCGCCTCCAGCCCTTCCAGAACCTGTTGAAACTCTTCGCGGGTGGGCCTACGATTTCTGCGTTTAGAAGGGCCGATGATGCGTAGTTGATTCAGCCAGGTTTTAGCCTCTTCAAGGGGCTGTAAATTAACATCTATCCCAAAGAGAGGTTTTACGGCTCTGAGCACTGAAGAAATAAAGGAAATGTCGTTAGAAATTGTCTTTGGTGCGAGGCCCAAGCTCTTGCGAAACATGCAGTGATCAATCAGTGCCTTTGAAGTAATGTTCTTGAGTTCCATGTTTGATACATCGCTTCGCATCAGCTGATCGAGAGTTTCTCGCTTTGAGCGCTGCATTATTACTTCGGAGTGAGCCAGGTATTGTGATATTGCATCACCTAATGTGCAGATCGGTTCTTTGTATGAAGTCCTGGTATCTGCTGCAGGAACGCCATGTTCTTCAAGAAAAGCCACTCGTTTAGCACCCCACGACTTTGCCAGTGCCTGCTTTGAGAATGTTTGGCTTTCCCGATGAACATAAACGCCGTTCTCTTTTACGCCAACTGTACAGCGATAGCGGGGAGTGCCGTCGCTTCTTGTCCGCTTCTCAACTGTGTAATAGGCCATTTTATTGTTTCTCCATGGGGTGCTGGGTGGGGTGCTGAGAACGAAAAAATAACCCAAAATGGACTAAAATGCACGATAATATATATGGGTATATAACCAGTTATATTTTATAACCGACTGATGTTTATGAAATAACAATTGATGGTGAGAAGATAGGCCCCGGCGCTTTGCTGGGGCTTTTTTTATGGTTCGATTTAAGGCTTGCGCGCCACCAGCACGGCACGCAGCGGGGCAGGGTAACCTTCGATAGTTTTTGTGCTGTCGTTCGGGTCGAGGAAATCGGCCAGCGATTCGGTCGTAAGCCAGGAGGTGCGACGCTGCTCTTCACTTGTGGTGTAGCAGTGATCGACAATACGGACATCCACAAAGCCACATTTCTCAAGCCAGTTTTTCAATGCCAGCGCGGAAGGAATGTAATAGACATTGCGCATCTGCGCGTAACGTTCCCCCGGAACCAGAACGGTATTTTCATCGCCTTCCACAACCAGCGTTTCCAGTACCAGTTCGCCTTCTTTCGCTAACTGATTTTTCAGCTGATAAAGATGGTCCAGCGGCGAGCGGCGATGATAAAGCACGCCCATTGAGAAGACGGTATCAAAGATATTCAGCTCCGGCAGCTGCTCGATACCCAATGGCAGCACATGGGCGCGCTGGTCGTTACCCAGCAGTTTACGCACGGCTTCAAACTGGCAGACGAAAAGCTGCATCGGATCGATGCCCACCGCCAGATGCGCGCCTGCGCCAATCATACGCCACAGGTGATAGCCGCTGCCGCAGCCCACGTCCAGAATGGTGCGTCCGGCAAGCGAGGAGATATGCGGCAACACGCGATCCCATTTCAGATCGGAACGCCATTCGGTATCGATATTCACACCGTAAAGCGAGTATGGGCCTTTGCGCCACGGCATCAGATTACGCAGCAGTTTTTCGATGCCCAGACGCTGTCCTTCGCTCAGTGCGGCCTGGGATTCGGCGGTAACGCTGTGCAGCAGATCAAGGCGATGTGGCGTCAGCGCCGGGAGGTACTCAACCGAGTTGTGCCAGTGTTTGAACTGCCCGTGCAGGTTTTCACGTTGCCATGTGGCAATTTGCGCAGGCAGCGTTTCCAGCCACGGAGCAAGCGGGCTTTTGGCGATAAGCTGATAAAAATTACCAAAGTCGATCATGCAGGCGTTCCTGATTTCAGTGCGACTAACGAGCCAAAGTTAAAGCACTGGAACCACAATTCCGCGTGGTCAAAACCGGCTTGTTTCAGACGTTTTTTATGGGTTTCAACGGAGTCGGTGAGCATGACGTTTTCCAGCATGCTGCGCTTCTGGCTGATTTCCAGCTCGCTGTAGCCGTTGGCGCGCTTAAAGTCATGATGCATATTGAATAACAACTCGCCAACTTCACCATCTTCAAAGCTGAATTTTTCTGACAGCACCAGCGCGCCGCCCGGGTTTAACCCCTGATAGATTTTTTCCAGCAGCAGCGCCCGGTCGTGCGGTTCGAGGAATTGCAGCGTGAAATTCAGCACCACCATCGAAGCGTTTTCGATGACGATATCGCGAATATCGCCTTCAATAACCTCGACCGGCGTCTGAGCTTTAAACGCGTTGATATGGCGACGGCAACGTTCAACCATCGCCGGCGAGTTATCGACAGCGATGATTTTACAGCCTTCATGTTGGATGTTACGGCGTACCGAAAGCGTTGCCGCACCCAGCGAGCAGCCCAGATCGTAAACCTGGCTGTCCGGCATAACAAAGCGCTCCGCCAGCATGCCAATCATCGAAATGATGTTGGAATAACCCGGCACCGAGCGCTGGATCATATCGGGGAATACTTCAGCCACGCGTTCATCAAAGGTCCAGTCGCCCAGTTTATCGATGGGGGCGGAAAACAGCATATCGCGGTCAGACATAACGTTAAATCCGTTCAAACCAGAAAATAATAAGGAAAATCAATTTATTGATTTTAGACAGATAGCCACAAAGAAGGAAAAGTACGTTTTCCTTCTTTGGCAGCATCTCAGAGGGCGTATTTTGCGTTAATGCAGCGAGAAAACCAACTCCCACGGCATATACCACAGATTGGCCAGCACCATTAGCAACAGTGAGCACCAGGTGGCGCTCATGCCGGAGCGACGCCAGCGGATCAACCGGTGATGGAAACCGTAGTAATGCATCAGGCGACCAACGATCAGCAGAATGCCGCAGACATGCACCATCCACGTTTCAGCACCGTTCATCTCCATTAGCAATAACAGCAGCAGGGCGACGGGAATATATTCCACCGCATTGCCGTGAATACGAATAGCGCTCTGGAGTTCGGTAAAACCACCGTCGCCATAAGAGACGCGGTATTGCAGACGCATACGAACAACATCGAAAGAAAACTTAATCAACAGTATTGCACCCAGCACAGCGTAGAGCGCGCTTACCATACTCACATCCTATCGGGACAGTTACAGCACGGCCGCTATGATAGCAGTGCGGACGGCAGGCTGTCGCTACCCCTAAAAGAGAGAGTCCTGCTGCGGGATAGCCGGTTCGTCGCCAAGGTCAGGGAAAGCCTGTTTTAGGCCGGGCCATAGCCTATGGACAAGTTCGGGCGCCTGGCCAATATCGGGGGTATGCAAAAAGAGCCAGGGCGTGGTCTTTTCTGTCCACTTCGGCAACGTTTTAAGCCATACGTCAAAGAACGCCTGATTTTGCTCCATGTCATTGCTGCCGATAAAACGCACCAGCGGATTGCTGGCCGTCACCAGAGCGTGAACGGGCAGCTTCGGCTTTTTACGCTGCGCTTCGCGAACGGCTTCACTGTCTGGTTTCGCACTATGAACCGGGCGGCTGTCGAGAATGGTGCGATTCACGCCTCGTTCATGCAGGCCGCGGTTGAGCGCCTGCTCATCGGGCCCTTTATCGAAAAAGGAGGGATGCCGCACTTCAACGCCGTAGGTGAAATCCTGCGGTAAAGCGTCGAGAAAATTCCACAGCGCAGGCAAGCTTTCTGGCCCGAACGTGGCGGGAAGCTGCAGCCAGTATTGCCCGATACGGCTGGCGAGCGGGGACATGCGCGCCAGAAAGTCAGCGGTAAGATCGCCGCACTGGCGCAGCGCGGCATTGTGAGAAATCGTTGCCGGAAATTTAAAGCAGAACCGAAAATCGTCGCTGGTCTGCTCGCGCCAGCTAAGCACCGTTTCTGCCCTGGGCACCGCGTACAGCGTGGTATTGCCTTCCACGCAGTTAAAGTGGCGAGCATAATCTTCAAGAGAAGTGATACCCAGGCGCACCCATTTAGGATGCGACCATTGTGGAAGGCCGATGTAAATCATACTACCCGTCATCCTTCAAATTGTAGGGGTGTTGGCTGCACTCCCTCGCCGCCTGCCTGCAACATGAATGATATAGGGCAGCGGTGGAAAATCAGAATGCAGAGATTATCTCTTCACTGCTGCGCACGCGGGCAATACGCGGGAAAATGTGCGTCATGCTGCCCTGATGTTGCTCCCGGCTTGCCGCGCTGCAGGCGTCTTCGACAATCACCAGATTGAAACCCAGCTCCCACGCGTTGCGGGCGGTAGATTCAACACCGATATTAGTTGAAATGCCGCACAGCACAATGGTATCGATACCGCGGCGACGAAGCTGTAGCTCCAGGTCGGTGCCGTAAAACGCGCCCCACTGGCGTTTGGTGACTTCAATGTCGCAATCCTGCTTGCCAAGTTCGGCCGGGTATTGCCACCAGTTATCCGGCAGGGCGTGAGCGGGCAGCTGCATATCTACCGGCTGTTTAAGCGCCTCGGCAAAATCTTTTGACCAGCCTACGCGAACCATCACTACCGGCGAGCCGCTGGCGCGGAATTTTTCTGCAAGCTTAGCGGAGCGTGCCACAACATCCTGAGCGGTATGCGGGCCACCGGCAAACGGCAGAATACCTTCCTGCAAATCGATAACTACCAGGGCGGTACGGGATGGATTTAATTCAGACATACGGTGACTCCGGTTCAAAATTGGTTAGCGGCGAATACCTTACGATGGAACCCGGGTTGCACAGTTTACAATTTTTGTTAATTTTTGTGAGTTTTGACGAAACAAGGCGCTTTGAAACGCGCCAGTCAGTCGTATCGGGCTTATCGCCGGGCATTATTTCCAGTATAATAGCCCCCTTTTTTCATCCAGTTGTGACAGACAAAAATAGCTGCCACCGGGTTGCCTGAGTAGCGGGTAACCAACAGCGCGCGGCTAATTTAAGGGATATCTCATGCGTACAGTATATTGCGGGCAGCTCAATCAATCCCATGTGGGACAACAAGTAACGCTGTGTGGTTGGGTCAATCGTCGTCGTGACCTCGGTAGCCTTATCTTTATTGATATGCGCGATCGCGAAGGCATCGTGCAGGTGTTTTTCGACCCGGACCATCAGGACGCGTTCCAGCTTGCCTCTGAACTGCGTAATGAGTTCTGCATTCAAATCACCGGTACCGTGCGTCCGCGTGATGAGAAAAACATCAACAAAGATATGGCTACCGGCGCGGTTGAAGTCTTTGCTACGGCGCTTACCATCATCAACCGTTCAGAA
Source organism: Buttiauxella sp. (assembly GCA_032051265.1). Classification (GTDB taxonomy): domain Bacteria; phylum Pseudomonadota; class Gammaproteobacteria; order Enterobacterales; family Enterobacteriaceae; genus Dryocola. The sequence continues at coordinate 806,126 of DAMBYU010000001.1, forward strand.
TCGCTGCCGCTTGACTCCAACCACGTCAATACCGAAGAAGCGCGTCTGAAGTTCCGCTATCTGGATTTGCGTCGCCCGGAAATGGCTAACCGCCTGAAGACCCGTGCCAAAATCACCAGCTTCGTGCGCCGCTTTATGGATGACCACGGTTTCCTTGATATCGAAACCCCAATGCTCACCAAGGCAACGCCTGAAGGCGCACGTGACTATCTGGTGCCTTCGCGCGTGCATAAAGGTAAATTCTACGCGCTGCCGCAATCCCCTCAGCTGTTCAAACAGCTGCTGATGATGTCCGGCTTTGACCGCTACTATCAGATCGTTAAATGCTTCCGTGACGAAGACCTGCGCGCTGACCGTCAGCCTGAATTTACCCAGATAGATGTGGAAACCTCTTTCATGACCGCGCCGCAGGTACGTGAAGTGATGGAAGAGCTGGTGCGTAAGCTGTGGCTGGAGGTGCAAAACGTTGACCTGGGCGATTTCCCGGTAATGACGTTTGCCGAAGCCGAGCGCCGCTACGGTTCCGATAAGCCAGACCTGCGTAACCCGATGGAGCTGGTGGACGTAGCCGATCTGGTGAAAGACGTTGAGTTCAAAGTCTTCGCTGCACCGGCGAACGACGCCAAAGGCCGCGTAGCCGCGCTGCGTGTGCCAGGTGGCGCACAGATCAGCCGTAAACAGATTGACGACTACGGCAAGTTCATTGAGATTTACGGCGCGAAAGGGCTGGCGTATATCAAAGTCAACGAGCGCGCGAAAGGTATCGAAGGCATCACCAGCCCGGTTGCTAAGTTCCTGAACGCGGAAATCGTGGAAGAAATTCTGGCCCGTACTGGCGCGCAGGATGGCGACATGATCTTCTTTGGCGCCGACAACAAAAAAGTCGTTGCTGATGCGCTCGGCGCGCTGCGTCTGAAAATTGGTAAAGATCTGAAGATCGCCAATGAAAATGCCTGGGCGCCGCTGTGGGTTATCGATTTCCCGATGTTCGAAGACGACGGCGAAGGCGGCCTGACCGCGATGCACCACCCGTTCACCGCGCCAAAAGATATGACGCCTGAACAACTGGCTGCCGACCCGGAAGCTGCCGTGGCTAACGCCTACGATATGGTTATCAACGGTTATGAAGTGGGTGGCGGCTCCGTACGTATCCACAACGGCCAGATGCAGCAGACCGTGTTCGGTATTCTGGGCATTAACGAAGAAGATCAGCGTGAGAAGTTCGGCTTCCTGTTAGACGCCCTGAAATACGGTACGCCACCGCACGCGGGCCTGGCCTTTGGTCTGGATCGCCTGACCATGCTGCTGACCGGAACCGATAACATCCGTGACGTTATCGCCTTCCCGAAAACTACCGCCGCGGCCTGTCTGATGACGGAAGCGCCAAGCTTCGCCAATCCGCAGGCACTGGCCGAGCTGGGCGTTGCGGTAATTAAAAAGGCTGAGAAAGAATAAGATGGCCTTTAAGCGTCCCGTCTCGGTACTGGTGGTGATTTACGCGCAGGATACCGGGCGGGTGCTGATGTTACAGCGGCGCGACGATCCTGATTTCTGGCAGTCGGTTACCGGCAGTGTGGAAGAAGGGGAGAGCGCGCTGCAGGCTGCACTTCGCGAAGTAAAGGAAGAGGTCGCTATCGATGCTGCTTACGAACAGCTGGCCTTAGTCGACTGTCAGCGTTGTGTTGAATTTGAGATTTTTGCACATTTGCGTCATCGCTACGCGCCGGGAATTATGCGTAATACAGAGTCCTGGTTCTGCCTTGCGCTGCCATATGAGCGCCAGATTACCATTACGGAACATCTGGCCTGGAAATGGGTCGACGCCGCAGCGGCGGCGGCCATGACCAAATCATGGAGCAACCGGCAGGCGATTGAAGAGTTTGTAATTGATGCCGCCTGAAAAAGGCGCTTTTGGAGATTGTTATGGCAGGTCATAGTAAGTGGGCCAACACTAAACACCGCAAAGCGGCACAGGATGCCAAACGCGGTAAAATTTTTACCAAGATTATCCGTGAGCTGGTAACGGCTGCCCGTCTGGGCGGCGGCGATGCAGGGTCTAACCCGCGTCTGCGTGCCGCTATCGATAAGGCGTTATCCAATAACATGACGCGCGACACCTTAAACCGTGCGATTGCGCGTGGCGTGGGTGGCGATGAAGACACGAACATGGAAACCATCATTTATGAAGGTTACGGTCCTGGTGGTTCAGCCGTTATGGTTGAATGCCTGAGCGATAACCGTAACCGCACCGTGGCGGAAGTGCGCCACGCGTTCAATAAATGTGGTGGTAACCTGGGAACTGACGGCTCTGTAGCCTATCTGTTCACCAAAAAAGGTGTTATCTCCTATGCGCCGGGCAAGGATGAAGACACCGTGATGGAAGCCGCCCTGGAAGCAGGCGCGGACGACGTTGTTGCTTACGACGACGGCGCTATTGATGTGTTCACCGCCTGGGAAGAGATGGGCGCCGTGCGTGATGCACTGGAAGCCGCCGGTCTGAAAGCAGATGAAGCGGAAATCTCCATGATCCCGTCCACCAAAGCGGATATGGATGCGGAAACCGCACCAAAACTGATGCGCCTTATCGATATGCTGGAAGACTGCGATGACGTGCAGGAGGTTTATCACAACGGTGAGATCTCCGACGAGGTGGCGGCAACCCTGTAATGGCGATTATTCTCGGTATCGACCCGGGATCGCGTGTCACAGGCTATGGCGTCATCCGCCAGACGGGGCGTCAGCTAAGCTACCTCGGTAGCGGCTGCATCCGTACTCAGGTGACCGACTTACCCTCGCGTCTGAAGCTTATCTACGCGGGGGTGAGCGAAATCATCACCCAGTTCCAGCCGGATTACTTCGCCATTGAATCCGTGTTTATGGCAAAGAATGCCGATTCGGCACTCAAGCTCGGCCAGGCGCGGGGGGCGGCGATTGTTGCCGCGGTCAACCACGATCTGCCGGTGTTTGAATATGCCGCCCGTCAGGTTAAACAGACGGTAGTCGGTATCGGCAGCGCGGAAAAAAGCCAGGTGCAGCACATGGTGCGCACGTTGCTGAAGCTCTCTGCCAACCCACAGGCGGATGCGGCAGATGCGCTGGCCATTGCTATTACGCATTGCCACGTGACGCAGAACTCGATGCAGATGAGCGAATCAAGGCTCAATCTGGCGCGGGGACGATTAAAATAATTAAGGCTGGATATGTATCCAGCCTTTTTTATATGATAAGCGCAATTTTTTGGCATAACCGCTAAATGCAGGAGCACAACGTGATTGGTCGACTCAGAGGCATCATCCTGGAAAAACAGCCGCCGCTGGTATTAATGGAAGTGGGTGGCGTAGGGTATGAAGTCCATATGCCGATGACCTGTTTCTACGAATTGCCGGAAATCGATAAAGAAGCGGTAGTGTTTACCCAGTTTGTGGTGCGTGAAGACGCCCAGTTGCTGTACGGCTTCAATAATAAGCAGGAGCGCACTCTGTTCCGCGAGCTTATCAAGGTAAACGGCGTCGGGCCGAAACTGGCGCTGGCTATCCTTTCCGGCATGTCCGCGCAGCAGTTTGTGAATGCCGTTGAGCGCGAAGAAATTGGCTCGCTGGTTAAGCTGCCGGGCGTAGGCAAGAAAACCGCCGAACGGCTTATCGTCGAGATGAAAGACCGCTTTAAGGGCATGCATGGCGATCTCTTCACCCCGGCGGCAGACCTGGTGCTGGCCTCGCCGGATAACGGTGCCGCGGATGATGCAGAGCAGGAAGCAGTTGCCGCGCTGGTTTCGCTGGGCTATAAACCACAGGAAGCCAGCCGTATGGTGAGTAAAGTGGGCCGCAGCGGTGCTGATTGCGAAACCCTGATCCGCGAAGCCCTCCGCGCCGCATTTTGAGGTAAAGGATGATTGAAGCAGACCGTCTGGTATCGCCAGACACTATCACTCCGGATGAACTGATTGACCGTGCCATCCGCCCGCGTTTTCTGGCGGATTATGTCGGCCAGCCGCAGGTCAGCTCGCAGATGGAGATTTTCATCCAGGCGGCAAAGCTACGCGGGGATGCGCTCGATCATCTGTTAATTTTCGGCCCGCCAGGGCTTGGTAAAACCACGCTTGCGAATATCGTCGCTAATGAGATGGGCGTTAACCTGCGCACCACTTCCGGCCCGGTGTTGGAAAAGGCGGGGGATCTGGCGGCGATGCTGACCAACCTCGAGCCGCACGACGTGTTGTTCATCGATGAAATCCATCGTCTTTCGCCGGTCGTCGAAGAAGTGCTTTATCCGGCGATGGAGGATTACCAGCTGGATATCATGATTGGCGAAGGCCCGGCGGCTCGCTCGATCAAAATCGATTTGCCTCCCTTTACGCTGATTGGTGCCACGACGCGCGCAGGCTCATTGACCTCGCCGCTGCGCGACCGTTTCGGCATTGTGCAGCGCCTGGAGTTTTATCAGGTGGCAGATTTGCAGCATATCGTCGGGCGCAGCGCAGCCGTGCTGGGGCTTGAGATGAGCGAAGATGGTGCGTTCGAAGTCGCAAAACGCGCTCGTGGTACGCCGCGTATCGCTAACCGCCTGCTGCGTCGCGTACGTGATTTTGCCGAAGTCCGCCACGACGGTTCCATCAGCGCGGAAATCGCCTCGCAGGCGCTGGATATGCTTAACGTGGACACGGAAGGTTTCGACTATATGGACCGCAAGCTGCTGCTGGCGGTAATTGATAAGTTTCTCGGCGGCCCGGTCGGGCTGGACAACCTGGCGGCGGCCATCGGTGAAGAGCGTGAAACTATCGAAGACGTGCTTGAACCCTTCCTGATCCAGCAGGGCTTCCTGCAACGTACCCCACGCGGACGCATGGCGACGCCAAGAGCCTGGACCCACTTCGGGATTGTGCCGCCGGCAATGCCTTAGGATAAAAAAAGGCGCCGGGGCGCCTTTTTTTATGCCGCCTGTTTCTTCGTCATGCTCAGAATAAACAAAGCCGCCGCGCACAGCACCACCGACGGTCCGGCAGGCGTATCGTAAAAGGCTGAGAAGCTCAGCCCACCTGTTACCGCAAGCATCCCCACAACAACCGCGACGCCCGCCATCTGTTCCGGAGTGCGGGCAAAGCGCCGCGCGGTTGCTGCCGGGATAATCAGCAGGGATGTGATAATCAGCGCGCCGACAAACTTCATGGCGACGCCGATAGTCAGCGCTGTCACCAGCATCAGCAGCATTTTTACCCGTTGCAGGTTTACACCGTCGACGTGGGCTAAATCCGGGCTGATGGTCATCGACAGCAGATTACGCCACTGCCACAGCAGCACGCCAAGCACGACGGCGACGCCCAGCCCGATGGAGAAAATATCCGGCAGGGTGACCGAGAGCAGATCGCCAAACAGATAGGCCATCAGATCTACGCGCACGTTGGACATCAGGCTGACGACAACCAGGCCAAGTGAAAGCGCGCTGTGCGCCATAATGCCCAGCAGCGTATCGATCGCGAGCTGCGGGCGCTTCTCCAGCCATACAAGACCAACGGCCAGCAGCAGCGTTACGGCGATAACGGCATAAAACGGATTCACGTTAAGAAGCAGGCCAAACGCTACGCCCAGCAGCGAAGCGTGGGCCAGCGTATCGCCGAAATAGGACATCCGACGCCAGACGACGAACGAACCTAGCGGCCCGGCCGCGCAGGCAAGCAACATCCCGGCAAGCCAGCCGGGCAATAACAATTCAATCATGACTGGCCATTCCCTCTGCGCAGAATAATGCGTCCGGTAAGATCGTGACGATGGTTATGGTTGTGGCGATAAATTCCCAGTTGTTCCGCGCCGCGCTGGCCGAACATGGAGATAAATTCCGGGTGCGTGGAGACGACCTCCGGCGTGCCGGAGCAGCAGATGTGATGGTTAAGGCAGAGCACATCGTCGGTTTTCGCCATCACCAGATGCAGGTCGTGCGACACCATCAGTACCGCACAGTCCAGCTCATGGCGTAGCTGGTCAATCAGGTTGTACAGCGCCAGTTGGCCATTTACATCCACGCCCTGGGTCGGCTCATCAAGTACCAGCAGCTGCGGACTGTTTAGCAGCGCTCGCGCCAGCAGAACGCGCTGGTTCTCACCGCCGGAAAGTTTTTGCATCGGGGCATCAACAAGATGCGCTGCCTGTACGCGCTTGAGCGCCGGCAGAATATCGCTTTTCTTCACGCCCGGCCGCAGACGCAGAAAGCGATTTACCGTCAGCGGCAGCGTGGCATCAAGGTGCAGTTTTTGCGGCACGTAACCGATGCGCAAACTACTGTCGCGCTTGATTACCCCGCTATCAGATGCTACCAGACCCAGCACTACGCGGACTAAGGTAGATTTCCCTGCGCCGTTTGGGCCCAGAAGAGTGAGGATACGTCCCGGTTTTAAATCGAGCGAAATATCAGACAGTACGCGGCGCTGCCCGAAAGAGACGGAGATATTTTCCAGTGATACCAAATTTGTCATAACAATTTCAGAGTTGCAGAAGTTATCGAATGTTATAATATCACACCTCCTGCTTTTACAACGATGATAAGTCGCATTATGTTACATAAAAAAACACTTCTTTTCGCTGGCTTTTCTGCCGCTCTTTGGGGTGCCGCAGCCATGCCTTCACAGGCTGCCGTCGTGGCCTCCATTAAGCCCCTGGGCTTCATTGCTTCCGCCATTGCAGATGGCGTGACCCCCACCGAAGTTCTGCTGCCTGATGGCGCATCCGAACACGATTATTCCCTGCGTCCGTCCGATGTAAAACGCTTACAGGGCGCGGACTTAGTGGTGTGGGTTGGTCCTGAAATGGAAGCATTTATGCAGAAGTCCGTGGGCCAGTTACCGCAACAAAAACAGGTGACGCTCGCGGCGCTGGCCGCAGTCAAACCGTTACTCATGAAAGGAGGTGACGATGATGACGACGACCATGACGGGCACGACCATCACGCTGAAAAGAGTGAGGAGGATCACCATCATGGTGAATACAATATGCACATCTGGCTCTCGCCTGAGATAGCGCGCCTGTCGGCGGTTGCAATCCACGATAAATTAGTGGAACTTATGCCCGAAAATAGAACCCAACTTGACGCCAACCTGCAGAGATTCGAGTCAGAATTATCCAGCACCGATAAGCAGGTTGGTACCGTGCTCGCACCATTGAAAGGTAAAGGGTATTTCGTTTTTCACGACGCCTACGGCTACTTTGAAAAACACTACGGACTGACGCCGCTTGGCCACTTCACCGTCAACCCTGAGATCCAACCTGGTGCGCAGCGTTTACATGAAATCAGAACACAGTTGGTTGAGCATAAAGCGGTCTGCGTTTTTGCTGAGCCACAGTTCAGGCCAGCGGTTATTAATGCCGTCGCCCGGGGTACTAACGTCCGTTCTGGTTCGTTAGATCCGCTGGGGATCGACATCGCGCCTGGTAAAGACAGCTATATGCAGTTTTTGACCGGGCTTGCGAATCAGTATGCGAGCTGCCTGAAAGGAGATTAACGAGGAAGTGAATACGTGCAACAGATAGCCCGCTCTGTCGCCCTGGCTTTTGACAACCTGTCCCGGCCCCATCGCGTTATGCTGGGGTCACTTACGGTTCTTACTTTAGCGGTCGCCGTCTGGCGGCCCTATGTTTACCATCCGGAAGCCAGCCCCGTCATTAAAACCATCGAGCTTGAAAAAAGCGAAATCCGTTCTTTACTGCCAGAAGCCAGTGAGCCAATCGATCAGCCGACGCTTGACGAAGGCGATGATGCCATTCCGCAGGATGAGCTGGACGATAAAATCGCGGGCGAGGCGGGCGTTCATGAATACGTCGTTTCAACCGGTGATACGCTTAGCAGCATCCTCAATCAGTACGGCATCGACATGGGCGATATCAGCCAGCTGGCCACGGTTGATAAAGACCTGCGTAACCTGAAAATCGGCCAGCAGATTTCCTGGACGCTGACCGCCGACGGTGAACTGCAGCGTCTGACCTGGGAGATGTCCCGCCGCGAAACCCGCACCTATGACCGCTCCGGCAACACCTTTAAGTTCAGCAGCGAACTGCAGCAGGGCGACTGGGTTAACAGCGTACTCAAAGGCACCGTTGGCGGCAGTTTCGTCAGCAGCGCGAAAGACGCCGGTTTAACCAGCGCCGAAATCAGTTCGGTTGTCAAAGCGATGCAGTGGCAGATGGACTTCCGCAAGCTGAAGAAAGGCGATGAATTCTCGGTTCTGATGTCCCGCGAAATGCTGGACGGCAAACGCGAGCAAAGCCAGCTGGTTGGCGTTCGTCTGCGCAGCAGCGGCAAAGATTACTACGCGATTCGCGGAGAAGACGGCAAGTTCTACGATCGCAGCGGCTCAGGCCTTGCGAAAGGCTTTATGCGTTTCCCGACCGTAAAACAGTTCCGCATCTCTTCGAACTTTAATCCGCGTCGTCTTAACCCGGTAACCGGACGCATCGCGCCGCATAAAGGCGTCGACTTTGCTATGCCGCAGGGAACGCCTGTGCTGGCGGTGGGCGATGGCGAAGTGGTGATGGCGAAACGTAGTGGTGCGGCAGGCTATATTGTTGCCCTCCGTCACGGACGCACGTATACCACACGTTATATGCACCTGAAGAAACTGCTGGTGAAGCCAGGCCAGAAAGTGAAACGCGGCGATCGTATTGCGCTTTCCGGCAATACAGGCCGCTCTACCGGCCCACACCTGCACTATGAAGTGTGGGTCAACCAGCAGGCCGTAAACCCGCTGACGGCGAAGCTGCCGCGTACAGAAGGGTTAACCGGTTCGGACCGTCGTGATTACCTGGCTCAGGTGCGTGAAGTGCTTCCGCAACTGCGCTTTGATTAATCACTTATAACTCGCATAAATGAAAGCCGGTGCCTGGGTACCGGCTTTTTCTTTTGTCTGCAAGCTTTGGCCCCGCTAAACTACGTCTAAATTCATATCATCAGAGATTTGATGCTGTACTGAGAACCTGCATGGAAAAAGCAAAAAAAAGTCATAGCGAATTTATCCCCGAGTTTCAGAAAGCTTTCTGGCATCCTCGCTACTGGGGGGCCTGGGCAGGCGTTGGTGCTTTTGCAGGCCTTGCATTGTTGCCGCCGTCGCTGCGCGATCCGCTATTAGGAAAGGTGGGAAGCATCGCCGGACGATTCGGGAAAAGCGCTCGTCGTCGTGCGCAGATTAATTTGCTCTACTGTTTCCCGGAGCTGCCGGAAGCCGATCGCGAAGCCATCATCGATGAGATGTTTGCCACCGCGCCGCAGGCGATGGTACTGATGGCAGAGTTGGGGTTGCGCGATCCAAAGAAGGTTATGCAGCGTGTTGACTGGCACGGGAAAGAAATCATTGACGAGCTTAAAGCGCGTGGAGAGAACGTTATCTTCCTCGTGCCGCACGGTTGGGCCGTTGATATCCCGGCGATGCTGATGGCCGCAGATGGGCAAAAGATGGCGGCGATGTTTCATAACCAGGGTAACGCGCTGTTCGATTACGTATGGAACACGGTGCGCCGTCGCTTTGGTGGCCGTATGCATGCGCGCAACGACGGAATTAAACCTTTTATCAGCTCCGTGCGCCAGGGCTACTGGGGCTATTATTTGCCGGACCAAGATCACGGCGCTGAGCACAGCGAATTCGTGGACTTTTTTGCGACCTACAAGGCCACGCTTCCGGCGATTGGCCGCCTGATGAAGGTTTGTCGCGCCCGTGTCGTACCGCTGTTCCCGGTGTACAACAGCAAAACTCACCGTCTGGATATTTTTATTCGTCCGCCGATGGACGATTTAGTCGATGCTGACGACAACAGCATTGCCCGGCGCATGAATGAAGAGGTGGAGATTTTCGTCCGCCCACGTCCGGAGCAATATACCTGGATCCTGAAGCTGCTGAAAACGCGTAAAGAGGGGGAAACGGAACCCTATCGCCGCAAGGAGCTGTTTCCTAAAAAATAAGAAAGGGGCCATCTGGCCCCTTTTTCATGCGCTAACTTTTGCTTTACTCAACGCACATGATACGCGTGGTGTTGGTGGTGCCGATGGTGCTCATCACATCGCCCTGGGTCACGATCACCAGATCGCCGGATACCAGATAGCCTTTGTCGCGCAGCAGATTAACGGCGTCGCTTGCGGCGGCTACGCCGTCGTTCACGCTGTCAAAATGCACGGGAGTGACGCCACGGTACAGTGAGGTCAGGTTCAGGGTGCGCTCGTGGCGGGACATCGCGAAAATTGGCAGGCCGGAACTGATGCGTGAAGTCATCAGCGCGGTGCGGCCAGATTCGGTCATGGTGATAATAGCGGTAACCCCTTTCAGATGGTTTGCCGCATACATCGCAGACATGGCAATCGCTTCTTCCACGTTATCGAACTGCACGTCCAGACGGTGTTTGGAAACGTTGATGCTTGGGATTTTTTCAGCGCCGAGGCAAACGCGCGCCATTGCCGCCACGGTTTCAGCAGGATACTGACCAGCCGCGGTTTCAGCAGACAGCATTACCGCATCGGTACCATCCAGCACGGCATTTGCCACGTCCATGACTTCGGCGCGGGTTGGCATTGGGTTGGTGATCATCGACTCCATCATCTGGGTCGCGGTGATCACGGCGCGGTTCAGCTTACGCGCGCGGCGGATCAGGGTTTTCTGGATACCGACCAGTTCTGGATCGCCGATTTCAACGCCCAGGTCACCGCGGGCAACCATAACGACATCGGAAGCGAGAATAACGTCGTCCATTGCGGCTTCATCGCAGACGGCTTCGGCACGCTCTACTTTAGCAACGATTTTGGCATCGCAACCTGCGTCGCGGGCCAGGCGGCGGGCGTAGTTCAGGTCTTCGCCACAGCGTGGGAAGGAGACCGCCAGATAATCGACGCCGATTTTCGCCGCGGTGAGGATGTCGGCTTTGTCTTTATCGGTCAGCGCTTCTGCGGACAGGCCGCCGCCGAGTTTGTTGATACCTTTGTTGTTGGACAGCGGACCACCGACGGTCACTTCGGTGAACACTTTCATGCCCTGAACTTCCAGCACTTTTAACTGTACGCGACCATCATCCAGCAGCAGGATGTCGCCGGGCACAACGTCGGCAGGCAGGCCTTTATAATCGATGCCCACTCTCTCTTTATCGCCTTCGCCTTTGCCCAGGTTGGCATCAAGCAGGAACTTGTCGCCGATACTGAGGAAAACTTTGCCTTCCTTGAAGGTGGAAACGCGAATTTTAGGCCCCTGCAAATCGCCCAGAATAGCGACGTGGCGGCCCAGTTTCGCGGCAATTTCACGAACTTTATCCGCACGCAATTGGTGATCTTCTGCTGTACCGTGGGAGAAGTTCATTCGCACCACGTTAGCGCCGGCGGCGATAATCTTTTCCAGATTATTGTCGCGGTCGGTAGCCGGGCCTAAGGTGGTAACGATTTTGGTTCTACGTAACCGTCTGGACATGTATTACTCCGTTGACTGAAACAACTTTGGTGTTGCGTGAACAAAAAACTCGGTTAGTCAGGGGCGCGTAACCGCGCAAAGTGACAACTTAACCGAACGATCTGAAAAGTTACAGCTTTGTTATTAAAAATTAGTGATTATCGCCCGCAGCGAATCGCCCCTTATCAAAACGCGATTCCTTGAGCGCTTCTTTGACTCGCTTCAAGTTATCCCTGAATTTCGCGCCGCGACGCAAAGTAAAACCCGTCGCCAGCACGTCAATGACGGTTAACTGCGCCAGACGTGACACCATAGGCATATAAATGTCGGTGTCTTCAGGGACATCAAGCAACAAAGAAAGGGTCGCTTCATGCGCAAGGGGCGATCCTTCGGAGGTAATTGCCAGCACGATGGCATCGTTTTCACGTGCCAGCTGCGCCAGCTCAACAAGATTTTTGGTGCGGCCGGTATGTGAGATGAGCACCACCACATCTTCTTCGCTGCAGTTCATACAGCTCATGCGCTGCATAACGACGTCGTCCGAATAAAAAACCGGCACGTTAAAGCGAAAAAATTTATTCATGGCGTCGTGGGCGACGGCGGCAGAAGAGCCCAGCCCAAAGAAGGCGATTTTTTTTGCCTGGGTCAGAAGATCCACCGCCCGATTTACCGCCGCCATATCAAGGGATTGCCGCACCTGGTCAAGACTTGCCATGGCAGATTCAAAGATTTTACCGGTATAGGATTCAACGCTGTCATCCTCATCAACATTCCGGTTTACATAAGGCGTGCCATTCGCCAGACTTTGCGCTAAATGTAATTTAAAATCGGGGAAGCCTTTGGTTTCCAGGCGGCGACAGAAGCGGTTTACCGTAGGTTCGCTAACCTCCGCGTTGCGGGCAAGGGTAGCAATACTTGAGTGAATGGCGTCCTGCGGGGTTGCGAGAATCACTTCTGCGACTTTACGCTCTGATTTGCTAAGGTGTTCCAGCTGAGACTGGATTTTTTCCAGCATATTCATCGTTAACAGGCACTCATGGATTTTGTCGATTTCTGAAAGCGAAGAAACCGAGACGGGTTTTAGCAAGAATATACGCTTGCCATCTCCGTGAAGGGCAGGGAAACGGGCTTGAATTTGTTGTTTTTTTTCATTACATGATCGGGGTCTAACTTTAGCTAAGATCCCGGTTTAGAGAAAAAGGTTATTAAATTTCACTCAGGGACGGAAAAGAGCCCGTCTGTCGCGCACTTTCCGCCCTGAGCACGATCGGACAACCTCCGGTTGTTTACGTTAATTCATCAACGGCAGTACATTGCTTTGTAATTAAATTACAAGAGCGACCCGGTACAAGATACCCGAAACGAGGAGAACGACATGGCGGTAACACAGACAGCTCAGGCATGTGACCTGGTGATTTTCGGCGCAAAAGGCGACCTTGCGCGTCGAAAACTGCTGCCATCCCTGTATCAACTGGAAAAAGCGGGTCAGATCCATCCGGAGACCCGTATTCTGGGCGTTGGCCGCGCTGACTGGAGCAAAGAGGCGTACACCAAAGTGGTACGCGAAGCGCTCGAAACCTTCATGAAAGAGAAGATCGACGAAAGCCTGTGGGATAAACTGAGCAGCCGTCTTGATTTCTGCAATCTGGATGTGAACGACACTTCAGCTTTTAATACGCTAGGTAAAAAGCTCGACCAGCAAAAGCGCGTCACCATTAACTATTTTGCGATGCCGCCGAGCACCTTCGGCGCAATCTGTAAGGGCCTTGGCAAAGCGAAACTGAACGCTAAGCCTGCGCGCGTGGTGATGGAAAAACCTCTGGGCACCTCACTTGCGACTTCGCAGGAAATCAACGATCAGGTTGGCGAGTATTTTGAAGAGTGCCAGGTGTATCGCATCGACCATTATTTAGGTAAAGAAACGGTGCTCAACCTGCTGGCGCTGCGTTTTGCTAACTCCCTGTTTGCTAATAACTGGGATAACAAAACCATCGATCATGTGGAAATCACCGTAGCTGAAGAAGTGGGCATCGAAGGTCGCTGGGGTTACTTTGACCAGGCCGGCCAGATGCGAGACATGATTCAGAACCACCTGTTGCAAATCCTCTGCATGATTGCCATGTCGCCGCCCTCCGATCTCACCGCAGACCATATTCGCGATGAGAAAGTGAAAGTCCTGCAATCTCTGCGCCGTATCGATCGCAGCAACGTGCGTGAGAAAACCGTGCGTGGTCAGTACACCGCAGGCTTTGCGCAGGGAAAAAAAGTACCGGGCTATCTGGAAGAAGAGGGCGCGAACAAGTCGAGCAGCACCGAAACCTTTGTCGCTATTCGCGTTGACATCGACAACTGGCGTTGGGCGGGCGTACCTTTCTATCTGCGCACCGGTAAACGTCTGCCGGCCAAATGTTCTGAAGTCGTGGTTTACTTCAAGAGCCCGGCGCTGAACCTGTTTAAAGATTCCTGGCAGGACCTGCCGCAGAACAAGCTGACCATTCGCCTGCAGCCGGACGAAGGCGTGGATATTCAGGTACTGAATAAGGTGCCGGGTCTGGATCATAAACACAACCTGCAAACGACCAAGCTGGATCTGAGCTACTCGGAAACTTTCAATGAGTCTCATCTGGCGGATGCGTATGAGCGCCTGCTGCTTGAAACCATGCGCGGGATTCAGGCGCTGTTCGTGCGTCGCGATGAGGTGGAAGAGGCCTGGAAATGGGTCGACTCCATCACTGAAGCATGGGCTGCGGATAACGATGCGCCAAAACCTTACCAGGCGGGAACCTGGGGACCGGTCTCCTCCGTTGCGATGATCACCCGCGATGGCCGTTCATGGAATGAGTTTGAGTAAGCAAGTGATGAAAACCGGCCATCAAGAGATGTGGCTTTACCGGTAACATGATCTAACTCAGATGTGGTAGAAGTTTTTGTCATTAAAAGCCCCGACTGGATTCACCAGCGGGGCTTTTTTATTTACACTAGAGACAGCGATTTTGTCCTGATGCCAGGGAGAACGGCTTTTCCAGTATTAAAAAGCCGGTAGTTTCTCTCTTTTACGTACGGCGACGGCAACCACATTATGAGGCCCCTTTATGAATCAAAATTTGTTACGCGTAACAAAACGCATCGTTGAGCGCTCAAAAGAGACCCGCGCAGCCTACCTGGCACGCATCGAAAAAGCGAAGAGCAATACGGTGCATCGCTCCGAGCTGGCGTGCGGTAACCTTGCCCACGGTTTTGCCGCCTGCCAGCCGGAAGATAAAGCCGCACTGAAAAGCATGCTGCGTAACAACATCGCGATTATCACCTCCTATAACGACATGCTCTCCGCGCATCAGCCGTACGAGAACTATCCCGATCAAATCCGCAAGGCGCTGCATTCTGTGGGTGCTGTGGGGCAGGTCGCGGGCGGCGTACCGGCAATGTGCGATGGCGTAACCCAGGGCCAGGACGGGATGGAACTTTCCCTGCTGAGCCGCGAAGTTATCGCCATGTCTACCGCAGTAGGCCTCTCCCATAACATGTTCGACGGCGCTCTGTACCTGGGCGTATGCGACAAAATTGTGCCGGGCCTGGCCATGGCCGCCCTCTCTTTTGGGCATCTGCCGGCGGTCTTTGTCCCGTCCGGTCCAATGGCCAGTGGCTTAGCCAACAAAGAAAAAGTGCGCATCCGCCAGCTTTACGCCGAAGGCAAAGTTGACCGCAACGCGCTGCTGGAAGCTGAAGCCGCCTCTTACCATGCGCCAGGCACCTGTACTTTCTATGGCACCGCTAACACCAATCAGATGGTAGTGGAGTTTATGGGCATGCAGCTGCCGGGCTCTTCTTTCATTCAACCGGACGCACCGCTGCGTCATGAACTGACGGCGGCCGCAGCACGGCAGGTGACCCGACTGACCGGCAACGGTAACGAGTGGATGCCGCTGGGCAAGATGGTCGACGAGAAAGTGGTGGTGAACGGCATTGTTGCCTTGCTGGCGACGGGGGGGTCCACCAACCACACCATGCACCTGGTGGCGATGGCACGTGCGGCCGGCATCATTATTAACTGGGATGACTTCTCTGATATTTCTGATGTGGTGCCACTGCTTGCTCGCCTTTACCCAAACGGCCCGGCAGACATTAACCACTTTCAGGCCGCGGGCGGCGTACCTGTGCTGATGCGCGAGCTGCTTAAAGGTGGCCTGCTGCACGAGGATGTGAACACCGTTGCCGGTTTCGGTTTGCATCATTACACCATGGAGCCGTGGCTTGATAATGGCCAGCTGGCATGGCGTGAAGGTGCCGAAACGGCGCTGGATAGCGACGTCATTGCCAGCTTCGACAACCCTTTCTCAAAACATGGCGGGACCAAAGTGCTGAGCGGCAACCTGGGCCGGGCGGTCATGAAAACGTCTGCCGTGCCGGTTGAGAATCAGGTTATCGAAGCGCCAGCGGTGATTTTTGAAAGCCAGCACGACGTTCTGCCAGCGTTTGAGGCCGGTCTGCTTGACCGGGATTGCGTCGTTGTTGTTCGTCATCAGGGTCCAAAAGCGAACGGCATGCCAGAATTACATAAACTTATGCCGCCACTTGGGGTATTATTGGACCGCCGTTTCAAAATCGCACTGGTCACCGACGGACGCCTGTCGGGCGCTTCAGGCAAGGTGCCTTCTGCCATCCACGTCACCCCGGAAGCTTATGACGGTGGGCTGCTGGCAAAAGTCCAGCATGGCGATATGATTCGCGTCAATGGACAGACGGGTGAGCTTACGCTACTGGTCGATGAAGCCGAGCTTGAAAAACGCACCGCCTTCCATCCTGACCTGAGCGCCGGACGCGTCGGGACGGGTCGTGAACTCTTTGGCGCGTTGCGTGAGCAGTTATCAGGCGCGGAGCAGGGCGCGACCTGCATTAAATTTTAAGCGCCGCCGCGGTGAATGCCGCGGCGGTAACAAATTATAAAGTTGGCTTAAGAGGCTCTCAGATGAAGAACTGGAAAACAACCGCGGAACAGATCCTGACAACGGGTCCGGTCGTTCCTGTTATCGTAGTGAACAAGCTGGAACATGCTGTGCCGATGGCGAAGGCGCTGGTTGCGGGCGGCGTGCGCGTGCTGGAAGTGACTTTACGTACTCCGTGCGCAATGGATGCCATTCGCGCTATCGCAAAAGAAGTGCCGGAAGCTATCATTGGCGCAGGCACCGTACTGAATCCTCAACAGCTTGCCGAAGTGACCGAAGCCGGCGCACAGTTTGCTATCAGCCCGGGCCTGACCGAGCCTCTGCTGAAAGCCGCGACCGAAGGTACCATTCCATTGATCCCGGGTATCAGCACCGTTTCTGAACTGATGCTGGGCATGGATTACGGATTGAAAGAGTTTAAATTCTTCCCGGCTGAGGCTAACGGCGGCACCAAAGCGCTGCAGGCGATTGCAGGCCCGTTTGCCAACGTGCGTTTCTGCCCGACCGGCGGCATCTCTCCGGCTAACTACCGCGATTACCTGGCGCTGAAGAGCGTGCTGTGTATCGGCGGCTCCTGGCTGGTGCCGGCGGATGCGCTGGAAGCGGGTGATTATGACCGCATCACAAAAATTGCTCGCGAAGCGGTTGAAGGCGCGAAAGCGTAATTCAGATCCGCTGACGTATAAATCCCTCTCCGCTGCGGAGAGGGATGCCAGTTACCCTTCGATTTTTACCGCTGCCGCTGCCAGAACCGCGCGCTCGACAGCATTTTCGATATCGCTTCCCGTTGCCAGCGCCACGCCCAGTCGACGCTTACCGTTAATCTCCGGCTTGCCAAACAAACGCACCTGCAAACCTGCGCCTGTTGCAGCGGAGACATTGCCAAATTTCACATTATCGCTGGTGAGCTCCGGTAAAATTACTGCGGACGCCGCCGGGCCGTACTGACGAATAGCGCCAACCGGCAGGCCGAGAAAAGCGCGCACGTGCAGGGCAAACTCGGAGAGATCCTGCGAAATGAGGGTAACCATGCCGGTGTCATGCGGACGAGGAGAGACTTCGCTGAAAATCACTTCATCCCCGCAGATAAACAGCTCTACGCCAAACAGGCCGTAACCTCCCAGCGCAACCACGACTTTCTCCGCGATTTCCTGCGCGCGCGCGAGCGCTTTTTCGCTCATTTGCTGCGGCTGCCAGGATTCGCGATAGTCGCCCTCTTCCTGGCGATGGCCGATTGGCGCGCAAAAATGCACGCCGTCCACGGCGCTGATGGTTAGCAGGGTTATCTCAAAATCAAAATTCACCACCCCTTCGACGATAACCTTGCCTTTGCCTGCGCGTCCGCCTTGCTGCGCATACTCCCAGGCTTGTGCAAGCTGTTCGCGGGTACGAACGAAGCTCTGGCCTTTGCCGGAAGAGCTCATGACAGGCTTAACGATACAGGGCAGGCCAATCTCTTCCACCGCCTGCAGGAAGTCAGTTTGCGCATCAGCAAAACGGTAACTGGATGTAGGCAGGGATAACGTTTCCGCAGCCAGGCGGCGAATGCCTTCACGGTTCATGGTGAGCTGGGTTGCGCGCGCGCAGGGCACGACATGCTGGCCTTGCTGCTCCAGCGCTATCAGCATATCGGTGGCGATAGCTTCAATTTCAGGAACGATAAAATCAGGATTTTCCTTGAGGACCAGCGCCTTCAGCGCCGCAGCGTCGAGCATATCGATGACATGGCTGCGGTGCGCCACGTGCATGGCGGGGGCATGCGCATACCTGTCGACGGCAATCACTTCCAGCCCCAGACGCTGGCATTCAATGGCCACTTCTTTCCCTAATTCGCCTGACCCTAACAGCATAACGCGCGTGGCCGCTGGACGCAGGGCCGTTCCCAACATTGACATAATCCGCATACCCGATGTGATAAAATAAACCGCCGCAGTATATACGAAAACGATTGCGTACGCAGCGGCTTTCCCGCTTGCGCAGTACGTCTAATATAACTATACTGTATAAATACACAGTTAACCGGAGCTGCAAATATGGCGGTTGAAATTAAATACGTTGTTGTGCGAGAGGGGCAAGAAAAAATGTCTTTTGCCAGTAAAAAAGAAGCTGACGCCTATGACAAAATGCTCGACCTGGCGGAAGTGTTAGGTGACTGGCTGCATCAATCCCCTGTTACCTTTGAAGAAGGGCAGAGCGACATGCTGGCAATGTGGCTGGCGGAAAACAAAGAGGTGCTCTCAACGGTGTTGAGGAGCGGTAAACTGCCGGACGCGGCGGCAACCGCCAGCGAACAAGAAACCCCGGATGAGGATAACGTTACCGCTCACCCTGGGCGTAAACGCACCAGGGCTGCGTAGTCCCGCTTTAGCGCTTGCGCAATAACGGTTTTGTACCAGGCTTTTTCTGACAACCTGTCGTCAGGAGAACATTATGAACAAAATCGGAGTTGCGCTTTGTGTAGCCTGTTTTTTCACAAGCTTTATCGCCTCTGCGGCGGAATCTAACAAAGTTAAATTTCCCCATTGCCAGAATCTGGATGCAGATGCGGTTGGCGATAGCGTGAAGAACGACTATCAACAAAACCGTATCGTAAGCTGGCCCAAAGATCGTGAGAAACTCGGCCAGGCCGATCCCGTTATCTGGGTGAACAGTAAAGAAATAACGGGTGAAAAGGGTCAATGGAAGGTGCCGCTGACGGTGCGCGGCATGAATACGGATATTCATTACACCGTGGTGGTCGATTGCAACGCTGGCACCGCAGATTATCAGTCCTGATCCTCGCGCCGGGTTTTCCCGGCGCTTCTCTTTGCGCATCTTTAGCATACTCAGACAGTTCTTGACGCCCGTTCGCTTACTCTCAGCCAGTTAAGGGATAAATAAGGGTGCCTCTCATGAGTAATTGGTTACAACAGATTCAATCTATGCTGGGCCAGACCGGCCTCTCCGGCCAACAGCCGCAGCAGCAGAATGGCGTAAACGGTCAGGCTCAGGGGTTAAGCAAACTGCTGGTGCCGGGCGCGTTAGGCGGGCTTGCCGGCCTTCTGCTGGCAAGCAAATCCTCCCGAAAATTATTAACCAAATATGGTACCAGCGCGCTGCTGGTAGGCGGCGGCGCCGTTGCGGGAAGCGTGCTGTGGAATAAATATAAAGAGCGCGTTCGCCAGACGCATCAGGATGAACCTCAATTCGGGCAGCAGCAATCACCGGTGGACGTGCGTACCCGTCGGTTAATTATGGCGCTGGTGTTTGCCGCGAAAAGCGACGGACACATTGATGATAAAGAGCGTCAGGTCATTGAGCAGCAGCTAAGAGATGCAAATATCGAAGGCCCGGGGCGCACGCTGATTCAGGAAGCCATCGAAATGCCGCTCGATCCAAAACGACTGACGCAGGATGTGAAAAACGAGGAAGAAGCACTCGAAATTTATTTCCTCAGCTGTGCGGCAATCGACGTCGATCACTTTATGGAACGCAGCTATCTCAACGCGTTAGGCGATGAGCTGAAAATTCCGCAGGATGTGCGTGAAGGCATCGAGCAGGACCTCAAACAACAGAAGCTAAGCCTGCCGGGTTAACCCCGGCATTTTCCTCAAAAATCCACGTTTCGCTTGCAAGCCTGTCTGAATTTGCCACCCTTACAGGGTGTTAACTAAAAATGAATAACGACATGCCACCAAAAGCGCAAAAGATCCCCCACACCCTGCAACAGCATGGTGATACAAGAATCGACAACTATTACTGGCTGCGTGATGACGATCGCGACAACCCGGATGTGCTCAATTATCTGCACGAAGAGAATGACTACGGGCAGCAGGTGATGGCAACCCAGCAGGCGCTTCAGGAGCGTCTGCTCAAAGAGATGGTCGATCGCATTCCTCAGCACGACGTTTCTGCCCCTTATACGCAAAACGGCTATCGCTACAGGCAGGTGTATGAGGCGGGCAACGAATATGCCATCTATCAGCGCCAGTCGGCGGTGCTTTCGGAATGGGACGAGTGGGATACCTTGCTCGATGCTAACCGACGTGCGGCCCACAGCGAGTTTTACACTATGGGCGGGATGGCGATAACGCTGGACAATACGATCATGGCGCTGGCAGAAGATTATCTGTCACGCCGTCAGTACGGGCTGCGCTTTCGCAATCTTGAAACCGGTAACTGGTATCCGGAGGTGCTCAGCAACGTCTCCACCAGTTTTGTCTGGGCGAACGATTCCTCCACGCTTTACTACGTGCGCAAGCATCCAAAAACGCTGCTGCCTTACCAGGTCTGGCGGCATACCGTGGGTCATCCCTCAAGCGACGATCATTTAGTCTACGAAGAGAAAGACGATACGTTTTATGTCAGCGTACATGGGACGACTTCGCGGCACTTTATTCTGATCCACCTCGGCAGCGCGACGACCAGCGAGGTGCTGTTGCTGGACGCTGAATTACTGGATGCGGAGCCGCAGCGTTTTGCGCCGCGTCGTAAAGATCACGAATATACGCTCGATCACTATCAGCACAATTTCTATATCCGCTCTAACCGCGAAGGCAAAAACTTTGGCCTGTACCGCAGTAAAGTCCGCGATGAAAAGCAGTGGGAAGTGCTTATCCCGCCGCGTGAACACATCATGCTTGAAGGCTTTACGCTGTTTACCGACTGGCTGGTGGTAGAAGAGCGTCAGCGCGGCCTGACCAGCCTGCGGCAAATCAACCGTAAAACGCGCGAAGTGACGGGGATTGCATTCGACGATCCGGCTTATGTCACCTGGCTTGGGTATAACCCGGAGCCTGAGTCTTCGCGGCTGCGTTACGGCTACTCATCCATGACCACGCCGGATACGCTATTTGAGCTGGATATGAATACCGGCGAACGCCGGGTTATCAAGCAAACGGAAGTGCCCGGGTTTGATGCCGGTAACTACCGGAGCGAGCACCTTTGGGTGACCGCGCGCGATGGAGTGCAGGTGCCGGTTTCGCTGGTTTACCATCGCAAACATTTCCAGCGCGGAAAAAATCCTTTGCTGGTTTACGGCTACGGCTCCTACGGCAGCAGCATGGATGCCGACTTTAGCAGCAGCCGGCTTAGCCTGTTAGACAGAGGATTTGTCTTTGCCATCGCCCATGTACGTGGTGGAGGTGAGCTGGGACAGCAGTGGTATGAAGAGGGTAAATATCTCAAAAAGATGAATACCTTCAACGACTACCTTGACGTCTGCGATGCGCTTTTAAAGCAAGGCTACGGCGATCCAAATCTTCTGTACGGTATGGGAGGCAGCGCAGGCGGCATGCTGATGGGCGCCGTGATTAATATGCGTCCTGAACTGTTCCATGGGGTCGTGGCGCAGGTGCCCTTTGTTGATGTGGTCACAACCATGCTCGACGAATCTATCCCGCTCACCACCGGGGAGTTCGAAGAGTGGGGGAATCCTCAGAACGAGGAGTATTATTTCTATATGAAGCAATACAGCCCCTACGATCGGGTTACTGAGCAAGTCTACCCGCATATGCTGGTAACCACGGGTCTGCATGATTCACAGGTGCAATACTGGGAACCTGCAAAATGGGTGGCGAAACTGCGTGATAAGAAACGGGATGACAACCTGCTGCTGCTGTGCACCGATATGGATTCCGGGCACGGCGGGAAATCAGGGCGCTTTAAATCTTATGAAGGCGTATCGCTGGAGTATGCCTTTTTGATTGCCCTGGCGCAGGGGACGCTGCCTGGGCGGACGGGATAGCGCGTTATCAGCTTTCCAGATAGTGCTTTAAGGTCATACGCAGATCCGGGGTAAGTTCCTTGATGTTGTTTAACATCCAGCGCAGGTAACCCGGATCGTCCTGCGCTATCTCTTCGATCTTTTTACCGCGATATTTACCAAACATCATGGTGCTGACCAGAGCAGGACGTCCGGTAATGGTCACCATCTGGTCCGGCGTCCAGCCTGATTCATCCATAATGCGAATCAGGAGGGCTGCGGTAATGTAGCAGTCGAAAAGGGCGCGGTGGTGGTGCAAACCCGCAGGCGTTTCGACGTCGAGCTTCAGGGACTTGTATAAGCCCATATTGCTGTATTTGATGCCCGGCCATAAACGGCGGGCCAGTTTCAAGGTACAAATCCACTCGCCGGGCATATCTGGCAGCATGCGGCTATCGAAGCTGGCGTTGTGCGCGACATAATACGAGCTGCCGTGGTAGCGCGGAATAATCTCTTCAATCCACGGCTTATCGGCCACCATATCTTCGGTTATTTTGTGAATAGCCATGGCCTGATGGCTGATTGGACGGTCCGGGCGTACCAGGTCGCTCATCGGATTGATGATTCTTCCGCCTTCAATATCAACAGACGCAACTTCCACCACGCCTCCCTGTAGCCCGCAGGTTTCCGTATCTATAACGCGCAGCATAATGACTCCATTAGCTTATGATCGACTGAACAAAAAAACTAAGCACTACCATTGCACAGTCGAGGGTGAGACTGGATTTATTTCACTTTTGGCTCATAGGGCAGACGGGAAAGCGTGACAGAAGCTAAACGGTGAGCGATTAATCTTTCCCGGAACCAGTTACGCAGACTTTCTGGCTGTTCGCGCTCGACGACTTCGGCGATCACCGGCATGTTATAGCGTTCTTTAAAGGCCACGCCTGCGGCGGCGAGATCGACATTCACCTTGTCCATTTCATCCAGGGGTAAATCGGCGAGATTGTAGTTCATGTTGTCCTCCGTCTTTGTCCTGGCAGAAGGTACTGCGTGATGAACGCGAAGACAAGTTTTTACATGCATTGATAGCTGCTCTCAATTCGACTTGGCTGACGCCCGGCGTTATCCTTTTGTCGTTTCACATAATAAAAAGGAATAGTTGATATGGCTTTCACCCTCCCACGAATCCTGACCGCGACGGCGTTTTTTGCTGCGCTCTTAGTTTCTCCTGCTGTGTTTGCACACGCGCATCTTAAAACACAATACCCGGCTGCGAATGCAGCGGTAACGGCGGCGCCACAGGCCCTGACCCTCGATTTTTCAGAGGGGATTGAGCCAAATTTCAGCGGTGTGAACATCACCGGTCCGCAAGACGCCGCGGTGAAAACCGGTGCGGTTAAACGTAACGAGAAAGATAACAAACAGCTTATCGTGCCGATAGAAGAGTCGCTCAAGCCCGGCGAGTATCTTGTCGACTGGCACGTGGTGTCCGTTGACGGGCATAAGACCAAAGGAACTTATCACTTCTCCGTGAAATAAAGGAGATGCTGTCGGCGCTTTATATCACGCTGCGGTTTGTGCATTTTGCCGCTTTGATGGTGCTGTCTGGCAGTACTATTTGTAGCGTATTGCTTGCGGCCGCGTCGTTTAAAGCCGCCTTGAGTCGGCGGCTGGCGCAGCAATGCCACGCCGCCATCTGGCTGTCGGCGCTCAGCGCTATTCTGCTCCAGGCCGCGCAGGCTGGATTAATGGGTAACGGCTGGGCCGATACCATTAATCCGCAAGTCTGGCTTGCGGTGTCCGGCACTCGCTTTGGTGAGGTCTGGCTGTGGCAGATTTTCCTTAGCGTTGTCACGGTTGCGGTCTTTTTACTTAAGCCGCGCGCGCTGCAGAGCGTATTGCTGATCCTGGCCGCCGCACAGTTAATCTTGCTGGCGGGCGTTGGGCATGCGGCGATGCGCGAGGGAGCTGCAGGCGCGTTCCAGCGTCTGAATCATGCCATCCATCTGCTTAGCGCTGCCTGGTGGGCGGGCGGCCTGTTACCGCTGCTGATGTGTATGCGCATGGCGCGAAAGCCGCGCTGGCGGCAGGCAGCTATCATGGCGATGATGCGTTTTTCACGCTACGGACATCTTGCCGTCGCGGCTGTGGTAGCAACTGGCGTTATCAACAGCCTGATGATCCTGGGCTGGGCTTTGCCGCTTGCGAGCAGCTATGTAAAATTGTTGCTGGTAAAGGTTGCCCTTGTAGCGGTAATGGTGACAATAGCGCTGGTCAATCGCTATGTGCTGGTACCGCGCTTTGCCAGTGCAGCAGCGCAAGGACGTTTTATTCAGCTAACCTGGCTTGAAGTGATTTTGTCGGCGGCGGTACTTCTCGCGGTGAGCGCCTTCGCTACCTGGGAGCCGTTCTAGCGGCATAAAGACTAAGAGAGATTCATGAAAAAGAGTATTCTGTCGCTGTTATTACTGGCTAGCGGTACAGCCCTTGCAGCACCACAAATCATTACGGTCAGTCGTTTTGATATGGGTAAAGATAAATGGGCGTTTAATCGCGAAGAGGTGATGCTGAGCTGCAGGGCGAATCATGCTCTGTTTGTCATTAACCCCTCTACGCTGATGCAATATCCGCTCAATGAGGAAGCGGAACAGCAGGTTGCAAGCGGTAAGACCAGCGGACAGCCTGTTTCTGTGATCCAGGTCGAGGATCCAAACGCCCCGGGCAAAAAAATGAGTCTGGCGCCGTTTATCGAACGTGCCGCGAAATTATGTAAGTAAATCCCGCAAGTCCCTTATTTTATCCATAAAAAACAGCAATATCCGTAACCCGGTTATTGCTGTTTTCATTAAAATAATTACCTGAAGCCCGGTTTTTTTCTGAACACTTTTGTGTCGGACTGGAAAACCTGCGCCGGTAATCTATTCTTAAGAGGCAAGGCGACTTAGCCTGCATTAATGCCAACTTTTAGCGCACGGCTCTCTCCCAAGAGCCATTTCCCTGGACCGAATATAGGAATCGTATTCGGTCTTTTTTTATCTGTATGAAATAGAAAGGCTTTTACAGTTTATCCTTAAACTTTCCTGAAAAATTTCCGCGCCCTCATATTTGCTTTAAACCATAACATACTCTGCACAGAGCCCGTCCAGGTATTTTTTGTCAATTGTTAACTTTTTGTGTCGCGGCAACGGTTGCGCAAAGTCGCTGAGGCCTTAGTGATGACCGGCGAACGCACTGGCGGGGGCCCGGGACAGGAGAGTTACGCGTCTGGTTTCTTATATCGCGGCAGCTGCGTTATCTGATAGGTGCTCGTGCTCAGCACTGTGCATCTGTCAGGCACCGGATTTCCCGAATAGAACAGGAAATACTTCAGCTCCTCCGGGAAGAAAACCAGATCGTCGCCGTTCTGAAAGCTGGTGATGCGAAACGGTACGTCGCTCTTCGTTCTGGTCTTTTTTATCCCTGAAGCAATCATGAAATGATCGTCCCACTTCATCGTCGAGAGATTATATTTAAACCGCGATATGACAACATTTTTTCGCAATGAGCATGAAAGCTGGGTGGCCGTCGCAGCAAATGCCGACGACTGGAAGAAACCTAGCAGGCTGATTAAAAGGATGAGTTTCATGATACGCCTCATTTTAGAAAACTTGTGTGGCAAAAATAACACGAAGCATGCGCTCGAAAAATTTCCTGCAGCCCGCGCGAGTGGAATTGAGATAGTCTATTATTTATAGTTAGTTATGTACAAGTGCAGCACACTATCTGCAGTCACCTTACTGGCGCATGATGCGTTTGAGAAACCAGACGAGGTAAAGATGAGCATTGAGGAACAAAAGCGCAAAGCCGAAGCGGAAATCTCCACTCTGATCTCAAAAAAGATCGCCGAGTTACGGAAAAAATCGGCTATGGAAGTCTCTGAAATTGAGTTTACGCCTCGTGAGACTATGGCTGGGCTTGAAGGGTATGACATTAAAATTAAGCTCATATAAATTTCCTGTCTAAAAAATGGTCGCTACGGCGGCCTTTTTTATGACTATTCTTTATTATTCCTGAAGGCCGTAAATCGTCTCAGGCTGGAAAAATTCTGGATAAATAATGGAGAGTCGCAGCCATGAACACATCAACATCAGTAGCCAACGAGCTGGGAAAGTTGTTGATTGAGAAAAAATTATTTTTGACCACCGCTGAATCCTGCACCGGCGGACACATAGCTTCAACTTTATGCGCAGCAGGTGATACGCCCTTGTTTTATGGCACAGGGTTTGTGACCTTTAACGACGATGCAAAAAAAACGGTCCTGGGCGTAAGCGCTGAAACGCTTGAGAAATACACGGCAGTAAGCGGCCAGACGGTATCGGAGATGTCAACCGGCGCATTACGCTGCGCGCGCGCGGATGCAAGCATTGCGGTCAGCGGCTATGCCGGACCGGAGGGGGGAGAAGATGGCACGCCGGCAGGTACCGTATGGTTTGCATGGCAGCTGCCTGAATCAAAGATTTATATAAAGACAGCGCATTTCACAGGTGATTGTGAGGCGGTAATTGCGCAGGCCACAGATTATGCCCTCGCTGAAATGTTGATATTACTGAAACAGAACAACCCGGCTTAATAGTGCAAGGCGATTTTTATTTTTGCCAGCGCTATAAATATAAGCAGGTCACAAATAAATTATTAAGAGATGGCCTGCTGTAATAAATATATCTTTAGTGATGAGTAAAATAAAAGGCAATCCTGTTAATGAAAACAGGATTGCCAGTAGCGGTAAGTTTACCTTACTGAATAGTTAACTTTACTGTTACTCATGCGCAAGCGAGAAGCCTGATAGCTTAAGCTCAGCGGCATGCTTAAGGAAGATGTAGCTAGCGGCCGCCGCTATGGCTGTTTTTGCCGCCTTTCTTCCCTGCCTCAGAGGCCTTTTGCGGGTCATTTTTGAAATTCCCGCCGCTATGCTGACCGCCTTTCTTACCGGCTTCTGATGCACGATCTCGATCTTCTGCGAAGTTTCCTGAACCGCCACGATGCTGAGTCATAATTATTACCTCATGATGTTTTGGTTAAATAATGGGGAGGTTGTCCCTCCCCGCTAAGCAATATTAACTATAGCTGGCAACAGCGTTATGACAAATCATAAGAGGCATTATTGCTGATATTTTATCGATACTGGGATTATTCCTGGTGTGTATATAGTTGGCGAAAATTCCTCTTACAAATTGAAAATTTTTAATAAGGGTCATCGATAACGAAAGAATATTTTTTATCAATCACTTAAATTAACAAATAGATAATATGGCGCGCAGGCAGCATAGAACTATTCGTTTTACCGGGCTGGAAATCAACATCAATATTGTGGGTTATATTACCCTGAGTGGCTGACGAAGAGATCTTTAGCGCCACGGTGACCGTACTACTGGCCCTTATGCTGGTTTCTAAAGCCGCTTAGTTATAGTTAACGCCCCGAAGGTGGATGACGCCCGTCACATTCATTAGCTTCCTCACTAATCTGCCAGTACAATCACGCTCTGCTTGATTCTGCCGCGTCTTAGGACGGGGTAATAAAAACGATAAACCTGCAAAGACGAAACTATGACAACCACTCAAACCCAAACGCACGCGCGGGAGAACTCTCTTCGCTATGTTTTGCGCTCGCCGCGCCTGCTGGTTCGGGAGTCGCTCGCTGGTGTGATCACCGCGCTGGCGCTTATCCCCGAAGTAATTTCATTTTCCGTTATTGCGGGCGTTGATCCAAAAGTCAGCCTTGTGGCTTCCATCGTGCTTTGCCTGGCGATGTCCGTGCTGGGCGGCAGACCCGCAATGGTCACCGCTGCGGCGGGTTCGGTTGCGCTGGTCATCGGGCCGATGGTTCATCTGCACGGCGTAGGGTACATTCTGCCCGCCGTGATCCTGGCGGGATTGATTCAAATTTTATTCGGCATAACCGGGCTTGCGCGCATGATGCGCTATATTCCTTTGTCCGTAATGACGGGGTTTGTGAACGCGCTCGGTATTCTGATTTTCTTTGCCCAGGTTCCGCATGTCTGGGGTCAAAGCCCGCTGGTCTGGGGGCTGTTCGCGCTGACGCTGGCCATTGTCCTGTTACTGCCGCGCGTTGTGAAATCGATACCTTCGCCGCTGGTGGCTATCGTGGTGATTACCGCCGCCAGTATGGCAATGGGATTTTCTGTTCCGACCGTGGGCGATACCGGACCAATGCAGGCGGGCATGCCCGGCCTGACGGAACTTCTGGTTCCGTTGAATCTTGATACGCTGCGCATTATCTGGCCGTGTGCATTAAGTATCGCCTTTGTGGGTCTGATGGAGTCTTTACTGACGGCAAAGCTGGTTGATGAACTGACGGATACGCCATCGAGCAAGCGTCGTGAATGCTGGGGACTGGGATTATCCAATATTTTTGCCGGTTTTTACGGCGGCATTGCGGGCTGTGCCATGATTGGGCAAACCATTGTGAACGTAGAGCTGGGCCGGGGGCGTACGCGCATCTCGACGCTTGCTGCGGGATTAGTGTTGCTGCTTCTGGTCACCGCCTTAAGCGACATGATGGCCAAAATTCCAATGGTGGTGCTGGCCGCAATCATGATGATTGTGGCGGTGAAAACGCTCAACTGGCATAGCCTTGCGCCTGCGACTTTAAAAAGAATGCCCGTTCCGGAAACGCTGGTTATGGTGGTTACCGTTGCTGCAACGGTCTTTACCGGAAACCTGGCGATTGGCGTGGTGGGGGGCGTGATTTTTGCGATGATGCTGTTTGCCCGACGTATTGCACACGTTGTGCATGCCGAACGCCAGCTTTTAGCGGACGGTCAATCCGTGCGTTACACTGTAACGGGCCCGCTGTTCTTTGCCAGCAGCAACGATCTGTTTGAGCATTTCCTCTACGCAGATGATCCGCAGAACGTGACTATCGATCTTACTCAGGCGCAAATCTGGGATGCCTCGACGGTAGCCGTGCTTGACGCCATCGAAACGCGCTATCAACGTTACGATGTGCAGGTAAATATTGTCGGGCTTGATATACGTAGCGCTGATTTCCATCAGCGACTTAGCGGCAAGCTTTAAAAAGTAAGCCGGTAGCCTGCAAGGGGTTACCGGCATCTCAGTATTAATCACTGGCTTTTGCCGGCTGCATCACATCTTTCCCCTATATTTCCCTGCCGCAGCCGTCGTTTAAACGACAAGCTGACGAATCCAACATTCTCTTAACATTATCATTGCGGCGATGGCGGAAAAAATTTATTACTATTTAACCGCTTAGCTCAGGCTGTGCGGACCGGCCTCCTTATAATGATAATGAACAGGATAATAAATGACGACCAACTCTACCGCTGAGGCTGGTGCGGAAGCGGCCCTTTTTCGCACGCTAAAAACTTTTCCTGCCACCGTTCACGCACTGCTCTTTTTTACGCTGGTTATTCGCTTTAGCTACTTTATGGCATGGCCATTTATCGCCGTGATCATGACGCAGAATTATCATATGTCGCCGGTTTCCATTGGCATGGCGATGACCAGCAGCGCGTTACTTTCGGTGGTGCTGGGAATGTATGGCGGACAGCTATCGGACAGGCTGGGACGACGGGCTATCCTTCTTGCCGGCTGTGCCTTTTCCGCCGTCGGCTACATAACGCTTGCGCTCGCCACCGGTATGGGGCTGTTTATTGTCGGACTGATGATTATCGGCGTTTGTTTCGCATGGGTAGATCCTCCCATCCGCGCCTTGATGAGCGACCTGCTGGGCGACAAACGTCGCCGTGCGCTGGCCCTGCAAATACGTTATTACCTGATAAACGTCGCGGCGGTGACCGGCCCGCTGGTAGGCATTGTCTATGGCCTTACATCGCAAAAAGGGACGTTCTTAATTACCGGCCTGAGCTATCTGCCTTTCTTTATTTATGTCCTGTTCTTTATTCCGGCGGGTAAATTGCTCGCTGAACAGCAGGCCAGCAGCGGGCCGTCGGTTAAACTCTACCAGGTCACAGAGATTATTGCCCGCGATAAAATCTATGTGGCTGCACTGCTAGGCAGCATATTATGCAGCGTTGTATTTATTCATTACGAGGCCGTGCTGCCACAATATCTCCTGCTGCTGGACCGCAATGCGGCGGTAAAATTAATTACGCTGCTTCTGGTGACAAATGCCTGTACCGTACTGATATTCCAGACCTTCCTTATGCGGTTTCTGGTGCGGGTCGACCTGCCAAACCGTATTTTGTTGGGCGGGGCAATCTTCGCATTCTCCCAGCTTTGCTTTTGGGCAACGCGTACGCCGGATGCCTGGGCCTGGCTGCTGGTCACCGTCGTGTTCAGTCTGGGTGAGGCGATTCTGATGCCGAATCTGAACATTTTGCTCGACCAACTGGCCCCGGCAGAACATCGCGGCGCGTATCTTGGCGCTTCAACGTTGACGACGCTTGGTATCGCAACCGGGCCGTTAATAGGCGGCGTGCTGCTTGCGTTAACCGGGGCTGGGGTATTTATCGCCACTGCACTGTTCAGTTTGCTGCTATGCGCCATTATTTACCGCTGCAAAGTGGGTATGCAAACACGGCTAAACTCATAACGATAAGAAGGATGGATATGATGAAAGCACCCGAACTGGAAACCGAACGTCTGGTATTACGCCAGATTACGCTTGATGATTTTGATGACCTGGCGGCCTGCTGGGCCGACCCGGAAATGGTTAAATATTTGGGGAGCGGAGAGCCGCAAAGCGCCGAAATGAGCTGGGGGCGCCTGCTGCGGTACATCGGCCACTGGCATGCATTAGGCTACGGCTATTGGGCAATGTTTGATAAAGCTTCCGGGCGCTATGCTGGCTCGTTTGGCTTTCAAAATGCCCATCGCGATCTGACGCCCGCGCTGGAGTATCCGGAAGCTGGCTGGTCGCTGGTTCCGGCTATGCACGGCAAGGGATACGCAACGGAAGCGCTGGCGGCAATTTTAACGTGGGCTGATAGCACCTTTAAAGGCCCGGTCTGCTGCATTATTGACGATAACAATCAGCGTTCGCTTAACCTTGCTAAACGCTTTGGTTTCGCCTTCCAGCACTACGTTACCTATCATGGCAAACAGGTGCAGATGCTTCTCCGCCAGCCTGCCTCATAGCGCGCATGTCTCTCCTATACTTGTTAATCGGGTATTGGCCGCAGGAGGCATTATGTATCAGCGTATCGACGGTGAAAACTGGCGGCATATCTACATTGTGGGCGATCTGCACGGATGTCTGTCAAAGATAATCGCGCAGCTTAAAGTTTGCCACTTCGATCCCTGGCAGGATTTAGTCATTTCCGTGGGGGATGTAATTGACCGCGGGCCGGACAGTCCTGGCTGTCTGGCATTATTAGACAAGCCGTGGTTTAAAGCTGTCCGCGGTAATCATGAAGAAATGGCAATTGATGCGCTCGAATTGGGTGACAGAATGCTGTGGGTGATGAACGGCGGCGACTGGTTTCGCGGGTTGTCGGAAGAACGTCGGCAAAACGTGCGCGATGCGCTGCTGCATTGTCGGGAGTTGCCGCTGATTATCGAACTGCATACCCATAATCAAACCCTGGTTATTGCCCATGCAGATTATCCCTCTTCTCATTATACCTGGAACAAACCGGTGGACGAACATCGTCTGGTCTGGAGCCGCGAACGGCTGAATCAAAACATGCTGGGGAAGGGCGAGAATATCACCGGGGCTGACCAGTTTTATTTTGGGCATACGCCGCTAAAAGAAGCGGCTCACTACAACAATCAGAATTACATTGATACCGGCGCGGTATTTGGCAATAAGCTCACGCTGGTTCAGGTGCAGTGACGGTTACAGATCGCTGTACTCCTGCGCTGGCCGCCAGAAGCCATCAATAAAATCCTCCACCGGATAACAGCCGCCGTGGCGCATCCGTTGCTCATCCATAGCCACCAGACATTGCTGCTCGGTATTAAACACGTCAACCACAATATCGTCGCACCCACCGTCCAGATAACAAACAAATAAAACCAACGCAAACATTAGCGCCCCAAAACCGCTCCGTTTGGATTAATTGTAGGAGATATGAGAAGAAGAGGGAAAATCAAAGGCATAAATAACCCGTCAGCGGCGACGGGTTCATTCTGAATCAGGCAAGGCGCATGACCCATGCATCGGACTGTTGGTCGTAATGTTGACGATAGAGTACGGAATGCTCACCATCCAGCACCGCAGGAATACTGGTTTCGTCATCCCAGGCATCTAACTGCATGCACAGGTCAGGGTCAGATTTACAAGGGATGCTTAACGTTCGTTCGCCTTGCTGCTCGCCGTGTAATTCGGCATCTTCAATTTCGAAGTTGCCTATTCGTACGTTAGTTTTCGTCATCTCGCTCTCCTCCGGTCCACTTAATGTGGTATGACCAGTAAAGTCACCCAAGTTTGAGCCTAGTCAATTGTGCAAAAAGTGCCAAATAAAAAGCGCTTATTTTTGCCGTGAATTAACGACCACCCGAGAATAGCTTGCCATCACGTACCAGTTCGCGTGGATAGCTGTTTTTCAGGCGTGAACCGATTTTCTTTGCCAGCCCAAGAGGTTGGCCCTGGAAAGTGACCACCACATCGTCGCCGGAGGGGGTAGATTCCGGGTAAATATCACGGCCGTGATACCACTCCTGTGCTTCATGCTCCGTTAACGCAAAAGCCAGCGGAGTGGTGCCCGCAACGAGCGCGATTACGGCCTCGTGCTGCCAGCGGTAGCCCTTGTTATGCTGCTCTGCGAGGCGCAGGCCGATTCGTGAAAAACGCACCTTGCCAATCAGCGGCACGATTTCTGCCGGGAACAACCAGATTTCCTTATCGCGCTGCCACAGTTTAGATTCATCGTTCCAGCTAATACCCACTTTTGCCGCCGCGGTGATAACTTCCGCCGCCTGGCGTCCGTGCAGCGGCGTAAACGGGAATTTACCCACTTTATAGCCTGGCTGCGGCAAGGGTTCGACTGCAGCAGTTTTACGCAAACGCGCCACGAAAAAGCCTTCGCAATCGTAAATCTGCGGGAAGACGTGCAGGAAACCTTCTTTCGTGACGGCTTTATCCGCCTCCGGGAAAAGATCGTGGAGCGAGTCGATTTCAACCGCATCAGGCCATTCATCAAGCAACCACTGGCAGATTTGCTGATTCTCTTCGCGGTTTAACGTGCAGGTGGAGTAAATCAGGGTGCCGCCGGGACGCAGGGCGTGGAAGGCGCTGGCGATAAGTTCCCGCTGGGTGTCGGCAATGCTGGCGGTGCTTTCCGGTGTCCAGTTACGTAACGCGTCAGGATCTTTACGCACCACGCCTTCGCCAGAGCAGGGGGCATCCAGCAGGATGGCGTCAAAGCACT
The DNA here is from genome assembly GCA_032051265.1 of Buttiauxella sp. Taxonomy (GTDB): domain Bacteria; phylum Pseudomonadota; class Gammaproteobacteria; order Enterobacterales; family Enterobacteriaceae; genus Dryocola. Next base: position 839,507 of record DAMBYU010000001.1, read on the forward strand.
CTGGCAGAGCGGCACCAAATACCCGGCCATCAAAATGGGTCAGCGCGACGTTACCGATCCCACAGCGGCTGATATTGGCATGCAGAACTTTCACCCGACTGGCGGAATATTCATTGGCGAGAATGGCGCCCTGGTTGCCCATGCGGGCGGCAATTTGCGTGGTTTTAGAACCAGGGGCGGCGGCAACATCCATGATGCGCTGCGGCTCACGCCCGTCGGCAAAAAGTGCTGCAACGGGCAGCATTGAGCTGGCCTCCTGAATGTAAAACATACCGCTCAGGTGCTCGGCGGTACTGCCCAACGGCAGGCTTTCTTCATCTTCCCGCTCAATCCAGAATCCTTCTTCGCACCACGGCACTGGCGTGAGCTGCCAGTTGTATGGGGCAACGAGCTGAAGGAAGTCGGCAACCGAAATCTTTAACGTATTAACGCGCAAACTGCGGCGCAGCGGGCGCTGGCAGTATTCGATAAAGCTCTCGAGCGATTGCCCTTCAGGCAGCGCGTCGCGCATAACATCGAGAAAACATTGCGGCAGATAAGCGGAGTGAGTTTGGGCCACTGGGGAAGTTCCACGAAAAAATAAGGGGCGCAGTGTAGCATAAACCGCCCCGGCAGAGCACCGGGGCGCATTGTTTAACGTGGCAGGGCGGTGCCCCATTGACGCCACTCTTTTGGCTCACTTTCTAACAGCAGGAAGTGTTTACCCGTCTCGGCTTTCGGGGCCAGCGGCGTGCCCGGAGGCGTCGCAAAGGCTATACCACCGCGAACGAACTGGTTGAAGGTGCCTGTTTTCACCACGCCGCCGGTCAGCCCGAAATCGAGGCTGTAACCTGAGGCCAGCCAGAAGACCGAGCTGTCGCGCACCAGATGCTGGAAGCGTTTGCTGATACGCAGGCCGACCATTACGCGATCGGACAAATTACCAAGCGTAAGCCCCGTTACGGTACCCACTTCCACGCCACGGAACAGCACCGGCGTGCCAATGCTCAGCGCGCCGGCTTCAGGCACTTCCAGCGTGATGCTCAGACCATCCGAATAGCGCGAGTCGGTAATGGAGGTTTCCTGCAGTTCAAAGTCGCGTCGCGGCGAGCCACGGCCTGGTTCGACGTTGATATACGGCTGAAGGATAGTATCCAGATGATCGACCCCCGCCGCCGAAATTTGCGGCGTCACCACGGAGAAACGTGTGCCACCGCGAGCAAATGTCGACACAAATTCCGGGTACAGCACCGCTTTAGCTTCCACTTCGCTACGCGATTTGGTGAGATTTAACGATTCAAGCTGGCCGATATTGATCCCCAGATAGCGGATGGGCATCCCGGCGGAAAGTTTACCGGCGTCAAAAGTATGCAACGTGATCTGGCTGCCAACCGCGCGGGCGGCAGTTTCTGACGCGTATAGCATGCGTTTGTCGCCTTTGGCATAACCTGCACCCGCGCCGCTGAGGTTATCGAAGCTGATAGCCCCCTTTAACGCGCGAGAAAGCGGGGAGGCCTGAACGGTTAAGCCGCTACCGTTCAGCTGCACGCGCGCGCCGCCTTCGGCCCAGAACACGCTGCTTGAGGTAAGCAGCTTGCGATATTCCGGTTTGATATGGACATCAATATCAAAGCTGTTGGCTTTTGGGCGAACGGTGATGATTTCACCAACCTGGAATTTACGGTAGAGCACCACGGAGCCAGCCTGAATATCCGGCAGGCTTGCGGCCGTCAGCGTTAAGGTAGTGGTGGGGAGATCGCTTAAGCTGTTTTCCACCGCTTTTTCCAGATTGGCATACAGCGGGTAACTGGATTTCATTTTACCTTTGCTGCCTGGAATCACGCGGACGCCGCCGCTGATCCATTCGCCGGCGCTGGCGCCGAGGAACTCAACGCCGTCCATGCCCAGTTTTACGTCGATGCGGCTGTTCACCACAAATTTACTGTCGCCCTGCAACAAGTGACGGTACTGCGGTTCGATGGCGACGGCAAAGCTCACGCCTTTGGTGCTCAACGAACGCTCCAGAACCTGTCCTATCCGAATGCCGTGCAGAATAACGGGCTGACCCGCATCGATGCCATAGCTTTCCGGCGCGGTCAGGCTGAGCGTCAGAACGTCAGGCTGCTGTAGCGGCGTTTTGTCGCTCGGCAGTATCACATAATGATCCTGAGGATCGCCTTCACCCGGCACCAGTTCAAAGGTGCTGCCTGTCAGCAGGCTGCTGATGTTCGGATTGCTCAGGGAAATTTTCGGACTGCGCAGCTCAATACGGGTACCGCTGCGCATAAGGTTAACCACGCCGGGATCGACCGTCATTTCACCGGTCACCGCGCCGCCGGGAACCAGATTAAGTTTAGTCAGCGTGCCCACTTCGAGCCCCTGGTACATCAGCGGCGTTGAACCGGCCTTCAGGCCTTCACCGCCCGGCAGATCGAGTTTTATCAGCACGCCCCGCTGGCTGTGGGCCAGGTCTTCGTAGAGGCCGAATTCGTCCTCGGCTTTTGCCTGTTCCGACCCCTCCGGGGAGTCAAACGCTACTGCGCCGTTAACAAGCGCCGCGAGGCTTTCAAGCTGAATTTGCGCGCCGCTGAGGCTGATATCGGTTTTTACCCCGGAAACGTTCCAGAAGCGGCTGCCTTTCTTCACAAGACTGGCGAAACGGCGGTCGATCAGCACATCTATAATGACGTCCCGTTTGTTCGGGCCGATGGTGTAATCGTAAACGCGACCAACGGGAATTTTACGGAAGTAAACCAGCGAACCGCTGTTCAGCGAGCCTAAATCCGGGGCGCGAAGATGGATCATCAACTCGCCGTTGTTAAGGCGATATTTGGGCTGGGTGTCGAGCGCAACAAAATGATTTTTAGGTTCACCTTTGCCGGGCATCATGCCGATGTAATTACCGCCCACTAAGGCATCCAGGCCGGAGACCCCCGCCAGAGAGGCTTTAGGTGTCACCAGCCAGAACTGCGTCTCTTCGCGTAGCGCATCTTTCATATCGCCTTTAATGCTGACTTTGACCTCGATTTTATTGAGGTTATCGCCAAGGCTTATGCTTTCCACTGTGCCTACTTCAACACCCTGAAAGCGTACGGGCGTACGTCCGGCGACAATGCCGTCCGCAGAAATAAAGTCAATGGTGGCCGTGGTGCCTCGCTCCTGCCAGGTTGTCCAGATAAGCCAGCTTGCAATCAGCAGGGCGATAATTGGCAGCAACCAGAAAGGAGAAATCCTGCGTTTTGTTTTAATTCGCGCCTCAGTCGGTGAAGCGGGCGTTTCCTGACTCATGTGCGTCCCAAAGTAGTCGGCTATCCAGCCATTCAACAGCAAGAATAGTTAAAATTACCGCCGCGCCAAAATAAAACGCGGCGGGTCCCATAGTAAATGCCAGCAGTTGGTCACGGTTGACCAGCGACATAGTGAGTGCGATGACGAACAGGTCGAGCATCGACCAGCGGCCAATCCAGGTAATAAAGCGCAGCAGCAAAATGCGCGTGCGCAGCCCTCGTTCACATTTAAAATGGATACTTAGCAAAAGCGTAAGCATGACAATCACTTTAGTAAACGGCACGAGAATACTGGCAATAAATACCACCGCGGCCACGGCGATATTGCTGCTGGCGAGCGAAATAATACCGGAAAGAATAGTATCTTCCTGACGCGAGCCGTTGACATAAATTACGGAGATGGGCAGCAAATTTGCCGGTAACAGAAACACTAATGAAGCGATGAGCGCCGCCCATGATTTTTGCAGGCTCTGACGGCGACGGTGGCGAAGCGGCACATGACAGCGCGGGCAGCGGCCGCGGTTGTCGGGAATGCCGGTAAAATGGCAGCCGAGGCACACGCGCAGCTGGGCGTTGAAAGCGCGGGCGGGCCGCTGGGGATAAAAGCGCTCCCAGAGCTGCTCAACGTTCAGGTGAATCATGGTCAGCAGGCTTAATATAACGAGGGCGACAAAAGCAACAAGGCCCGGGCCGGGCTGCATAAAGGCGTACTCTTTAACTTTGATGGACGCAACGCCGATGCCCACCAGATAAATATCCAGCATTACCCACTCTTTGAGCTTATCGAGCATCAGCAATACCGGCCTCAAATTCATGCCGAGAATATTTCCGAAATAGAGATACGCGAGCGACGCGACGAGGGTTGCAGGCGCACCCACCGCGCAAAACAACACCATAGCAGCGGTGATCGAATCGCCCTGTCGGGTCATTTGCCAGATGCCCTGGAAAACGTTGGCATCAATTTTCGCCCCTAACAGATAGATGCGAAGCAAGGGTTCCGAGAAGGCTACGGGCATCAGCAACAACATGGCGACTGCCATTGCGGCCAGGCGGGTTAACGACCAGTCTCGTCCGTCATGCACTTTAGCGTCACAGCGAGGGCAACAGGCGCTCTGGGATGATTTCACCGTAGGCAAGGAGAAAAGTGTATCGCATTGGGGGCAACGCTGATAACGTGCCTGCGGCAAAACCTGACTAATGGCGTGTATTTTCATTTTTCGTCGTCGGCCAGGAATACCCGTGCGGCATGTTGTATCTCGCTATGAAATGGATTGTGGCGTTAAGCCTATAGTAATTCACAAAATGATACACCTTGTGGTACAGCGCATTTAGTGCTTATTTTAGTATGCTATGCAGTAGAGTCAGACAACAAAATGGTTATTCAATGAACAAAGAACTATTTTACGCGGATTTAAATCGCGATTTCAGTGCGTTAATGGCAGGTGAAACAAGTTTTCTGGCAACTCTCGCTAATACCAGTGCGCTGCTCTTCGAACGTCTTGATGGCGTGAACTGGGCGGGGTTCTACCTGCTGGAAGGCAATACTCTGGTTCTGGGGCCCTTCCAGGGCAAAATTGCCTGCGTGCGCATTCCTGTGGGCAAAGGCGTATGCGGTACGGCGATCTCAACCGGTGAAGTTCAGCGCATTGAAAATGTGCATGCCTTTGATGGGCATATCGCCTGCGATGCCTCAAGTAATGCCGAAATTGTCTTCCCGCTGGTGGTGAATGACGAGGTTATCGGCGTGCTGGATATCGATAGCACCGAATACGGGCGCTTCGCACCGGACGATCAACAAGGCTTATTCCAACTGGTTACGCAGCTTTCACAGCTGCTCACCGCTACGGATTATAAAAAATTCTTCACTCGTTAGCATGATAAACAACGGATAACGTGGCAATTGCCGATAGCGTCATTATAATGTCGCCTGTTCATGCCGCGGTTTGTTGGCAACTCCGTTGTAATCAGGAAATTTCATGGAAAATCAACCTAAGTTGAATAGCAGCAAAGAAGTTATTACCTTTTTGGCTGAGCGTTTCCCACAGTGCTTTAGCGCTGAAGGTGAAGCTCGCCCCCTGAAGATTGGAATCTTCCAGGATCTGGTCGCGCGTGTTGAAGGCGAAATGAGCCTCAGTAAAACTCAGCTTCGCTCCGCGTTACGTCTTTATACTTCGAGCTGGCGCTACCTGTACGGCATCAAAGTCGGCGCGGTTCGTGTCGATCTTGATGGCAATCCATGCGGCGAGCTGGACGAGCAGCATGTTGAACATGCCCGCAAGCAGCTTGAGGAAGCAAAAGCCCGCGTCCAGGCTCAGCGTGCTGAACAGCTTGCGAAAAAACGCGAAGCGGCTATCGCAAACGGTGAGACTGTCGAAGACAAGCCTCGTCGCGAGCGTAAACCACGCCCGGCGCCGCGTCGTAAAGAAGGCAACGAACGTAAACCTCGTGCTGATAAGCCCGTAGCCCAGGCGCCACGCGAAGAAAAACGCACGCCGGTGACGGATATTTCAGCGCTGCAGGTTGGGCAGGCAATTAAAGTCAAAGCGGGTAACAACGCGATGGATGCCACCGTACTGGAAATTACCAAAGATGGCGTCCGTGTACAGCTGACTTCTGGTATGGCTATGATTGTACGCGCAGAACACTTGCAGTTCTGAAACGGAGGCCACACCCGGGCATGAACAAACTCTTTAAGCTTACGGCCGTCGCTAGCCTGTTGTTTCTTGCAGGCAGCGCGCTGGCCGTTGAGAACATCACGCGTGCTGACCAAATCCCGCAGTTAAAGGAAGAGACACAGCATGCCACGGTGAGTGAGCGCGTAACATCGCGCTTTACTCGCTCACATTACCGCCAGTTCGACCTCGACCAGAATTTCTCCGCCAAAATCTTCACCCGCTATCTGAACCTGCTCGACTTTAGTCACAACGTGCTGCTAGCCAGCGACGTTGAGCAGTTTGCAGCCAGGAAAAATGAGATTGGCGATGAGCTTCGTTCAGGCAAGCTGGATCTGTTTTACGATTTGTACAACCTGGGTCAAAAGCGCCGTTTTGAACGTTACCAGTACGCGCTAAAGGTGCTTGAAAAGCCGATGGATTTTACGGGTAACGACACCTTTAATCTCGATCGCAGTAAATCACCATGGCCAACAAGCGTTGCGGAGTTAAACCAACTCTGGGACGGCAAGGTTAAGTATGACGAGCTCAGCCTGAAGCTGACCGGTAAGAATGAACAGGAAATTCGCGAAACGCTCACCAGGCGTTATCAGTTCGCGATTCGTCGCCTGGCGCAGTCTAACAGCGAAGATGTATTCTCTCTGGCGATGACTGCCTTTGCGCATGAAATCGATCCGCATACTAACTATCTCTCTCCCCGCAATACCGAACAGTTCAACACGGAAATGAGCCTTTCGCTTGAAGGCATTGGCGCTGTGCTGCAAATGGATGATGACTACACGGTTATCAATTCCATGGTAGCGGGCGGCCCGGCGGCGAAAAGTAAGGCGATTACCGTAGGCGATCGTATCGTTGGCGTCGGCCAGACCGGCAAGGCGATGGTTGATGTGATCGGCTGGCGATTAGATGACGTGGTCGCCCTGATCAAAGGGCCAAAGGGCAGCAAGGTGCGCCTGGAAATCCTGCCTGCTGGTAAGGGAACCAAAACTCGCATCGTGACCTTAACGCGTGAGCGTATTCGCCTTGAAGACCGCGCCGTGAAGCTGACGGTGAAAACCGTGGGCAAAGATAAAGTAGGCGTGCTGGATATCCCAGGCTTCTACGTTGGCCTGACGGATGACGTTAAGGTCCAGTTGCAGAAGCTGGAAAAACAGAACGTGAAGAGCGTGATCATCGATCTGCGTTCAAACGGCGGCGGGGCGCTGACTGAAGCGGTCTCTTTATCCGGCCTGTTTATTCCAGGCGGCCCGGTGGTGCAGGTGCGCGACAACAACGGTAAAGTTCGTGAAGATAGCGATACCGACGGCGTGGTGTACTACAAAGGTCCGCTGGTGGTGATGGTTGACCGTTTCAGCGCCTCTGCCTCGGAAATCTTTGCCGCCGCAATGCAGGACTATGGCCGCGCGCTGATTGTCGGCGAACCGACGTTCGGTAAAGGTACCGTGCAGCAGTATCGTTCGCTGAATCGTATTTATGACCAGATGCTGCGCCCGGAATGGCCCGCTCTGGGTTCCGTGCAGTACACCATACAGAAGTTCTACCGCATTAACGGCGGCAGTACCCAACGCAAAGGTGTAACGCCGGATATCATGATGCCAACCGGTACGCAAGAGACCGAAACCGGCGAGAAATTCGAAGACAATGCCTTGCCGTGGGACAGTATCGAGGCTGCCACCTACGATAAATCAGGCGATCTGGCACCGTTTGAGCCGGAGTTACTTAAGCTTCATCAGGACCGCATCGCGGCCGATCCTGAGTTCCAGTACATCATGAAGGACATTGCGCATTTCAATGCCCTGAAAGAGAAACGCAGCATCGTATCCCTGAATCTTGCCCAGCGTGAGAAAGAAAACCAGGAAGATGATGCCACGCGACTGGCGCGCATTAACGATCGCTTCAAGCGAGAAGGTAAAGCGCCGCTGAAAAAACTGGACGATTTAGCGAAGGATTATCAGGAGCCGGATCCGTATCTTGATGAAACGGTTCACATTGCCCTTGACCTTGCGAAACTGGGGCAGGACAAACCGGCGGCGCCACCAGCCGCCGCTAAGTAATCTCCAGCGGGCACAATTTCTTGTGCCCGTTTTTTTACCTCTCTCAAGCCACGTAAGCGGCGTCTCTGTATAATGTAAAGTTATGTATTATTAATCACTTGTCGTGAAATGATGCTTGAAAATGGCAGGCTTGCCCCTACGATGTGGGGTAACGCACAGTGCGTATTTTTAACCGAGGTAAAAAGAAAATTATGATGCGTATCGGGCTTTTCCTGCTGACCAACCTTGCGGTTATGGTCGTTTTCGGGCTGGTGCTAAGCCTGACGGGGATCCAGTCAAGCAGCGTTTCTGGTCTGATGATCATGGCGGTATTGTTTGGTTTTGGCGGTTCAATTGTTTCTTTGTTGATGTCGAAATGGATGGCATTGCGCTCCGTAGGCGGAGAAGTGATTGAGCAACCGCGCAATGAAACGGAACGCTGGCTGATGGAAACCGTTCACCGTCAGTCGCAGCAGGCGGGTATCGCAATGCCGCAGGTAGCGGTCTACCATGCGCCGGACATTAACGCGTTCGCTACTGGCGCTCGCCGCGATGCTTCACTGGTTGCTGTCAGTACCGGTCTTTTACAGAACATGAGTCGCGATGAAGCCGAGGCCGTGATCGCTCACGAAATCAGCCATATCGCTAACGGAGACATGGTTACCATGACGCTGATTCAGGGCGTGGTGAACACCTTCGTTATCTTTATTTCCCGTATCATCGCTCAGGTGGCTTCAGGCTTCCTGTCCGGCAACCGTGACGAAGGTGAAAGCAGCAACGGCAACCCGCTGGTCTACTTTGCTGTCGCGACGGTGCTGGAACTGGTGTTTGGTATTCTTGCCAGCATTATCACCATGTGGTTCTCACGTCATCGTGAATTCCACGCCGATGCGGGTTCGGCAAAACTGGTTGGTCGTGAGAAAATGATAGCGGCTCTTCAGCGCCTGAAAACCAGCTACGAGCCGCAGGAGGCCAGCAGCATGATGGCGTTTTGTATTAACGGTAAGGCGAAATCCATGAGCGAACTGTTCATGACGCACCCGCCGCTGGACAAACGTATCGAAGCGCTGCGTAACGGCGACTATCTGAAGTAAGCGGTAAAAATGGAAAAAGCGTGCCCGGGCGGCACGCTTTTTTTATGCCTGCACCCGAGGCTGCGACATGCGTAAACTGCTGACAATCGCCGCAAGGGTGGCAAAACTGCCCGCCAGCAGGAGAGAGGCGTGAGTACCATGTTCGTGGAACAAGTTAAACATCAGTGCCACTAACGCGGCTCCCGAGCTTTGCCCCAGCAGACGCGCAGTACCTAACATACCGCTGGCTCCTCCACTGCGGTGGCGCGGTGCGGCGGAGATAATCGTATGGTTGTTAGGCGACTGGAACAGCCCGAAGCCTGCACCACACAGGATCATGCGCCAGACAACATCCAGATCGCCTGGATTAGGCGGTAGCAAGGCTAGAGCGAACAGCCCTGTCGCCATCACCGCCAGGCCAAGCCCGCCTAATAAACCGGCGTGAACACGCTCAATTAAATAGCCGGCGAGCGGCGCCATCACCATGGTGGCAAGCGGCCACGGAGTCAGCAACAGGCCGGTCTCTACTTCGCTGCGGCCAAGTACGGTTTGCAGAAAAAAAGGAATAGAGACAAATGCCAGCATCTGCGCCGTAAATGAACAGACGGAAGTCACCATCGAGAGCGAAAAAACAGGGATCCGCAGCAAATCGACCGGCAATATCGGAAACGGCAGGGCCAGCTGGCGACGAATAAAGAAGTAGCCAACGATAATCAGCGCAAACAGCTCACCGGTAATCAACACGCCTGATTGTCCCTGCGAGAAACCGCTAATGGCGGAAATAAGCAGGCCAAAAGTCAGGGCATTCATAATGGCGCTCGAAATATCAAAACGCTGTCCCTGGGCTTTTTGCTGATTCGGCGGCAAATAACGCAGGGCTAAAACGAACGCCAGAATGCCGATGGGCACGTTTATTAAAAACAGCCATTGCCAGGACGCGACGGAGAGTATCGCTGCTGCGACGCTTGGTCCGGCAGCCGAAGAGACGGCGACAATAAATGAGTTAATGCCCATTCCGCGCCCGAGGAAACGTTGCGGGTAAATAAGCCGAATCAACGCGGTATTTACGCTCATTAATGCGGCACCGCCAAAGCCCTGTAGTACACGAGCTACGGTAAGCATAGGAAGCGAAGTGGAGAGGGCGCAGAATAGGGAGGTCAGGCAAAAAAGCACCAGGCCACACTGATACACCCGACGATAGCCAAAAAGATCGCCCAAAAACGACATGGATAACAGCGAGACAATAATGGCGATTTGATAACTGTTTACTACCCAAATAGATTCCGCCGGGCTGGCGCTAAGGTCGCGGGCAATGGTCGGGAGGGCAACGTTGACAATAGTGCCATCAAGCACCGCCACAGTAATACCCAGGGCAATAGTTAATATAGCGCCATAACGCCTGGGCGTCGGCAGTCCATCGGGGAGGGTTTTGTCCATATGAATAGCGTGTGTTTATGGGTATTATTTTATGGGTAATTATTTTAGCATCGATATTTCTGTAATAGGTCGCAGTTTTGTAACGAAATAGCAGAGATGCATTGCGATAGACCGGGCGTCAACTTATACTAAAAACCGGTTCTGATTTTTATAAAACACATGCGATCGAGGTGATGAATGGCAATCGCAGATCTGGATAAACAACCTGATTCTGTCTCTTCTGTCCTGAAAGTTTTTGGCATCTTACAGGCTCTTGGCGAAGAACGTGAAATTGGTATCACTGAACTTTCGCAACGCGTCATGATGTCAAAAAGCACCGTCTATCGCTTTTTGCAAACCATGAAGTCGCTGGGTTATGTCGCTCAGGAAGGCGAGTCGGAGAAATATTCTCTGACGCTGAAATTGTTTGAGCTGGGCGCACGCGCGCTGCAAAACGTTGATTTAATTCGCAGCGCAGATATTCAAATGCGTGAGCTTTCGCGTCTGACTAAAGAGACGATTCACTTAGGTGCTCTGGATGAAGACAGTATTGTCTACATCCATAAAATCGACTCTATGTATAACCTGCGCATGTATTCCCGCGTGGGCCGTCGTAATCCGTTATACAGCACCGCAATTGGTAAAGTGCTGCTGGCGTGGCGCGACCGGGAAGAGGTGAGAGAGATCCTTGCAGGCGTGGAGTACACGCGCAGCACCGACCGCACGATTATGAGCACCGAAGAGCTGCTTCCGCTGCTGGACCAGGTCCGCGAGCAGGGCTACGGGGAAGATAATCAGGAGCAGGAAGAAGGGCTGCGTTGCATTGGCGTACCCGTATTTGACCGTTTTGGTGTAGTCATTGCCGGGTTGAGTATTTCTTTCCCGACGTTGCGTTTCTCAGAAGACCGCTTGCACGAATACGTTGCGATGCTTCACGATGCCGCGCGAACTATCTCCAAACAAATGGGTTATCACGATTATCCTTTCTGACAGATGCTTGAAAAACGCCGCTAACTGCGGCGTTTTTATTAGTGGCCATCGTCAATGACGGTATCGCTTTTACGCAGAACCGGACAATTAGTGAGTCCTATAATCCCACTATCGGTGTGAACAAACTGGGCCGTAACGACATCACGCGCGGTTAAGTATTTACATTGTAAGCCCAGGCCTGCGGCATTCTCATTACTGCCAATCAATACGCCATAGCCCGATAAGAGCAAACCGATCCACAAAAGTGCTATTACAATAATGGCGCGGATCACCATACGCATAGAAACCTCATTTTTTGCTGTGTAGTCGCCTCTAAGCGTAGTGGATTGTTTTGCATAAACAATATCAGGATTCCTAATAGTTAAATGCAACCGCAGTTAAGCCAGGTTTAATTTATCAGTGTTACGCTGGGAGAAGATCAGAGTTGACGTGGAGAGATGAGTGAAAAAGTACCGATGGGTTATTCTGGTGGCAATCGTCGTCGCCTGCCTGCTCTTATGGACCCAAATGGTTAACGTGTTGTGCGATCAGGATGTACAGTTTTTCAGCGGCATCTGCACAATCAATAAATTTATCCCCTGGTAGGCTATTTTTGATCGCCTGGTGATTTCCTTGCGCCCGGGCAGGTGTAGAATACGCGTTTTGTTGAGGTGGTATGATGAACGAACTGAACGTTGGTATTTTTAACATTGCGTCTCTGGCAGTCTCCCTGGTTGTGCTGTTCATTGGTCTGCTGCTGTGGTTTTTTGTTAATCGCGCAAGCAGTCGCGCAAATGAGCAAGTCGCTCTGCTTGAAGAACTACTCGATCAGCAAAAGCGACAGAATGCTCTGCTGCGTCGTTTGTGTGAAGCAAACGAGCCGGAAGTAGAAAAAAAAGCGACGGCGGCGGTAGATGAAAATGAAGAGGACGATTTTGTCCGTCTGGTCGCAGAGCGGTAACGTTCTGCCGGGTGGTTGACTGTTTTTCTTTCAGGAGCCGGTATGCCGTGGAAAAATCCCTGGTTCAATCCGCTGCAGCCACACCATCTCCCCGATGGTTTTCGCAATCTGCATGCTCTGCAACGCCAGCCGGGTGACGTTAAGCGCTGGCGTGAAGAACGAAAAGCACAGAGGCTTCCGCATCCTCCGGTCGGAGGATATCCGGCTTTTGTTGAACGCTGGTGGCAAAAAGCCCAGGTAAGCGGTGACGATGACCGTGTCTGGTGGTTAGGGCACGCGAGTTTGTTGTTACGTCTGCAAGGGCAATATCTGCTCACTGACCCGGTTTTCTCCCGGCGCGCTTCTCCGCTCTCCTTTGCAGGTCCCCTGCGTAAAACGCCGGTTTCGCTGGGTATTAACGAGCTTCCTCAGCTTGATGCGGTACTTATCTCCCATAATCACTATGATCATCTCGACAGTGCAACGGTGCGCCAGATTGCCAGGCGCTTCCCCGACGCACATTTTTTTTTTTTGTGCCTCTGGGATTAAAGGGCTGGTTTACAAGACGCGGTATCCGTCATGTGACCGAGCTCGACTGGTGGCAGGCGTTAACCTGGCAGGGGATGGCCATTACCGCCGTTCCGGCACAGCACTGGAGCATGAGATCGTTATGGGATCGCAATCGTAGCCTGTGGTGTGGATGGGTTATTGAAACAGCGCGGCTACGCTTCTGGTTTAGCGGCGATACGGGGTTTTCAAGCGATCTGGCGGAGATTGCGCTGCGTTTAGGCCCGCTGGACGCCGCCGCGATTCCGATTGGAGCTTATGCGCCACGCTGGTTTATGGGTGCTCATCATATGGATCCCCAACAGGCCGTTACCTTATGGCAGCAGATTGGCCGTCCTGTGACGATACCTATTCACTGGGGGGTATTCGAGCTTGCTGACGAGTCGTTAGATCTGCCGCCGCAGGAGCTGCTTGCGGCCCTCTCGGCCGCTGGCGAAAAGGCCGAAGGTTTTACGCCGTTCATCATTGGACAAAGCGCGCCCTTATTTAAAAATAAGTAATAGTTATTATTGCAAGATTACATTTTTTATTTTAGCTGAAAAATGCGCGGCTCATTTTGCGCTATATATTATAGCGAAACGTTTTTATTGCCTCATGGCGAAGCGCAACGTCATTAAAGTTTCATTATTTTTGCATATTATTACCGGTTAACTGTGCAAGCTTTATTCTATTTGGGTTCTGAGAGGAAATTTTTTAACCGGATATCCAAAAGAGCCGCCTTGCATTGCGCTTTTTTTGCATATTTATGCAGTAAACGGCATAAGATTAGTAAGGGGACGTGGCCCTTTTTAAGTCGCCGCCTGGACGAAGTGAAGTCTTTGAGCTATGGTAAAAAAGTTGTCTGAATCTTGCTGTTGCAGGCACAGCGGCAAGCGCGAGCTTGTGAGATGTTTTATTCATAAAGTGTACGTTTGTTTTTTGTGGGCAAATGTACAGTTTTTGGAATCTGTGCGGCAGATCGATACGTGCTTAAAAATGGCTTGCCATTGTTTACGTTGTATGTGATAACACTTTGGGTCAAACGAGGTACAGTTCTGTTTATGTGTGGCATTTTCAGTAAAGAAGTCCTGAGTAAACACGTTGTCGTTGAATACCGCTTCTCTGCCGAACCTTATATTAGTGCCTCAAGCAGTAACGTCTCTGTTTTATCTAAGTTATGCCTGCGGGCGAAGAAAACAATCTAAGGAATTTGCAAAATGGCAAAGATTAAAGGTCAAGTTAAGTGGTTCAACGAGTCTAAAGGTTTTGGTTTCATTACTCCTGCTGACGGCAGCAAAGATGTGTTCGTACACTTCTCTGCAATCCAGGGTAACGGCTTCAAAACTCTGGCTGAAGGCCAGAACGTTGAGTTCGAAATCCAGGACGGCCAGAAAGGCCCTGCTGCAGTTAACGTGACTGCCATCTAATTCAGCTGAATTAGGCTCAGGCGCCAAAACGCCTAATTGAGTTAAAAGCCTCGCCTCCGTAGCGGGGCTTTTTAATGATTGAAATAAAATCAATACCTTTCAAAGTATTACCAAAACCCTCTCCGCGTTGCCTCTTGTTGCACTCCTGCGAAGGATTTAGCACTGTTTCCGCACGAATCGCCGCGAAAGTCTGTTTAAATTTTCACTCGCTTACGTTTTGATAAGGATAGATGGTGAGGAAAATTACCCCCGCGCTCGTGGGCAATTTCATCCAGTGGCGTTTTGGACTGCTTTGTCTGGCAATCCTGCTAAGCCTGGTTTTATTGCTTGGCAGGGTGGCCTGGTTACAGATTATCTCCCCTGACAATCTTGTCAGACAGGAAGACATGCGATCCCTGCGCGAAAAAACCATTATGGTGCCGCGCGGCATGATACAGGACCGTGACGGTCGTCCGCTGGCGGTGAGCGTCCCGGTCGAGGCGGTATGGGCCGACCCAAAAGTAGTTATGGAAAAAGGGGGCGTCCAGTTCGACCGCCGCTGGCAGGCGCTCGCTAACGCGCTACATACGCCGCTGAGTGAAATCGCAGCGCGTATTCATCATAACGAGCGAAGCCGTTTCCTCTATCTTGCTCGCCAGCTTGATCCCCAGCAAGCGGCCTGGATCGATAAATTAAATATTGCCGGTATCTCGCTGCGTGAAGAATCCCGGCGGTTTTATCCTGCCGGGCATGTTGCGTCGAACCTGCTGGGGTTTACCAATATCGACGATCGGGGCATTGAGGGCGTTGAAAAGAGTTTTGACCGCCAGCTAACCGGTGCCTCAGGCGAGCGCCTGGTGCGCAAAGATCGCTATGGCCACGTGATTGAGAATATTACACAGACGCCGCCGAAACCTGCACACAATATTATTCTGAGCATCGATGAGCGCCTTCAGACGGTGGCGGAAGATGCGCTGGGCAATGCGGTCACCTGGAACAAAGCGCAGTCAGGCGCCGCGGTGATTATTGATGTGAATACCGGTGAGGTGCTGGCGATGGCCAGCTACCCGACCTTTAACCCGAATAATCGCGACGGGGCAACCCTGGACGATTTCCGTAACCGTGCCATCAGCGACACCTTCGAACCCGGCTCTACGGTTAAGCCGATGGTCATTATGACCGCCCTGAAGCAGGGGATCGTCCAGCCGAATAGCGTGGTGGACACGCATCCCTACACCCTTGATGGGCACCGGATCCGCGATGTAGGGTTCTATCCGCAATTAACGCTTACCGGCATCTTACAAAAGTCCAGCGATACCGGGGTGTCCCGGCTTTCGCTTGCCATGCCGATTCAGGCTCTGCTGGACACTTATAAAAGCTTTGGTTTTGGCAAGTCCACCGGCCTGGGCCTGACGGGAGAGAGCAGTGGCTTACTACCGCACCGGCAACGCTGGGGAGAGCTGGATCGTGCAACGTTCTCCTTTGGCTATGGGCTGATGGTGACTCCGCTGCAGCTGGCACACGTCTTCGCCACCATCGGGAGCTTTGGCATTTCCAGGCCGTTATCCATTACGCGCGTCGATCCGCCGGTTGTTGGGAAACGCGTGATATCCGCGCGGATCGCTCATCAGGTTGAACATATGATGGAAAGCGTGGCGCTGCCGGGTGGTGGGGGAACAAAAGCTGCCGTGCGCGGCTATCGCGTAGCGGTTAAAACGGGTACGGCGAAGAAAATTGGCGATGACGGCAAATATATCGATAAATATGTTGCCTATACCGCAGGCGTTGCGCCCGCCAGTAATCCTCGCTTTGCACTAGCCGTGGTTATTAACGATCCTTCCAACGGCGCCTATTACGGTGGGGCGGTTTCGGCGCCGGTATTTAGCCAGATCATGGGTGATGTACTACGGCTGGAAAACATTGAACCGGATGGGTTATCGCCGGGAGATGATCGTCTGGTACTGATGAATAAGTCACAGGAGGCGGCGCCGGCGCTGTAGCCGCTTTTCGTCGTGGGGCGTAAGCGTTACACTTGCGCCCTCTACAGTTACCCGGAGTCACCATGTCCTACCTCTGCCCACTTTGCCATGCACCTCTTCTTGCTCAGGAAAAAAGTTTTGTTTGTCCGCAGGGACACCAGTTCGACCAGGCGAAAGAAGGCTATGTGAATCTGCTGCCGGTACAGCACAAGCATTCCAAAGATCCGGGTGACAGCGCTGAGATGATGCAGGCCCGCCGCGCATTTCTTGATGCGGGTCATTACCAGCCGCTGCGCGATACTATTTGCCAGATTCTGACTGGGTTCGCGCCTGAAAACCTGCTGGATATCGGGTGTGGGGAAGGGTATTACACCGCAGGCTTTGCCGGGGCGTTAACAGGACTTACGGGAAATATCTGGGGGCTGGATGTTGCAAAAGTTGCGATTCGCTATGCGGCTAAGCGCTACCCACAGGTGCATTTTTGCGTCGCTTCCAGCCATCGTCTGCCGTTTGATGACGCCAGTCTGGATGCCGTGGTGCGCATCTTTGCGCCGTGCAAGGCTGAAGAGCTGGCGCGTGTTGTCAAACCCGGCGGGGTGGTTATTACCGCCACCCCCGGACCGCGCCATCTGCTGCAGCTAAAGGGGTTAATCTATCAGGACGTTTTATTGCATTCGCAGGAGGTTGAATCGCTGCCTGGCTTTACGCAACATCAGACCCGGCAGACTGGCTGGCCGATGATGCTTAAGGGAGAAGAAGCCGTGGCGCTGCTGCAAATGACGCCGTTTGCCTGGCGTGCGCGGCCTGAAGTGTGGGAGGCGCTGAAAGCAGAAACGGCGTTTGCCTGTGAAACCGACTTTGTGGTGCGGGTCTGGCGACGCGAGGGATAGATTAAAGATAAAAATGGCTGTACAGGATCTGGCAGCCAATCCCGATTAACACCAGACCGCCGAGGATCTCGGCGCGTTTACCCAGCATCGGGCCGATAAAACGGCCAATCATCATTCCCAGAGTGGACATTATCATCGTAGCGCAGCCAATCGCCAGCGCGGTTTCGATGATGTTCACCTTCAGGAACGCCAGGCCAACCCCTACCGCCATGGCGTCAAGGCTTGTGGCAATGGCGGTAGTGACTAAAAGCCAGAAACCGTGGCGCTGCAGCTTAGGCGCAGCTTCCGCGTCGCCGCCACGCAAACCCTCGATGAACATTCTTCCCCCCAGAAAAACCAGCAACACGAAGGCTATCCAGTGATTCCATTCCAGCACGACCTGGCTTGCCAGCAGGCCAAGGCACCAGCCGATAAGTGGAGTAAGGGTTTCAATGACGCCAAAAATAAGGCCCGTGCGGAGCGCTTCTGAAAATCTGGGTTTATGAAGCGAGGCGCCTTTCCCGATCGATGCTGCGAAAGCATCCATCGACATGCCAAATGCGAGAAGGAGAGTTGCGGAGAGATTCATTACAGCGCCTCAGTTGGGAATATCCATATACACGTTGTCCATCCCCAACGTTCGATGGTTACGTGCCTATGGTCTCGCCTACTCATAACTGAGTCGTACACGCCACGTTCTTAGAACGAGTATGTTGACATGTACATTTTCACTGCTGTGAAAATCGGCTACTCCCCAACGACGGGCGCAACCTTAACATATTTTTTGAAAATAAAACAATAATTGATATTGATGCTTCATGGCGCAAATGATAACTATTTTCATTTAATTGGAAAGGTAATCAAAACGTTAAAAAATAAGCACAGAGAATAGCCGGAAATAGCTTTGGCTATGTTTTTAATTCGCCGGATTGGTTAAAAAATATAACGATTGCTATCTTTTTAAGCTATTGACTGGCAACAAGAAGTTTATAAATTTTTTCCAGATCCTCTATATTCCTGACGCGAATAAGCAGGCGCCGCTGCTCTAATTGCATCACCAGCACACCATCCTCCGATAAATTCATCTCTTTTATTCGGGAATAGCGGATCCAGACGCCGGCAAAGAAAAAGCCATCATTTTTAAACAACAGCTTAGGCTTGCGGATCCACGACAGATAAACAGCAATCAATGCCAGCACGGATAATAACCATGTGGTAATCGCCGTTCCATTTGTGGTGACGTTGTTGTAGATAAGGATGCCGACCAGAAAGACAAAGATGGTGCTGTCGATGCGGTTTCGGCGCAGAAGGGTGATAGTCAGACGCGTCTTGCCTTTGAGCTTATCCATTATAAATTCATCGTAAATCGCCCAGCCCAGCAGCAGCACGATAAACACAACCAGTACGAAATCCGTTAACGACATGACATCTCCTGACTAACCAATAAAAAACCGGGGCAGGCGCCCCGGTTTGAACAGCAGCTTACTTACAGACCCAGCAGGCCGATTGCATAACCGACGATACCGATGACAAAGAAGCCCATGATGATCCACAGCGCGTTCACTTTCTTACGCAGCAGCCACATGCAGGCAAAGGTCAACAGCAGCGGCACGAGTCCTGGCATCAGTTGATCGAGGATGGTTTGCACCGTGGTGACTTTAACCGCGCCGGTCTGGTCGGTAATTCTCGACACCACCAGCGGTATGTTAACGTGCGTCCACTTGTTGACCAGCGCCCCCATGACAAAGAGGCCGAGAATCGACGCCCCCTCGGTCAATTTTTGCAGGAAGCCGCCGCCCATATCCTTAACAATATCAATACCCTTACGGTAACCGTATGCGACACCGTAGTAGCGGGTCAGCAAACGCACGGCGTTAAACAGGATAAAGAACAGCAGCGGACCCAGCAGGCTGCCGCTCATGGCAATCCCGGCGCCCAGCGCTGCGAATACAGGGCGCACGGTGCCCCAGAAGATTGGGTCGCCCACGCCTGCCAGCGGCCCCATCAGACCGACTTTAATGCCGTTAATGGCACCATCGTCAATTTCTGCGCCATTCGCACGCTGCTCTTCCATCGCAAGCGTTACGCCCAGCACAGGCGCTGCAACATACGGATGGGTGTTGAAGAATTCCAGGTGGCGTTTAATCGCCTGTTTGCGCGCGTCGTTATTCTCAGGATACAGGCGTTTGATGGCCGGGATCATAGAGAAGCAGAAGCCCAGCGCCTGCATACGTTCAAAGTTCCATGACCCCTGGAAGAGGTTCGAACGTATGAACACGCCACGAATATCACCCGGAGTAAGTTTCTTCTCGGTAGTCATTGTTTTGGTGGTATCAACCATTTCGCTCACCTATTAATCTAATTCGTTATCGAGATCGTTAGAACCAGCAGCCGACGCCGGGGCGGCAGCGGAACGGTTGTATTTCGGGCTCAGTTGGATATACAGGATGGCCATCACGGCGCCAATTACGCCCAGAGCAACGAGGTTGAAATTGGTAAACGCGGCGGTCACGAAGCCCAGATAGAAGAACGGCATCAGGTAGCCTGCACGCATCATGTTGATAACCATGGCGTAACCAACAACGACGATCATGCCGCCTGCGATGTTCAGGCCGCTGGTAACCACTTCAGGAATGGCGTTCAGCATGTTCTGAACTTCACTGGTACCTACAGAAATTGCCACGATAACGGCCGGAATTGCGATACGCATTGCCTGCAGGAACAGGGAGGAGACGTGGATCCAGGAAAGCGCCGAGAGGTTGCCATTTTCGGCAGCCTTATCCGCCGCGTGCTGGAAACCAACGGTAATAGTACGAACGATGATAGTCAGCACCTGGCCTGCTGCGGCCAGCGGAATAGCCAGGGCGATACCAGAGCCGATGCCCTGATGTCCGGCGACAACCAGAATGGTTGAGATAATGGACGCGAGCGCGGCATCGGGCGCCACGGCGGCACCGATGTTCATCCAGCCCAGAGCGATCATTTCGAGCGTACCGCCGATAATAATACCGGTTTTCATATCACCCAGTACGAGACCGATTAGCGTACAGGCGACAAGCGGACGGTGAAACTGAAATTCATCAAGCACCGATTCCATACCGGCAATACAGGCCACGATGAACACCAGCACAATCTGAAGAGTGGTAATCTCCATTGTACTTCTCCTTAAACGTATGACTTAAGTGTAAAAACTGAGCAAAACGTAGAATCAGGCAACCCCGGCTGCGGGTTAACTTTTCACCTTCGCGATCAGATCCATCATTTTCAGTTTTTGATCGGTAGAGACTTTACGGGCTTCAAGCTCAATGCCGCGCTCGTTCAGTTTCTTAAAGGCTGCAATATCTTTTTCGTCGACTGAAATAGCGTTATTAACCTGGGTTTTACCCTGGCGGAACGCCATACCGCCGATATTGACAGAGGTGATCTTCACGCCGCCTTCTACGACGCGCTCGACATCGGTCGGGTTCGTAAACAGCAGCATCACTCGATCGCCTGCATATTTCGGGTTGTTATAGACACGGATCATTTTAGCGACGTCCACAACGTGCGCGGTAACGCCAGGAGGCGCGACCTGAGTCAGCAGCGTTTTCCTTACGGTATCGGCTGCCACTTCGTCACTGACGACGATAATGCGGGTGACGTTGGTTTCTTTAGTCCAGCGGGTCGCGACCTGGCCGTGAATTAAACGGTCATCGATACGAGCAAGACCGATATTCATATAGTCGTTTGCACCCATTGGCTTCACCGGCGCCGCGGCTTTTGGCGCTGCTGCGACAGGCGCGGCCGTTTCAACGGGCTTAGCTTTCAGGGCCTTGACGCCTTCGCGGCCCGTTTCTACCGCCAGCGCCACCAGTTCATCAAAAGCGGGATTGTCGTCACGCGCCAGCAGCGTCTCGACCAGCATCGGAATATTGACGCCAGCCACGACTTCGTAATGCTCTTTATCGACGACAATGCGGCTTGCCGCATTGAAAGGGCTGCCGCCCCAGGTATCGACGAGAAACAGCACGCCTTTGTCGCTGTCCAGATTCGCCAGCTGCGCATTATATTTTTCAATTAATGTTTCGGCATTTTCACCGGGAACGAAATCTATCCAGCCAACGTTTTCCTGTTCGCCTAATAGCATTTCGGCGGTTTTCAGCAGCTGCTCCGCCGCCCAGCCGTGTGTGCCTATGACAATAGCAATAGTCACCTGCTACCTCCTGTGTTGTACATCTGCCCCGATGGCTTGAATCGATTCAGATAAAGGGTTAAGAAAAGTTGAACCATTTACCTGAATTATTTTAGACAGTGAAAAAATAATTTATGTGATGCACATCCGTAATTTAACTTTGTTACGCTTTC
This sequence comes from Buttiauxella sp., assembly GCA_032051265.1. Taxonomy (GTDB): domain Bacteria; phylum Pseudomonadota; class Gammaproteobacteria; order Enterobacterales; family Enterobacteriaceae; genus Dryocola. The sequence continues at coordinate 861,020 of DAMBYU010000001.1, forward strand.
AGTTAGTTATAGCGCAAAATATGACCGTTGCAGGTTGCAGAAAAATTGCAAAGACAGGTAAATCTTTGCAAAAGGCGCTTTTGCTCTGATAATGTTGAGCTCTTGTTTAATTTCCAGGGAGTAGAGGGCTGTAGCCCACCGTATGGACCGTCACCGACGTCTTTTCACTTTCCGGGCTGTAGCTTCAGTCCAGCAACGCGACATTCCTTGTCCGTTTATCCATGCCATTCAATGTCTCGCGCCCGCGAATAGTGGGGTGTCGTTTAGCCATTCCAGCCACAGGAGTCTGTCATGGAATTCTTAATGGACCCCCAGATTTGGGCGGGCTTACTGACGCTTGTGGTGCTGGAGATTGTACTGGGTATCGATAACCTGGTATTTATCGCCATCCTTGCGGATAAACTGCCGCCAAAACAGCGGGATAAAGCGCGACTCATCGGTTTATCCCTGGCTTTGGTCATGCGACTCGGTTTGCTGTCATTAATCTCATGGATGGTGACGCTTACCCAACCGCTGTTCAGCGTAATGGATAAGACCTTCTCGGGGCGGGATTTGATTATGCTGGTCGGGGGTATTTTCCTGCTGTTTAAAGCCACGACGGAATTGCATGAGCGGCTGGAAAATCGCCAGCATGGCGACGGACACGGAAAAGGCTACGCCAGCTTCTGGGTTGTCGTGCTGCAGATTGTCGTCCTGGACGCGGTGTTCTCACTTGATGCGGTTATTACCGCTGTGGGCATGGTCAACCACCTGCCGGTAATGATGACTGCGGTCGTTATTGCGATGGGTGTGATGCTGCTGGCCTCAAGGCCGCTGACGAACTTCGTCAACCAGCATCCTACGGTCGTGGTGCTTTGCTTAAGCTTCCTGTTGATGATTGGACTTAGCCTTGTGGCAGAAGGCTTCGGATTCCATATTCCGAAAGGCTATCTGTATGCGGCCATCGGCTTCTCAATCATTATCGAGCTGTTCAACCAGATTGCGCGGCACAACTTTATTCGTCATCAGTCAAATGTGCCGCTGCGTGCCCGTACCGCTGATGCGATCCTGCGCCTGATGAACGGCAAACGCCAGGAGCGTGCCGAGCGTGACGAGAGCAAAACTATTACGCCGATTGAAGCGGAAGCCTTTGCGGCTGAAGAACGCTACATGATTAACGGGGTGCTGACGCTGGCCTCGCGTTCATTGCGCAGCATCATGACGCCCCGCGGTGAAATTTCCTGGGTTGATGCGCACAAATCGGTTGAAGAGATCCGTGAGCAGCTTCTGGAATCCCCGCACAGCCTGTTCCCGGTGTGTCGCGGTGAACTGGATGAAATTATCGGCATTGTGCGTGCTAAAGAGCTGCTGGTGGCGCTCGACAAAGGGGCGGACGTGACGGCTATCGCTTCCCGGACGCCGGTCATCGTGGTGCCGGAAACATTGGATCCGATCAACCTGTTGGGTGTGCTGCGGCGCGCGCGCGGCAGCTTCGTTATCGTCAACAACGAGTTTGGCGTGGTGCAAGGCCTGGTCACGCCGCTGGACGTGCTGGAAGCTATCGCCGGGGAGTTCCCGGACGCCGATGAAACGCCGGAAATTATTCGTGATGGCGACGGCTGGCTGGTGAAAGGCTCAACCGACCTGCACGCCCTGCAGCAGCATCTGGATATCAATACCCTGGTCAATGACGAGGAAGATATTGCTTCTATCGCGGGTCTGCTGATTGCGGTTAACGGCCAGATCCCGAAACAGGGCGATATGATTGAGATTGCTCCGTTGAGCTTCCAGATTGTGGAAGCGAATGATTACCGCGTGGACCTGGTTCGCGTTATAAAAGAGTCTGATCCACATCAGGATGAAGAAGAGTAATCAGCGCAACGGTAGGACGGGGATAGCGTGACCATTATGGTGAGGGGGCGGCGAGGTGCGGCCCTCAAGCCAGAGCGGAAACTCTTTTAACGGCATGGGACGCGCGTACAAATAACCTTGCAAAATATTCACACCGCGGTTGCGCAGATACTCTGCCTGCTGCGGTGTTTCTACGCCTTCCGCCACCAGATCGATCCCCAGGCGCTGCGCCAGCGAGATGATAATATCCGTCACCGTTGAGTTAACCGCATCAGTACCAATTGCTGCCGTAAAGGATTTATCAATTTTCAACACGTCAGGATTCAGCGTTTCAAGATAGGTCAGCGAACTCTGCCCGGTGCCAAAATCATCAATTGCCAGATCGATGCCCAGCCTGTGCAAATCACGCACCACGCGGTAGTCGACATCCGGTAGCGCATCACGCTCGGTTAACTCCAGCATAAGCTGTTGTATGGCCTGTGACGGGAACCAGAAGTGCTTCAAATCGTCAATAATTTCACCGTTGTGGAAGTGGCTCGCCGCTACGTTAATGCCGATATGAAAATCACGGGATTTCGGAAACATATCCAGATGCCGCACCGTTTCAACCAGCACGAAGCGCGTTAACGGCGCGATTAAATTTTGTTGTTCGGCAAGGGGAATAAACACTTCAGGCGATATCCATCCCTGACGCGGATTGTTCCAGCGCAGCAGCAATTCCACGCCCACACATTGCTGATTTCGCGCATTGAGCAGCGGCTGGCAGAATACTTCAAACTCCCGCGACGCAAGGCCGAGATTAATCTCCCAGGAGAAACTCATGCGGTTTGCCGTGGCAAGCCAGGTGATATAGCCGATAAGCATGCTAAGGATCAGCGCCAGGGGAAGCTGCCCGGGCAAGTTTTTTAACGCCAAATCTCCGGCAGACGGGCCAATGGTGGTAATGGAAAACGGAAATTTCTCCGAAGCCATTTCCTGGCTGACCAGCCCGCGTTCGATGCCCACGCGCGTAAGTAAACCTTTTCCATGCTCCAGATGTGAACCGGCCACGTTGAGCACGGCGCGTGTTACCCAGGGCCGCTCGGGTTCAAGCATCAGGCCTGTCAGCATCTCAATGTTTACAACTTCCATCACGCCATCCCGACTGTTATTAACCACCGGGTGCCAGGAAACCAGCACGGGGGAGCCTTTAAGCAATGTGCTGTCAGTAGAAAGCAGCAGGAGAGGCGAGGAGGCTGGCAGGCGAGGTTGAAGCTGTGAAACGGAAACGTGCCGGGGGCCAAAAATACTCGAACAATACAGCACCCCGTCTTTAATCAGGGCGATGGATCTTACAGTCTGCATCCGCGCTGCATGCTCACGGATCCTGAGCTGTGCGGTTTCGCAGGGTGTGCCGACAAGCTGGAGCACATCCGCGCTGACGTCATCCAGCGGCGCGAGAATGCTCTCAAGCGTGGCGATAGCCCGCCCTTTGAAGGCCAGCATTCGCTGCTCGTTAAGATTGCGTTCAGCGACGTATCGCACGGTAAGCGTCAGAAAAAGCACCAGCACGGCCATAGCGGCACAGACAATAAAACGTCTGCGCCGATACCTCTTAACGATACGTTGCGCGGTCTGCATCCATGGTCACCTTTGCTCAGCACTGCGACCAAAAGCGGTACGCAGGACATTAAAAGTGTAGTGGGGGAATGGGGTTACAACGAGAAATTAGACCAGCTTCTTTAAAGCAGAAACGGCGCCTGAACAGGCGCCGTTATCAATCAGTCGCACTGCACCTTTATAGCCAGGCCGCCGCGCGAGGTTTCGCGGTATTTAGCATTCATATCTTTGCCTGTTTCATACATCGTCTCGATCACCTTATCGAGAGAAACGCGAGGCTCGCTGGTACGGCGCATCGCCATGCGGGTAGCGTTAATCGCTTTTACTGACGCAATGGCGTTACGTTCGATGCAGGGCACCTGTACCTGGCCTGCAACCGGGTCGCAGGTTAAACCAAGGTTATGCTCCATGCCGATTTCTGCGGCGACGCAAACCTGCTCCGGGCTCGCCCCCAGAATTTCGGCAAGACCAGCGGCCGCCATAGAGCAAGCCACGCCCACTTCGCCCTGGCAGCCTACTTCAGCGCCAGAAATAGAGGCGTTCATTTTGTAGAGCGCGCCAATCGCGCCCGACGCCAGGAAGTAACGAATATAGATATCCGGGCTGACCGACTCGATAAAATGATCGTAATAGGCAAGAACGGCCGGAACGATGCCGCAGGCGCCGTTAGTCGGCGCGGTAACCACGCGTCCGCCGGCGGCGTTCTCTTCGTTAACCGCCAGAGCGAACATATTGACCCAGTCCACCACGTTCATCGGATCGTTAGAGAGCTTGTCGCTGGAAACCAGCATACGGCGCAGCGCGGAAGCGCGGCGCGGCACACGAAGCGGACCAGGCAGTACGCCCTCGGTATTCACGCCGCGATCGATACAGGCGCGCATGGTGCTCCAGACGTTGGCGAAATAGTCTTCAATTTCTTTGCGGCTGTGCAGGGCCAGTTCGTTCTGCATGATTACGCCGGACAGGGACATGCCGGTATCTTTGCAGTGCTGCAGCATCTCCTGCGCCGAATTGAACGAATAAGGCACGACGATTTCATCGACGGCATCTTTGCCAAAATGCTCTTCATCAACGATAAAACCGCCGCCGATAGAGTAGTAGGTTTTGGTGTAGATCTCTTTGTCGCCGCTATAAGCATGGATTGTCATGCCATTTTCGTGCAGCGGCAGGTTATCGTTACTAAAACGCATGCCGTTATCTTTCGGGAAATCAACTTCATGACGGCCCTGCGCCAGCCATAAACGGCCACGCGCTTCAACGTCGCGGATAAACCCGGGGATGGCGTCGATATCAACGTTATCCGGCTGGTTACCCGCAAGCCCCATAATAATGGCGATATCCGTGTGGTGACCTTTGCCCGTTAAAGACAAAGAACCGTAGACATCCACTGCAACACGCGTGGTGCTCTCAAGCAGCCCTTGTTCGACCAGCGAGTCGACAAACTGCTTACCGGCTTTCATCGGCCCGACGGTATGGGAGCTGGATGGCCCAATGCCGACTTTGAACATGTCGAATATGCTAATCACACTAAAACTCCTCTGAGGCACCGCGTTTGTAAAATATGATGCTAAAAAATGGCTGGTCACTAGTTTAAAAATTTATTGCTGAGCTGAGTAAACTATTCACATGAATTAAACTAATGATTAACGATAAAACACCTAATATCAGCCGCTTTCCAGCAAGACTCTCTACTAAATATAGGCTCTTTGGCAGAATTAAAGGGTGATCAAGGTTCCACGCCTGTCTGTAAAGCCAGCTCGCGGATGATGCCCGCGGTCATGCCCCAGACGAAATAGTGCTGATACCAGGAAAGCCAGACGCGGTGAGCGTTGCCGCGGCGATGGATATCCAGCGGGTGATAGCGGCCAAGGCTCAGCGCTTCCATTAGCGGCATTTCAAACACCGCGGAGACTTCATCTTCGCATGCGCGATAGGGCAGGTTCGCCGGGATGATGCCGACAACGGGGGTGACCTGAAAGCCCGTCACGCTGTCTACCGGCGGAAGGATACCGATAATTTCTACAGCATCGGGCGGGATGGCGACCTCTTCATGCGCTTCACGCAGGGCCGCCGCGATAAGCGATGCGTCCGAACTGTCTACGGCTCCGCCGGGAAATGCAACCTGGCCGGGATGCTTGCGCAGCAGCGGCGAACGCTGTGTCAGCAGCAGGCCGGGCTGCGGACGGCGCACAATCGGCACCAGCACGGCGGCCTGGCGTTTGTTATTACTCATGGGCGCGCTGGATGGCCGTAACATCTGGAAGCGCGATAAAAATTCATTCAGCGACAGGGACGGGCCGGGCATCTGTCAGTTCTCCAGCAGAGGAAGGATACGGTTAACTTTATCAAAAGTTTCCTGATATTCAGCCGATTCTGTACTGTCGGCAACGATACCACCGCCGGCAGAGCAATAGAGTTTGCCGTCTTCTGCGGTGATAGTGCGGATAGTGATGCTGGTATCCATGTTGCCGCAAAAGCTTATATAACCAATGCTTCCGCACCACGCATTGCGCCGCTGCGGCTCCAGCTCTTCAATGATTTCCATCGCTCTGACTTTTGGCGCGCCGGTAATCGACCCGCCGGGGAAACAGGCGCGCAGTAAATCTGTTGCCTGCAACGAGTCAGGAAGCTCGGCCGTAATAGTGCTGACGAGATGGTGCACCGCCGGGAATGGCTCAACCACAAACAGCTCCGGTACGCGCACGCTGCTGGGAACGGCGACCCGGCCAATATCGTTGCGCAGCAGATCGACGATCATCAGATTTTCAGCGCGATCTTTAGGAGAGTCGGCAAGTTTCGCGGCCTGTTCCGCATCTTCATGCGGATCGGCAAGACGCGGCAATGTTCCTTTAATAGGGCGGGTCTGGATCTTTTTACCTGCAAGCAAGATGAAACGTTCCGGGGAAAAACTCAAAATCGCGCTTTCCGGCAGTCGGATAAACGCGCTAAAGGGCGCACGGTTGGCTTCGTTAAGCTTTTTAAACGCCTGCCACTCATCCCCGAGATAGGAAGCGCTGAAGCGCTGGGCAAGGTTAACCTGATAACAATCACCGCTGAGAAGATATTCCTGTACCTGACGGAAATTACGTCCATACTGCTCGCGCGTCATGTTGGATTGCCATGAACTTGTCAGGCGGAACGGTTCCCGGATCGGCATGCTCAACGCCTGCAGCCACGCTAAGCGTGCCGCAATATCGCTCCAGCTCAGCAGCGTTATCCGCTTTTGATGATGGTCGGCAATCAGCGCCCAGTCGTAGATCCCCACGGCCATATCCGGCGTGTGCACTGAGGCTTGCGCCAGAAGCGGGATTTTTTCAAAATGACGGCCCAGGTCGTAGCCAAACAACCCCAGCGCACCGCCTGAAAACGGTAAATCCGGATGCGTTTGCGGCTTCAGCCCAAAATCAGCCAAAGTCTGTTGCAGTAAAGCCAGCGGATCGTCGGGATGCTCTGACGTGACGCCATTGACTGTGCAGGTTGTTTGCGGGCCGCGGGTAACCAGCGTGGCGCGGGGTTGGGCGACCAGAATATCAAAACGGTTGTGCGGATGATCGGCAAAACCCGAATGCAGCAGCATCGCCCACGGCTCATCGGCGAGGGCGGCAAAATAGTGTTGAACAGCATCTGGCTGCCAGGGAAGGGTGCGAAAAGCGGGAGTGTGCGACGTCATAACCACAACCTGAAACAAAAGCCGCCAGCCTGCCACAAAATCGGCTTTCAGGCATCAACTGATGCGGCATGAAATATAATTAACCTTTAGCAATGTAACAGGAGTCAACGATGATTTCAGGTTTACCAGCACTGTCCCACGAGCAGCAGCAGCAGGCCGTAGAGCGTATTCAGGAACTGATGTCGCAGGGAATGAGCAGCGGAGAAGCCATTACTGTCGTGGCGGCGGAGATCCGCGCATCGCATACCGGGGAGATGATCGTTGCCCGTTTTGAAGATGAAGACGAAGAAGAAAGAACGGAAGAATATAAGCCTGATTACGGCCACGGGCCGGACGATGACCAGGAAGATGAATAACGCGGGCTGCCGCCCGCGTGGTTTTACACTGCCGCGATAATTTTAATCTCAATCTTGTAACGCGGATTCATCAGTTTCGCCTGTACGGTACAGCGTACGGGCGCCTGGCCTGCCACAACCCACTCATCCCAGGCTTTGTTCATCGCCGCGAAGTCAGCCGCATCGGGTAAAAAGAGGGTGGCGTCCAGAATGCTTGTTTTATCGCAGCCCAGCTCACCTAATAAAGCATCGATTTGCGCCAGGGTATTGGCAGTCTGTTCGTAGGCATCCGCATCCAGGTTTTCCGGCACGCCGGTGTAGTAAAGCGTCTGGTTGTGGATAACCGCATCGGACATACGCGCTTCAGGTTTGATACGCACAATACTCATGACTTATTCCTTATCAACTCTTAATTTTGCCAACAGACTGCCATATTCGCAGACTCGCTTCCACCTGCTTGCTGGATTAACCACGTCAGGGCTGACATAATCCCGGGCACAAATCCAGGGGGTAATGTGAAGGACGATTTTGCAGCAGACGGTCAGCTTGCTCTGGCGATACCAGGTTTTAAGCCGCGTGAGCCGCAGCGAGAGATGGCGCAGGCCGTCAGCAAAGCTATTATCGACGGGCGTGAATTAGTGGTTGAAGCGGGAACCGGTACAGGGAAAACCTATGCCTATCTCGCGCCTGCCCTGCGATCCGGTAAAAAGGTCATTATTTCCACCGGCTCCAAAGCGCTTCAGGATCAGCTTTATTCCCGCGATTTACCTACCGTGGCGAAGGCTCTTGATTTTAAAGGGCGTCTTGCGCTACTGAAAGGCCGCTCAAACTATCTCTGCCTGGAACGTCTTGAGCAACAGGCGCTGGCTGGCGGCGATTTGCCGGTACAAACGTTAAGCGAAGTGATTCAGCTTCGTAGCTGGGCCATTGAAGCCGTCGATGGCGATATCAGCACCTGCGTGAACGTTGCGGAAGATTCTACCGTCTGGCCGCTGGTGACCAGCACCAACGATAACTGCCTCGGCCAGGATTGCCCGCTGTATAAAGACTGCTTCGTCGTCAAAGCGCGTAAAAAGGCGATGGATGCGGACGTGGTGGTGGTTAACCATCACCTGTTTCTTGCCGATATGGTCGTGAAAGAGAGCGGCTTTGCGGAGCTTATCCCGGATGCCGAAGTGATGATCTTCGATGAAGCGCATCAGATCCCGGATATCGCCAGCCAGTATTTCGGCCAGTCGGTCTCCAGCCGACAGCTTATGGATCTGGCGAAAGATATTTCTATTGCCTATCGCACCGAGGTGCGCGACGCCCAGCAGCTGCAGAAAAGTGCCGACCGCCTGGCGCAAAGCACGCAGGATTTCCGCCTGCAGCTTGGCGATCCGGGATATCGCGGCAACCTGCGCGAACTGCTCGCTCAGCCAGCCATCCAGCGCGCTTTGTTATTGCTCGATGATGCGCTGGAGCTTTGTTATGACGTGGCTAAGCTCTCGCTTGGCCGCTCCGCGCTGCTGGATGCGGCATTTGAGCGAGCGGTGATTTACCGCAGCCGCATCAAGCGCCTGAAAGACGTTGACCAGCCGGGTTATAGCTACTGGTATGAGTGTAACTCGCGTCATTTCACGCTTGCGTTAACGCCGCTTTCCGTGGCCGATAAGTTCAAAGAGGTGATCGCCCAGAAAGCCGGGACGTGGATTTTCACCTCGGCGACGCTTTCGGTAAACGACAGGCTTAGCCACTTTACCGATCGCTTAGGCATCGACAATGCGGAAACGCTGTTGCTGGCGAGCCCGTTTGATTACGCCACCCAGGCGCTTTTGTGCGTGCCGCGCGGTTTGCCTGGGCCGAATCAGCCCCATGCCGCCCGTCATTTAGCCAAAATGCTCCAGCCGCTGATTGAAGCCAACAATGGCCGCTGCTTTATGCTCTGCACCTCGCATTCGATGATGCGTGAACTGGCCGAGCAGTTCAGAGCCAGCATGACGCTGCCTGTTTTATTGCAGGGGGAAACCAGCAAGGGCCAGCTGCTGGAGCAGTTTGTCAGCGCTGGAAACGCCTTGCTGGTGGCAACCAGCAGTTTCTGGGAAGGGGTGGATGTACGCGGCGATGCGCTGTCGCTGGTGATAATCGACAAACTGCCGTTTACCTCGCCGGATGATCCGCTGCTGAAAGCGCGTATGGAAGACTGTCGCCTTCGCGGCGGAGACCCCTTTGATGACGTGCAGCTTCCCGATGCGGTTATCACGCTTAAACAGGGCGTTGGCCGCCTGATTCGCGACGTGGACGACCGGGGGGTGTTGGTTATCTGCGACAACCGTCTGGTGATGCGGCCTTATGGCGCAGTATTCCTGAACAGTCTGCCGCCAACGCCGCGCACGCGGGACATAAATCGGGCAGTCGAGTTCCTTAACTCCCCACCGGCGCAGTAATTTGTGCCAGGCTATGGTATGATGCGCGCCGATTTTTGACCATAAACTCCTGCCAGAGGTTGGCAAGTCCATGCGAATTTTAGCCATCGATACCGCGACAGAAGCCTGTTCGGTTGCCCTGTATAACGACGGCACAGCCTGTGCCCATTTCGAACTCTGCCCGCGCGAACATACCCAACGTATTTTGCCCCTGGTGCGGGACATCCTGAACCAGGGCGGCATTTCCCTGTCTGAACTTAACGCACTCGCTTACGGGCGAGGGCCGGGGAGTTTCACCGGCGTGCGTATTGGCATTGGTATTGCGCAGGGGCTGGCTTTGGGCGCTGAACTGCCGATGATCGGTGTTTCAACGCTTGCGACGATGGCGCAGGGCGCCTGGCGCCTGACTGGCGCAACGCGCGTGCTGGCCGCGATTGATGCACGTATGGGCGAAGTCTACTGGGCCGAATACCAGCGTGACGAGCAGGGCGTGTGGCGCGGCGAAGAAACCGAAGCGGTATTAAAACCAGAAGCGGTTGCTGAACGGTTGAAGCAACTCGATGGCGACTGGGCTACAGTCGGCACCGGCTGGCAGGCATGGCCTGATATGGCAACTAACAGCAGCGTTGTTGTACGTGACGGACAGGTTACCCTTCCCACGGCTGAAGATATGCTGCCGCTGGCGATTGAAGCGTTTAACGCAAAACGCACCGTGGCTGTTGAGCATGCGGAGCCGGTCTATCTGCGTAACGAAGTGACATGGAAGAAACTTCCCGGCAAAGAGTGATACTCAGCGTTACCAGGGTGCGTAATGCAGTATAAGGAGGTGGGGTATGGCAGGTTGTAATGTCAGGTACGGCGGCTTATTAACCCTCGTCGCCACGCTGCTGTTGAGCGGCTGTGTGACGGTGCCGGATGCTATCAAAGGCACCAGCGCGACGCCTCAGCAGAATCTGGTTCAGGTGATGGGCGCGCCTGAGCTGTACGTTGGCCAGGAAGCGCGTTTTGGCGGGCGAGTGGTCAATATCGACAATCAGCAAGGTAAAACCCGTCTGGAAATCGCTACGGTGAGTCTGGATGAAGGCGCTCGTCCGCAGCTGGGCGAACCTTCGAAAGGGCGTATTTATGCTGATGTGAACGGTTTTCTTGACCCGGTCGATTTCCGGGGTCAGCTGGTGACCGTTGTCGGGCCGATTACAGGCGCAGTGGAAGGTAAAGTTGGTGAAACGCCTTATAAATTTATGCTGATGCAGGTCAACGGCTATAAACGCTGGCGTGTTACGCAGCAGGTCGTTATGCCGCCGCAGCCCATCGATCCCTGGTTCTGGGGCGGTGCTTATCCGTACCGCGGTCATTATGGCATGTGGGGCGGCGCCGGCTGGTATAACCCGGGACCTGCACAGGTCCAGACCATCGTAACTGAGTAACTTATTGTTTTTATTTTAATTTTAAACAGCGGCCGGTCCGCTGTTTATTTATTTCCAGGATGGAATAAAAAAATTTAGTGATGCGCTTCGCAACCTTAAATGAGGCGAATTAATAAACTGGTACGCCGAGTTAATATTATGTTAACAGCGTGTATGTTAATTGGGGTTGTGATGACGGAAAATAATAAATTCAGAGGTGAATCCTTGAAGAAGGTTTGGCTTAACCGCTACCCGGCCGACGTTGCGGCTGAGATTAATCCCGATCGTTATCAATCCCTGGTTGATATGTTTGAGCAGGCGACAACACGCTATGCGGACCAGCCCGCGTTTGTGAACATGGGCGAAGTCATGACTTTCCGTAAGCTTGAAGAGCGCAGTCGTGCTTTTGCGGCTTATCTGCAACAGGGGCTTGGCCTGCAAAAAGGCGACCGCGTGGCGCTGATGATGCCTAACCTGCTGCAGTACCCGGTAGCGCTGTTCGGTATTTTACGCGCGGGAATGGTGGTGGTTAACGTCAACCCGCTCTACACCCCGCGTGAGCTTGAGCATCAGCTCAACGACAGCGGCGCAAGCGCTATCGTAATTGTCTCCAACTTTGCCCACACCCTTGAGAAAGTCGTCGATAAAACCCAGGTTAAGCATGTCATTCTGACCCGCATGGGCGATCAGCTCTCGGCGGCGAAAGGGACGGTGGTTAACTTCGTCGTTAAGTATATCAAGCGGCTGGTACCAAAATACCATCTCCCGGACGCCATCTCTTTCCGTAGCGCCCTACATAACGGCTACCGGCTGCAGTACGTCAAACCGGAAGTCATCGGTACCGATCTTGCCTTTCTGCAATATACCGGCGGCACGACGGGCGTGGCGAAAGGCGCAATGCTGACCCATCGCAACATGCTGGCAAATCTGGAACAGGTCAGGGCGGCTTACAGCCCGCTGCTGTACGAGCGTAAAGAGCTGGTGGTCACTGCATTACCGCTTTACCACATCTTCGCGCTGACCATGAACTGCCTGTTGTTTATTGATTTGGGCGGTCAGAACCTGTTGATCACCAACCCGCGCGACATCCCGGGCCTGGTAAAAGAGCTGAGCAAATACAAGTTCACGGCGATGACGGGCGTAAATACCTTGTTCAACGCCCTGCTTAATAATAAAGAGTTTCAGCAGCTCGATTTCTCGAGCCTGCACCTTTCCGCAGGCGGCGGTATGCCGGTACAGCACGTAGTGGCAGAGCGCTGGGAAAAACTCACGGGGCGCTATCTGCTTGAAGGTTACGGCCTGACTGAATGTGCACCTCTGGTGAGTGCTAACCCGCACGATATCGATTATCACAGCGGCAGCATTGGGCTGCCGGTACCCTCTACGGAAGTAAAGCTTATCGATGACGAAGGTAACGAAGTGCCAGCGGGTGAACCGGGTGAGCTGTGCGTGAAAGGCCCACAGGTCATGCTGGGTTACTGGCAGCGTCCGGACGCCACCGACGAAATCCTGCAGGATGGCTGGTTACGTACCGGCGATATCGCAACGATGGACGAAGAGGGCTTTATGCGCATCGTCGATCGCAAGAAAGATATGATCCTTGTGTCCGGTTTTAACGTCTACCCGAACGAAATCGAGGATGTGGTGATGCAGCATGCCGGCGTGCTTGAAGTGGCTGCCGTGGGGGTGCCAGGTGGGGCATCAGGTGAAACGGTGAAAATCTTCGTAGTCAAAAAAGATCCGGCGCTTAGCGAAGCATCACTGATCACATTCTGTCGCCGCCACCTGACCGCTTATAAAGTGCCTAAGCTGATTGAGTTCCGTGAAGAGCTGCCAAAATCTAACGTCGGAAAAATTTTACGACGAGAACTACGTGACGAAGTAGCCAGGCCCTGCAACAATAACGCCTGAACGCCGAGTCAGTCGCCAGAACGCCGGTAATCCGGCGTTTTTTATGGGCGCAAACCTAAGAGAACCGAATTTGACTTACCAGATGATTACCACTGATGAAGCGCTGGCCGGGGCCTGCCTGGCTGCTCGTCAGGTGCCTGCCCTGGCGCTGGACACCGAATTTGTCCGCACGCGTACCTATTACCCGCAGCTTGGTCTGATCCAACTGTATGATGGTGCGCAAGTTTCCCTTATCGATCCGTTAACCATTACGGACTGGTCGCCGTTTAAAGCGTTATTGCAGGACAGCAAGGTAATTAAGTTCCTGCACGCCGGTAGCGAAGATCTGGAGGTATTCCTCAATACTTTCGGCACGCTGCCGGATCCGTTTATCGATACCCAAATCCTTGCCGCTTTCAGCGGACGCGCGCTTTCCTGCGGTTTTGCCACTATGGTGGAGGCATACACGGGCATCGCGCTGGATAAAAGTGAATCACGTACCGACTGGCTGGCACGTCCGCTGACCGAGCGCCAGTGCGAATACGCGGCGGCAGACGTGTTTTACCTGTTACCCATCGCGCACAAGCTTATGGAAGAAACTGAAGCAGCGGGCTGGATGAAAGCGGCGCTGGACGAGTGCAACCTTATGGCAACTCGCCGTCAGGAAATTCTCGACCCGGAAGAAGCGTGGCGTGAAATCGGCAATGCATGGCAGTTGCGGACCCGTCAGCTTGCCTGCCTGAAAAAACTGGCTTCATGGCGCCTGCGCAAAGCGCGTGAGCGCGATATGGCCGTCAACTTTGTGGTGCGTGAAGAGCATTTATGGCAGGTTGCGCGCTACATGCCAGGCTCGCTGGGGGAGCTGGAAAGCCTTGGCCTGAGCGGCAGTGAGATCCGCTTCCATGGCAAAACGCTGCTGGGGCTGGTAGCCGAAACGCAGGCGTTGCCTGAAGAGCAGTGGCCAGCGCCGCTGAGCAACCTTGTGGATATGCCAGGCTACCGCAAGGTATTTAAAGCGATTAAAGCGTTAGTTCAGGAAGTCAGCGAAACCAGCGGCTTAAGCGCTGAATTGCTTGCCTCGCGTCGCCAGATTAACCAGTTGCTCAACTGGCACTGGCAATTAAAGTCCAGGATCACGGCTCCGGAATTAATCAGCGGCTGGCGCGGCGAATTATTGGGCGACAAGCTTAAAACGCTGCTGGCGGATTATTAATAATCTGCGCGACCCCTGTAAATAAACACAGTGCGGTGGATGTGATGCTGGAATATAGCAGGCTAGTTAAAAAATAAACTTGCTATAAATAACACAGACATAAGCCTTATATAATAAACCCCCTGGATAAAGCAGGGGGTTTATTATTTGTATCAGGCAGACTTTGGCGTTTCTTCAGGCTCTGGTAACGTGACGTTAAGTTCCAGAACGGAAATATCATCGCCTTTTTGATCCAGTACGACGGTCACCATTTCCGGATCGATCTGTACATATTTACAAATCACTTCCAGGATATCGCGTTTTAGCTGCGGTAAATAGTGTGGTTCGCTGTCGCCGCGGCGGCGTTCCGCCACAATAATCTGCAGTCGCTCTTTAGCGATATTAGCGGTGTTCTTTTTCCGTGAGAGAAAAAAGTCTAGTAATGCCATAACTTATCCTCCGAACAGGCGTTTGAGGAAACCTTTCTTCTCTTCTTCAATGAAGCGGAAAGGACGTTCTTCTCCGAGAAGACGTTCAACGGTATCTGCATAGGCTTTGCCTGCATCCGCCTCAACGTCCAGGATAACCGGTTCACCCTGGTTTGAAGCGCGCAGCACGGACTGATCTTCTGGGATCACACCCACCAGAGGAATGCGCAAGATTTCCAGCACATCTTCCATGCTCAGCATGTCGCCGCGGTTCACCCGGCCCGGATTGTAGCGGGTGAGCAACAGGTGCTCTTTAATCGGGTCTTCGCCATTTTCAGCGCGACGGGATTTAGAGGACAGAATGCCAAGGATGCGGTCTGAGTCACGTACCGACGAGACTTCCGGGTTGGTGGTGATAATGGCTTCATCGGCGAAGTACAACGCCATCAGCGCACCGGTTTCGATACCGGCAGGCGAGTCGCAAACGATAAATTCAAAATCCATATTTTTCAGATCGTCGAGCACTTTAGCGACACCTTCGCGGGTCAGCGCGTCTTTATCGCGGGTTTGTGACGCCGGCAAAATATAGAGCTGCTCGGTACGTTTATCGCGAATAAGCGCCTGGTTAAGTGTTGCATCGCCCTGAATGACGTTAACAAAATCGTAGACTACCCGACGTTCGCAACCCATGATCAAATCCAGATTACGCAGGCCGATGTCAAAATCGATAACGACGGTTTTTCTTCCCTTCTGGGCCAAACCCGTAGCGATGGCCGCGCTGGACGTGGTCTTACCGACGCCCCCTTTACCCGATGTAACAACAATAATGCGTGCCATAAAGGAATTCCTTGTTAAAAGGGCTTAATTCAAAGGTTGAACGGAGAGAGCACCGCCAGCAAGACTCAGGCGTGCCGCTTTCCCATAATAATCGGCTGGAATTTGATCGCTCAGCCAGTATTCACCCGCTATTGAGACCAGCTCAGCTATCAGGTTGGTACAAAATATTTGTGCATCACGAGAGCCATCGGCACCCGCCAGGGCTCGGCCACGCATCATGCCGTAAATATGGATATTGCCATCAGCGATAAGCTCCGCACCAGCGCTGACGTGATTGGTGACAATCAAATCACAGTGTGGGGCATAAATACGCTGTCCGGAACGAACCGGGGTATCAATCAAACGTGTTTTTGTGACTGCCGCAGCAATTGGTTCTGCAACGGTCACAGGCTCCGGGGTGGCTATCGTTGCGGCTCGAGGAAGTTTCTCTTTTCCTTCCGACAGCAGCGGCAGCCCGGCGCGTTCAATTTCCCTCTTCAATGCTTCATCTTTGCAACCGCTGATACCAACCACACGCAGACCGGTAGAGGCCACCGCCTGCTGGATTTTTTTCCAGTTTATGGAACCATCGAGGCTGGCAACGTTTACCACAACCGGGGCATTTTTAAGAAACGCAGGCGCCTGGGCAATTTTATCCTGAAGAGCCTGGCGAATGACCTCGGGTTGAGCATCATGTAAATGAACAACTGATAAGGTGAAACTGCTGCCTTTTAACTCGATTGGCGTGTTTGACATCCTGGCCTTACTCAATTCAGTTTCAATCCCCACGGCTTGTGGGACGATATTCCGAAGTACATTAAGCATGGTATAGTCACAGGTATATTCAGGCAAGCCACCATCCGGCGAAAATAGAGTAAAAAAAATGTTTTGTGTGATCTACAGAAGTAGCAAGCGTGACCAGACTTATCTTTATGTCGAAAAAAAAGACGATTTTTCCCGCGTGCCTGAAGAATTGATGAAAGGCTTCGGTGAACCGCGGCTGGCAATGATATTACCGCTCGACGGCAGTAAAAAACTCGCTAATGCAGATTTCGATAAAGTAAAACAAGCACTCACCGCTGAAGGCTATTATTTGCAGTTACCGCCACCACCGGAAAGTTTGTTAAAAATGCACCTGGAAAAAAGTCCGAAAAAATAACTTTCAGACTAACGGTAAATCTTTCCTGTCCCTAAAGGGGGAAGATGGCAGCAGAAAACTAATCGCGAGAGGGTAAATGAATACTTCAGCAATCTGTTTAACGGTCGGCGCGTTCCTCCTTGCCGGCTGTGCTGCAAAATCCCCCGGCGCGCAGACCGTAACACCTACGGCATCACCCGCCGCCGCTCAGTCTAAGGCATCATCCGCCGCGGGAAGCGCAACGACGCTCGCTGAACAAGGACGCGATCCTGCAGAGTTCCCCGCTTATGTGGAAGCGCTTAAGCAACAGGCCCGCAGCCAGGGCATCAGCGAGGCCACCGTTACGGCTGCGTTCGCCAACGTCCATTTTGTTGACCGGGTAATTAAATCCGACAGGAATCAGCCTGAGAAAAAGATCACGCTGGACGATTACCTTACGCGCGTCATCACTCCTGCAAAGATTGAGCAGGCAAGAACGCTTTATCAGCAATATCAAGCGCAGTTGGCTTCTGTGAGCGCGCAAACCGGTGTGCCGGGCAATTACATCGTCGCGTTGTGGGCTATGGAAAGTAACTTCGGCAAAATCCAGGGCAAGGAAGATATTATCTCCGCACTCTCAACGCTTGCCTTTGAAGGGCGTCGTGAAGCCTTCTTTACTAAAGAGTTGATGGCTGCGCTAAAAATTCTCGACCAGGGCCATATCGCGGTGGATGAACTCAAAGGCTCCTGGGCCGGTGCGATGGGGCAAAACCAGTTTATGCCGAGCTCCTGGTTACGCTACGGAAAAGATGGTAACGGTGACGGCAAAATTGATATCTGGTCTGATACCAGCGATGTCTTCGCCTCAACCGCAAACTATCTCGCAACCGAAGGGTGGGAAGCGGGCGGCAGCTGGGGAGTCGAAGTGAAGCTGCCAGATGGGTTTGACGCGGCTCTTGCCGGCACTAAAACGGCGCAGGGCAAAACGGTTTCGCAATGGCAAAAGCTGGGTGTCATTTTGCCGGATGGGTTACAGCTACCTGTCTCTACCGAACGAGCGTGGATAGTCACGCCAGATGATAATCAAGGGCGTTCGTTCCTGGTCTATAACAACTTCAGGACGATAATGCGCTGGAACCGTTCTTACTACTTCGCCATCGGTATAGGTACGATGGCGGATGCTATTGCCCGGCAAAATACTGCAGGCTAGACGATCGCATGAATAATGCACGCTCCCCGGTATTCACCGGGGATTTTTTTATCTAGTATCAAATGCAGTTAACACAACGACGCAGAGGAAAGGCATGTATCAACATCATAACTGGCAGGGAGCGCTGCTGGATTTTCCGGTCAGCAAAGTAGTGTGCGTGGGCAGCAATTACGCAAAGCATATTAAAGAGATGGGCAGCGCCACGCCGGAAGAGCCGGTGCTGTTTATGAAACCCGAAAGCGCATTGTGCGATATTCGCCAGCCGCTGGTATTGCCGCAGGGCTTAGGTTCCGTACATCACGAAGTTGAGCTGGCGATTTTAATCGGCTCCACGCTCAGGCAGGCGACGGAGGAGCATGTGGCGAAGGCGATTGCCGGTTACGGTGTGGCGCTGGATCTGACCTTGCGTGATTTGCAGGGCAAGCTGAAGAAAGCAGGGCAGCCATGGGAAAAAGCAAAGGGCTTTGATAATTCCTGCCCCATTTCAGGCTTTATCCCGGCCGCTGAATTTGCCGCCGATCCGCAAAACACCGACATTGCCCTGAAAGTAAACGGCGAGTGCCGCCAGCAGGGTTCAACGTCTGACATGATCCACAAGATTATGCCGCTGATAGCCTATATGAGCCGCTTCTTTACCTTACGCGCGGGCGATATGGTTCTGACCGGTACCCCGGAAGGCGTAGGCCCGCTTGCCAGCGGCGACAATCTGGAAGTGAGTTTCGACGGGCGCACTCTTAGCACCCGCGTACTATAATGAATTTGCCGCTCTAGGGCGGCAACGCTTGCATCTTTTACCCATAGTGTTTATAAGGTGCAGCTTGTTTTTCAAATGCAGGCATCAATATGACACAGGCACCTTTCTGGCAGAGTAAAACACTCGACGAAATGAGCGATGCGGAGTGGGAATCACTTTGCGACGGCTGCGGCCAGTGCTGCCTGCATAAGCTGATGGACGAGGACACGGATGAAATCTACTTCACCAACGTCGCGTGCAAGCAGCTAAACATCAAAACCTGCCAGTGCAAAAATTATGAGCGTCGTTTTGAGTATGAGCCAGACTGCATCAAGCTCACGCGCGACAATCTACCCACCTTTGAATGGCTGCCGCATACCTGCGCGTACCGCTTGCTTGCCGAAGGAAAGGGGCTGCCGGACTGGCACCCGCTGCTGACTGGCTCAAAAGCCGCGATGCACGGCGAACGTATTTCCGTGCGCCATATTGCGGTGAAAGAGTCTGAGGTACGTGACTGGCAGGACCATATTTTGAACAAACCCGACTGGGCAGATTGATTCACCAGCTTTGCGGCAACAGGCGAAAATAAATCGTACAAAGCGAAATCTTTGTGATACGGTGTACTTTCTATAACAAGTAAAAGAAGGTTTTTATCCAGTACTTAACATTTAAGTGTCCGTCATGTGGCGGTTCACAGTACCGCACCTCCCCCTACGATGTCCGAGAAACAAATCCCCATGGCGCTGTTTGTATCTTCTGCAAAGCAGGAATGCATGCTCTGCATCGTCCGATGAGTGCGATCCATCAACATAACGTAGCGGCTCGCTAAGCGCTTAGTCCGCTGATTTTGCTTTCCACGCTCCTGCACTGTTAACATTCAGCCTCCATAACGGAGGAACAATGAAAAAAATAACGCTACTGCTCGGAGCGCTGATTCTCAGCGGCTGTTCGTCGCCTGAACCCACAGCCCCCAAACCGCCTCAGGTTATCGGCATGCCGAACCCGGCATCAACTTACTGCATAGATAAAGGCGGTGAGCTGAGAAGGGTGAAAACCGACCTGGACGAGCGTGGCGACTGCATCTTGCCGAGCGGTGAACGCATTGACCAGTGGAAGCTGTATCGGCGCGACCACTAATAAAAAACCCGCCATCGGCGGGTTTTTGCTTTTTCAGCCTTCAGGCTTAGCGGCCAAAGAGATCCCGGCGCCTGGGTTTGAACGGCTGGGCTATGAGCACCAGTATGGCAATAAGCAGGAACGCTGCGAAAATGCCCAACAGCCACTGCACCATATCGAGGGACAAGAACTCCCACTGGCGCACGGAGCAATCGCCGGTTGCGACGAATACAGAGGGCAGCCATTTATCGAGCGGCAGCCAGGAGGGGAAGCGTGCGGCAAAATCGCAGGTGACGAAAGGGGAAGGATGCAACTGCAGCATAGTATGGTCCCACGCCAGTTGGACACCTTTACCCGCGCTGTACAGCCAGACGGCCAGCGCACCGTAGCGTAACGGTGATTTAGGCGCGATGGCGCCGATAATCCCCGCGCCCATAATGCCAAACAGGGCGCAGCGTTCATAAATGCACATTACACATGGCTTCAACAGCATCACGTGCTGAAACCATAACGCCACCATTTCCAGAGCAAAAGCGGTAAAGGCCAGCAACAGCCAGGCGCCGCGCCCGCGGGAGCATTGGTTTAAATATCGCAACATAATCAGTTTCCATGCAATTTGCGGTGATTCGGCAGTGTAAACGAATTCGGTTTTTGCGCCAGTGGCACCGTGAAAAATATGTGTTTATTCGGACGTTTAACAGACAAATAAACTTGGCGGGCAGCGAACTGCCCGTGTTATGGCATTAGTGCGCAATCTCGCCGGCGAGCGGAGATGAAATCCAGCCAGCCTGGAGCATCCAGTCCGTTGCTGGTATCAGCGTAAACTCCACGCACAATAGCCCTACCAGCGTCAGCACCAGCGTATACGGCAACGCCATCAGCACCATGCGGCCATACGAGAGGCGAATTAACGGCGCAAGAGTGGAGGTGAGCAGGAACAGGAATGCAGCCTGGCCATTTGGCGTGGCGACAGAGGGCAGGTTAGTACCCGTATTAATGGCGACCGCCAGTAGCTCAAACTGCTTCAGGTCGATGATGCCATTTTCCAGCGCGGTTTTGGCTTCGTTGATATAAACCGTGCCGACAAACACATTGTCGGAAATGGACGACAGCACGCCGTTAAAAAGATAGAAGAGAGAGAGCTGCGCGTGAGGCTGCGCCTGCAAAACAAAATGAATTACCGGGGAAAAAAGCTGCTGATCGATAATCACGGCGACCACTGCAAAAAAGACGGTCAGCAGCGCGGTGAACGGCAGCGCTTCGGTAAAGGCTTTACCGATAGCATGTTCATCCGTCACGCCACATAAAGATGTGGCGAAGATAATGACGGATAAGCCGATAAGCCCGACCTCCGCCAGATGCAACGCCAGCGCCACAACCAGCCAGACGCCAATTACCGCCTGCACGACCAGTTTGACCTTGTCCTGCTTGCTGCGCTTCTGAGCGCTTTTCGTATCGAAATCCTTCAGGATGTCGCGCACCTTTTCCGGTAATGGCGCGCCGTAACCGAGTATCTTGCAGTACTCCAGCAGCACGCAGGTCAGCAATCCGCACAGCAGAACCGGGACAGAAACTGGCGACATGCGAAGGAAGAAATCGCCGAAATGCCAGCCTGCGTTTCTGGCGATAATCAGGTTCTGCGGTTCGCCGACCATCGTCATCACGCCGCCCAGAGCCGTGCCCACGCCGGCATGCATCATCAGGCTGCGTAAGAAGGCCCGGAACTGTTCCAGAATATCGCGGCTGCTGCTTTCCATATTGCTGTCATCCTGAATATCACTTTCTTCGCTGCTCTGTGAGGCGACCCGGTGATAAATACCGTAAAAACCGACCGCCACGCTTATCACTACGGCGACCACGGTTAACGCATCAAGGAAAGCGGACAGGAAGGCTGCGGCAAGACAAAACGCCAGGGAGAGCAGGATCTTGGAGCGAATCCCCAGCAGCAGTTTGGTGAAGACCAGCAACAGCAGCTGCTTCATAAAATAGATGCCCGCCACCATAAAAATAAGCAGCAGCAAGACTTCGAGATTGCTCGCAATTTCTTCACGCACGTGTTGCGCGCTGGTCATGCCGATCAGCACCGCCTCGATG
Organism: Buttiauxella sp.; assembly: GCA_032051265.1. GTDB lineage: Bacteria > Pseudomonadota > Gammaproteobacteria > Enterobacterales > Enterobacteriaceae > Dryocola. Next base: position 882,861 of record DAMBYU010000001.1, read on the forward strand.
GCGAGCAGGCCTCCGGGCAGGAGGGGATAGCACTTCAACGCCATGGCAAGGGTGAAAATAAATTCAGCTACCAGTATCCAGCCTGCGGCAAAGGGGCTAACGAACCAAAAAATGAGTGGATTAATCACCAGAAATGAAAGCATGACTAACTTATACCAGTCGGGTGACTGGCCTAAAAAATTTCGATAAAGGGCGCGGCCCGTGGATATTTCCATGGTGAGAGAATCATTCTCCGAAAGATTATTGCGTCGGTTACAACAGGTTACTCGTGCCCTGCGTGACTATCAAGGCGCAGGAAATATTACCTGCCTCGCTATTTCATAAAATTAAAACATCGATCCCGTAAATGGCGCGCCGGCCTGCTATCTGGAGCGTGGTGCATCTGGTATGATGAGTCCAAATTTGCTAAACCTGTGTAATGGAAATCATACTATGGTCATTAAGGCGCAGAGCCCAGCGGGTTTCGCGGAAGAGTACATCATTGAAAGCATCTGGAATAACCGCTTTCCTCCGGGTTCCATTTTACCTGCCGAACGTGAACTGTCCGAGCTGATTGGCGTTACCCGCACCACGCTACGTGAAGTGCTGCAACGCCTGGCGCGAGACGGCTGGCTGACTATCCAGCACGGTAAGCCTACCAAAGTGAACAATTTCTGGGAAACTTCAGGCTTAAATATTCTGGAAACCCTGGCGCGCCTGGATCACGACAGCGTACCGCAGCTTATCGATAATCTGTTATCCGTGCGCACCAACATTGCGACTATCTTTATCCGCACGGCGATTCGCCAGCACCCGGAGAAAGCGCAGGAAGTGTTAGCCACGGCAGACCGAGTGGAAGACCACGCAGACGCGTTTGCGGCACTCGATTACAGCATTTTCCGCGGCCTTGCGTTTGCGTCCGGTAACCCAATTTACGGTCTGATTCTGAACGGCATGAAAGGGCTGTACACCCGCATCGGGCGTCACTATTTCTCCAGCCCGGAAGCGCGCAGCCTGGCGTTAGGTTTCTACCATCGTCTGGGTACTATCTGCAAAGAAGGTTTGTACGATCAGGTTTTCGATACCGTTCGCACCTACGGGCGTGAAAGCGGGGAGATCTGGCACCGCATGCAGAAAAACCTGCCGGGCGATCTGGCGATGCATAGCCGTTAAATCTCTGTGAAAAAAGGCTTCCTTCGGGAAGCCTTTTTAGTGATGAAAGACGCCCGAAAAGCGTGGTTTTCGGCCGTCCGGTAAAGCAAAAAAGATCATCCTTTATTGTTACAAGTACCGCTCAAAGCAATGCTGAGGATATTGTCAGCAGACTCCGGGCCCTCAGACGCTGTTCAATCGCGGCGGGCAGCGGTCAAGTAGCTCAACGCTACCATCTTCGTTTTGCTGCTCCAGCATCACATCAAATCCCCACAGGCGGTGTACGTGCTTGAGCACTTCACGACGACCTTTATCGAGCGGAGCGCGATTTTGTGGGATATAGCGCAGCGTCAGCGAACGGTCGCCACGTAAATCCACGTTCCACACCTGAATATTCGGTTCCACATTGCTCAGGTTATATTGCGCGGAAAGCTGCGCACGAATCTCGCGGTAACCCTCTTCATTGTGAATAGCCGAAATTTCCAGGTAATTGTTATGATCGTCATCCAGTACGGTAAACAACCGGAAGTCCCGCATCAGTTTTGGCGACAGGAACTGGCTGATAAAGCTTTCGTCTTTAAAGTCGCGCATCGCGAAATGCAGCGTGTCCAGCCAGTCGGCGCCTGCGATATCCGGGAACCAGTATTTGTCTTCCTCGGTCGGGTTCTGACAGATTCGTTTGATGTCCTGAAACATCGCAAAGCCCAGTGCATAAGGGTTGATGCCGTTGTACCACGGGCTGTTATATGGTGGCTGGAACACCACGTTGGTATGGCTGTGAAGGAACTCAAGCATAAAGCGTTCCGACACTTTTCCTTCATCGTACAGATGGTTCAGGATGGTGTAATGCCAGAAGGTCGCCCAGCCTTCGTTCATCACCTGGGTCTGCTTCTGCGGATAAAAATACTGGCTTACTTTGCGCACGATACGCAGAATTTCACGCTGCCATGGCTCGAGTAAAGGCGCGTTTTTTTCCATAAAATAGAGCAGGTTTTCCTGCGGTTCAGAAGGGTAACGGCGCGCTTCAGCGACCGTTTTTTCCTCTTCACGACGTGGCAGGGTACGCCATAGCGTATTCACCTGGCTTTGCAGATACTCTTCACGGCTTTTCTGCCGCGCTTTCTCTTCCTGAAGCGAGATCTTTTGCGGACGTTTGTAACGGTCGACGCCGTAGTTCATCAGCGCATGGCAGGAATCCAGCAGCCGCTCCACTTCGTCCACGCCGTAGCGCTCTTCGCACTCGCTGATATAGTTGCGGGCGAAAATCAGATAGTCGATTATCGAACCGGCATCCGTCCAGCTACGGAAGAGATAGTTATTTTTAAAGAAGGAGTTATGTCCATAGCAGGCATGCGCGATAACCAGCGCCTGCATGGTAATGGTATTTTCCTCCATCAGGTAGGCGATACAAGGATTGGAGTTAATCACAATCTCGTAGGCCAGGCCCTGCTGTCCATGCTTGTACAGCCGCTCGGTTTCAATAAATTTCTTACCGAATGACCAGTGCGGGTAGTTTATCGGCATACCGACGCTGGAGTAGGCATCCATCATCTGCTCAGAAGTGATGACCTCTATCTGATGCGGATAGGTATCTAAACGATAGAGTTTTGCTACGCGGTCTATCTCGGCGAGGTAGACATCCAGCAATTCGAACGTCCAGTCAGGTCCATCACTAAGACGTTTGGAATCCATTGTGGCGGAAAGATCAACAGTAGCCATCAGCGCGCCCTCATTGTTGGCGGCTCTCTCTGGATGGAAAGCCTCCCTCAAAGGATAGAACACTCCTCAAACTTAGCGGCGATGGGAAAAATAATTTCTGCACGATTTAGTGATTTGCAGCCCCCGTTATTTGGCGGGTTGGCAGTATTTTATACTGCGCTAAATATCTTCCTTCGCAGGAGATCCTAATTATGTCGTGCCAGTGATAATGGGTCAGGGTGTGAGGATGCTCACCATAATAAAGCCATATGTTGAATAACATTTTCATCTAGGTTATCAATTTGTAATTAGAAGATTATTCTTTTAGCGAAAGGATGGGACGAATATGCATGTTGTGGTGCTGGGAAGTGGGGTTGTCGGCGTCGCCAGTGCCTGGTATTTGCGCCAGGCAGGGCATGAGGTGACGGTCATCGAACGCGAAGCGGGTCCCGCGCTGGAAACCAGCGCCGCCAATGCCGGACAAATTTCTCCGGGATATGCCGCGCCGTGGGCCGCTCCCGGGGTGCCGTTGAAGGCAATTAAATGGATGTTCGAGCGTCATGCGCCGTTGGCTATCAGCCTTGATGGCACAGCTTTCCAGCTCAAGTGGATGCTGCAGATGTTGCGCAATTGCGATATGCGTCACTATATGGAAAACAAAGGGCGAATGGTGCGCCTGGCCGAATATAGTCGCGACTGCCTGAAAGCATTGCGCCACAGCACTGGTATTCAGTATGAAGGCCGTCAGGGCGGCACGTTGCAGCTGTTCCGCACCGCACAGCAGTATGAGAATGCAGCAAAAGATATCGCGGTACTCAAAGAAGCTGGCGTACCTTATCAACTGCTGGAAGCAAGCCAGCTTGGCCGGGTTGAACCTGCGTTAGCTGAGGTTGCCCATAAACTCACCGGCGGGCTGCGTTTGCCTAATGATGAAACGGGTGACTGCCAGCTTTTCACACAGAATCTGGCGCGTATGGCGGCAGATTTTGGCGTGAGGTTCCGTTTTAATACCGCCGTTGACCGTCTGCTTTATGAAGGACAAAAAATTTACGGCGTGCAGTGCGGCAAAGAAGTGGTAAAAGCCGACGCCTACGTTGTGGCCTTTGGCTCCTGGTCAACGGGGCTGTTGAAAAATATTGTCGATATTCCGGTTTATCCGCTAAAAGGCTATTCGCTGACTATTCCCGTTGCCGACGAGCAGGGTGCGCCGGTTTCCACTATCCTCGATGAAACGTACAAAATCGCCATTACCCGTTTTGATAACCGTATTCGGGTAGGCGGCATGGCAGAGATTGTCGGTTATAACACCGAGCTGCTACAGCCGCGCCGAGAAACGCTGGAGATGGTAGTACGCGATCTTTATCCGCGCGGTGGCCATATTGAACAGGCAACTTTCTGGACCGGCCTGCGCCCGATGACTCCTGACGGTACGCCAATTGTTGGCCGCACGCCGTTCAGAAATCTTTGGCTGAATACCGGGCACGGTACGCTGGGCTGGACCATGGCGTGCGGCTCCGGACAAATGCTCAGCGATCTGATTTCCGGAAGAACGCCTGCCATCCCGTTTGACGATTTGTCAGTTGCTCGTTATCAGCCGGGTTTTTCCCCTTCGGGTTCACAACGGTTACACGGCGCCCATAATTAACAATAATAAGGAGTGGTCATGTCTCGTCCCGTTGTGGCAACGCTCGATCTCAGCGCGATGCGCAATAACCTGCAGGTAGTGCGTCAGGCTGCCCCCGGTTCTCACGTCTGGTCGGTGGTAAAAGCCAACGCTTATGGTCACGGACTCGACAGAGTCTGGTCCGCGCTGAAGACAACCGACGGTTTCGCGTTGCTTAACCTTGAAGAGGCGATACTGCTGCGCGAGCGCGGCTGGAAAGGGCCGATTCTGATGCTTGAGGGCTTTTTCCACACCGATGAACTTCCCCTGTTCGATAAGTATCGTCTTACCACCAGCCTGCACAGTAACTGGCAGGTGAAGGCGCTGGCCAACGCCCGGCTGAATGCGCCGCTTGATGTCTATCTGAAAATGAACAGCGGTATGAACCGCCTCGGTTTTGCCGCTGAGCGCGTGCAGTCTATCTGGCAGCAGTTACGCGCCATAGCTAATGTCGGCCAGCTGACATTGATGGCGCATTTTGCCGATGCCGAACAGCCTGAGGGGCTTATCGAACCGTTAGCGCGCGTTGAACAGGCGGCCGAAGGGCTGGACTGCGCGCGTTCGCTTGCCAACTCTGCGGCAACGCTGTGGCACCCGGAGGCGCATTACGACTGGGTGCGTCCGGGCATCGTTCTTTACGGCGCCTCGCCGAGCGGACAGTGGCGTGATATCGCCAACAGCGGCCTGAAACCGGTAATGTCGCTGCGCAGTGAAGTTATTGGCATTCAGAACCTGAAGGCCGGTGATACCGTAGGATATGGGAGCCGTTATCGTGCAATGGGCGAGCAGCGTATCGGCATTGTGGCGGGCGGCTATGCGGATGGTTATCCGCGCCATGCGCCAGACGGCACGCCGGTACAGGTCGAGGGGGTGTTAACCCGCACCGTAGGCACGGTTTCCATGGATATGCTGGCGGTGGATTTAACGCCTTGCCCACAGGCCGGTATCGGCAGCCCGGTAGAACTGTGGGGGAACGAAGTTAAAATCGACGACGTTGCTTCTGCTGCGGGAACGGTAGGTTATGAACTGATGTGCGCTCTGGCGCCGCGTGTGCCAGTTGTGGTGCAGTCTTAATACGTTTTTCTCCCTCTCCTGATGGAGAGGGAGCTGACGGCATTACTCTTCTTCCTCGGCAGCCACGCGAACACCAATTTTGCGTACCTGATTATTTTCTTTCTCAGCTACCGTCCAGATCATCCCTGCGAACTCAACCTGGTCACCCACCACCGGCGCGCCGCCCAGCATTCCAAGCACGAACTCGCCCAGGGTTTGCTGCGTGTTGACGGCTTCATCCAGCTCCAGACCGTAAATCGTCGCGACGTCTGCGAAGTGCGCATTGGCTTCAAGGATAAAGTCGCCGAAGAAGCGCTGGTCGAGAGCCACGGGAGGTGACTGGCTAAAGAGTTTGCCGAGGGCTGGCAGATCCCGCTCGCGACCGATTACGCACAGGACATCGCCTTCGCGCAGCCGCGTGCTGCCGGTTGGGTGCAGTAGAACGTTGTCACGGAACAGGGCGGCGATACGTGTTTCCTCAGGCATATGCAGGTCGCGCAGGGCTGCGCCCACGCACCATTTGTCTTCGCTAAGCTGATAGACAAACTGTTCCCATGGATTTTCCGGATGAATATCCAGCCCAACGCGGGAGACCGGCCAGCCAATCGGCGGCACAACCACTTTGGCTTTTTTCGCCGCCCAGCTCAGGGAGGAACCCTGCAACAGCAGCGAAACCAGCACCACAAAGAATGCAACGTTGAAGAACAGCCTGGCGTTATCAAGCCCGGCCATCATCGGGAAAACGGCAAGAATGATCGGCACCGCGCCGCGTAAGCCAACCCAACTGATGAAGATGCGTTCACGACCGTTAAACCCACGAAACGGCAGCAGGCCGATGAAGACGGAAAGCGGACGCGCGAAGAAAATCATCCATGCGGAAAGGAGCAGTGCCGGTATCGCGATGGCCAGTAGATCCGACGGGTTAACCAGCAAACCCAGCACCAGAAACATACCGATTTGCGCAAGCCACGCCAGGCCGTCAAAGGTTTGCAGAATACCGAAGCGGCTGCGGATCGGGCGGTTGCCCAGCAGAAAACCAAACAGATAAACGGCGAGAATGCCGCTGCCGTTGAGCGCCGTGGTGATAGCAAACACCATGATGCCGCCGCTTAACGCCAGCAGGGGATAAAGCCCCTGCGGCAGGGTAATGCGGTTAATCATCTGCAATAGCAGATAGCCGCCGCCTAAACCGAGCAGGATACCGAGGCCAAATTGCTGCAGGATATCTACCGCGAACATCCAGCTCAGGCCACTTTGCCCCTGCTCAATCATCTCAATAAGCGTAATGGTCAGGAACACCGCCATCGGATCATTGCTGCCGGATTCGATCTCAAGGGTTGCGCCAACGCGCTCGTTAAGCCCTTTGCCGCCCAGCAGAGAAAACACCGCAGCCGCATCGGTAGATCCGACGATAGCGCCGATTAACAGACCCTGAATCAAATCGAGATTAAACAGCCATGCGGCGGCGATACCCGTTAACCCCGATGTAACCAGAACGCCAACGGTGGCAAGAGAAAGAGCCGGGCCAAGGGCGACACGAAACGAACTGGCCTGGGTGCGCATCCCGCCATCAAGGAGGATTACCGCAAGCGCAAGGTTACTGACCAGATAGGCAAAAGGGTAATTATCGAACGGGATACCCCCCACGCCGTCAATGCCCGCCAGCATACCTATAGCGAGAAAAATAACGAGGATGGGAATACCAAGACGGGAAGAAAAAGAACTCAATAAGATGCTACAAGTTACCAAAATGGAACCTAAAATAAACAGACTAATTACCGCACCCGCGTCCAAAATTATCCTTCTCCTTTATAGAAATCGCTGTGATCATTGCAAAATGTTAACACGGAAGCGGCTACTGAAGCGTCCGAAATGCTGGCTTTTTTACCTGATGACGTTATGTCCGCTAACGGTCAGTACGCTTTCGTTTCCATCGTGCTTTAATTCGCCAAAGGCGCCGAGCGGCAGCGTTACCGTTTGCGGCTCATGCCCGAATGGCAGACCCGGCAGCACAGGGATGGAAAATCTTTGCGCAAGCACGTTGCACATTTCGTTAAAATCATAGCCCGCATCGTAGTCACTGACCGTTGTGCCGTTAAAACTGCCCAGAATGAGCGCTTTTTGACGTCTCAGCAGCCCGGCATGATGTAGCTGCAGTAACATGCGCTCGACGCGGAAAGGATGTTCATTAATATCCTCGACTACCAGAATTCCGCCGTCGATTGTGGGCAACCACGGCGAACCGATAAGCGAAACCAACATGGCGAGATTACCGCCCCAGATCGTACCGCTAACGAAACAGGCGGGCGCTGCGTTACGCCAGCTTACGGTGAACTGCGGCTGAGTGACAGCTTTCCAGAAATGTTGCCAGGTATAGTCATCCAGCGCTTCTGCGCCAAAATTTCCGGCGAGCATCGGCCCGCTGAAGGTGATGATGCCGCACTGCGCCAGCAAAGCGAGCTGGATGGCGGTGAAGTCACTGTGGCCGCAAATCACCGGCGAACGCGCTCGCAGCGCATGTCCCAGATTTGAATAATCAATTTTTTCAAGCAGGCGTGATGCCCCATAGCCGCCGCGTACGGCGAGAACAATATCGCACTCGGGAGAAAGCGAGGCGAGCTGGTGGATATCGGCCAGACGCTCTTCATCAGTGCCTGCAAAGCGCTGAAAACGCCGGGCGACCGCCTGCTGATTTTCAATCTGATGCCCGGCATCCTGAAGGCGTTTGATACCGCGAGCCGCCGCTGCCTGGTTAATACAGTAGCCTGAAGGGGCAATCAAACGAATCAGAGACATGGCATTTCCTGGCGGTAGGTTAATTGGTTATGATGCCGTTATCCTGGGCGGTTGTCACTCGCCCGGCGGCGTCGAAATGCCGTAATAGCCAGCAAAGTGTTTAATAAGGATAGATTGCGTGAAAATAAGATGGCTGATTGTTTTGGTTTTGTTCCTCGCTGGTTGTTCCAGCCACACCACTAAACAACCGGTATGGGACCCGACGAAACCGGTCCAGCGCGCGCTTACCTGGATGCCTTTAAGCGAACAGGCGGGAAAAGAGTGGGGCGTTAGCCCGCGAGTGATTACGGCTATCATCGCCGTGGAGTCCGGCGGTAATCCGGCGCTTGTCAGTAAATCCAATGCGGTTGGTTTGATGCAGATTAAAGCTTCTACAGCAGGTGCGGATGTCTATCGCCACCTGGGATGGAGCGGAGAGCCATCCACCAGCGAACTGAAAGATCCGGCGCGTAATATTTCTATCGGAACGGCCTATCTGAGCATTATGGAACATGGCATTCTCGCCGGGATTGAAGATCCGCAGACCATGCAATACGCCTTGCTGGTCTCTTATGCAAACGGGGCGGGGGCGCTGCTCAGAACGTTTTCCTCAGATCGCAAAAAGGCGATCGGCGAAATCAACGACCTGAGCCCTGACGAATTCTGGGAATACGTTGCGAAAAACCACCCTGCCGCCCAGGCGCCGCGCTATCTGTATAAAGTCTCGCGGGCCATGGAAGCGATGTAGCCCGCAAGAAAACATTACCTGACGCGGTTGGCCTTTTCCCGGGCTGACCGTTCTAACGAGAAGATAATCCGCTGCAATTCTCGCTCAACCGCCGGGTTGACGTTCAGAAAGCGGAAGCTAAGACGCGGGGTGCTGACGGTTTCATTCTTTTTGTCCACCACCTTGCGTTCTGACAGCGTCACCAGCTGCAGATCAAAGTAAAACTTACCCCATTCCACAAGATCGATTTCCACCTGCGAAAAGCGCATGCCGACGCAAAGCCCGGCAGGCAGAGCCCTGTCGACCAGAGCCCCCATGCCGCCGAGCGATAAATCACACAGCCTGAAATCAAAAGGGGTGCCGTCCGGCAGTTTCGCATGGCATAAATAAAACGGATGGAGCGGGGCGCTAATGCGGAAATACTCTCGCCGTTGTATGAACCATAAAGTTGGCGGCAGGGGCGCACTAAACGCCGGCAAATTAAGATAATTTACGGCCTGCAGTTTGGGCAGCGTGAACTCAACTTTTGCTCCCTGAGTTTCTGCCGTGAATTGAATATCACACGCTTTCTGCGCCGCCAGGTTTTCCTGCGACAGGCTACCGAAATCCATCACCAGTTGCTCAGGAGAAACTTCCAGAATCTTACTGATGAATTGCCCGGCATTCCAGGTAAGACGTACCGGGACCTGGTGCTTGTGGAGATCGCGTAACACACCTAATACCGCGAGAGGACTTTGTTTCAGAAACTGCTCGTTATAGTTACTCAAGGCCCTGGTCCTTGTTGTGTTCTGAGATAGTGATAAGCGAGGTTATCGGCAGGTAAAAAGGAAACTTAAGATAAATCTCAGGCAGTTAGCGCGGAATTTCTACTAAGCTAGTGATGTTCGTCACATTTTTCTGCAGCTTGTTTATACTTAGCGTACCGACGGACCGATCCCTGCCTGACGTAGTGGTTCGGACTTGTTACTACTCACAATAATGAAGAGGACTTTCAAAAATGGGTATTATTGCCTGGATTGTATTCGGTTTGATCGCTGGTGTTATCGCGAAATTTATCATGCCTGGCAGAGATGGCGGCGGTTTTATCCTGACCTGTATTCTGGGTGTTGTGGGTGCCGTAGTCGGCGGATGGTTAGCAACGCTTTTCCATATCGGCGGCGACGTAACCGGCTTTAACCTGCCAAGTTTCCTGGTTGCGGTTGTGGGTGCGATCGTCGTGCTGGCAATTTTCCGCATGGTGCGACGTTAATTAATGTTAAGTTTTATAAAAACGGCCCCTTCCGGGGCCGTTCTGCTGTTAAGGCTGGCTACTGTCGGGTAAAGAAATCGTTGTACAACATATACAGATGAGCCGCACTCCATGAGAAGTTTGGCGCCCCCTGCTGCTGGCCATTCAGCGGATTGTAGTTTTCGCGAATAGGCCCGTCTGCCACCAGCCCATTTGCATGCGCAAAGAAGCGGTTTGCCATTTCAACCGCATCGGCACGATAGCCGTAACGCTCCATTCCTTTTAGTCCAAAGTAGAGCTGATCCACCCATACGCGGCCGCGCCAGTAAATATCCGCCCCAAAGGCCGGGTTAGTGAGCGAAGCGGTGCCCAGCGGGACGTAGGTATTAAACTCTTTTGGATCTTTCATGACCTGAACCACCGCATCGGCATGTTGCTGCGTAGCTGCGCCATTGAACAGCGGCGACCAGCCTTCCGGCCCTTTGCCACGAGCCACGATGGGCTGACCCGCACAGCCGTTTTTCAGCGGCTTATCCTCAATGCGAATGTCGTAAAAGAAGCCGGTGCCGGCATCGAACATACAGGTGTTGATGTAGCCCGCGAGGTGCTGCGCATGGCGATGGAATTTTTGCGCATCATCCGTTTTGCCAAGGATTTGTGCCATGTCGCCCAGGTACTGGCTGTCGCTGTACATATAGCTGGCCTGATCCACCGATTCCTGCAGCAGCGAATAACCGAGCAAGTTCCCGTCCGGCGCATGGTTTTCGGCAAATAAAACCTGCCAGTCTTCTCGTTTGCCGCCTTTTTCCAGATAACGCTTGAGCTTATCTGGATCGATAAAACCAAATACCGCCGCGTCGTCACGCCCGGACTCCCACGAGGCGGCAACCTGAGCGGGAATGTCAATACTGTCATAACGCCCGCTGCGCAGAATGCGGTTGTAGTTATCAAGCCCAACCAGCTTGTGCTCTTTATTACCGCGTTTAACGGTGAAGATCATTTTACCCTGCGGCGTATTATGGGCCTTATCGCGGGTCGCCCCGTATTCCGGCACGCCGTTGCCGTTGTGATCGCGGTTGCGTAACCACCAGTCGTGATACGCCACCAGGTGTGGATACATTTCCTCAAGCCAGGCCTTATCCCCTGTGGTTTTGTAAACTTCCATCACCGACCACGCTGCAAGGCTTGGCTTGGTGTTGCGCTCGTTCCAGTTGCTACCATCACCGCCGCGCTCAGGGCTGGTGTTATAGGCAATCAGATCCGGGACAAAACCCGCATCCCACGGACGAAGCGGATCGTCGGTTGGTATCTGCCAGGCAAATACCGCCCGGATATTGTCTTTCGCCACCTCTGGATTGAAGTGGGCCATCGCGTAAGCCTGCTTCCAGGTATCCCACGGCCAGGTCTGGTTGCCGGAGAACCAGCGCCCGGTTACCGATGGTGTTACGGAGTCAAACTTCATCGCCCCTGCAACGCCGCGCCAGTTCCCGTTCAGCGTTTCAATGGCCTTTACCGCCACGCGAGTTTGCGCCGGGGTGGCGTCAGGATTCGTTAATCCCGTCTTCAGATATTTCTCCCAGCGCTGTTCGGAGGCCGCGAGCCAGAGTTGGGGATACTGAAGAATATCGGTGATTTTACCCTGTTCCTTTTGCACTTCTTTCGCCGTGAGCAAGTGGGAATAGGTAGTGTAAACGGTGGTCGATCGTGAGATGTTGGCTTTCGCCATAAAACGGTGGCCGTCGATTTGCGTGCGCATCGGCAGCGTTTTATGGATTTGATATTGTGATTCACCGGAGGTCATCAGGTTCGACGACGAGCGGACCTTGCCAAAGGTGACGGTCAGACCATCGGCGGTGGCATGTAAAGTACGGTTATAATCGGGAAACGCCTGTTCAATTGTTTTATCGGACTGCGGCTTCTGCTGCTGGTCATGATATTTTTCCAGCAGCTCGCCGTCCCATACCAGCTCCAGCGGGGTATCGGTAATGATTTCCGTCGCCAGTAAGGAGGTGCGGGAAGTGACAAAGCGCAGCGTCATCTTCACCGTGATACCGGGCGCGGTAAGCGTCTGGATAAGCGCGCCCGGTATGCTGTAAGCCTTCATGGTAAGCGCGACTTTTTGTCCGTCTTTATAAACGCTCAGGCGATCAAAATTGTTCGCCATAAAATTAATGTACTCTTCCGTGAGCAGGGCCGGGCCGGGGAATCCGCCCATACCCGCATTGCTGGCGGGAAGCAGATGTCCGTGCCAGGCACCGTCATCAAAAAGCGGGTTGAAGCGCTGATGTTCATCGAAATCGTAATCGAGCATCGCCTGCGGTGCACCGCTACGATCGATGACATTCCGGAACTCGTTAGCTTTTAAAGTCGCGGCACCCTGATGGGGAGTTTTGCATCCGGCGAGTAAAAGCAGCGCCGCAAGCGGGGCAAGACGGAATAGAGGTGACATGTTGTATCCTTACCAGTAAAAATATTGCATCACGAATACCGAATTGCTGGCGTCCGTGGTGTCGTTATGCAGATAAAAGCGGCTGTCCAGCGCGGTGGCTAATTTTCCCCCGAAATACTCATACCAGATGCCAAACTGGGCGTAGGAGGTAGTCTGGTTTTCGGCGTTATCGAGCAGATGTTTCGCGTAACTCCAGGCGGTGGAGAAATAGAGTCCCTTAGCGGGTTCGATCATGCCGCTAATCATCATTCCGTTTTCGCAGCCGGCATCGTGCCCGTTGCCTTTGCCGGTGTGGTGCCAGACGCGCCCGGCCAGGTGTTTGCTCTGCAGGCCCAGCAGATAAAGCTGCCCGGTGCCGTCGGTCACCTCCAGCCCGTTGAGCAGGGTTAAATCTTGCCTGATATCGTACTGAAGATAGCCATTGATCATCGCCCGGTAGGTGTATTTGTCGGAGTAGCGGTCGTATTTGCCGAAATGAAGCCAGGCTTTGCTTTCGTCGACGCGGCTTTCCGGGGCGGCGGTAATGCTGTAGCGCAGATCGCCCGTCAGGTTTTGTACCCTGGCAGCCCAGGTTAAATCGCGCGTGTTAGGGATGACGTAACCATATTCCGGCGTGAAGTCGCCCCACCACTGCAAATCATCCAGCGATGAGTCGTTGCGCGCGCCTAAGATCCATTCGGTGCCTTTGTCGGTCCGGTAGCCGCCGTAGAAGCGGTTAATACCTCCTTCGAAACCGCCCCAGCTGTGATCCGGCACCCAGGCATTGCCCTGATGGTCAGCCTGAACCGTCCAGCCTTCGCCGTACAGTAGCCCAAACCAGTTGTCGTGCTTCACTTCCAGGCCGCCTTCGATGTAGGTGCCGTCGCTATATTTATGTTTATCATCGCCGTTCAGGTAAACGCTGCCGCCCAGCCCCATCTCGCCATAAAAACGATAAGCCGTTTCGGCAGGGGCCGTAGCCTGCGGGGGTGGTGCTGGCACCTGGTGCTCGGCTGGCACCACGGATTCTGCGGCAAGAAGCGTGCCGCCCGGTGAGAGCAGCAGGGCCAGCGTAGCCCCGGAGGAAAATTTAAACATGAGTGCAGTCCTTCTTGTTATCGGTACGTTCGGACAGAGGAATGGCGCACATGTTAGTTAATATTTTACTAAAAAATACACTTAAATTAGTAAAGCACCAGCTGGATCACATTGTTATCCGATCCGGATGCGGGTGAAGCGCAGGGGTATACATGCCCCGGAGATGGCATTAAGCTATTGTTTTCGGCTGATGATTATTGGGATGTTATGGCTACATTGAAGGAAATCGCCCAGGCGGCCCAGGTATCTGTGGCAACGGTTTCACGAGTGCTGAATGACGATCCCACTCTGAGCGTGAAAAGCCAGACGCGTCAGAAAATCCTCGAAGCCGCGGAGCGCCTGGAGTACAAAGTGCCGAGCGCGAAACGCCAGGCTGGCGCGCGCCTTACTTTTGCCGCACTTTATACCCACGGGCAAGAGTTAGAAATTAACGATCCCTATTATCTGGCGATGCGCTATGGTATTGAAACCCAATGCGAAAAGCTGGGCATTACGCTTATTTCCTGTTATGACTTTAAAGGCGATCGCCCCCTTGTCGCAGCGGAGGGTTTACTGGTGATTGGTAAACCTCAACCGGCGGCGCAGGCGCTGCTGGAGCAACAGGAACTGCCGCTCGTTTACCTGGATGGCGTTATCGACGACCCGCGTTTTGACTGCGTAAACGTCGATTTATACAGAATAAGCCGGAAGGTTATCGACTACTTTATTTCGCGCAATTATATGCGTATCGGCTTTATTGGCGGGCGCGACGACCCGGCGTATGCAGATCAGCGCGAGCTGGCGTTTGTGGAATACGGGCGAGCTAAAAAAGTCGTTCGCCCGCAGGATATCTATTATGGCGATTTCACCAGTCAGGCAGGCTATCAGTGTGCAATGAAAATGCTGGCCGCCTCCGAAGATCACCCGCCGGCCCTGTTCGTTGCCACCGACTCCATTGCTATTGGCGTACTGCGTGCTCTACATGAGCATGGCATTAAGGTGCCGGAGCAGATGGCGCTGATTAGCGTCAATGACATTCCTACCGCACGCTTTGTGTTCCCGGCGCTGTCTACCGTGCGTATCCATTCCGAAACGATGGGCGCTCAGGCGGTGAATCTGCTTGCAGAACGCATCCGCGACGATCGCGTAATTCCTCTTTCGCTCTACGTTCCAAGCTCCCTGCAGTTACGCGATACAACAATGCCTGAGTAATCAACAAGTCATATCAAACGCCCCGCCGATATTTACCATCGGCGGGGCGTTTTGCTTTGCGCGTCGTTTAACGATTTATTGTGATCCCCGCAGCAATTAGTAAAACTCTGCTTTTTAATTTAGTAAAAATTTACTTATTGTTTGCCCGGAACAGACGTAATGAGGATGTCGACGTGAAAAACTGGGAAAACATAGACAGGCAGTCCGAGAATCGGCTACCGCCACGGGCGTGGTTTTATAGCTACGCCTGCGAACAGCAGGCCCGGTCGCTCGACCGTACGCAAAGCCTGGGTTTTAAACTGCTGAGCGGCAGGTGGACGTTTAACTATTTCGACCATCCGGACAAGGTTCCGGATGCGTTTTATCATCAGGCGATGGCGGAGTGGGGTGAAATCACCGTGCCGGGCATGTGGCAAATGGAGGGTCACGGCCAGCTGCAATACACCGATGAGGGCTTTCCTTTCCCTATCGATGTGCCTTTTGTGCCGACTAACAACCCGACGGGCGCCTATCAACGCCGGTTTTCACTCACGGAAGAGTGGCTCAGGCGTCAGGTGATAATTAAATTCGACGGCGTTGAAACCTACTTTGAACTCTATGTTAACGGCCATTACGTTGGCTTCAGCAAAGGCAGCCGCCTGAGCGCCGAGTTCGATATCAGCGCTTATGTTAAGGCCGGCGAGAATTTACTCTCGGTTCGCGTTATGCAGTGGGCGGACTCTACCTATATCGAAGATCAGGACATGTGGTGGATGGCAGGGATATTCCGTGACGTCTATCTGACAGGCCAGACGAAAGTCCATCTGCACGACCTGACCGTCGTCACACAGTTTGATGAAAACTACCGTGATGCAGAACTTAACGTTACCTGCGTGCTGGGTAATATTTCCGGTGACCGGACGCAAGGATATCAGCTTCAGGCGCAGCTATTCGACGCAGAATGCTGCGTAGCGGAACAGCGCCAGAATGTCTCTGTAGAACGTTGCCAGTTTTCGCTGTCCGTTAAAGAACCAAAACAGTGGAACGCGGAACAGCCGCATCTCTATTTACTGCTGCTGACGTTACGTAACGCGAATAACGAGATCGTTTCCGTAGTGCCGCAGCAGGTAGGGTTCCGTGATATCCAGGTGCGCGACGGCCTGTTTTATGTCAACGGCAGCTACCTGAAGCTGCACGGCGTTAACCGGCACGATCACGATCATCTCAAAGGCCGGGCAATAGATATGGCCCGGGCCGAACGCGACATCATTCTGATGAAGCAGCACAATATTAATTCCGTGCGTACGGCCCACTATCCGAACGATCCGCGTTTCTATGCTCTGTGCGATCGCTACGGCCTGTTTGTGATGGCAGAAACCGATCTGGAAAGCCACGGGTTTGCTAACGTAGGCGATCTCAGCCGCATCACCGACGATCCCGCATGGGAACAAGCGTACGTGGAACGTATTGAGCGGCACGTGATGGCGCAGAAAAACCATCCCTCGATCCTCATCTGGTCGCTGGGCAACGAATCCGGTTACGGCTGTAATATCCGCGCCATGGCGGCCCGCTGTAAAGCGCTGGACCCGACTCGCCTGGTGCACTATGAAGAAGACCGCGACGCGGAAGTGGTAGACGTAATCAGCACCATGTATTCCCGCGTGTCGATGATGAACGCCTTTGGCGAATATCCGCATCCGAAGCCACGCATCATCTGCGAATACGCACATGCGATGGGCAACGGGCCGGGTGGGCTTGCCGAGTATCAGGCTGTTTTCAATCAGCATAAAAGCCTGCAGGGCCATTACGTCTGGGAATGGTGCGATCACGGTCTGCTGGTGCATGACGAGCAGGGCAGGGAACGCTATCAGTACGGCGGCGATTACGGCGACTATCCGAATAACTACAACTTCTGCATGGACGGGCTTATCTATCCCGATCAGCGTCCCGGTCCTGGCCTGCGCGAATACAAGCAGGTTTTATGTCCCATAGCTATTCGCCGCGTGAAACAGGCTGACGTATTGCTGGTGGATAACCGTTACTGGTTCAGCACCCTTGACGATATTGAGCTGCTGGTGAGCTATCAGTTAGAGGGTGAAACAGTGGCGCAGCAAAGGCTGGCAGTGCCGCATATTCTGCCTGGTGAAACGGGCGAGCTGCATTTGTGCCCGCCCGCCCTGCCTGCCGGAGAAGCATTTATCAAGGTGGAGATCTTCAGGCGCAGCGCCACCGCCTGGAGCGAGGCTATGCATCCGCTCGGGCATTATCAGTTCCTGTATCAGGAAGCGGCTTCTCGTGAACCATTCCCTCAGAAGGTGCAGGGCGCGCCAGAGAGTGAAACGCGTGAGCATCAGTTGATTATCAGTGGCGCAGATTTTTCGCTGACCTTCTGCAAGCTGAGTGGCGAACTGCTTTCCTGGCGTGTGGATGGGGAAGAAATTGTCGGACGCGCGCCGCATCTGTCCTTCTTCAAGCCGGTGATTGATAACCACAAACAGGAGTTTGAAGGGCTCTGGGAACCGTACCACCTGCATCTGATGCAGCATCATTTCCGTGAAATGCGGCACCTCCCGCAAGATGATGCTGTGGTGATAGAAGTGGATACGGTTATTGCCCCACCGGTATTCGATTTCGGTATGCGTTGCACTTATCGCTGGCGTATCACGTCTGCAGGACAGGTCACGCTTGATCTTACAGGCATACCTTATGGCAATTATCAGGCAATCATTCCAAAAATCGGCCTGGATTTTGGTCTCAGCAGACGCTTTAAGCAGGTGGAGTATTACGGACGTGGGCCGGGTGAAAACTATGCGGACAGCAGCCAGAGCAATCTGATTGGCCATTATCGCCAGCCGCTGGAAAGCCTGTTTGAGCACTACCCGTTCCCGCAGGACAACGGCAACCGTCAGCAGGTGCGCTGGCTGTCCGTTGAAGATGAAAAGGGCAGCGGAATTTTCATCCAGCCTCGCAGCCCGGTCAACTTTAGCCTCTGGCCTTACAGTGCGGAAATGCTGCAACAGGCGCAGCACATTAACGAACTGGAGGAAAGCGAGTACCTGACGCTGAACCTTGACCATCAGATCCTCGGACTGGGCTCAAACTCCTGGGGCTCTGAGGTCCTTGATTCGTACCGGGTCTACCTGCAGCCGTTCCGGTACGGTTTTGCGATGGTGCCGTTCCGTCAGGGGCAGACCAGCGCCACAACGCTTGCGAAATATAATTTCCTGCCGCGTTCAGAATGGGGGAGCGCGTAATGATTATTTTAGACACCTTAGACGATTTCCAGCGCATTTACCGTGCGGGGAAAAAATGGCAGCGCTGCATGGAGGCCATCAATAATCTCAATAATGTCCTGCCAAATGTCTTTTATTCGATAGGTGATTCGCTGGTTTATCGTCTGGCGGAAGGCACAGCGGAAAGGGATAAGTTATTTGAAGGCCATCGCCGCTATTTCGAGGTGCATTATTACCTGTCAGGGCAGGAGACGGTGGAATACGCCGATAAAAAAACGCTAACCCCGGAAATAGCCTATCGGGACGAGAGCGACCGCGAATATTTTTGTGGTAAAGGCGCAACCTGCATGCTTAGAGCGGGAAACGTCGCTATCTTCGAAAACCATGAGGCATACCGCTGCAGGGAAAGTTCGGGCGTCCAAAAAGCGATCCTGAAGGTCACCGTTGAGGAGACCTATTTCCTGAACAAATAACCTTCCCGGCCCTGGCTGATACAAAGCGGCGAGGGTCGCAAAAAGACAATAACAATACCCTACAAAACGTGGAGTGTGTTCATGGCTTCGACCAGCAGAAATACAATTGGCAAGTTCGGATTATTATCAATGACGTTTGCGGCGGTATTCAGCTTCAATAACGTCATTAATAACAATATCCAGTTAGGTATCGCATCGGCACCGGTATTTCTGGTGGCGACCATCATCTACTTTATTCCGTTCTGTCTCATTATTGCGGAATTCGTCTCGTTAAACCGTAATTCAGAAGCGGGCGTTTATGCGTGGGTAAAAAGCGCATTAGGCGGGCGCTGGGCGTTCATTACCGCTTATACCTATTGGTTTGTAAACCTGTTCTTCTTTACCGCCCTGCTGCCAAGGGTAATTGCCTACGCCTCTTATGCGTTCCTCGGTTATGACTATATTTTCACCCCGTTAACCACCTCGCTCATCAGTATTTGCCTGTTTGCTTTTTCTACCTGGATTTCCAACCACGGGGCAAAACTGCTGGGGCCGATGACATCGGTCACCTCCACTCTGATGCTGCTGCTGACGTTCTCCTACATTATCCTTGCAGGCGCAGCGGTGATCGGCGGCGTTGAACCAGCCGACCCGATTAACGTGCAGGCGATTACACCGCAGTTCAGTTGGGCATTCCTCGGTATTATCGCATGGATCTTCCAGGCGGCAGGCGGCGCGGAGTCCGTGGCGGTTTACGTTAACGACGTGAAGGGCGGTAGCAAAGCTTTCGTGAAGGTGATTATTCTCTCCGGCCTGTTTATTGGCGTGCTCTATTCAGTTTCTTCCCTGCTGATTAACGTCTTCGTTGATAAAACCGCGCTGCATTTTACCGGCGGTACGGTTCAGGTATTCGAAGGGCTGTCCCGTCACTTTGGCCTGCCCCATGTTCTGATGAATCGGTTTGTGGGCATTGTTTCGTTTACTGCGATGTTTGGCTCTCTGCTGATGTGGACGGCAGCCCCGGTAAAAATCTTCTTCACTGAAATTCCAAAAGGTATTTTTGGTGAGAAAACCGTGCGTCTCAACCAGCATGGCGTGCCGACGCGCGCGGCCTGGATCCAGTTCCTGATCGTTATTCCTCTGATGCTGATCCCAACGATTGGCTCCGGCAGCGTACAGGAGCTGATGAATACGCTAATCAATATGACCGCCGCAGCGTCGATGCTGCCGCCGCTGTTTATTATGCTGGCTTACCTTAATCTGCGCCTGAAATACGATCGGGTTGAGCGCGACTTCCGCATGGGCTCACGGATGCAGGGGATAACTATCGTCAGCGTTCTGATTGCCATCTTCACCGTTGGCTTTATCGCCTCAACCTTCCCGACAGGGGCGAGTATCATGACCATTGTCTTTTATAACGTCGGCGGGCTGGTGATTTTCCTCGGCTACGCCTGGTGGAAATACAATAAATATGAGAAAGGACTCGATGCCAGAGCACGCTATGACGCGGATACGCCTTTAGCGCAAATCGCGCTGGAGCGTCAACTGGCAACGCCTGCTAAGGTAAAGCCTGTAGGTAGCGTAAGCTTATAAGCTGAAAGAACCCCTCTTGCGCAAGAGGGGTTCACCGGCTCAGAAGTCGTAACCCACGGTTGCGATAACCGAGCGCTCCGCACCCCAGTAGCAGTAGCCAGTCCCGTAGCAGCCCGCAACGTAATCCCGGCCGGTCAGGTTGGTGGCGTTAACCTGCACGAAAGCGCCTTTTAACGCAGGCGTCCATGCGCCTATATCGGCACGAACCATCGCATCCAGCAAGGTTACGGAAGGTACGCGCAGGGTATTCTCGTTATCCGCCCATTGCTTGCCAATGTAGCGCACACCAGCGCCCATGCTGATACCGAAATCGGCTTTGAACATGCCCCACAGGCTCGCCATCTGATCCGGCGTTACGTACGGCGTGTTGCCGTCGTTACCGTCAATGGCATCTTTAAAGCGAACCTTGTTCCAGGTATAACCCGCGAGAGTCGAGAAGCGATCGTTCCACTGTGAACGGGCTTCCAGTTCGACGCCCTGAGAATGCACTTTACCGGCAGGTTCATAGTAGCTCCCCTGCACGATACGGTTACCCACATCTTTCTGAGTCAGATCATAGAGCGCGACGCTGTACATATCTGCGGTGCCTGGCGGCTGATATTTTACGCCAGCTTCATACTGTTCGGCAGTTGTCGGTTTCAGCAGCTTGCCATCGGCGCCCGGCAGCACCTGCGGGGTGATCGCCTGGCTGTAGCTGACGTATGGGGAGACACCGTTCTGGAATGCGTAAAGTAATGAAGCCCGGCCGCTGAAGTGGTCGTCAGTTCGGTTATCGGTAACGTCGCTTTCAATGGCTGGCGCAACGATATGGCTTTTGGTGACCAGATGGTCGTAGCGGCCAGACAGCGTCATATGCCACTGCTCCCACTTCATCTCATCCTGCAGGTAGACCCCGCTTTGCTCATACTGGCGTTTACCGGATTTAGTCAGCAGGCCCTGATTGATGGTGGCGTAGGTTGGATCACGCGGATCGTAGTAGTAAAAACCGCCAGCACCGCCAGATTCGCCGGTCCATGGGTTCAGGTTTGTCGTATAAGCGGAGTCGTCGGAGAGGTTGTTGGTGTATTTGTGGAATTCGCCGCCGAGAACGACTTTGTGCTCCAGATTGCCGGTAGCAAAATCAGCCTCCAGCTGGTTATCGATGGCCCAGGCATCAAGGGAGGAGGTTTCACCGCTGTAATAGCGCATCAGTTCATTGTGCGCCGTATCTGCCCAGCCAATCTGGTAAGCCTGCTTCAGATCCACGTTCGAATGGGTATAGCTCGCGTTAGAGCGGAACGCCCAGACGTCGTTGAAGCTATGGGCGAATTCATAGCTGTAAATCTGCTGGTGGCGCTTGAACTCATCGTTGCCAGGCTCTACGTCAGAGAAACCGGTGCTGATTTTACGGCCGGTAGAAGAGTAGATGCTGCCATCACCCGGTACGGAACCGTGGAAGCCGCCGGAGGGATCTTTTTCCAGATACGCACGCAGCAGCAGCGAGGTATTTTCGTCCGGCTGCCAGAGGAGAGAAGGTGAAATCGCGTAGCGCTCTTCGCGAGTGTGCACATACTGGGTATCGGTATTTTTCGTCATACCGGTAATGCGGTAAGCCCATTCATCGTTAATCGCATTGGTATAGTCAAACGCCGTGCCGTTGGTATTGTTATTACCGTACATGGCCCGCACATGGCCTTCGGCGACAAACTGAGGTCGTTTTGAGGTTTCCATCACCAGGCCGCCGGGAATTGTTTGCCCGTAAAGCGCCGAAGAGGGCCCTTTGATGACGTCGATACGCTCCAGGAACCAGGGATCGATCTGCACTACGTTGTAGCTGCCGCCGTCGCTCATCAGTCGCAGGCCATCGAGGAAGGTGTTGTTTACATCGCCACCGTGGAAACCACGCAGGGCAACAGTGTCATAACGTGTTGCCCCTCCAGCGAAGCCGGTGAAAGCGCCCGGCGTGTAGTTCAGCGCGCTGTTCACAGACATTGCGCCCTGATCTTCAATCTGCTGACGGGTAACGACAGAAACGGACTGACCGGTGGTAATCAGGGGCTCGTCGGTTTTGGTCGCCCCGCGAGTGGTGGTGGCGGAGTAACCCAGCGATGGAGAAGTTGCGGTATCAGCCGGTTTTGCGGTAACGACGACCGTATCTTCTGCCATAACGTATGCCGGAGCGGCAAGTGCAAGCGCGCAAAGTAAAGCGGAGCGCTTTACGGTGAATGCCAGTTTCATCTTATTATTTTCCCGTGACGGTATAGTTGTCATCACCAACGGACGCCGCAGGCCATAAAGACCGCCAGGCATCTGAGGGTGCCACTGCATAAGTAATGCGAATTATTATCGTTATTGTTATCAGTTTCAAGTGCAGTTTTTGGCAGGGAGGGTGTTGAAAGGCCTTGTAAAATTGCCGCTTTTAGCGGGGCTGAAGTAAATTTGTTGGGCAGATAAGCCGGAGGTCAGGCGAAAACGGATGAAAGCGGTGGATAGCGCAGGCGCTATCCACCGTATAGAGTTACTGAGCGGTTGCAGACTGAGGCGTTTCCTGCGCTTTTTCCGGGGTGGTGGACGTTGCCGGTCCAGGCGTTGCCGAAGGGAGTTTATCCGGCGTGGAATCGCACGGTTTCTCGCTGCCGCAGAGCATATCGAGCATTTTTAGCGTCACGCCGTTGGTCCAGCCGAAACCATCCTGTAACGGATATTCTCCACCGCCGCCGCCTGTGCCCGTACTCGTCACATCATATTTTTCCACCAGCTTTTTCTCGCGGTTATAGGTGTGCTGTACGTTGGTCAGGAAGCGCCAGGTGACTTCCATCGCCAGGTCTTTGTGCCCGTAATTCTGCAGGCCTTCGGTGGCGACCCATTGCAGCGGCGCCCAGCCGTTTGGTGCATCCCATTGCTGGCCGGTTTTCACGTTGGTGGTGGTCAGCCCGCCAGCTTTTAACAGCTGCGCGCGGGTTACCCTGGCCATTTTGTCCGCGCGATCCTGCGCCGCCGCATGGACATAAAGCGGGAATAGCGCCGCCGCGGTTAGCTGGTTTCGCACGGAATTAGTTTGTAAATCATAATCCGCATACCAGCCTTTTTTGGCGTTCCACATATTCGTCTCAATGGCTTTCTGACGCGCATCCGCGAGCTGCTGATACTCCTTAGCCGCCGCGTCGTCTTTTACCACGACGCTCGCATGCGCCAGCGTTTTTTCAAGCTGGTACATAAGCGCGTTTAAATCTACCGGCACGATAGAAGTGGTGCGGATAGAGCCCAACTGATTGGGATCGTCCATCCAGCGCGAACTAAAGTCCCAGCCCGATGCGGCACCGGCGCGCAAATCACGATAAATCTCCGTTGCCGGGCGATCCGGGTTATTTTTCGCGGTGGTTACGTCATCAAGCCAGGATTCGGTACGCGGGGTATCGCGATCGTCCCAGTAGCGGTTGAGCAGGGAACCATCTTTAAGCTTCACCACGCGCTTATTCGCCTGGCCCTGCGAAAGGCTCTCGCTGCCTTCCATCCAGTAAGCGTATTCTTTTTTAAGCTGCGGCAGATACTTGCTGTAGACCTCATCGCCGTTATGGCTGGCGAGCAGCTCGACCATAAAGGAGAAGAAAGGCGGCTGGGAGCGGCTCAGGTAATAGCTGCGGTTGCCGTTGGGAATATGGCCCCAGGTATCAATCTCGCTGGCAAAGTTATCGGTCATATCCTGCACTTTGTCCCAGTGTCCGCTCTCGGCCAGCCCCATCATGGTGAAGTAGCTGTCCCAGTAATAAACTTCGCGGAAGCGGCCGCCCGGCACGACATAGGGTTTTGGCAGCGGCAGCAGGGAATCCCATTTACCGACGCTATCCGTTGTGCGCGTCAGGACTGGCCATAGTCCATCAATATGCTCACGCAGCGACTCTCCTTCAGGCGGAACATATTTTTCACCATCTTTCGGCAATACGAAGTTCATTTCGACAAAATGCTTCAGGTCAAAGCTGGACTGGCTGCGCTGCATGCGGTAATCCGCCAGAATCATCAGCGGATCGCTTTTCGGCACCGCATCGGCAAAGCTTTTCTGGTCGGGGAACAGCTTCGCGCTTTGTACATCGCTGAACAACGGGCCGAGCAGAACATCCGGCGGCTGCGGCTGAGTACGGATTTGCGGATTGTCATCGGCGGCGGCGGGAAGGGTGAAAGTAACGAAGGCGCAACCCAGCGCCATCTGGATAGCTAGCAGTAGCGTTCGCGGACGGCGCAAAACAGGATTTATCATATTGTTCTCCTTTGCAGGATCGCAGCCAAAGTTTACCGCGATCAACCATATGAAAACCTTAGACGAATTTGCACCAGCCTGTGTGCAGGATGTAGCAAAAGTGACGAAAGCAGATAAATTACCTTCGCCATTACGGCTTACTCTTGCGGGTTTAAAAGCCAGGTGCCGGGTTTATCGACGGATACCGTTACGCTGCGCGAGCGGGTCTGGTTATGCAGCCTGATAGCATATTTACCCGCCGGAAGTTGCAGGATGCCGTAGCCATTAATGGAAGGGATATTTTTTTGCGGTTCCCCGTTCACCTCCATTTCTTCGCCTTCGTTAATATGAACGTAGACGCGGGCAACCAGCCCGTTTGCGGCCGGGGCGGCTGGCGCTGCCGCAGGATCGGCTTTACTCTTCGCGGGTACGGTTTTGGTTACGGTGTTTTTGCTGTCGACCGGTGCCTGCGGCGTTCTGCCAAAAATGACTGCGCCCACGATAATCCCCGCCACGATACCCGCTGCGATCTGCAACGGTGATTTATAGCGCTTCCACAGCGGCAACACGCCTGCGTCCGTTTCTTCTTCTACCGTAACCAGCATGGTGCCGGGCTTTTTGGCGCCCGATAGCTCACCGATATCGCCTAAGGAAATCTCCGCCAGGGCGGCGAATTCTGCAATCGACTGCGGGCGATCTTCAGGCTTGAGCGCCAGTGCACGGTCGACCGCCAGCAGCAAACTTTGCGTGTAGCCTGCCGGCTGGGTTTGCGCGAGCGGTATGCAGGTGTCCTGAATGCTGCGGGCAACGCTTGCCTGGGGGCTGGCGCCGGTGATAAGCGTGTAGATCACCGCACCCAGCGCATAAATATCTGTCCAGGGGCCAAGCTGATTTTCCAGGTCTTCCGTGTACTGTTCCAGCGGGGCGAAGCCCGGGTGCAGCAGCGTTTTACTTTCATCACTCATGCCGTTTACGTTACGGCGCGAGGCGGCAAAGTTAAGCAGGAGTGGAATGCCGTTGTCCTGAATCTGAATGCTTTTTAGCGACAGGTCGCGATGAATATAATCGCCCTCGTGGAGCGCGGCGAGCGCGCTGCACAGCATAGGCAGCATGTGCCTTATCCAGGCTTCGTTGATAATCTCTGGCTGCTGCTGATGCAGTTCCGCAAGCGTAAGGCCGCTGTAAAACAGCGTGGCGGTGTAGGCGGTTTCGTTCAGCGTCCAGAAGCGTAAAACCTGTAGCAGATTCGGATGGTTAAAATGGGCGAGCTGGCGAGCCTCCTGAATAAAGCTGTTCAGGCCAGTATTGAAGGCGGTGCTATCCTGCTTGCTGCGCAAAACCAGACGCATATTATCGCTGCGCACGGTCAGCGCCCGCGGCATAAATTCACGGATAGCGACCGGGCGCTCAAGCTGATGATCCCAGGCGCGATAGATAATACCGACGTTGGTCGAATCAATGACTTCCTGAATTTCAAACTCGTCGAAACGGTAGCCTGGCGGCAGAGCGTCGGGGATCCGCGGGGTATAATCGTTATCTGTCATGATAGCTTTCTCTGCTCGAAAATTGACGAATATTCAGGGTTATTTCTGGGCACGCCAGGCGCCGACTGCCGGATCGCGCAATTGCGGATGCAGGGAATCAATCAATAACAGCGTTATGGTGGCGTCAGGCTCAAGCCAGCCGGACCACACTTTGCGCACCTCGTTAAGCCGGGCCTGCAGGCGGGATTCATCAAGCGCCATCTCTCGCGGGACTTCAACGGCAATCGTGCCGCTGGCCTGCCAGCCGTTCAGCTCAGGCTTATAAGGCAGAATCATCCAGCTAAGCGGAGCATGTTCGGTGCTGACCACCATTCGTTCATTATTCAGGCCGGTGATAAGCAGGCTTTCCGCATTGGCCTGGCTGTTTAATCCGCTGACCGGGAAACCGTGTACAAAGGTCATTTCAAGGCGTTTTTCGCCGTTTTTGCCGCTCTGAACGACTTCGCTGCGTCCGTTGAGCCAGCCGCCTTTTTCACATTTGCCATCAGGGATAAAGAGGGCTGAAGTATTTTCGTCGCCCTGCCAGAAGGTGCGCAGATGACAGCCATCCTGCAGGGTAAATTCCTGCCAGGGCGTGCGGTCAGCCGGGGGCGACATTTCCTCCGCGCGTTCAGCGGCGTTTGCTACGCCTGCAACGACAGGCGCGATAGTCACGGCCCAGTCGCTATCTTTTGTTGTAGTGCCATAGGCCAGTGTATCGCCCCGGTCATCCTCCATCCGCCAGCTTACGCTTTCAATTTTTTCACATTGATTTTCCAGCAGTGTGCCCAGCCGCGGCATGAAGGTATTCAGTAAGGCGGGATTTTTATCACCGTTGGCGACAATACGTAGCGGAAGTTCCGTATCGCACCAGCTTTGCGGGGAGTTGTTTTTAATGTTATCTATCCACACATCCAGCTTCTGCGAAGGGGATTGCACAATACGATAGTTCCCTGCCAATACGGTTGTAGATGCCAGTAGCAATGCCACACCAGAGAGCCAGAGTTTCATAAAATTCCTTGCAAGCCAAAGTGAATAGTGGAGAGGGACGCCGCATCAATGAGAGGTAATTGCCGGACACGTCCCTATATTCTCATGGTAAATGATTGTTTTAAATATTTTCTTTTGTCCGCATCCCGGATGGCTAATCAATGATCCACGTCCCGCTATTGGCGTTCTGACAAGCTTTGCTGTCGTTATCGACGGCAACGCAGGTGGAGGCGGCTTTTTTCGTCGACTTGCGCGGACGAGGCCGGTCTTTTTTCAGCGTCTGGGCGTAAAGCTCGCTTTTAACTAAAGCACGCATCGGCACATAACCAAGCATTTCCTGTTTATCCTGCTCGGCAATCGCAAGCCAGGCGTGTTCAACCTGGCCGAGCACCGTATAGGTCTGGCCGTTTTCAAGCTGGCTGATGACCTTCCCGCCGAAATCCGGTTTGCTCATAATAGAGCCGGGATAGAGCGCCCGGTAGCTGGCGTTGATCGGCGTAAATTCGCTCGGCGCGGCTACCGCGTAACGGTGGGTGAGCGTCACACCGTTAATCTCGCTGGTTACCAGAGTATCGTCCGTCATGGTTGGGGGTGGTGCTTTGCATCCCACTACGCTTGTGACCACAAGAAGGGCTAACAGATTTCGCAATTTCATCGTAACTTTCCCTGAAAAAATGGTTTAAACCCGACAGCCGTGGAACTCGAATGCCGCAGAGGAAAAAATAGTCCATGGCGCAGGAAACGCCCATGAACATTTTACCTTATGAGCAGGAAACGACCTGGCCCGGAATAGAAATGATTCACATGGGTTAAGCATAGTAGCCGTGATTTTACATAGCCTGAATAACAATTCAATGGCGAGATAAACGCAGGCCGACATTAAACGAAATGGGCTCGAAAGAAGAAGAGGGGCGGACGGCGTAACCTTCAGCTCTTACGCCCGGAATGCCTGGCCTGGACAAAAGCATTTAAAAAGTAATTTTCATCTAAGTTATTGAATTAAGTATAAAAATATAAATTTATCCGGGAGGATTTGCCTCTGCTGGCGGCCAAAGAAAGCAGGCTGAAAGGATTTACCTGAGGTAAATCTTAAATCAAAATTAACCCTCCCCGGCGGGCTGACATTGTTCTGAGCATTACCAGCGTCGCTATTTTAGCGCGCTTCTGAAAGCCGCCTCGATAATGAAACTTTCTATAAGCATCATAAAAGAGAATAAAGATCGTCGGCCGGACAGATAAAATATCCGCCTGTAAGGTTTTAATAACGCTATAAATAAACATGTATTTAATATGCCTGATTGTGCAGCTTTGGCTGTTTAAGCGGAAGAAGCCTGAAGAAAACCTACTCGTCCGACAAGCTGGTTTTATCCGGCCAGCATTAACTGCTTTGGAATTGCATCATGGCAGAGCATAAATCTAAAATAAAGATAATTAATTGATATTAAAGAAAAAATATAAACGTTCCAGGATGAAATAAATTATTGAGTAGCGGGCTAAAAAAACCTATATTGGCCGCGTTTTTCTCAGGCTACTTACTTAACTTTCAATTATTCAACTGCGGTGTAACCCATAACCCCAGTTGTAGGAGTGATATGATGACGGATAAAGTCCGTATTGATACTTTAGGTGCAGATTCATTAAAGGGAAACAATGAGACTTATTTAGCCAGACAGGCTGAGTTTGAATCGAATGTCAGGAGCTACCCACGCAAATTACCGCTGGCAATTGCCAAAGCGGAAGGCGTGTGGATAACAGACGTTGAGAATAATGAGTATCTTGACTGCCTGGCGGGAGCCGGAACCCTGGCTCTTGGGCATAACCATCCTGATATGCTGCAAAGCATCCAAAATGTCATTACCAGCGGCTTGCCGTTACATACACTGGATCTGACAACGCCGTTGAAAGATCTTTTTTCCGAATATCTTCTCTCTTTATTACCCGCTCAGGGCAAAGAGTATTGCCTGCAGTTCACCGGCCCCTCCGGTGCCGATGCGGTTGAAGCCGCGTTAAAGCTGGCTAAGAAAGTTACCGGCCGTTCAGGCGTGATTAGCTTCTCCGGCGGCTACCACGGCATGACCCACGGCGCGCTGTCGGTTACCGGCAATTTATCGCCGAAAGAAGCGGTCGATGGCCTGATGCCAGAAGTACAGTTTATGCCTTATCCGCACCTGTACCGCTGCCCGCTGGGCATCGGCGGCGAGGCTGGCGTGAAGGCGCTGACTTATTACTTCGAAAACTTAATCAATGATGTTGAAAGCGGCGTGCGCAAACCTGCGGCGGTCATTCTTGAAGCGGTGCAGGGTGAAGGCGGCGTTAACCCGGCTCCAGCCGAATGGTTACAGCGCATTCGCAAAGTCACCCAGGAACACGGCATTGTGCTGATTATCGATGAAGTGCAGGCAGGCTTTGCGCGTACCGGTAAATTCTTTGCTTTCGAGCACGCAGGCATTGAGCCGGACATCATCGTGATGTCAAAAGCCGTGGGTGGCGGTTTACCGCTGGCCGTACTGGGCATTAAAAAGCAGTTCGACGCCTGGGAGCCTGGCCACCATACCGGCACCTTCCGCGGTAACCAACTGGCTATGGCGACCGGTCTGACGACCCTGAAGCATCTGAAAGAACATAACATCGCTGACAAAGTGGCAGCGCAGGGCGAATGGCTGAAAGGCAAACTGGCCGAGCTGCAAAAACGCTACCCGGTGATTGGCCACGTTCGCGGCCTGGGCTTAATGATTGGCATTGAAATAGTGAAGCCAAACGAAGCGCAGGATCATATGGGTTGCTACCCGGCGGATGCCGAGCTATCCGCTCTGTTGCAGAAAAAATGTTTCCAGGCCGGGCTGATTCTGGAGCGCGGTGGCCGCAACGGTTGCGTGCTGCGTCTACTGCCTTCCTTGCTTATCACCAACGATGAGCTGGGTATTTTCCTGGATAAATTTGAGCAGGCCCTGCTGGCGGCCGGCATCAAACCTGTCTGAGTGGAGCGAATAACCGCGATGTCCGAGTTAAACCCGATTCTTGCGGCCTCCGCGCAAAGCACTGAGGCATACCAGCAGGCGATTGCCCAGAGCAGCGAGGCCGTAGTGCAGTGGTTACAGCAACCTGAAATGTATCAGGGGAAAACCGTTGCCGAACTGCGTGAACGCATTACGCTCGATTTTAATCCTCAGGGCCTGGGTAACCAGGCGGCAATTGAGCGCGCGATTGAATACTTTTTAAAAGACAGCCTGTCGGTGCATCACCCGCAGTGCGTCGCGCATTTGCATTGTCCAAGCCTGGTGGTAAGCCAGGCCGCCGAGGTGCTGATTAACGCCACCAACCAGAGCATGGACTCCTGGGATCAAAGCCCGTCGGCGACCATTATCGAGATGAAGCTTATCGAATGGCTGCGTGCTCAGGTGGGCTATCAGCCGGGCGATGCGGGCGTATTCACCAGCGGCGGTACCCAGAGTAATCTGATGGGGCTGATGCTGGCGCGTGACGCCTTCTTTGCCCGTCAGGGCCACTCGATCCAGCAAGAGGGATTAGTGGGTAACCTGAAAAAGATTAAAGTCCTTTGTTCTGAAAACGCCCATTTCTCGGTGCAAAAGAACATGGCTTTACTCGGCCTGGGCTACCAGTCCGTTACGCTTGTGAAAACCGATCGCTTCGCGCGTATGGACCTGAACGACTTAGCCGAGAAAGTGGCGCAGGCTCAGGCCAACGGTGAGCAGATCCTCGCGATTGTGGCAACAGCGGGTACAACGGACGCTGGCGCCATCGATCCTCTGCGTGCGATCGCAACGCTTGCCGCCGGGCATAATATCTGGGTACACGTTGATGCGGCGTGGGGCGGGGCGTTACTGCTCTCTGAGAAATACCGCGACTATCTGGACGGCCTTGAGCTGGTGGATTCCATTACGCTGGATTTCCATAAACAGTTCTTCCAGACCATCAGCTGTGGCGCGTTCCTGTTAAAAGAGGCCCGTCATTACGAGCTGATGCGCTATCAGGCGGCTTACCTGAACTCCGAGTTTGATGAAGCTCAGGGCGTACCGAACCTGGTATCTAAATCTTTGCAGACCACCCGCCGTTTTGATGCGTTGAAACTGTGGATGGGGCTTGAGGCTTTAGGCCAGAAGCAATATGCCGCGATTATCGATAGTGGCGTGAGTCTGGCTCAGGAAGTGGCGCAATACGTCACTGAGCAAAGCTCCCTGGAGCTGGTGATGCAGCCGCAGCTGGCAAGCGTCCTGTTCCGCTATCGCCCTGTTGACTGGGCGGCAGACAAGGATGCAGCGGTAGCGTTGCTGAATCAAAAGATTGGTGATGCTTTACTGGAGTCCGGACGTGCCAACGTGGGTGTAACCGAGTTTGACGGCGTAACCTGCCTGAAGCTGACGCTGTTAAACCCAACGGTCAGCCTGGAGGATATTAAAGTCCTGCTGGCGCTGGTAGAAAAAACGGCTCAACAGTTGCTGAGCGCTTAATAGCTCAGAGTGACTTGCGGCAGAATAAAAAGCCGATAACTTTGTTATCGGCTTTTTTGCATTTTGCAGAAAGGGCCTGACGGCCAGAAGTCAGAGCATGCTGACTTTTTTCATATTAAGTAAAGCTATAAAATTCGCTTTAACTACCCGTTAAAAACCAATATGCATGCGGATCATAATCATCCTTGAACGAGTCTGCTGTTCATCCAGCCCTATGGTTTCCTGCCAGGCCAATCCAGGCGTAATGTCATGTGGCAGCAGAAAATCAACGCCGAAGCCCAACGCCAGTGTCTGCTTGCTCTGTTCATAGAGCGACATGCTCCAGGTATCGTCGCTGACATCGGCATAACCTACCCGGGCGCTACCGCTGTCATTCATCAGTTGCGAGTATTCCAGGCGGCCCAGCAGTTTCATAAAGCCCCACGTGGTCGGCACGCTGTGCGCCCCACGCAGGCCTGCGCTTGTCATCACCTGCGAGAAACTCTGCGGGGTAAACGCCAGATTGAAAGCATCCGCGTCCGATTCTGCATAGCCATCCAGCCAGGTCCGGTAATACTGCACGCGGGCGTAAGGGGAGATAAGGCTTGCCGGAGTACGGAATTCATAGCCGGATGTCAGGGAGCTGAAAACCTGGCGGCCAGAACGGCTGCCGCGGGCAAAGACATTTGACTCGCTGACGCGGCGCTTACTGTCGAAATCGAGGCGGCTGTAACCTAATAGCCCGTCGATAAAGAATGCATTAGGGTGATAGCTGCCATAGAACGCCGAACTGAGTGAGCGACCGTTCTCACGGGATCCGGAATCCCCGATGTCGCTGACATCACGTCCAAAGCCGATACCCATACCGGCGGTAAATGCAGGAGTGAAGCGATAATCGACGCCGGTGGTGATCCCTACCAGCGTGTGGCTGAAGCTTACGGTATCGTCTTTATCGCTGCCAAAATCAACATAGCCCCCGGTCCAGTAAGAAAGCTGGTTGTTGGCATCTGTGCGGATGAGCGGTGACGCCTGAGTCGGCGGCTCTGTAAAAGCCTTCTCATCTGTTCTCGGCTGTTTGAGCCACGCGCCTTTATCCGTATCACGTTCAGGCCGGGAGGTCGGCATATTGAAACGTATGCCGTCCAGGCTGTCTGGCATATTCGCCCCGGTGTGCAGTTGTTCAAGGCGGTCATTAAAATTGCGTATCTGGGCGCGGGCAAAGTTCTGTGCGGCCTGATACTGCGCGCTAATTATCCCGATCACATCCGCATCTTTAGACGGGTCGGGTCGGGATGCGATCGTCAGGGTGACCTGCGCGGGTTGGGTGCTGCCGGTTGCGCTGGTCAGCACGTAGCGCAGCGCGACAGTACCGCTCGCCTGAGCTTTGGCGGTGAACAACAGTTGATACGACCCTCCGGACGACTGGATGGACGCGGTGCCCAGGCTGCTTTCAGGTTCGTTTAATAATCGCGCGCCGGTGAAGGGTCCACCCGTTGCGCCTTCTGTCAGGATCACCTTTACCGACTGGCCGGCGTAGAGGGACGCGCTGTGGTCAGTGGCTTTTGGCGCCGCCGCGTTAATCATCAGCGTGTAGGTAAAATGCGTAGCGATGCCGTTTGCATCCGTCGCAGTCAGGGTAAATGAAGCGGAGCCAGCCGATTCAGGCGTTCCTTTCAGCTCTCCATTTGCGAACGTCAATCCACGCGGCAATGCACCGCTGAACTGCCAGGCGTAAGGGGCTGCGCCGCCTGATACGCTGAATGTCTGAGCGTATGCTTTAGCGACCAGGCCATCCGGCAGTGCACCTCTTGCCGGTGCCATGATTAGGGTCGCGGCAGTTACATTGAGCGTGACCGTCGCTATCTGTGAGGTGCCGGACGCGTTGGTTGCGCTCCAGGTAAAACTGTCCGTGCCCGAATAACCGGCGTCCGGCGTGTAGGTAATGGCTGTGCCGGATGCGGTGGCGGTCCCGTGCGCCGGTGCGCCGGTCACACTCACGGAGGTGGCCGTGCCGCCGGAAAGCGCCAGCGTGATGGTGTTATTGCGGCTGTTGGTGCTGACCGTTGCCGAGACGGCGCTGACAAGCGGTGCGGCCTCATTCACGTTCAGCGTGTAGCTGACGGTACCGCCCGCCCCGTAAACATCCGATGCGGTGACCTGAATGTTATAGCTGCCTGCGGCGGACGGAGTGCCGGACAGCACGCCGCTGGTAGCGTTGAGCGTAATGCCTGCGGGCAGGCCGGTGGCGCTGTAAGCGTAAGGCGCGGTGCCGCCGGAGGCGGCCACGGTCTGCGTCCACGCGCTGCCCACGGTTGCAGCGGGAAGCGCTGTATCTGCAGGAGTGAAACCGAGCGGCGTGGCGGTGACGGTCAGCGATACCGTGGCGCTCGCAGAGGTCCCGGTGCTGTTGGTCGCATTCCAGGTAAAACTGTCCGTGCCCGAATATCCGGCGTCCGGCGTGTAGGTGATGGCTGTGCCGGATGCGGTGGCGGTCCCGTGCGCCGGTGCGCCGGTCACACTCACGGAGGTGGCCGTGCCGCCGGAAAGCGCCAGCGTGATGGTGTTATTGCGGCTGTTGGTGCTGACCGTTGCCGAGACGGCGCTGACAAGCGGTGCGGCCTCATTCACGTTCAGCGTGTAGCTGACGGTACCGCCCGCCCCGTAAACATCCGATGCGGTGACCTGAATGTTATAGCTGCCTGCGGCGGACGGAGTGCCGGACAGCACGCCGCTGGTAGCGTTGAGCGTAATACCTGCGGGCAGGCCGGTGGCGCTGTAAGCGTAAGGCGCGGTGCCGCCGGAAGCACAGCCACGGTCTGCGTCCACGCGCTGCCCACGGTTGCAGCGGGAAGTGTGCCAGCCGCTGGTGCGACAGCTATCACCGGCGCGGTAATAACCAGCGATACCGTGGCGCTCGCAGAGGTCCCGGTACTGTTGGACGCATTCCAGGTAAAACTGTCGCTGCCGGAATATCCGGCGTCCGGCGTGTAGGTGATGGCTGTACCGGACGCCGTGGCGGTCCCGTGCGCCGGTGCCGACGCAACGGCAACTGATATCGGCGTGCCACCGCTGGTTGTAAGCGCTATCGCATTGTTCGTGCTGTTAGCAGTAATCGTTGACGCGACATTGTTTGCCACCGGCGCGGCTTGCGCGCGCGTAACGGTGAGCATGTATGACCTGGTAGTCGTCGCGTCCTGAGCGGTCACGACCAGCGCGATATTTGTTGTGGCCCCCGCTGTGAGGTTAATGGCGGAAGAAGATGAACCCGAGCCCACCGGTGTGCCGTTAACTGTAACCGTTGCGTTTGGATCGGTTAAGACCGGCGTGACAGCGATCGAGGGGACGTTGTTCGCAACTGAAGCGGTATAGCTTGTTGTACCCTCAGAGAAAGAGGGTGAGAACGTACCGGCAGAGATCGAGAGGCCGGAAAGCGTTGCGATGCTGGAGGATGCTGTATCGCCAGTACAGCTGAAAACCAGGTTGCTGATTTGTCCGTGCGACGTGGTGGCCCGGACGCTAAAACCGCTGGCCGCAAGACTGCCAGCAGTTACGCTAAGCGTGACGGTATGAGGTGAAGTGCTTGAAGAGTTGGCAGCACTATATGTTTGGAAGCTGGTGGAGTTGTAATTGGTTATACCGACGCTATCAGTATTTGACGCAATAACACCGTATCCAGCACCGCTATCGGTAAAGCTGACCGTCAGGGCATCGCTGGAGTCAAAGTCCGACGCGGGGTAAGCATTGGCTTTAAATGACAGTGACGATGAACCGGAAAGTAAGTTGATTTTTGTACACCCGTTCGATAACGCATAAGCGGACGAGACACAGCAAGTGAACAAAACGAGACAAGCAAAAGCGAAACAGGCCGCAGCCTGCAGCCTGAAAGAGAAACGCACCATCATTCACCCTGAGACAAAATTATTAGTATTGTTAAATAGGATTAATCTTATCGGGTGAGGCTATCATGGTTGATTCAAGTCAATAAGTTGATTTGTACTACGCTTTGCTGTCTTTTCGTGTCATAGCGACGTGTTGCATCGCTCCTGAAAGCGAACAGGGTTTTTCATAGCCGTTTTTTACATAAAATAAATATACTATTCAATGGTTTAGTTATATAAGGCCAGGCGGGCACATTGCGGTCCACCGAGCGAATCATTTATACAATGATGCATGTTTTTTGAGCTTGATATGCTCTTTATCTAACCGTTTGTTAGCGCGTTATTATTAATATCGAGACCGGAAAAAAAGTGATTGGTTCGTTTAAAATGGATGAAAAGGAAAATCGTAAAATTTTTTTTAAAACGAATCGGTAGCGTTAGAAGGCCGTCCGTTTGCAATACAGGTTGCTTCCCTTGTAATTTTTAACACGCTTCTGCGAATGTTTTTGTTGAATGTAATTCTACCTTAACAACAACCTACGGATAATTACCGGGACTCTTTATGAAAACTCACCAAATTACTACTATTTCAATCAATTGATTTTTACTGATTTGCTTGCTGAATGAGTACGCCGGGTTATATTTATTGATGTTCTCCTGCTTTCTTTTACCTTTCTTAAACCATTTTCAGACAGGGCACGAAGTTTCCCCAAACGACGTTGTAAGCACACTGAGAGGTTTTTCGAATGAGAGTCAATTTGATAGCAAGAAGCCTCGCGCTCGCGGGGTTTTTCATATCTGTCAGCATGCCCTCAATTGCTGCGGAGGCACCGAAAGAGGCGACAGCCGCCACGCAACAAGCCAACAACGCCCTGTTTAATCAGCTACCTTTTTCCGATAATGCTGATTTCACTGATGCTCATAAAGGTTTTATAGCTCCGATTCCTCAGGAGGTTATCAAGGGCGAACAAGGTAATGTAATCTGGAACCCGCAACAATATTCTTTTATTAAAGAAGGCGATGAAGCTCCTGATTCCGTTAACCCAAGTTTATGGCGCCAATCACAGCTAATTAATATAAGCGGCCTGTTCGAAGTCACTGACGGTGTATACCAGATTCGTAATCTTGATTTATCAAATATGACGATTATTGAAGGTACGGAAGGTATTACCGTTGTCGACCCGCTGGTTTCTGCGGAAACAGCGAAAGTCGGAATGGATCTCTATTTTAAAAACCGTGGTAAGAAGCCAGTTGTCGCGATTATTTACACCCATAGTCACGTAGACCATTATGGCGGCGTGCGCGGCGTTGTTGATGAGGCCGATGTGAAGGCCGGCAAAGTGAAAGTGTATGCGCCTTCCGGGTTTATGGAAGCCGCTGTTGCGGAAAACATCATGGCCGGGAACGTCATGAGCCGCCGGGCCAGCTATATGTATGGCAACCTGCTGAAGCCTGATGCCAAAGGCCAGGTGGGGGCAGGGCTCGGAACAACGACCTCTGCCGGTACCGTCACGCTGATTGCGCCAACGAACATTATTGAAAAAGACGGTCAGAAAGAGGTTATTGACGGTCTGACCTATGACTTTATGCTGGCTCCGGGCTCTGAAGCGCCGTCGGAAATGCTGTGGTATATCGAAGAGAAAAAACTTATCGAATCAGCTGAAGATGTGACCCATACCCTGCACAATACCTATTCGCTGCGCGGTGCGAAAATTCGTGAACCGCTGCCCTGGTCGAAATATATCAACGAAGCGATTGTCCGCTGGGGCGATAAAGCTGAGATCCTTATGGCCCAGCATCACTGGCCGACATGGGGTAATGAGAATGTGGTTAAGCTGTTGAAGAGCCAGCGCGATCTGTATCGCTACATTAACGATCAGACCCTGCGCATGGCCAACGAAGGGCTGACCCGTGATGAGATCGCAGCCAACTTTAAGCTGCCTGATTCCCTGGCGCATACCTGGGCCAACCGCGGTTACTATGGCTCGGTGAGCCATGACGTTAAGGCGACCTATGTCCTCTATCTCGGATGGTTTGACGGCAACCCTGCAACCCTTGACGAGCTGCCGCCGGAAGAAGGCGCGAAGAAATTCGTCGAGTATATGGGTGGCGCGGACGCTGTTTTGCAAAAAGCGAAAACAGACTACGATCAGGGTAATTTTCGCTGGGTTGCGCAGGTGGTGAGCAAAGTGGTATTCGCCGATCCGAACAACCAGGCGGCACGTAACCTTGAAGCGGATGCGCTGGAACAGCTCGGCTACCAGGCCGAGTCGGGCCCGTGGCGTAATTTTTACCTGACCGGCGCGCAGGAATTGCGCAACGGGGTAGTGGAAGGGCCGACTCCGAACACGGCCAGCCCGGATACCGTGCGTGCGATGACCCCGGAGATGTTCTTTGATTATCTGGCGGTACATATCAACGGTGAAAAAGCGGGTACCGCTAAATCCGTCTTTAACATCGACCTTGGCAGCGACGGCGGTAAATATAAACTTGAGCTGGAAAATGGTGTGCTGAACCATACCGCCAATGCCGAAGCGAAAGAGGCTGATACCACCATTTCACTGAACCGAGACACGCTTAATAAAATTATTCTCAAAGAAGTGACCCTGAAACAGGCTGAGGATAGCGGCGACGTTAAGGTTACCGGCGACGGTGCCAAACTCGACCAGATGCTCGGCTATATGGATAAGTTTGAATTCTGGTTCAATATTGTGACGCCATAACCGCGTAACTAACGGGCGGAATATCCGCCCGTTTTCTTTTCTGCTCCCATCATGTTTTCTGCCTCTGGCCGTTGCCCAAAAAGGAAAAAGCTGCTATTTCAGCGGATTAGTTCTGCTCAAAAAAAATACTGGATATTTAAACAGGTCTTTGTATACTATTTCTTCAGTAAGTCATTCGTTCATAGTACTGGTTAGGGGGAAATATGGTGATTCCACTGGAAAGTTTTAGTTCGCACGATCGGTCTCCCATAATGAGCAGTCGTGAAATCGCCAGGTTGACGGGCATTGCGCATAAAGAAGTGAAGCGTATGGTCAAAAGCCTGGAAACGGCGCAGCGCCTGTCACAGTCGGTGATGACTAACCAGTATGAGCAAGAAGGTGAAATGCGGCAGGAGTTTTTGCTTAATAAGCGAGACTCATTGCTTACTGTGGCTAGCGTATCGCCGGGCTTTACGGTAGAAGTGCTGGATCGCTGGCAGGAACGCGAAAAGAGTATCAGCCTGCCCGATTTTACTAATCCGGCCGTCGCGGCGTACGCCTGGGCCGAGCAGTATGAAAAACGCCAGCGGGCAGAGGAGCAGCTTGCTCTGCTTGCCCCAAAGGCCGAATTCTTTGACAGCTATGTTCAGGTCAATGACACGCTTGGTTTTCGCCAGCTTTGTAAAATGCTTAAGGTGAAAGAGGCAGACTTCCGACAATTTTTGCTGGAACGTAACATCATGTCCCGTGCCAATGGCGTTCTGATGCCATCGCAATCTCATATCCAGGCGGGCTATTTTACCGTTCATAGCGGTACCGGAGAAAACAAGCGTACCTGGGCCCAGGCGCGCTTTACCGCCCGTGGCGTCAAGTGGATCGCGGGTCTTTGGGCAGGGCACCTTTCCACGCGACCGGCGGATGTAAGGCCTCCCGAACGCGGGGAGAACTCCGTCCCGGGCCATAGCTGGTTTTAGTCCCGGCGCCAACGCCACTCAGGCAAAAAAAGCCGATAACGCTGTTATCGGCTTTTTTGTGCTTTGCAGAAAGAGAAACGGTCAGAGGCTAATCTTTAATTAAAAGAAGTGACCGACTGGTAACTATGGAGCATATTTTTATCTCGTTAATAAAAATAGCTTTTCCGGCAACTTCCGCAGGCGGGGTTTACTATTTATAAGCGCGATAAAGTATAGCGATTAAATGCAGTACCTATTGTTCGTGAATAAGAACAATAGGTACTGCATTTAAAACAATACGTATTGATATATGAATAAAACACACAGATTGAGTAAGCTTATTTTTAAGTCAGTACGGTTCGTAAAAAAATATAATTTCTCTGCTCTGCTATAAGCTGCTTTCATTTAAATATATGTTAATCAGCAACTTATGAGAATTTATTTGTTGCACAAAAGTGATTTTCTTGTAAGCCAGATGTGATATGCATCATAAAATATTATAAAGAAAATAGACGGCATCCTGTAAGTAAAGCTATTGTATTTGTATTGTATACAATGTCGTGACAAGGAAATCATTGTCAGCCATACAATATCCGCAAAATGAATTTGCATTCATGCTCTTAAATAAATGTCAGACTTTAACCGACAAAAACCTATTCCCGTCCGGATATAAGTGGCAACGCATGCCATTAACAAGAGAGGTCTGCTGCAATGCAACTGGAAAACACAGAAACATCCGGCTTGCGCGATAAAGCCAGTGTTATAAAAAAAACCAACGTGCGTTGGCTGGTGGTTGCAACGTTATTTTTTATGACGTTGATCAACTACGCCGACCGCTCCTCAATCTCCCTTGCAGGTCCGCAAATGGCCAAGGAACTTGGTCTGGATCCGGTGGATATGGGTATTATCTTCTCCGCTTTTGGCTGGGCGTATGTGATATTCCAGCTGCCCGGCGGCTGGCTGCTGGATAAATTTGGTTCAAAACTGATTTACAGTTTAAGCATCTTTTTCTGGTCGCTTTTTACGCTGATGACCGGACTTGCAGGCTTTGTAACCGGCGCCACGGCAGTCGTCTTTATCTTTGCGATGCGTTTTTTAGTCGGAGCCTCCGAAGCTCCTTCGTTTCCTGCTAACAGCCGTATTGTCGCTTCGTGGTTTCCCTCTTCTGAACGCGGAACGGCAGCCGCCATTTTTAATTCGGCGCAGTATGGCTCTACGGTCTTTTTTGCTCCTTTGATGGGATGGCTCGCGCATACTTTTGGCTGGCACTCGGTATTTACCGTACTTGGGCTGCTGGGGATCGCCTTTCTTCCGTTATTCCGCAAGATCGTGAAAAGTCCGAAGGTACATCCGTCAGTGAACGAGGCGGAGTTGGAGTATATTTCTGCAGGTGGCGCCCTGGTTAATCTCGACGAGAGGAAAGAGGGGCAGGCAAAAACGGCAGGGCCGAAGCTGGGCTATCTGACGCAGTTGCTGACCAGCCGCATGATGCTCGGTACTTATCTGGCGCAATACTGCCTGAACGCCATTGGCTTTTTCTTTATTACCTGGTTTCCAATTTACCTGGTCCAGGAAAAGAATATGTCGATTATGAAGGCTGGCGTGGTCGCCGCCATTCCGGCAATCTGCGGTTTCCTTGGTGGTTTAATCGGCGGCTTCTTCTCTGACTTCCTGATCCGTAAAGGGGTCTCTGTTTCGGTGGCGCGTAAGATCCCGATTATCGGCGGCATGGCGCTTTGCTGTGTGATGGTACTTTGTAACTATACCGACTCGGAATCGGCGGTGATCGCCATTATGGCACTGTCGTTCCTGGGTAAGGGCATTGGCGGCATGGGCTGGACCATTAATACCGATACTGCGCCAAAAGAAATTGCAGGGCTCTCTGGCAGCATGCTCAATACTTTCAGTAACGCCTCCAGTATTACCACGCCGATTATTACCGGCTATATCCTGAGTATCACTGGCTCCTTTAATGGCGTACTGTGGTTTGTTATCGCGCATGCGGTGATGGTTATTTTCCTCTATTTATTTATGGTCGGAAAAATTCAGCGGTTTGTCCTTAAATAGACGGCATCATACCTCAACGTTGGGAATGCATTATGGTAGCTATTGAAGTATCCGAAATAAAAAGGTCAAGGAGTTTAGTCGCCTATGACGAAATAAAAACCATGATCCTCAATTTGACCCTGAAACCGGGTAGTTCATTGACGGAAATGTGGTTAATTGAGCGGCTACAAATGAGCCGTACCCCGATTCGCGAGGCTCTTTATCGTCTGCAGCAGGAACATTTTGTTGAGCTGGCGCCAAGAAAAGGGTGGTTTGTCAGCGAAATAAAGTTACGGGATATTCAGGAGCTGTATGTGATCCGCGAGGCGCTGGAAGGCATCTCCGCGCGCCATGCTGCGATGCTTATCAGCGATGAAGAGCTGCAAAAAATGGAGCGTTACCTTGATTCGTTGGAGAGACTGTTAGAAGAAAATGAAGAGGCCGTCGACGATCCCGGTGACTCGATACACTCTCTTATTTTCCGCTTTTCCGGCAACGGGCTGATTAATGAGGTAATGAGTATTCATCTGGAACGTTTGCAGATGTTCCATCTTATAACCAGCAGTTTGCCTGGCCGGAAATATCAGTCGTGGCGCGAACACAGGGAAATATTTTTTGCGCTCAAAGCGAGGGATGGTGAACTCGCAGAAGAAGTGATGCGCAAACATATCAGAAGCAGTTTGAATAGCCTGTTACAAAGCTTAATTGAAAATAAAGTGGATTATCAAAAGGCTATCGCTCTCCCTCACGCAGGGATAGATAAATAGAGAGACGGAAACAGTATGAGGAATTCCAGAATGCGTAAAGTCATTGTTTTTGGCGTGGACGGCTTATCAATGCCATTGTTGAGACGCTATGTACAAAAGGGCTATTTGCCCCATATCGCACGGATGCTGGAGCGCGGCGCCGCCACCGAACTGCTGCCATTTATCTCGGCGTGGGGAGATATTAACTGGGTGACATTCCTCGCCGGACAGGCGGTGGGCACCTCGTGGCTGGGACAAGGGATGCCACCGGACAATACCCGCACCGGTAATTTGCTGGAGCAGATGAGCAAACACAATTTACGCGCCTCGCTGGTGCATTTTCCAGAGAGTATTGCGGCGGATAAAGAACATTTCAGTTTCGCCCCCTACTGGGGCAGAAGTGCAGCCTGGCCCGGCGAGATCTTTAAGCCAATGGGCCATACCACCCGTTATGGCGCCCGCACCAGCAATAAACAGCTAAAGCGGCAAAAGTTAGGCTGGCCACCAACGTCTACTTTGGCCTATCACGATAAGGGGGCATGGCAACCCTTAACGTCGCAGCAGGAGGGATATCAGATAACCCTTAGCGGTAATAACGGCGAAACGCTTACCGCGATCCTGGTCAGCCAACAAGGGAAACCTGTATTGCAGTTGGCGGGGCAGGTGGTTCAGCTTGAGGTGGGTAAATGGAGTGGCTGGATCTCGTTACAGGAAGCCGGTATTGCGGGTAGCGTACGTTTCTTTACCGGCAGCTTTAACCCGGAGGCTGACGAAGTGGAAATCCTGCAAAGCCAGGTGACTGACCGCCAGCGCCTGTCGGAGAACCACCCTTTGGCCAACAGCATGTTAAACGCTTACGGCCCGTTTTACAGTAAATGGGTGGTTAAAGCCTCACCGCAGGAGGATTATGCACAAGCAACTTATCAGGAAGCGGAAGAACAGTCGCTGTGGCTGGCTGAAAGCGCATTAGAACTGACCCAGCGCAAAAATTTCTCGCTGTGGGCGACGGTGCACCGTCTGGTAGATGAGTCCCATCATAACTGCCTCGGTCAGTGCGATCCCGCTTCGCCCTTCTATGATGCCTCTCAGGCCGAATTGTATGATGACGTAATGCGTGACTGCTATCAGGTGCTGGATCGCACTATGGGCAAGCTAATGCAGGAGATGGACGACGATACGGTGCTGATGCTGGCCTCTGACCACGGCGCGGTGCCCAATGCTTATATGTGCGATATTTATCGCTAC
Organism: Buttiauxella sp.; assembly: GCA_032051265.1. Lineage (GTDB taxonomy): Bacteria > Pseudomonadota > Gammaproteobacteria > Enterobacterales > Enterobacteriaceae > Dryocola. The sequence continues at coordinate 925,854 of DAMBYU010000001.1, forward strand.
CTCGCTAAGCACCAGTTGGTCACGCTGGATGCGCAGGGAATGCCCGATATGTCTTGCAGCCAGGTGTATCTCAAAGATGAACGCGGTGGCCTGGAGATCTTCGTCAACCTCGCCGGGCGCGAAACCTCTGGCATCGTCAGTGCACAGGAGTACGACGAGGTGTGCGCCCGCACTTTACTGGCTCTCGGTAGCTGGCAGGTGGAAGAGAACGGCGTGGCGCGCAATGCGGTGAGTCTGGCACTGCTGAAAGCGGATGCGGTCGGCATAGGCTTCTGGGGCAATTGCGCTGGCGATATTATCTTTGCCTATAACTCGGGTTTTGTCTGGGGCGTCAGCCAGGGCGGAGAAGATATTTGTCCGGTAGAAGTGCCGGGCGCCAATCACGGCCCGCAAAAACCTACGGCAGAAACCACAATGTCCAGTAACTATGGTGCGTTGTTGATGTATGGCGCAGGTGTACGTCAGGGCTATTACCGCGATCGCCAGAAGCTCGGCCCCTACCATATGACCGATCCGGCAGCGACTATTGCCCATTTACTCGGATTACCGCTGGATACCCTGGATGGTCGCGTAATGCACGATCTGATTTTGCCAAAAGGCTAAGAGAATCTTATGAAAATTACTGGCGTCACCACACATTTACTGGCGGCAAAATTAAGCGAACCCTTTTCCTACTCGCGCGCGCGTTACGATACCCGAACCGCGATGTTGGTGGAAATTGAAACCGACGAAGGTATTAGCGGCTGGGGAGAATGTTATGGCCCGGCGCGCATCACCAAAGCGGTTGTCGATGAACTGGGTAGTATGATCATTGGCAGTGATGCGCTGAACAGCGAATTTATCTGGCAGGATCTCTATGCGCGCCTGCGCGACCATGGGCAGAAAGGGCTGCTAATCGAAGGGCTGAGCGGCATCGATATTGCCCTGTGGGATATTCGTGGTAAATATTTTGGCGTTCCGGCTTATCGGTTGCTGGGCGGACAGCTGCGCAGTGAAGTACAGGCCTATGCTACTGGCCTTTATCGTCGCGACAAAGGTGATGCGGCGCAATATCTGGCGGAAGAAGCCTCCAGCTATGTTGAGCAGGGCTTTAAAGCCATGAAGCTGAAAGTGGGCTTCGGTGTGCAGGAAGATTATGACATTACCCGTACCATTCGCGACACTATTGGTGACGATATTGCACTGATGGTAGATGCCAACCACGCCTATGATGCGGTAGCGGCGATTAAGCTGGCGCGCAAAATTGAGCACCTCGACATCGCGTGGTTTGAGGAGCCGGTGCCGCCAGAAGATCTCGATGGCTACCGCCGGGTTAAAGCCGCTACCAGCATTCCTCTGGCCGGCGGGGAGTGTGAATTTACCCGCTACGGTTTTAAAAACGTTCTTGGCACAGGCGCGATGGATATTATCCAGCCGGATATCTGCGCTGCGGGTGGTTTAACGGAATGTAAGAAGATATCGGATATGGCGCAGGCATTCGGCATCCGTACCAATCCGCATGTCTGGGGCAGCGGCATCGGCATTGCCGCATCACTGCAATGGATGGCGCTGGTGCCAACCCATACACCGATATCACTGTCGCCCACCCAGCCACTGCTTGAGTTCGACCAGACCGAACATCCGATTCGTCAGGCGATTCTGCAAACCCCGATCGTGCACCATAGCGGTATGGTTCAGATCCCGACAGCACCGGGACTGGGTATCGAAATTAATCGTGATGCTTTAGCGTTTTTTAAACCCTAAGCTTTTAACGGCCACTATCGCCACCGAACCTGTGGCGATAGTGAGTCAGTAAGGGAAGTAAATAAATAATAGAACTACTCCGGCAGAGTGAATATTCCGTTTACTGTTGCCCCATGCAGTAGCGCTGATTATCTCTATTAAAATGATCTTCGCGATAAGAGCCTGGCATGAATAAACTTACGGTTATGGTAATACCTAATAAACTTCCGCCTTATCTACTGCATCAGGCGAGTAAATATTTTAACGTAATTAAATTATCTGATGTGATCAATGATAGCCAATGGTTTAAGCATCAGGGCGAGCAGGTTAGCGCTATTCTCACTAATGGTATCGTGGGTGCCAGTGCTGAATTAATGAACCGACTGCCCAGCCTTAAAATTATTGCCAGTAACGGCGTCGGTTATGATGCCATCGATCTCGCCATGGCACAGCATCGCAAGATTATCGTCACTAATACCCCAGGCGTGCTTAATGATTGTGTTGCCGATCATGCCATGGCGCTGTTATTGGATATCTCACGTCGCCTGAGCGAGTCGGATCGCTATTTGCGCGGTGGAAAATGGTTGTTGCAGGGCAAGTTTCCTGCGGGAAAAAAGATTGGTGGTAAAGCGTGTGCAATCGCAGGTCTCGGCAATATTGGTCGCGCCGTCGCCCGCCGCGCTGAAGCCTTTGGTATGCAGATCCACTATTTCAATCGCACGGCCAGACAAGATCTCCCCTATACCTTTCATGCCGATCTTGTCTCGCTGGCTCAGGCTGCGGACTATTTGGTCGTGACGCTACCCGGCGGCGAGGCGACCAGGCATCTGATTAACCAGCAGGTACTGGATGCTCTCGGTCCAGATGGCTACGTAATCAACGTGTCACGCGGCTCCACTGTGGATGAAAGCGCGCTGGTTTCCGCTTTGCAGAACAACCGAATTGCCGGAGCGGCACTGGACGTATTTGAACATGAACCGCAAGTGCGCGATGAGCTGATAGCGGCGGAAAACGTAGTATTGACACCCCATATCGCCAGCGCCACTCAGGAGACGTCAAAAGCGATGGCGGATCTGGTGATTGAGAATTTGCTGGCATTCAGCCGAGGGCAAGCAGTCTTAACGCCGATTAATTTCGCGCCCGGGGGTAAAGATACGTTATGAGCGATGATTATATTGCTTTTGACTGGGGGTCTACCCATCTGCGCGCCTGGCGCTTTCAGCAGGGCCAGTGCATTGACAGCTGCAAGCTGGAAGCGGGCATCACTCGTCTGGCTGGCCGCCATCCGCGCGACATCTTTCAAGCCGTTACCGCAGGCTGGCAGGCGCAGAAGGTGCCGGTAATTATGGCGGGCATGGTGGGAAGTAATGCGGGCTGGCACAGCGTGCCCTACCTCTCGTGCCCACTGACGCTGAATCAGCTGGCCAGGCATCTGACCCGAATTGAGGATCTGGCCTGGATCGTGCCGGGAGTTAGCGTCGACGATAAGGGCGGCCTGAATATCATGCGTGGCGAAGAGACGCAGCTACTGGGCGCCTGGCAACTGGCTCCTTCTTCGCTCTATATAATGCCGGGCACCCACTGCAAATGGGTGCAGGTGGAACAGGGCAGGTTACAACGTTTTAAAACCGTGATCGCAGGCGAGCTGCATCATTTGCTGCTTAATCATTCGCTGATTGGCACCGGGTTACCGTCACAGGCAACCGATCGGCAGGCGTTTATCACCGGGCTGGAGCGCGGTCTGCAGGACGGTGATATTTTACCGCTGCTGTTTGAGGTGCGCGCCGCATACATTCTCGGGCGGCTGGCGCAGGAAGCGGTAAGTGAGAGGCTATCAGGGCTGTTAATCGGCGCAGAGGTGGCACAAATGCGTCGTGTGTACGGCTCGTTGACGGGGCAGCGTGTGACCATTGTCGGCAGCCCACAGCTGGCGGCGCGCTATCAGTCGGCGCTGGCGCTAAGCGGCATCACGGCTGAAATTGTGGCGGGTGATACCGCTTTTCAACAGGGAATCAGGTGCATAGCAAATGAACTGGCAAATTGATATTCCACTGATCGCTATTCTGCGCGGGATCCAGCCGGAAGAGGTGCTGGAGCATGTCGCTGCGCTGTTGGCGAGTGGTTTTTCGGCGATAGAGATCCCAACCAACTCACCACGCTGGCAGGAGAGTATCGCCTGTATGGTAACGCAGTTTGGTGAAAGCGGCTTATTTGGTGCCGGAACGGTACTGCAGCCGCAGCAGGTAGATAGTCTGGCGGCGCTGGGTGGGCGCTTGCTGGTAACGCCAAACGTTAATCCGGCAGTTCTCCAGCGTGGCATAGAGCATGGCATGTTAGTGTGCGCCGGTTGTGCTACGGCTACTGAAGCCTTTACGGCACTGGCAGCCGGTGCACAGATGCTAAAAATATTCCCCTCTGCCAGCTTCGGCCCTGATTATATTAAAGCGCTGAAGGCGGTACTGCCGCCGGAAATACCGGTGCTGGCGGTGGGGGGCGTAACGCCGGACAATCTTGGCCGCTGGCTGCGGGCAGGTTGTGCTGGCGCCGGACTGGGCAGCGATCTGTATTGCGCCGGACAGCCAGTGACACGTACCCGCAGCCAGGCGCAGGCATTTGTTGAGGCTTATCAAAGCATCGCGACCCAGGTTCCCGGGGAACTGAAATAGTACGCCGCGTAGGGCCATGCTCACCTGACGTACACCCCGACACTTATTCTTATCTGCGTTTCCATGCGAAGGTTGAGACGTCATGAAAATATGCCGGCGCTTACTGTTATAAAACATTTCGATGTAATCAAAAGAGTGTACTAAGTTCAGTAAAGCGGCCATGACGTGGAGAGCGAATGAAACCCTTATTCCTTTTAATTTTAACAAGCCTGGCGTTGACGGGCTGTGGTGCGAATAATACCCCTCCGAAAACGCCAGTTCCCGGTGAAAAAACCTCTACCCAAATGCGTACCCTCGAAACCGGTGCGCAGATCATCCAGTCACGTCCACCTGTTGAGGCAATAAGTGCATATCTTGACGGTTTCCATTTTTATAACGGCGATAAAAATGGCCAGATGGAAGCCCATCACTACGTGACGGTGCTTAATGACGAAGTCATGCAGGCGGTGATTTACGACAGTAATACCAAAGATGCCCGGCTGATGGGGGTCGAGTACATTATTAGCGAACGTCTGTTTAAAACGCTGCCGCCGGAGGAAAAAAAACTTTGGCACAGCCATCGGTATGAAGTGATGTCCGGCAGTCTGACCGCGCCCGGTTTGCCTGCGGTGGCCGACAAAGCGCTGATGAGCAAGATTGTTAATACTTACGGGAAGACCTGGCATACCTGGCATACCGATCGCGATAAGACGCTGCCGCTCGGCATTCCGGCGCTGATGATGGGCTTTACCGGGGAAGGGCAGCTTGATCCGAGGCTGCTGGCAGACAGAGATCGTCGGCTTGATGTGAATACGCAGGATATCAAACGTGAGCGTGCGGATCTGGAGGCGCATCCTGTTGCTGAAGGGGCAGACGCCTGGCAGCACGGCGAGGTGATTCAGCTTAAACGGGTACGTGGCTCGGGCGAACATGCCCACGGCGATACCGCGCATTTCGGGACATCGGAGCAAACCAGACAAGCAAATTAACGCCTCCCGGAAGAAAGCAGAGAAGTGGACATACTTCCTTACTTATTCCCGCCGCTGATAGCCACCAGCCCGGTGGCTATCGTCCGCAGATCGTTCGATCGCTGACTATACTTTCTCCTCTCTTAGTTAAAACCGGCTGTCATAGCGGCAGGAAAGGCCAGCTGCGACGCCCTTTTATATAACCGAAAAGAGGAGACAGTATGAAAGCTCTCGTCTGGCACGCGACCGGCGATATCCGTCTTGATGAGGTCGCCGAACCGCAGATTGAACAACCCACCGATGCGGTTATCCGCCTTACCGCCTCGGCGATTTGCGGCACCGATCTTCATTTCATACGCGGCACCTTCAGCGGCATGAAGGAGGGCACTATTCTCGGCCATGAAGGCGTCGGCATTATTGAGCAACTGGGCGATCGGGTGCGTAATTTCGATATCGGCGATCGGGTGGTGGTCTGCTCCACGCTCTCCTGCGGCTATTGCCCACCCTGCCGCAGCGGTAACACCGCGCAGTGCGATAATGCCAACCCGAACGGCCCGCAGGCGGGCACCTGCTTTTTTGGCGGCCCGCAAGCTACCGGCCCGATCAACGGGCTACAGGCGGAAAAAGCGCGTATTCCTTTCGCCGCCAATACTCTGGTGAAAATACCGCAGGGTGTCAGCGATGAACAGGCGATTCTAATTAGCGATATTTTTCCCACCGGCTGGTTCGGCGCGGAAATGGCGGGAATCAAACGCGGAGACACCGTGGCGGTGTTCGGTTGCGGCCCGGTCGGGCAGTTTGTTATCGCCAGCGCGCTGTTAATGGGGGCCGGGCGGGTGATCGCTGTCGATCCGCATGACGATCGGCTGGCGATGGCTCGTCGTCAGGGTGCTTTCACCGTCAATTTTGAGCAAGAAGATCCGCTGGAAGCTATCAAAACATTTACCGGCGGCGTCGGTGTCGATATCGCCATTGACGCCGTGGGCGTTGATAGCCAGCACGCCCACCATGGTCCGGCGGCGGCGCAAGCCGAGCAGAAAAAAGAGCAATACCGCAAGGAAGTCGAGCAGGTGGCACCGGATAATTTTGATCATCAGCATGTGCATAATGGCAACTGGATCCCGGGCGATGCCCCAAGCCAGGCGCTGGAATGGGCGATTCAGGCGCTGAAAAAGGCGGGCACGCTGAGCATTATCGGCGTTTACCCTCCCGCCGCGCAGACTTTTCCCCTCGGTATGGCGATGAATAAAAACCTGACCATGAAGATGGGGAATTGCAACCATCACGCCATTATTCCGCACTTGCTGGAGCTGGTGCGCATGGGCGCAATCGATCCTACTCAAGTGCTGACCCAGGTGGAGCCGTTATCCGATGTGGTCTCCGCTTATGAAAGCTTTGATAAGCGTCAGCCTGGCTGGATCAAAACCGAGCTGTTGCCTTCGCAATAACTCGCGTCAAACCCAGGCTTCCTGCGCGCCCGTTAAGCACGATTTTAACGGGCGCTTTGTCTTTTTACGCCTGAACGCTTCTGCAGTACTATTTTTTGCCCGGCAAGATCTCATTCACAATCTGGCTTGCGGTATCGGCGAAAATTTTACCGGCGGAGCGATCCCCTTTCGCCATCGAAGCCATAAAGGCTTTCGCCTGTTTCAGGGTGATATGCGGCGGCAGCGGCGCGACTTCTGGATCGGTTTTTACTTCCAGCACCACCGGACGGTCTGCCGACAACGCTTCTTGCCAGGCGCTCTGTAACTGCTGCGGATCATCAACGAAAATACCTTTCAGCCCCAGCGATTGCGCGAACCCGGCATAGCTGACATCGGGGATTTCCTGGCTCGCCGCGAAACGCGGGTTGCCTTCCATTACTCGCTGCTCCCAGGTAACCTGGTTAAGGTCCTGATTATTGAATACACACACAATCAGGCGCGGGTCGCTCCAGCCCTGCCAGTATTTCTGAATGGTGATCAACTCCGCCATATTGTTCATCTGCATCGCGCCGTCTCCCACCAGCGCCACCACCACTTTTTGCGGGTAAGCGAATTTGGCGGCGATGGCGTAAGGCACTGCCGCGCCCATGCAGGCAAGGCCGCCGGACAATGAGGCGCGTTGTCCCTGCTTCACCTTATAATCACGGGCGAACCAGTTGGCGCAGGAGCCTGAATCGGACGTGACGATAGCATCGTCCGGCAGCAGCGGTGACATTTCCCATACCACCCGCTGAGGATTGACCGGTTTGGCCGCGGCCATCGCCCGCTCCTCCAGCGTCTGCCACCACTCTTTGACGCCGAGGGCGATCTCTTCTTGCCAGCTACGATCGCTTTTATGCTGTAGCAACGGCAACAGCGCGCGCAGGGTTTCTGCCGCGTCTCCATGCAGATTTACTTCCACCGGATAGCGCAGCCCAAGCATTGCCGGATCGATATCCACCTGCACGGCGCGCGCCTGTCCCTCTTTCGGCAGGAATTCCGTCCACGGGAAACCGGTACCGATCATCAGCAGGGTGTCGCAATTCATCATCATGTCATAAGAGGGCTTAGTCCCCAGCAAACCAATCGAGCCCGTAATGAAAGGCGCATCATCCGGCAGCACATCCTTGCCAAGCAGCGCTTTTGCCACGCCAGCACCAAGCACGTTGGCCAGCTGCACGACTTCCAGCGCCGCGCTGCGCGCGCCGGCTCCCACCAGGATCGCCACTTTCTTTCCGGCGTTAAGAAGATCCGCCGCCTGTTGCAGATCCGCCTGATAGGGCACTATTTTCGGCCGCTGGTATCCTGTTCCCGAATGGGTGAAGCCGTGTGTATGCGGCGGTGCCTGCCAGGGTTCGTCCTGAATATCCTTCGGCAATACCAGCACCGTCACGCCATTTTGTGCCACGGCGATACGCACGCCGCGATCCACTAAATGCCGCAACTGGCTGGGCGAGGCCACCTCCTGCACAAAGTTCGCCACATCGGCGAAAACACGATCGAGGTTTAACTCCTGCTGATAACTCGCTCCGCGCGCGGTCACCTCCGCCTGACCGGCGATCGCCAGCACCGGGGAATGGTCCATCTTAGCGTCATACAATCCGGTCAGCAGGTGGGTGGCGCCAGGGCCGCCAGTAGAGAGACAGACCCCCAGTTCACCGGTGAATTTGGCATGGCCCGCCGCCATAAACGCCGCCATCTCTTCATGACGCACCTGGATAAACTCAATGCCTTCGCCCGCTTTATCCGCGCGCTGTAAGGCCCCGAGCACGCCATTGATGCCATCGCCGGGATAGCCATAGATCCGGGTGACGCCCCACGCTTTCAGGCGCTCAATAAAAAAGTCGCTGGTCATTTTTGTCATCGTTTTCCCCTAACCAAAAAAAGTAAGCCGTCGTTAAGGATAGTTGCAATTAACAGGCTATGCGGAGAAAGCAGCGGGGCGGTTTTAAGGGGAGAGGATAGAAGGGGGGAATCTCTGGCTTTATACCGTTGGGCTTCACCTCAACATAAAAGCTGTTCAGGGGGGAAAAGAAAAATCCACGCCGGAGCGTGGATTTTCTCTACTCCGGGTATCAGTGGCTATCCTCCGGAAGAGCGTAGACCACCACCTGATCGCCGACCTGATCTTTCAGGATGGTGTTACCACCCGCCACGAAAGCCACATACTGACGCCCTTTGTACTCGTAAACGGAAGGGTTCGCTACTGCTGGCGCTTCAGCCTGATCGGACCACAGCTCTTTACCGCTATCCAGCGAGTATGCGCGAACTTTGGCGTCCATGGAGGCCCCTATAAAGATGACGCCTCCCGCGGTGACCGCAGGGCCGCCAATTGTAGGTGAACCCCAGCTTTCCGGCATAAAGAAGCCGTACTGCTGAGAAGCGCCAATTGGACGACGCCACTTCACGTCACCGGTATGCATGTCCAGCGCCACCAGTTCACCAAATGGTGGCTGCCAGCACGGCATGCCAAGCCAGTTAAGCGCCACTTTCAGACGCATACCGTAAGGCGCGCCCTCCTGCGGTGCGAAGCCGCTCTCGTTGCCGGAGCCGGTATTGGCTTTGTCATAATCTTCCCGCTTATAAAGCTTCACGTACTGCACGATGTGCGAAGTATTCACAACCGCAGTCTGGCTTTCGGGATCGAATGCCACGCCGCCCCATTGTACGCCACCGGAGCTATCCGGATAGGTCAGCGCGCCTTCGCCTTTGGTGGTCGGCGGCGTGTACATGCCTTCGTAGCTCAGCTTATCCCACAGACGCGAACACTGACCGGCGCCAGCTATATCCGCAAGTTTCCATATTTCCGGCTTTTTCGACTGATCCAGCAGCGGTGCGGGTTTGGTCGGGAACGGCTGGGTGGGTGAGAGTTTTTCGCCTTCTACGGATCCATCGCCCTGCGGTACCGGACGCTCTTCAATCGGCCAGATATCTTCACCCGTCAGGCGGTTAACCACAAACAGGAAACCCTGTTTAGTCGCCTGAATCAGCGCCGGAATCTGTTTGCCGTCGACCTCAATATCCATCAGCGTCGGCGCGGAGTTGATGTCGTAATCCCAGACATCGTGGTGGACCCACTGGCGTGACCAGACAACTTTGCCGGTGTTAACGTCCAGCGCCGTGGTTGAGGTACCGAGCGGGATCGCATCAACACGGTTGCCGCCCCAGTAGTTAGGCGAAGGTGATGACACCGGCAGATATATCAAACCATGGGCGATGTCGGCGGACATCTGCGTCCAGACGTTAGCCGTCCCGGTACGCTTACGAATATCGGCAGGTATGGCATCAAAGGTCCATTCGCGTTCACCTGTCCTGGCGTTGACTGAGAAGACGGTGCCCGGCGGCGCCTCTTCGTAAGCCCAGTCTTTACCCGCCCAGCCAAAGATCAGGTGATCGCCAACCACGGTCGGCGGCTGCAGCAGCGACAGCGGGAATTTGGCGTTTAGCGTATTCCACTGCTCAACGTTCAGCACGCCGTTGTCAGCGAAGCTCTCACACGGCTTGCCGGAATCAGCATCCAGCGCGTATAGCTTGCCGTCAACCGTACCCATGTAAACAATCTTCTGGCACGCCTGCTCGGAAACAGGATTTTTAGCCTGCCAGTAGGCAACGCCACGGTTTTTTAACACAGGTTGCGTCAGCGCTTCGCGCGGCGCTTTGGTGTCGTAGCTCCACTTCTCTTTACCTGTGCCCGGATCGAGCGCAATCAACCGGTAGAATGGCGTGCCGATATATATGGTGTCGTTGGCAAAGATCGGCGTGGCTGACCAGACAGTCGCCGGGGTTGCGCCTTTTCCATCCGCAACATCACCCGTGTGATACTCCCATACTTTCTTCAACTGCCCGACGTTATCGGCGGTGATCTGTTTGAGTGGGCTGTATTTTTGCGCATTCAACTGACCGTGGAAACTATCCCAGGTCGCAGTTGAAGGAATCAGGGGCGTCGCTTCGTTCGTGGCTGAATCAACCTTCTGGTTTGACGACTCGCCTGAGGAGGCTTCCTTTGTGGTGATTGTGGTGCCAGGTGCCTGCTGGTCGGCAGCATCGACGTTGAGTTTTTCCTGCGTTCCCTGTGAAGCCTCAGTAGCGTTATCCTGTGCCAGCAGCGTCATCGGGGTCGTCAGCAGGGCCAGCGCCATCAGGCTGCCAGTCATCTGTTTGATACGTTTATCGTTATGCAAGGGGCGCTCCTCAGACTCTGGCGAATTTATCGTGACCTAACGGGCTACTGATTATGGCAATCAAACCAATAAGCCCGATCGCCATAGCAGCTGTAATCACCCACTGATGAAGCAGCAGTGAGGCGAAACCAATCCCGAGAAGCATCAGCAGGATGATGATGGTCCAGAAAAGGCGAAGGCCGCGGCCTGAACAGGCGCGAAGAATGAAGGCAAACACCGCCAGAGCGACGTTAGCAATAGCTACGCCCAGGGCACCAATAGTGTCAGTGACGCCTGTCAGCGGCGCCAACCAGGCATAGAGAGCCAGCGCGAAGCCAGCTACCGCCGCCAGAAGCAGCAGTATGAAGCCCCAGCGTGACGATCGAGATTGCAACATAGCCAGCCTATCCTCTGTTGAAAGTCATTATTTCAATTAAACATGATTTGTCAGGTTATTAATTATCGACTGAAATTCGCGCTGAACGGCGACAAAACAATAAGGTGAACGCAGCGCAGGCAGTAGCTGAATTATCAGCCAGACGCGGATAAGTATAGAAGAGAATCAATAACTCATTGGCTTATAAGGTTAATAAAATCATTTGCTGGCTTAACTTCGCGCTTCGACCCGGAAACAGGATGCGTAACGCACAACATATCGGCGGGGGAAAAAATTAATCGTGGAAGGTTCAAAAGGTATGGCAAGAATAAGCGCGTCAACTTCCTTTGCTGCCTCTTCACGCGTAACGGCGGTTGCGCCCACGTCAAGAGCCAGTTCGCGGATGCTGTCCGGTTCTCTGGAGTTGGCGAGCTTTATCTCATAACCGACATTGCTATGAGCGAAGAACGATCGTTAGCTATACCAGTCAGGACAGCCAGGAAACAACGATAGCTCAGGGGATTTTTTATCGCTATGGCGTTCTGTCTCCTGGTACATCCGATAGCGATAACAGGCGCTCGTGCTGAAAGGACAGTACCTCTCCAGTACGAGCGCCTGCTCTTTCTTATTAATTTTTCCTTGCTGAATCGCTGTCATCAGTACAGAGCCTTATTCAATCTGGCGATATATTCTGCAGGAAGCGTTGAGGTTCCATCACTTAAACGTTCTTCGATAACGGCCATGGCAAAATCCCGGCGGGCAGGGAGACGGGATCGTTCAGCCGCTGCGAGCGCTGCGGGTAGATCACAGGCCTTCATGTCGGTGCAATAGGCCGGTGCCCCCGGTTGATGACGCCAGGAGTCCGCAACTGAGCCCGAGGGGAAGGCATCAAAACCCGTTAATTCAACCAGCTCAGATGCCACTTCAAGGTCGCGTGCTCTGTTTGCCGCGACGGCGATGGCCAGGCGTTCCGGATGTGATTCAGGCTGATTTTTATTCAGCAGCGTTTCCGCCAGAATATTGTTCCAGGCTTTTACCACAGGATGGTCGAGTTGCTCCTGTACCCATTGCGTCTCTGAGATGGACTTGTCCAGTTCCTCAATTTTCGGATCGCGCCCCTGGTAGTAACCTTCTTTGCCTGGATAATAGTTCGAGGTATCGATAAGGACGGTATCTTTCGAAAGCGTGGCTATCAGCGGCTTTAGTGCGGGGATTTTGAAAAAAGGAATGGATAAAATCAGTACATCTTTCTCTTTAACGACGCTCTTTGCCCAGTCCGCTTTTGCCCCCGTCGCGAGAACATCGTCCGAAATCATTTTCGGACCGCCTGAATTAGCCACTTCTACCTTATGGCCCGCAGCGGCTAATCTCAGAGCGATAGTTTTTCCGATACTTCCCACGCCTAAGATACCAATTCTTAATGAGTTCATTTAAGCATCCTCTTTATCCGTGTTGAAAGATCACTTGTGGAAGGTCACACATTGTGCGACTGGATCGCGGCCCATACGTTTTGCATTGGCAGGGGCATCGGGATCGGCGTGACCAAAGGCGATGGCGTGAAGGAACTTCATATCAGCAGGAATACCCAGCGTTTCACGGATCACATTGGTATAGCTCGCCGAGGAAGTTAAAGGGATACTGCCAATTCCCCGTGATGCCAGGGACAACATCAACGTCTGCCCGTAGAGACCCAAATCGCCCGCGGTGCGTACGCTGTCGCCGACTGTTGGCATAAAGAGAAAAGCGACATGCGGCGCGTTGAAAAACTCATAGTTTTTCGCCACGGCTCTGGCGCGGCCCTCTTTGTCTTCACGCTTAACGGATAATGATTCGTAATAGTGCTTTCCGAGTTCACTGTTACGCTCGCCGTAGCGACCGGTAAACGCCGCGATATCGAAACTGAAGTCGGTAGACTCATCGCCAGCGTAGTGGGCTTTTAACATTCGTTCACGCAGCCGCTGCAGGGTTTCGCCGCTGACCACATGAACGCTCCAGATCTGGGTGTTGCAATTGGACGGTGCCAGCTGCGCCTCTTCAAGTACATCCCTGATGGTCTGATCGCTTAATGGCGTGGGCAAAAACTGTCGGATGCTGCGACGGGCGCGAACCGTATCGGAAAAAGTCATGGTGCTCATTCCACTCTCTGTCAGGGATGAATGTGCTGGCTCGGCTGTTGGTTGCAGGATTTCATTAAGCATTTTTAGCCTCTGTGAGTTTCAGTTGTACATCGATGTTGCCGCGGGTGGCATTTGAATAAGGGCAGACCTTGTGAGCCTCTTCCATCAGCTTCTGCGCGATACTGCACTCAAGGTCGGGAAGATACACGTCCAGTTCTGCGGTGAGGAGAAACGCACCTGAATCATCCTGACCAACACCGACTTTCGCCTCGACTGCGGTGTGACCTGGATTTAATTTCAAACCACGGGCCATGTGCAGGAGCGCATTTTCGAAGCATGCAGCGTAGCCTGCGGCAAAGAGAAGCTCCGGGTTTGGTGCACCGCCTTTACCTCCCATTTCTTTTGGCAACGCGATGTCAAAATCTATGATGCCGTCAGCTGATCTAACGTGTCCGCTACGTCCGCCAGTCGAAGTCACCTGTGCCTGATAGAGCGTTTTCATATAGCCGCCTCAGTAAAGAAAATATTAAATACCGATCGGTATGGTATGATGGGGGATACATAATTGCAATGATAAAATACTAACCGGTATTTTATGAGGGTAGGGGAAAAATCGTGGGGCGACATAAGTTATTTCAGCGTGATGATGTTCTGGACAAAGCGCTTCATCTGTTCTGGCAAAAGGGCTATCTGGAAACGTCTTTGAAAGATCTTGAGAAAGCGACAGGCGTTTTCAAGCCTGCTATCTACGCAGAGTTTGGTGACAAAGAAGGGTTATTCATTGCGTGTGTAAAACATTATCGTGAATGCTACGCGTCTAAAAGACTGTTGATGCCAGAACCTTATGGCTGGAAAAATATCGAGAATTTTCTTCAATCCACGGTTCCGACAGCGGAAAAACCGGGATGTTTTGAAGCCTCTGCGTTCAGCAGAGACCTTCCGATTCTGCCTGAAAAACTCAAGCCGTTACTCGATCAAAATATAAAGTCCATCTTCGCTGCGATAAAAATGAATTTAAAAGCGGAGGGATTAGAAGCCCCGGTCCTCGAAGAGCGAGCCAATGTTATCTTTACGCTCTATTGTGGTTTGGGCGTGCTTTCCCTTTACGAATCGAAAGAGGAATTACAAGAGAGAGTTGATGTAACAGTCGGTCAGATTAAAAGAATTGACCACGCGTAGTAAGTTGCTTAGAAAATGATAACTCGGGGCTGGAAGCGGTGATGAGCCGGTTATACGAGCCCCCGATAATTAACACCGCGGGATATGCTCAGATAATAACTGATAAGCCTCTTGATATTTTTCTCTTGAGCCAGATAGGCGGATTCAGTTCCTTCATCAACGTTCGAAAGTAGCATAAATCTTTCATGTGAGCTGCTATGAGATTAAATGGTTGCTACAGATATAAAAAATCCACGCAAGAGCATGGATTTTAAGTTTATTTATTGTTCTCTAAGACGGTGAGTGACCGCCCGGAACAACAGATTATATTTAGACGTTAAACAGGAAGTTCATCACATCGCCATCTTTCACGATGTAGTCTTTACCTTCTGCACGCATCTTGCCCGCTTCTTTCGCGCCTTGTTCACCCTTGTAGGTGATGAAGTCTTCATACGCGATGGTCTGCGCGCGGATAAAGCCTTTTTCGAAATCGGTGTGAATTTTACCGGCTGCCTGTGGGGCGGTTGCGCCAACAGGGATGGTCCATGCGCGTACTTCCTTCACGCCTGCGGTGAAGTAAGTTTGCAGGTTCAGCAGCTCATAACCGGCGCGAATAACGCGGTTCAGTCCGGGCTCTTCCAGGCCAAGCTCTGCCATAAACTCGTCACGATCTGCGTCGTCGAGTTCAGCAATATCGGATTCAACGGCTGCACATACGGCAACAACGACAGAGCCTTCGCCAGCGGCGATTTCACGCACCTGGTCCAGGTATGGGTTGTTCTCAAAACCATCTTCGTTGACGTTGGCGATATACATGGTTGGTTTCAGCGTCAGGAAGCTCAGGTACCTGATAGCGGCCTTGTCTTCATCGGTCAGGGTGTTCAGGGCGCGCAGCATGCCCGCGTTTTCAAGCTGTGGCAGACATTTTTCCAGCGCGGCGAGTTCAGCCTTCGCATCTTTATCGCCGCCTTTGGCTTTCTTCTGTACGCGATGAATAGCGCGCTCGCAGGTGTCGAGATCGGAAAGCGCAAGCTCGGTGTTGATAACCTCGATATCGTCAGCCGGGTCCACTTTGTTATTCACGTGGATAATGTTGTCGTTCTCAAAACAACGCACTACGTGGCCGATTGCTTCGGTCTCGCGGATATTGGTCAGGAACTGGTTGCCCAGGCCTTCGCCTTTGGAGGCGCCCTTTACCAGCCCTGCGATATCCACAAATTCCATGGTGGTGGGCAGAATGCGCTGAGGTTTTACGATTTCGGCAAGCTTGTCCAGACGCGGGTCCGGCATTGGCACAACGCCGGTGTTCGGCTCAATGGTGCAAAACGGGAAGTTAGCGGCTTCGATTCCCGCTTTGGTGAGCGCGTTGAACAGGGTGGATTTACCGACGTTCGGCAAGCCGACGATACCGCATTTGAATCCCATGGTTTAAATCACCTTAATTGCTTGATAATCAAAGAGTTACTTTTAACTCAATGAAAAAATGTAGATAACTTTGCCTATTATACACGTAAACCGTTTATAAGGGGCGTGGAAATAGGTCCAGGCGGCCTCTGCAAGCGTTACTGCGCCTTAAACGCGTGCAGACGGTTGGTGGCTTTAGTCAGGCCTTCTTTAAGCCAGACTTCCGTGCAGCGTGCCGCTTCGTCTACTGCGTCATCAATCAGTTTCTGTTCGCTGCCCGGCGGCTTGCCAAGCACAAAGCCAACAACTTTGCTTTTATCACCCGGATGGCCGATACCGACGCGTAAGCGGTGAAAGTTAGGGTTATTGCCCAGTTTGTTGATGATGTCTTTCAAACCGTTATGTCCGCCGTGGCCGCCGCCGAGTTTAAACTTTGCCACTCCCGGCGGCAAATCCAGCTCATCGTGTGCCACCAGGATCTCATCCGGCGCGATACGGAAGAAGGTGGCCATGGCGCTTACGGCTTTGCCGCTCAGGTTCATAAACGTGGTCGGCACCAGCAGGCGAACATCCTCACCGGCAAGGTTAATACGCGCGGTATAACCGAAGAATTTCGCTTCTTCTTTTAGCGACTGATTATGGCGCTCGGCCAGCAAATCAACATACCAGGCGCCGGCATTATGGCGAGTTGCCGCGTATTCCGCACCCGGGTTGGCCAGGCCGACGATCAATTTAATACTCACGTTTTCTTTCCTGAAAGCAGACTCAAGCCGCGTAGTTTACTGTGCTGTCGGCGTGATGACAAAGCGCAATGCGTCGGTAGCCAAACTATTGAATAGTTCAACGGCGAGACCATTAGAATTTCATGGTATTCAGCGGGTTATTTGTAAACTTTTGTCATACTTTCATGCGTAATTGTGATCTCAGGCGCACATACTTTCGGGTGGTGTTGTCTATACTTTACACACAAGGAGAGGGGGTATTCCCCGCTGACCCAGAACCATCCGGAGGTGACAGATGAAACGCAAAAACGCTTCGTTACTCGGTAATATGCTTATGGGGTTGGGGTTGATAATCATGGTGGTTGGCGTGGGTTATTCCATTCTGAACCAGTTGCCTCAGTTCAACTTCCCACAGTTTTTTGCGCACGGTGCCGTGCTGAGCATCTTTGTGGGGGCCGTGCTATGGCTTGCAGGAGCGCGTGTCGGCGGACATGAGCAGGTCTGTGACCGCTACTGGTGGGTACGCCACTATGACAAACGCTGCCGTCGCGATGAAAACCATCGTCACAGTTAAACAGTAAAACAGATCTGAAAAAGCTCCATCATCTGATGGAGCTTTTTTATTTCAGACCCCGAGTGCGGCCTGCACGTCAGGGAAAAATGCCAGGCGGCCGGGGATAGGCTGCACGCCCGCACGGGCAAGCGTTCGCAACGGCTGGAACTCCAGGTTCGTGACGCGCAGCTCACACCCTGGCGGCAGTTTTTCCACAAAGCGGCCAAACGCATCAAGCCCACCGGCATCCAACACCGGAACGGCATCCCATTGCAGAATAATGATGTGATGTTGCGCGATACGCAGGCTTAAGTCGGTAAACAGCCCATCCGCTGCGGCAAAGAACAGCGGGCCGGTGACGCGAAACGCCAGTACACCTTCCGGCGTGGTGATATTCAGCGGCGCTAACTTTGTCATTCTTGCTATGCGGCGCATAAACAGCAGCGAAGCTAGCACTATACCCACGCTAATGGCTATCACCATATCGAACAGCACAGTCAGTGATAGACACATCAGCATGACGATGATGTCATCTTTCGGCGCGCGCCTGAGAAGCTGGATAACTTTGTGCGCCTCGCTCATGTTCCACGCCACCATCAGCAGCAGCGCGGCCATGGCAGAAAGCGGCAGCCAGGAGAGCAGCGGCGCCAGCGCCAGCAGCGCCATAATCACCAGCAGCGAGTGGATAATGGCAGCCACGGGCGAGGTTGCGCCAGCACGGACGTTCGCCGCCGAGCGGGCAATGGCTGCGGTGGCGGTAATGCCGCCAAAGAATGGCGCAATGATATTGCCCAGTCCCTGACCGATAAGCTCGCCGTTAGCGTTGTGCTTAGTGCCGGTCATGCCGTCAAGCACGACGGCGCAGAGCAGGGATTCAATCGCTCCAAGCATTGCCATGGAAAACGCGGCGGGCAGAAGGGCGCAAAGAGAATCCCAGCTCAGGGTAAAGTTTGCATCAGGAAGGTTCCACGGCAGCATCAGCTGGGGCAGCAGTTGCGGAATGCCGTTGCCCTGGGTTCCATCCGCCAGCACGTAGTGGAAGCGGGAGCCGATGGTGGCGACTTCACCGCCGATTAAATGCACGATACCCATTACGGCACAGCCCGCCAGCAGCGCAGGTAAATGCCCGGGTAAACGAATACCCAGACGTGGCCAGAGAACCAATACGGCGAGCGTCACAACGCCGGTTGCGGCATCGCCAGCATTCAGCGTCGGCATGGCCATCGCCAGCGCGGCAACCTTATTCAGATAGTGTTCCGGCACATGCTCAAGCCGCAGGCCAAAGAAATCCTTCACCTGCATGGTGGCGATGGTGATGCCAATCCCCGAGGTAAAGCCGAGCGTCACGGGCAGCGGGATATATTCAATCAGGCGGCCAAAACGTGCCAGGCCAAAAAGGATAAGAAACAGGCCGGACATGAATGTCGCGATCAGCAAACCGGCAAGGCCGAACTGCTGTGCGACGGGATAGAGGATCACCACAAAAGCTGCGGTTGGCCCGGAAACGCTGTAACGCGAGCCGCCGCTTAGCGCAATCACAATCCCGGCGACTGCCGCGGTATAGAGCCCGTACTGCGGCGCAACGCCGCTGCCGATAGCCAGAGCCATCGCCAGGGGAATAGCGATAATGCCCACGGTGATCCCCGCAATGGCGTCACGGGTAAAACGGGATAGCGTGTATTTCTCGCGCCAGCAGGCGTCTACCAGGGCGCGAAAAGGCATAACTGCAGAAGAAGATACGTTTTTCACATTGATTCCATCCGTGAGCGCATCATCTGTCATTAATGGCAGGTGAAGGAGGCCGTGCTAAAGATAAGTTATGAAAACGAAAAAACCCGCCGGAGCGGGTTTTTCAGGCGGGTCCGATTAATGTTCGAACATCGCAGAGATTGATTCTTCGTTACTGATGCGGCGAATTGCTTCGGCCAGCATGCCGGACAGCGTCAGGGTACGAACGTTAGGCAACGCTTTGATTTCATCAGACAGCGGGATGGTATCGCAAACGATCACTTCGTCGATAACCGAGTTACGCAGGTTGTGCACCGCGTTACCGGAGAAGATCGGGTGGGTGGCGTAGGCGAATACACGTTTAGCACCGCGTTCTTTCAGCGCTTCCGCTGCTTTACACAGGGTGCCGCCGGTATCGATCATATCGTCAACCAGCACGCAGTCACGGCCGGATACGTCACCAATGATGTGCATAACTTGAGAAACGTTAGCGCGGGGGCGACGTTTGTCGATGATGGCCATATCGGTATCGTTGAGCAGCTTAGCAATAGCGCGAGCACGTACCACACCGCCGATGTCCGGAGAAACTACGATTGGGTTTTCCAGGCCAATTTGCAGCATATCTTCCAGCAGGATTGGGCTGCCGAAGACGTTATCTACCGGCACATCGAAGAAGCCCTGAATCTGTTCTGCGTGCAGGTCCACGGTGAGAACACGGTCAACCCCAACGCTTGAGAGGAAGTCAGCAACCACTTTCGCGGTGATCGGCACACGGGCAGAACGCACACGGCGGTCCTGACGAGCATAACCAAAGTAAGGGATAACAGCGGTAATACGACCTGCAGAAGCGCGGCGCAGGGCGTCGACCATAACAACAAGTTCCATCAGGTTGTCATTGGTGGGTGCACAGGTGGACTGGATGATGAAAATATCACCACCGCGTACATTTTCGTTGATTTGTACGCTTACTTCACCGTCGCTAAAACGTCCGACGGCGGCGTCACCAAGAGAGGTGTACAGGCGGTTGGCAATACGTTGTGCTAGTTCCGGGGTGGCGTTACCAGCAAAAAGCTTCATATCAGGCACGAGAAAAACCTCAGGCATGCGTCCAGTGGCGGATGGCTGCTACCGCAACAGTGCGGATGGCGGGTGGGGCAACACCCATCCAGGCGATGTTTAAAGAGCTTGATGCAACGTCTGAAACAAGGTGACGTTGTCACCAATACTCAGCTTGCCCGGAAATGGCCAGATGCAGCGGCGAGAGATTAACGCCTCGCGCTACAAACCCATGCAACCATTCCGGGGCTTGCTCAAGCACCTGGCGGGCTTCGGACTCGGTGTTAAATTCAGCAAACACGCAAGCGCCGGTGCCGGTCAGGCGCGACGGCGCGTATTCTAACAGCCAGGAAAGCAGCTCATCAACCTTACGAAAACGTTTTCTTGCGATATCCTCACAATCATTTCTAAATTCACAATCCAGTAACATCTGAATTGTGCGGATTGGGGTATCTCTTTGCAGCTCAGGATCTTTAAAAATGACCGGCGTCGGAATGCTTACGCCCGGATGCGCAACCAGGTACCATTTTTCCTCCGGTTCGACCGGTGTGAGGATTTCACCCACGCCCTCGGCAAAGGCCGCATGGCCGCGAACGAAAACCGGAACATCCGCACCCAGCGTAACGCCCAGCGCGGCAAGCCGATCTTCGCTCAACCCGGTTTGCCAGAGATGATTTAGCGCAACCAATACTGTCGCCGCGTTCGAAGAACCCCCGCCGAGCCCTCCGCCCATGGGTAAACGCTTCTCTACGCCTAAATCCGCACCCGCGCCCGCAGGCAACGTGCCCAGTTTTTGCGCTTCTTGCATCAGTAAACGCGCAGCGCGCACTATCAGATTTTCATCGTCTGGCACGCCTTCAACCGGCGTCAGAAGCTGAAGCACGCCGTCCTGGCGCGGTTCGATAGTGATGGTGTCGCCATAATCAAGAAACTGAAACAGCGTCTGTAGATTATGGTAGCCGTCTGCCCGACGGCCGGTGATATACAAAAAGAGATTCAGTTTTGCCGGAGACGGCCAGCGGGTCATCATTATTTAACGATCCAGTTATCCATTTTCAGCTTGATGCGCAGGTCGCCTTCGCGCAGTTCCATATTAGACGGCAGGGCGGGCTGCACTTTGTCGTTGTAATCGCTGTAGACCACTTTCCAGGTTTTACCGTTCTGGGTGTAATTCACTTCGCTCAGGCGATACTGGTTGTCGAGTTTATAGTCGGTCGCCTCGCCCGGCAGACCGAGCATCCACTGGCGCAGGCTGTTTAATGGAATAGGCATCCCTGTCAGGCGGCCAACCATATCTTCTGCGTCCTGCGCTTCATAACGTTTACCGTTGCGGTCGACCAGCTGTACTTTACCCGGCTGTGCGTTCAGCTCGAGTTCGGTACTGCCAAGGGGATTGGTCAGCAATAAACGGTATCTGTCCGGTGCGGTTTGTTGCCAGTTAAAACGCGCGTATACCTTTTGGCTATCGGAGAGATAAGCGAAAGCGCCACGCGTCTGGTATTGGGTGATTTTTTGCACTTGTTGCTGGTGTTGTAACCACTGCGGCGAGTCCGGACTTTTGCCAGGACCGGTCGGTTGATTGATAGCGCACCCGGCCAGAACGAGGCTTGCGAGTGGCAGAAGACGCATCAGACGGGCTGTAGGCATAATCATAGCGGCAGTGAATCCTTAGAAATCATTATTGTGGTTAACCGTTTATGCTAGCGGTGCCCTGGCGAGGCGTCTACGGTCAAGTTGTCTTAAATCACAAATTGACCTGATACTCTGTAAGGGAGGCTCTCTTTTATTGACCGCGCGCATCCTGTATGATGCGCCAAGTCAATCCTTACCAACATCGGTATTACTCAGACCGCTCAATGACCCTGTTAGCGCTAGGCATCAACCACAAAACTGCTCCGGTATCGCTGCGAGAACGCGTAACGTTTTCGCCGGACACGCTCGACCAGGCTTTGAGTAGCCTGCTGGAACAGCCTATGGTACAGGGAGGCGTAGTGCTTTCTACGTGCAACCGTACCGAACTCTACCTTAGCGTTGAAGAGCAGGACAACCTGCACGAACGGCTGGTGCGCTGGCTGTGCAACTACCACAACCTTCAAGAAGAGGAAGTGCGTAACAGCCTATACTGGCATCACGATAACGACGCCGTAAGCCATTTAATGCGAGTGGCCAGCGGTCTGGATTCTCTGGTGCTCGGCGAGCCGCAAATTCTGGGTCAGGTCAAAAAAGCGTTCGCCGACTCGCAAAAAGGACATTCGCGCTCCAGCGAGCTGGAACGTATGTTCCAGAAATCTTTCTCGGTGGCGAAACGGGTTCGTACGGAAACGGATATCGGCGCCAGCGCCGTCTCGGTGGCTTTTGCCGCCTGTACGCTTGCGCGTCAGATCTTTGAATCCCTCTCCGGCGTGACCGTGCTGCTCGTCGGCGCAGGCGAAACTATTGAACTTGTCGCCCGTCATTTGCGCGAACACAACGTGCAGAAAATGATTATCGCCAACCGTACCCGCGAGCGAGCGCAGACGCTGGCCGATGAGGTCGGGGCGGAGGTCATTGGTCTTGGCGATATCGATAGCCGCCTGAAAGACGCAGATATTATTATCAGCTCCACCGCCAGCCCGCTGCCGATCATCGGAAAAGGACTGGTAGAACGCGCCCTGAAAGCGCGTCGTAACCAGCCTATGCTGCTGGTGGATATTGCCGTTCCGCGCGATGTGGAGCCGGAAGTGGGTAAGCTCGCCAACGCCTATCTCTACAGCGTGGACGACCTGCAGGCCATCATTCAGAACAACCTCGCGCAGCGCAAAGCCGCGGCGGCCGAGGCTGAAACCATCGTGGCGCAGGAATGCAGCGAGTTTATGGCCTGGATGCGCGCCCAGAGCGCAACCGAAACTATCCGCGATTATCGCAGCCAGGCGGAGCTTATTCGCGACGATCTGGCTGGCAAAGCACTTGCAGCACTTGCGCAGGGTGCTGACGCCGAAACCGTTCTTCAGGATCTGGCCTGGAAATTAACCAATCGCCTGATCCACGCTCCAACCAAATCGCTTACGCAGGCTGCCCGTGACGGGGATGACGAACGCCTGCAGATTCTGCGCAACAGCCTCGGGCTGGATTAGCACAACAACTCTTATTACAAGGTGATACACCACCCATGAAGCCTTCTATTGTTGCCAAACTGGAAGCCTTGCAGGAGCGCCATGAAGAAGTTCAGGCCCTGCTTGGCGACGCAGCCACTATCGCCGATCAGGATCGTTTTCGCGCGCTTTCCCGCGAATACGCCCAGCTGAGCGATGTTTCACGCTGCTTCCTGCAGTGGCGCCAGGTTCAGGAAGATATTGAAACCGCACAGAGCATGCTTGAGGATCCGGAAATGCGCGAAATGGCGCAGGAAGAGCTTAATCAGGCAAAAAGCGACAGCGAAGAATTAGAACAGCAGCTACAGGTTCTGCTGTTGCCTAAAGATCCGGATGATGAACGTAACGCCTTCGTTGAAGTGCGCGCAGGGACCGGCGGCGACGAAGCGGCGCTGTTTGCCGGTGATTTGTTCCGCATGTACAGTCGCTATGCCGAATCCCGCCGCTGGAGAGTTGAAATCATGAGCGCCAACGAAGGCGAGCATGGTGGTTATAAAGAAGTGATTGCCAAGATCAGCGGCGACGGCGTCTATGGCCGCCTGAAGTTCGAGTCCGGCGGCCACCGCGTACAGCGCGTCCCGGCGACTGAATCTCAGGGCCGCATTCACACTTCCGCCTGTACCGTAGCGGTGATGCCGGAAATTCCTGAGGCAGAACTGCCGGATATCAACCCGGGCGATTTGCGTATCGACACCTTCCGCTCCTCCGGCGCGGGCGGTCAGCACGTTAACACCACCGACTCGGCAATCCGTATTACCCACCTGCCAACCGGCATCGTGGTGGAGTGCCAGGACGAACGTTCGCAGCATAAAAACAAAGCGAAGGCGTTATCCGTACTGGGCTCCCGTATTCGTGCGGCTGAAATGGCGAAGCGCCAGCAGGAAGAGGCGTCTACCCGTCGTAATCTGCTGGGCAGCGGCGACCGTTCGGATCGTAACCGTACCTACAATTTCCCGCAGGGTCGCGTCACCGATCACCGTATCAACATTACGCTGTATCGCCTGGACGAAGTCATGGAAGGCAAGATAGACGGGTTGATTGAGCCTATCGTGCAGGAATACCAGGCCGACCAGCTGGCGGCGCTGTCCGAGCAGGATTAATGGATTTTCAGCGCTGGTTACAGCAGGGGATAACCCGGCTCCACGCGAGTGAAAGCCCGCGTCGCGATGCGGAAATCCTGCTGGAGTTTGTCACCGGTAAAGCGCGAACCTTTATCCTCGCGTTTGGTGAAACCGAACTGACGGCGCAGCAGCTGCAGCTTTCAGAAGAGCTGCTGGCTCGGCGTGTGCGCGGTGAGCCGATTGCGCATCTCGTTGGCGAGCGTGAGTTCTGGTCGCTGCCGCTGCGCGTCTCTCCGGTAACGCTTATTCCGCGTCCCGATACCGAATGCCTGGTAGAACAGGCGTTGGCGCGCATGCCTGCCGCGCCGTGTTCCGTGCTGGATTTAGGCACCGGCACAGGCGCTATCGCGCTGGCTATTGCAAGCGAGCGCCCGGACTGCGAAATTACCGCGCTGGATCTTATCCCTGAGGCCGTAGAGCTTGCTCGCGGTAATGCCGATCGGCTTGGCATTACCAATGTCAGGGTCTTGCAAAGTCACTGGTTTAGTGCGCTCAATACTCAGCGTTTTTCGCTTATAGTCAGCAATCCGCCTTATATTGACCGCGACGATCCGCATCTGGCCCAGGGCGATGTGCGTTTTGAACCGCTAAGCGCGCTGGTTGCCGATCGTGCCGGACTGGCGGATATACGCACGCTGACTGAAACGGCGGGGCAGTTTCTCGAACCCGGCGGCTGGTTGCTTCTTGAGCACGGCTGGCAGCAGGCACAGCAGGTGCAGGCGCTGTTCGCCGCCGCCGGTTTTAGCGAGATTCAGACCTGTCAGGATTACGGCGGCAACGATCGCCTGACTCTGGGACGCTATTTCTAACGATAAGGAACGCAACGGTTGGCAACTTACTTTGCAGTCAAACACTTGCATATTTTGACAGTCTTCATTTCCGTAAGCCTGTTTATTTTACGCTACTGGTGGCAGTACCGTGATTCTGCCCTGTCACACAAGCGCTGGGTCCGCATTGTACCGCATGTGAACGACACCCTTCTGTTGGGCAGCGGCATTGCACTGGTGATGATTACGCACTTCTATCCGTTTACGCCGCAGGGCGCATGGCTGACGGAAAAACTATTTGGCGTTATCATCTACATCGTTTTGGGTTTTATCGTGCTGGGCCGACGCCCGCGCAGCCAACAGGTACGGTGGTTTGCCTTTCTGTTGGCGCTGGTGGTGCTCTACATCATCGTTAAACTCGCCACCACAAAAATACCGTTATTGGGGTTTGTATGAGGTCGTTAGCCGATTTCGAATTTAATCAGGCACCGCTGTGTGAAGGCATGATTTTAGTCTCGCAGCTGATACGCGAAGATTTTCCGGAAGCGGAAGTGCGCGCGCAACTCGAACGGCTGGTCAGCCAGGCCCGTGAAGATATCTGTGAAGCCGATTGTTCCGATCGGCAGCTGGAGAAGCTTCTTGAGCTGTTTTACGGCGAATGGGGATTTAAAGATGCCGGCGGCGTATATCGTCTGTCGGACGCCCTGTGGCTGGATAACGTGCTGAAAAACCGCCAGGGCAGCGCAGTATCCCTGGGGGCTATTTTATTGTGGGTTGCCGAACGCCTGGATATACCTTTAATGCCGGTCATCTTTCCCACGCAGCTTATTCTGCGCGGCGACTGGATGGATGGGGAAATGTGGCTCATTAATCCCTTTAACGGCGACACCCTCGACGAGCATACGCTCGACGTGTGGCTGAAGGGCAATATCAACCCCACCGCCGAGCTTTTTGAAGAAGACCTTGATGAGTCTGACAATGCCGAGGTTATCCGCAAACTGCTGGACACGCTTAAATCCGCGTTAATGGAAGAGCGGCAGATGGAGCTGGCATTACGCACCAGCGAAGCCCTGCTCCAGTTCAACCCGGAAGATCCGTACGAAATCCGCGATCGTGGTCTTATTTACGCGCAGCTTGATTGCGAACATGTGGCGCTCAACGATCTAAGCTATTTCGTAGAGCAGTGCCCGGAAGATCCGATTAGCGAAATGATTAAAGCGCAAATTAACTCGATTTCGCATAAGCAGATTATCCTGCATTAATGCAAAATTTTTGATTCACACCTGATAAGGCGATCTGAAAGATGGAACAAAAAGTGGTTAGCATTGGCGATATCAACGTCGCAAACGACCTGCCATTTGTGCTGTTTGGCGGCATGAACGTGCTGGAGTCGCGCGATCTCGCGATGCGTATCTGTGAGCATTACGTCACCGTTACGCAGAAGCTGGGCATCCCTTACGTGTTCAAGGCATCGTTTGATAAAGCCAACCGTTCATCCATCCACTCTTACCGTGGTCCGGGTCTGGAAGAAGGGATGAAGATTTTCCAGGAGCTGAAGCAAACTTTCGGCGTGAAAATCATCACCGACGTTCATGAAGCAAGCCAGGCGCAGCCAGTTGCCGACGTGGTAGACGTGATTCAGCTGCCAGCCTTCCTCGCCCGTCAGACCGATCTGGTTGAAGCGATGGCGAAAACAGGCGCTGTGATCAACGTGAAAAAACCGCAGTTCGTAAGCCCAGGCCAGATGGGCAATATCGTTGATAAATTCCATGAAGGCGGCAACGACCAGATTATTCTGTGCGATCGCGGGGCTAACTTCGGTTACGACAACCTGGTTGTCGACATGCTGGGCTTCAGCGTAATGAAACAGGTTTCTAACGGCGCGCCGGTTATTTTTGACGTGACCCACGCGCTGCAGTGCCGCGACCCGTTTGGCGCAGCGTCCAGCGGCCGTCGTGCGCAGGTTACCGAGCTGGCCCGCGCCGGTATGGCGACCGGCCTTGCGGGTCTGTTTATTGAAGCGCACCCGGATCCAGAGCACGCCCGCTGCGACGGCCCGTCCGCGCTGCCGCTGGCGAAACTTGAGCCGTTCCTGAAACAGATCAAAGCGATTGACGATCTGGTGAAAGGGTTCGAGCCGCTGGATACCAGCCACTAAGCTTCTTTATCTGCTAAATGCAAAAAGCCCTTATCTGCTGATAAGGGCTTTTTTTATCGCTGGCGAGAATCAGGCAAATATCGTCATCAGATAAGCGGCGAAGAGCGCGAGGTGCGCGGTGCCGTTAAGCACATTGGTGCGCCCGGTTGAGAACGAAATCTGGCAAAGCACCAGCGAGGTGAGCATGACCACCATTTCCGGCTTGCCGAGGCCGAAAATCAGCTCATTACCCGTCAGCATCGCAATCAGCGTTACCGTAGGAACCGTCAGGGAAATTGTCGCCAGCACCGAGCCGAAGAACAAATTCATGGCGCGCTGCACCTGGTTGCTCAGCACCGCTTTCAGCGCACCCAGTCCTTCCGGTGAGAGGATCAGCAGGGCGATAAGGAAGCCCGTGAACTGTGCCGGCGCATTAAGCGTGCTCAGCAACGACTCCAGCGGGCCGGCATTCATTTTCGTTACGGCAATAACGGCGACCAGATGCACGATAAGCCAGATAGCATGCCAGGTGCTGCTGTGTGCAGATGGTTTACCGTGATGGGGGTTATCGTCATCCGCTTCATCTTCGTGCTCATAGACAAACAGGCTCTGGTGCGTTTTGGTTTGAATCAGCAGGAACACGCCGTACATGGCTGCGGAAATTCCGGCCGCCATTAGCGCCTGACCGACGCTGAAATTGCCTCCTGGCAGGGCGGTGGGCAACACCAGCACAATCACCGCAAGCGGGAACAGCGCTATCAGATATTGTTTAATGCCGAACAGATTCATGTGCTGAGTGGCAAACTTACGCCCGCCAAGCAGCAGCGAGAAGCCCACCAGACCGCCGGTAACAATCATAATAATGGAGTAAAGCGTATCGCGCATCAGCGTGGGCGCGGCATCACCGGTGGCCATGAGCGCGGAGATTAAACTGACCTCAAGGATAACTACGGAAAGGCTGAGAATTAAAGAGCCGTAAGGTTCACCTAAACGGTGTGCCAGCACATCGGCATGGCGTACTACGCTAAAGGCGCTGCTTAAAATAGCCACCAGCGCCAGAACGTTAATTGCGATTACCACCGGCAACGACTGGCTGGAGCCCCATACCGCCAGTACGGCCAGCGCCAGCACCGGGAAAATGAGGGAACTCTCCTTATGGCGGGTTTTCACCGCCTCTTGTTGTGTTTTTGGCATTATGATTCTCCATCTGCGCAAGTGGTAGGCTATTTCTTTGTTGTTGTTTCAATTTTTGAGCGTAATAAAATAGCAAAAAATGCCGTGCTGGCGGAGATATTTACTTAATTTTACGGCTTTTGCGTGATTGTGGTGCTAACGCTGCTAAAATATTATTTATTAGATTTTAAATGATAAAAAACAATGCGTTATATTTATTTTAATTCAATCTTTACGGATTGTTGGCGGCGCTGGACTCTTTGTTTCACACTTAAGAGTCATCCATTAAGGAGAGTAATCCATGCCTTATAAAAGCAAAAGCGATCTGCCGGACAACGTAAAAAATGTTTTGCCTGCCCACGCGCAGGATATCTACAAAGAGGCGTTTAACAGCGCCTGGGATGAGTATAAAGACAAAGAGGACCGTAAAGGGGATGCCAGCCGGGAAGAAACGGCCCACAAAGTCGCCTGGGCTGCCGTGAAGCATCAGTACCAGAAAGGCGATGATGATAAATGGCATAAGAAAAAGTAACCAACAGCACGAAGAGCGCGGTTTAGCGCTGTCACCTTTCCACCGCCTGGCAAGTAAAATGACTTTTTACAGTTTTGTGATGGTCATCAAACTTGCCAGCGCCTCGCTAATTGCTTATCGTCAGCGTTATGCTGCTTTATAAGTGAGCAGTTAACAAGCCGGGAAGGCGCAGTTGGCGTAGTTACAAGGAAGTATGCGGTGGCGGAGGTGCAGGATGTTAACGCGTGATTTCTTAATGAATGCGGATTGTAAGACGGCTTTTGGTTCTATCGAGGAATCTTTGTTATGGACGCCCGAACAGCGTTCAGCTTCCCTTGCGGCGACCCTCGCCTGTCGGCCAGATCCGGGTCCGGTCTGGCTATTTGGGTATGGCTCCCTGATGTGGAATCCGGCTTTCGATTTTGCTGAATCAGCCCCAGGCACCTTGGTGGGCTGGCACCGGGCGTTCTGCCTGCGTCTTACCGCCGGGCGTGGCACGGCCTGCCAGCCTGGGCGAATGCTCGCGCTTAAAGAGGGCGGTCGAACCACCGGCCTTGCCTACCGCCTGCCCGAAGCGTTACTTGAAGAAGAACTGACGCTGGTGTGGAAGCGTGAAATGATAACCGGCTGCTATCTGCCCACCTGGTGCAGGTTGGCGCTTGACGATGGCCGTAGCGTTAACGCGCTGGTATTCATCATGGATCCCCGCCATCCGCTGTATGAGGCCGACACCCGCGCACAAACCATTGCGCCGCTTATCGCTGCCGCCAGCGGCCCGCTGGGCACCAACGCACAGTATCTGTTCTTGCTCGAAACCGAGCTGCAAAAACACGGCATGCATGACGACTGTCTTGATGAGCTGGTAAGCCAGGTACGGGCCTGGCTGCAAAAGCCGGAAGAGGAGGGTGGAAGCTTCCACCCCGGGTTTGCGTGATAAAGTGAAACCCGCCTGAGCGGGTTCACTCCATTAAATACGAAAATGCCCCGCCGTTTCCGCCAGCTCGCCAGCCTGGCTCTGTAACGCACCCGCTGCGGCGGCAGATTGCACCACCAGCTCCGCATTCTGCTGCACCATATTATCGAGGTGGATCACCGCGTGGTTAATCTCCTGAATACCTTTCATCTGTTCACTGGTGGATATGGTGATTTCGCGCATGATGCCGGAAACGCTGCCTACGCTTGTGACGATCTCATTCATTGCCTCCCCGGCCTGACGCACGTACTTCGAACCGTTCGACACGCTGTGCGTAGTGGAATCGATCAGCGCTTTAATCTCTTTTGCGGCCTGCGCGCTGCGCTGCGCAAGGTTGCGCACTTCTCCGGCAACCACGGCAAACCCACGACCCTGCTCACCTGCGCGTGCCGCCTCAACTGACGCATTCAGCGCCAGGATATTGGTCTGGAAAGCAATGCCGTCGATAACACCCGTGATGTCGCCAATTTTCCCGGAGGCGGTTTCGATGGCCTCCATGGTAGAGATAACCTGCGAAACGACGTTTCCTCCACGCTCTGCGGCTTCGCTGGCGCTGGTGGTCTGAATATTGGCCTGTGCCGCAGCTTCAGTAGAGTTGGCGACCGAGGCGGTAATCTGCTCCAGGGCACTGGCGGTTTCACGCAGGCTGGAGGCGGCTTGCTCGGTGCGCCCAGACAGATCCTGATTCCCGGCGGCAATCTCATTAGCGGCGACTTTTACCGAGGCGCTGGCGTCACGCAGCTGTGACATAACCACCGACAGCTTATCGCTGAAGGCGTTAAAAGCATGAGCAATTTGCGCGACTTCATCGTTCCCCACCTCCGGCAGTCGCTGGGAGAGATCGTTAGTGCCGGAGCTGATGGCTCGCATCGCATCACGAATGGTGCTCAGTCGGTTAAGCACGGTTGCCACCAGTAAATGCACCACCGCGCCAGAGATAAGCACCAGCGCAACCAGCGCGATGGCCGAGGCCTTCAGCAAAGCATGCATGCCGGATGTGGCATCGTCATTATCCAGCGCGACAATCAGGAACCAGTGCGTACCAGGAACCGGAGTGGCAAGCAGCTGTTTGGTTTTATTGTCCATACTGCCCGTTGCCCGGTGGTCACTCGCCAGCAGTCGATCAAAGCTGGTGCCCGTTACCGCGTCACTAAAAGGCTTAAGGGTTAATGCGGAATCTAATGCCGCGATAACCGAGCCGTCGCCGTCAACCAGTATCCCGCTGCTATTGGCCGTGGGGTGAATACTGCGCACGTTAGCGACGACGCTATCCATCGCTACATCTCCCGCCACAACCGCTTTCAACTCACCGTTTTCGGAAACCGGTACCGCAAAAGTCACCACAAGTTTCCCCGTTCCGGCATCGACGTACGGTGCGGTCACGATGGGGGCATTCTCTTTTAAGACTTGCTGATACCACGGGCGAATCGTGGGGTCATAGTCGGCGGGCACGCCGGTTGGGTCGGAGAATTTTGCCGTCTTGCTGGCATAGCCGACATAAACGTTCGTAAAGCCGCCTGCGGCAGCAAGCTGGCGAAATACGGGCACCGGATCGTCTGTTAATGCCACCTTCTCCAGAGAACGAACGATCGCCATTTTGCTGTTCACCCAGTCGGTAATGGCAACGGCGTGGCTTTCACTGGTGCTTTTCAGCGTCTCCTCAATAGATTGCTGATTGTCTGCGAGTGTCACCCGATAGTTAATAATGGTGTTGAGAAGAAGGGCGACAATCAAACAGCCTGCCGTCACACAAATAATGCGAGCGCGTATTGACCTGAACATGATGTTTTCCTGCTGTGTTATTTTCGGAAACTATCGGCAAACACAGCAGGAAACTTGATGGTTCAGGACAGGGTATAAGTAAAAAATATTACTGTGAGGGTATTATTAGAATGTTAATACTTTATCGGCGTTCAGCGTCCATTCGGCCAGCTCCACCAGCGTGCCGATAGCAATACCCTCAGCCAGCGGCAACGCCGTCATGCCACGCCCATCGGTGCAGGTTTTGCATAATTTCACCGGCACGTCCTGAGCGGTAAGAATTTCCAGCATCTGTTGAATATTGTATCCCTCGGCCGGCTTCTGGCCGCGTAATCCTGCGGTGACCGCATCGGACATTAAAAAGAGTTTCAGCTCCGGGCGCTGCGGCTGGTCAAGCAACGCAATGGCCAGGCGCAGGCTGTTAAACAGAGACTCGCTGCCATAGGCAGCCCCGCTGGCAATAATCACTATTTTCTGCATTTTTTCTCCTTTGTGCCAGAAGGCACGATTTTTGCTTAAGCCAAAGATACCCCTTTGCTGTTCAGGAGCGTTTTATGATCCCCACCGCCCGCGACTTTCTGCTGGCCGCCCGCACCCGTGGACGTGAACAGTTGCAGGATATCCTGCAAATCGGACAGCTTACCGAACGGGTAGCCAGGCTTGTCCATATGCTACAACGCGAGCGCGGGGCTTCCAACATCTGGCTCTGTTCTGCGGGCAGCCTGTTCGCGGATGAGAGGCAGGCCTGTGCACAGGATGTCGATCGCGAAACGGCGCTTTTCAGACAGGCCATCGCCCGGCCGGACTACCTGCCGGGCAGCACGCTGTTCGTCAGTCTCGCCTGCGCGTTGCACTATCTTGAGCGTTTACCTGAGCTGCGCGAAAAAATCTCCGTGCGGCAAATCACCCCGCCTGAAGCGATGGAGCAGTTCAACTCTACGCTGCGCCATTTGCTCAGCATCGTGCCCGAAACCAGCAATGCCGTGGATGACGCAGGCGTAGCCCGTTCGCTGGCGGCGCTGTTCAGTTTCATGCAGGGCAAGGAGTTCGCGGGGCAGGAGCGGGCGATTGGCGCGCTTGGCTTCACGCAGGGGACATTCAGCGACGCGCTGCGTCAGCAACTTGTGGATCGCATAGACAGCCAGCAGCGTTGCTTTGAAACCTTCTGCAGCATGGTTGATGCGCCGCTGCGTCAGCACTATCAGTCCAGCGGTGAGCCTTGTCGGGAGACGGAGCAGCTCAGGCGGCTGGCGTGTACGCGTTCGGGCGTCGAAGGGATGCAGGCGGATCGTGCGCTGCGGTGGTTTACCTTATTGACCGCAAGAATCGATGCGCTAAGAGAGGTAGAAGAAAAGCTGATCGGGGCCGTAATAGCGCAGACGCAGCAGGCGCTCGGGCAGCTACTACAAGAAACGCCGCTCAGCGAAAGTGAAATTGTGAGCTGGGTGGCAGGACATGCCAGCGACGATAGCGAGCGTTATCTCGATCGCCATCTCCTGCCGCTGGTACGTCAGCAGGCGCAACAGCTGGAAACGATGGCGCAGCAATTGGCTTCGCTTCAGGCGACGCTTGAGGAGCGCAAGGTCATTGAGAAAGCCAAAGCGTTGCTGATTCGCCACCAGGGTTACAGCGAGGAACAGGCCTGGCAGACGCTGCGAAAAATGGCGATGAACCAGAATAAACGGATGGTTGACGTGGCAGGCGCGATGGTAACCGTCGCCGATATCTGGCAAATACCCACAAAGGAGTAGCTGCACAGCTAGCGGGCAAAGAGTGCGTTTTTGTGGTGCGTATCACTCTCTTTTTAAACCCATTACCCCGGTTTTTGGCGCTTTCTAAACTGGCACGCAAGTTGCACTAATTATTACTGAGTTAATTTCCATTTCTCCAGCTTGCGCCAATGGCGGTGCGAGACTGGCAGGACAAAGGCGTCCTTCAATGTGCTGACCCACATTGATGGGCGCTTTTTTTTTACTTTTTTCAGGAGGAAGCCGATGAGTGAGAAAACCATAGCTATCTCGCGCCGCCGGTTGTTACAGGCGGGTGCCGCGCTGGGCGGCGCATATTTGCTGCCGGGAATGATGAATGCCGCCTGGGCTGCGGGAAGCGACAAGCCGGAACAGACCACGGTGAAAGTCGGTTTTATCCCGCTGACCGACTGCGCCTCCATTGTGATGGCATCCGTCAAAGGCTTTGACAAAAAATATGGCATCACGATTGTGCCGAGCAAAGAAGCTAGCTGGGCGGCAGTGCGCGATAAAATGGTCTCCGGCGAGCTGGACGCAGCCCACGTGCTCTATGGCCTGGTTTACGGGCTGGAGATGGGTATCGCGGGCAAACAGCAGTCTATGGCTAACCTGATGACGCTCAACAACAACGGCCAGGCGATCTCGCTCTCGATGGATCTGGCAAAACAGGGGGTGACCGATGCGTCGGGGCTGAAAAAACTGGTCGCAAGCCATGAGCCGGGAACCTTTACCTTCGCTCATACGTTTCCGACCGGCACCCACGCTATGTGGCTTTACTACTGGCTGGCGAATGCGGGGATCCATCCCTTCAACGATGTGCGCACCGTAGTCGTGCCGCCGCCGCAGATGGTAATGAACATGCGCATCGGCAATATGGTTGGCTTTTGCGTGGGCGAGCCGTGGAACCAGCGCGCCATTAACGACGGCATTGGTTATACGGCGGCAACCTCTCAGTCCATCTGGCCGGATCATCCTGAAAAAATCCTCGGTACACGCAGCGCCTGGGTTGAGCAAAACCCGAATACCGCCCGCGCGTTAGTTGCGGCAATTCTTGAAGCCTCGCGCTGGATTGATGCGAGCGACGATAACCGTCGGGAAACGGCCAGCGTACTGGCCGGGCGGGCATACCTCAATACCAAAGTCGACTACCTCACCGGGCGCATGCTTGGGCAGTACGACAACGGCCTCGGCAAAAAATGGCAGGAGAGCCACGGCATGCAGTTTTTCCGCGATGGCGAAGTGAACTTCCCATGGCTTTCCGACGGCATGTGGTTCCTGACGCAGCACCGCCGTTGGGGACTGCTCGACCACGACCCGGACTATCTCGCTATCGCCCAGCGTATTAACCGTATTGATGTCTATCGTCAGGCAGCCGCCGCCGTGGGCAACGTTGCCTTACCCACAAGCCACATGCGCAGCAGCACGCTTATGGATGGCACTACCTGGAACGGCAGCGATCCTGCCGCCTACGCCGCAAGTTTCGCCGTTAAACGTTAAGGGGAAATCATGAATCTACAGGCCCAGAAAACCTCAGCCACCGAGCTGAACACCCCGGTTGGGGAAGTTATTGCATTGCCGCCGGTCACGGTGCGCCGCCGCAGACCGCAATGGCGGCAGCTAAGCCTGAGCCTCTTCCAGCGCCTCGTGCCTGCGCTGCTCGGCATGGGTTTGCTGATCGTGGTCTGGCAAATCGCCGCGTTAAACAGCAAAGGTTTTCCCACGCCGCTTAGCACGCTGGATTCCGCCATCACCCTTTTTGCGGACCCTTTCTATAACGCCGGGCCAAACGACCAGGGTATCGGCTGGAACGTCCTCGCGTCACTGCAGCGCGTTGCCGTGGGGTTTGGCCTGGCGGCTATCGTCGGCATCCCGGCGGGCTTTTTGATTGGCCGCTTCACCTTCCTCGCCCGCATGTTTAACCCGCTGGTCGCGCTTTTGCGCCCGGTCAGCCCGCTGGCCTGGCTGCCGATTGGGCTGCTGCTGTTTCAGAAGGCGGAACCGGCTTCTGGCTGGACGATCTTCATCTGCTCCATCTGGCCGATGATTATCAACACCGCCGAAGGGGTGAGACGCATCCCGGAAGATTATCTCAACGTGGCACGCGTGTTGAAGCTCTCCGAATGGACGGTAATGCGCCGCATTCTGTTCCCGGCCGTGCTGCCGGCGGTGCTGACCGGCGTGCGCCTGTCGATTGGTATCGCCTGGCTGGTTATCGTCGCGGCGGAAATGCTCACCGGCGGCCTGGGCATCGGTTTTTGGATCTGGAACGAGTGGAACAACCTCAACGTTGAAAACATCCTGATTGCGATTGTGATTATCGGCGTCGTGGGGCTGTTGCTGGAGCAGGGTTTAATGCTGCTGGCGCGTCGTTTTAGCTGGCAGGAAAAATAAGGGGAAAACCATGAAGAAAATTATCCAGGTTCAGAATGTCAGCCAGCGTTTTTCCACCGCCAGCGGCGAATTTTTAGCGCTCAGCAACGTTAGCTTTGATATTGCGCAAGGGGAAACCATTAGCCTTATCGGTCACTCCGGCTGCGGCAAATCAACGCTGCTCAACCTGATTGCGGGCATCACGCTGCCCTCTGAAGGCGGGCTGCTGTGCGACAACAAGGAGATCGCAGGGCCAGGCCCGGAGCGGGCCGTTGTCTTCCAGAACCACTCCTTACTGCCGTGGATGACCTGTTTTGAAAACGTGGCGCTGGCGGTGGATCAGGTCTTTCGCCATACCATGAACCGCGCCGAGCGCCGCGAGTGGATTATTCACAATCTGGAGCGCGTGCAGATGGGGCATGCGATTGATAAACGCCCCGGAGAAATCTCTGGCGGCATGAAACAGCGCGTAGGCATCGCCCGTGCGCTGGCGATGAAGCCGAAAGTGCTGCTGATGGATGAGCCGTTCGGCGCGCTGGATGCGCTGACTCGCGCCCATCTGCAGGACGCCGTGATGCATATTCAGCAGGAGTTGCAGACCACCATCGTACTGATTACCCACGATGTGGACGAAGCGGTACTGCTTTCTGACCGCGTGCTGATGATGACCAACGGCCCGGCGGCGACGGTTGGCGAAACGCTGCATGTTGATTTGCCGCGCCCGCGCAACCGCGTTGAGCTGGCGGAAGAGAGCCGTTATCACCATCTGCGCCAGCAGGTGCTGCGCTTCCTGTACGAAAAGCAGCCCCGGGCTGCCTGAGGAGGCGGGCATGCAGCGACGACTGATCGTTATCGGCAATGGTATGGCGGCAATACGCCTCGTTGAGCAACTGCTGGCGCATGCCGCTGGCCGCTTTGCTATCACCGTTTTCGGCGAAGAGCCGACGCTCAGCTATAACCGCATCCTGCTTTCGCCGGTGCTGGCGGGAGAAAAACCGGCTGCCGCCACGCAGTTACACGATGCCGCCTGGTACGTTTCCCACGGCGTCGAACTGCTGACGGGCGAAGCGGTGCTTAACGTCGACAGCGCGCATAAAACGGTGCGTACAGCTAAACGCACGATGGAGTATGACGAGCTGGTGTTCGCAACCGGATCGCTGCCTTTTATTCCGCCCATTGACGGGCACCGGCTTCCTCACGTTCACGGTTTTCGCACGCTGGCAGATGTGGATGCGATCCTCAGCGGCAAAGGTGATGCCGTGGTGCTCGGCGGTGGTTTGCTTGGCGTGGAAGCTGCCGCGGCGCTGCATGCACGCGGCGTTCGCGTCACGCTTGTTCATCGCAAGGCATGGCTGATGGATATTCAGCTTAATCAACAGGCGGGCGAGCTCCTTGAACAATCCCTGGCCGGACGCGGCATTTCCTGCCAGCTAAATTGCAGCATTGATCGCATTGATGAGCAGAACGTCGTGTTAAGCAACGGCAAGGTGCTGCCCGCAGGACGCGTAATTATCGCAACAGGAGTAAAGCCAAATATCGCTCTGGCCCGGCAGGCAGGTATTCCGTGCCAGCAAGGCATCATCGTAGACGCACAGTTGCGCAGCGATGTCCCGCACGTTAGCGCGTTGGGAGAATGCTGCGAAATCGACGGGCAAACCTGGGGGCTGGTCGCGCCCTGTCTGCAACAGGCCGATGTTTTAGCCGCGCGCCTGGCCTGCGTTGCCACAACGGACTTCCGTTATGAGGATCGCGGAACTCGCCTCAAGGTCAGCGGTATTCCGCTCTTTTCGGCAGGCGATCTTAGCGAACAGGCAGGCACTCGTGTTCTCACCACCTTCGACCCGCTTTCCCGGCATTACCGCTGCCTGCATTTACGCGACGATCGGCTGGTGGGCGCTCTGCTGATGGGCGATATCCAGTCGGCAAACTTTCTGACCAACACCTTACTCAGCGCGGCATCCGTCACATCCGCCGTGCTGTTTGATGAATTCCACTCTGATGAGCAGCCGCTGGCTGCCGGAAATGACGACATGACAAAATCAACGCTGGTAGTGATTGGGCACGGCATGGTCGGGCACCACTTTCTGGAGCAGTGCGTGGCGCTGGGGCTGCATAAAAGCTTTCACATCGTGGTTTTCGGCGAAGAGCGGCATCCGGCTTACGATCGCGTTCATCTCTCGGAATATTTTGCCGGACGCAGCGCTGAATCGCTCTCCATGGTGCAGGGTGATTTCTTTAATGAACATGGTATCGAGCTGCGCTGTAACAGCAAAGTTGTGGCGATAGATCGCCAGCAGCGCGTGGTGCGCGACAGCAACGGGCACGAAACTTACTGGGATAAACTGGTGCTCGCCACCGGCTCGTTCCCGTTTGTGCCGCCGGTGCCGGGCAACGATCTGCCGGGCTGTTTTGTTTACCGCACGCTGGACGATCTGGATGCCATCGCGGAGCATGCGCGCTGCGGTAAACGCGGCGTGGTGATTGGCGGCGGCCTGCTGGGCCTGGAAGCGGCGAACGCGCTAAAACAGCTTGGCCTGGAAACGCACGTGGTTGAGTTCGCGCCAAATTTGATGGCGGTACAGCTGGATAACGCCGGGGCGTCCATGCTGCGCGAGAAGATCGCTGAAATTGGCGTGCAGGTGCATACCAGCAAAGCCACCACGGCCATCACCGAAGCGGAAGGTTTACAGCTTAATTTTGCCGACGGGGAAACGCTGCAAACTGATTTAATCGTCTTCTCCGCCGGGATCCGCCCCCAGGACGCGCTTGCACGCGCAAGCGATCTTACTCTTGGTGAACGCGGCGGCATCGTTATCAACGATATCTGCCAGACCAGCGATAGCGCAATTTTTGCCATCGGGGAATGTGCCCTGTGGGAAGGGAAAATCTTTGGCCTGGTCGCGCCGGGCTATCAGATGGCTCGCGTGGCGGCAGCGACGCTTGCCGGACAGGAGTCAGCATTCACTGGCGCGGATATGAGCACCAAACTTAAACTGCTTGGCGTTGAAGTGGCCTCCTTCGGCGATGCACATGGCCGCACGCCCGGTAGCCTGAGCTATCAGTGGACCAACGGACCGCAGCAAATCTATAAAAAGATTGTCGTCTCGGCGGATAACAAAACGCTGCTCGGCGGCGTGCTGGTGGGCGACAGCAGTGAATACGCAACGCTTGTGCAAATGATGCTTAACGGCATGGCGCTCCCGGCTCAGCCGGAGAGCCTGATTTTGCCTGCTTCTGCCGGCGGTGCGCCGAAGGGGCTGGGCGTGGCGGCACTGCCGGACAGCGCGCAGATTTGCTCCTGCCATAACGTCAGCAAAGCGGATATCTGCGCGGCGGTGAGCGGCGGTGCGGGAGACATCGGGGCGATTAAAGCCTGCACCAAAGCGGCGACCGGCTGCGGCGGTTGTTCAGCACTGGTCAAACAGGTGATGGAGTACCAGCTGCAGGAGCAGGGCGTGGAGGTGAAAAAGGATATCTGCGAACACTTCCCGTACTCGCGGCAGGAGATCTATCACCTGGTGCGCGTCAACCACATCCGCACGTTTGAGCAGCTTATCAACCGTTACGGCCATGGGGACGGCTGCGAAATCTGTAAGCCGCTTGCGGCTTCGGTGCTGGCATCATGCTGGAACGAATATTTGCTCAAACCCGCGCATCTGCCGCTGCAGGACACCAACGACCGCTACTTCGCTAACATCCAGAAAGATGGCACTTACTCGGTTGTGCCGCGCGTCGCCGCCGGAGAAATCACGCCGGACGGCCTGATCGCCATCGGTCAGGTGGCAAAACGCTACCAGCTCTACAGCAAAATTACCGGCGGACAGCGTATCGATCTTTTCGGCGCCCGTCTGGAGCAGCTTCCTGCCATCTGGGAAGAGCTGGTGGCAGCCGGTTTTGAAACCGGCCACGCCTACGGAAAATCGCTGCGCACGGTGAAATCGTGCGTGGGTTCAACCTGGTGTCGCTATGGCGTGCAGGATTCGACGGGCCTCGCCATTGAGCTGGAGAATCGCTACAAGGGCCTGCGTTCGCCGCATAAAATTAAAATGGCGGTTTCCGGCTGCACCCGCGAATGTGCGGAAGCCCAGAGCAAAGATGTTGGGGTGATTGCTACTGACAAAGGCTGGAATCTGTATGTGTGCGGCAACGGCGGCATGAAACCGCGTCACGCGGATCTGTTTGCAAGCGACCTTGACCGTGAAACGCTGATCCGCACTATCGACCGCTTCCTGATGTTCTATATCCGCACCGCCGACCGCCTGCAGCGCACCAGTACCTGGATGGATAACCTGGAAGGGGGCATTGAATACCTGCGCGAAGTGGTGCTTAACGACAGTCTCGGCCTTGGCGACGAGCTGGAAAAAGAGATGGCGGGCGTGGTGGAGACTTACCAGTGCGAATGGCAAACCACGCTCAACAGCCCGGATCGTCTGGCGCTGTTCCGCTCTTATGTCAATAGCGAACAGCCGGACGAAGCCGTGCAGCGCCAGACATTACGCGGACAGCTACAGCCGGTTTACGAAGTCGTTCATCAGCCGGCGAACACGCCTGCAAAACCGTGGCAGGCGGTATGCGATATCAGCGCTATCCCGCCCCAGGCGGGGATTGGCGCACGTTTAGGAGAGCAGCAAATCGCCCTGTTCCGCTTTGGCGATGCCATTTACGCGCTGGATAACCTGGAGCCAGGCAGCGACGCCAACGTACTTTCCCGCGGCATCGTTGGTGACGCGTCCGGTGAGCCAGTCGTCATTTCTCCGCTCTACAAACATCGTATTCGCCTGCGTGACGGACGCACCCAGGACGGCGAGCTGGCGGTTCGTGCCTGGCCGGTGAAAGTGGAGCAGGGTACCGTGTGGGTGGGGAGCCAGGCGCTGATTCTGCGTGCGGAGGCATCATGAATGCCGTGGTGCGCTCTACCTGCCCCTACTGCGGCGTAGGATGCGGCGTGGCGGCCCGGCAAACGGAAACCGGGCGTTACGAAATTATCGGGGACGAACAACATCCTGCGAATTTTGGGCGGCTGTGTGTGAAAGGCGCGGCGCTTGGGGAAACCCTGGGCCTGGACGGTCGCCTGCTCTATCCGGAAATCGAAGGCGAGCGCGTGGAATGGGACGCAGCGCTTGCGCATACCGCGCAGCGGTTACGGACAATCATCGATGAGTATGGCCCGCAGGCCGTGGCGTTCTATGCCTCCGGACAGCTGCTGACTGAAGATTATTACGCGGCAAATAAACTGATGAAGGGATTTATCGGTTCGGCCAATATCGACACCAACTCGCGCCTGTGTATGTCGTCGGCGGTGGTGGGGTACAAACGCGCTTTCGGTGCCGATGCGGTGCCGTGCAGCTATGAGGATCTTGAGCAAACGGATCTGGTGGTGCTGGTGGGATCTAACGCGGCGTGGGCGCATCCGGTGCTGTATCAGCGTCTGGTGCAGGCAAAACAGCAGCGTCCGCAGATGAAAGTGGTGGTTATCGATCCGCGGCGCACCGCCACCTGTGATATTGCCGATCTGCATCTCGCCCTACGGCCGGGCAGCGATGCGGGGCTGTTTGTCGGGCTGCTGAATTATCTCCATCTACAGCAGCCGCTGGCGGCAGAGCAGTTCGACGGTCAGACGGAAGCCCTCGCCATCGCCAACGGCTGGTCACTGGCGAAGTGCGCCGATTTTTGTCAGCTTGAAGCCGATGTGGTGCAGACATTCTGGCAGTGGTTCAGCCAGGCCGACCGCGCTATGTCGCTCTACACCATGGGCATCAATCAGTCGTCGAGCGGCAGCGATAAGTGTAACGCCATCATCAATGTGCATCTGGCGAGCGGCAAACTGGGGCGAGCCGGTTGCGGTCCCTTTTCGCTGACCGGACAGCCAAATGCGATGGGCGGGCGTGAAGTGGGCGGGCTTGCGAACCAGCTTGCCTGTCATATGAATTTTGAACCGGCGGATATCGCAAGGCTTGGGCGGTTCTGGGGCAGCGAGCGGATAGCCGAAACGCCGGGATTAATGGCGGTGGAGCTGTTTGAGGCGATTGGCCGCGAGGAAGTAAAAGCCGTGTGGATCATGGGCACTAACCCGGTGGTATCGCTTCCTGACGCCGCTCGTGTGGAACTTATGCTGGCGAAATGTCCGCTGGTGATTGTCTCCGACGTGGCCCGGCATACCGACACCGGGCGCTACGCAAACGTGCGTTTCCCGGCGCAGGCCTGGGGGGAGAAGAACGGAACGGTAACAAACTCCGAGCGGCGCATTTCCAGGCAACGTTCATTTTTGCCCGTGCCAGGCGAGGCGCGTGCCGACTGGTGGATTATCTCACAAATCGCCCGTCGCCTGGGCTTTGGCGATGCGTTTGGCTGGCAGCATCCGCAGGAGATCTTCTGCGAGCATGCGGCGCTTTCGGGATACGAAAATGATGGCTCGCGGGCGTTTGATATCAGCGGGCTGGCAAAGCTGAGCCGCGAGCAATATGACGCGCTGGAACCCGTACGCTGGCCGGTTACGACGAAGGGAGATGTGGCTTTTAAAAGCTGGCGGGCAGGGGGCAAATTCCAGCTGGTGCCGGTTGAGCCTGAATTGCCGCAAGCCGTCGCAGATCGCTTTTATCCGCTGATTCTCAATACCGGGCGCATCCGCGATCAGTGGCACACCATGACCCGCACCGGCGGCGTGCCGCGGCTAATGCAGCATATCAACATGCCGCTTCTCGAAATTCATCCTTATGACGCTCAGCGCTACGGTATACAGGATACTGCGCTGGTGCGAATCGCCTCGCGGCGAGGAGCAATGGTGGCCCGGGCGCAGGTTAGCGTGAACCAGCAGGCGGGCAGCGTTTTTGTACCGATGCACTGGAGTCAGCAATTTGCCCGTAAGGGGCAGATCAATAGCCTGGTGGCAGACGTGTGTGACCCGCACTCGGGGCAGCCGGAAAGCAAGCAAACGGCGGTGCGTATTCAGCGCTGGCAGCCTGCGTGGCAGGGGGAGGTTTTCGCCCGCGATACCCTCGCTTTTGCCGAGGATATTCAGTGGTGGCGTCAGGCATCGCCTGGCATAGAGCATTTTTTGTGCGCCGCAGACAGCTCGTCTGTCGCCTGGCTTGAGACGCTGGCCGCAGGCCGTGGCTGGCAGCTGCAGACGGCTTGCGCAGACGGCCAGTTTTACCATCTGCTGGCATGGCGCGAAGGGGAGCTGCAGCTGGCTTTTTATGCCGGGAAAAGCTGGCCGGAGATTAACCATAGCGCCGTGCTGGCGGCGTTTGCAAACGGCTCGCTGACGCCTGCTGAACGACATCTTTTACTGGCGGGGAAAGCACCCGGTG
The DNA here is from genome assembly GCA_032051265.1 of Buttiauxella sp. GTDB lineage: Bacteria > Pseudomonadota > Gammaproteobacteria > Enterobacterales > Enterobacteriaceae > Dryocola. The sequence continues at coordinate 968,931 of DAMBYU010000001.1, forward strand.
CGGTAATCGATACGGGGAAAACAATTTGCAGCTGCTTTAGCGTGGGCGAGAAAACTATCCTCGCCGCAATCGCTACGGGATGCCAGTCCGTAACGATGCTGGGGGAGAAACTTCAGTGTGGGACCAACTGCGGCTCCTGCATCCCTGAACTGCGGGCATTACTGACCAAAACGGCCAATTAAACCGGCTGCCGCCAGCGCATGATCTTTAAGCTTTGCCAACAGCTGTTCGCGGGTCAACCCTGCAGGGAGGGCGTCCGCGCGTAAATCGGTGGCGATAAGCGTCCAGGTATAATGATGCGCGCCGCTGCCCGGCGGTGGGCAAGGACCATAATAAGCCTGGGTGCCGGGAGTATTTTTACCGCCGGTGAAACCTTTACCATCGCGCAGTTCGTTGGGGGCAAATCCCGTCAGGCTTGCGGGAATGTTATAAGCGACAAGATGGGTTACGCCGAGGCCTTTAGCGCCTTCGGGATCGTGGATTATCAACGCATAGCTTTGCGTTGCGGCAGGGGCGTTACTCCACACCACGGCGGGGGAAAGGTTTTTACCGGTACAGTTAGGGTTTTCCTTCGCGTTTCCGGCGTACTTTTTATGCAGCATGGCGTTATCCGCAAAATCGGGAGACTGAAGCATAAACAGCCCTTCGGCCTGTGCCGCAAAACAGCCAAACAGTAAAACGGCGGATAGCAAGCGTAGCGAGGTTTTCATAGTTGTATGCTCAAAAGGCAGGAGCTTTAAGCGTAGCGCTGAAATCCAGAAATGCGATATGTTATAATTTCCGCATGTTAAGAAAATCCGTGCCGCTGTTTACCCTCTCTTATGCACTCCTCTGTACCGGAGGGAGCGCCGGTACCCGCCAGACGTTTATCGAACAAGCTTCAACCCCCATTACCACCACGCCGAACGAGCTGCCCAATCTGGGTCTCGCCCCGGAAACGGACGCCGCAGCAAAACACATTGCCGAAATGGCCAAGCAATTTGGCGAGGCCAGCATGATCGATAATGGGCTGGACGCAGGCGAGCAGGCGCGTCTGTTTGCTTTTACCAGCCTGCGCGATGTGCTGACCAATAAAGTGACTAATGAGGCGGAGTCGCTGCTCTCTCCCTGGGGCAAGGCCAGTTTAAATCTGAAAGTGGATGAGCACGGTAACTGGAACGGCAGCAACGGTGCGATGTTTACGCCATGGGCCGATAACAATCGTTATCTGACCTGGAGCGAGGTGGGTTTCACCCAGCAGGATGACGGGCTGGTGGGCAATCTCGGTGCCGGGCAACGTTGGGTGGCAGGAACCTGGCTGCTGGGCTATAACACCTTTTACGACAGCCAGCTTGCCAGTAACCTCCAGCGCGCCGGGTTTGGCGCCGAGGCATGGGGGGAATACCTGCGTCTGTCGGCTAACTATTACCAGCCGCTTAACGGCTGGCAGGGCGAAACGGAGACGCTGGAACAGCGGCTGGCACGGGGTTACGACGTTACCGCCCAGGCCTGGCTGCCGTTCTATCGGCATATTTTTACCAGCGTCAGCCTGGAACAATATTTCGGCGACCGCGTAGATTTGTTCGACAGCGGCACGGGCTACCGCAATCCGGTCGCCGTGACCATGGGGCTGAATTACACGCCGGTTCCGCTGGTGACGCTAACCGCGCAGCATAAACAGGGCGAAAGCGGCGTGTCGCAGGAAAACCTGGGCCTGAAACTCAACTACCGCTTTGGCGTACCGCTGGGAAAACAGCTTTCCGCAGGCGAAGTGGCCACCACCAGTTCACTGCGCGGCAGCCGCTACGACAGCGTCGAACGCAACAATTTACCGGTGATGGAATATCGTCAGCGTAAAACGTTGTCCGTATTTCTGGCGACGCCGCCCTGGGAGCTGCATCCCGGGGAAACGGTGCAGCTTAAGCTTCAGGTGCGCGCCAGCCACAAGATCCGTCAGATTAGCTGGCAGGGAGATACGCAGGCGCTTAGCCTGACGCCTCCGCCGAATAACCGCAGCACGGACGGCTGGAGCGTGATCGTTCCGGCAAGGCAGGATGGGGCAGAAAACCTCTGGCGTCTGTCGGTGACGATTGAGGATGATAAAGGGCAAAAAGCGACGTCGAACTGGATCACCCTCAAGCAGGCGGAGCCGCTGCTGGCGGATCCGGCAGTAGATCCCCGTTACGATCTGCTACCGGAAGAGGGCAAAATACGTTCCTGATGTACCCAGACCGCCGCCTCAACGCGGGATTTGAGCTTCATCTTTTTCAGCAGGTGTTTCACATGCACCTTGACGGTGCTTTCGGTGATATCCAGACGGCGGGCGATCATTTTGTTCGGCAGGCCCTGGGCGATGAGCTTGAGGATATCGCGTTCGCGTGGCGTCAACTGGTTCACGTCACGATCGGTCGTTGCGCGGTTGGCGCGCAGGCTTGCCGCCAGCACCGGCGTTAACGCTTCGCTTAATACCATTTCACCGGCTGCCGCCTGCTGCAGGGCTTTAAGCAGATCTTCCGGCTCCATATCTTTTAGCAGGTAGCCGTCGGCTCCTCGTTTCAGAGCGGTAACCACATCCTCTTCGTGATTTGAGACGCTAAACACCACAATGCGTCCGGAGAGCGGCTTTTCACGCAGGCAGTCGAGCGTTTCCAGGCCGTTCATGCCGGGCATATTTAAATCGAGCAGGATCAGATCTGGATCCAGGGATTCTGCAAGCTGCACGCCCTGAGCGCCGTCTCCGGCTTCACCGACAACCGCCAGCTCCGGCGCCATGCTGATTAACTGTTTGACGCCGCTCCGTAGCATCGGGTGATCGTCTATCAGCAATATGGTTGCTGCTTCCGGGTTCGGGCTACTCATTATTTACTCCTGTGGCAGAAGACAAATGTGCTTCGGGCATAAAACTGACGACCACTTCAGTGCCGCCGCCTGCACGAGCCCGTATCTGGCAATCCCCTTTCAGGCTTTGCGCACGGTCTCGCATAATAATAAGGCCGTAATGGTTGCGTCGCTCTCCGTTATCCGGAATACCGCGGCCGTTGTCCCATACGGTGAGTTTAACCTGCTTATCCTGGCGCACGACGCTCACGCCGCATGCTGAAGCCTGGGCATGTTTGAGGCTATTGTTTAACGCTTCGCGGGCGATTTGCACCAGATGAATGGCCTGATGCGACGGCACCAGGCGTGGCGGCAGCTGATAGTCCAGCGCCACCGCAAAACCGAGTTTTTCACTGAACTCAAGGCAGCTTGATTCAAGAGCCGGCCGCAATCCAGGCTCGATCAGTTGCAGGCGGAAGGTGGTCAGTAACTCGCGCAGCTGACGCCATGAGGTATTGAGTTCGCTACGCATCAGCCCCAGCAAATCACGACTTTGCTCAGGCAGGTTTTCACCTTGCATCTGCAGGCAGCTGACCTGCATTTTCAGACAGGAGAGCGACTGGGCAATGGAGTCGTGCAGTTCGCGAGCGATGGCGGAGCGTTCTTCCATGACCACCAGCTGCTGCTGGTGTTCATACTGTCTTTCCAGCGCGAGGGTTGCGGTAAGCTGTTCAACCAGCGTTGAGATTAGCTGCTGTTGGTCAACCGTAAGACTGCTGCCCAGCGGCAGTTGCGCCAGCACCAGGCCATAGTGAACATGATTATCGGTTAATCGCCACTTCAGCGCGGTAGTTTCAACCGGCTCAGGCGCCTGTTCCCGCGGGCAGAGATGACAGCCTTTCTCCACGCAGCTACTGTCCGGCTGATAGGTATATTCGTCGTAGCTTTCTTCGTCTTCGTATTCATAGACGCGCAGTTCAATATTGCGCAGCGGCGTAAGCTTTTGCAGTTCGCTTAATACCGGTGAAAGCCGTTGGCATAGCGGGGCCTGGGAATGAAGGCGGCGGTTTGCCTGGTAAAGAAAAGAGAGGATCTGATTCTTTTGCTCAAGCCCGGCTGTTTTTTCCCGCACGCGTTGTTCAAGCCCGGCATAACTTTCGGCCAGTTCCGCTGACATGCTGTTGAACGCCATGCCGAGCGTGGCCATTTCGTTGCGACCGGTAATATTTACCCGATGGGTGAAATCCTTTTGCCCGATAGCAAAAGCCATGTTCAGGAGCTGCCGCCAGGGGCGGAGCAGACGCTTGCGCAGCCAGACGACGGTAAAGACCAGCAGCAGTCCCATCAATGCCACCATGCCCTGCTGAAGGAGGATAACGCGATGAAGACGCAGTTCGGTGGTTTTGTCGAACGAGCTCACCAGCTGGTCAATACGGCCCACAAATTGGGCAATGTGCGGCGTGACCTGCTGCGCGTTTTCAGCGCTTTTCATGGCGGGTCCGAGCGTGTCGCGCCAGTAATGCTGGATCTCGTCAAGCTGTGCCTGTTGGCCATCACGGCGCGCCGCCTGTTGCAAATCCTCGCTCCAGGTAGTTTGCTCCATTTCGTTGAACAGGGCGTCGTCTTTTGCGGTAAGCGGAATGGCAGCCAGCAGGCGATAGCTTTGCATACGCAGCGACCCGGCCTTATTGATGGCGTGGGCGTTACCCTGTATTCCCTGTGCAAGCAAGCTGGCAAGGCTCATTCCCACGATACCTAACGTCGCCAGTAACAGCACGATAAGCGCGAGCTGGTTGACCAGGGTTAAGGGGGAAAACAGGCGTTTCAACATAAGGCGAGCACGCTCCGGGTAAGGCATTATCGTAACAACAGAGGGATATTCTCAGCTATCCTCTGGAGTATACCCATACCCCCTTGTGATTACCCATTAATTGCCGCGGGTGGCATAACCCTGGTCAATCGTCGGCATAATTTTCCTCAGCCTGCTGAATAAATACATTTTTTTTCCTCGCAAGCGTTACTCACAAAGAATCATGGCTAAATTTCGCCCAGCGTTTTGTTCGGTTATCCCTTGATTTGCATCAAATTAGAAACAGCAATACTCCCTAATGTGACCGCAATTACTCACACAAACCTTGAGGTGTTTATGTCTCAGTCATCCGCCAGCGAGCAGAAATCGGGGGCGTTGATCACAGACTGGCGCCCGGATGAGCCGGAATTCTGGCAAACCCGCGGTCACCACATTGCCAGCCGTAATCTGTGGATTTCGGTTCCGAGCCTGCTGCTGGCATTTTGCGTCTGGATGTTATTCAGTGCTGTTGCGGTCAACCTTAATAAAGTCGGCTTTACATTTACCACCGATCAATTGTTTATGCTGACGGCGTTGCCTTCTGTCTCCGGCGCACTGCTGCGCGTGCCTTACTCTTTCATGGTGCCAATATTTGGCGGCCGTCGCTGGACCGCCTTTAGCACCGGCATCCTGATTATTCCCTGCGTCTGGCTGGGCTTTGCGGTGCAGGATACCAGTACGCCATTTAGCACTTTCATCACCATTTCTCTGCTGTGCGGCTTCGCCGGGGCAAACTTTGCCTCCAGCATGGCAAATATCAGCTTCTTCTTTCCTAAATCAAAACAGGGCGGGGCGCTGGGGATTAACGGCGGGATGGGTAACCTCGGCGTGAGCGTAATGCAGCTTGTTGCGCCGCTGGTGATTTCGCTCTCAATGTTTGCCGTATTTGGCGGCACCGGTGTGGCTCAGGCAGACGGCACCATGCTGTTCCTTGAAAATGCCGCGTGGATTTGGGTGCCATTCCTTGCGGTGCTCACTCTCGCTGCCTGGTTTGGCATGAACGATCTGTCCGCGTCAAAAGCCTCTTTGCGTGCGCAGTTACCGGTGCTTAAACGCGCCCACCTGTGGATTATGGGACTGCTGTACCTGGCAACCTTCGGCTCGTTTATCGGCTTCTCTGCGGGCTTTGCCATGCTGTCAAAAACCCAGTTCCCGGATGTGGATATCCTGCACTTCGCCTTCTTCGGCCCGCTGTTTGGCGCGCTGGCGCGTTCTGCCGGTGGCGCTATTTCTGACCGCTGGGGTGGTACGAAAGTCTCGCTGATAAACTTTGTGTTCATGGCTGCGTTCAGCTTGCTGCTGTTTACCACGCTGCCGCACGACGGCGTGGGTGGAAACTTCATCGCCTTCTTCGGCGTCTTCCTGATGCTGTTCCTGACGGCCGGTCTGGGCAGTGGCTCTACCTTCCAGATGATCTCCGTGATCTTCCGTAAGCTGACGATGGATCGTGTAAAAGCGGCGGGCGGCTCTGAAGAGCAGGCGATGCGCGAAGCGGCAACGGACACCGCAGCGGCGCTGGGCTTTATCTCGGCGATTGGCGCGGTAGGTGGGTTCTTTATTCCTAAAGCATTCGGGACCTCACTGACGCTGACCGGCTCGCCGGCAGGCGCGATGAAAGTCTTTGTGGTGTTTTACATAGTTTGCGTGGTGATTACCTGGGCCGTCTATGGCCGTAAATCATCCCGGTAACCGATTGACCATTTGGTTATCCCTTGCGCGGCTTCGGCTGCGCTTTTTTTATTCCTTAATAGTTACAACATACTAACCGACAAACAAAGGGGAACGCCTCCTTACCACCGGAGCAGTCACCGGTCCGGCAGGCTACCTACCCCCAAATACCCCCGTGGGGCATTTTTGTACCTCCCTGACGCGGAATGTATGAAATTTTATTTTATAAACAGGCGGTTACACAGATAAATAAAATCCTACTTTGGTGGTAGATGGGGTTTTTTGTCTGACAAACAACCCCGGCACAGTTGATCGTTATCAATTCTCCTGCCATATGAGCGCGTTACCGTGCCTGCAAATCAGCAATGTCGATTTCATAAGATAGAGCCTCCAGGCTCCACATCAGGAGAACTCCGATGAGCAAGTTTCTTGACCGGTTTCGTTACTTCAAACAGAAGGGCGAACCCTTTGCCGATGGACATGGCCAGCTGCTCGATACCAATCGCGATTGGGAAGAAGGCTACCGCCAGCGTTGGCAGCATGACAAAGTTGTGCGTTCCACCCACGGTGTAAACTGCACCGGTTCCTGTAGCTGGAAGATTTATGTAAAAAGCGGTCTGGTCACCTGGGAAACCCAGCAAACCGACTACCCGCGTACTCGCCCTGATATGCCAAACCATGAGCCACGCGGCTGCCCTCGCGGCGCCAGCTACTCCTGGTATCTCTACAGCGCTAACCGCCTGAAATACCCGCTGATGCGCAAGCGTCTGATTAAACTCTGGCGCGAAGCGAAAACCCGCCATGCCGATCCGGTTAACGCCTGGGCTTCAATCATCAACGACCCGGAAAAAGCAAAAAGCTATAAACAAGCCCGCGGTCGCGGTGGTTTTGTCCGCTCAAGCTGGCAGGAAGTTAACGAGCTGATTGCGGCGGCAAACGTCTTTACCGCCAAAACCTTCGGCCCTGACCGTATCGCCGGTTTCTCGCCGATCCCTGCTATGTCGATGGTTTCTTACGCATCCGGCGCGCGCTACCTTTCTCTGATTGGCGGCACCTGCCTGAGCTTCTACGACTGGTATTGCGATTTGCCGCCTGCGTCGCCAATGACCTGGGGCGAGCAAACCGACGTGCCGGAGTCCGCCGACTGGTACAACTCCAGCTACATCATCGCCTGGGGTTCTAACGTTCCGCAGACCCGTACACCGGACGCGCACTTCTTCACGGAAGTGCGTTACAAAGGCACCAAAACCGTTGCGGTCACGCCGGATTACGCTGAAATCGCCAAGCTGTGCGATCAGTGGCTGGCTCCGAAACAGGGTACCGATGCGGCAATGGCGCTGGCGATGGGCCACGTCATGCTGCGCGAGTTCCATCTGGACAACCCAAGCCAGTACTTTACCGACTATGTGCGTCGCTATACCGACATGCCTATGCTGGTGATGCTCGAAGAGCGCGACGGCTTCTATGCCGCAGGCCGCATGCTGCGGGCATCCGATCTGGTGGATGGTCTGGGCCAGGAAAACAACCCGCAGTGGAAAACCGTTGCTGTCGATAACCATAGCGGCGATCTGCTGGCACCGACAGGCTCCATCGGCTACCGCTGGGGCGAGAAGGGCAAGTGGAACCTGGAGCAGCGCGACGGCACCAGCGGTGAGGAAACCGAACTGCGCCTGAGCCTGCTCGGCAGCCATGATGAAGTGGCTGACGTTGGCTTCCCGTACTTCGGCGGCGAAAGCAGCGAACACTTCAGCAACGTTAAGCTTGATAATGTGCTGATGCACAAGCTGCCGGTAAAACGCATTCAGCTGGCCGACGGCACAAGCGCTTTAGTGACCACCGTTTACGATCTGACCCTCGCGAACTATGGTCTGGAGCGTGGTCTGAACGATGAAAACTGTGCTACCAGCTACGACGATGTAAAAGCTTATACCCCAGCCTGGGCCGAGCAGATCACCGGTGTTTCTCGTCAGAACATCGTCCGTATCGCCCGTGAGTTCGCAGACAACGCGGATAAAACGCACGGCCGTTCGATGATCATCGTCGGTGCCGGGATGAACCACTGGTTCCACATGGACATGAACTACCGTGGCCTGATCAATATGCTGGTCTTCTGCGGCTGCGTTGGTCAGAGCGGCGGCGGTTGGGCACACTACGTAGGTCAGGAGAAGCTGCGTCCGCAAACCGGCTGGACACCGCTGGCGTTCGCCCTTGACTGGCAGCGTCCGCCGCGTCATATGAACAGCACCTCCTTCTTCTACAATCACTCCAGCCAGTGGCGTTACGAGTCGTTAACGGCGGAAGAGTTGCTTTCTCCACTGGCGGATAAATCCCGCTATAGCGGCCATCTGATTGATTTTAACGTGCGCGCTGAGCGCATGGGCTGGCTGCCGTCTGCGCCACAGCTGAATACTAACCCGCTGACCATTGCGGCTCAGGCGAAAGCGGCTGGCCTGTCCCCTGCGGATTACACCGTACAGCAGCTCAAAAGCGGCGACATTCGCTTTGCGGCAGAGCAGCCGGACGCGGGCAACAACCATCCACGCAACCTGTTCGTCTGGCGTTCAAACCTGCTGGGCTCTTCCGGTAAGGGCCATGAGTACATGCTCAAGTATCTGCTGGGAACCGAGAACGGTATTCAGGGTAAAGATCTGGGCGTGGAAGGCGGCGTAATGCCGGAAGAGGTTGAGTGGGTAGACAACGGCCTCGACGGCAAGCTGGATCTGGTGGTGACGCTGGACTTCCGCCTGTCGAGCACCTGCCTCTATTCCGATATCGTCCTGCCAACCGCGACCTGGTATGAGAAAGACGATATGAATACCTCGGATATGCATCCGTTTATTCATCCGCTTTCTGCCGCTGTAGACCCGGCCTGGGAGTCAAAAAGCGACTGGGAAATCTACAAAGACATCGCGAAGAAATTCTCTGAGGTCTGCGTAGGTCATCTGGGTAAAGAAACCGACGTGGTGACGCTGCCGATTCAGCACGATTCCGCGGCGGAACTGGCGCAACCGTTCGGCGTAATGGACTGGAAAAAAGGCGAATGCGACCTGATTCCTGGTAAAACCGCTCCGCATCTGATGGTGGTAGAGCGTGACTATCCGGCAACTTATGAGCGCTTCACCTCTATCGGCCCGCTGATGGAAACCATCGGCAACGGCGGGAAGGGCATTGCCTGGAACACCCAGACCGAAATGGATCTGCTGCGTAAGCTCAATTACACCAAGGCAGAAGGCCCGGCGAAAGGCCAGCCGATGATCAACTCGGCGATCGACGCTGCAGAAATGATCCTGACGCTTGCGCCAGAAACCAACGGTCAGGTGGCGGTGAAAGCCTGGGCTGCGCTTAGCGAGTTTACCGGTCGTGACCATACGCATCTGGCGCAGCCGAAGGAAGAAGAGAAAATTCGCTTCCGCGATATCCAGGCCCAGCCGCGTAAAATTATCTCCAGCCCGACATGGTCCGGACTTGAAGATGAGCATGTCTCTTATAACGCCTGCTACACCAACGTTCACGAGTTGATTCCATGGCGTACGCTTTCCGGCCGTCAGCAACTCTATCAGGATCATCAGTGGATGCGTGATTTCGGCGAAAGCCTGCTGGTTTACCGTCCGCCGATCGACACCCGCTCGGTGAAAGGCGTGATGGGTAAAAAATCCAACGGCAACCCGGAAAAAGCGCTGAACTTCCTGACGCCGCACCAGAAATGGGGCATTCACTCCACCTACAGCGATAACCTGTTGATGCTGACGCTCTCGCGCGGCGGGCCGATTGTGTGGATGAGTGAAATCGATGCCAAAGATTTGGGCATTGAAGATAACGACTGGATTGAAGTGTTCAATAAAAACGGCGCGCTGACCGCGCGTGCGGTGGTCAGCCAGCGTGTGCCGGAAGGCATGACGATGATGTACCACGCCCAGGAACGTATCGTGAACCTGCCGGGATCTGAAATCACCGGCCAGCGCGGCGGTATCCATAACTCGGTCACCCGTATCAGCCCGAAACCGACCCATATGATTGGCGGTTATGCGCAGCTGGCGTACGGCTTTAACTACTACGGCACCGTTGGGTCAAACCGTGATGAGTTCGTGGTCGTTCGTAAGATGAAAGACATTAACTGGTTAGACGGCGAAGGCAACGACCAGAAACAGGAGAGCGTAAAATGAAAATTCGTTCACAAGTCGGCATGGTGCTGAATCTTGATAAGTGCATCGGCTGTCACACCTGTTCTGTGACCTGTAAAAACGTCTGGACCAGCCGCGAGGGGATGGAGTACGCGTGGTTTAACAACGTGGAAACCAAACCGGGCATCGGCTATCCGAACGACTGGGAAAACCAGGAGAAGTGGAAGGGCGGCTGGATCCGTAAAATCAACGGCAAACTGCAGCCGCGCATGGGCAACCGCGCCATGCTGCTGGGTAAAATCTTCTCTAACCCCCATCTGCCGGGTATCGATGATTACTACGAGCCGTTTGACTATGACTATCAGCATCTGCATAACGCGCCGGAAGGTAAACATCAGCCGATAGCGCGCCCGCGCTCGCTGATCACCGGCCAGCGCATGAATAAAATCGAAGCGGGTCCAAACTGGGAAGAGATTCTCGGCGGCGAATTTGAAAAACGCGCCAAAGATCAGAACTTCGAGAACATGCAGAAGGCGATGTACGGCCAGTTTGAAAACACCTTCATGATGTACCTGCCGCGCCTGTGCGAACACTGCCTTAACCCGGCCTGTGTCGCCACCTGCCCGAGCGGCGCTATCTATAAGCGTGAAGAAGACGGCATTGTGCTTATCGACCAGGACAAATGCCGCGGCTGGCGGATGTGCGTCACCGGCTGCCCGTACAAAAAAATCTACTTCAACTGGAAGACCGGTAAATCTGAGAAGTGCATCTTCTGCTATCCGCGTATCGAAGCGGGTATGCCGACAGTGTGTTCCGAAACCTGCGTGGGACGTATTCGTTACCTCGGCGTGGTCCTCTACGATGCGGATGCTATTGAAGAAGCGGCAAGCACCGAGCATGAGAAAGACCTGTATGAGCGTCAACTGGGCGTGTTCCTTAACCCGAACGACCCGGCGGTTATCGAACAGGCTTTAAAAGATGGCGTTCCACAAAGCGTTATTGATGCCGCTCAGAAGTCGCCGGTTTATAAAATGGCGATTGACTGGAAGCTGGCTCTGCCGCTGCACCCGGAATACCGCACGCTGCCGATGGTCTGGTATGTGCCGCCGTTGTCGCCAATTCAGTCTGCGGCCGACGCGGGTCAGTTGCCGCATACCGGTATTCTGCCTGACATTGAAAGCCTGCGTATTCCGGTTGAGTACCTGGCAAACCTGCTGACTGCAGGCGATACCGCACCGGTGATTAGCGCGCTCAAACGCATTATGGCGATGCGTCACTACAAACGTGCTGAAACGGTTGACGGTCTCCACGATATCAGCGCGCTGGAAGAGGTTGGTCTGACCGAAGCCCAGGCGCAGGAAATGTATCGTTACCTGGCTATTGCCAACTACGAGGATCGTTTTGTTATCCCAACCAGCCACCGTGAGCTGGCGGCGGATGCGTTCCCTGAGCGTAACGGCTGTGGTTTCAGCTTCGGCGACGGCTGCCACGGTAGCGACAGCAAATTCAATCTGTTCAATAGCAAACGCATTGACGCTATTGATGTATCCAATAAAACGGAGCCGCACGCATGATTGAACTTCTGGTTATTTCACGGCTGCTTGAATATCCGGATGCTGCCCTGTGGCAGCATCAGCAGGAACTTCGTGATGCGCTGGCAGAAGGTGAAGCGCTGAATCTGCACCAGGCAGCGCAGCTTAATGACTTTATCGCGGTGCTGTGTGGCCGTGATTTGCTGGATGCGCAGGCAAGCTACAGCGAGTTGTTCGACCGTGGTCGCGCAACGTCTCTGCTGCTGTTTGAACACGTTCATGGTGAATCCCGCGATCGGGGTCAGGCGATGGTTAACCTGATGGGGCAGTACGAGCAGGCCGGTATGGAAATCGACAGCCGCGAACTGCCGGATCACCTGCCGCTGTATCTTGAATATCTTTCGCAGCGAATCGCCGCAGAAGCGCGTGGCGGCCTGCAGGATGTCGCGCCGATTCTGGCCTTGCTGAGCGCTCGTCTGAAGCAGCGTGAAAGCGATTATGCCGCGCTGTTTGATGTGCTGCTTGGCCTGTCGGAAAGCGACGTGGCGGTGGATAGCGTCAGCAAGCAAATCGCCGGTGAAGCCCGCGACGATACGCCACAGGCGCTGGATGCGGTATGGGAAGAGGAGCAGGTGAAATTTATCGCCGACCAGGGCTGCGGTGAGTCTGAAATTACCAGCCACCAGCGTCGTTTTGCCGGAGCCGTGGCTCCGCAGTATCTGAATATTGGGGGAGAGTGATCATGCATTTTCTGAATGTGTTCTTCTATGACATCTATCCGTACCTTTGCGGTACGGTATTCCTGCTGGGTAGCTGGCTGCGTTATGACTACGGCCAGTATACTTGGAAAGCGGGCTCCAGCCAGATGCTCGACAGGAAAGGGATGAACCTGGCATCAAACCTGTTCCATATCGGGATTCTGGGGATTTTTGCCGGTCACCTGCTCGGCATGCTGACCCCGCACTGGATGTATGAGTCATTTTTGCCGGTTGATGTGAAGCAGAAAATGGCGATGATTGCCGGTGGCGCCTGTGGCGTGCTGACGCTGGTAGGCGGCTTGCTGCTGCTTAAACGTCGCCTGTTCAACCCACGTATTCGCGCGACGTCAACCGTAGCCGATATCCTGATCTTAAGCCTGCTGATGATTCAGTGCGCGCTGGGTCTGATCACCATTCCCTTCTCTGCGCAACATATGGACGGCAGCGAGATGATGAAGCTGGTGGGCTGGGCGCAGTCGGTTGTGACTTTCCAGGGCGGTGCCTCTGAGCACCTGGACGGCGTGGCGTTTATCTTCCGCCTGCATCTGGTGCTGGGCATGACGCTGTTCTTACTCTTCCCGTTCACCCGTCTGGTGCACGTATGGAGCGCGCCGGTAGAATATCTAACGCGCAGATACCAGGTTGTTCGCGCTCGTCGCTGAATAATTAATGATTAATGACAAATACCCGGCTTTGGTCGGGTATTTTTTTGCGCGTGAACCGTGCGGGTGAATCCACTCTACAACGCCGATACCAAGCGACAGCGCCATCCACCACAAGCAAATGCGTTCTTTCCCCGACGGGATCTGGAATAAAACTAGGGACTTTCAGAAGATGGTGGCGGGGGAAGGATGATCGCGTATTACGCGTTCTCACTGACGTGAGTCGAACCTTAGTCGAAGCTTCTCGTCCTTCCCCAACGGGGATCTGGAATATTATGCGCTTTGGACCAGGTCTGGGGAATTTCAGAAGATGGTGGCGGGGGAAGGATGATCGCGTATTACGCGTTCTCACTGACGTGAGTCGAACCTTAGTCGAAGCTTCTCGTCCTTCCCCAACGGGGATCTGGAATATTATGCGCTTTGGACCAGGTCTGGGGAATTTCAGAAGATGGTGGCGGGGGAAGGATTCGAACCTTCGAAGTCGATGACGGCAGATTTACAGTCTGCTCCC